>NZ_CP101291.1:0-1266560 GCF_024300645.1 Alteromonas sp. LMIT006 | reverse complement strand
ATAAATTATCGGCTACGACATTGTCTTTTGAGTTAATCCAAAAGTGCACTGCATATTGAGCAATCCTCTTTGCAGGACTTGAAATATCCCGAAAGACATTATTTTTAACTACCCAATTGGTTGCACCAATGGCATCAATGCCCCCGGTGTAATATTGGTAGGCGATCCCTCGGGTATATTGAAAGATAGAATGTTCAACGATTCCATTATCACTGGTTTTTTCTGGAAAATTATTGTAATTGTGAGACACTTTAAACAGCTGCTCTTTCGCATCCTGAAAAATCATCCGATTAAAATGCACATTATCTACATCCAACTCACCTGCCACTTGAACGGTATGGAATGACGCATCCGTCAAGGTGATCCCATCCATGCGAAAACCAGAACGATTGACTCTTATCAGATTTCCAATCCCGCTATCATGCCCACTTCCCATAATCACCGTTTCATAAGGGTTGCCCGACACTGACATCATGGTGATGTTTTCACCGTTAATATTCATTGTCCTTCCGATGTTATACACCCCATCCACTAGGTAAATGACGGTGTTGCCAACTTTATTTGCATCCACCAGCGCCTCATTGAGCTCTTGCACATTAGAGGCGTAACGTACCTTCATATTAGGGGAAACCGTTAAACGCGGGATTTTGCTAAAATCTTTAATAACCGACACAGGCTCGGCAAACGGCTCAATAACGGTGGCAGTGCCGGTTTTTTCTTGAACTTTGTAGAGAATGTCTTTTAGATTGTAGTTGGTGAACTGAGTCACACCCACGATACCCGCGCCGCCCATGATTATGAGCGTGCCAATCCCAAATATCATCCCTTGCATCAACTTACTCATTATGAGTTGCATGGGGGGCCTCCTTGATGGTTTTAATCACTTTTGCTGGATTCCCGCCAACAATGACACCGCTTGGCACATCATTCACGACCACCGAACCGGCTGCGACAATCGAACCTTTGCCCACCGAGGCCATCACAATCGCGCCATTACCAATCCAGCAGTTATGACCGATGGATATCTTTTCAAATACGCCCCCTTGGTCACGGATCGGCACATCACTGCGGGCAAAATCATGCTGATTTTTGCCGCTTAATATATGCACCCCGCTGCCCAGTAAAGTGTCTTTGCCTATCGAGCATTTGCCAATGTTACACTGAGGTCCAATATAGACCCCCTCACCGATGGCAGTATCGGTATGTGAGAACAATGCCCCAAAGCCAATATAACTGTTCCAATGCCAGTGTTTAATCACCCAATGGGCAAAGGCATTGCGCTGATAACTGCCTATTTTCCCTGGTGCCAGAGACAAAAACTGCATAAAACTTTGAAACACACTGTCTCGGCTACTTTGACCAACCGCGAAACTGGCCAACATATATAAAAGTATTATCGGCAGTTGCAGGAAAGATATGATCAAAAAAAACAACCGCTTCATGCGCACACCTGTTTCATGTACTCGTCATCTCGCTGCTCAGTCGACAACTGCTCTGCCAAGGCTTGTAATTGTCCAGCCCAAGAATATCGTGTGTCGATTAATCGCTCAGCCTGAGTGACCACGTCCTGATACAATATAGAATCTTGCAAATCTGCTAAAGCAGATAGGTAAGCACTTACATCGTTACACACAAACCCCTCTTTCCCATGGGTCATCTCAATCCCCTCAAAACCTAGACTTGAACCTAACACGGGAAGACCACATGCCATGGCTTGTAAGATTTTGTTTTGTACGCCACGTGCAATTTGAAATGGCGCCACAAACACATCCGCCTGATGAAAATACGGCACTACATCATCAACACGCCCCGTGACCTGTATATCATGCCTTGTATCAAGCTTTCTTATCTCCTTTACAGGATTCATCCCCACAATGGACAAGCTAGCTTTAGGATAATGCATTTTGATCGACGGCCAAACGTATTCGACAAACCACAACATGGCCTCCACATTGGGTTTGTAGTCCATGACCCCGACAAATAAGAATCGTGTCAGTGGAGTGTCACCAGTACGATCTTGGGATGCTGGAAAAAAGACCCTCTGATCAATGCCATTGCCCATCACTTCCACCCGTTCATCGAGTGCTTTTTTGAGATCCATTGCTTCAAGGTTTTCATGGTTGGGCTGATGCGCAGACACAAACAACTCACGTTCTTTCTCGGCGATCAAAAACACCTTGTCTGCATCGATGAGCGCACGCCGTTCAAGCTCAGCCACCTTTTTGGATTCTCTTCGATACACCCAAGACATCGGCCATGACGCGGCGTCTGCGTACTGAGACCATTTGTCCGAGTCCACATCCATAAAATCAAATAAGATACGCTTTGGTTGATACAAAATCTCACCGCCCCCCATTTGAGACATCCCTTGCGGTAACAATCCACTGCACTGGGCATAGCGATACAAACTCGATGCACTCAATATCACCGCCTCATACTCTGTCTCAGCAACCCATTCATTGAAGATTGCTTGCATCTGGTCAGAATAGAAATACCCTTCACTGATGGCCCAGCCGTGTGTCAACGCCGTGAGATAACGCAGTAATTTATGAGGCAACCTAACACATTTGGCTCGAGAGACATGTTGTGCCAACGCTGCACAATCTTGCTCATCGGATTGGGATTCCGCCAAGGCCAACACATCAACATCCACCCCATGCTGGGTCAAATAATCAATCTGATGATAGGTTCTGAGCTTTTCCCCTTTGTTCGGAGGGTATGGCACGCGTTGACAAACAAACAATACCTTCATGCCCTTCATAGCTTTGGTTTGGCCCATTATTGCGCCTCCTGTGAAAGTCGCTCAATACTAGCTACCCGAAGGGCGTCGGTACGGGAAAGATACTCAGTAAAGCGATTGTTAATGATGGCTTGATGGCGCTGTTGTAACAGTGCATCGTTTGATACTGGTAATTTGATGGCGAACAGTCGCATTACAGTCTCTCGATGCAACAATGCTGCGAACGTTTGCATCAGTTTGACCTGGGTTTTGCTGCTGTACCACTGCCCATCAAACCAGTATGCATAATAGATCACGTGCTGTTCACCTCGTGGAGAGCTTATGTGATCGGCCAATACCACACTGGAGTCGCTCAATGTCACTTGGTTGCGCTCAACCAACGTCCAACGATCTTGCAGATAGAGTTTATTTTGAAAGCTCACTAACTCACCGTGTTTCCCATCAAACGAGACTTGATAACTTTGATAGACTTGGTCGAGGTATTGGTGGGTAGATAATTGCTCAGCCGCTGCATGATGAAACTGCGGTGCCCAGGGAGTGCTGGGTAAAGAAGCTCTCCATTGTGCATTATTTCCTACACTCATCACTTCTTTGATAGGTGTGTTCGAATACGACCAAGGTGCTTCAATTCGGTTCTGGACTTGTGCTTGCCACCACTGGGCAGCCCCTAACAATATTAATACCAAGATCACCACCCAATATTGTGGGGAAGTGGACGTACTGTGTACAGTAGGATGAGCCTTATCAGTGTCCTTCACCTTGCTGTCTCCGCGACGAAATAGCTCACCCAAAAAAATCAAACTCACAATAACCATTGCAAAAAACACCCAGCCATACACAAGATGGTCTGCTCCGACTGCGTGTTCCATGTCACTCAAATACCCAGTTAAGATAATGCCATACACCCTGACTGCATTTGCAACAATGGGGTACGCAATAGATAACATCACAAAACTCACTCGGCGCCGCCAAGAAAACAAGTTCATATACGCGTACAAGTTACCAATCACTACTGACGCGATGAAAAAGCTTATGCCAGAGCAAGCTTCAGCAACCAAAAACGTCCCGCCAGGTACCTCGATGTACAACCCTGTGCGAAACAATGGCACACCCGTGAGTTGCAACAAGTACACTGCGATATCCGCGGTGATTTGTTGTAACCAGGGCACCAGTTCTTCGCCAATAGGAATGGCAAACAACATGAACATCAAAGGAAACATGATGTGGTATGCCGCACGATTACCGATGACGAGCCAAATTAACGTCGGCAAGAGAGAAAACGCTGCAACGTGCATAAACAGCTGAATATCGCCCGCAACGCCCACCACATATAACACCAACTGCCCAAAGACAACCGGCAAGGCTTGCGATGCTGGTCGTATCGGTAACTGTTGCAACACACCGCGCTCTTGCCATATCAAGTAGAGTGCACCGGGGATCACCAAAAAGCAGTGCTGGAAGATCTCTGAAACCGACCAAATACCGACTGCACTGCTGATCCCGGCAAAGCTAAAGAACGCCCAACCCAATAACACCAAGCACAAGGAAAAAAACATCCTTTGGGACGCTTTTAGATGACTGTACGTCGCCGTTGTCATGCTGTTCTCGACAGATCCATTGGGACTTTGGGAGCCAGCTCTGAAAGCTCATCCGCATACGCCATCGCCATAGAAGACCAGGCAAAATCACGAAGCAATTTGTTCAGCTTATCTTCCATGCTATTTAAGTTCACATAGTGGCGGAGTTTAGATTTTAACGGGGCGTCTTTGACTCGAGGTTGGTCCGGGTCAATTTCCCAAGGATGAAAATAAAAACTATATGGCTTTTTTTCTTGTGTTAAGAACTCATTGATCCGACGTTTAGAAAACCAATAAGGAAATAAACGAAAATACCCACCGCCACCAATACCTATATTGGTCTGGTTCTTGCGCAAGGTGGGAATGGGGATCTCAACAATGCCAGAAGGGTGACAGTAGGAAAACCTTGGCCAGTGAGGTACGCCATATAAATCGTGTTCTATCGGATACGTACTCGACGAGTACATAAACCCCAGACGAGCCAGTATGTCATAGACATATTCGGTCTTGGCATTCATCGAAAAACTCGGCGCGCGATATCCCATCACTGCTTTGCCTGAAATCTGTTCAATGCGGTCTTTGCTGTGCGCAATGTCTTCATAGGCCTGTTGCTGCGTCAAGGTCGTGAGACGAGCATGATTACTCCCATGACTGCCTAGTTCATGGCCTTCTGCCGCAATGCGTTGAATCAAAGCCGGACAGCGTTGTGCTACCCAACCCAGAGTAAAAAAAGTCGCTTTGACGTTGTGCTCGGCAAAAATATCAAGTAGCCGGTGAGTGTTGTGATCGACTCTTGGGGTAAGAAAGCCCCAATCGTCTTTGGCTATCGCTTGTTCAAAAGCAGACACATGAAAGTAATCTTCCACATCCACTGTCATCGCGTTCCATTGCACGACATAATCTCCCTATTGTCCTTTGCCAAATAAAACCACTTCCACGGTCCGTATCAGTATTAATATATCGAGCAAAAAACTCTGATGTTTAACATAATATAGATCGAATTTGAGCTTTTCCCTTGCATCATTCACACTTGCGCCGTATGGGTAGTTCAATTGTGCCCAACCTGCCAATCCCGGTTTTACAGTGTGACGATGATTGTAAAATGGGATTTCAGTCGCCAGCTGTTCCACAAATTCAGGTCGCTCTGGTCGTGGTCCAACAAAAGACATGTCCCCACGAAACACATTGTATAATTGTGGTAATTCATCCAGGCGATATTTTCGAATAAAGCCACCAATACGCGTGACCCGCATGTCGTTTTTGGTCGCCCACTTCGCGCCGTCTTTTTCCGCGTCTTTGCCCATGCTACGGAACTTATAAATGGCAAATGGTTCGCCGTTTTTACCGGTACGAATTTGTTTGTAAAAAACGGAAGTTTTGGTTCGTCGACCGTCATCAAGATAAATTGCTAATGCCGTTAATAACATAAATGGCCACACAAAAAACAATACCAGCGATGCTAAGAACCAATTTAAACCATTGTCCACTAATTGACGGGCGTAGTTTTGAGAATTGAACCCATTAGAGAAAATCAACCAACTTGGAAACAACAAATCCACTACAATCTGCCCCACCTCACGTTCCATAAAGTCCAATAAATCGGTAACCACCACACCTTGTAATCGCAAATCAAACAGCACTTCAATGGGTAACGTGCCACGGCGTTGGTCGGCGGCAATCACTATTTCATCAATGTTGTTGGCTTGGATAAACTCAACGAACGAGGCATCAATATCAATATCCAATAGCAATTCATGTTGAATCCCTTTTTCATCACGATTATCGCCAGGGACTGGAATAAATCCTATCAATTCAAAATTTTTGCGGTCCGCAGAGCGTCGCATGCGCTTTTCAATAATGGACGCTCGCTGACCCGCTCCTAAAATAACAATGCGGCTTTTGCCTACACCCAGTGCGTGATAACGAAACAACAAATATCGAAATATTGATATTCCGATAATGTTAAGGCAAGCGGTGATCACCAAGTAATAGGGGTGCACGTCTAAGTTGCGCAGGATCACTGCCTCGATGACCATTAGTGCAAAAAAAGCCAAGCCTTGTGCGACAAAGATGCGCCGTACTATGCCTCGGTAACTTTCACGTAATTTTGACTCGTATAACCCTACAGCCAATGCGGCCAGAAACGTAAACAGAGGTATAATCACGAGGTAAGTTGTGAACTTTGAGTGAAAGCCTGATGTGTATGGTGTGGCAAGCTCAACTATAAAAAAAGAAAGATAAGCAAAATACGTCACGAGCGTGATTTCAGCTAATATCAGTGACGTTAGGCGTCTTCGGGCTTTTACTACAGGCTTAGCCATCTTTCTCTTCCTTGAGAACTTAAAATTGTCTTATCGACTATGTATCGTCTGATGGCTTTTTTTCTTAACCTATACCCGTCATAATTTTTTTTCTTTAGTATTGTGTTTTTTGTCCGATAAAGACTATACCGTCAGTCTGACAGTAAAAAGATTAAAGGATTATCTAATGAAAATGACACGTCTATGGATGGCCGTATGTGCCCTATTTGCTTTACTACTTAGCGGGTGTGCAACACAAACGTTGCCAACTGCCAAAGTCCGTACCACCCTGACAACCGATGTGGACAATTATCAATATTTAATTGGACCTGGTGATCAACTTTCGATCTTTGTATGGCGAAACCCTGAGATCTCAGGTTCCTTTATCGTTCGACCTGATGGCAAAGTCACCACTTCATTAGTGGAAGACATCTCCGTATCGGGCAAAACCCCTTCTATGCTCGCTCGTCACATCGAACAAGAATTATCCAAATACATCAATAATCCACGAGTGACGGTGAGTGTAAATTCATTTTCTGGTCCGTTATCAGAGCAAGTCCGCGTCATTGGCGAAGCCACAAACCCAGCTGCGATCAACTACACTCAACACATGACCTTATTGGATCTCATGATTGCAGTGGGTGGATTAACGGAGTTCGCTGACGGCGACAATGCGGTTCTGATCCGTCGTATCAATGGCCAGCAAAAAAGCTTTGCTTTGAATTTGGAGCGATTAGTCAAAGACGGCGACATCAATAAAAACATTGATATGTTGCCGGGCGATATCGTGATCATCCCAGAAGCTTGGTATTAAGTCGGTCGTTTTTAACGACGCTCTAGCTAAGCTTTTCACTTCTAAAATGGATTTTATCTATGCAGGATTTGCAACAGACACTTGCGCAATTAATTGACTTTGTGCGTGGTATTTGGATCAAGAAACGATTTATTATCATGACCTCTTGGTTAATCTGTCCCATCGGCTTCGCTTACGTGGCGATGCTCCCCGATGAATACGAATCAAACGCGGTGGTCTATGTCGATACACGTTCCATCATTCAGCCATTACTGCGTGGTCTAACGATTCAAAACAACACCCAAGCCGAAGTCGAGCAAATGGCGAAAACGTTATTAAGTCGGGATAATGTGGAAGAAATTGCCCGTCAAACTGACTTAGACTTGTCTGTCACCACAGACCAAGAGTATACGTCACTGATCAACAATTTGAGTGAAAACATCAAGCTCAAAACGACATCAAAAGACAACATATACACGATTTCATATCGTCACCAAAACCCAGAAATGGCAAAAACGGTGGTCCAAAAAACGCTTGATCTGTTTGTAACCGGCTCATTGGGCAACAATCGACGCGATTCGGATAATGCGAATGAATTTATCGATCAACAAATTGCTGAATACGAAACAAGACTGAGCGAGTCTGAACTGCGCTTATCGGATTTTAAACGCAAATATTCAAATATTCTGCCACAGCAAGGCAACTTTTACGATAACCTGTCTCGCATAACGACCAATTTGGAAGAACTGCAACTCACCATCAAAGAAACGGAACAACAAGTTAACTCACTGAAGTCTCAGTTGAGTCCGCGAGACAGCGGATACAGTGATTTGAGCATTACAACACGTTTTGATGCACGCATTGAATCCTTACAAGAGCGCATGGATGAGTTAAAGCTGCGTTATACTGATATTCATCCAGATGTTGTAGAAACTCGCGATTTGCTGACTTCATTACTCGAGGCCAGAGAACGCGAGATTGCCTCTCTCACTTCAAATGCTTCGAGCGAGGATAACATGAACTTGCTCACCCAAGAAATTCGTCTCGAAATTTCGCGTTTAGAAAGCAGCATTGCCTCAATGAAAGTGCGTGAAAACGACTTCAACAACAAAATTGCTATGTTGCGGTCCAAAATAGATCAAGTCCCACAAGTCGAGGCGGAGCTCACCGCGCTGAACCGCGATTACGGCATCATGCAACAAAAACATCAGCAACTGCTCGTGCGTAAAGAGTCAGCAGAGTTATCAAGACGAGCCGATGACACAACAGATGATTTGAAATTCCGAATTTTGGAGCCGCCGATGGTACCCACTGAACCACAAGGTTCAAAGCGCTTAGTTTTTTATACCTTGGTTATCCTCGTGGGGTTTGGCTCTGGTACCGGATTAGCCTTCTTCTTAAGTCAGATGTCACCGGTATTGCATCGTGCACAACAACTCAGTCAATTAACGGCGTATCCAGTCCTTGGGGTCGTGAGTCACTTAGAGATCAGTGACATCAGCCACAAGAACAAGATGAAATTGTTGACCTTTACCGTCTCATCCGGTTTGCTTATAGCCTTATATTTGGGCTTAGTCGGCGCTGAGCTGTTCAATATCAATATCGTAGAGCGAGTCATGTAATGGATAATTCAATCGAGAAGGCCCTCCAGCGCCAACGTGAGGATACTCCTCAAACTGTGGCAACAGAAACGGAAACGACAACATCGGTTGAACGTACGTTGCAAGCTCCCTTTCCCACAAAAGCATCTGCTGTTTCAAACAATCAAAGCCTCACCTTGAACTTGGATGAGTTGGATCAAAAAGGGTTTGTATCTTTAAATACCAAGCGCACTCGAATTAATGAAGAGTATCGAGAAATTAAGCGTAAGCTGCTAAAAAATGCTTTTGGCTTTTTATCGACGACACTAGCACGCAGTAACATCATTATGGTCAGTAGTGCTCGACCTTCTGAGGGCAAAACGTTCACGGCTATCAACTTAGCGCTATCCATCGCGGCTGAACAAGACAAAACGGTATTGTTAGTGGATGCCGATGTGCTCAAGCCAAATGTGTTACGTACACTCGGTGTTGAAGCAGAGCAAGGTTTGATGGAATACTTGAATAACGACCAGATGGATTTATCACAGGTACTCTACAATACGAATGTCGCTAAGTTGAAAATCATACCTGCTGGGCAAACACATCACTTATCTACTGAACTTCTGGCGAGTAAGCGCATGGAAAATACCATTGAAGAGTTTTCCAAACGCTACCCTGACCGCGTGGTCATTATTGATACGCCTCCGTTATTGGGGATCAATGAATCTGCCATCATGGCTGGCTTTGCGGGTCAAGCAGTGCTGGTGGTTGAGGAGGGGAGAGCCAAACTGTCTGACATTCAAGAGACGGTTGAGCGCTTGAACCCAGACATGGCGATTGGGTTTGTGATGAACAAATCCACTCATCAAGGCTCAAAATACGGTGATTATTACGGTTACTACTACGGTGCCAAACCATCATAAACCTAATGGAGTAGTATAGGTGAAATTCAATCGATTACAGGTCGCGATGTGGTTAGCCATCACGTCAGTATCAACCGCTGCGGCTGGAGAATTATCTGTCGTTGCCAAGGTGACGGGTGAACACATTGAGCAATATTTTACGTTGTCACAAAGCGGAGCTATCGCCGCGCAGACCCAACAAATCCGTCCGCAAATTGGCATACAATACGATGCCAAACTGCTCAATATCAACCTTAATGCCGAGCACATCCAGCAACGTTTTGACAATGGTACAGACACACAATCTTATGATTTTACCAACGCAAGTTTGAGTACCTCATGGACCGTCATTGAGCGCCTGTTACAAATCAATGCCAATGCCCGCCAAGGCTACAATAGTTTTAATGTGAATAACCTAGGGCGTAACTTGTTTTTGTCTCCCAACCGAGATTTGAATAAAACCCAACGCTATGGCGTGGGCTTTACCTCAGAATGGTTAACTGGTTCGGTCTTTGGTGGGAGCTTAACTGGCGACGTTACTTCTTCTGAAACGCAGCGCGATGGTGGCGCAGTTTTGAAAAGTGACTCTCATAGGCTCAGCCTCAATCTAGTCAATGGCAATGCCTTGCCTGACTTGAAATGGTCTTTGCAAGTAACTCAAACCGACTCATCAGAGTTTACCAATCGAGATTTTGACACGACTTATGCCAACTTAGATGCCAGTTATCGCTTGTTCGGTAAGGTTGGATTGGCCTTGAATGCATCGTTTGACGCCAATGAAGCATCCCTTGCTGATACCGGTAATGCACAAATTCGTGATTTTACCAGTTATGGGGTTGGATTGAGTTATTCGCCGTCTGCGGAGCGTTCCCTCTCGTTGACTTGGAATACCAGTCAAAGTGATGACCCTGAGGCAGATGAGGAAGACTACTTGGTCGGCGCAATTGATTGGGCATTCAGCTCTCGCACTCGTCTCAATGCACGGACTTCAAAGCGTTTCTTTGGACGCACCTCAAGTGCGAATTTTGTCTATAACTTAAAGCATCTGCGGGCAGTAGCCTCTCGAAGTGAAGCGGTAACGTCCACCTCTCGATTACTCAACCAAGGCTCGATTGTGACACCGTTTGTCTGTGGTGCTGGAGCGAGTTCCATTAATGATTGCTTCTTACCCGAGACTACCGATTATACGCTGGGCGCGGGTGAGCAATTTATTAATGTTTCACAACCGGTATTTGCATTGGTCGATTCTGTCATCATTCGCAAGTCTGACAGCTTGGCTTTGCTTTACGATAAACGCAAAACGACGATCAGTTTAACTTTTTCGCAAACCTCACAAGAGCGTTTGCGGCAACAAAATATTATTGATGCCGACATCATTGACTTCCAACTTGGCTACCAGGTGGGAAGCTATACCAGTATCAGCCTAGAATACTCAACACAAGAGTATCTCCAAACCCTGTTGAGTGATGCATCCACCTCAGAAGGTACGTTCACAGAATATGGGATGACCTTAAGCCGTGATTTTGGTCGATCACTCAATACTGAATTGACACTCAAACGCCTTGATAAAGAAGGCTCTGTCACTGGATTTAATTCGTTTGGGGTGTTTACAGACGAGGATTATACGGAAAGCCGCATCACCTTCTCGTTGTCATACGAAGAGCAATAATCAAAAAAACCCCTTAGTTAAGGGGTTTCTCTTTCTCTTCACTGCCTTTATTCTCTTCTTTTTCCTTCTGATACCGCGTTTCATTATCGTACCGACGGTACTTATGCTTCAGTAGAGTATCGATGTATTGGGTCAGCTTGAGTTTGTTGGCAAGCGCTTGATCAAGCGCCCCAACGAGCTCATCCAGCTGTGATTTGTAATATTCAATGTCGTATTCGGCCAACTTCAAGCGTTCTTCGGCCGTTAATGGCTGACCGTTCTCGCCATCTTCAAGCGCTTGTTCTGAAAGCGTTTGTAACACGACATCACGTGTCTGAGTATGTGCTTTGTTGGTATAAGGAACACTGGGATTACGAGGTGCAGCAGATGGTTCGACGAGTGGTTGAGCGATCTGATTTTGCGGTAGTTCATTAGCCAATTTTTGTTGCGCACGGACTTGCGCCATCGCCTCTTGACCAGCTTCATAATCGGCCATTTCTTCACTAGTAAACATCTCTTGTGACACTTCATCGATGACTTTTTCAATGTGCTCCAGCTCAATATTATGCGTATTTTCTAAAAACCCAACCAACAACACTCTATCCATAAATGTGTTGATTTTACGGGGGATCCCTTTGGTGAACTCATAAATTCTCTCCAGTGCTTCTGCACTGAATAAATCGCCCTTCTCTTCCTTATCCCAACCCGCGTGTTCCATACGGTATGGGATGTATTCGTAGACCTCTTCTTGACTCAATGCAGCAAGGTGACAGGACGCCACAATACGCTGGCGGAACTGTTCCATATTGGGTGCACGCAAAATGGGTTGCAACTCATCCTGACCGAGTAAAAAACTTTGCAATAACGGTTTGCCATTTTGTTGAAAGTTCGACAGCATCCGTAATTCTTCAATGGTCTCTAACGGTAAGTTTTGTGCTTCATCCACCAATAGTAAGGCACGTTGCCCTTCTTTCGATAATTGATAGAGGTAAGTTTCCAGATCTTTTAATATCTCTGTTTTGCTGCGTTCACTGACCTCAATTCCAAATTTAGCCGCTACCATCTTAACGGCTTCATCAGGGCTAAGCTTGGGCGTGACGATCTGCACCGCGACGATGTCTTGCTCTATATTGGCCAATAAACTATTGGCAAGAGTTGTCTTCCCGGTGCCTATGCCTCCTGTAATGACAATAAACCCTTCTGCTTGGGATAAGCCATATTGCAGGTATGACATCGCTCGACGATGCAGTTTACTGGCAAAAAAGAAATTGGGATCGGGGGTGAGTTGAAATGGTTTCGCCGTCAGTCCATAGTGACTTTCGTACATACGGTATTCGTCCTTGAGTCATATTCTCTACTACAAGATTATCGGCCTCGAGTTGCAGAGATTAAGTCAAACTTGGAATTATCGATACCCCATAGCCAGACGCGCAAACCACCGGCGTAACCAGCGTGATTTTTGCATCGCAAGGAGCCCAAGATTACGTGGCAGGACAAATGGCAATAATTCATGACTGAAACTGTGCAACAACCAATCGGTTGCCTGGATGGTGCTTTGGCGATCGCGCGTGCGCGTTTTGCGGTAAGTCTCAGCAATATCTATCGGCGAATACTTCTCAGCCAATAATCTAACGAGCGCAACCACATCACGATGAGCCAAATTGAATCCCTGACCTGCGATAGGATGTAAGGTTTGTGACGCATTACCTAATACGATAATACCTTGATGCTGTGACTGCTGCTGAGTCAAACGCAGTGGAAACATCACAGGTCGCTCAATCTGCATAAACCGACCTAGACGAGTACCGAATGCTTCTTGCACTAATTCACATTGTTTAGTGTATGAGTGTGTCACAAACGTTTCAGCCTGGTCTTGAGTCATCGACCACAGCATATTGTACGTATCGTCCTCTATTGGCAGCATGGCCAAAGGACCGGTGTTGGTAAAACGTTCAAAAGCGGTAGTATGCCGGTAACGCTGCGGGCCATTGCCAGCGACTTTGATGTTTGCCACAACGCCATACTGCCCGTAATCTTTTTGTGTCTCGGTCTCCAGTAGCCATGGTATCATTTGGCTGTTGCCGGCGGCAACCACACAGTATTGGCAGACCCATTGTTGGGTGTCACTGGCAATGTGGTGGTGCCCATTAGAGTGTTCATAAGAGGCAATACGGTTTTGGTAATGGACAATGACTTGAGGATGATCACCGAGCTGTAAGTGAAGTTGTCGAGTTAAGGCGGATAAAGATACAACATATCCTAACGCAGGCACATTTAGCTCAGAAGCCTGTAAGCGGCATTGTCCCAAGTACCCAGTATCACTGACGTGAATTTGTTTGATTGGGTACCCTAATGTGGCACAGTCGATGCCAAGCTGAGTCATGGTATCAACTGTCGAAGCGGCTAACGCAATGTGCCTTGGATCGGCACACACATCATCATAGCTTTGTTGTTCAATCAAATGCACTGACAAATCAGTAGAATGCGCAAGGTGTAAGGCCAGCAGAGCACCTACACTACCGCCACCCACAATACACACATCAGTATTTATGCTTGAGAGGGACATAATGGATCACGGTAAGCTTCGCCCATCAAGGCTTCAATTTGTGCTCGGGTTTTGGGCACACCACTGGTTAAGACTTCACACCCGTTGTGTTGCACGACGACATCATCTTCAATGCGAATACCTATCCCCTTGTACTGCTCAGGGCACTCGCTATCTTTAGCAATATACAGTCCAGGTTCAATAGTCAGTACCATATTTGGTTGTAACTTTGTGGGCACCCCTTTATGCTGGTAAACCCCTGCATCATGCACGTCCAGTCCCAAAAAATGCCCAATCCCATGCATGTAATAGGCACGATAGGTTTGCTGGTCGATATTGTCTTCAACTGTACCATGCAAAATCCCTAAATCAATCAGCCCCGCGACTAAGACTTCAAGGGCTGCGTGTTGCATATCCGCAAATTCGTTACCCGCAACACAACGCGCAATGGCCGCAGCCTGTGCAGCTAAGACCACATCATATAACTCTGCTTGAGCCGGACTAAACTGACCATTGACAGGGAAAGTTCGGGTAATATCTGCGGCATACCCTTCATATTCACACCCTGCGTCAATCAATACCAAATCACCTTCGCGTAAGGGTTGGTCGTTGACCGTGTAATGCAGTATACAAGCGTTGTCACCGCCACCCACAATAGAATTATAAGCAGGCAAGCGAGCCCCCTCTAACGCAAAATGATAATGCAAAACGGCTTCCAAAGTGGCTTCCGATAGACCTGGTTGACAGGCTCGCATGGCAGCTTTGTGCGCATTCGCTGCGATGTCACAACTGCGTCGAATTAACGCAAGCTCTGCATCACTCTTTTGCATTCTGCTACGATGTAATATTGGCGTGATATCAAATAGATTTACCGGTGCGGAATCGGGTGCCTTAGGCGTATTACGCAATGACAGTAAGATGGGGTCTATGGTATCCCAAAATACTCTTTGCTGGCCAAACATATACCCACATTGGCCAATCCCTCTAATGATATTGGGTAAGTGTTCGGCTATCTCAGCAAAACCAAACGCTTTGGTGATCCCCAGAGTATCAGCCGCCTGCTCGACTCCTAAACGTCGTCCATGCCATATTTCTGCGGTTGGGTCTTTTTCTTGGCAAAATAAAATCGCTTCTTGAGTATCAGATACAAGCACCAAGCACGCATTCGGTTCGTTAAACCCAGTGAGGTAATAAAAGTCGCTGTCTTGACGAAATAAAAACTCAGTATCGTTGCTGCGTGTTTTTTCTGGCGCAGCAAAAATGATCGCATAACTATCGGGTGGCAAACTCTCTAATAAAGCTTTACGGCGCTGTGTAAACATGGGCAAATCCATTAGTGCAATGTGGGCTTTTCTTCACTTTCAGGGTGAAGCTCGTTAAAGCATAACATAGCTGTAATACGCACATATTCTATGATTTCGGTCAATTCCGCCTCTATGTCTTCTTCGTCTAGTGGCGGTTCCATACGTGCGATCTGAGCTAAGTCTTCAATCCCTTCTTGGACATCTTCAGAACATTTTTTTAAGTTTGTTTGGTGTAGACCAAAACCAGCATTAAAGCCATTGACCCAATTAATGAGTCCTAAGCCTTGAGCAGATAAAGGTTCATCTTCATCGGGAATAAATAACTGCAAAGCAAAATCATGGCTAGTGAGTTGCGAAACTAACTGTGTGAACGTCTGGTTGAGTCCCTCTATAACGGTTTCAGGCATGGCAACGCCATTGTTTACCAAATCAGCAAATACCGAGCGCCATTGCTTATCATCAGTGGACATACCGCCACACAACATGCCACAAATTAATCCTTGCGCTTCCGCTCCATCAATCAAAATATCGTGTTGTGCTAAGACCTTCGTCAGACCAATAAAATCCATAGTTCACCTTTTGCGTTTACATGCCTCGATGTTAGCAAAAACTCTGCAAATGATCTTCCTCAAAGCACACAAAATAAAAATTATTTCACTAGACATTTAATCCCAGTTTGCTATTCTGAAATTGTCTCCTGGGGTGCGCGTTTGTACATACATGTCCCTGGCCGATGCTACTTATTTAGGAAGTTGACTTAACTGCTTTTGTGTAAGCTTGACCCGTATCAAGAAACCTACGGCAGTGATGATATTTCCGCCCTGAACATTTCGGCGTTCGGGCGAATTATGTGCGGCGGCATCTTGGGTGATTCATCTTTTTGTGCGTTCGCAACATTTCGTATTATACTATCCCCATCAATTACTTTTTAAAGACCAACGACAGATGGCGATTATTAATTTTGGCTCGATCAATATTGATCATGTTTATCAAGTGCCTCATTTTGTTCAACCTGGTGAAACACTCGATACCACTGATTATCAAATTTTACTCGGAGGTAAAGGTGCCAACCAATCCATTGCGCTCGCTAAGGCTGGCGCCGACGTATTACACGTCGGCTATATCAACGAAAATGATGTTCAGTTTAAGCAAGAAATGATCAAACTCGGGATCAATGGTCGCTTTATTCAATGCACTTCGACTGCCTCTGGACATGCGATCATTCAAGTAACACCCAGTGGCGAAAACGCGATTTTTATCTTTGGTGGCGCGAATCGCCTTATCAATGAAAAAGACATTCAACGAGCGTTATTTGACGCCAACGAAGACGACTGGGTCCTATTGCAAAACGAAACCACAGGTACCAAAGCGGTACTAGAACAAGCCAAAGCCAAAGGCTTAAAGGTAGCCTTCAACCCAGCCCCAATGACCGCTGATATTCACGATTTAAACATGCAACTTATTGATTTATTAATTGTCAACGAAATAGAAGCAGCAGAGTTGGCGGGAAGTGAACACTATGATGACATTGTGATGTTCATTGAAGAGCGTTTTGCACATGGCTCTGTTTTGTTAACGCTCGGGAAGCAAGGGGTCGAATGGTTCAGTCGAGGCGACCATATCGCGTATCCAGCGTTTTCGGTGGATGCAGTAGATACTACTGCGGCAGGCGATACTTTTATCGGCTTCTTTTTAGCGCATTATCAAATCCATCAACAACCCAAGCAAGCATTACGACATGCCTGCGCAGCGTCTGCGATTGCTGTCACGCGAGTAGGGGCTGCGCCCTCCATTCCTAGCCATGATGAAGTCTCACAATTTTTAGCGGAGCATGGATAGCATGAGCAAACACAAAATCATTTTGGATACGGATCCCGGTATCGATGATGCAATGGCCATATTTTTCGCTTTTCAGCACCCTGACATTGACGTATTGGGGCTGACCACGGTATACGGCAATGTTCCCGTAGAAATGGCTGCACAAAACGCACTTCGCTTATGTGATCTTGCTGAACAAGATATACCGGTCACCCAAGGCGTAGCGATGCCATGGGTAGGGCCTGAGTCTACCTACGCCCATTTTGTACATGGCGAAAACGGATTTGGCGATATCCCCATCCAAGCGCCTAAACGTGCATTAGATCCTCGTCCAGCTGCGCAATTCATCGTTGATATGGCTCGTCAATATCCCGGAGAGATTACGCTTGTTGCAGTCGGACCTTTGGGTAACTTAGCCACCGCACTGCATCTTGAACCGAATCTTCCTAACTTGATCAAACAAGTTTACATCATGGGCGGTGCGGCGTTTGTGAAGGGCAATGTGACCCCTTTAGCAGAAGCCAATATCTGGAATGACGCCCATGCCGCAGCCAAAGTATTTGCGGCTGACTGGTCGCTCACTATGTTTGGGTTAGATGTGACGTATGATATTCCTTTCGAACCTGATTTTGTGAATAAACTTGCTGAAGCCAATGAGATGTTGGGTGGCTTTGTCCGAGATTCCTCTCAATTTTACATGGACTTTTATTCTCAAGGTAAAGACCAACGGGTATGTTATTTTCACGATGTATTTCCTTTGGCGTATTTGGTGCAACCTGATATTTTTGGGTTTATTCAAGGACATGCCAAAATCGGAGTTGGCGAAGTAGATCGTGGACAAACCAGTATTGCGCCAACAGGAACAACCCACAGCCCAATTTGGCTTGATGCCCCCAAAGTGAATGTAGCTACCCACTTTGAGCACACCGCTTTAGTTGAATTACTGATAGAAACGTACTCTCTATGACCAAGCATGAATTGCGGCAAAAATTACGGCATTTGCGTAGAGGTTTTACCACTGCGTACCAAACCATGACCGCCGCAAAATTATGCGCACGTTTAATTGAGCATGACAGTATAAAAAACAGTCAGCACATTGCTGTGTATCTCGCCTTTGATGGTGAAGTGTCGTTACAGCCATTTTTTGAATGGGCGTGGCAAGCTCAAAAATCACTTTATTTACCCATTCTTGAGCCAGATAAAGATGGCTTTTTGTTATTTCAACTATACACGCCGAAGACAAAAATGCAGGCGAATAAATTTGCTATTTTGGAGCCCGTACTGGACCGTTCTCGTTGTATTGATGCAAATCAGCTAGATCTGATTTGTACGCCATTAGTTGGCTTTGACGAACATTGTATGCGTTTCGGCATGGGTGGGGGATTTTATGACCGTACTCTGGCTGATTTAGTTAGCCAACCGGAGCGCCCTGAATTTATAGGTATTGCGCACAGCGTACAGCAAGTCCCTAAGCTACCTGTTAATCCGTGGGATATACCAATGGATTATGTAATAACTGAACAAAAGGTTTTTGTACGTTCAACGCCCTAAGGTAAAATACAGCAAACAACTGGTCGAGAAATACTATGACACAAGATGAAAAGAAAAAAGCAGCTGCGATTGCCGCGCTTCAGTATGTGAAAGATGGAGATATCATCGGCATTGGCACGGGCTCAACCGTGAACTACTTCATTGAAGCTCTGGCTGACAAAAAGCACCTCATTGAGGGCGCAGTGTCGAGTTCCGATGAATCAACGCGGCGCTTACAGGCCTTAGGGATAGATGTATTTGATCTCAATAGTGTCGATCACTTTGATATTTATGTGGACGGTGCGGACGAAATTACCAAACATAAACACATGATCAAGGGCGGTGGCGCAGCTTTAACGCGTGAAAAAATCGTTGCCGCAGTTGCCAAAAAGTTTATTTGTATCATTGATGACTCAAAACAAGTTGGCGTCTTAGGCGATTTCCCTCTTCCGGTTGAGGTGATCCCAATGGCTCGTTCTTATGTTGCCAGGGAGTTGGTTAAGTTAGGTGGCGATCCGGTTTATCGTGACGGCGTTGTCACAGACAATGGCAATGTTATATTAGATGTACACAATTTAGAAATACTAGAGCCACGTAAATTAGAAGCGCAAATCAACCAAATCGTTGGCGTTGTGACCAATGGTTTATTCGCTCAACGCGGTGCTGATATTGTATTGGTAGCCACAGATAATGGTGTTACTTCCATTCAGTAAAACACTCTCGCAATAAAGTCTAGTATAGACGAAAAAGGACTATCCTTAGCAACGGAACTTTGCTAAATTGCGCACTTATATATTTTAGACGTCTAGATGTCTTAATTGACATCAAACGCAACACAGGAACGCAATCACATGAGCAAAGTATCATTGCCCAAAGACAAAATCAAAATCCTTCTCCTAGAAGGCGTACACCAAAGTGCTGTAGATACCTTACACAGCAATGGTTACAGCAACATTGAATACCTCAAGACATCTCTTCCTGAAGATGAGTTGATTGAGAAAATGCAAGATGTGCACTTTGTCGGTATTCGTTCACGTACCCAAATCACAGAAAATGTGGTTGCCAATTCACCAAAGCTTATCGCTGTTGGATGTTTTTGTATTGGCACTAATCAGGTTGATTTAAAAGCCACACAGATTCGCGGCATCCCAGTGTTCAATGCCCCGTTTTCCAATACTCGATCGGTTGCTGAATTAGTGTTAGGAAGCTTGATTTTACTGCTTCGTGGGATCCCATCTAAAAACGCCAAAGCGCATCGCGGTGAATGGGAAAAAAGCGCCGTAGGCTCTTATGAAGCACGAGGCAAAACTTTAGGTATTATTGGCTACGGTCATATTGGTACACAGCTGTCTATTCTAGCTGAACATCTCGGCATGCGAGTGCAGTTCTTCGATATCGAAGACAAGCTCGTATTGGGTAATGCAGTCCAAATAAAGACCTTGAAAAAACTATTAAATACCTCTGACATTGTCAGCTTACACGTCCCTGAGACGGCTGATACTCAAGATATGATTGGTGCTTCAGAATTAGCTGAAATGAAAGACGGTGCGATTTTGATAAATGCTGCACGCGGTACCGTCGTTGACATCGATGCCCTCGCACAAGCATTAGAATCAGGTAAACTTAACGGAGCACTTGTCGATGTATTTCCAGTTGAGCCCAAATCAAATAATGAAGAATTTGAATCACCACTGCGCAAATTTGACAATGTTATCTTAACCCCGCATGTAGGTGGCTCAACGCAAGAGGCTCAAGAAAATATTGGTATTGAGGTAGCTGGTAAATTGGCGAAGTACTCAGACAATGGTTCGACACTTTCTGCCGTAAACTTCCCAGAAGTCTCCCTTCCAGGTCATGCCAAGCATTCACGTTTATTGCATATCCACGAAAATGCCCCTGGTGTATTGACGCAAATTAACCAAGCCTTTGCTAAAGAAGGCATTAACATTGCAGCACAATATCTTCAAACGAATGAAAATATTGGTTATGTAGTGCTTGAAGTTGAAACTGACCGTGCCGAAGATGCCTTTGCTGAACTTGTGCAGATCAAAGGCACCATCAAAACACGTATTTTGTTCTAAAAGAAGCTGTATACTAAGGTCACGGAAGTCTCAGTATCGAGATTTTCGCGGCCTTCATCCACTTCCGTATTGTGATCTAACTTTAACGACACTTTCATTGATAAGCCGTTGGCAAGTTTTGCACTGACTGAGGTTTTCGAACGTGATTTGACGTTATCTTCACCGTATTCTGTACTAAATACTTGGGTTAATTTGGCGTTATCCGATAATTTATACGAATAGTCAATGGCACCACGCAAGATCACACTGCTCAAGTCTTCTCCCATTTGATCTTCAGCAAAGCTGTAACCCGGACCGACTGAGTAACTGAATCTTTGTTGTTCTGTATCGAGCACTTTTTCGTTCCAACCAAGCGCGACAGTGGACTGAAAAGCAAAATTCGAGAAGCGATCATCCTCGTAAGAAGCGAATGCAAACAAGCGTTGTCTTGGATTGGTCAATTTGTAGTTACCCTGTCCTGAAATAAAGAATTTTTGGGCAGTGGTTTCGGTACCATTATCTAATTCATCTTGTTTGTAAAGGACTTCAGCCGTGTACTCGTTACTCCAATCCGTTAGCTCTTGCGTGCTTTTTAAACCGGCTGACAAAGAGGTAGTTTCAGTATTGCCTGAAGTCAAGATAAAGCCAAACTCACCGTCCATTGTAAACGGTTTTTGGACATCCTCTGCGTGCGCCGCTGCACCAACTAATACGGCAACTATTGCAGTAGCTAGTCGCAATTTCATAGTGTATTCCTGCTGTTTTGTAGATTAAATTATGGATCTTATTCGCATCTGGTTGTGCTTGTTGATACATCTGTAAGATTTCAGTGCATTTTAATTCAGAACCCTTCAATGAACCAGCATTGAAGAATCTTTGTTCAGCTATTTTATGTCTTCATTGATCCATCAAATAGCTTGGGCTTGCATTAGTATAGACATAACCGTCTATTGTGCGAGCTAAAACAAAGAATCTTGTTGTGGTATCGACTCTTGAACTTGAGTAGGTTGTGAGGTATTGGCTTGGCTTTGCTTGCGTTTGAGGTAAGAGGCTTTACGCCTGGAGCAAGCATCGTTGATTTGCTTGCGTGTATTATTATCGATATTAAGCCAGTGCAACCTTTCGTCTCTCGAGCGAAAACAGCCTGTACAATAACCACGAGGGCCATTAGTACACACTCCGATACAAGGACTAGGGACTTCAAAGATTTCAATTTGACGCATAGTGCTTAAGATACACAACTTTTTTGAATTTACAAAAAAAACCTGACTTAGAAAACTAAATCAGGTTTTTTGCAATAAGTTAAACGTGCAGAATATTACTTCTTTTTCGCTTTTGGATTTGGCATATCCGTGATGCTGCCTTCGTAAACTTCAGCGGCCATACCAATGGATTCATTTAAGGTTGGGTGAGCATGAATGGTCAATGCAACATCTTCAGCATCCGCACCCATTTCGATCGCAAGACCGATTTCACCAAGCATTTCACCAGCATTTGTACCGATGATTGCCCCCCCAATGACACGACCTGTATCTTTATCGAAGATCATTTTGGTCATACCGTCTGTTGCTGCTTGAGCAATCGCACGACCTGAAGCCGCCCAAGGGAATACTGCTGCTTCGTAGTTAATGCCTTGCTCTTTCGCTTCTTTTTCAGTGAGACCAACCCAAGCAATTTCTGGCTCAGTATACGCAACTGAAGGAATGCAACGCGGATCAAAGTAATGTTTCTGACCAGAAATGACTTCAGCCGCCACATGACCTTCATGTACCGCTTTGTGCGCAAGCATTGGTTGACCAACTAGGTCACCAATCGCATAAATGTGCGGTACGTTAGTTTGCATTTGCTTATTAACATTAATAAAGCCACGCTCATCAACCGTTACACCTGCTTTTTCAGCAGCAATAAGTGAGCCGTTTGGACGACGACCTACTGCAACAAGCACTTTGTCATAACGCACTGGCTCTGCTGGGGCTTTTTTGCCTTCAAACGTCACATATAAACCGTCATCTTTTGCTTCCACCGCGGTAACTTTGGTTTCTAGCATCACGTTGAACTTGTCTTTGATGGTTTTCATGTAGACTTTGATGATGTCTTTATCGGCAGCAGGAACGAGCTGATCTAAAAACTCAACCACGTCAATCTGTGAACCTAAAGAGCGATATACTGTGCCCATTTCAAGACCAATGATACCGCCACCTAGAACAAGCATCTTGCCTGGGATGTCTTTCATCTCAAGTGCACCCGTTGAATCAATCACACGGTCATCTTCTGGGATGAAAGGCAGAGCAACTGGTTCAGAACCTGCTGCGATGATGGCATTATCAAAGGTAATGGTCGTGACGCCATCATCTCCTGTCACTTCTAATGTGTTAGAGCCTGTGAATTTGCCGTAACCTTGTACATGCTTAACTTTGCGCATTTTTGACATGCCGCCCAAGCCTTTGGTCAACTGGCTAACTACACTGTCTTTCCAAGCACGAACTTTGTCTAGATCGATTTGTGGCTCACCGAATGTGACACCGTGACTAGATAAATGCTTCGCTTCTTCAATCACCTTTGCCACGTGTAATAACGCTTTTGAAGGAATACAACCGACGTTTAAACACACACCACCAAGCGTAGCACGTGCATCCACTAGCACGGTTTCAATCCCTAAATCCGCTGCACGGAATGCAGCACTATATCCGCCTGGACCTGCACCTAGTACGACTAGTTGCGTTTTTATTTCGCTCATTATGACCTCAAAACTTGGAGTTAATATGACAGGGAAATTGTACCCTGTTTTATCCGTTATGTTCAAAAAAACACAACGATTTCAATCGATTAAATTGAGCCAGAGGTTTTCACAACCCCTGACTCAGACACTGTTATAGCAATATGTTACGCAAATCTTCTAACGCATTTTTCAAGTGAACCGTGAAGCGCGCGGCGAGCGCACCATCGATCACACGATGGTCGTACGATAAAGATAACGGCAACATTAACCTTGGATCAAAATCTTTACCATTCCACTTTGGTTTTATCTCAGATTTTGACACACCCAAAATCGCCACATCTGGGGCATTGACAATTGGCGTAAATGCCGTACCGCCAATACCGCCTAAGCTTGAAATGGTAAAACACGAACCTTGCATATCTGCGGCCTTTAATTTGCCCTCACGAGCTTTGATAGAGATCTCCATCAACTCTTGTGATAACTCATAAATACCTTTCTGGTCTACATCACGTACCACTGGTACAACCAAACCATTAGGGGTGTCTACCGCAATCCCGATATGGAAGTATTTTTTGAGAATTAAACTCTCACCATCGACCGACAATGAGGAGTTAAACGTTGGATAGGCTTTTAAAGCATCTGCAGCGGCTTTCATCATAAACACAAGTGGCGTGATTTTGAAGCCTAACTTGCGCTTTTCAGCCACCACATTTTGCTGCTTACGAAAATCCTCTAAATCCGTAATATCCGCTTCATCAAACTGTGTAACATGTGGGATCGTCACCCAGTTGCGGTGCAAATTAGGGCCAGATAGTTTTTGAATACGCGTTAACGGCAATTCTTCTACCTCACCAAACTTGCTAAAATCAACTTTAGGTTGCGCAATCACTTGCAGACCGCCTTCACCACCACCTGTTGCTGGCGCGGCAGTGGCTTTTGGACGTGACAATTCGTATTTCACATAAGACTGCACGTCTTCTTTTACGATACGGCCTTTGTTGCCAGAGCCTGTGACTTGGGTTAAATCAACTCCAAACTCACGGGCTAAACGACGCACTGAAGGTGATGCGTGCACACGACCAGTACGCTTGATCTCTCCCGCTGACGGGTGATGTGGCACAGGTGGTGCTTTACTAACAACGGGTGCCGTAGCTGGCGCAGTGGCTTGTGGCGCCGGAGCAGGAGCCGCTGGTGTATCAACAACTGGTGCCCCGGCAACTTCTAAATCAATAACCAAAGAGCCCTGTGATACTTTATCCCCTACAGACGTGTGAATCGCTTTGACTATACCCACCTCTGGGCATGGTACGTCCATAGACGCTTTATCCGTCTCTAGCGTAATCAAACCATCTTCGGCTTCAACTTTATCACCCACTGCGACTAATACATCAATCACATCGACGTTCTCATCACCACCAATGTCAGGGACAGTCACTTGAATGGTGCTTTGAGCAGCAGATGTTGCGACCACAGCTGGTGCAGGTTGGGCTAGTGGTTCAGCTGTTACATGAGGCTGTGCCGCAGTGGCAGAATCAGTCGCCCCAGTCGATACAGCTAAGTCTATGACAAGGGAACCTTCAGAAACTTTATCACCAACCGCGGCATGAATCGCCTTAACGACACCAGCCTCTGGGCATGGTACGTCCATAGACGCTTTGTCAGTCTCTAGCGTAATCAAGCCATCTTCGGCATCAACACTATCGCCTACAGCCACTAATACTTCAATAACGTCTACATTTTCATCACCGCCAATATCAGGTACAGTGACTTGTATAATGGATTCACCGCTCGGCGCCTCCGCTTGGACTGTTTCCACCGCAGGCGCTTCACTAGCCACAGGCGCTTCAGTTGCTGTCGCATCTCCTGAGTCAGCACTGGCAATCTTTGCCAATAACGTCCCTTCTGAGATTTTATCCCCCACCGCGACACAGATCTCACTGACGCTGCCACCAAACGGTGCAGGGATATCCATAGAGGCTTTATCAGACTCTACTGTGACAATGGCGTCTTCAGCATCAATACTGTCGCCAACCGACACACAAATTTCAATGACTTCAACCGAATCCTCACCCAAGTCAGGGACGAATACATCTTTCATATCAGACATGTCTTTGCTCCTTAGGCGTAAAGTGGGTTAATTTTGTCTGCATCAACACCTAGCTCTACAATCGCTTTTGCTAGGTCTTGAGCTTTATAATCGCCAGCTTTCACCAGCTCATACAACGCCGCAATAGCGACAAACTCAGCATCGACTTCAAAGTGACGACGCAAGTTCTGACGGCTATCTGAACGACCAAAACCATCGGTACCCAACACGCGATAAGATCCAGGAACAAAGGCACGCACTTGTTCAGCATACGCTTTGATGTAGTCAGTGGCTGCAATGGTTGGACCTGAATTGCCGGCTTCGAGTACCTCGGTGATGTAAGCTTTTTGTGGCTTGTCAGTCGGGTGCAACATGTTATGACGCTCAACTGAAAGACCATCACGCCCTAACTCGTTAAAGGAAGGCACAGAATACACTTCTGATTCGATGCCAAATTTCTCAGCTAGTAATGTAGCTGCTTCACGCACTTTCAGCAAAATCGTACCTGAACCTAAGAGTTTGACTTTAAGTTTGCTCTTACCAACAGTGTCCAGTTTATAAATACCTTTAATAATGCCTTCTTCACAGCCTTTTGGCATTTCTGGTTGAACGTAGTTTTCGTTCATTACCGTCAAGTAGTAGAAGACGTTTTCTTGTTCTTCTAGCATACGGCGTGTACCGTCTTGTACGATGACTGCCATTTCATAGCCATAGGTTGGGTCGTAAGAAATACAGTTTGGGATCAGGCCCGCTTGAATGTGCGAATGACCGTCTTGGTGCTGTAAACCTTCACCGTTTAGTGTGGTTCTACCTGCCGTACCACCGACCAAGAAACCGCGACATTGGCTATCGCCTGCCGCCCAGGCCATATCACCAACACGTTGGAAGCCAAACATAGAATAATAAATGTAAACCGGCAACATCGGGACATCATTTAATGAGTAAGAGGTCCCTGCAGCGACGAATGAAGACATCGCGCCAAGTTCGTTTATCCCCTCTTGTAATACCTGACCTTTTTTATCTTCACGATAGAATGCCACCTGATCGGCATCCTGTGGTACGTATTTTTGACCTTCATTGGCATAGATACCCACTTGACGGAACAAGCCTTCCATACCAAAGGTGCGTGCTTCATCTGGAATGATCGGCACGACGTGCTTACCCATTTGCTTGTCTTTGAGTAATGTTGTTAATACGCGCACAAAGGCCATCGTAGTAGAAATTTCACGGCCGTTTGAGCCTTTGGTCACAGCTTCAAATGCTTTCAGCGGTGGCGCTGGAAGCTCTACCGTAGATTTGGGTAAACGTCGCGGCATAAACCCATGTAACGCATCACGACGTGCTTTTAAGTACTGATACTCTTCTGACGCTTCGTCAAACTTATAATACGGTAAGTTTTCCAAATCTTCATCAGAGACAGGGATATTAAAACGATCGCGGTAAATACGAATGGATTCTTTATCCATTTTCTTCACGTTGTGAGCGATGTTTTTACCTTCACCTGCCGCACCTAAGCCGTAACCTTTGACTGTTTTCGCTAGAATAACTTGAGGACGGCCTTGGGTTTCTGAGGCTTTTTTGTAAGCTGCGTAGACCTTCACCGGATCATGACCACCTCGGTTTAGACGCCAGATATCATCATCGGACATGTTGGCGACCATTTCTTTGAGCTCTGGGTATTTGCCAAAAAAGTGTTCACGGGTGTAAGCTCCACCGTTTGCTTTATAGTTTTGGTATTCCCCATCCACGGTTTCATTCATCAAGTCTAATAACTTACCTGAGGTATCACGGGCCAGTAGTGGATCCCAATAGCGACCCCAAATGACTTTGATCACTTCCCAGCCAGCACCGCGGAATGTGCCTTCTAACTCTTGGATGATCTTGCCGTTACCACGAACTGGACCGTCTAAGCGCTGTAAATTACAGTTAATCACGAAGGTTAAATTATCTAAGCCTTCACGAGATGCCAGGCCAATTGCTCCTAAGCTTTCTGGCTCATCTACCTCACCGTCCCCCATAAAGCACCACACGCGTTGGTCAGAACAATCTTTTAAGCCACGGTTGGTTAAGTATTTCAAGAAGCGCGCGAGATAGATCGCTTGCATCGGACCTAAGCCCATAGAAACCGTTGGGAATTGCCAAAAATCAGGCATTAATTTAGGGTGCGGATAAGAAGATAGACCCTCACCCGAGACTTCCTGACGGAAATTATCTAGCTGACTTTCGCTTAAGCGACCTTCAATAAACGCACGTGAGTAAATACCTGGTGAAACGTGTCCTTGTACAAATACAAAATCACCGCCGTCTTTGTCATTCGGCGCGCGGAAGAAATGGTTAAAACCCACATCGTACAACATCGCTGATGACTGGAATGACGAGATGTGACCACCCAGCTCTAGGTCTTTTTTAGAGCCACGCAATACCATCATCAACGCATTCCAACGAATCGCATTGCGAATTTTGGTTTCAATGGTTTGGTCACCAGGCATTGTTGGCTCTTGTCCGGGTGGGATGGTATTCAAATACGCTGTAGTCGCATCATATGGTAAATGTGCGCCGTTGCGACGAGCTTTTTCAATAAGTTGCTCAAGTAAAAAGTGAGCACGATCCACGCCTTCTGCTTCTAATACAGATTCTAAGGATTCTATCCATTCCTGCGTTTCTTGGGGATCGATGTCAGCTAAAATTTGTTCTGTCATAAGGGGTCCTGTTAGCTTAATTTGAATTTACATCAATGCGACGCATGGCTCGTTGTACTGCAGTGTCACGCTGATTGATGTCCAATAAAGTGGTTTCGATATATACCAGCAAAGCATTGCTAGTGGTGCGAGCGGTATCGGGATCTTGTGTCACAATCGCAGACACAATTTTTTCCCGATATTCTTTAATGATGCTTCCAGCGTCAGGCACGATTTTGAGCATCTCGAGATTTTTATGGATATTTTCTTGCAACATGCCTTTGAGGCTGCGCATGACGTGCTGCAAGATCATATTATGCGTGGCTTTAGCCATCACCAAATAAAATTCACTCAGTAAGTGCGCCTCGTGCGCTATCTCTAATTGTTCTTCCGCTTGCAAGGCAAGCCATGCACGCTGTAAGTTTTGATAATCTTCAGGTTGACCTCGTAAAGCGGCGTAATAAGCGGCCATACCCTCTAAAGCATGGCGAAACTCTAGCAGATCAAACTGTGTTTCAGGTCGATTCGCAACGAGTGCTAACAATGGGTCGGTCATGTTCGCGTTGAGCTTTGAGCTGACGAACGTGCCTCCGCCCTGTTTGCGCTCAACCAAACCTTTAGCTTGTAAGTTTTGGAAAGCCTCACGCAGTGAAGGGCGAGAAACATTAAACTCTTCAGCCAAGACTCGCTCTGCAGGTAAGCGTTCACCTGCAACGAACGAACCGTCGAGGATCATACTTTCGAGTTTTTCCGTAATAATATCGGATAATTTTTGTTGTTTAATGCCGGCCATGAGTTCTCAGCTTGTAAAAAAAATTTACTAAATAACCACATTGGTAATACCATTTACCCAAAGTTTAACTGAGAACAATGATTAACACAACCCCACTGTTTTTTTATAAACATAAAAGTTGCGTTAGGACTGTAATAAATAGGAAAAAAGACTTGGTAAAACAATAGTTAAAGAGAAATCGAAAATAAAGCACCACGATCTCTTACCACTATTGGATGACACCCAAAAGGGTTAAAATAGCGACTATTGATAAGATAAATAATATATTTCGTTTAGCTAAGCTGACCAAAGTAACGGCCTCGGTTACCAGATCATCAGGCTCAGATTGAACGTCTTCTGCTGCGATTGCGACTCTAGTTAATACGTCTTTAGCGCAAGTACTCGTATCAAAACACAAAGACAACCACACTGGAAGGGCGCGAGAAAAGTGCCCTACAATCAAAAAGCCTACGGCAGCCAGACGAACTGGCACCCATTCAACCACTAGTAGGATTTTTTGTGTGGTATGTTGTAGTCCTAAGGCGTGCTTTTGTGCATAACCATTGAGCACACGTAACGTCCCATATGCGATCACACCGAATACATTAAATACAACAAAGAAAAAAATCGGTGCGGCATAGCGCTGGTAATTAAGCCAGACAAGATGCCCGGCAAACGTTTGTGGGCTGTGATCTGGTAACCCCAAATTCCTTGCATACATATCACAAGCTTGCAAATCACCTCGCTCAGCCGCTTGCAAATAACATTTAAACGCTTCTCGTAATGAGTGGCTTCCTATGCTCACAAACAATACAAATAGGGTCACGACAAAAGTAACCAAACCAAGATTGAGTATATGTAATAGTATGGCAACGGAAATAGCCGGGCCAAGCCACATTGCAAGAAACTGCCAAACAGTGGTTTCTGGGCACAATAGCTTTCGCTCTACTAACTGTTTTTTATATAAGGTGTAGTAAAAATCAGTCCGCAAATAATGGGGTTTTTGTACCATGCGCTCAGTGAACAAGGTAAGTAACAGATAAATGAGAGTCATGTGAGAGATTCCATCGCAACGTGTGAATGTTGATGTTTTGCTTGTAATGCCTGCCGATATCTAGCCCAGTCAAAGGCAAAACCTGGGTCGGTCTTTCGTCCAAACGCTATGTCATTATGCCCAACAATTCGTCCAATGGATATGGCTGAAAAATGCGTTTGAATAAAAACACTCAACTCCACCAATGCTGAATATTGCTCTGATGTATACGGCATGTCATCACATCCCTCCAATTCAATACCAATACTAAAATCATTACAAGCCTTGCGACCTTGAAACGAGGAGACTCCAGCATGCCAGGCCTTTTTATCAAAAGGGACATATTGCGTGACGCGCCCATCACGACGAATACAAGCATGTGCAGAGACTTGTAATCCTTTAATTTGCCCAAAAAAAGGATGATCCTCTGATGAAAGTTTACCTAAAAATAAATCATCTATGTAGTGACCGCCGTATAAGCGAGGAGGCAGACTGATATTATGAATCACCAACAATGATACGTCGGTATGGTCAGGCCTTGCATTTTGATATGGAGAAAGCTTCACATCAGCCAGAGGATAGATCATTATTGGTATATTATTTTGGTCTAATGAATAATGCGTATTTTATCGTCATGTTCAACTTGGATACAAGCAGAAGGGGAAGCGAACTTGAAGGAAGAATCCAATCCACAAAAATCATCTATAAGTGGTGTGTTTGTTATCGGAGCCTGGCTTAGCATTCTCTTTATATTGGTGATTATTTATTCAGAATATCTTGCCAAACAACGTCACCCCAACATAGATTCTGAGGCGGTATCCGATTCATCAGGGTATACTTTGGTCTTGCAACAAAATAGACAAGGCCATTATTTATTGGACGGCTTGATCAATGGTGAAAAGGTCACATTTCTACTTGATACCGGTGCTACAAGCGTATCAATTCCAGCACATCTTGCCACAAGATTAGGCTTAGAATCGGGTAGACCGTTTCCTGTTATGACAGCCAATGGCACAGTTACAGTGTATGAAACTAAAGTGCCAACACTTATCCTTGGTAATATTCCATTCAATAATGTGCAAGCTCACTTAAACCCAGGCATGCGCAGTGACAAAATATTATTAGGCATGAATGTCCTAAAAGATTTACAATTCACCCAGACCAATCAGCAACTCACAATTACAATTCCACGATGAGCACTAATTTAAAAGCAAAGTATCCACAGCATTTGGCAACTGACGAATTGATTTCAATTGATGTAATCCACAACAACGTTGCCGGTGCATTAGCTGAAGATCTCGGAATAACATCTAGCGCTGCATTTGCATCTGATTGGTTATTACAAGATGTCACAGCACAATTGATTGCGCCCGATACGGTAAAAACCGCTCATGTGATTTGTCGTGATCGCGCCACTATTGCTGGCTGTGCTTGGGTTGCTCATTGCTTTGAGCTGTGCGACCCCAACGCCGAAGTAAGCTTTCATGTTGCCGACGGTGACATCGTTGAACCTGATACATTATTATTTACAATCAAGGGCAATGCTCGAGCGTTATTAACCGCCGAACGTACTGCGTTGAATTTTTTACAAATGCTCAGCGCTACGGCAACACAAACTGCGCACTATGTCGATTTGGTTGGCGATAATTCACTGCGCATTTTGGACACGCGTAAAACCATTCCTCATTTGCGTTTGGCACAAAAATACGCGGTGCAATGCGGCGGTGGTCAAAATCATCGCATTGGTCTGTATGACGCCTTCCTGATCAAAGAAAATCACATTTTTGCCTGCGGTGGTATTGCACCAGCAATCTCTCAAGCTCGCCACAATCACCCTGAGCTTCCTGTCGAAGTCGAAGTAGAGAACTTAGACGAGTTTGAGCAAGCCCTTGAGGCAGGTGCAGACATCGTCATGCTTGATAATTTCTCAACAAAACAGATCCAAGAGGCAGTAGCACTTAACGACGGTCGCTGTAAACTAGAAGTCTCAGGTAACATTACTGCCGAGCGAATTGCAGAGCTCAGTTCAACTGGCGTGGATTTTATATCCAGTGGCGCTTTGACCAAGAATATTCTCGCTGTGGATTTGTCTTTGCGTATCATCGACTGATACGCAGACAATCTAGCACCTATGTTAATGGTTGTGATGACAGTAAACATAGGTATAAACCTTCGTACCGACAAACCATCTCGCGCTTCATATACTTCCAATCAAGTAATGAATACATACCTGTTGTAAACGGACGTTGTTTAACAAACTAAAACGTATTACGCGGAGATGATTATGAACACTTTATTCACTAGCAAAAACAACCTGGGTTTTACCTTAATTGAATTAATGATTGTGGTCGCAATTATCGGCATACTCGCCGCTATTGCACTGCCTGCCTATAGTAACTACACGAACAAAGCTGAATTTACCGAGGTCACTCAGGCTACAGCTGCGGCCAAGACAGCCGTCGGAGTCTGTGTCCAAGTAACTGGAGCAACAACAAATTGCAACGGTTCATCTAACGGGATTCCAGATAATATCACTACTGGTGATGTAACCGTCACTACAACAGCTGGTGTCATTCTTGCTACCCATGATTTAGGTACGTACACATTGACTCCAACTGTTGCAACTAATGGTCGTGTTACTTGGGGAGCCGTTTGTAACCCTGCAACCTTATGCTAATGAACTCATGCCATTTGATATTTAATAAAGCCCTGCATTGTGTTGGGCTTTTTTGTCAGACCTTTTGTCACTCGTTAAGGAATAAGCTATGGCCCAGTCTTCATTTATGTATTATTGGCAAGGCGCTGACCGTCGCGGTAATAAAGTAAAAGGAAAATTGACCGCCGCCTCGCCCAAAGACGTCAAACTCATATTACGCAAGCAAGGGATCAGTGCGCAACACATTAAATTAGTCAAAAAATCTTGGCTCTCAGTTGCTAAAGATAAACTCAATTCAGAAGATATCTGTGTCCTCACTCGACAAATAGCCACAATGCTCAATGCTGGTATAAGCATTATGCAGACACTCGATATGTTAGCTAAAGGCCATGCAAAAGCAGAAGCCCGAGACGTATTACGGAGCATCGCTAGTGAGGTCAAAGCGGGGAATCCGCTTAGTGTCGCTTTGCGCAAATACCCCAAACACTTTGGTGACCTATATTGTGATTTGGTAGCAAGTGGTGAGCAATCCGGTGCACTGGAGCAGATTTTTGAACGCATCGCACTTTATCAAGAAAAAGCAGAAGCCTTAAAATCTAAAATAATAAAAGCCATGTTCTACCCTATTGCGGTTGTGGTCGTCGCATTGATTGTCACAACGATTTTATTGATTTACGTGGTGCCGCAATTCCAGGATATTTTTGCTAGCTTTGGCGCAGAACTTCCTGTTTTTACACAATTGGTATTAAATATATCCCAATTTTTGCAAGATTACGGCTTTGCCATTTTAATCAGTTTTATTGCTTGTTTTTGGGGGAGCAAAAAAAGTATAGAGCGTTCACCTGCTGTGGCAGATAAAGTCGATGCTCAAATATTAAAACTCCCTATTGTCGGCGAAATCCTAGAAAAAGCCGCCATTGCTCGCTTTGCCAGAACCTTAGCCACCACTTTTGCCGCGGGTGTGCCTTTTATTCAAGCTTTAGATTCAGCGGCTGGGGCAGCTGGCAATGCCATCTACCGCGATGCTATTCAATTTGTTAAAAAAGAGGTATCAGGTGGTTCGCAAATGCACATTGCAATGCGAGCGACGACCTTGTTTCCTGATATGGTCGTGCAGATGATTGCTATCGGTGAAGAATCAGGATCTGTCGATGACATGCTAGGAAAAATATCAGATATTTACGAGCGCCAAGTGGAGGATATGGTAGATGGTTTAACCAGTTTATTAGAGCCCCTAATCATGGCTGTGTTGGGCGTCGTTATCGGTGGCTTAATCGTTGCGATGTATTTGCCTATCTTCCAAATGGGCAATGTGGTATAACATTTTGTAAACTAACCATTTTGGCATTTTGGCCGCGCAATGAATATCTTTGAATCCATCGCTTTCACCTTTACTACCTACCCACTTGCATTCTTAGTAACGGTTTGTTTGTTAGGTTTATTAGTCGGTAGCTTTTTAAACGTGGTGATCTATCGATTACCCATTATGATGCAACGCGAATGGCAATCTGAATTCATTCATTATTTTGCTCCAAAAGAACGACCAGACCCTCCCGGAGGTATTGCCTTAAGTGACAAATTTAATCTTGCTCACCCACGTTCAGCATGTCCTAATTGTAAGCGCTTGATTACGGCGACAGAAAACATCCCGATTGTATCTTACCTGCTCAAAAAAGGGCGCTGTCAACATTGTGATCACTCTATCCCTAAACGCTACCCGATAATTGAGGGAATGTCCGCCTTGCTTTCATTATGGTGTGCTTTGCATTATGGACCAACACTACAATGTGCCGTTATGCTGATCGCCACTTGGACATTAATCAGCGCAGTATGTATAGATTTGGACCACATGTTATTGCCTGACCAACTAACCTTACCTTTGTTGTGGATGGGATTATTAAGCGCAACCCAAAACTGGTTTGTGTCGTTAGAGGATGCCGTATGGGGAGCCGTTATTGGGTATCTCATACTGTGGATTATTTATTGGGGATTTAAGCTTCTCACGGGCAAAGAAGGCATGGGCTATGGTGATTTTAAGTTACTAGCCGCATTAGGAGCTTTTGTTGGATGGCAACATTTAGTCCTCATCATTTTATTATCATCTGTGGTTGCCCTAGCCGTTGCTTTGATCGCACAAGTTTTCCCGAATCAAAAACAACCTGATCCATCTCTTCCCAAGGGCGCATTTCCCTTCGGTCCTTTTTTGGGCATTGCCGGCTGGATTACTATTCTTTATGGTGAAACGATTGTTACCTGGTATTTTGCATGGATGGGGATAGCCTAATGTCGGTACCGATTATTGGTCTAACCGGAGGAATTGGCAGTGGTAAGAGTTTTGTTGCTGAATGCTTTGCCCAACACGGTATTGATATTGTCGATGCCGATGTCGTTGCCAGAGAAGTAGTGGGCCCTGGAACTGAGGGATTAGCAAAGTTGGTTGCCTATTTTGGTAAAGATATCCTTGATGATCAGAATACGCTTGACCGAGCGAAGTTAAGAAAAATCGTCTTTGTTTCTCCTGAAAAGACTCAGTGGTTGAATGAAACCTTACATCCACTGATTAGAGATAAGATGAAGCAGTCTTTAACACAAGCTAGTTCAAGTTATGTATTGTTTGTAGTCCCTCTACTGTATGAAAACAAATTATACGAATGGTGTGACCGAATATGTGTAGTTGATTTGCCAGAATCCCAACAGTTATCTCGAGCAAGTGCTAGGGATAACAATTCGGAAGAGCAGATCAAACACATCATGGCCAACCAGTGTTCAAGAAATGAACGGCTATCCATTGCACACGACGTCATTGATAATAGTAAAAATAAGATAGATACAGCAAAACAAGTAGAATTTTTACACAATGTTTACAAAAATCTTCGTTATGACTTGAAAAAGTCATAAATATGGTGTTTATTGCTACATGTTGTATGGAGTGTATTAATGAATCAGGCCAACTTTGAGTTCCCACTCAATGAAAAAGTCCGTAATTATTTAAGAGTTGAACATATGTTCAATTCTATTGCAGACCTTGAATCTTGTTGCGCCAAAAACAATGAAGTGACTTTTCTACGCAATTTATTTCAACTACTTGATTTGATAGAAAGAGTGGATCTGAAAAGTGAATTGATTAGAGACCTTAATATTTATACTCAACATTTAAATCATTGGCTGACCTTTCCCAACGTAAATAAAGATAAACTCAACACCGCGCTTGATGAGGTAACCCAAACAATTGAAGCCTTAAACACCTCACCTCGTATCGGCTGCAGTCTCAAGCAAGACAGATTTTTATCTGCAATCCGCCAACGCTTTTCTATCCCAGGAGCGACTTGTAGCTTTGACTTACCAAAACTGCATTTTTGGTTAAATCAATCCTCTGAATCAAAAATTAAACAAATGCAAGATTGGTTAGCCCCCATGCGACTCCTACAAGAATCGATTCGCCTAGTGTTGACATTTATTCGGCAGCGAAAACCGTTAGAAGACGTTACCGCGACGAATGGCTTTTATCAAGGTGTTGCAGACAACAAGGTTGAGTTGATTCGGATTGAGTACAGCCATACTCTAGACTATTATCCAACATTAAGTGGCAATAAATACAGGTACGCTGTAAGATTTATTCGCTTTAATGATGACAATCAGCCCGAAAACGATAATAATAAAGACATCTCTTTTAAACTTGCGAGCTGTTAATGCACGTCAACTGTCCAACATGCCAAACTTCGGTAGAATGGAGTAAGGCATTTACTTATCGCCCTTTTTGTTCGAAGACATGTCAATTAATTGACCTGGGTGAATGGGCAGATGAAGAAAAAACCATTCCATGTGGTGCATCAAAAGACCATCAAGCCAATATTATACCCAATGAGGAAGATATTGAGGCCTTTTTAGCTCAGCAAGAAGACACTTTTTTTAAAGAATAATTAGTATGCCCTCAATTTCTTCTGTCGCAATAGTAGGCGGCACTCATGGTAACGAGCTTACCGGAATACATCTCATCAATAACTTAGCTGGGGGCATTCACAGTTTGCCTGATTCTTTGGATTATAGTTTCCTGATTGCAAACCCCGATGCTGTTGCTGCCAATACTCGTTTTATAGACGTAGATTTAAATCGTCAATTTGCATTGGATAACTTAGCTTACCAAGCAAACTCTCTATATGAGCTTAACCTTGCCCAAACCATCAATCGTAAAATTGGGCCGAAAGATAACCCTCGCACCGATTTAGTCATCGATATCCACAATACTACCTCCAATATGGGGGCCACGTTGATCGTCCTAGAATCGAATGATTTTTATCGCAATATGGCAGCCTACCTGAAACAACAGATGCCAAGTGCTCACATTCTTGTTGAAGACGAAGTCAGTTACTTAGAACATCCTTACCTTTGCACGTGTGGGAGATACGGCATTATGCTCGAACTCGGAGCTCAACCTCAAGGCGTATGTAGAGCCGATGTCTATGCCCAAAGTGTTGAGATGCTTGGTCACATTCTTGAATATATTGTCTTGTACAATCGCGAAGCAGTACCAGAGTTTGGCGGTTTTGAAGCCTATAGGCTTCTCGAAGTGATGCATTTTCCATTGTCGGAAGAAGAAAAAATACTAGGCCTTGTTCATCCAAACATCCAAGATCGTGACTTTGCTGTTCTAGAACCAGGTCAACCTATGTTTTTAATGTTTGATGGAAGTTGTATTAATTACGACGGCGAGCAGAGCGTTTATCCTCATTTCATTAATGAAGCTGCTTATAAAGCAAGCGCAGTGGCCTTTGCCACCGCCGATAAATTTATTTGGTAAGTTCCAGTAAGCTATCTATGATTGGTTGGTTGGCCTCGGGGAATGTCAAGGATGGTAGTTCACTCAACGCCACCCAACGTCCCTCTAGCCCTTCTTTTGATTCAGGTTCACCATTGAATAAGTGTACCCAAAAAACGTGTAAGTGAACCGTCTTCTCAGGATACTCAAAAGTAATCACAAACTGAGCTTCACCATCCAGAATGCTGATCCCTACTTCCTCTCTGAGTTCACGAACCAAGGCATTGAAAGGGGTTTCATCGCCCTCTAATTTACCGCCAGGAAATTCCCACTTACCGCCTTGATGTTGCGTCTCAGAGCGCTTAGTGATATAGCAAGCACCATCTCTGAGGATCACCCCAACCGCAACATCGATGTCAGATGAAGATTGAGTCATTAAAGTTTACCGCAACATTGCTTGTACTTTTTGCCTGAGCCACAAGGACAAGGTTCATTTCGACCTACTTTAGGCTCTGTGCGATTACCGACTCTGACAGTGCCCGCCGGCTGGTTATCCTCATTGGTTTTGGTCGCTTTTGCAGCTTGTTCTGCACGCTGACGTTCGACTGCATCCACATCTTCTTGAGCTTGTACTTTTACTTTAGACAGCAGACTAATGACTTCTGCTTTAAGGTTGTCAAGCATGGCTGCAAATAACTCAAAAGACTCGCGTTTGTATTCTTGCTTTGGATTCTTTTGCGCATAACCACGTAAATGAATACCCTGACGCAAATAATCCATCGCCGCAAGATGCTCTTTCCAATGGTTGTCTAAACTCTGCAACATGACAGCTTTTTCGAACTGACGCATCACATCTTCACCAACCATGTCAACTTTGGCTTGGTAAGCTGCATCTATCTCAGCGTGAATTTTTTCGCGCAGTTTTTCTTCAAACAGCTTGTCGTCTTCATCAAGCCATTGTTGCAAAGGCAATTCGACTTGAAAATCGGCTCTTAAACGCTCTTCTAAACCGGGTACATCCCACATCTCTTCCAATGACTCAGGTGGAATATATTCGCTGATAATATCGTTAACCACATCATTGCGAATTGCGGCTATCGTTTCGCCCATGTCACCGTCTTCTAGGAGCTCATTACGCTGTTCATAGATCACTTTACGCTGATCATTTGCAACATCATCATATTCCAAAAGCTGTTTGCGAATATCAAAGTTACGCGTTTCGACTTTGCGTTGGGCATTTTCAATGGCTCGAGTTACCCAAGGATGCTCAATCGCTTCCCCTTCTTCCATACCAAGACGTTGCATCATTGCGCCCATTTTTTCGGATGCAAAAATACGCATCAACGGATCGTCTAAAGACAAATAAAAGCGCGAAGACCCCGCATCACCTTGCCGTCCTGAACGGCCTCGCAACTGATTATCGATGCGCCGTGATTCATGGCGTTCGGTACCAATGATATGCAGGCCGCCGGCTTCTAGCACCGCTGCATGACGCTCCTGCCAGGCTTCGGTCAACTTTTGACGTTTAGCTTCATCAGTCACACCTTCTAGCTCAGCTTGTAAATTACCACCTAATACAATGTCAGTGCCACGACCAGCCATATTTGTGGCAATGGTTACAGCTGCTGGCATCCCAGCTTGGGCGACAATTTCAGCCTCTTGCGCATGAAACTTGGCATTGAGGACCTTGTGTTTGATTTTTTCTTTTTTGAGAACAGAAGACAATAGCTCTGAATTTTCAATCGAAATCGTGCCTACCAAGACTGGCTGACCTCGTTTCACACATTCTTTGATGTCTTCAACAATCGCTAAATATTTTTCGCCCGCTGTGCGATAAATCAAATCGGACAAGTCTTTGCGGACCATAGGCTTATTGGTTGGGATAACAACCGTTTCTAAACCATAAATGTGCTGAAATTCAAACGCTTCAGTATCTGCAGTCCCTGTCATACCACTGAGTTTTTCGTACAGTCGGAAGTAATTTTGGAAAGTAATAGATGCAAGAGTCTGATTTTCGTTTTGGATCTTTACGCCTTCTTTCGCTTCTACGGCTTGATGTAAACCTTCAGACCAACGACGTCCTTCCATCGTACGGCCAGTGTGTTCATCGACAATCACAATTTCTTCGTCTTTGACAATGTAGTCCACATCCTTGACAAAGATTTTATGCGCTTTAAGAGCTGCGTTAACGTGTTGTAATAAGGCAATATTCGCAGAAGCAAATAAAGAGTCACCTTCTTTTAATATGCCTGCTTGAATCATGAGTTCTTCAACGTATATTTGACCTTTTTCAGTCAAATAAACTTGTTTAGCTTTCTCATCTACCGTGTAATGACCTTCACCAACTTCTTCTTCAGTATCTTCTTTTTCCTGCTGAACAAGTTTAGGAACCAAAGCATTAATTTGCTTATACAGCGCAGAACTGTCTTCAGCTGCACCAGATATAATTAGAGGCGTTCTTGCTTCATCAATTAAAATCGAATCCACCTCATCGATAACAGCATGATACAAACCGCGTTGAACTCTATGTTCAGGACTATATGCCATATTATCGCGAAGGTAATCAAAGCCAAATTCGTTATTTGTGCCGTAAGTTACATCACACGCGTATGCCTCAACTTTTTCTTGCTGAGACATACCTGGAATATTACAGCCGACGGTTAAACCGAGGAATGAAAATAACAGACGCAATCCATCCGCATCACGTTTGGCAAGGTAATCATTGACTGTAATGACATGGACACCTTTACCGGTCAAGGCATTGAGATAAGTCGCCGTAGTTGCAGTTAACGTTTTACCTTCACCGGTACGCATTTCAGCAATCTTACCTTCGTGCAAAATCACACCACCGGTCATCTGCACATCAAAATGACGCATACCGTAAACGCGTTTACTGGCTTCACGAACCACAGCAAATGCCTCTACAAGAATGTCATCTAAGGTTTTGCCCTCAGCTAAAGCTTGTTTAAAAAACGTGGTTTTACCCTTTAGCTCTTCATCTGATAAAGCCTCTAACTCAGCTTCAAGTTGGTTAATTAACTTAACGCGTTTGTTTACTTGTTTGAGAATGCGATCGTTACGACTGCCAAAAATTTTCCGTGCGATTGATGAAAACATGCTGTAATAAATTCCGTAAATTTAGTTATTTGCGGTAAACATAAGGGAGGGGATCAATTTGTTTACCTTGTTTTATTATTTCGTAGTGAACGTGTGCGCCTGTCGAACGCCCCGTATTACCAATGGTAGCAATACGGTGTCCTTTTGTTACCACTTCCCCGACGACAACGTTTAAGCTCTGATTGTGCCCGTATCGAGTGACTAATCCATTACCGTGATTAATTTCGACCAAATTTCCATAGCCAAACCGCTCACCTGACCAAGTCACTACGCCAGCGGCAGTCGCGATAACTGGATCGCCTTCATTCCCTGCAAAATCAATTCCTTTGTGCATGGCTTGCTTCCCTGTAAAGGGGTCATCCCGCATTCCATAATAGGAAGATAACCAACCGGTTTGTATTGGCCGACCGGTTATACGTTGTTGAATATCTATATGGGTGTTGTTAAAGACATTTTCAAGGATCGCTAGTTGCTTAATTTGATCGTCTAATTGGCGTTGTAGAGCTTGCAAAGAACCACTCACCGATGGCTCAAATTCTAGTTCTGGAACGGGTATAGGGATATCGATAAGTTTGACATTCATTGCTTTGGCAATGTCTATCTGCTGTAAAGAAAGCAGAGATAACTGTGCTTGCATTGCCGAGATGTGCTGTAGTAGGGCATTTTGTTCAATGTCAGATTGCTCAATGACTTGCTCTAACATGCTTTGCTGTGCCAGCAAACCCTGTTTGACTAAACTCACTTGATTGGCGTGTTCTGTAGTAATTTGGGTAGAACGCGAGGACACAATAAACACTAAACTGGCCATTACAAAACAGACCAAAACACGTCGAATCGACAAGTCTGTTCGATAACGTTTACCGCTGTGTTCTAGTTGAAGTTGCAAGCGCATATGTGTTGTTTAAAAGATATTCAAACAGCGATTTTAACTGAATCGCTATGGAATTCAAGCAGACGATGGCGCTAAATAGTGGCAAGTACCGGATTAATATATTGAATCGGTACATCACCAGCTTCGTATGTCACAAACTCCCATGCCGATTTGTCGTTGATCACAGCATTGAGAAGCTTGTTATTAAGGCCATGCCCCGTCTTGTAAGCTTTGAGCATGCCAATGATGCTGTAACCACCTAAATACAGATCACCGACGGCATCAAGGATTTTGTGTTTTAAAAACTCATCACTGTAGCGCAGTCCCTCAGGATTCAGGACCCGATATTCGTCGAGCGCTACAGCATTATTCATACTGCCGCCTAAAGCTAAGTCCATCGCATTCATGGTTTCAAGATCACGCATGAAACCAAAGGTCCTTGCACGAGATACATGGTCAATGTAGGAGTCAGAACTAAAATCTAATTCCATATGTTGACGAGTTTGGCTGATTACTGGATGGTCAAAATCAATTCTAAAATCAACTTTAAAACCATTGTACGGAAGTAATTCTGCCCACTTATCACCTTCTTCAACTCGAACCGGCTTAATCAAGCGCAAAAACTGCTTAGGTGCATTGAGCTCTTCAATCCCTGCCGATTGTAGTAAAAAGATAAATGGACTCGCACTGCCATCCATAATAGGGAGTTCATGACTGTTTACTTCTACGATAATATTATCAATGCCAAGCCCAGCTAGAGCAGAAACAAGGTGTTCAACGGTATGAATTGCCACGCCATCAGAGTTACTCACACAAGTACATAGCACTGTGTCCTTAACTGCGTCTGCACGGGAAGGTATATCAACGTGTGGAGACAAATCAATACGACGGAAAATAATCCCAGTATTAGCGGGAGCGGGGCGCAGTGTCATCGTGACCTTGTTGCCCTTATGCAAGCCAATACCGGTTTCTTGAACCGCATGTTTGATTGTACGTTGTTTAATCATAGTAAACCCTTGAAAACTGGTGGTATATTATATGGTCGTACCAGTTAACAGTCAATCATAATTCAATCAGATGAATTAATCTGCCTGACGACGTAAAAACGCTGGAATATCCAAATACTCCTCAGCGTCTTTTTCTGGAGTCGTATCAGGTGCTGGTGCAGCAGCATGAGACGCTCCAACAACAACAGATTTGGCCACCTGTGGCGAAGTTGGTACCACTGAAATATCTGGCTTTTCAGTACCAATCCCGGTTGCAACGACTGTTACGCGCACTTCGTCAGTCATATCCATGTCGATAACCGTACCAACGACTACCGTGGCGTTTTCTGAGGCAAAAGCTTTTACTGCGTTACCTACAGTTTCATACTCGTCGATCGCAAAATCAGGACCTGCGGTGATATTTACCAAAATACCTTTCGCACCAGTTAAATCGATATCTTCTAGCAACGGACAGGCAATTGCTTGGCTTGCGGCTTCTTCAGCACGGTCTTCACCTGTAGCGGAACCTGTACCCATCATTGCCGTCCCCATTTCTGACATCACTGTCTTAACGTCTGCGAAGTCAACATTGACCAGACCTTCAGTCGTGATCAATTCCGCAATACCTCTTACTGAGCCCAATAGTACGTCATTAGCAGCTTCAAAGGCTTTTAATAACGGAGTACCTTTGCCCAAAACTTTTAAGAGTTTTTCATTCGGAATGGTAATGAGTGAATCAACGTGTTTAGCCAGCTCATCGATACCTTGCGAAGCATAGCCGTTACGCTTTTTGCCTTCAAATGGAAATGGACGGGTCACCACTGCAACACTTAAGATCCCCATTTCACGAGCAATCTTAGCAACTTCTGGCGCCGCACCCGTACCGGTGCCACCACCCATACCAGCGGTAATAAATACCATATCAGCACCGTCGATAGCCTGGCGAAGGGTTTCGCGATCTTCGTGTGCCGCTTCACGGCCAATATTTGGATCAGCTCCTGCGCCTAGGCCTTTGGTAACAGCATTACCGATTTGCAAGATTGTATCTGCATTAGATTTTTTTAGGACTTGAGCATCTGTATTAACTGCGATGAACTCAACACCTTCAATTTTATTTTTGACCATGTGTTCAACGGCATTACCGCCGCCACCACCTACGCCAATGACTTTAATCACCGCTTCGGTACTATCGTCTTCAATTAATTCAAACATATTTCTGCTCTCCAATATATTTTCACTATTATATATTATTATTTTTTAAAATTCGCCTTTAAACCAAGCTTTTATTCGCTGAAAAATCCCTTCTTCTGTATTCCTGATAGGCGATATATTTTCCATCGTTTCTAGCTTTCCGTAATGTAATAAACCGATGACTTGTGCATACGTTGGATCGTTGACATAATCTGTTAACCCTTTGATATTCATTGGCTTACCGATTCGCACTGGTAAACTGAAAATGCTCTCAGCTAATTCTAAGGCACCCGGCATTTTGCTGGTACCACCAGTCAATACAACACCCGCAGCAACCTGTTCGAATAATCCGCTATCTCTAATGTGTTCATAAACGAGTTCTAGAATTTCATGGAACCTAGGTTCAATCACTTCCGCCAACGTATGGCGGGACATGCTGCGATCTTCACGTCCACCTACACTCGGTACATTGATCGTTTCTTCCATGCTGACGAGATCTTTGAGCGCACACGCTTGAGATATCTTGATTTGTTCCGCATGATTCAATGGTGTGCGGAATATTTTGGCAATATCATTAGTGATTTGATTGCCACCAATCGGGATCACCGCTGAATATCTCACGCACGCATCAGCATAGATAGTTATATCAACTGTCCCTGCCCCGATATCGACTAGACAGACACCGAGCTCTTTTTCGTCTTCGGTAAGTATAGAGTGGCTTGAGGCTAACGCTGAGAAAACGGTACTGTCGATACTAATACCACATCGGTCGGTACACTTGATAAAATTCTTAGCCATATCATCTGCACAGGTAATAATATGAACATTTGCTTCCATCCGTACACCAGACATACCTAACGGATTTTTAACGTTCTCTTGAACATCAACACTGTACTCTTGTGGCAACACATGCAAGATCCTACGATCTGCAGGAATGGGCACCGAACGCGCAGCATGTATAACATTCACAATATCATCCTGGGTCACTTCATTATGATTTATTGGCACCATACCGTGTTCATTTTGACAACCAATATGCCGTCCAGAAATACCTAAAATAGCAGATGAAACACGACAATCAGCCATTAACTCCATCTCTTCTACAGCCCGTTTTAACGCGTCAGAGACTAGGTTTAGATCGTTCACACCGCCTTTATCCATCCCTTTTACAAGGTGATTGCCGACACCCAATACATTGATATCACCATCATCTAGCACTTCACCTAATACAGCTTTAATACTGTGTGTACCAATATCTAATCCAACAAGCAAACCTGAAGTCTCGATTTTTGCCATGTGCGCAATCTTCCTATTTAAACCATTCGTTAAATCGATGTAGTCTTTTCTACGAAACGTACTGCTGCACCTGTGTCGTAGCGTAGATCAACATACTCTATCGATTTATTTTGTTCTAATAACAGCGGGTACAAATTCACAAACCGTTGTACTCGCTCAATAAAATCTTGTCGCCCTAAATTAATTCTGATGCCGTTTTTAAGCTCAACTTGCCAAGCAAAACGCTCAGTCAACAACAAACTATCTATCACCAAATCATGTTGAGTCAATAAACTGGACATCGCCTTAAGCCCTGTTAATGCAGTTTGTTCAGCACCATTAGGGCCATACATACTCGGTAATTTTGCCAGCTGAATATTTCCACTAAAGGCACTGCCTTCAGAATTGATTAACTGATCACCATTCCAATTCGCCACTGGAATCTGCTCAACGACAAATACCTGCAACGTATCTGGCCATTTTTTTCTGACCGAAGCCTGATATACCCAAGGTTGTTCCAATAAGCTCTCATAAATGGCATTGACATCTAAAGCAAAAAAACTCCCGGTATGGGATTCACGAATAAATTCAACTAAAGTCTCTCGCTGAACGTATTCCGTTTTTCCTAGAATTTGTATATGTCGCACTGGCACTTTTTGCGCATCCAACATCCAGCTGCGCAAGCTCATACCACCAACAGCAAAACTAACCAATACACCGGTTAAAAAAATCAAACTCACCCAGCGTTCATAACTTATTGATGAGTCTTGATCTACGCTGGTCATTACCGCACCGTTTGCATTATTTTGAGCACCAAGTTTGGAAAATCTATTCCTGCTTGACGCGCTGCCTTTGGTACCAAGCTTTTGGTTGTCATGCCTGGTACTGTATTGACCTCAAGTAATAAAAATTGCCCCGTCTCATCGCGCATCACATCAACTCGTCCCCATCCAGTTGCAGAAACACTGCGAAATGCATCGAGACAGAGGGTCGCTAATTGCTGCTCCTCGTCATCGGTGAGACCGCTGGGACAAAAATATTCAGTTGTATTATCTTGATATTTGGCAGCATAATCATAAAACACGTGTGGCGTAACCATGCGGATGCTCGGAAGCGCAACGTCATCCAAAATCGCGACTGTATATTCTTGTCCAGTCACATACGCTTCGAGTAACACCTCATTATCAAGTTCTAATGCAGTATTCACTGCTGCAATTAATTCTGCACTATTTTGAACTTTTGCCATGCCGATACTGGAACCCTCATGACTCGGTTTGACCATGATATTATGCGTAAATTCACATAAAATTTTGTTCGCTTCAGCTTCTTGTAAAGGCGAGTTTACCCGCACAAAATTCGGCGTTGGCAACTGTCTTGCCACCCAAACCTCTTTGGTATGGATCTTATCCATAGCCAATGCTGAACCAAGTACACCAGACCCTGTATAAGGTATTTCTAAATACTCTAATGCACCTTGAATGGTGCCATCTTCGCCCCCACGGCCATGCAATATAATAAACGCCAGATCAATATTCATTGCTTGTAGTTCAGAGAGTGGTTGCTCCGCTGGGTCAAACATTACATGTTCAATTTTTAAGGTTGATAACGCTTCGCACACTGCACGTCCCGATGCTAAAGAAACGTCTCTTTCAGCTGACTTGCCACCCATCAAAACAGCTACTTTCATGTGACTACTTCCTCTAAAACTGAACATATATTGTCAACTGAATTCGGTGATGCAAACGTTTTTGCTTTACGTCCCATTTGCATTGTGAATGTCGGATCGTTTAATAAATTTTGTAATACAGTGCCTAAGTCCTGGATATTAGATTGCAATAACGTTGTACTAGCACCTGCCAAAGTAAGACTTTGTGCATTTTGGTATTGATGGTTGTCAACAGCATGTGGATAAGGGACAAAAATCGCCACTCTTCCAGCTGCGGCTACTTCGGCTACCGTTAACGCACCCGCTCGACAAATTACAATATCGTGTTCGGCAAATGCATTTGACATCTCGTCTATAAATTCACACACCGTCACATCTGGCATATTAGCATAAGCCTTGGTTACGGCCTCAACGTTATTTTTACCCGTTTGATGGGTTACTTTACCGACCTTTAGATTGCGTAAAATGCTCGGCACTTCGGTATTGAGCACCTGTGCACCTAAGCTACCACCAACAATGAGAATATTATTTTGCAAAGGTGTCTGTAGCGGTGGGATTTGCCAAAAATCTTCACGTACTGGATTACCAACATAGCGGTACCTGGATGAACCGAAGTCAAAGCCTGTTAACGTATGTTTAGCTATTCTACTCAACCATCGATTTGTCATTCCAAACACCGCATTTTGTTCATGTAACACCAGCGGTAAACCATATAAATATCCTGCAACACCGCCTGGCCCGCTTGCGTATCCGCCCATTCCCAACATGACATCTGGTTTGACTTTACAGATTATTCGAAAGGCTTGCCAGACTGATCTTATGAGCATAAAAGGGGCAGCCACAGCCCGTAATAGTCCATTTCCTCTAAGCCCTTTAACTACTATAGGGTAGAAGGGAATATCGTGTTTGGGGACAATCTTCGCTTCCATTCGATCAGCCGTACCTAACCAAGCGATTTCCCAATTTTTTTTGGCTAAAGCATCTGCAACAGCTAAAGCGGGGAAAATATGGCCCCCAGTACCGCCAGCCATGATCAGTAACTTAGGCATCAGATACCTCGTCATCATTTTGATCGTGCGGTTCTGTTTGCTTTTGTTTTAGCTGTTTGTGCTTCGCACGATACGTAGAACGATATTCAAAATCGATTCTGACCAAGAGTGCCACCGCAATGGCCATAATAATTAAACTTGAACCACCATAGCTCACCAATGGTAAGGTTAACCCCTTGGTGGGCAACATACCTGCACTGGCACCAACATTGACCAGCGTCTGAAAACTAAACCATATCCCTATCGCATAGGCGAGGTAACCGTGATAGGGGAGTTGAGTTTGCAAGCATTTGTTACCGAGGCGCATGGCTTTAAAGACAAGTACAAAAATCAAAAGCAACAACGACATGAGACCGATATAACCAAGTTCCTCGGCGAGTATTGCCACAATAAAATCGGTATGTGCCTCGGGTAAGAAACTCAATTTTTGCAAACTATTGCCCAACCCTTGACCAAACCAGTCTCCTCGGCCATAAGCCATCAGTGACTGTGTCAGTTGGTAGCCTGAACCAAATGGATCGGCCCAAGGATCGAGAAACGCTTCAATTCGACGCATTCGATATTCTTTGGAAATGATCATTAGTACTATGAATACCAAGCCTGAGCAGACTAAAAAAACAAAGTTTATGACTTTTGCGCCGCCTAAAAACATCACCGCAAAGGTGGTTACGAATAAGACAATAATCGTGCCTAGATCCGGCTGTAAACCTAATAAGAAAGCGAGAATGCTCAACATAACTACTGGTTTTAATATGCCTCGCCATGTCTCTTGGATTTGTTCATTTCGCCGCACGAGATAACTGGCAAAAAACGCAAAAAAGAACAATTTTGCCGGCTCTGCTGCTTGGATATTAATTGGACCAATTCGGATCCAACGAGTTGCACCATTGACATTGTGCCCAATAAACAAAACCGCAACCAACAGGGCCAACGCCGCAAATAACAATATAGCGCTGTGTTTATGCCATTGGGCAACGGGAATAGTTAATGTGATCATACCTGCAATGATGGCGAGCGTGGCAAAGACCAAATGCCGAATAATAAAAAAGTAAGGATTATTGTATTTAGCGATCCCTTCAGGCATGGACGCAGATGCAACGATGACGATGCCCAAGAACATTAAGATGGCGGCAACGAGCAAAATTCCACGATCATATTCAACAGTGGGATGCTCATCATATTGTTCTTGAAACATCTGGCGCAAACTGAGTTGCATGTTATCCTCGGTAATACATTTTCATAGATTCTTTATCGGAGTTTTAAGGTTGCCAATCCGACCAAGACCAAAATCAACGATATAATCCAAAAGCGCACAATGACTTTTGGCTCAGGCCACCCTTTTAACTCAAAATGGTGATGAATCGGTGCCATGCGGAATACTCTTTTGCCGCGTAATTTAAATGACGCGACTTGAATAATGACCGACAGCGTTTCGATCACAAAAATTCCGCCCATAATCACCAGAACGATTTCTTGTCTCACTAGCACGGCGATTATGCCCAGAGTGCCACCTAAAGCGAGTGAACCAACGTCCCCCATAAATACCGATGCTGGGTAGGCGTTAAACCATAAAAATCCAAGTCCCGCACCAAATATAGCTGCACATATAATCACTAATTCACTGGCTTGGGGAATGTATGGGATATGCAAGTACTCCGAAAAATTTATGTTACCTGTAGCGTAAGCCATTATTGCTAGGGCGCCTGCAACCAAGATAGTCGGTACAATGGCTAATCCATCTAGCCCATCTGTTAAATTAACAGCATTACTGCTGCCAACTACGGTGAAGTAAACCAACACAATAAACATCAAACCTAACTGAGGCATAACGTCTTTGAAAAACGGGACAACTAACGCCGTTTGTTCTGGCAAAGTGGTGTTAGCGTATAAATACACGGCGACTGCAAGTGCTATAACGGTCTGCCAAAAATACTTCCATCGCGCAATCAGCCCCTTGGGATCTTTGCGCACCACTTTGCGATAATCATCAACAAAACCCACTGCACCGTAACCAAGTAATATCGTCAGTGTTATCCAGACATATTCATTACTAAGATCTGCCCATAACAAAACGCTAACACAGATCGTTGCCAGAATCAGTACCCCACCCATTGTTGGAGTACCCATTTTTTGTAAATGTGTTTCGGGTCCGTCATCGCGAACCGTCTGTCCAATTTGCAGTCGTTGCAAGGCCTTGATCATTTTCGGCCCAATCAGGATAGAAGCGATTAATGCAGTAAGAGCGGCTAAAATAGAACGCAGCGTCAAATAGTTCAGAACACTGAAGCCGACGTCTAATTGCATCAACCACTCACTTAACCATATCAGCATGCGATTGCCCCATACTGCCTAGTCAACTTTCCCACAGGTGAGTCCTCCATAGCTTTGACCACACGTTCCATGCCTGAGGAGCGTGATCCTTTGACCAGAATCGTAATGTCATCATCTAGATGCATTACCGTTTGATAAAGTGAGTCAACTAGCTGGTCAATGTCACTAAAATGACTACCTTGACCATCAAATACTGTGCTTGCAGATTGACTTAAAACCCCAAGCGTAAACAAATAATCGATGCCACAGTCTTTTGCATATTGTCCAACTTGCTCGTGATATTGACGCGATTTGTCGCCTAATTCAGCCATATCCCCTAACACCAATATCCGTATTCCCTGATACGCGGACAACAAATCAATTGCGGCATTCACCGAAGCGACATTGGCATTGTAAGAGTCGTCAATCAGGCGCACTTGCTCGGATAGCTGTTTAACGGTAAGTCGTCCACCGACGTTGGTCATTTTAGCTAAGCCGTCGCGAACATTTTCCAAACTCGCGCCAACATTAATTGCCAGCGCTGCTGCTAATAAAGCATTGCCAACATTGTGTAAACCTGGCTGAGTGAGTTGTATATTCATTTCACCTACGGGTGTATGCATAATGAAATGCGCACAACCATCAAACGCTAACCCAACTTGTGAAGCAGTGTAATCTGCTCCCTCACCTGGCGCGTCCTTAATTGAGAAGGAATAATTTAATTCGTTATCTAATTTGCCTTTCCAAAAATCATAAAATTGATCGTCATGATTGAGCAATGCAACACCATCTTTTGCCAAACCTTTGAATATTTCCCCTTTCGCTCTAGCCACACCAAAGACACTGCCAAACCCTTCAAGATGTGAAGGCGCAGCATTGACGATCGTTGCCACATCAGGTTTTACCAAACTGGTGGTATAAGCGATCTCGCCCATGTGGTTTGCCCCCATCTCAATCACGGCAAATTCATGTTGCTCCTCTAAACGAAGCAAAGTAAGAGGTACACCAATATGGTTGTTAAAATTACCATTTGTGGATAAAACAGCCCCGCATTCTTGTAATATGGCCGTGGTCATTTCTTTTACTGTGGTTTTACCGCTACTGCCTGTTATCCCAATGGTTTTTGGGGATACTTTGCGTTTCACCATGGCACCAAACTGGCCAAGTGCAATATTGGTATCATCGACCAGTAGTTCTGGAATACCTGCGTCGGTAGGCTCACTTACGATAACCGCTACCGCTCCCTTTTGACGCGCTTCCTTGACAAACGCATGTCCATTAAAATTGGGCCCGACTAAAGCTACAAAGCAATCTCCAGGCTGAATTGAACGGGTATCAGTACTCACTCCAGATATTGTGATATCACCTAAGCCTTCAGAAAACTCCCCATAAATTTTGGCAGAAAGACAAGCAACGACTTCGTGAATTTTTACATTAACCATTATTCTTTACTCTTGTACAGGGTTTGAGGTATGGGCTAAATGACGCATGCTTTTGCTGTCATCTGGCGCAACATTGAGCAATTGCAATGCACCACTCATAATATTACTAAAGACCGGAGCAGCTGTATCTCCTGCGTAATAAAGATCACCACTGGGTTCATTGATCAGTACTACCACCACAAGCTGAGGGTCTGATACAGGCGCAAGGCCAGCAAAAATGTTGACATACTCTTCTCCGTAGCCACCGGCAACTGCTTTTCGCGAGGTACCGGTTTTGCCAGCAACGCGATATCCTTTAACTGATGCCTTTACACCGGAACCGTTTTCTTGAGTCACACTCTCCATTAATTCAATGACATATTGAGTATTGGCTTGGCTAAAGGCGCGTTCTTCATCACGCATAAAGCCATCTTTTACAATTCTGAGGTCTCGTTTTATTCCACCATTGGCTAAAGTGGTGTACATTTTTGCCAGTTGCGCAGTCGTTACCGATATACCATACCCAAATGATAAAGTTGCTAACTCAAAATCAGACCATCGGCTGCGTTCGTGAAAAATACCGTGGCTTTCACCAAGTAAGTTCATTCCCGTTTCCGTCATCAACCCCATGTTATAATACGTATCTAACAGGAATTCTTTTTGCACAGAAAGGGCCAGTTTTGATGTGCCCATATTGCTCGATTTTTGAATAATGGTGCGCAAATCAATTTCGCCTAGATTTTTTGGATCGCCAACCCGTGAACCACCTAAACGCATCCAGCCTGGATGAGTATCAATCGTATCACCTCGTTCAACCGAGCCAAATTCAAGGGCACTCAATACCGCTAAAGGTTTTAGCACTGAGCCCGGTTCAAACGCATCTGTCACGACGCGATTGCGTACCCGATGAGAACCAATGTTACTGCGATTATTGGGATTAAATGATGGCCCGTTTACGAGCGCTAATACTTCTGATGTCTCAACATCAACAACGATGGCTGAGGCTGAGTAGGCTTGATACAAGGTCAGTGCTTTTTTGATTTCTCGATACGCCAGTGCTTGGATACGTTGATCAATCGTTAATGTGATATCCTTAGCTTTCTCGCCTTCTCGCTCTGTGATGATTTCAACCTGGCGTCCACGACCATCACGGCGAATGGTTCTTGATGAAGGCTTGCCAGTCAGATGGTCATCATATAAGTATTCAATGCCTTCTATGCCCTCATCATCCACATTAGTGAACCCTAATACGTGAGCACTTACTTCTCCGGCTGGATAGTAGCGTCTTGACTCATTACGCAATGACACACCAGGTATATCTAACTCCTCAACGTATTCGGCCATAGCTGGAGAGACTTGACGTTGCAAATAAACAAAGCGTCGTTTGGGATTACTGACTCGGCTAATTAAACTGTCTTTATCGATATTTAGTACTTTAGCAAGTGCTTCCCAGCGTCGAGTGTCAGCCAAAGCGCCTTTTTCTGCAATGATTTTCGGATCGGCATATACTGCTCGTACGGGTATACTTACGGCTAACTCCTCACCGTGACGGTCAGTGATTAACCCTCGGTGAGCTGGCATATTACGCACCCGCTTAGTACGTGAGTCGCCTTGTTTTATCAGTTGGTCAGGTTCAATGATTTGGATATAGGCGGCGCGTGTACCCAATCCAGCAAACACCATCACTAAACCAAACATTACGACAAAATAACGCCAAGATTGAAAAGTTGGACGAACTTTTTTCTTGGCTTGGGTCCGTTTGACTGGTTTACTCGTCATAATGCTACTCAATTTTTACCACAATCTCATCTGTCGCAGAAGGACGATGCATATTCAATTTAGAATCAACCAATGCTTCAATTCGATTGTGCTCAGTCAACGCACTTTGCTCCAATATCAGATGACGCCATTCAACATCTAACTCATCTTGTTCCACCATGAGAGCTTCAAGATCTCTTGATACATTGCGGTTGGCGTCGGTACTCAAAATAATACCGAAAGCACTGAGTAACACACAGAGCACCAATAAAATTCTTAGTTTTTGCTCAAACAAGTCATTTAATACAGAGCTAAGTAATTGCATTTGAAACATCACAACTTCTCCGCAATACGCAACACAGCACTGCGCGAGCGAGTGTTGTGAGCAAGTTCTGCTTCGCTTGCTTTTATGGCGCGTCCGACTAAACGGAGGACTTTATCCGCATCGATCTCAGCTTGAGTAATGGGTAAATTAGCAGGGACATTTTTGCCCTTTGACTGCTCTTTCATGAAGCGCTTGACTAAACGATCTTCTAACGAATGAAAGCTAATAACCGCTAGGCGTCCACCTGGTTTTAACATAGCTACCGCTGCTTTAAGTCCTTCTCTTACTTGCTCAAGTTCACTATTGAGATACATGCGAATGGCTTGAAAAGTTCTCGTGGCAGGATGTTTATGCTTATCCTTAACCGGCATCGCATCAGTCACGATTTGTGCCAACTGCAGAGTATGGGTAATCGGTGTATGAGTTCGAGTTTGAACGATCGCATGCGCGATGCGCTTACCGAACTTCTCTTCACCAAATTCTTTTATTACTTGACTGATGTCTTGCTCATCCGCAGTGGCAAGCCACTCCGCTGCGGTTACCCCTTTTGAGGTGTCCATTCGCATATCCAATGGACCGTCTCGCATAAAACTGAAACCGCGTTCAGCTTCATCTAATTGGGGCGATGAGACACCAAGATCCATCAATATTCCATCGACTTTACCATGATATTCTTGGATCTCAGAGACGTCTGCCATCGCAGCGAACTCGCTGTGAATGATCTTAAAATTGGGTTCTGAAAAATGGTGATGAGCATACTCAATCGCACTCGGGTCGCGATCAAATGCAATCAATTGACCTGCAGTATTTAAGGCATTCAGAATTCCGCGACTGTGTCCTCCACGACCAAAGGTCGCATCAATATAAATTCCTTCTGAACCAATCGCCAATGCCTCAAGACATTCGTGATAAAGCACTGATGAATGAATATGCTGGCTCATATCGAAAAATCCTGTAAGCGTTCAGTCAATTCAAAATCACCGCTTTGTTCCATAGCGATATCTGCTTCAATCTGCTTATGCCAACGTTCAGCGTCCCAAATTTCAAATTTGTTGAATTGGCCAACAAGCATAATTTCTTTTTCTAAATGGGCATGTTGTCTTAGTGGGGATGACAGTAAAAATCGTCCATTGCGGTCGATTTCGCCTTCAGTGGCATAGCCCAAAAGCAAACGTCTGATGCGACGTTCATGTGGATTCGTGGTGGAAAGTTTGGAAATCTTGAGTTCGATGTCTTCCCATTCTGGAAGTGGGTAAAGTAGCAAGCAGCTTTGTTGTGTATCAACCGTACACACTAGCTGACCGTGACAATCATCCAACAAAGATTGACGATAACGCGTTGGTATCGTGACCCTGCCCTTGCTGTCGAGATTAATTGCACTAGCGCCGCGGAACATTCCTCAGACCCTTTTCTACTTATGATTATTGAGACTTTTTTAAAAGTGACGCTTGTTTCAATTAGGAGTTTTGTTATTGTGATCCCTAATGATCCACTTTTTGCCACATTTACCCACTAATCTGCAGTTTATTGGGTAAGCTGATCCACGTCAAGCATAGTTCGTAAATTTTTGTACGAAAAGCATACAAAAAGCCCACAACACATTGTGCTATGGGCTTTTTTAATTCAGAAAAAATTTATGAGGATTTATTCTGTTTTTTGTTGAGCTTCTGCTTTGGCTTTGGCTGCGGCTTCTTGCTCAAGGTTGACCACTTGAAGAGAGCGGATTGGCTGATCAGTATTGTTACTTAGCTCAACGATACGGTTGATTTGACCAAGAGATAGCATAATGGCGTAAAGTGCGCCCATGAAACCTTTTTTGTGTAAGTCAAGCACCACATCATCAGCGAGGTCGAACAACTTCGCTTCGTTTATTCCCATCATGCCTTTAACCGCTTTACGCTCACCAGATACAGTGACCATGCGCAACTCAAGTTCACTCAATAGATCTAATTCAACTACACGTTTAACAAACTCAGCGGTGAGTTTTTCACTATTGGCCAAGAAATCCATGAACTGCAATGATTGTTGTAATAATGGAGATGCTTCACCGTCTTCTTGGAAAAGCGCAGTACCGTCCGCGTTAATTAACGGAGAGTTCTCATCGATGAACAAACCAAGCTTATCTCCATCAGGGCGAATATCAAATGGATAACGCTGGATATTCATTGGAATGTGCGGAGCTTGCCATTTGCCTTCGTGAACATACAAGTTCTGGCCTTGCTCAACACCTAGCATCGCAACCGTATGCACACTGTCATTACCTGAGTCTTTGATAAACACAATGGGGGTGCATGCAGCAAGCTGTGGAAATTCGCGAATGCTCGCCGCACTAATGTGTGCTTGAGCACTAAAGGTATAATCTTTACCCGTCAAAATCTTCGTGTCTTTGTGAACATTTTTGTCGAGTGGTACATAATTCATCGTCATGTTTTTTCTCTAATTTGATGTGACAGTATTTGTTTTGAATAGTACCAATTTATCTTCTTTGGGGCTAGACGAAACCTCGATTTGTTAAACATTTGTTGTTTTCACTTAGTATCTTGTCGATTTACTTTGTGACAGTGTTTATATATTCAACAAAACGGTGTATTGATGAACAATCGTCGGTCGTGTTTTACCCTTTGTAATGTGCTGATGTTTAGGTGAGCCAGTCACTCGAAAGCGCCAATTGATACACTACAGAATAATAATAACGCCTAAGTAGGTCAAAAACGCGATACCTACATAAGGGAATGGCGAAGACCAAAAAGACAATGGCTTGACTTTTACCTCTTTTGTCACCAACCTGCCCGAAGCGATATCGGCTTCGTGTTGCGCGAGCTTTTTACGCGCATAATAAAACTGAGCAATAATGGCTGCAAAAATACCAAAGGCAATGCCTAGGTTAAATTCGTCATATAAATACACCGCGTAAAAATACAGTAGCGCATAAATGGCGATGATGATCCAAAAAAACTGTCGCATATTATTATTCTCCTATTTGACGCTATTTAATAAGTAAAATTGCATCATTGCGATCATTTGCGCATGGATTGGATTGTATTCTGGGCTGTCACAGTTGACGAGAGGATTTGGATCCTTTTCATTAATTTGCTGTACTTGCTGTTTAGTCAAAGGCACTGCAGCATGACACACTGCCATAGATTCTGCTATCTGGATTACAGTATGCTCTGCTACTGAAAAGGACAATAAACCTTCTACCCCAGCAATGGGTGTCACATTGTCAGACTGAGAGTGGGCGACGAATATCGGCAACTTTAGTCCGGTAGAGTCGTGTAGCCCCGTACGAATATTGCGAATAATATCCATCAATATCAGTGCTGCATGACTCGAAATATTTGGATATTTATAAGGGTTTGTTCCCGCTTCGGGATAATCACCATCGATCCACTTACTCAACCACTTTGCAAACGGGATCTTACTTAAGGTTTCAGCATTATCGGCCAGCGCTAGCGCACCAGAAAACAAGAGCAAACCTTTAGTCTGCCCCGGATACCTCAAGATATGATCGACCGCCAATGCACCACCGGTAGAAAAACCACCGACAACTATACCATTGCCTAAAGAATTGCTAGCGGCGATGAGATTATCTGTGTAATCACGCCAAATTTGGCGCAAGTTATTGTCGTGAAGAATCGACTCTGAGTTTGTTTTTAACCCATGGCCTGGAAGCAAGCCAACGACTACATTCATCCCGGCCTGATGTACCGCTTGCGCGACACTTTGCAAGTAAAATGGTGAATCACTTAAGCCGTGCAACAAGACGACCACGGGATGGTCAGTCGCCATTGAGCCATCAAACTGTCGGTGCCACAAGACAAATGGTGCATTGCCTGCGTTACGTAATTCTTCTGCACAAAAAACAAATTGCGCATCCGCCAAAGTCGGTTCATTGTGGCAAACTGTGGCGGTTAATGTTGTGGCATGCAAATCATAAAAACTATGAAGAAAAGATTCATTTGGTTGAGCGTAAGAAACTGTTGTACTCAAAACGAACAACAACCATAACCCATTCAGACCTTGCGACATTGAGCATCCTTAATAGCTTCAACTACCCGCTAAGTATACCCAATTCATTCGCAATTAAACACCTACCCTTAAGTCATCTAGGTTGTATTTTTCAATCAAAGAATACAAGGTGGGTCTAGTCACCCCTAATAACTCAGCGGTTCGTGACATGTTTTGTTCCGCTTGTGAATACGCTCTGCGTATGGCCTTGCTCTCTGCCGCTTCACGAACCGCTCTAAGGTTGATGACTTTGGGCGTTGGATCGGCATGACCTTGTGGCAACGAGAGATCATGAAGTTGCACCATTTGACCATCAGCCAAAATGACTGCTGATTTTAGTTTGTTTTGCAGTTGTCGAATATTGCCTGGCCAGTCATAACTTACCATAGCTTGCTGCGCCTCCTCGCTAAACCCTTTTACTTTTGACGCAAAATCTTCTGCGTATTGATTGAGGAACGTTTTCGCCAGGAGTAACACATCCTGTTCACGCTCTCTTAGCGGTGGAATATTAATGACCATTTCACCTACGCGATAATACAAATCTTCACGAAATGTTTCGTCTGCAACCATGGTCTGCAAATCTCTATGTGTTGCACATATCACCCGAATATCAACCGGGATCTCGCTGCGCCCCCCCACTCGCTCGATGACTCGCTCTTGCAAAAAACGCAGCATTTTGGCTTGCAGACCAATCGGCATATCGCCAATTTCATCTAAAAATAATGTACCACCTTGCGCCGTTTCAATTTTACCTAAGGTGGTTTTATTCGCGCCAGTAAACGCGCCTTTCTCGTAACCAAACAATTCACTTTCTAGTAAATTTTCAGGAATGGATGCACAGTTGATTGCCACAAATGGCTTTTCTGCGCGCGGCGAGGCTTCGTGAATTGAGCGAGCGAACACCTCTTTACCTGTACCAGACTCGCCTAATAGCAAGGTAGTGATATCGGTTTTGGCAATCTTTTCAGCCCTACGGCATACAGCTTGAATACTCTCACTCACTCCAATAATACGCCCCATAGCTGGCTTAGCATTTTGTAAACGTCGGTTTTCAGTTTCCAAAGCTGACATTTGCTGAGCGCGAGCTACCAATACTTTGATAGTGTCTGAATCGATGGGTTTCTCATAAAAATCATATGCACCAAGCTCAATTGCTTTAAGTGCATTAGCTTTATCATTGTTACCAGTCACAACAATGACTTTGGTATGTGGAGCAAGAGCAATAATTTCTTCGAGGGTTTTAAGGCCTTCTGAAGCATTAGTAGAGTCAGGCGGTAAGCCAAGATCTAAAGTCACGACACTAGGTTCATGACGACGAAGAGCCGTAATCGCTGATGCGCGGTCATCAGCAAATGCAAGTTCATAATCTGTCAAACACCATTTAAGCTGTTTTTGGATCCCTAAATCGTCGTCTACAACGAGCACTTTGCTCATATATTCACTTCCTTGTCTTCAGCTGTTGTAGATTTATCGGCACTGATTGCGGGAATATAAAGTGAAAATACAGTGCCTTTACCCTCTTCACTCATTACGTCAACCCGCCCGCCAATATCTTCAATAAAATGTTTGGCATCATACGCACCAATACCCATGCCTGCATTGCCTTTCGTTGTATCAAACGGCTTGAATAACCTATGCTTGATGAATTCCTCACTCATACCACAGCCTGTATCAGTGACCGTAAGCAATATGTGCTTTGGATCCACCGTTCTAACCTCTATTGTAATCGCTCCCTCGTCTGGAGTTGCTTGTTGTGCATTACTGACAATATGGTACAACACGTTTTGTAACTTATCGCAATCGCAATTTGCCAGCAGATCAGTGGTGATCGATAGTGTTGGTGTTGGCTGTAATGTCGCACATAGTTGATGAATAACTGTTTTTAATATAGAGGATAGTTCACAAACTTGCGCTGAAGTTTGCGCTTGAGTGTGCTTTTCAGTGAGCTGTTTGAGCATTTTTTGCATTCTTGCTTGAGTATGCTCAAGAGTTACGAATGTATCTTCGATAAATTCAGGATTGTGTTTGTGTTGTGTCGCATTAGCCAGAATCAAATCGACTTGTGCCAAAACATTTTTCAGATCATGGACAACAAATGCAGACATTCGACTAAATGCGGCAAACTGAGCATTTTCTGCCACCATATGAGAGGCTTCGTGGTGCAAAATAAAATTCGAGACTTGTGCCAATATGGCATTTAGGTAATCGCGCAACTCCCAATTGAGTGTTCGAAATACACTTTCAACTTGGTACATAGCCACCACGCCCCACAATGTTGATTCGTGATAAATCGGCATGATGAACTGTAAGCTAGATTGCTTTGCTTGAACAGGAGTTAATGCGATATTGGGGTAGTTTTCAGGATGAACGATCAATTCATTCAGGTCAACTATCCAAGGCTTATCTTGACAGTATACTGCCACTGCATTTAAGGCATACCAGTCCATGCTACGTAAATGGATGTCTTCGGATGAGGCAACAGGTAATAACTCGTTATTTTTAAACTTACATAAAACCCCTCGGTCGTATTCAATTGACTTTAAGCACCCATGCAAGGCTGTGTCATACACTTCATTGAGTTCCTTCTCCCCCACTTCCAAAATATTGGTTAGTGCAATCCAGCGTTCTCGATAATCAAACTGGTTAGCAAAGAAGTTTTTGGTAATAAATACTTTTATACGTTGTCTCAAATTAGCTGACGCCAATAAGACCCCCAATAAAAATAACGCCACAATTGCTATTACGATTTGGACCGATGTGCCCCATGTGCCGCCTTGATATTTTATAATGTAACCAACTACTGCCATCAAAAACAGATACGCGCCAGCTACTAACAACAAAGTTGAGTGTAGGACAATTTCACGCGATACAAATATTTTGATCCCCCAATGCTCCATGCGTCGCATCGCCAAAAACATAAAAGGTAAAAACAAGGTATAGACATACCCTTTTGCCGCAATAAAGTGAACGCCAAGATAGTTCACCATACTGGCATTTGCATACGTCACAAACTCCAAGACATTGACCATGCCAAGAAAAATGACTAACGGCTTAAACGCCCACCTTTGCTCACCCGCTTGACGAAACAAAAGCTCTAGTTGCAATAAAATCGTTAGCGCGCTAACCGTAAGTGCCAAAAAAATCCATTCCGTCAAACTTGGGTTAGCAATACTCGATACAATACAAAAAACAGGTGCAATAATAGCGAGGACAGTAGAGCGTTGCGCAAATACTTGCCGGACGTTATCAGCTTGATTATGCAACGCAGCACTCAACAGCAGGATCCAGCCGAGTTGCTTTAAGCTATCAAATAGAAGGTATTGTTGTAGAGTACTTTGCGGCACGATCCATGTAATATGTTGCAATGCCCACAAAGCAGTCAGAAGAAAGGCTAATGCCAGAAAAAACTTTACGCGAGAGGAATTTGTCACTGTCAGTAGCAACAAAAAAAGCGAGGCAAAACCTACAGCCGTTAAGCTAAATCCGATATTTCCAAACACTATTGCATCCTTGCATGGTTAGTTATTCCTTTTGTAACACCAAACTCCCTATGGAGTATCCCGCACCAAACGAACAGAGTAAGCTGTACTCTTGCGAAAGCAAGGAGGATTGGTGCAAGTGAAATGCGATAATTGAGCCGGCCGAGGCTGTGTTGGCATAAGTGTCTAGTACAATGGGGGCCTCATCTTTATCAGCTTCTCTACCAAGTAATTTTTTAATGATTAGCGTATTCATATTGATGTTCGCTTGATGCAAAAACCATTTTTTAACGTCGTTTGGTACTAATTGATGTGCGCCTAAATGCGACTCAATATGCGCAGCGGCCATTGGGCAGACTTCTTTGAACACCTTTCTACCTTCTTGGTGAAATAACATATCGGCAGCAAATGGCGCTAAATCAGTCGCGTGATTTAAGTAACTAAAATTAGAACGAATGTTATTCGAATATTGAGTGACGGCTTTGGTGCTCAAAACCTTATGAACATGCGCTGAGCTAGCTGTTTCTGCTCTCTCAATAACCATCGCGGTTGCAACATCACCAAAAATAAAATGACTATCCCGATCCTTATAATTCACCTGTGGTGAGACCAACTCTGGATTGATCACTAACACGGAGTTCGCCGTACCCGCTTTGACCATCTCAAATGCACGATGCACTCCAAACGTCGCAGCAGAACATGCTACTAACATATCAAAAGCGAAACCCTGAACACCAAGCGCATGTTGAATCTCTATTGCAATCGCAGGATAAGCTCGCTGAGTGTAAGCACAAGACACAATGATGCAATCGATGTCATTGGCGGACTTGTTGGCATTTGCCAGAGCGTCTCGAGCTGCTGCAAGCCCCATCTCAGCTTGATGTGATAATTCGTCATCTGCCCGAGGCGTAATCTTTGGGCGCATTCTATCAATATCGAGCGCGCCCTCTTTTTGGTATATATAACGAGAACGAATGCCACTGGCTTTGTGAATAAAATCGGCACTAGAATATGGCAATGCCACGACGGTACCCGCTTCAATTGCCTCGGCGTTTTGTTGATTGATTTGTGCTGCATACCGATTATAGCTATCAACGAGTTCTTCATTACTAATTGAATGCTCAGGGGTAAAAAGTCCAGAACCACTTATAACTACTTTTTGTTCCATAATGACCTAATTTTATGTTTTATTTAAGATTAACTGGAAACTGAAAGGATGCCAAATAATTATTATTGATTGGGCCAGAATATGGAAATTTTATGAGATGACCAAAAAGGAGCGATTTCCAATGTTGCATCATACAAATCAAGAATGCGTTTGCAAGAACCGAGTAGTGATTTGTTGCTGCGCATGCATTGAGATCGTTAATTGAAGAGCCCTATGCAATAGAGAAAACGTTTTTCGCTCTAATGCCGATAACGAACAATGCTTATTATTAATCACGAATAAACACCCTATGCAATGACCATCTTGACTGCGAATTGGGATCCCGTGATAGTAGTAAATTTGCTGAAAGAATTTGTCTTCTTTATGGTCTCCTTGATGACAGCCAAACGGCATCATAATCTCATTAATTCTATTTTGTTTAATCGTTTGTTGAGTATAAAATTGACTTGGTTCAATTTTTGATAAAGCTTTATCAGAGGCAACGACCATCCTTAACTTCTCGTGTTGCAATAGCACTATTCCAGCACCAGATACTCTAAGGAGTTCCATCGTTTCATCGACAGATAACTTTAAAGTACTCAGAAGTGTCGGTTCTATCGTCACCTCAAAGGTTTGTTGCTTCTTTTGCAGTTGGAGCAGGTTATGTGAAATCATAGTCTTCTCAAAATATTTGTTTAAATATAGATGAAAAGTACAATAATTATTATTAGCTAAAAGTTTAAAATTGTTGGTTATTTGATAATAATGGAATGGGCATGACCTCTGCAAATAACGAAGCCAATGACGAAAACATTTCAGATCGCTGAGAAGTATTACGCCAAACCAAAGCTATTTCACGATATGCTTCATCGCCTGCAGAAACAGCACTTAGCTGGGTATTGTCCAAAATACCCTTACGCTTGGCTAATTGCGGTATAAATGTGAAACCATTTTGGTGTTGAGCAAGTTGGAGTAAGGTCAAAATGTTACTGGCAGCAAGGTGACTGACTTGTTCTTGATAGGCAATTTGACACGCGGATACCGCATGCTCAGTCATGCAGTGTTCTGCATGCAACAAAAAGACACTTTCACGAGGTAAGCTGGCAAAGTCAATTGGTTTAGGTAAGTGGGCAATAGATTCCTGACGTCCAACCAAGAAAAATGGGTCGTGCCCCAAGACACGATGGCGACAGTTTGGTATTGGATAAGGTAAAGCGAGGATTACCGCATCCATTTTACCATCGCTGAGCTGTTGCACTAGATTTGCAGAAGTATCCTCGCTCAACGCCAGGCTCATCTGAGGATAAGTTTGTTTTGCGAGGGTCAATATATCAGTAAAGATAAATGGCGCTATGGTAGGTATTACACCAATAGAAACCGTAGACTGTTGCCATTGGCCTCCAGTATTGGCATATGCTGAAACTTCTTCCGCATGAGACAAGAGTTGCTTGGCTTGAGCAACTAAGTTTTCCCCGAACCGCGTGAACACAAACTGCTTATTATCACGTTCGAGTATTTGCGACGCACATTGCTCTTCCAAGTTTTGAATGGCCGCTGATAATGTGGATTGCCCTATAAAACATCGTTTGGCCGCTCGATGAAAATGTTGCTCTTCGTGTAAAACGACCAAATAATGCAGATGTTTCAAGTTCGGCCATTTCATCGTCCAGTCCTCAGTTATACACCAAACAACCACTTAAGAATAAAGAAAAACACAATCGATAGTACAGCACCGGTAGGTAATGTTACCACCCAAGAAATCGCAATCTTCTTAAATGTCTCTAAATCGAGAGCCGCAATCCCTCTTGCTAAACCGACGCCAATTACGGCCCCGACAAGTGTTTGCGTAGTCGATATCGGCAACCCCGTACCCGATGCAACAACGACGGTTGTTGCAGCTGCTAATTCTGCAGCAAAACCTTTAGACGGAGTGAGATGGGTTATATTCGAACCTATCGTCTTGATGACACGATGACCAAAAAGTGCAAGCCCTGCAACAATGCCAATGCCACCAAGAGGTAATACCCACCATTCTAGAGGTGCAGTAGCATTAATCTGCCCACCTGAGTTGACTACACTGATGACTGCAGCCAATGGTCCAATCGCATTTGCCACATCATTTGAGCCATGTGCAAATGCCATACAACAAGCGGTTAAGATCATTAAAATCGCAAAGATTTTTTCGATTGCTCGATTTTGTTCTTCGCTTGAAGCGTTTTCTTTGAAACGAATACGAGATATTGCGTATTTCCCAATGATAGCGACACCTATTCCTATGACCACTGCCATAGTGTAACCAGTCACGGTATCAAGCCCTAAACCAACGTGCTTCAGCCCTTTTTTAATGGTAACCAACGACATCATAAAGCCAGCTAACGCCATGTAAATCGGGACAAATCGCTTTGCCGCAGCGATTGGATCCACGGCATCAAAGATAATACGTTTGGCACTGATATACAGTAAATAGGCAATCACACCTGAAATAGCTGGCGTGATAACCCAGCTCCCGACAATACCACCTACTTTTCCCCATGCAACAGCGTCTGCACTGACTCCAACGGCAGTAAAACCGATAATAGCACCAATAATAGAATGGGTCGTCGACACCGGCCAGCCATAATACGACGCCACGGCCAACCAAATACCCGCAGATAAGAGAGCAGAGATCATACCTAATACAAGGTAATGTGGTATGTCGACGAAATAGGCCGTATCAATGATGCCTTTACGGATAGTGGAGGTGACTTCTCCACCAGCTAGATAGGCACCTGCAAATTCAAACACCATAGCAATGAGTACGGCTTGTTTTAGAGTTAAAGCTTTTGAGCCTACCGATGTGCCCATGGCATTGGCAACGTCATTTGCTCCTATGCCCCAAGCCATGAGAAAGCCCACGCCAGCAGCTAGTAAGATGAGTAATAAACCATAGGTTTCTAAAATTGTCACAGCTCAGCCTTTCGTCGGGACAAGTCAGATAAAGTGCGGATGATACACAAAAATTTTGTTCTATTATAGTTTATGTACGAAAAACTTAAGTTAAACTTTTATGACTTAATCAGTGCTTGGATTTTTTTCTGAATTTTTTTGCCACTATTATGCCGCAAATCTTTTCCACCAGCTAAATAAACTAAGTATTCACAAAGGTTTATACAACGGTCAGCAATGCGTTCAAAAGAGCGAATGAGCGTATTAACATCGAGCCAATAATGAATATGCTGGACATTTTGTTGTATTTCTTGCTCAAGTTGTAAGCGCAGCTCGTTGTATTTTTCATCGATCAAACGCTCTAGAGCAAATATTTTCATGGTGGTTTTGAGATCTTGCCTAGCAAACGCATTAAATGTATCACGTAGGATAGTCTGCACATCTTGCGCCATATGTGTGATACCCAACTTAAGTTCGTCGCTGTAAACAAATTCGGTTGAATTAACAAATTGGGCTATTTTTTCTATTTCATCACCCATTCTTTCCAATTCTATTACCATTTTTGAGACCGTCATCACTAATCTCAAATCACTCGCAGTCGGGTTTCTGATAGCCAAAATACGCAAACATTCACTGTCGATTTCAACTTCCATTGCGTTAATTTTAACGTCATTTAAGATGACTTTTTCGGCGAGTTTGATATCGTGCTGCAACAATGCCTCTAAGGCATCTTGGTATTGCACCTCAATTTCGCCTCCCATGACCAGCACAGCATTGCGCAAATCTTCAAGTTCACGATTAAACGTTCGCGATATGTGTGAATTAAAACGCGTATTATTTGAAAAATTAGCCATAGCGCCCCGTAATATAATCTTCCGTTTGCTTGTGTTTAGGCTGAGTAAAAAGCTTATCTGAATCTGCGTATTCAACCAACTCCCCCTGATGGAAAAACGCAGTGTAATCAGATAACCGAGCAGCTTGCTGCATATTATGCGTGATCATGACAATAGTGGTATTTTTTTTAAGGGTTTGCATCAATTCTTCAATATGTAAGGTAGCTAGAGGATCTAATGCTGAAGTGGGTTCATCTAACAATAAAATCTTTGGTTTTAATGCCAATGCACGCGCAATCATTAGCCTTTGTTGTTGACCACCTGACAAAATAGAGGCTGAAGCAAATAACTGATCCTTAACCTCATCCCACAATACTGCACTCTGTAACGCTTTCTCTACGGCTTCATCAAGTTGACGTCGAGGAATTTGTTTTTGCAAGCGCAATCCAAACGCAACGTTATCATAAATAGACATTGGGAATGGATTCGGCGTCTGGAAGACCATACCTACCTGAGTTCTCAGTTTGGCAACATGAATGTTTTTGCTGTGTATATTTTGCCCATCAATGGTGATGCTTCCGGTGCAACGGTGGTTTTTGTTCAAATCATTCATGCGATTCATACTACTGATCAAAGTCGTTTTACCGCATCCACTTTGCCCGATAAAACTGGTAATGCGATTCTTAGGGATCACCATGGAGATATCCCGCAAAACCGTTTTCTTGCCAAAATAAACCCACAAGTCGCTTATTTCGACAGAAATATCTTCGGTGCTTAGCTTTTTGAGAGCAGGCTTTGTACTTTTAAACAACTTAACCATTTAACTATACCTTTCATATCTGCGACGCAACTTGGCACGTAAAATAGCTGCCAGCACATTCAAACTTAGAACCACTATAATCAAAAGTAAACAAATCGCAAACATCATTGATTGGCTGTCAAAGGTATTTGCAGAATGAAAGACGCTATCAAAAATCAATACGCCAAGATGCATAAATTGACGTTCAAGATGAAGGTAGGGAAAAATGTCGTCAACGGGTAACGTCGGCGCGTAAATCACTGCACCAACCAGCAAAAGAGGGGCCACTTCACTGGCTGCACGGGCAATAGATAAAATCGCGCCCGTCAAGATATTTGGAGAGGCCATGGGTAAGACATTAAAACGAATCGCCTCGTATTTTGTGGCGCCTAATGCAAGTGCGCCATTGCGCAAAGTTTGAGGTACTTGTTGTAACCCTTCTTCTGTTGCGACAATCACAGTTGGTAAAGTCAACAGCGCCATAGTGATTGATGCCCACAAAATACCAGGTGTACCAAAGGTGGGGCTCGGCAAGTTTTGCGCATAAAAAATTTGGTCTATCTGCGTCCCCAACCCCATTATGAACAAGCCCAAACCGAACACTCCGTATACGATTGATGGGATCCCTGCAAGATTGATAATGATCACCCGGATTCCTGATACAAAATGATTATCAGGGGCATACTCATGCAGATAAATAGCGGTCAATACGCCAATTGGCATAACAAACACTGTCATCAAAAAAACCATCAGAACCGTACCAAATAGAGCAGGAAAGATCCCTGCACTACCACTTATTGCTTGATGATCACTCGTGATGAAACGCCAAAACTCCCCCATACTGAACCACATTTTTTCGCCAAATGACATCGCATTTGGCTGCCAAATCAATGCAATCTCTGATATTGGAAAATCAGCTGTTGCCCCATCTGAAAATTGGATAACCGTGCGGTTTTGTTGTTGCTTTTTTTGCAAATGTCTTTTTTGTTCGTGTAAGGTTTCTAATTCAGCTTGTAAACGTGCAAATACGGGTGCTGATAAAGGGATATTTTGCTCACTATATTGAGCGAACCGGAGTTCTAATGGGTAAATTATTGTATTGAGCTGCTCAATTTGTTCGGTAAGTGCGTTATTCTCATCTAAAAGCCTTTGCCAAGCCTCCTTGCTAAATGGTTGGTCACCTAACATTAGACCTTGTGCAAAAAGCAAATTACCTGTTCGAGTTTTTAGTACAAAGGTTTGTTGATGAAGCGTGATTTGCGGCTCAGAAAGCGCCAATCGACTGCTTTGTAACTCTTTCGCTATGGGGTCAAACCAAAATATATTTGTTTCCTTAGCCCCATGGTTTTGGACCATGCCTAGTACCGGCGAAGCAAAACTAGAATGAGATACTTGGTAAATCGGCTTGACTGAAAAATGGGTCATCCCCTTACTGATAACAAGTAACAGAATGGATAATAATGAAACCGTCAGCAATGCTGTAGCCACTAATGGAATGTTGACTGCGCAGAAGCGTTTAAACCAAGACACGGACATCATCATCGTTGCCCACCTCGAGCCTGTTGATTGAGTCGGCGCAACCACTCAGCAAAACAATTGAGTACAAAGGTGAATAAGAACAGCATCAATGCCGTAAAAAACAACACAACCAGATGGCTATTTTGCGAATTTGCCTCCGGCATTTCAATTACCAAATTTGCCGTTAACGCACGCAGACCGGTAAATATTTCCCAATCCGCTATCGGTGTATTCCCGGACACCATCAGCACAATCATAGTTTCACCAAAGGCACGACCAAAACCGAGCATAACGGCAGCCATTAGCCCTGGAAATGCCGTAAATAAGACAATTTGCAACAACGTTTGCACCCGCGTAGCACCAAGTGCATAGGACGCTTTGATCATTGCATTGGGCACACCGTTTATTGCATCCTCTGCCAAAGAAAAAATAGTCGGTGCAATACCTACGCCCAAACCCAGTGCAACGATAAGCATAATTTGATTACTCGGCGTCACACTTTGCACCCCATCCAATGATGAGAACCAAGTCCCGAAAACACTCGATAACCATAAAAAACAGAGTAAGCTCAACACCACAATCAGTAATTCAAAACGAATAAATATATGTTCAAATTTAGAGCGTTTGGCAATCTGATATAGCACCGCGCAGACACACATGTATATTGGCATGAACACAATGACGCTCACTACACTCCACAATATCCCAGCCGCAACATTAAACAAAACAGTTGCTGCAATCAGTCCTATAATGACAGCGGGAATAGACTCAAGCACTTCAATCATGGGTTTGAGCCAGATTCTGGCACTGGTTTTGGCTAAGAATCCAACGTATACCGCTGCACCTAGAGAAATAGGGATAGCGACGACAAGAGCAAGCGCTGCCGCTTTTAAACTGCCAATTAACAACGGCATAATATTGTATTTACGCAATTGATAATCTTGAGCTGGATTGGTTTGCCAAGCCATAGTGGCACTGTCATAACCGGGAAATGCGTGTGGTAAAAATAATTCCTTAAACGTGACACTGGCTTCTAAATTAAGTACTGCAACCGTTGTGATTTCATCGCGAATGCGCAAATGAATCGCATCACGGTCGGCCAAATGTAATGCCCCAACACCTTCTAGTTCTATCCGAGTCAACTCTTCAGCCGTCACCAAATTAAGCATGACCAGCTCAGTGAGGCCATTGTTGTGTAGTAACAGATGAACGATGTTATGGATATCAGATTCAATGACTGCAACCAATGCTTGCTCATAACTCAGATCAAAAAGCTGCAGGAATTGCAGTGGTTTATTTGCTTGCCAATGAACTCTTAATAGTTGTTGAGGCTCTCTATCCCTAGCGACAACAAGGTAAAATACGTATGGTATGTTACTTGGAAATATCTCAGCAACTTCGATAAAAGGAGTTGCTGACACGAATGTATTTGCATCAAATAATTCTAATTGACCCGCTGTGTATTTGAGTGTTAGACCTGTTTTGCCATTGGTGTTTGTCGCTGTTGCATCTATGTCCTGTTGTTCCATCGCTACCAATGGTTCGGCTTTGAGTTCATAGTTTGGGGTAGTAATTACTGGAAATGAACGAATGACCAATGTTGCAATTAGAATAAGAAAAGAGATAACAACGACGTATGCACTAAATGCAGATAAAAAATAAAACGCATTAGCCTTGCGAAACCGAAATAGATGCTGTGCGAACCCGAGGAAATGCATACGTAGTTAGTGTTTTTTTTTAACAAGTCTACCCCAGCATCTAGTACGACACAAGAATCGACAAAGATAACGAATTAATTTTCTTAAAATTGTAATATAATCAATGTATAAGGATAAAGTTTTCACTGCATGAAAAGAGTCATGGACAATCTATCAATGTATTACCCAAAAGAACTTAGTTGGCTCGCATTTAACGAGAGAGTTCTGCAAGAAGCTTCAGATACCAACAACCCAGTTGTTGAGCGTTTGCGTTTTCTAGGCATATATTCAAATAACTTAGACGAATTCTTCCGTGTTCGTGTAGCCGAGTTAAAGCGCTCTATTTCGATTGCAGAATCGAAAGACTTATGCGTTGAGGCCGAAGAAAAAAGAGCACTGTTAGAGCAAGTACAAGCACGAGTGCTTAAGTACTCGCGTCAATTTGACAAAATTCATAAAGATATCATTCGCACTTTAGAACGTTACAACATTCACCTTGAGAAGACCGAAACGATATCGGCGTTCCATCGCGAGTGGATAGAGTCTCTATTTTTTAACAAGATTTTACGTCACATCGCTCCTATCTTAGTTCATAACAAAGTTGACTTATCACAACGTTTAAATGGCAATGCATTGTATTTTTATGTCGCGTTGAAAAGAGCCGAACGCGCAACAAAATACGCCGTTGTGCAAGTGCCAACCGAGGAAATATCTCGGTTTATTTTGCTGCCTTCGACTAAAAGCAAAAAAGAAAAACGCATTATTTTACTCGATGATATTGTCAAAATGTCGATGCCTACGATTTTCAAAGGCTTTGTGCCATTTGACGAAATCGAAGCCTATTCATTCAAATTGACCCGAGACGCTGAATACTCAATTAATGATGAAATCGACGAAAGTTATGTTGAAAAAATGTCGGAAAGTATGAAGCAGCGTCTGATCGCTGAGCCTGTACGAGTCATACACGACTTCAACATGCCAGAGTATATGATTCTAGATTTGGCAAAGCGTCTCAAAATCAAATCATCGGACACCTTACAAGAAGCTGGGTATTATCGAAATTTCCGAGATTTTATTGGTTTTCCAAATGTCGGACGTCAATATCTAGAGCACCCAAAACTCCCAGCAATAAGCTCACAACAGTTCAACAACTTTGATACTGTTTTTGATGCTATTACCCATCATGATGTGCTTTTGTATTACCCATATCATCGCTTTTTACACTTTACCGAATTCTTACGCCAGGCGGCATTTGATCGCAAAGTGACTCACATTTATATCAATGTATATCGACTTGCTTCACAATCTCGAGTCATTAACTCCTTGATTGATGCCGTAGATAATGGCAAAAATGTAACGGTTGTCGTAGAACTTCGGGCTCGCTTTGATGAAGAAGCCAATATTGAATGGTCTAAACGAATGAAGGATGCCGGCATTAAAGTGGTGTTCGGTAACCCCAACATCAAGATCCACTCCAAGTTATGTGTAGTTTCACGCGAAGAGCGAGGGGTTAAACAGCACTATGCACACTTTGGCACAGGTAACTTCAACGAAAAAACCGCCAAAATTTACACCGATTATGCGTTGTTTACCAAAAACCAAGACTTAGCCCAAGAGGCTTTGCAGGTATTTGATTTTATTATCAACCCGTATCGCAATGTGAAATTCCAACACTTGCAAGTTTCTCCGATTAATACGCGAACCAAAATTCAGTCCCTAATCCGTCAAGAAATTCAAAATTTAAATCAAGGATTACCCTCTGGTATTACATTAAAAATCAATAACTTGGTCGATTATGAGTTAATTGATGACTTGTACCGCGCGTCTCAAGCGGGTGTCAAAATTAGAATGATCATTCGTGGTATGTGTGCATTGCGCCCAGGGGTGCCCGGTTTAAGCGAAAACATTTCTGTTATCAGTATCGTCGACCGCTTTTTAGAACATCCTCGAGTAATGATTTTTGAAGGCGGCGGGGATAAAAAAGTATTCATATCTTCTGCGGACTGGATGACTCGTAATTTGGAAAAACGCATCGAAGTCGGTTGCCCTATTTACTCAGAGCGCCTACGCCAGCAAATTACGGATATGATTGAATTGCATTTTAGAGATACGCTAAAAGCGCGTGTGATTGACGCTGAACAAACCAATGCCTATGTAAAACGCGGGAATCGCCGTTTGTTACAATCACAACTCGAGACTTACAAGTACTTGCAAGCGCTAGAAGAATTACCGTATTATCAAGAAAATATTCAGACGGCAGATTAACCTTGGCGTTACCTGAAGACATTGTCCAAGAGCTCAACGAAGCGCAGTATCCACACATTGCTGCCTTAGATTTGGGCTCGAACAGCTTTCATCTTGTTATCACACGCATCGTGTCAGGCTCTTTGCAAATTGTGCATCGCATCAAACAACGCGTCCATCTGGCTGATGGGTTAGATGATGAGGGCTTTTTGTCTCAAGAAGCGATTGAACGAGGCCTAGATGGCCTTAAAGTCATGCGCGAAAGTCTGCAAGGGTTCAAGCCTGAACAAGTGCGTATTGTGGCCACGTATACCTTGCGCAAAGCGCGTAACACACACGAGTTTATCTCGCGAGCCAAGCGTATATTACCTTACCCTATAGAAGTGATTTCTGGCATTGAAGAAGCTCGCTTAATTTATTCAGGTGTGGCGCATACTGAACACGATGAGGGCAGACGTTTTGTCATCGACATCGGTGGAGGGTCAACAGAATTCATCATTGGTAATGGTTTTCAACCTTTAGTATGTCGTAGTACGCAAATGGGCTGTGTGTCCTTTAACAAACGTTTTTTTCCTGATGGGAAAATCAATAAAACCCGATTTAAGCAAGCGATTACTGCGGCGAGACAAACCCTGAGTCTGATTGTAAACCATTATTCCTACATAGGTTGGGACACCTGTATAGGCACCTCGGGTACCATCAAAAACATTTTGCTGCAAATCACCTCTCAACAAGAGTCTGAATTTGCCAAAATTACGTTAATCGATCTGAAACGTCTGCGCGATGAGGCAATTCAAGCTGGCCATTATGAGCAGCTGAGTTTGGGTGATGCAAACGCTGATCGTGCATCTGTCTATGCGGCTGGTTTGGCTATTCTCATCGGGATATTTAAGAGTTTTTCGATTACGTCGATGCGTTTCGCAAGTTCAGCGTTACGCGAAGGCGTCATGTATGAAATGCAATCTGATTTGTGGCAGTCACAAACTCGAGAACGCACTATACAAGCTTTGACCGAACGCTATGCCGTTGATGTTGCACAAGCCAAACGGGTCATGCAAAGTACCCATTATATGTTAAGCCAAGTACCTCACGATTGGTTGTGCCGCCGTGAAGCGCTCAAAAACATGCTCGGATTTGCGTGTTTATTACACGAGACAGGCATTGCAATCAATTCAAGAGGCTATCATCGTCATTCGGCGTACATTATTGAACATTCTGATTTACCCGGATTCAATCTAGAGGAGCAAGGCTTACTCGCTCTTTTAGTCAAGGCTTGTCGCAAAAAAATTAAGTTGGAGCTGTTTCCCGCGTTTGAGCAATACAGTTCTGATGAAGTCATTCGAATGCTGACACTTTTGCGACTGAGTGTGTTATTAAACCAAAAAAGACAAGACGGTATATTGCCTAACTATAAGATTAAGTGTGAGGGCAATCGCATCGAATTAAAGTTTGCCAAAAGCTGGCTCAAAAATAAACCTGTATTCAGTGCAGATCTTGATAGAGAGGCGCATTGGCTGCGCCTTATCAACATAGACTTAAAACTATCTTAAGCAATCGATGCTTGATAGATCGCTGCAATTGCGGCGTCTAACGTTTGGTTGAACTCGGCATCACTTTGTTGCGCACTCAAGCCTTGTGTCAACGCACGAGAGAAACTCGCGATCATGCCTGGGTTACGAGACAAGCGCGCATTGGCTTCATCACGTGAATACCCGCCAGACAATGCGACAACCTTTACCACATTTGGATGGTCAACACATGCTTGGTAGAAACCATCTGTCTCAGGCAAGGTGAGCTTCAACATCACAAGTTGGTCCGAGTTTAAGTTATCCAGTTGCGCAATCAACGCGTCTTGTAATAACGCTTCACATTCAGATTTGGTCGCACTATTGATGTCCACTTCAGGTTCAATGATCGGGACTAAACCAGCAGCTATGATCTGTTTGCCAACACTAAACTGTTGAGCAACAACTGCGTTGATACCATCAGCGTTTGCTGACTTGATCACAGAGCGCATCTTGGTGCCAAAGACATTTTGCGCATTGGCTTTGGCAAGTAACGCGTCCAATTCAGGCATTGGCTTCATTAATTGCACGCCATTGGCTTCCTCTTCAAGACCTTTATCAACCTTCAAAAAAGGCACAACGCCTTTTTCTTCCCAGAGATAATTAGCAGAAGATTTGGCACTGATTTCACGGTCTAGGGTGTTTTCAAATAAAATCGCCCCAAGTACTCTTTCACCGTTGAAAGACGCATCGGTGATAATACGAGTGCGCATTTCATGCACTCTTGTGAACATTTCATCGTCATTGCTGTAGGCATCTGCTTCGACACCATACAGAGCAAGAGCTTTAGGGGTTGAGCCGCCACTTTGATCAAGGGCTGCAATAAAACCACGGCCAGAGCGTACTTTCTCTAGCATAGTAGATTGGACTGAAGACATAACGTCTACCTCCGATGTAGGCCTCTTTTGTGAAGAGGTGTAGGGTTACAGATTCGCTTCCATTTCACTGTTTTTTATTATTATTTTTGTGATAAGTGGAAGCGGTTTGTTTAAAGCAATTCTTATCGGTCTAAGATGGCTACTGCCGGGAGTGTTTTACCTTCTAGAAATTCTAAAAACGCACCGCCTCCAGTAGAAATATAGGACACTTTTTCAGCAATGCCAAACATATCTACTGCAGCCAGGGTATCACCACCACCAGCGATACTAAATGCATCACTTTCTGCAATCGCTTCGGCTATCGCTTTGGTACCCGAAGCAAAAGGGGCAAGTTCAAAAACACCAACCGGACCATTCCAAACTATCGTACCGGCATTTTTCAAAATTTCACATAACTCATTAGCCGTATCAGGACCAATATCAAAGATCATATCCGAATCAGCGACCTCTGATACCGACTTGGTTTCAGCTAACGTATCGGCGCTAAACGCTTGTCCAGTCACCACATCTGATGGTACTGGGATTTTGCCACCCGCCGCATTTGCTTGGGCTTGTAGGCGTTGTGCTTCGGCAACGAGATCAGCTTCATACAATGATTTCCCCACATTGTTTCCCTCTGCAGCAATAAAGGTATTAGCAATACCGCCACCGACAATAAGTTGATCAACTTTGCCTGCAAGACTGTCGAGTACCGTTAACTTAGTGGATACTTTCGAGCCACCTACAATGGCAACCAATGGACGCGCAGGGTTATCTAATGCTTTACCCAGTGCATCCAGTTCAGCTTTTAACAGTGGTCCGGCACAGACTTCTGGAGCAAATTTGGCCACGCCGTGAGTCGATGCTTGAGCGCGGTGTGCAGTACCGAATGCATCCATTACAAATACGTCACATAACGCAGCATAACGCTTAGCTAACTCATCAGAGTCTTTCTTTTCGCCTTGGTTAAAGCGCACATTTTCGAGTAATGCGACTTGACCTGGTGCAACACTTGCTGCATCTAAGTCCGCTAGCAAACTCACTGATTGACCTAAAGCTTCAGTTAAATAATCCGCTACAGGTTGCATTGAAAACTCGCTGGCAAACTCTCCCTCAGTGGGTCGTCCCAAATGGGACATGACTAATACTGCTGCGCCGGCCTCTAAAGCTTGTTTCAACGTAGGTAGAGATGCGCGTAAACGCGCGTCTGAGGTAATTACGCCGTCTTTTACGGGCACGTTAAGATCTTGACGAATTAAGACGCGTTTGCCTTGTAAATCCAATTCTGACATCGCTTTGATAGTCATGTTACTTCCTTCACTTTTGGGTAAATTGATAAAGAGAAAATGCCGTATCCAACATACGGTTAGCAAACCCCCATTCGTTGTCACACCAGACTAAGGTTTTGATCAGTTTGCCGTGACTGACACGAGTTTGTGTGCCATCGACGATACAAGAGTGTGGGTCATGATTAAAGTCAACCGACACAAGCGGGGCTTCTGTATAGTCGAGAATGCCGGCTAATTTGCCAATTTTGGCCTGTTGAAAAACTTGATTTACCTGCGCAATCGTTACATCTTGAGCCACCGTAACGGACAGGTCCATTGCGGTGACATTGATCGTCGGAACCCGCACAGCAATCGCTTCAAATTTGCCCGCAAACTTCGGTAATATCCGTTCAATCCCCTGTGCGAGACGCGTATCAACTGGAATGATGGATTGACTCGCGGCTCTGGTACGGCGCAAATCAGGATGATAGGCATCAATGACTTGTTGGTCATGCATTGATGAGTGAATAGTCGTTACGGTACCACTTTCTACACCGAACGCCTCATCCAATGCTTGGATAATGGGGACAATACAGTTGGTCGTACAAGAGCCATTCGATACGACCACATCATCCACACACAAAGTATCGTGGTTAATGCCGTAAATAATAGTGTTGTCTACGTCGGGTGATCCCGGTTCTGACAGCAATACACGTTTAGCGCCTTGATGTATGTGCATCTTGGCGTGTCTAGCTTCACCGTAAAGACCAGTGCATTCTAACACAACATCCACACCGAGCTCGCCCCAAGGACAAGCAGATATTTGGGATTCTTGCAGTAATGCTATTGCATCAGTACCTACGTATAATACAGGGGAATGAGTCGTATCAAGGCGCACAGGAAGCCCAAAACGACCGTGCGCAGTATCGTATTGTAACAGATGCGCCATGCCCTCAGGCGCAGCAACATCGTTTATCGCAACAACCTTGATGGCTTGGTGACGGCCAGATTCGTATAGGGCGCGTAATATATTGCGCCCGATCCGGCCAAACCCATTTATTGCGACTTTAAGCATTAGAATTACAAATTATTGGCGGCGGCTACAACTGCATCCACTGTAATGCCAAAGTGTTTGAATAATTCGCCTGCCGGGGCTGATTCGCCAAATGTGTCCATCCCGATGATTGCACCGTTCAGACCAACGTATTTGTACCAGCTATCTTTGGCTAAAGCTTCAACAGCAACACGTTTGGTTACTGCTGCAGGTAATACCGATTCTTTATATTCAGCTGATTGAGCATCGAATACATCAGTTGATGGCATTGAAACAACCCGCACAGCTTTGCCTTGTTCAGTTAATTGTGCCGCGGCATCTGTAGCGAGTTCCACTTCAGAACCCGTTGCGATCAAAATGATCTCAGGTGTACCAGAGCAATCTTTCAAGACATACCCCCCGCGACGAATCGCTTTGACTTGCTCTGCAGAACGCGGCTGCTGTGCACAACCTTGACGAGTAAAGATCAGTGTTGTTGGGCCATCTGTTCTTTCAATTGCGGCCTGCCAAGCGACGGCACTTTCGACTTGGTCACATGGACGCCAGTTGTCTAGATTCGGAGTAGAACGCAATGCCACAAGCTGCTCGACCGGTTGGTGTGTTGGTCCATCTTCACCAAGACCAATTGAGTCATGTGTGTAAACAAAGATCACCGGTTGTTTCATTAATGCCGCCATGCGAACCGCGTTACGAGCGTATTCCATAAACATCAAGAAGGTCGCGCCATACGCTTTAAAACCGCCGTGCAAAGCAATGCCGTTCATCATCGCTGACATACCAAATTCACGTACACCGTAGTAGACGTAGTTACCCGATGCATCATCGGCCGTAAGACCCTTAGAGCCAGACCATAAAGTCAAATTTGATCCGGCTAGATCGGCTGAACCACCTAACAATTCAGGCAATAACGGACCATAGGCATTTAGGGCATTTTGTGATGCTTTTCGGGTTGCTACATTAGCTGGGTTTGCTTGTAATTCTTCAATGTATTGCTGTGACGCTTTAGCCCAGTTATCCGGCAAGACATTATTCATTCGTCTATTGTATTCAACGGCTAGTGCAGGATAGGTTTCAGCATAGGCAGCAAAGAGCTCTTCCCATGCTTGTTGCGCTTTGGCGCCTTTAACTTTGCCATCCCAGCCAGCATAAATCTCATCAGGTACGACAAACGCATCATGCTCCCATCCTAGCTTAGCACGCGCGGCTGCGATTTCTTCTGCACCGAGCGGCGCGCCATGACAAGATTCAGTACCTTCTTTGTTTGGTGCACCAAAACCAATGATGGTTTTGCAACAGATAAGAGTTGGTTTTTGGCTTTCAGCTTGTGCCGTTCTGATTGCACTTGCAACTTGTGCCGGATCATGACCATCAACATCCGCAATGACTTGCCAACCATAAGATTCAAAACGCTTAACGGTGTCATCGGAGAACCAGCCTTCCACCTCACCATCGATTGAGATACCGTTGTCATCCCAAAACGCGATAAGCTTACCAAGACCTAGGGTACCTGCTAGTGAGCAAGCTTCGTGAGAAATTCCTTCCATCAAACAGCCATCACCTAAAAACGCATAAGTGTAATGGTCAACAATACTATATTCTGGACGGTTAAATTGCGCCGCTAGGGTTTTCTCAGCAATCGCCATGCCTACCGCATTGGTAATTCCTTGTCCTAGTGGCCCAGTGGTTGTTTCGACACCTGGAGCGTAGCCATATTCTGGGTGCCCTGGGGTTTTAGAGTGCAATTGACGGAAGTTTTTTAATTCTTCAATCGGCAAAGCATATCCAGACAAATGCAATAAGGAATAGAGCAACATCGAACCGTGGCCATTGGATAAGATAAAGCGATCGCGATTCGTCCAAGCTGGGTCTGCAGGATTATGGGATAAAAAATCACACCATAAGACTTGTGCAATATCCGCCATACCCATCGGAGCACCGGGGTGACCTGAGTTGGCTTGTTGAACGGCGTCCATACTCAAAGCACGGATTGCATTGGCGAGTTGTTGCGGTGAAGACATTAAATATCACTCCTGAGGTGTTGCATCTGGTCGATTGACTAAAGTTGAACTTAATCTTTCAAAAATTGCATGCATTTTCCCTTACCCTTTGCACAAGTGCAACGTCTATTCGAGTGGTCAGAGGAAAAAAGCTTACTTTTCAGACCAATATATTAAAGAGTATGAACTGAAGAGAAGGATGACGCGTATAAAAGTAATACAAATAGACATATAGACGTCTAGATGGAAAAACTGTTAAACTAGATTGGTTTATAAGCATAACTATAAAATTTTAACTTTATTAAGGTGTAGTCCAAATCATGGCACAACATTTATTTACGTCAGAATCTGTTTCAGAAGGCCATCCGGATAAGATTGCCGATCAAATCTCTGATGCGGTATTAGATGCGATCCTTGCAGAAGATCCTACTGCACGTGTTGCCTGCGAGACATTTGTCAAAACCGGGATGGTCTTAGTCGGAGGTGAAATTAATACTCACGCTTGGGTCGATATTGAAAAAATCGCTCGAGATACCGTCCGCGACATCGGCTACGTCAACTCTGAAATGGGCTTTGATGCAGACTCATGTGCGGTGTTAAACGCAATTGGTAAACAGTCATCCGATATTAACCAAGGTGTCGACCGTGGTGAGCGAGCAGAACAAGGTGCAGGCGACCAAGGGCTTATGTTCGGTTTTGCTTGTAATGAAACGCCTGAATTGATGCCAGCTGCGATCATGTATTCACACAAATTGGTTAAACGCCAAGCTGAGGTTCGCAAGTCTGGACAGCTACCATGGTTACGCCCTGATGCCAAATCACAAGTCACTTTGGCCTATGAAGACGGTAAACCTGTTGGCATTAATGCTGTGGTTTTATCGACTCAACATTGTGATTCAATCACTACAGCTGACTTACGCGAAGCCGTAATGGAAGAAATCATCAAGCCGATTCTACCTGCTGAATGGATTAAACCTGATACTCTGTTTCATATTAATCCTACTGGCCGTTTTGTGATCGGTGGCCCAATGGGCGATTGCGGTTTGACTGGACGCAAAATTATCGTCGATACCTACGGGGGTATGGCGCGTCACGGTGGTGGTGCGTTCTCTGGGAAAGATCCTTCCAAAGTCGACCGCAGTGCGGCTTATGCTGGACGATACGTGGCTAAGAACATTGTTGCAGCCGGTCTTGCTGATAAATGTGAAATCCAAGTTTCTTACGCCATCGGCGTGGTGGAACCAACGTCAATTAGCGTCGATACATTTGGGACCGGTAAGGTAGCTGATGACGTTATCACACAGTTGGTGCGTGAACATTTTGATTTGCGTCCGTATGGTCTGATTGAAATGCTTGATTTAGAACGTCCTATCTACTTGCCAACTGCGGCTTACGGACACTTTGGTAATGAAGCGTATCCTTGGGAAAAGACCGATAAAGCGGATTTACTGAAAAGCGTATTATAAACTTGCTTAATCTACGCAAATAACAGACGATACAAGAGAAACAATTTCCATTCATAAGTTAAAGGATGATTTATGCGGTTATTAGCCTCTATCTCTTGTGTCGTTTTATCTTTATACCTGATAACTGGGTGCACAACCTCTCCAACTGGTCGTTCGCAACTCAATTTATTTGGGAATACTTTAGATAAGCAGGGGGTTGCAGCGTTCACCGCATTAAAACAAAAAGTACCCACTAGCACTAACCCTGCTACTAACCAACTGGTTCAGTGTGTGGTAGATTCTCTCACGCCTGTTGTCGATGCAAAATACTCTACACAAAACTGGGAAGTAGTTGTATTTGATGATGAACAAATTAATGCTTTTGCGGTGCCAGGTGGCAAAATTGGAGTGTATACAGGGATCTTAAATGTTGCGCAAACTCCCGACCAACTTGCTGCGATCATTGGCCATGAAATCGGCCACGTTATTGCACAACACGCCTCAGAACGCGCCTCCATTCAACTAGGGACACAAGCGTTTTTACTGGGTACTCAAGTGGCCATGGAAGCCAATGAAGTGAGTGTTGCGGAACAACAAACTTACATGAGTATTCTCGGCTTAGGGACGCAAGTTGGTGTGAATCTTCCCTACTCTCGCACGCATGAATCAGAGGCAGATTTAATTGGCTTAGAATTAATGGTGCAAGCTGGCTATAACCCTTATGCTGCAGTGGAACTATGGCAAAATATGATCGCGGCCAAAGACGGCCAAAAAGTGCCTCCCGAGCTACTTTCGACCCATCCAAGTGCAGAGACTAGAATTAGGGATTTACACAATGCAATCCCTAAAGTGATAAAGCAATATGCTGGACAAATTAAAAATAATAACTGCTAGTTGCAGTTATTATTCTGATTTGTTTAGATGCACATCCATTTGCGGATACGGGATGCTGATGCCCTCTTGATCAAAGCGCAGTTTGACTGCCTCTGTAAAATCAAATTGCAAGCCCCAATAATCGCTGGATTTGACCCATGGACGAACGACAATATTGACCGAACTGTCACCTAACGACGCAACGGCCACAGTATATTTGGGGTCTTTTAAGACTCGCTCGTCAGCATTGAGCATTTCTTCAAGCACCGCTTTGGCTTTTTTCAAATCATCGTCATAACCGATACCGAATGTCATATCCACTCGACGAGTCGGTTTGGCGGAGAAGTTAGTGATGTTACCGCCGTAAATCGCTCCGTTTGGCACAATGATTTCTTTGTTATCTGGCGTATTCATAATGGTGGAGAAAATCCCAATACTCACAACGGAACCGGCAACGCCACCGGCATCGACAAAATCACCCGATTTGAACGGACGGAACACTAATAACATGACACCTGCTGCAAAATTTTGCAGTGAACCTTGTAACGATAAACCGATAGCCAAACCAGCAGCACCTAAAATCGCCACCAATGAAGTCGTATCTACGCCTAACTGATCCAAAGACGCAACAATCACAAACAGCATGAGTACCGCTTTAACAATCGACTTCAAAAAGTCCACTAACATATCGTCATATTTGGATTTGGCCATGATTTTGCCAAATACATTGACCAAAATACCCACGACCATTTTACCAATAATATAAATTATAATCGCTAAAACAATATTAATGCCCCAGGGCAAAGCATAAGTATCTACGAAATTTTGCACATTGAAATTTGCCACAACGTCTGTTGCAGATGCTATTTGTTCGCTGACATCAGTTGTAGCCGTTTCTGATTCTGACGATGCGTCTTGAATAAAATTTTGGGTGGAATGTAACACTTGTCCTTATCCCTTACATGTTAGAGGTATTCTATTTCATACAATAGACTGAAAAAGTTATTATGCAAATAAGGACTTATGAAAAACTTAGAAAAATTTTCACCTCATGCTGGCAAAACACACATAATCCCCTCCAGTCACGAGTTTTTCATCAACTGATAAATCCCTGAGTCAAAAAGTCCAACGTTACCGCACAAAAAATTAAATACAGTACTATTTTACTGGGCATGGGTTAGGTATCATTACACAAAAATTAATGGCATCTTGCATTTATGAGAATATCTCGTTTTTTTGTCCCTGACACGTTAAGTGTTGATTCGACTTGTCAATTGCCCGCCGAAACAGCCCATTATATTCATAATGTTTTACGGTTACGAGAAGGCGAGCCTGTGGTCCTATTTAATGGTGATGGCAACGAATATGCTGGAGAGTTAGTCGTTGTCCAAAAACGCAGTGTTGAAGTCTTAGTTAATGCTAAACTTGCATTAAGTTGCGAGTCTCCTTTGTCATTGCATTTGGGCCAAGGCATCGCCAAAGGCGACCGCATGGACTTCGTTTTGCAAAAAGCAACCGAACTTGGCGTCACTGACATTACCCCCATCATCACTGAGCGCTGTAATGTCAAACTGAATACGGAACGATGGGAGAAGAAATCTCAACAATGGCTCAAAATCATCGCCAGTGCCTGTGAGCAGTCGGGACGCAACCAGTTGCCGACCTTACATCCACCCATCACTCTAGCTCAATGGTTAAAACAACCAACACAGCAAGTACGGTTATTGTTGCATCCTGATGCGGAGCAAGCTCTGCCGGCACTGCCCATTCGCAGTCAAGGTGCCAGAATTCTGATTGGCCCCGAAGGCGGATTAAGTGATGCTGAAATTTATCAAGCAGGTGAAGCTGGTTTTACCCATATCAAAATGGGACCTAGGGTTTTACGTACTGAAACCGCTGCGCTTACCGTATTATCTGTGCTTCAGGCACAATTTGGAGATTTGTTATGAGTCTGAATATTTTAATGGTAATGGATCCTATCGCCAACATTACCCCCTATAAAGACACCTCTTTTGCTTTGGGCTTAGAAGCAATTCGCCGTGGTCATACCTTGTATTATGCAGAACAAAAGGACTTATCCATCCTGCAAGGTCAACCTTATGCACAAGCCTGTATTCTAAAACTGACCGATGGTGCAGAGAATTATTACTCGTTAAGTGAAGCAAACAAAATGGCACTCACCGAATTTGATGCAATTTTGATGCGCAAAGATCCACCGGTGGATGACCAATTTGTCTTTACTACTCAGATTTTTGCACTGGCCGAAGCGCATGGCGTATTAGTCGTCAATCACAGCCAAGCCTTACGCAATTTTAATGAAAAGCTCTTTACTTCCTATTTTCCAGAACTGATTCCTCCAACCCTTGTCACCCGTGACAAAGAGCAAATTAAAGCGTTTCACGCTGAACACAAAGATATCATCTGCAAACCACTAGATGGTATGGGCGGCGTCGGTATATTTCGCATCAAAGACGACGCCAATAACTTAGGTGTTGTGATTGAAACGCTCACTGAAAATGGGTCTCGATTAGCGATGTTTCAGCGTTATCTGCCGGCAATTAAAGACGGTGATAAACGCGTATTGATTGTCGATGGTGAAGTCATGCCTTATTGTCTAGCTCGTTTACCGCAAGGGACAGAGACCAGAGGTAATTTAGCTGCCGGTGGCGTGGGACGACCACAGCCTATTAGTGACTCAGACCGAGCACTAGCAGAAACAATTGCGCCGATGTTAAAAGCGCATAATATCTTGTTTGTTGGCTTAGATGTCATTGGTGATCGCGTAACCGAAATTAATATTACCTCACCAACCTGTGTGCGCGAACTGGAAGCAACCTATGATATCAATATCTGCGCAAAACTTTTTGCGGCAATTGAAGCTCGATGTAATTAATATAAGGAGTAGATATGTCTTTTGCTAATCATCTGTTAATTGCGATGCCGAGTCTCACCGATGCGTATTTTAAACGCAGTGTGATCTATGTCTGCGAGCACAATACAGAGGGGGCAATGGGCATTGTGATCAATATTCCAATCAATATGCGCTTAGAAGAACTATTAGCACAAGCCGTACCCGACGCTCAGGTCGATGAGACCAAAAAAGATCAAATCATCGTCAAGGGCGGGCCAGTTTCCCCAGAACGCGGGTTTATCTTACATTCCCCACAACACTGTTGGGAAAGTAGTTTGCAGCTATGTGATGACTTTATGGTCACAACATCCAAAGATATTTTAGGGGCATTGGGCAACGACTTAGGACCAGAGCGACAAATTATCGCACTTGGTTATGCCGGCTGGAGTCCTGAGCAACTCGACCAAGAAATTCAAGATAATGCCTGGCTCACTATTCCCGCTTCGCGAGAGTTGGTTTTTGACACGCCTTTGCATCTGCGTTGGGAAAGTGCAGTAAAAGCTCTAGGAATTGAACCTTGGCAACTATCTGAAAGCGCAGGTCATGCATGAGTACCTATTTGTGCTTTGACTTTGGCACCAAAAGTATCGGTGTCGCTGTCGGGCAACTCGTTACCGAAACCGCTCAACCGCTCGAAGCGATTCCAGCAAGAGACGGTATACCTGATTGGGAACAAGTCAAAGCACTGCATCGTGAATGGCTGCCAGAGCGGTGTATTGTAGGGATCCCATATAATATGGATGGCACTGAGCAAGAGATGACGTTACGCGCTCGAAAATTTGGCAATCGCCTGGCTAATCAATGCCGCACTCAAGTCACTATGATTGATGAACGACTGACCACTACGGATGCAAAAGCGCGCTTGTTTGAATTGGGCGGGTATAAAAAACTATCCAAAGGTAAAGTAGATAGCGTATCAGCCTGTGTGATTTTTGAAAATTGGCTTGAGCAAGGTATGCCTGAATAGCGGAGTTTCGTCTATGGCCTAGAAGCTTGACAGGACCAACACACGCCAAACTCTGCCTCATTGTCCTCGCCGCACTCTGTACACACCCACGCATATCCTTGAACATCTCGGTCGGCCTCCCACTGCGCGAGTAAGGCATCGGCGCGGGAGCGCCATTCATCATCGACCAACCACACCTCGATGTCGTTATCTACCGCAGGGATTTCACCAATGGCACCTTGAATAAAGTCGTTTTTAAGTAAGACCGGAATACCAGCGTCTTGCAACATTTGCATGACTTGATGCACCGCTATCGGGTCAAAAGAAGCGTAAAATTTTTGCATTAATCCATATCAAACAAAACATTTGATAGAGAGCCTAACCCAGTAGGCGAGGTTTCTTCAAGTTTTATCATCAAACGCAAGTCGTTAGGTGAATCCGCATGGTGCCTCCTAGAAATTCACTGAATTTTTACCGTCTGAAAAGACTTCCTGAGCATCAGTCGAGGAGACTAAACCTTGTGCCACAAGACGCTGTACACATTGAGCCATCGTTTGCATACCATGTCCTTGCCCCGTTTGCATGACTGAGTACATCTGCGGTACTTTATCTTCGCGAATCAAATTGCGGATCGCAGGTACGCCTAGCATGATTTCGTGTGCAGCAACCCTGCCTCCCCCTTGGCGTTTTAACAGGTTTTGTGAAATCACCGCGCGTAAACTTTCCGAAAGCATAGAGCGCACCATCGATTTTTCTTCTGCCGGAAATACATCAATAATTCTATCTATGGTTTTGGGTGCGGAGTTGGTGTGCAAGGTGCCAAACACAAGATGCCCAGTTTCTGCTGCGGATATGGCCAAGCGAATCGTTTCTAGGTCACGTAACTCACCAACCAAAATCACATCTGGATCTTCACGTAATGCTGAACGCAATGCGTTAGAAAACGATTTGGTATCACGATGCACTTCGCGCTGATTGATCAAACATAGTTTGTTGTCATGCACAAATTCAATCGGATCTTCAATGGTCAATATATGCTCGCGCTTGTGGGTATTAATGTGATCGATCATCGCCGCAAGGGTGGTGGATTTACCTGAGCCTGTTGCTCCTGTGACCAAAACAATTCCTGTCGGTTGGTCAATAATATCTCTAAAAATATTTGGTGCACCGATTTCATCCAGAGTTAAGACTTTACTCGGTATGGTTCGTAAAACGGCGGCACAACCTCGGTTTTGACCAAATACATTGACCCTAAAACGAGCTAATCCTTTGACTTCAAAGGAGAAATCAACTTCGAAATTTTCTTCGAATTCGCAGCGTTGCTGGTCATTCATTACCTCGTAAATAAGAGCCTGTACCACTTTATGGTCAAGAGCGGGCACATTGAGGCGACGCATTTCACCATCGACGCGGTTCATTGGAGGCTGCCCTGCTGACAAATGCAGGTCCGATGCGTTATTCTTAACACTAAAGGCAAGTAATTCGGTAATATCCATAAATAACCTTATATTCTATTAAATTATGACTAACCACATTGCAGCAAAGTTAGACCAGATTCAGCAGCGCATTATTGAGGCCGCAGAGGCAGCACAACGCGACCCTGCCACTATTCAATTATTAGCCGTCAGCAAAACCAAACCGGTATCTGATATCGAACTTGCGTATGAAGCAGGTCAGCGCCATTTTGGGGAAAACTATGTACAAGAGGGCGTTGATAAAGTGCAATCCTTGCAACATTTATCTGACCTAACGTGGCATTTTATCGGTCCAATTCAGTCAAATAAGAGTGCATTAATAAGTAAAGAATTTGCATGGTGTCACACTATTGATCGTCAAAAAATCGCTCGCAGACTCAATGAACAACGGCCCGAGAATTTGCCACCGTTAAACGTCTGCATCCAAGTCAATATTGATAACGAGCCAACCAAGTCAGGTGTTTTGTCTGATGACATTGCACCTTTAGCGGATTTCATCCAGACCCAACCTCGCTTATTATTGCGTGGCTTGATGGCCATACCAAAAGCACAACCTGACCCAATTGAGCAGGCGCAAACATTGTCAAACTTACATTCTCTGTTTGACCAACTGAAACAAAAGTACCCTAGTATGGATACCTTATCGGTTGGAATGAGCGCTGATTTAGCACCTGCTATAGCACATGGTTCGACCATGGTAAGAGTCGGTACTGATATTTTTGGTGCACGCACCCCTAAAACAAAATAATTAAGGAACCTCAATGACAATTCATGCCAACATTGCCTTTATTGGCGCAGGCAATATGACCAGTGCCATCGTCACTGGTATGGTTAAAGCAGGTTACAGTCCTGATAAAATATTACTCACCAATCGCTCTGAGGCAAAATTAATCAGGCTAAAAGACCAGTTGGGGATTAACGTCAGTACCGATAATCATGACGCAATGACATTTGCCGATTACATCGTCTTGGCGGTCAAGCCGCAGATGTTAAGTGACGTCATAAACGCTTTACCTGTGTCATCTAGACAGTCCAAAAAGTATATTTCCATCGCCGCTGGCGTTACTGTTGCGCGTATTCAAGAAATGCTCGGGACATCGTGTGATATTGTGAGAACCATGCCGAATACGCCATCGAGTGTGGGCATGGGGATGACCGGATTGTATGCCAATGTGAATACAGATAAGGTGTTGTGTGATTTGGCCGAATACTGTCTCAATCAAGTCGGCGAAACTTTGTGGGTACGAGACGAAGCAATGATCAATTCGGTTATCGCTGCTGCGGGGTCTGCACCAGCCTATCTTTTCTTGTTTGCAGAAGCCATGCAGGCAAAAGCTGAGAGCTTAGGTTTCTCCAAAGACGATGCCAAATTACTCGTGGCACAAACACTGGCCGGTGCGGGTCAAATGTTACTGCAACATGCCGATACGCCTTTTAGTGAACTGCGAGCGAACGTCACGTCCAAAGGTGGCACAACGGCCAAGGCGATCGAGTCCTTTCAAAATGCTGGGCTAACTGCTATCGTAGGTAATGCAATGCAAGCGGCAGTTGACCGCGCTGAAGAAATGCAAACATTGATTTAAGGAACCTCATGACTGCTTCTCATTTTTTAGTTGAAACCCTATTTGGCCTGTATTTGATGGTCGTGATTTTACGTTTATGGTTACAGCTGGTGCGTGCGGATTTTTATAATCCATTTTCTCAATTTGTGGTTAAGATGACTCAACCCGTTGTCGGACCGCTACGCCGTTTTATCCCTGCAATAGGTAAATTCGATACAGCGACGTTTGTTTTTGCGTTACTCATCGCCTGCTTGAAAATATTTGTGATAGTCGCGTTGGTGCGAGGATTGTCTATTGACCCTGTAAGCTTAGTCATTGTTGGCTTCATTGAAGTGGTTAAGGAAGTATTCAACTTGATGTTTTGGATGTTAATTATTCGTGCATTATTGAGTTGGGTATCACAAGGACAGAACCCGATTGAACTGGTCATCGCGCAACTCACTGAACCGTTTTTACGCCCTATTCGTAAAATAATACCACCGATTGGCGGATTAGATTTGTCCGTTTTGGTTGCTATTATCGCATTACAATTTGTGAAGTTGTTACTATCACAATACATTGGTGCATTTTAAAGATTCGGTGCATTGTTAAAAATTACTGGGGTGTTGATATGCGTAAACTGTTTAGCTTCTTACTGATTGGGTTATTTTGTTTGTCGGCACACGCTGAAATCAAACAAACTTTGGGCCCTTGGGATGTTCACTACATTGTGTTCCCTTCTACGTTTTTGACACCCGAAATTGCCAAAGCCAATGGTTTGGTCCGTTCTAAGTTCAATGCCGTGGTGAATATCTCAGTCTTAGATAAAGACACCAAAGAAGCGCAGATGCCAGATGTTGAAGGCACTGCTCGAAACCTTATAGGTACCAGCAAGGAACTCAAATTTAAACGCGTCGTCGATGGCGATGCGGTCTATTACCTTGCTCCCCTCGCCTACCGCGACCGCGAAACATATCGGTTCAAGGTTACTATTAATGACCGTGGCCAAACAGAAGTGCTAGAGTTTCAACAACAGATGTATGTTGATTAAAACTGAACTTTCTCACAGGTTCTTTTTATTTCAACTTTAGATATGATTGTTTTCCCTTAAACGAACCAATAGTTAAAACAATGAAAATTTTGTCAAATACAGAAACTCAGACTGTCGCGGGCGGCAATGCTTTACTCAGTTTTTTAGTAGGCTATGGGGCAGGTAAAGTTTTGGATGTTTCAATTGATAGCTTTAAAAACCATGTCATTGCGTTCTCGGAACAAGACCATTCTGCAAGCAACCAATATTTTTTGAACAATCGAGAACAGTTTAACCTATTATATTAAGTATTATCTCATTTATGGTAGATAACTTTCTGGCCATATATTTTTAAACAGGAAAAGAAATTAAAATGAATAAATGGATGGTATTTTTTTTGGGCTTATTAGCAAGTCTGCTCATTTCTCACCTACTAAAACTCAATACCTTTGAAGAAGTCATATTGGTTGTTAGTGTGGGAATACTCATCGTTGTTCTTAATCATTTTTATATCAAAACGAAAAAGGCTGACAGAGGATAAAATATAGTACCTTTTTATTTGTGCATTGACACAACACATTACTGGAAATGCTCTCATAGCGCCAAACTACGCTCGGTCCTTTTCCAAACGGATAAATGTTAACGTTGTGTCGTCACTTTGCTCTGGTGCAAAACGATAGCCCGCCACATCAAAACCCGATAATGATTCAACGTCTGTGATGCGATGTTCAATGATCCAACGCGCCATCAGACCACGTGCTTTTTTGGCGTAGAAACTGATGATTTTGACTTTGTCATTTTTTTCATCTTTGAACACTGGGGTGATCAAACGACCCGCTAATTCTTTAGTTTTGACCGCGCTAAAATACTCGTTAGAAGCCAAATTGACCACAACCTCTGAACCCATTGCATTTAGCTCATCGGTAATTTTGTTGCCCCAGAATTCGTAGAGGTTTTTACCGCGCTCGGTAGCCAAAGATGTGCCCATCTCCAGGCGATACGGTTGCATCAAATCAAGTGGTCTCAACACACCGTACAAACCCGATAGGATCCGCAAATGAGACTGAGCAAAAGCAACATCTTCCTCACTCAACGAATACGCATCGAGTCCTGTGTACACATCACCGTTAAACGCATACATAGCTTGACGCGCATTTTCGGGAGCAAATGGCATGGCAAAATCATTAAAGCGCTCGGCATTGAGAATCGCGAGCTTATCGCTTATCCCCATCAACTTAGATAAATCAGCCGGAGTCAGGGTTTTACAGACTTGCGCCAAAGCTTGTGTGTCATCACGCAAAGATAACTGCGAGTACTCTGCTACGGGAACCGGTGTTTTATAATCTAAATTTTTAGCTGGGGATAACAGAACTAACATATTCACTCCTTATTGGTCGGAGCTAGTTTACCATACAAGTAGCAGTCATCTGAATACTTACAAACTTGCTTTGGCTTAGATGGTTTTTTGATAAAAAAATTGATAATCTTGTGCATATTGAATTCCTCTATAATCGTATTACGTCTTAATCGACGTTTTCGATTATGGAACATCATATTGATTTATTCTAAAGGATAAATTCTATCAAGCTAATCGATTTTAAGGATTACCATGGCTGATTTACTCTCCGCATTGAAAAACGTTACCACTGTTGTTGCTGATACCGGTGACATTGAAGCAATCAAAAAATATTCTCCAGTCGATGCGACCACCAATCCATCATTGTTATTGAAAGCAGCAGGTATTCCTGAATATGCCTCAATGATAGAGTCCTCGATTGCATGGGCAAAAGCACAATCAAACGATGCTGACCAACAAGTTATTGATGCTGCAGACAAACTTGCAGTATTGATCGGCAAAGAAATTGTCGGCGTCATCCCCGGACGCATCTCCACGGAAGTGGATGCGCGTCTGTCTTTTAGCACGGAAGCAACCGTCGCAAAAGCGCATAAATTGATCGCTTTGTATGAAGAAGAAGGGATAAGCAAGGACCGCATCTTAATTAAGATTGCGTCCACTTGGGAAGGTATCAAAGCGGCTGAGCAATTGGAAAAAGAAGGTATCAACTGTAATCTGACACTCCTTTTCTCATTTGCTCAAGCAAGAGCTTGTGCGGAAGCGGGTGTCTTTTTGATCTCTCCCTTTGTCGGTCGCATTTTGGATTGGTACAAAGCCAACAGCGAAGGAGATTTTACCGGTGCCAATGATCCAGGCGTCATCTCAGTAACCAATATCTACAACTATTACAAAGACCACGGCTACCCAACTGTTGTCATGGGTGCCAGTTTCCGTAATACCAGTGAAATACTTGAATTGGCAGGTTGTGACCGTTTGACTATCGCGCCAGCATTATTAGAAGAACTTGCCAATACCGACTCTGAGTTGGACGTCAAACTTGTTGATAACGGCGCAACGCAAGCAGCGCCCAATGCACTAACAGAAGCCGAGTTCCGTTGGGATATGAATCAAGATGCGATGGCCACCGAAAAACTCGCCGAAGGCATTCGCAACTTTACCAAAGACCAAATCAAACTTGAGCAACTGTTGGCGGAGAAACTTTAACTATGTTGTCAGCTTGGGATAAACTAAAGGAGTTAGCGAGTCAATCATTGCCGCATATGCGAGAAATGTTTGCCAACGATCCTCTACGCACTCAAACCTATCAGTTAGATGCGGCAGGTTGGCACTTGGATTTTGCCAAAAACCGAATTAATCAAGAGGTTTTCACAGCCCTTGTGAAGCTCGCACAAGAGTCACAAGTAGAAGCCAAACGCGACGCCATGTTCGGCGGCGAGACCATCAATAGTACTGAAGGCCGCGCGGTTTTGCACACTGCTTTGCGTAATTTTTCTGGTGAACCTGTATTGGTAGACGGTCACGATGTGATACCAGAGGTCATGGCAACTTTAAGCAAAATGGAAGCGTTTTGCGACACGATGATTGATCGAACACACCTTGGGTACACGGATAAGCCCATCACTGATGTGGTTAGCATCGGGATTGGCGGTTCTTTTTTAGGTCCCAAAATCATGACTGAAGCACTCAAGCCTTATCAGCACGACGTCTTTAAGGTGCATTTTGTGGCAAATGTTGATGGCTGTCACATACAAGACGTCTTAGCACAGTGCAATCCCGAAACGACGTTTGTATTAATGTCGTCAAAATCATTTAGCACTCAAGAAACCCTGCAAAATACTTTAACCGCAAAATCGTGGTTTCTAGGGTCTGGCGCACCTCAACAAGCCATTGCCAAGCACTTCGCTGCGGTGTCTTCTAACGTGCCTGCAGCAGTAGAATTTGGAATGTCGCCAGATATGGTGTTTCCAATGAATGACTGGGTTGGTGGGCGCTATTCGCTATGGTCTGCGATAGGTTTACCAATTGCGCTGGCAATTGGTTTTACTCATTTTAAGCAGTTACTTGAGGGTGCCTTTGCGATGGATACACACTTCAAGACTGCGCCTCTTGAACAAAATATGCCTGTATTACTTGCTCTTTTGGGGATTTGGTATCGCAATTTTAATGATGCGCAAAGCCATGTGTTACTGCCTTACTATCATTATTTACGTGGCTTCCCAGCTTATGTTCAGCAGTTGGATATGGAAAGTAACGGTAAGCGTAATGCGCTTGATGGATCAGAACTTGGTTACGCAACAGGTCCAATCATTTTTGGTTCTGAGGGAACCAACGGGCAACACTCATTTCATCAACTCATCCATCAAAGTGAAACTCTGTTGCCGGTCGATTTTATTTTCCCATTAAGAGTTCCGGATCAAGACGCAACCCATCACGCTATGCTGGCTGCTAATTGTTTTGGTCAGGCGCAAGCGTTGATGCAGGGGAAAACATTCGATGAATGTTACGCTGATTTACCTGGGGACATGCCCGATCGCGAAGTCATTGCGGCTCACAAAGTCATGCCTGGCAACAAACCGTCCAACACCTTATTGTGTGATGAATTATCACCCTTTAATCTTGGCTCGCTGGTCGCTTTATATGAACATAAAGTGTTTGTACAAGGTGCTATATGGGGCTTAAACAGCTTCGACCAATGGGGTGTTGAACTGGGCAAAGTATTAGGTAATCAAGTGTTGGACGCACTGCAAGGTGCCTCAAATGCTCAGCTTGATAGCTCTACACAAGACTTAGTCAATCGCTATCGCAATGCACAATCCTAATGCAAAACCTTGATTGAGGCCAAATAAAAGACCGTGTGCACTTATCTCACACGGTTTTTTTAATTCTATTGATAGTAATCAATAGTACAAAATATTCTAAATTATTTTCCTACCATTCATGCTTGTTCACTATATAATCAAATTATGTAAGTAATTTCACACGCGCGTAATGAATCTGTCACATACAGGGATTAATTTAACCTACAGGTAATTGATATGCCTTATGGTTTCTTCTTTGGAGCAGATACAAATGGATAGACAGCATTATTTTGATAGGGAAGCATTACACATGGATACCAGTGTACTGGAAGAACAATACACCATCGATAGCGATTCCCCTCCCTCTCGTCGTCGCAGTAAACGCACCAAACGCAAATGGCGAGAAATTGAAGCCTTAAAAGCTAAACTCGAACTTGAAAGAGAGCTTGATAAGTATGATTTTAACTTTGATTTAGACGAAGAAGAATAATCACAGTAAGTAGTGATCTCACCACTCGATTACGGGCTTACCCTTTTTGGTGAGCCATTGGTTCGCCATGATAAAATGGCGGCACCCAAAAAACCCGCGATGTGCCGACAATGGACTAGGATGCGGTGCTTTCAACACACAGTGTTTGCGGTTGTCAATCAGTATGGACAGTTTTTGTGCATGGGCTCCCCATAGCATGAATACAACATTATCGACATAATCACTCACATACCTCACTGCAGCATGCGTAAAATTCTGCCACCCTAACCCACTATGTGAATTTGGTTCACCTTCAGCGACCGTCAATACCGTATTAAGTAATAAGACTCCTTGCTCTGCCCAACGCGTCAAGTCGCCATGCATGGGTATTTGATAATCGGAAAATTCGTGTTCGAGTTCTTTGAAAATATTGCGTAACGAGGGAGGAATATTGATATCTCTGGCAACCGAAAACGCCAAGCCATGTGCTTGATGCGGCCCATGATAAGGGTCTTGGCCAAGGATAACCACTTTAGTGTCGGAAAGCTCGGACATCTTGAACGCTTTCAACACGTCACTCTCCGGTGGATACACTATTTCACCGGAGGCGCGACGCTGAGCCAATGCCTGTTGTAACTCCTTGTAATATGGCAATCCTTGCTGGGTATCTAAAAAAGCCGACCAGCTGGGTGTCATAAGACCTTCTTTGTTAAGCTAATAAATCAAACATGTGTTGTTTAATTAAAGCATAATCTGCCGGTTTATCCACTGCTAATGAGGGCTTATCTGCTACATCCATCAAAGCCTTTGGCAACGCTAAAGGCGCACCCAAAATGTTTTCGACTGATTCTTTGAACTTTGCCGGATGTGCGGTTCCTAAGAATAAACCAATTTCACTCTCTGCCAGGGTATTATGCAGTGCACGATAGGCTACCGCTGCATGTGGCTCACTGGTGTAGCCTAAGCTTTGTAATTGTTTCATGGCCAATTGAGTGTAATCTTCGTCAACGGCGACACCCGTTAGGCAATCTTTTGCCAAAATTCCTTTTTCGAACATCGCTTCAATACGCGGCCAGTTGTTAGGTTGAGACACGTCCATCGCGTTCGAAATCGTGGCAACCGTTTGCTTCGGCGCCCACTCACCATTTTGTAAATAACGCGGTACCGTGTCATTCAAATTCGTTGCCGCGACAAAACGTTTGATTGGTAAACCCAATGCTTTAGCAATCATGCCAGCGGTCAAGTTGCCAAAGTTACCACTGGGAACTGCCACAACCAGCTCATCACGCTTTTCAGCAGGTAGTTGAGCAAACGCCTCAAAGTAATAACAAACCTGGGCCAGAAGGCGAGAAATATTGATAGAGTTTGCTGAGTTCAAATGCAACTCATCGCGCATTTGTTGATCTTCAAATGCTTGCTTAACGATGGCCTGGCACGCATCAAAGTCACCATCAATGGCCACCGTGTGAATGTTGCCACCTAATGTGGTGAATAGCTTTTCTTGTAACGGACTGATTTTGCCCTTAGGGAACAAGATAACCACATTGACATTATCTAGACCATGGAAGGCATGCGCCACAGCCGCACCAGTATCGCCTGATGTGGCGGTAAGAATGGTCACTGGAGCACCTTGGGCTATTTTGGCCAAACACTGCGCCATAAAACGGCCACCAAAATCTTTAAACGCTAACGTTGGTCCGTGAAATAATTCTAAGCAATAGGTGGTATCATCAACTTTAGCCACAGGTGCTGGAAAGTTAAACGCGTTATCGACCAATTCTGAAACTTCAGAGCTGGTAAACTCATCCCCCAACAAATGCTGCAAAATCACCTTAGAGCGTTCTTGTAAAGATAAGGATAGCAAGGCGTCTATATCATCGAGCGGTGAAATGTGTTCGACAAAAAACAAACCTTGATTCCGGCCTAATCCAGTCATCACGGCTTGCTGAAAATTAACTTGTTGAGTCGCGTCTTTTAAATTGACTAAATGCATCGAAGGTACCTTACTTATAGTGTGCGTGTGCCGGCATCGTCGATGCGGCAAATATGACAAAAACCATCGTCATTTTGAATATAGTTGTCTTGTAGATAGGTTGCAATGGCCTGAGCACTTTGCAAATTATCACAAGCTGCGAATACAGTTGGACCTGAGCCTGATATACCAAAACCCAAGGCTCCTTGTGCCATGGCATAGGCACGACTTTCATCGAAATGGGGCAACAGTGACTTGCGATAGGGTTCGGCCAAAACGTCATGGAAAACACTTGCTGCTAATTGCGCATTCTGTGTATGCGAGGCATGAATAAACACCGCAAGTTGACGGCCAAAGGTCAAAGTGGTTGCCGTATCCCACCGTGTTGGCAGCAGTTTTCGAGCAGCAGAAGTCGAGACACTGATGCCGCTATAACACGACACCCAATACCAATCCTTGAACGTTGGAACGAGTTCACAGATCGGATTACCTAGCCCCGTCATAAGCGTCATACCACCAAACAAAGCAGGGGCAACATTATCGTAATGCACCGCACCACTGATTTGCCCTTCGCATTCTCCCATCATAAACAATAACTCATTGTCATCAAAAGGCTTATCATAAAACGCATTTAAGGCATAAAACGCAGCGACGATTGAGCTCGCTGAAGAACCTAATCCACTGCCTATCGGCAATGTCTTATCAAGGTGCAAAGATAACGGTTGCGTCGCTAAGTCACGTTGTTGCATTTGCTCGTGAAAAAAGTGATAACACTGAGTCACAATGTTGTTTTCAGTACCCGACGGTAAACGTTCGGCAAAGCGTCCAGACACCGTCAAAGCATATTCTGGCGCTGGCTCAACGGAGACTTTATCGCCCAATAACGTGCCGTCAATGGGTGCTAAAGCTGCACCTAGGACATCAAAACCAACACTGACATTACCTATCGACGCAGGCGCGTAAGCAGTTATTTTCATGATAGTGAACTCATAGTTCTTGTTTCCACGCTTGGGTACGTAAGATATCAGCAAAGACACCAGCAGCGGTTACAGTAGCACCCGCACCATACCCACGAATGACATAAGGAATTGGGCTGTAGTATGCGGAACGAATAGCGAGGGCATTTTCGCCATCTTTAATGGCTGCCAAAGGATGGTCTTGGGATACAGCTTGGATCTTCACTGCACACTTACCGTCTTTGCTAATGCTTCCCACATAGCGCAGTACTTTGTCTTCGCGCTGTGCTCGGCTTACCAAATCTGCATAGTGACCGTCTGCTTTGGGTAAATTAGCCATAAATGTATCAATATCACCACTGGCATCAAATCCTGGTGGCAATACCGATTCGATATCAATATCGCTTAATTCCAGCGTTAAGCCCGCCTCACGCGCCATAATCAAGAGTTTACGTGCTACATCCATCCCACTCAAATCATCACGAGGGTCTGGTTCAGTGAAGCCGTTTTCTTTGGCGACGGCTGTAGCTGCTGACAAACTCAACCCTTCTTCCAATTTGCCAAACACATAGGACAATGAACCTGACAGGATCCCTTCAAAGCTTTCTAACTCGTCACCAGCATTGAACAATTTTTGCAAATTATCAATGACAGGTAAGCCTGCACCAACGGTAGTTTCATATAAGTACTGACGTTTTTGCGTCATCGTGGCCGCTTTGATTTCAGCGTAATATTGGGTAGAGCCAGTGTTGGCTTTTTTGTTCGGAGTCACCACGTGGAAACCCGCTTCGAGTATATCCACATATTGGTCGGCTACCGATTGCGCAGAGGTACAATCGACAAAAACAGGATTGGTTAAACTGTTGTCCACGACAAACTGCTTGAGCTCCTTTAAGCCATAGTGCACACCACGACTAGTGAGAGCATCACGCCATGCCGCTTCATCCGAGATATCAATGCCGTTATTATCAAATAAAATCTGCTTGGAATTGGCAATGCCGTAAACACGCAAGCGAATCGATTTTTCGGCAAGTGCCGCTTGTTGCTTCGCCATCTGACGGACTAATTCGGCACCCACTGTGCCACAGCCGACTAGGAACACATCGATAAAATGCTGACGACCAAAGAAGTTTTGATGCACGACTTTGATGGCTTTTTTGGCTTTATCGGCATCAATGACCGTTGAGATTGAGCGTTCAGATGAGCCTTGCGCAATGGCAATGTTATTAATACGCGCTTGCGCTAAAGCCTGGAAGAAGCGAGCTGCCATGCCTTTACTGCGCTTCATACCATCACCAACCAGAGTCACAATCGCCAAATCTTCTTTGAAATCAATTGGCTCTAGTAGCTTGTTATGTAGTTCAAGGGCAAATTCATCGTGTAAAATATCCAAGGCTTTACTTTGGTCTTTTTGCGCGATACAAAAGCTAATACTGTATTCAGAGGAGGACTGGGTAATTAACGTGATAGAGATATTACCTCGTGCCATCGAATCAAAAATACGTGTTGCCATACCGACCATACCTTTCATACCTGGGCCGGCAATATTGAGCATCACCATATCGTCAAGATGAGAAATGCCTTTTACATTGGTCCACTTTTCGCTCTTTTCATTCGAGATCAAAGTCCCCGGAGCAGAAGGGTTTAACGTGTTTTTAATTAAACATGGGATATGATGCTGAGCAATCGGGCCAATGGTCTTGGGATGAAGCACTTTGGCACCAAAATAGGATAGCTCCATCGCTTCTTCGTAGGTGAGTTTGTCCATTAACACGGCATTTTCGACTTGTCGTGGGTCGGCGTTGTACACACCGTCCACGTCTGTCCAAATCTCACACACTTCAGCATCAATACACGCAGCGAGGATCGCCGCAGAATAATCTGAACCATTACGCCCTAATGTAACTTTGTCGCCGTCTTCATTCACAGCGACAAACCCAGGCATGATTAACAAGGTTTTACCTGAGTTATCGACATCAGCAAAACGTGCTTTGGACTCAGCCACATTTGCTAACGCATCAAGGAAAGGACCATAAGCTAGGACTTTTTCGGCTGGGTCTACGATTTGCGCGTTAATGCCTCGCGCGGCAAAAATCGACTGCAAAATATTTACCGATACATACTCACCCATGGAAAGTAATTCAGCGGCGGTATTATCTGGGGCACAACCGAGCAGCTGCATACCACGCAGTTTTTCATCCAGTGTCGCAAGAATAGTTTGAATAAAATCTGTTAACTGAGTAAGTGGGAAATTTGCTTCACGCTCACCCAATTCTTGGGCAATGCCATTTAAGGTCATATTGAGCTTGGCGTATAACTCAGAAAAATCCTGTCCTGATGAGGCTTGCTCAATCAATAATGAAAGCGCATTAGTCACGCCCTTCGGTGCAGATAGCACTGCCGCAGCACCGGTGTCGCTATGATATTCTGTGACGATTTTGGCGACGCCTAAGTAACGCTCTGCATCAGCTAGCGACGAACCGCCAAATTTTAAAACTTTCATGTATGCTCCTATTTTCCCCAGTATCTCGAACTTGGTGCTTCCATCACGCTAAAACATAACGCTTAAAAACGAAAAAGCCCGCAGTGGATGCGGGCTTCAGTAGATTTGTGTCGTGCACTAACCAACGTCCGCCCCACTTGGGGTGGTAATAATCATCATGTCGGTGGTGCTTGTTAGTATTATTTTCATGAGGTGATTATCCGTATAGACGTCTAAAAGTCAATGTTTTTATACGATTTTAAGATTATCTGAGTTAACTCAACTTGGCAATCTTTTGAGACTATTGTATTAATGTATATAAGCATAACTTATATCACACTAGCTCTAGATTTTTTTGACAGGTTAACTCATGGATCGCGCACAAAAAATAGCCTACCAAATATTAAGTGGTTTCGATAAAAGTTATCGCTGGTATTCTCGCATTACCAAAGGAGCGCAAGAGCGCTTTGAACAACGCCAATGGGCGGCTTCGCAACAAGCGATAAAAGAGCGTATTACCATCTATGAGCAAAGTCTCAATGAAGTTGTTACTGAAATCTATCAGCATCTCCAACCTCATGCAGAAGGCGATGAGTTTTGGATGTTGATGAAACAAAACTATGCCAAACTGCTCGCCACCCACCCACAATTCGAACTAGCAGAAACCTATTATAATTCAGTCATTGGCCGTATTTTTAAACACCAAAAAATCGACGATCAATACATGTTCATCTCGCCCACTCGCTGTTATCTGCCTGGACCTGATCGAATGAAGGTCATTAACAGTTTTGATGTGGATTGTACCGTCAGTGAAATGTACGAAGAACTTTTTCGCATTTACAAATTTAATGTCCCCTTCGCCGAAAAAGAACGAGACTTGGCCAACCTAGAGCGCGGTCTGCGTGAAGTATTAACCACTGAAGAATTGGCTTCTGTGCATACGATGGAAATGCTCAAGCCGGTATTTTATCGCGGTAAAGCGGCGTATTTGATTGGTCGCATGTGTTTGCCCAAGCAAACTCTGCCATTTGTCATTGCGCTGCGGATCAACAAAGATCGCGAAATTTTTGTCGATGCCTTATTAACAGACCGTCGTGATTTATCCGTGATCTTTGGCTTTGCACGTTCTTATTTTAATGCGGATACTCAGTATCCTGCCGAACTGGTTGCATTCTTAGCTGAGCTTTTGCCCAACAAAAAACAATTCGAACTGTATATGTCTTTGGGCTTTTACAAGCATGGCAAAACGGAATTTTATCGCAATTACCTGGAACATTTGGCATCAACACAAGATAAGTTTGAGTTAGCACCAGGGATCAAAGGGCTGGTAATGACCGTATTTCACCTACCTAGCTATGGCATTGTGTTTAAAGTCATCAAAGACGAATTTGCCGAGAGTAAAAAAATCACGCGAGACTTTGTCAAAAACCGTTATCGCTTGGTCAAAATGTCCGACCGTGTCGGGCGTATGGCGGATACCCATGAGTATGTGAATTATAAGTTCGACTTAGATCGCATCGATGACGAGCTCCTGCGATATCTCAAAGATACCTGTGCATCGAGTCTGATCATTGAAGGCAATACGCTGACCATTACGCATTTGTACATCGAACGCAAAATGACGCCGCTGAATCTGTATCTCAATCAAGAAACCGATGAAGACAAAATCCGTCATGCGATTGATGAGTTGGGTTTATGCATCAAGCAAATCGCCCTAACCAACATCTTCCCCGGCGATATGCTCCACAAAAACTTCGGAATTACTGGCCATGGGCGGGTGATTTTTTATGACTATGACGAGATATGTTATATGGATGAACGGAATTTTCGTGATTTGCCGGTCACCGACGATCCATACGTGCTTGATACTTTATCTGTGGCACCAAACGATGTCTTTCCGCAGCAGTTTGAGCACTTTATTATTGGACGCAAAGTGCATAAAGATATCCTAAAGGAGCTCCACGGCGAGATCATGACCGCAGAGTACTGGCGTAAAATCCAAGAGATCTGTAAAGAAGGAAAGTACTTAAACTTTACGCCATATAACCCGAAAAAGAGCTTCCATTATAATCCTGACAGGCATTACGATTATTTGCACTAAGGGTTGAGTGTGATGACTAACCCTGTAACTTGTGTGCCTTTCATATACATCTTTTCACATCACGTAGACTAAAATACATAACGCCCATAGACTCCAAATATTTCCGAGTCTGAATACTTGGTATACTTAACACCGCCAATTAAACTGCCCCAGTATTTTTGCACGCCAAGATTATAGGCTTTTTGGTCACTACCTTCCCGCCAAAACTGCCATTCTAGTCCTGCTGAAATTTCCCAGTCATGAGATAACATGTGTCGAGCATTGGTTTCTAACATAAGATATTCAGTGCCAGTTGAAATTGCCTCTATGCCATTACTCAAACCCAAATCGATCTCACCATAACCCAGCTGATAATCAATGTGTGTTGCCGATGAAATTGATTGAATATAACCGATAGACAATTCCCACTTATCAGCCGTAAATTCCTCACCAAACTTGTTGTCTTTGGTATCAAAGTAAGTGCCTTCCACAAAAAAATCACTGCCCAAGCGTTTGCTCGCAATGACTTCGAATCCTTGAGCGGTAAATTGCGGGATATCAGCAAACTCGATTTGTGTGGCTCCACCCTGAAGGTAATTATAAGGCAGGGGCATTGGCTCAGCTACCGACAACGGGCTCAATACAAACGCCGTGAGTAATGTCATTTTTTTCACAATAAATCATGTCCTAAGAAGTGGAATTATGGATAGTTCAGATTGCTCTAACTGATTTAGTCCATGATTATTGTGGGTAATTGGAGCGCTTTAATACAGTAGTACTTTGTAAAGCTTTGTAAGCTTTTGTAATTTGTGGTTAGCGCACCAAATGCCAGTGGGTCTGACGACCTGCGAGATACCATACTTTCTCACCATCAAACAACGCGCTTTGCTCTAGTTTAATTTGTACCCATTGATTATCCCATTCGGGCACTTGGGTTTTGATGTTCCCCTCAATGGCATAAGCAGTGTCAGGATACAGCGGATAATCACCGCGGATTGGCGTTGGGCCTTGGTTATCCCACATGCCAATGGTTGGTCCCGAGGCATGGCCGACGAAACCAATGGGATGCGTATAAGTAGAGCTCAAAATACCCTGCGCTGTGGCTTTTTCTTGGGTCGCAGCAAGAATTTCATTGCCTGTACGCCCCATTACAAACTCGCTGGTCAAAATATCTTGCCATGTATTGCCAATCGCCATGGCATCTTTGAGACCTTGTGGTGCATCGGTTTCGCCTAAGTTTAATACATAGGCCATTTCTTGCGTATCCGTGCATTGATTGAGATAACAAATGCCCACATCGGTATGCAGTATATCTCCGCGCATAATGACAATTCCTTCTTTGCCCATAAACACATCGTCTTTGGTGGTGGCATCGCCGCGACGCTGAATATTCACATAAGGCTGAAACCATGGCCGAAGCTGTAATTCTTCAAAGCGATTACGCAGATACCAAGCCACATCATCGGTGGTCGTTTTTCCTGGCGTAATGACTTTATTTGAAAAGCCCTCCGCGATGACGGCTCGCGCAATATTTACGACTTGCGGATAGACTTGTTGTTCGAGGGGACTTCTGGTTTCAAGCCAACGCAACACAAGCTTTTCAGCACTGACTAAGCGCTCTTCATATTTTGGCGGTAATGCCTCACGCAATAACTGCTCTAGACCTGCCGATAAGCCATCCGCCATCGGCCAATCACGACTGATGTTAATACCGATGCGCTTGGGGTCGCGCTGTGCAATTACTTCAGCAAGACGCGCCCATTGTTGTTCCAATGAACCGCCCTCCCATACGGTTGGGTAGGTATCGCCAATGGCATAGCGACTGACACTAAAGCGCTCTACACCATCATCGGTTTTAGCAAACACCAAGATAGTCGTGCGACGCGCGGCAAAGGTTGGCTGTGGCACTAGGGTATAAAAAAGTTTATCTTCTCCGTACTCACGGTTGATGACTAGCCACATATCAATATCGGATTCAGCCATGAGCTCTGGCAACAACTTATCTAAGCGCTCTTCAAGCATGGCATTGATAGGTTCAATACGTTCTTTAAACGGCAAAACAGCTGGCATATCGCTAATCACACGCCCTTGTTCAAACACTGGAGAAGTAGCATGTGAAAAAGCGCTAAAAGAAGCGACTGTTAAAGCAAAAACTAATGAAAATACAAGGCGATACATAAACTGTCCTGTTTTTATAATTATCTACAGGGTTTAATGTAAAAAGAAAGTGGCGATTTTGCAAATGCCTTGCTAACGCCTTGCCAAGATTTTATCCAAATGATTCGCAAACGCCTGCTTATCCTGCTGACTAAGCGGTGGTGGTCCACCAGATTGCACACCTGACGCGCGCATCGTATCCATAAAATCGCGTATATTCAGCCGACTCTTGATGTTTTCTTTGCTATGTAATTCACCGCGAGGACTCAAGGCTTGGGCGCCTTTGGTAATGACTTCATCCGCGAGCGGAATATCACTTGTGATCACCAAATCACCAGCTTCGACGCGCTTGACGATTTCGTCATCGGCCACATCAAATCCGCTTTCTACTACCATAGAGGTAATCCAAGGGGTGGGTGGTGTTTTTAAATAGTGATTGGCCACTAAGGTCAATGGCACTGAAGTACGCTGAGACGCTTTAAACAGAATCTCTTTAATTGCCACCGGACAAGCATCCGCATCGACCCAAATTTTCATATCACCCTTCACTTATAGCCAATATTCACGAGTTGTATACCTTTAGGTAAGGTAAACTCTTTATAGTTACGTATTAAGGGTCAGTGTAACATTTTGATTTTCTGTATAACAATCTCAATAAAATAAAAGGAATCGCACATGAAATGGGTCGTATTTAATCAAAAAGGCGGTGTCGGCAAATCTACCTTATGCACCAACTTAGCGGCATCTGGCGCCATGCAAGGTCGCGCATCTCTACTCGTTGATTTAGATCCCCAAGGCAACAGTACCTTTTATGCTGGGACGCCCATTGATGATAAGATCTTGACCGTGGCAGATATGTTCAAACAGGTCGTTGGCTGGTTTGGTGACAAAAAGACCCCGATGGATTTTGTCCAACCAAGTATCATTGATAATTTTAACGTGATGCCATCTGCGCCCGACTTAGCTGAGTTAGAACGAGAGCTAGAATCACGCTACAAGATGTTTAAGTTAAGAGAAACACTTCAAGCGCTCGATAACACCTTTGATGATATATGGATTGATACGGCGCCTAATTTTAACTTTTACACCAAAGCCGCGCTTATCGCAGCGGATGGTTTCGTCGTTCCGGTGGACTGCGACGACTTTTCAGTACAGGCCGTTACCCGCTTGCTCGATAACGTCATGGAAATCAAAGCCGACCACAATCCCGATTTAATTTTCGGCGGGATCATGATCAATCAATACCACGCACAAGCCAACTATCCACAAAAACTGAGCGCGCAATTAACCGAGCAAGGTTTACCTTTGTTCGAGAATAAAATACACTCCGCGATCAAAGTCAAAGAATCTCATGCAGAGCAGCGTCCCATCGTGGTGGGTCATCCAAAACACAAGGTGAGCCAGCAGATTAATGCGCTACATGATGAAATCATGCGAAATTACCGATAACGCTTTTATTTATAGAGTCACATGATCAACGAAATCAAATACCAATTTGGCAATGCCCAAGACGCTACGAGGTTTCTAAACACCCTTACGCCTTGGACAGAAGGCCCTGTCAAAGCGCGTTTTTATGACAGCGATAGTAGTGTTATTGTCACCTATGAGCAAGATCCCAAAGCATTTGATTACACCTGCAGTAAACTTGATGATTTGGCAGAAAGCATGGGAGGCAGTGAATTGTGAAAGCCTGCGCTGTACATATCCTAGTCAAAACTGAAAAAGAGGCACAAGACCTGTTACGCCAGCTCAAAAAAGGCAAAAACTTCTCCGAACTGGCGCGCAAACATTCACTGTGCCCCTCGGGCAAAAAAGACGGTGGAAATTTGGGTGAGTTTCGTCGTGGTCAAATGGTCAAGCAATTTGATGATGTAGTGTTTAAAAAGCCCGTACTAGAACTGCACGGGCCGGTACGAACCAAATTTGGTTTTCACATCATTAAGACGCTCTACCGCAACTAATCTTGACGCTGCATAAATATCGTTACCTCAGCCACCACAAGCCCAAACTTTTTAATGTAGGAACGATTCATTAAAGTATCGTCATCCATGGCAAAAAACCAGTCATCAAAGTTCACTGAGTAAGTCGTGCCATCCACCGTTAAATCCATTTCATAAACAAAGTTAAACGCATTGCCAAACGCCTTACCCGTCGCGTTACCATTGATATCGCCTGCTGTTCCAATATAGGTGCCGTCAGTCTGAGGGGTTAAGCGCCATACGCGCGTTTTGGCTCCCTCGCCAACAATATATTGAAACGTTTCATCCAACACCAAAGTGTTTCCATCCATAGAGCCATCAATATCAACAATGAATCTTTGCACGACCTCACCGGAACGATTCTGTACGATGCCCCATGCAGTCACTTCACCCACAAAAAAGTCTTCCAAATCGAAGTTCGGCTGCTTACCTAAATAATCATTGCCATCTATGGATAAAGTACATCCTGATAAAAGGGCTATTGTGCCGAGCGCCATCAGTATTTTTTTCATCGCTATTCTCCTAATAATTTACGGCGTAATTTTGGCTCTGAGGTCTTAGGTGATAACCAAATGCCAAAAAACGCTTTACTAAATTCGCTATCTTCGACTTCCCCAACAAAGGTGTCGTTGTAATAAAAACGCGCGGAGCCTTCTGCTGTTTGAATTCCCACAAGCGTGTCCCCCTCTTTTACATTGGGGAATAGACTGCTCATTTGATTTTTCCAAGATTCAAGCTGTGTTGTATCCTGCCAACCTTGATTCTGCATTTCATCAACGCTGCGTTTGGCAATGTCCTGACCAGCAAAATCCATCAAGTACGTCAGACTTAGAGCAAATGGCGTATCTGCAAGATAACCAGTTGACGGTGTATATAAGGTTGCATCATACACATTCCAAAATAGTACCTTTAATCGCCCCTCACCTAACATCTGTGCATTAGGCACAGAATCCAAAACGTAAGTGGGCACTTGCTCATTAGCTTTCACATCCATCCCAAACAACGAGGTGAATAACCATAAGAAGACGACAACAGTTTTTCTCATATTGGCTCCTTTACCCTTATCTCATACCTCTGTGGTACCATAAAATATATGCGTTAAACTTTCAGTTTTTAATCTTTACGTATGATGCAGCAAATAAGACTCAAATTGCCCAGCCCATTACAACAATTAAGTTTGAATTCAGAAAATATCGGCGCTCCTATTGCAGAAAATCATGGTGCTACGAAATTATTATGGTGCAAACGAGACGACCTGATTCATCCCATTATCAGTGGCAACAAATGGCGTAAACTCGTGCATACTTTGACTCACCACAACGGTATTCATCACATCATTAGCTATGGTGGTGGTTTTTCAAATCATTTGCATGCTTTAGGCTATATCTGTTACCGAGAAAATATCCATTTTACCGCGCGGATCCGTGGTGATTACCGAAAGCACCCAACCCCGATGATTACCGATTTAAGCAACTGGGGCACACAGATTGAATACCTTGACAAGCAAGCCTTCAAACAGGTTAGAGAACAGCCCCATCAATCAATCCAAGACGGCGTGTTAGTCATTCCTGAAGGTGGATTTACGCAATCTGGATTGGCAGGGGTTGGTGTAATCATTCAAGAATTACTGGCACAGCACCAAGCGTTTGCCACAGAAGCGGTGACCATTGTTGTGCCCGTCGCAACCGGAACAACACTGGCGGGTTTAGTCAAACAAGCACCAGCAAACTGGTTCATTCAAGGCATTGCCGTGCTAAAAGGACAGCAATATTTGGAGAATAATGTGCATGCCCTTATTGGTGATTCTTACACAAACTGGCACATCAATCATGAATTTCATGCAGGCGGTTATGCGAAAAAGACCCCAGAATTGAACGATTTTTTAGATCAATGGGATCATGAAGCTTGCCCTATTGAACCGGTGTACTCTGGCAAAGCTGTATGGGGATTAAACAATCTCATCGAACAGCAAAAAATAAACAGCAAACATATCATTTACTTACATACCGGTGGCCTACAAGGAGCAAGAAAAGCCTGAATTTCTGAACTAATCTTATAAACACAACGTTTATATTATAAACTCATGCAACCTGTGGTGGTCTATGTCAGAACCTGATATTCAAACAACACTTGAGCGCATGCTTCAATCGAGCATTGATTTGTGTCGAACGCTTTTAAAGCATAACGAAACGTTTTATCCCTTTGCATCTGTCGCGATTGATGGTGATATTCAGTGTATCTTCCATTCGGAAGGCGTACATCGAGAACATCAAATAATCGAACAGTTAGAGGACGAAATCTGGGCGCGTACTCATCAAGTTCAACAATCTTTATCAGTTCTGGTATATTCAGGGCTTATGGTCGATGATCGTGGGCACAAACGCGATGTGGTCGTGTGCGATGTCACCACACAAGAAGGCGAACAACAACAGATTTACTATCCGGTTAACTTTGCCTGTGCTAACCCACAAATTGGGGCGCCATTTACCTCCGAATAGATCTGCAATAATCATTGGTTTATTGCGACTTTTGGTTTATTATCCGCCCAAAATGACCTAACCTTTTTTAGGAAAATTCTATGTCAAAAGTATTGATCATCGGTGCTGGTGGTGTTGCCGCGGTGACCGTCAAAAAATGCGCTCGTCTCACTGAGTATTTTTCAGAAATCTACTTAGCTTCTCGCACTGTTTCAAAATGCGAAGCGCTGCAACGCGAAGTGGGTGCGGACCGTGTCAAAGCGGTTTTTGCAGTCGACGCTGATAATGCAGATGAAGTAACTGCGCTGATTCAACAAACGCAACCTGATTTGGTCGTTAATTTAGCCCTGCCTTACCAAGATTTGCCGATCATGGATGCGTGTTTAGCGTGTGGCGTTGATTACTTAGACACGGCTAATTACGAGCCCAAAGACGAAGCCAAATTTGAATACTCTTGGCAGTGGGCATATCAAGATAAGTTTAAAGAAAAAGGTTTGATGGCTTTGTTGGGCTCAGGCTTTGATCCAGGTGTGACCAATGTCTATACCGCCTACGCAGCCAAGCATTATTTTGATGAAATCCATTATTTGGATATCGTCGATTGTAACGGCGGTGACCACGGTCAAGCTTTTGCAACGAACTTCAATCCAGAAATCAACATTCGTGAAATCACCCAGCGTGGGCGTTTTTGGGAAAATGGCGAATGGAAGGAAACCGATCCACTCAGCGTGCGCGAAGATTTGGATTATCAAAACATTGGCGTTCGCGCATCTTACTTGATGTATCACGAGGAACTTGAATCCATCGTCAAAAACTTCCCAAGCATTAAGCGTGCCCGCTTTTGGATGACGTTTGGCGACGCTTACCTAAACCACTTACGTGTGTTAGAAGGCATTGGTATGACGTCAATCGAGCCAATCGACTTCCAAGGACAGCAGATTGTCCCTCTAGAGTTCCTAAAAGCCGTTCTTCCAAACCCTGGCTCACTTGCTGAAGGCTACACTGGCATGACGTGTATCGGGACCTATATTACTGGTATCAAAGACGGACAAAAGAAAACCATTTTTATCTATAACAACTGTGACCACGCAGCCTGTTTCGAAGAAGTCGGTGCACAAGCTGTCTCTTATACAACGGGTGTTCCGGCTATGATTGGCGCTGCGTTGATGCTGAATGGGACATGGCGTAAAGAGGGTGTCGTCAATATGGAAGAAATGGATCCAGACCCGTTTATGGCGATGCTTAACGAACACGGGTTGCCGTGGCATGTACTAGAATGCGACGCTCCGTTTAGCGACCACTAAGTCATACTGACAGTTTTAAGGATTGGATAGCTATGCCACATTGGACAAATAATCCAGCAATACCATCGCCTTGCTATGTACTCGAAGAAGCAAAGCTTCGCAAAAATCTTGAACTCATGCGTGAAGTGCAGGAGCAAACAGGTGTAGAGATAATTCTTGCTTTAAAAGGATTTTCAATGTGGTCAGCCTTCCCTATGATTAGTAAGTACTTACAAGGTGGTACTGCATCTGCTTTATGGGAAGCGAAATTAGCCAAGACCTTAGGCGGCCAAGTGCATGCCTTCTCACCAGCATTTAAAACCAGTGAAATGCCCGAGATTGTTGCAGAGGTGGACCATATTTCGTTCAATTCAATGGCGCAATTTTTACTGCACCAAAGTGTTTGCGAAAAAGCCGGTGTGAGTATGGGATTACGGGTTAATCCAGAGCATCAAGAGGCGGATACGGCTTTATACGACCCATGTGCACCGGGTTCTCGATTGGGGATCACCAAAGACCAGTTAGATGGGCAACCACTCAAAGGCATTGATGGTTTCCATGTGCATGCACTATGCGAATGTGATAGCTACGCTACTGAACGTCTGTTAAAAGCGATTGAAAAACAGTTTTCAGGCTATTTCCCGCAGCTAAAATGGCTCAATTTAGGCGGTGGTCATCTTATGACCAAACCCGGTTATGACTTAGCCCATTTGATTGATGTATTACAATCTTTTAAGGCTAAATATCCACATCTCCAGATCATCATGGAACCGGGTTCTGCGGTTGCTTGGGATACCGGCCCATTGATCGCAGAAGTCGTTGACATTGTCGAGAACAATGGGCCAATTGGCATTTTGGACATCTCGGTTACAGCGCACATGCCAGACGTCCTTGAGATGCCCTATCGCCCCCATATAATGGGTGCAGGCGAGGCTGGGGAATACCCCTATAGCTATCGCTTTGGCGGAAATTCCTGTCTCGCGGGCGACGTACTTCCAGAGTATAGTTTCGAGGCCCCGATTGCAGTCGGTCAACGCATTATTTTTAACGATATGATGCATTACACTATGGTCAAAACCAGTTTCTTTAATGGTGTGCAACATCCAGCAATTGGGATTTTAAGAGAAAACGGTGAATTCGAATTAGTGCGCGAGTTTACTTACGAAGATTTTTTAGGGCGACTATCTTAATCTAGCCGCCCCAACGATCTATTTATATTGACGTACTAGCTGATCCATGAATCTTACGCCCCAGCCATGCGCTCCTTTTGGTGCAGTATCTGTAGCACTGTCTAACCAATCAACACCTGCAATATCAAGGTGTACCCAAGGTAAGTCCTCATCTACAAACGTCCCTACCACTGCAGCGCCAATGGATGCGCCCGGGTTGCCTACCCCACTATTTTTGATATCAGCAATATCCGATTTGAGCTGATCAAAATGGTTAGGATGCAATGGTAGTGGCCAAACATGCTCTCCAGAGGCCTCGCCAACGGCCATGATTTCCGTTGAAAACGCAAAATCACGCGTCACTAACGCAGCGTACTCATCTGATAACGCTCGCGCAGCAGAGCCGGTCAATGTTGCGATATTTAGCAACATCTTAGGCTGAAAACGTTGCTGAGCATAGTAAACCGCATCGGCCAATATCAAACGGCCCTCAGCGTCAGTACTGATGATTTCGATAGTCGTGCCCTTCATGGTTTCAAGCACGTCTCCGGGACGAATCGCATCTGGCCCAGGCATATTCTCAGCCAACGGCATGACACCCACCAGATTGACTTTTTCGCCACGCATTGCACTGGCATATACTGCCCCAGCGACGGCCGCAGCGCCTGACATGTCGGATTTCATCGCCCACATACCATTGTTTGGCTTGATACTGGTACCGCCTGTATCAAAAGTGATGCCCTTACCAGCTAATACAATTGGTGCACCACCTTTGATGCCTCCTCGATATTCGACGACCAGAAGTTTAGGTTCGTGAACCGACCCCTTACCCACGCCCAATAATGCCCCCATAGTTAGGCGCTGCATCTCTGCCAGACTCAATACATCAATCGAAACATTGTCGACACCGTTGAACAAGGCTTTCACTTCATCAACAAAAGATTGCGGATATATAGCTTTGCCAGGCTCCCAAGCCAAATCTCGAGCAAAATGAGTGCCTTTGGCAACGTGAGTTAAGTCATTTTCAAACAATTGCTTATTCGCTGGAATGTTATCGGTCACCATCGTCAGGCGTGAAATACTATCTTGCTTGTCTGATTTGTATTTATCAAAATGGTAATGCCGAAGCTGATAGCCCATAGCCAGGTGTGCTGCACTATTTGGTGGTAGATTTGCAGTGTAAACACTCACGTTCAAATTACGTGTGGTAGATTGCAGCGCAGCAGCAATTTTGCCACCTAGATTGTGCCAATCTACAGGCGTTAAATTGGCTTCAGATTCAATGCCAACTAAGAGTAATTCTTCCACATCGCCAACCATTTCCAAGTGTAAGGTTGCCCCTTTCTTACCCGTAAATTCATGATGGTTGATGAGTTTTTTTAGGCGTTCATTACTTTGTTCATTTAAATCGGCCAACTTAGCTGGAAGTTGCTTCGTTTGAGCGTCATTCACAAAGAAGACATGTTGCTCAACAGCTCGACTTGGCGAGTTTGAAAATTCTACCGTCAAAGGTTGAGCTATCACAGTAAACGTCAGAATACTGCCCACTAGAGCAAGCAATTTATTCATTTTGATAAATATCCTTGATTGTTATAACCAATATACAATACGGATAATCTAGTGCTGTTGGATTATTTTTTCTGATCCAACGCCCATTGGTATAAGGCGTTCTTTTTGAGTTGATAATGCTGCGCCACTATCGCCGCTGCTTTTTTTGCGGGAAGTTCAGATAATAGAGTTTGCATGAGTCGCTTGGCTGGTTCACTGATCTCGTCACTTGATTGAGGTGCGGGACCAAACATGAGAACAAACTCACCTTTTTGATGCGCAGAATCTTGCTCGAGCCAGTCAATAACAGTTTGGCAAGAACCACTCACATAAGTTTCAAACGATTTACTCAATTCTTTAGCCAAAACCACACTTATCTCATTGCTGAGAACACTGTGCGCAAGTTTCATCGTATCTAACACACGACGGGGGGATTCGTAGAACACACTAGTAAAGGCATGTTGGTTGAGTTGTTGTAATTGTTCAGTTTTCGCTTGTTGTTTGACCGGCAAAAAACCAAAAAAATGAAACTGATCGGTTGGTAAACCTGCCGCAGATAGAGCAGTAGTCAATGCGCATGGCCCTGGTAGTGCGGTAACTTGATAACCTTGAGTCCGACATTCTCGCACCAGTACAAAGCCCGGATCGCTTATTAAAGGCGTCCCTGCATCAGAAACCAGAGCAATATCCTCGCCGTTTTCTAGCCTTTGGATCACTTTATTTGCCTGCACTGATTCATTATGATCATGTATCGCAAAAGTCGGGGTCGTGATCCCAAAGTGTTGCAACAAAATGCGACTGTGTCGAGTGTCTTCGCAACCGATCGCGGCAACGCTTGACAATGTTTCCAAGGCTCGCTGAGTAATGTCGCCAAGATTACCAATTGGAGTTGGTACAATAAACAGTGTTCCAGTGTGGTTAGATGAAGCCAACGAATCAGACATAGTGCGCAACAGACGTAAATACAGTATAGTAGATATTATAGCGTGTAAGGGTATGTGTGTGATAGGGACAAATTTTCAATTGTGTAAAAGAAGGGGAGCAGAATGGCTCATTACCCTTGTTTTTTGTTCATGGCTAGTAGCCTGTGGCAGTAGCCCTAAACCAGCAACCGGAACTGCGCCAACAGCGAATATACCGGTTCTCCCAGTGGCTTTTACCTCGTTAGACGAACGTTTAAACCAAGCTGAACAACTGTTTCATACAGGGCAATTGTTAGCGTCTGTGGAAATGTATCTGAATCTGGCTGAAGAACTGCTAGTTGCAGGAAGCTGCAATAAGGTTCATGCTATCTTGGCTGGTCTTGAAGCATACGTTGAACCGAACTCAACCTCATGGCAGCAAGCAAGGTATTTGCGGTCGGCATGTCAACACCCAAATGATGATATTGCAACACGTATTGACCTGCTTGGTTTTGTCCCAAAGACCCAAACTCTTGCTCAGAAACGAGCCAAATTATTAACCGAACTTTATATTGAATCTCTAAATTATCGCGAAGCCCTGATAGCGTATTTACAAACCAGTGATGCCTCTGCAGAAACGGCATGGGCGCTAACCCAACAAATGTCACTATCTGAATTATCTCTGACGGGTGTGGTTAACGTTGATGCATACTTATCACTTGCCAAAATCATTCGGCAATACGCATTAGTGCCAAGTGAGCTAGCGATAGCATTAACGCAGTGGCAGTTTTCTCACCCAAATCACGAAATACTGAATGGGAATATCATTCCCTTTGAATTATTGCTCAGTGCAAGTGAATTTCCAAGCGACACAGAGATTGCCATATTACTCCCTTTAGAAGGACGCTTAGGGAATAGTGGCAAGCAAATCAAAGATGGTATTTTGTCGGCTTACTTTGCCTCTAAACACAATTTTCAACTTCGCTTTATCAATACTCATGAAGTGAATGTTGAAGCTATTGTACAACAGATTCAAGATGTGGATATTGTGATTGGTCCCTTGCTAAAAACTGAAATCAATGCCCTTCGCCCTTTACTGCGTCCACAGCAGATTTTACTTGCGCTCAATCGTATTCCTGTAACTCTTGAACAAACTAATACAGAGAATGGTGACAATTTAGTTGCTTCCCAGCAATTTTTCTTTGGCTTAGCCCCAGAAGATGAGGCACAACAGTTGGCTGAATACGTTTATACCAATCAGTATCAACAGCCAATAATGATTCATGCGCAAGACGCTACCGCTACTCGTATGGCAGAAGCGTTTGCTCTGCGTTGGCAAACCATTAATCCCAACGCGCCTCTAAAAACCCTGACATTTACCAACAATGCTGACATGCGTAAACAAATAACCGAAGCGCTAGGGGTAGCTACTAGTCAACAACGCGCGCGCAAACTGGAGCAATTTCATGGTTCAGAAGTATTTAGTGTCACGCGCAATCGTCGTGATGTGGATGCTTTTATTGTCTTTGCCAATGCCAAACAGACTGAACTTATTAATCCCATGATTGAAGCGTCATTAAGTACATTCAGTGACAAAATCACTCCGGTTTATGCCTCCTCACGCAGTTACAACCACGACCTTAATCAGAATTCGCTAAGAGATCTGCAAAATGTATTTTTTATTGAAATGCCGTGGGTATTAGATAGCACAGCACAAGAACTCAAAGCGACATATAATATCCTTAATCCAACCGCGAGCACTTCAGAACAACGCCTTTTTGCTATGGGGTATGATGCCTATCAATTGTTGTTTAATCTCAACAAGTTATCTAAGGTGCCTAACCTACAATTTATAGGCTTAACAGGTGAATTACGGTTAGAAAATAACACTTTGTATCGCCGTTTACCACAAGCTCAAATTTCACAGAACTCGATTCGTGTGGTAGGTCAAGTTACCCAACCGTGACCCTAAGTTTTAACAGAGCAAACACCGTCGAAAAAGGGCGAGCCATTGAGCAAAAAGTGAAAACCTATCTAGAGGAGCAAGGATTAACGTTTGTCACCAATAATTTTTATACTCGTTATGGTGAAATTGATTTAGTATTTCGCGATGGGCTAATGTGGATTTTCATTGAGGTAAAATTTCGCCAGTCTGAACAATATGGCCGAGCAGAAGATGCATTTACCAAACAAAAAAGACAGCGTTTAACTAAAGCAATTCAATTTTTTGTGGCACAATACAATATAAATTTACAATACCATGATCACAGGATTGATCTATTTGCTATCAACGGACGACGTGCAAAGTGGTATAAAGCGGTCTAAATATAGGAAACCTCATGATCGAACGTATCAAAGCGCATTTTACAGAAAGCATTCAAACCAAAATTGAAGCTGCAGAAACGTTGCCAGAATCCATTGCTAAAGCGGCCAATATGATGGTTGAGGCTCTGATGAATGGCAATAAAATCCTCTCTTGTGGGAACGGGGGGTCGGCAGGCGACGCGCAGCACTTCTCCTCAGAATTATTAAATCGATATGAGCGTGAACGCCCTTCATTACCAGCGATGGCGTTAACCACAGATACGTCGACATTAACCTCGATTGCCAATGACTACAGTTACGATGAGGTATTTTCTAAGCAAGTTCGTGCGCTTGGACAACCTGGCGATATTCTACTTGCCATATCGACCTCTGGAAATTCCAAAAACGTCATCAATGCCATGCAGGCAGCATTAAGTCGAGATATGACTATTGTCGCGTTAACGGGTAAAGACGGTGGAGAAATGGCAGGCTTTTTAGGGGCGAACGACGTTGAAATTCGTGTTCCATCAAATCGTACAGCGCGGATCCAAGAAGTGCATCTTCTCGCAATTCACAACCTCTGCGATTGTATCGATGAGACCTTGTTCCCACAAACTCCAGAATAACGATAAAGGTAGACAAAGATGTTTCTTAGAATTGCTTTGGCCATCACTCTAATCCTAACATTATCTAACTGTGCTGCTATTGCGCTTGGCGGTGTTGCTGCGGTTACGGCTGGAAGCGTTTCAGATCCTCGAACCATCGGAACTCAAATTGATGATCGCACCAACAGCCTAAGTATTGCTAACGCCTTATCCAAAATTGAAGGATACGCGGAAAATACAAATATTGATATCGATGTGTATAACCGTCAACTGCTTCTTACTGGACAAGTGACAGATGCTAGCCTTGTCAAACAAATCGTTGCAACGGCACAAGAGAACTCATATCTTTCCAAAATTCATAACCAATTACGAGTTACACCGCTGGCCAACGCTTCTACTCAAGCAAAAGACATTGTTATTGCCAACACCATAAGAGCCAAATTATTAGCCCATGATGACGTCAATCTTACTGCTGTGAAGGTGATTGTAAACAGTGGAGAAGTATTTTTGATGGGGTTAGTCAATAATTCCCAAGCGACGGTTGCCGTAGACATCGCACGTAATGTACAGAACGTTGTGCGCGTTAATAGAGTATTTGAAATAATTAACTGACTCTAGTTAACGCGCTTTTATCTATTTAACAATACTTAGATTTGGCTTACCACGAGCTGGTTTCGGTGGCTCTGGTGGGGGATCAGACTCATCGTCATCGATTACATTCTCATGACGGTCCGCTTGAATGTCTGAGTCCATTGGTTCGGGGGGGGTAAAAACAGTACCCGCACCATTTTCTCTTGCATATATGGCCAATACAGCTTCACAAGGAAAGCTGATTTGTTGCGGTTGCCCACCAAAGCGAGCTTGAAAGCTCACGCCTTCTATTGATAAATGAAAATTCACACATGCGCTCGGTGAGACGTTCAACACAATCTGACCCTCTTGAACATATTGCTGGGGCACTTGAACATAAGGCTGAGTTGCGTCTACTACTAGATGCGGCGTCAGATCATTGTCTACGATCCAATCAAAAAAAGCCCTAAGCATATAGGGCTGATTCGGTGTCATTGAAATATCACTCATACTGGTTTATGAAAGTGGTTTATGAATTTCGCGTTCTTGGTCAGTTAACGATGCGATAAACGATGGACGGTCAAATATGCGCTTCATGTATGCCAGCACTTCTTTGCTGCCATTGCCCGTCAATTGAATATTCAATGCTGGTAAACGCCATAACAACGGCGCTAGGTAACAATCAACCAAGCTGAATTCTTCAGACATAAAATATTCGGTATTCGCAAAAATAGGCGCCAGCGCTAGTAGATTTTCTTTTAGTTCATTACGCAGTGCTGCAACATCACCTTCACCGCGGAAAATCAGTCCAGCTTGTACATACCAGTCTTGTTCAATACGGTGCATCAACAAACGACTCTCTGCACGTGCAACAGGATACACGGGCATTAATGGCGGATGCGGGAAACGCTCATCTAAATATTCCATGATAATGTGCGACTTATACAAAGCCAAGTCACGGTCAACTAATGTAGGTAAAGTGCCATATTGATTGTACTCAAGCATTTCTTCTGGAAGGTTTTGCGGATCCACATAAATGATCTCAACGCCTACCCCTTTCTCAGCCAACACAATTCGTGCCTGATGACTGTAGATATCAATGGTATCCGAAAAAAGGGTCATAATAGAACGTTTGTTTACGGCTACTGCCATTTAGCTATCTCCTGTTGACTCACATTAGCTATCATTTACTGCTAAATTAAAAAAAGGGGCGCTAATTGCCCCTTTTGTTATTATACAGAAAATTTACACGTTTGTGTTATTTTAATCCGCGCCAATATTCTTTCTTGAGTAAGTACGCAAAGATGAAGAAAATCAATACAAAGATTAATGCACCACGACCAATCGCTTCAGATTCTAATCGAGTCGGCTCACCAGTGTACTCAAGGTAATTAACCAAATCTAATATTGCCTGGTCATACTCTTCAGTATTCATTACGCCATTGCCATCGGCTTTGATGCCGGCATAACGCTTAACGGTTTCTCCATCGACCAAAGCTTCCTCGTGATAAATGCGAGGTGTACCTTGTAACTCTTCTAATACATGAGGCATACCTACGTTAGGGAAGACAAGGTTGTTTACACCAAAGGTTTTTGAAGGGTCCACATAGAACGTGCGTAAATAGGTATACAACCAATCTGCACCGCGTACACGTGCCACCAACGTTAGATCGGGTGGCGGAGCACCAAACCATGTTGCAGCAGCTTCTTGTGGCATTGGCGAAGTGATATAGTCAGTGACTTTTTCACCCGTAAATTGTAAATACTCTTGGCCAATATCCGCAGGAATATCTAGGTCTTCAAATGTTCTTGAGTAACGCTGATATTGTTGCTGGTGACAACCCAAGCAATAGTTCATAAAGATACGTGCACCACGTTGTAATGACGCTTTATCCGTTAGGTCAAAATTAGCCTTATCAAGAGGTACCGAAGAACCTGCAGCGAAGGCTAAGCTTGGCACTAAAAGTGCCAAGGCTAAAACTAAGTTTTTCATTTAGGGATCCTCGCTGGAACAGGTTTAGTCTTCTCGTTTTTGCTGTAGATAAAGAGTAAGCCAAAGAAGCCGAAATACATGAGGGTTGCTATCTGTGACGCAACAATCTTCCAGTTCTCTTGTGGCGTTCCACCTAAATAACCCAAGAATACAAATACCACTGCGAACACTAGGATGTTGTACTTGTGTAAGCCACTGCGATAGCGCCATGAGCGAACGTTGCCACGGTCAATCCAAGGTAATGCAAAGAGTGCTGCAATCGCTCCAAACATCGCGAGTACACCGAATAACTTGTCTGGTACCGCTTTCAAGATTGCATAGAACGGTGTGAAATACCATACTGGGAAGATATGTTCAGGCGTCTTCAACGGGTTTGCAATTTCAAAGTTAGGATGTTCTAGGAACTTACCACCCATTTCTGGAGCAAAGAACAACACATAACAGAAACCAGCTAAGAACACTGTGAACGCGACCAAATCTTTAAGCACAATGTGCGGGAAGAATGGTACTACGTCATCCGCAATGTCGTATTTGCTAGTGTAGTATTCATGGATCTCAAATTTCGTCTTGTCATCTTCTGACAAAGAACCTTTCTTGTGCTTGATCGCAACGCCATCAGGATTGTTCGAACCTACTTCGTGCAACGCGATAATGTGTAAGAACACCAAAATCACGATGACTAAGGGTAAAGCAATAACATGCAAAGCAAAGAATCGGTTAAGCGTAGCTCCAGAGATAACATAGTCACCTTGGATCCAAACAACTAAATCAGGACCAATGACTGGAATAGCACCAAACAATGAGACGATTACCTGAGCGCCCCAGTATGACATCTGCCCCCATGGTAATACATAACCCATGAACGCTTCCGCCATTAGCGCTAAGTAAATCAGCATACCAAACACCCACAATAGCTCGCGAGGCTTTTGGTAAGAACCGTAGATCATACCGCGGAACATGTGCAAGTAAACAACGATGAAGAATGCGGACGCCCCCGTGGAGTGCATGTAACGGATTAACCATCCGTAATCGATTTCACGCATAATGTATTCAACTGAAGCAAAAGCGCCTTCGGCTGACGGTACGAAATTCATAGTTAACCATACACCGGTCAAAATTTGGTTTACCAAAACAATCGTTGAAAGGAAACCAAATACATACCAGAAGTTCATGTTAATTGGCGCAGGGTACTGAATCGCGTGCATGTTTGCGACACGAGCCAAGGGAATGCGCTGTTCAATCCAATTCATAAAACCGTTCATAATCAAACCACCTTATGCTTCAGAGCCGATCAGTAACGTCGTATCATCAAGGAATTGATACGGCGGAACGACCAAATTAGAGGGAGCAGGTACGTTTTGGAAAACGCGTCCAGCCATGTCAAATTTTGAACCATGACAAGGACAGAAGAAGCCTTCAGAAACACCTTCGGCGTATTGCGCAAATGCACCTTCACTTAAATGCTGAGGTGAACAGCCTAAATGCGTACAGATACCAACCAAAACTAAATACTCTTCTTTCAAAGAACGATATTGATTCTTAGCAAATGCAGGTTGTTGTTCGACATCAGAGTTTGGATCACGCAGTTGATCTTCATGATTGCTTAAACTAGCTAGCAACTCAGGAGTACGACGCACAACCCAAACTGGCTTAGAACGCCACATGACACGAATTAGCTGACCAGGAGCGATACCACTGATATCAACTTCTACGTCAGCACCGGCAGCCTTTGCCTTTGCACTTGGATTCCAAGACGCGACGAAAGGCACTGCTGCAGCCACTGCACCAACCCCACCAATAACCGACGTCGCAACAGTCAAAAACTTGCGACGGTTGTTATTCTCAGGCTGGGCTTCTGGGCTTGCTTTGTTTGCATCTACTGATACATTGCTCATCCACTTTCTCCAAAACTGGGATACACCGCTAACTAAACGGATCATCAACCATAAAAAAATTCTGCGCAAAATGGTAAAGAAAACACACAAAAATTACAAGTCTAACGCGTTATTTATCTTAGATTCAGGTTAAGACAATGGTCGTTGATCTTATATCTGCTGGGTTTAGGGTATCTTGAAACCCATAACATAGGTAAATATCTAAGATTCGATAGATTAGGGCAAAGAAAAGGCAAAAAAATACCGCTCTATGAGCGGTATTTGTAAATAACGTGTAAATATTAACGTTTTGAGAACTGTGGCTTCTTACGTGCTTTGTGTAGCCCCACTTTCTTACGCTCAACGCGACGTGCATCACGTGTAACGAAACCAGCCTGACGAAGGCTTGGACGTAAAGTCTCATCAAATTCCATCAACGCACGAGTAATGCCGTGACGGATGGCGCCAGCTTGACCAGAAATACCACCGCCTTTAACAGTGATGTATAGGTCAAATTTCTCTGTCATTTCAACAAGTTCTAAAGGTTGACGAACAACCATACGAGCCGTTTCACGGCCAAAGAACACGTCAAGAGGACGTTGGTTTACAGTAATGTTACCAGTACCTGGACGAAGGAATACACGAGCTGTTGAGCTCTTGCGACGACCAGTGCCGTAATATTGGGTATCTGCCATTGTCTCGCTCCTTAAATGTCAAGTACTTGTGGCTGTTGCGCAGCGTGTTTATGTTCGCTACCTGCGTAAACTTTAAGCTTACGGAACATAGCACGGCCAAGAGGACCTTTTGGTAGCATGCCTTTAACCGCTACTTCAAGAACCATCTCTGGTTTTTTCGCTTGTAACTTATCAAACGTAATGTCTTTGAGACCACCAGGGTAACCTGAGTGAGCATAGTAGACTTTGTCTTTGAACTTGTTACCAGTCACAGTAATCTTCTCGGCATTAACAACGACGATGTAATCGCCTGTATCAACGTGAGGAGTGTATTCTGGCTTGTGTTTACCACGTAAACGCAAAGCGATTTCAGCCGCTAAGCGACCAAGAGTTTTGTCCGCAGCATCTACTACGTACCAGTCGCGTTCAACGCTCTCTGGTTTTGCAACAAAAGTTTTCATTGTTTCATTTCACCCGAAATTGAATAATTAGTTACGGTCGTATGCACCATGCATACAACGTGAAATCAACGTCTAACCCCTTCGAGTTTGCTGATTCTTCCATCCTCCCACGGATGGGTTGTAACTGGGCAGGCGCAAGATTATACGCAGATTACTCAATTTTTCAACAATTTAATGTGCTTATTTTGCGAGTTACTCATACATACCAACGGCTTTGTTCATTTCATTGAGCAATAGGATATTTAATTTTGCGACTGTATTTATTTGTGGGCGTGATTACAGAGCTTGCTGAGGTGACACTAGCAAATACGGATTTAGCTTGTTGACATGGGCCTTTTACCACTTCAAACTGTGCTGTAATAGCACTGTCGGTCGTCCCTAGTAGACCTAATGTATTATCCCCAGACCGAGTCCTGTCAACATCTGCTCAAATAACAAGTAATAAAAGACTAGGCTTAAGCCAAATGTAACTTAATGACGTTTTTTTACTTCATCCCAAATGGCATCAAGTTCCTTGAGAGAGAGTGCGGTTATATCCTGTCCTGATTGTTGAACTTGACTTTCTAATGCGTTGAAACGATCAGTAAATTTTTGATTCGCTGCAATTAAAGCACTTTCTGCATCCACATCTAAGTGTCTAGCTAAGTTCACAACTGCAAATAATAAGTCACCTATTTCTTCAGTCACTTCAGCGTGTGATTGATGCTCTGCTGCTTCAGCTACCTCAGCTAATTCCTCTCGAATTTTGGCATAAACCGGAGCAATATCAGCCCAATCAAAACCGACTTTTGCGCATTGTTTTTGGATTTTTTGTGCCCTCATTAGTGGGGTCATTCCATTTGGAATACTACTGAGTACTGTTTGGGGTCGAGATTTTTTCTCGCTTGCTTTGATTGCCTCCCATTGTGACTTGACTTCGTCTGGGCTCAGTTCGGTTTGTTCCCCAAAAACATGAGGATGTCGACGAATAAGCTTTTCACACATCGTTTGTGCAATGTCGGCAAATTCAAACCACCCTTTTTCGGCGCCTAACTGTGCGTAAAATACAACTTGAAATAATAAATCCCCAAGTTCTTCACACAGGTGTTGAGGTTCACCAACCGCTATAGCTTCAGCTACTTCGTAGGTCTCCTCTATGGTGTGTGGAATAATCGTTGCAAAAGTTTGTTTGAGGTCCCATGGACAACCCGAATCGGGATCTCTTAATTGACGCATGATTGCCACTAACCCCGCTACAGGGTCAGAGGCGACGAGATGTTCATACTGCGCAAGCTCTGATGACTTCATGCTTAGTGCTCATATTTGAAGGCGTCGATAACACCTTTGATTTTACGTAACCGCTTTAGCAGAATATTGAGGCTATTGAGGTGACTCACTTCAACCACCAAATCGATTTGACATGTGCCCGTTTGCGTGTCACTGATACTGTTGATACCCAAAACCGGTACTTTATCGTTACTCGTCTGGGTCATTATATCTCGCATCAATCCAGTACGGTCTGAACATTTTAAGGCGATTTTCGCTTGTAAACCATGCGCTTGCCCACCACTCCAGTTGACTTCTATTTCGCGTTCGGGATGCTGAGTTAACAGGTGTGCTAACTGCTCACAATCTTGCTTGTGCACACTGACACCTCGCCCTTGCGTAATATACCCAGAAATAGGTTCCCCAGGTAATGGCTGACAGCAGTTTGCGATACTACTCATCAGATTTCCTACACCTTCCACTTCAATATGACCGTCGGTTTTACGCGGTTTTTGTGGCGTGGGCTTAGGTGCAACAGGCTCTATTTCAACCTCAGGTTTGTGCAACTGCTCTATGTAATGTACAACTGACATCACTCGCAGATCGCCGGCACCCACTGCAACAAACAAGTCCTCTAGCTGATGGACATTAAATCGCGATAAATCAGATGGAATATCTTTTATTGTAAAATGGAGTTTGGCTAACTCCCGTTCGAGCAATTCTTTACCGGCAGAGAGGTGATCATCGCGATCCAGCTTTTTAAAAAACGTATGGATCTTGGCACGGGCACGAGACGAAAAAACATAGCCCAATCCAGGGTGTAACCAATCGCGTGACGGGTTTAGCTGTTTGCCAGTGAGAATTTCGACTTGGTCACCACTTTGTAACTTGTACGTAAAGGGCACAATGCGTCCATCCACTTTGGCACCAATACAACGATGACCGACATTTGAGTGAATATAATAGGCAAAATCAAGCGGCGTAGAACCAACCGGTAAATCAATGACATCACCGTTGGGCGTAAACACATAGACTCGGTCATCAAACACTTGTGAACGCAATTCTTCGACCAAATCTCCGGACTCAGCAACCTCTTCTTGCCATGCAAGAATTTTGCGCAACCAAGTAATGCGAGCCTCTGCAGCGGTGGTTTTGCCTTTGTGGTCTTCTTTATATTTCCAATGCGCTGCCACCCCAAGTTCTGCATCATCGTGCATTTGTTGAGTACGGATCTGAATTTCGATAGTGCGTTGTTCCGGACCTCGAATGACGGTATGAATAGACTGATAGCCATTGGCTTTGGGCGTTGCAATATAATCGTCAAATTCATTAACAAGGTGATGCCATTTGGCATGAACTGTACCTAATGCGGCGTAACAATCTGGGAGCGTTTGCGCAATGACTCGCACCGCCCTGATATCAAATAATTGCTCAAATGAGAGACCCTTTTTGTGCATTTTTTTGTGGATTGAAAAAATGTGTTTTGGCCGACCATAGACATAAGCTTGTATGTTTTGCGCTGCTAATTCATCTTCCAAAGCTGCAACAAAATCATCGATGTATTGGGTTCTCTCTGAGCGCTTTTCATCTAACCAAGACGCTATTTGCATGTATTTTTGCGGATGCAAATAACGAAACGCCAAATCTTCTAATTCCCATTTGAGCTGACCGATCCCCAAACGGTTAGCAAGCGGAGCGTACACCGTGGAACACTCACGTGCTACCATCACTCGCGTTTCTTCGTCCTCGTTTTTAACTCGTTGCAAGGTGCAAATACGCTCTGCCATTTTGATCACGACTGCACGTACATCTTCAACCATTGCCAGAAGCATCTTGCGAACATTATCGACTTGTGCTTCATTGCGTTGATGCTTTGTTTGCAAGATTTTGATTGCGTCCATCTTACGCACACCGCTGATTAAATTAGCAATGTCAACAGAGAAGGTCTGACTGATTGCAACCTCGTCTAACTTGTGCATTTCACAATAAGGAAAAACCATAGCTGCCATCAATGTGACATCATCCATATTCAACTCGGCCAATATCTCAACCATTTCTTGGCCAATAAGAAGGTTTTCTGGGTGATTAACGATTTCGCGTAGTTTGCGTTTGGTCCCAACCGCAACATCTAGTTGAGATAGCCATTCATCAAATGGGGGACGTTGCGCTCGATGCACACTGCGAACTGAAACCAAGACAAACTCCTTGTATAACTAATGGGTTTATCATACAAGTAAACTAGTTAGGGTGGTAGAAAAAATCTCTAATCAGAGAAAGATGAACGCTCTATTCATCTTGCGTCCACACACTCAATAGTTCTGTGTGATGCGTCGCCCGAAACATATCCAACAACTGCACTCGGTTTAGCTGAAATCCTTTGCGGTGAAGAATTTTGGTATCCGACAGCCAACTTTGTGGATTACAAGAAACATAGACGATAGTTTTTATTGCTGAAAAGTCGCACTGTTCCAGAATAAATCCTGCTCCAGCACGAGCCGGGTCTAACACCATTTTGTTCGCATTAAAATCTTCTATGTTGCCAAGCACATCCGAACTCGCCAGATCACCTGCCAACCACTTAATATTGTCAAACTTTTGGTTCTTAGCATAGTGAGCAGCACGTTCCACGACTTTGGCTACCCCCTCTACGGCCAATACTCTAGAGCAGCGCCTAGCAAGAGGCAGAGTAAAATTTCCAGCACCAGAAAATAAATCCAACACGCGATCAGTTTTATCCAGTGCAAGTGCCGCTAAGGTTGCTTGTACCATTTGGTCATTTACGGTCCTGTTGACCTGGATAAAGTCTTCCATGGTGATGGGATACAGATCATCATCAATCGTGGCTAAGCACAGTTCTGGCGTCACCCATATTCCTTCACTCAACTGACCGTATGACTGTGTTGATTGCCATTCAGGCAAATGCCCAGCGCCTTTATCATTTACTAACACCATACATTGATGAGTGTCACCGAAGACGTGCATCGCATTGAGAGCGGCTTGCCCTAAATTCCCAGTAGCATGGAAACCAACTGCTCCGCCTGCGTGTGTCTGTAAAAGACTAATATGGCCAATGGATTTTAACCAATGCCAATCGGGAACGCAGGCGCTTAGGCCGCTTAACACTTTCTGTAGTGGAGGCTCACATACTTCGCATTGATTAATGGGTAACACGTTTTTGCCATTGAGCTGTCGAAAGCCGACTTTGATCTGCTTCGGATTACGAGCATCGATTGCGAGACGGATTTTGCGTCGGTATTGGATTGGAGAGGTTATTGGCTCTGCCCAAACTTTATCGTTATAACGTTCACCAAACACCCTTTGCATTGCTTCACATAGCGCTTTTTGCTTCAGTGTTAACAGTGCTTCGTCAGATGTAAAACCCAATAGGCAACCGCCACATGCATGTTCAGTATGCGTTATCTTCGGATGTCCAAGCGCATATTGACAATGTGCGTCAATTCTAGATCCGCTGGCCTTTAGAATCTTGGTTGCAACCGCTGTGGAACTGTTTTTTCCGGAGTCCAGTATTAATGCATTGATACGCTCCCCAGGTAAGGCGCCTTTTACGAACACATTGCTGTGGTCCTCTAACTTCACTTGGTTTTGTAGAGTCAGTTCCGTCGTTGTGACGTTCATCAATGGCTTATTTGGAGAGAATTTTGAGCTACCCTGACTCCCTTTGAAGCCACGAGCGCCTTTATTATTTTTACCTGATTTGGGTTGGAAGAGTTTTACCATGGCTGATTAGTCATTGGTCAGGATAACCGTTGCAACAACATAGTCCTGTTCGTCAGAAATAGATACATGACCAACCGTAACCCCCATGGCTTCTGCTTGTTTGGCAAACCCCCCACAATAACGCAACCATGGTTGTCCCAATTTGGTATATTCGCACCAAACATCAGCTAAGTTAACACCATTACCTATACCGGTGCCAAGTGCTTTCACGGCAGCTTCTTTGAGAGCAAAACGTTTCGCCAAATATCGGGTTGGCTGCTTATGTGACATATATTCCTCAAATTCACAAGGATGTAACACACGTTTGGCAAACGCGGGGGAATCTGGTGTGTGCTTGGCTAATCTAGCAACTGCAACAATATCCGTTCCGAGTCCAAGCAAAGCCATTGTTTGCTTAAACCAACGCCTGCATACGCGCTTCTTGCATCAGTATACGCATATCTCGTACTGCTTTTTCCATCCCATCAAACATGGCACGAGCCATAATAGCATGACCGATATTCAATTCTTCGATTTGTGGGATGGCAGCGATCGGTTTGACGTTGTGATAATGCAAACCATGACCGGCATTGACCCGTAACCCCTTGTTTGCTGCATAAGCGATACCCGCTTGAAGTTTCGCAAGCTCTGCTTGCGCAACTACGTGATTAGCAGCTTCTGCGTATTGTCCGGTATGGATCTCAATGTACGGAGCACCGCAGGCGACTGCTGCATCGATTTGTTCTTCTATTGCATCAATGAACAACGAGACCATTATGCCTGCCTCAGCCAATACTTGACAGGCATGTCTGACTTTTTGGAACTGGCCTACTACGTCTAAACCACCTTCAGTGGTGAGTTCTTCGCGTTTTTCTGGTACAAGACATACAAACGTTGGTTGCGTTTTGATGGCAATTTCGAGCATTTCATCTGTCACTGCCATCTCTAAATTTAAACGTGTATTGATGGTTTTCGCTAATATCTCTACGTCGCGGTCTTTGATATGACGGCGATCTTCGCGCAAATGCACTGTGATCCCGTCCGCACCCGCTCGCTCTGCAACATCTGCAGCATGTACTGGGTCGGGATAATGCGTGCCTCGGGCATTGCGCAATGTCGCAACGTGGTCAATATTCACACCTAACAAAATCGGTTCAAACGTGGTGGACTGATTCATAACAATTACTCTACATTTGTTTGACGACAGTATACCTTAACGAGAGTCTGAGCTTCAATCAGAGCTTTGTGAATTAGTCCGTAAGGTTTTGAATAGTTCTCTGCTTTTGAGAGGTCTATCACCAAGTAAATCAGAGATCACTTGGCGGCAAATGATTTTGGCGCATAACAAAGATTGTTCATGCCAAATTTGATTGGCCACATCAATGAAAACACGCCCACTAAAATGCCACTTTACACTTGGCATACAAGCGATAACACCTATCCCAATTTGATAGCGATAACACCCTTCATCGACTAAATCCAAACCGCCTTCTGCTTCAGAATCCAACCGGCCTAAAACACCAATATGCTGCAACAAATACAATTCGAATTCCCGTAACAACGCCTCTAACCACTGCGTTTGTGCACCAGCCAAATGCCGCAAAGTCGTTTGATAAGCATCAAATAACTCGGGGTCGGCATATTCATTGGGACAAATACGCAGTAAAAGTTCATTGAGGTACAGACCACAAAATAAATTAGTCCCCGCAAGCGCGAAGCTTTGCCCCATGGTATCTAGCTGGCCCAAGTTGCGGAGCTCTCCTGAGCCCATAAACTCACATTGCAATGGTAAAAAAGGTTGTAACAAAGCAACTTTGGGGGATTTTTTGCTCTTTGCTCCTCGCACCACACAGCGTAATTTACCCTGTTCTCGAGTCAGCATGTCGACTAATAAACTGGTTTCGCGATATGGCCGACTGTGCAATACAAAGGCCTGAGTATTGAGCACGAGCCGCGCCATGTTACACCGGGTGGAAGGTGTGAATCAGACACTGCACCGATTCATTGCCACGGAATTCATTCACGTTCAAACTATATGCAGCATGGATGTGTTGACAGCTGGGGTTCGGCCATTGACTGACATCAACATTAAAAGCGATCGCATCAACAGTTTGATCGTTGAGAGATAAAACCAATTTGAGGTGCTTTTCACCAACAATTCGCTGGTTAACCACCGTAAATACATTATCAAACATAGGTGCAGGACATCCCTGCCCCCAGACACATAATTGTTCCAACTGTTTAGCTAGCCCCAAATCCAATTCGGAGGCCTGCAAGGCACCATCTGTCTCCACTTGTGGGGTTTTGGGCAGTTCAGAACCCAACTCGCCTATTACGTCGATGAACGCTTGTTCAAATTGTTTTAAGCCACTCGCCTCTATGGTAAGACCTGCGGCCATGGCATGCCCGCCGAATTTTTTTATGAGTTTGGGATGACGAGTATTTACTCGTTCCAGCGCATCACGAATATGTAACCCTTGGATAGAGCGTGCAGACCCCTTTAGCTCACCATCACCGGCATCTGCAAACACTACGGTTGGACGATAGCACTGCTCTTTGATGCGACCAGCCACTATGCCTATGACCCCCTCGTGAAAGGTGTCGTTGAAGAGTACGAGTGCCGCTGGTAAATCGTTATGACTAGGTTGCATACTGGCTAGGTGAGTCTCTGCATCATCTCGCATACTTTGTTCTATCTGTTTGCGCTCACGGTTAAACTGATCGAGTTGTTCGGCAAGCTGACGCGCCACAAAGGGATCTTGCGTAATGAGACATTCGATGCCAATACTCATGTCATCGAGTCTACCCGCGGCATTTAAGCGAGGGCCTAGGATAAAGCCTAAATCACTGACTGTTAATTTGTCCGCCACTTTACCTGCCACATCTAACAAGGCCAATATCCCAGGACGACAGAGTTGCCGCTTAATTCGGGCAACGCCTTGATAAACTAGGATACGATTGTTGTGATCTAGCTTAACGACATCGGCTACCGTACCGAGTGCAACGAGGTCGAGAAATTCCGCGAGGTTTGGCATCGGCCTGTGCGGGTTGAACCATTGTCGGGATTGTAACTCAGCTCGCAGAGCACTGAGCACATAAAAAGCCACAGCCACCCCAGCACTGTTTTTGCCAATAAAAGCGCAGTCAGGTTGATTCGGATTCACAATAGCCGTTGCATCAGGTAGTGTGTCACCGGCTAGGTGATGATCGGTCACTATGACCTTGATGCCCAGTTGATTCGCTCTATCCACGCCCTCATGGGCGCTGATCCCATTGTCCACTGTCAACAATATATCCGCTTGATATTCCTCGTGTGCGATATCAACTAGGGGGACAGATAAGCCATAACCAAAATCAAAACGATTTGGCACAATATACTGGACATTGTGATGTCCCATGGCATTGAGCGCGAGCATACACAAGGCAGTTGAAGTTGCCCCATCAGCATCAAAATCACCGACAATGACAATCCGCTGATCCTGCACAACGGCATCCGCCAGGACTTGAACTGCGACGTTTAAACCACGCAATGTACGGTAGTGGATCAGGTCTTTCATGCTATTTGATAGTGCCCGAGGATCTTGAATATTTCTCGCCTGTAAAATTCGAGCAAAGAGTGCAGTATGGCTTGGAAATATTGCTGAAAGCGTTCGCACCCATTCGGGTTCAGGTGTGATTTGACGAGAAATAATCTGAGCGGAGTGCAGCATTACTGCTCTCCGCTTGAGCCAAGCTTTTCTCTAATTTGCTGTAACATAGTTTGTGCCGGTACATAACCACCAATTAATGCGCCATTTTCTAAAACAATGTTAGGTGTCCCGGATACGCCGATTTGCCCACCTGCTCTATAATGACTAGCCACTGGGTTGTCACAGGTACGCGCAGATACATCATTGCCTTCTTTCGCTGAAGTCATATTTTCTTGCGGTGTGTCTGAACACCAGATCGAGACCATATCGCGATACGATTGTCCTGAAAGACCCGCTCTTGGGTAGGCAAAATAACGCACTGTAATCCCTAGATCGAGATAGTCTTGAATTTCACGATGCAGTTTGCGACAGTATCCACACGTGATGTCAGTAAAAATATTTGCAACATATTGTTCATTTTCAGCCTTAAACTCAATCGCTGAATCGCCCAGTGATGCCATCACGGATTGACGCACTTTGTACATGGCCTGTTCCGTTTCATTGCGCATCCCCTGTTCGATGTTAAATAAATTTCCCGCAAACAAAAACTCACCATTTTGCGATAAATACAAAACCCCAGCAGGTGTAGTCAGTTGCACAAAACCGTCTATGGGAGCGGGAGAAACAGATTGCACAGGAATATTGGTCGCTGCATTGAATTTGGCTAAGGCCTTATCACTGATTAACTTTGGGGTTTCGCGCTCAGTGGTGTGTGGTGTCGCTTGCTCAGTGATACTTGCAGACTGCTCTTGAGAACAGCCAGAAAAACTCATTGTCGCTAACAACACTAGACTTCCGAACCATCTGAATTTTTTGATTGTCATGCTTTTTTCTACACCTTATATTTTGTTGTATTGTAAGAGTTCGCAAGGAAAAATCCTAGCCTCTCTCCTTTTTTATCAGCTCATAGGCGGCTTGAATATCTTGCGCCTTCGCTTTGGCTTTCTCTAGCGCTGCTTCTGGCAATCCTTTTCCGGCCAACTTATCTGGATGATGCGCATTCATTGCTCGTTTATAGGCTTTCTTTAATGTTTTTTCATCGGCGTTAGCTGGCACGTCTAAAATTTGGTAGGCATCCGCAAGACGCTCTTGAGAATTGTATTGCGGAGCTTGATGTGATTGTCTATGAGAGCGCTCATACGCTTGTCTAGCACGGTCTTCTGCATAGCGTCTAAAGTCGTCTTGTTTTTGTCGTGCGCGCTTTTCCGCTTCGGCTTTAGCCTGCTCAAACGCTTGTTTGCGCTGACGAAAACGCATTTCCGCCTCGCATTGTTTGATCTTAGTGTTGAGTTCTTTAGCACTAAAGCCGAGTTGTGCTGCAATTTTGGTGAGTAGATTCATCTCATTGATCGATAATTCGCCATCGGCAAACGTCGCTTCAACCAAAATTTCTAAGAATACATTCAATACATCGAAGCGATTTTGTACATCTTTGATTAGGTCGTTAAGCTGATCTTCTAGAGGAAAATGTGGATCTTTGCCCGCGCGAAACGCATTTTGCGCTTCTTTGCGAACCGCGCCTGAGAGTTTCATATCGTCCATTAGACGAGTCGCAATAGCAATTTCGCTTTGCGTCACGGTACCATCCGCTTTGGCGATGTGACCTAAGCAACCAAAAAGAGAATGAAAGAAAATCGTACTAGACGTAAGTTCACTCTTATCAGAGAAAAACTGAGAAAAGTTCATACCTCCAGAAAAGTCTTTGTTTAATGCGTTATCGAAGTACCAACCTATCACAAAGCCGACAAACGCGCCGGGGATCTTACCTACCATAGCGCCAAAGACAGTGCCTAAAATTTTACCTATATGTCCTTGCATTGAAGAGATTCTCATCCTTTGAAGAGTGTGATTTATCTATTTTTAACACATTAGGCGCATAAAGAAAGAAAAAAGCCCTTTTTTGATACTGAATTAATGAATTATTCATTATAAAAACGTACAATAGCGCAGTTTTTTGGGGATGGATTGCATTAATGAAAAGGCCTGTATTTGCGAGAATAGTAACAAGCATGCTCTCGTCGCTTGCCTTGCTTTCAAGCCTCGTCCATGCTGATTCAATTGAGTCGAATGCCACACCTCAGACTATGCCAATCGCTCAGTGTGTGAACCCACCTCTGTTTGATGGGATTGCAGCTCGAACATACGACCTGCAAACTGAAACACGACCAGGGCAAATCATCGTACTTGCGCAACACGCTGATATCGTCAATGATGAGGTGGCTCGTTTTGCTGGAAATGTCGACATTCTTCATCCCACAGCACAAATCGGTGCCGACCAAGCAACGGTCAATGACTCTGGCCAGCAAGTCACAGCTTCTGGCAATATCGCTTTTGTTAATCCACAAATTCAAGTCAAAAGTAATCTTATTGCTTTAGATAATCGGCAAAGCAATTTTGTAATGGAAGAAACCGAATATCGACTCAATACTATTAATGCGCAAGGACAGGCTAGTCAGATTAGTATTGTACAGGACCAATCGCTCACACTGTCGGACGTGACTTTTACCAGCTGTCCGCTGCAAAGCCAAGATTGGCTTCTCAAAGCGAGTCGTATCAGTGTCGATGAAGGGGATAGCTTTGGTCAAGCGTTCAATACTCGATTTTATGTTGCTGGCGTACCCGTTTTTTACCTGCCCTATTTTGCCTTTCCGGTGACAAGCGAAAGACAATCCGGATTATTGTTTCCCAAAATATCGAGTTCCAGCGACAATGGACTTGATATCACCACGCCGTATTACTGGAATATTGCACCAGATATTGATGCTACTATCGCCCCTCGTCTGTTGACCAACCGTGGTCTAATGTTGACTTCCGAACTGCGTTTTTTACAACAACAAAATCAAGGTCAGATAAACGTGGAATATCTCCACAAGGATGATGAAAACCAAGATGAGGCTAGATATTTTGTGCGTTGGCAACAAACTGGGAACCTTTCACAACACTTGCAATACCGCATTGATTTTAATGATGTCAATGACGCGAATCACGTGATTGATTTTGGTTCAGATTTTTATAATCGAGCTGATACGTCTCTTAACCGTTATTTTGGCCTGCGCTACTCCATGCCAAATACTGAATTCAATCTTGAATTACAGGATTTTACGGTGTTAGGGGAACAGACCGACAACTATCGAGCAATGCCGCGGATCTCGAGTGATAGTCACTTTGCCTTATCCCGTTTGTGGCATTTTGATTTGCGCACTGAGCTGACCCATTTTACCAATCAAAATCCGAACTTACACGATGCAACTCGGGTTCATGTGACACCTTCGCTGACCTTTAACTATCATAACTCCTGGTCAGATTATTCGGCGCAAATGAGCTATTTTGCTACGCGATACCGCCAAAACGTGGCGGAAGACAGTGCCCTTGCGCGCGATGTCAAACGCAATATTGCTCAATTCAAAGTAAACGGACATTGGCACTTTGAACGACCGCAAACCTTGACTGAAATTGGCTCAATTGTCACCCTCGAGCCACAAGTACAATATTTGTATACCGAGTTTGCCGACCAATCTGATATAGGAATATACGATACAGCGCCGTTGTTCAACACCGTGGATAATTTGTTTCGCGGACAATCATTTACTGGCATTGACCGTATCACAGATAATGATCAGCTGACCATTGCCCTAACCTCACGTTTTGTCAATGCACAAGGTATCGAGCGAGCATCGTTTAGCCTAGGACAGATTTTTTATTTTTCAGATAGTCGTGTTTTAACACGAGACAACGAATTAAACCGCTCATCTCTCATTGCGGATTTTGATTTTAGAATCTCATCGCGCTGGTTTCTAAAAAGCCAAATTCAACTCGCTTCAAAAACAGATAAAGTGGAACGTTCATCCACCACTTTAGAATATCGCCGTGATGATAATAGTTTATTGCAATTCAACCAGCGTTATGTACGAAATTTGTCCAATGAGACCATTCATCAAATTGGTTTAAGTGCGGCGTATCCATTGTCAGATAGATGGCAATGGGTCGGGCGTTGGTATCACGACCAAGAACAAAATCGAACTATTGAGACATATACTGGTCTGCAATACGAATCCTGCTGCTGGTCAATTCGTTTGGTAGCGCAACGTCAGCTGCTCAATCGCTATCAACTAGACGGACAAAGAGATATCAATAATTTTGATTCTGGAGTAAGCTTACAATTTAGTTTCAAAGGCTTATCTTCAAATCAACAGAATGCTAATATGTTGTTAGATGGTATGTTCGGTTATCGACAGCCGTATTTCACCCAATAATAATTGAAAATATAATAAACGAGTCATTATGCGTAAAATTTCCACTATCCTTGCTGTTGCACTAAGCCTCTTTGCATCGAGCCATTTGTTCGCTCAACAATCATTAGACAAAGTAGCTGTTATCGTTGACCAAGGCGTCATCTTAGAAAGTGAAATCGACGCATTGGTCGAAACCGTTAAAGCGAATGCTGCCAAACAAAACCAATCATTACCCTCTGAGCGCGCACTGCGTACCCAGGCCATCGAACGTTTGATTCTGGAAAACTTACAGATGCAGATGGCTGATCGCATGGGGATCCGTATTTCTGACCCTCAGCTTGAACAAACCATTGAGAATATTGCACGCCAACAAAATGCTACGCTTGAACAGCTGCGCGCTTCTATCGTAGCGAGCGGCTTAACCTATGACGTATACCGCGAACAGGTTCGCAAAGAACTCATCACTGGTGAAGTCAGACGTGCCAATGTGCGTCGTCGTATTTATATCACCCCGCAAGAAATTGCAGGATTAGTTGACATCATCAAGGAACAAGGTAACGAACAGGCAGAGTATCGCTTAGGTCATATATTGATTGGCTTCCCTCCGGAACCGACTGATGCAGATATTGAAGAAGCTCGCTCACGCGCGGACAAAGTACTGGAGCTGTTAACCAACGGTTCTGATTTTGCTAAGATTGCTATCGCCTCATCATCTGGTGCCAAAGCATTAGAAGGTGGTGATTTGGGTTGGCTCAATATCAATGCAATGCCAACTTTGTTTGCAGAAGTTGTGCAAGGTCGAACTAAAGATTCATTGATTGGCCCGATTCGCAGTGGCGCAGGTTTCCATCTCCTCAAGATCTTGGAAACGCGAGGTATTGAGGTGGCAACAATCGAAGAGGTGAATTCACGTCATATTTTGATTAAGCCATCGATCATTTTGAGCGAAGACAAAGCAAAGCAGATGCTTGAAGAATTTAAATCCCAGATCATTGCCGGTGACAAGACGTTTGCCGAGCTTGCCAAAGAGCATTCAGCAGATCCGGGCTCGGCCATTAAAGGTGGCGAGTTGGGCTGGACCGATCCTAGTGTGTATGTTCCTGCATTTAGAGATGCTTTGGCTCAATTAGCAATCGGTGAAATCAGTGCACCAGTGCGCTCAGTTCACGGCTGGCACTTGATTGAATTGATGGATCGTCGGGTGGATGATGCCACCGAAAAACGCCAACAAGACAAAGCCTATCAATTGCTATTTAATCGTAAGTTCGCAGAAGAATCAGAAGCTTGGTTGCGTGAATTGCGTGAAAAAGCCTACATAGAAGTATTTGATGATGGAACATCATGATGTCAAAATTACCCAAAATAGCCGTTACTCCTGGTGAGCCAGCAGGGATCGGTCCCGATTTAACATTACAGCTTGCCTACATAGATTGGCAAGCTGTTTTAGTCGCATTTGCTGATTGTGCCATGCTCGAAGCGCGAGCTAAATTACTGCAACATGACGTCTCGCTTATTCCTTACACAGGACAAGAAGAACCTGCTCCTCAAGGTTCTCTATATGTACAACATATACCCGTTCAAGCCAAGGTAGTTGCCGGAGAGCTAAATGCTGAAAATGGTCCTTATGTTGTCGAAACCCTGCGCCAAGCATGCGAAGCCAATATGCAGGGCGACTTTGCTGCGGTTGTGACAGGTCCGGTGCACAAAGGCATCATTAATAAAGGTGGGATGTCATTTAGCGGACATACTGAATATTTTGCTGCACAATCCAATACATCAGATGTTGTAATGATGTTAGCCACTGACGGTTTACGAGTTACGCTAGCAACGACTCACATCCCATTAGCATATGTCTCAAAAGCCATTACTGCAGAACGTTTACACAAGGTCATTCACATCATTCATACGGATCTGAAACTCAAATTTGGTATTCAGAAACCCAAAATATACGTGTGTGGACTGAATCCACATGCAGGAGAGGATGGTCACCTTGGCCGAGAAGAAATCGATACGATCATCCCTACTTTAGACCTACTGCGAGCTGAAGGAATTGATTTAACTGGACCATTGCCGGCAGATACGATCTTTAATCCCAAATATTTAGCCGAAGCCGATACTGTGCTTGCAATGTATCATGACCAAGGCCTTCCAGTACTCAAGTACAAAGGCTTTGGTGAAGCGGTCAATATCACGCTGGGCTTGCCTTTCATTCGCACCTCGGTTGATCACGGCACTGCGATTGATTTAGCTGGCAAAGGTGAAGCCAATGCTGGTAGTTTAATAAAAGCGATTCAAAGCGCTATTGAGTTATCCCATACCCATGAGTAAAAGCCATCAAGGTCATACAGCAAGGAAACGCTTTGGCCAAAACTTTTTGCAAGATGCATTCATCATCGACCAAATCGTTGCAGCGATTGCGCCCACCAACGATGCCACTATGTTAGAAATCGGTCCAGGCCTTGGTGCACTCACTGAGCCCGTGTGTGAACAGGTAGAGCAATTACAGGTCGTTGAGCTTGATAAAGACTTGGTCAAAAGACTAGAGACGCATCCGTTTATTCAAGACAAACTTGTCATTCACTTTGCTGATGCATTGCAATTTGATTTTGCGTCCGTCATCAAGGATAAGCCACTAAAAGTTTTTGGTAATCTTCCTTATAACATCTCAACTCCATTGATGTTCCATCTGTTCAGTTTTGCCGAGCATATCCAAGATATGCATTTTATGTTGCAAAAAGAAGTCGTCTTGCGCTTAGCTGCAGGCCCCGGACACAAAAACTACGGAAGGCTTTCAGTAATGGCGCAATATTACTGTCAGGTCATGCCGGTTTTGGAAGTCCCACCGCAAGCATTTGTGCCGCCGCCCAAGGTAGATAGTGCAGTTGTCAGACTCATCCCGCATAAAACTCCTCCTGTTAAGGTAAATAACGTAGAGGAATTGGCGCGAGTGACTGCTGAAGCATTTAATCAGCGTCGCAAAACGATTCGCAATAGCCTCAAAAATTGTATCAGTAGTGAGGAGCTTGAGGTATTGGGCATTGACCCAAATTTGCGAGCTGAAAATTTATCTCTTGCACAATATGCACTGATTGCTAATAATTTAAATAATACTGATTAAATGTAATTACTATGGATTTATCTGACGACATCCGCGTATCGGTAATCAGCCAATATCTTGAAAGTCACTCTGATCCTGCAGAAAACCGCTATGCTTTCGCCTATTACGTGTGCATTCGAAATCTTGGCCAGCACACTGTTCAGTTGCGCTCTCGCTATTGGATGATCACTGATGGCAATGGTGAATCAAAGAATGTATATGGCGCTGGTGTAGTAGGTGAAGAGCCCATTCTAGCGGCAGGAGAAGAATATTCTTATTCTAGCGGTGCAGTGATTGCAACTCCATTTGGCACAATGGAAGGTCACTACGAATTTGACGGTCCCCGGGGGCTTCGTTTTAAAGCTGAAATCCCCATGTTTCAACTTTCGAAAGATAATATTGTACATTAGATATGGCTGATTATGTCGTAGGGGATATCCAAGGATGTTATAAAGGCCTCAAAAAACTTCTCACCAAATTAAAATTTAACCCTCAAAAAGACCATCTCTATGCTGTTGGAGATCTCGTTGCTCGAGGTGAGGATTCATTATCTGTACTTCAGTATTGTTATGACCTTGGCGAACATTTTCATTCGGTTTTAGGTAACCATGATTTACATTTACTGGCAATCAGCGCAGAAATACGCAGTGCTAAACCCAGTGACCGATTACAAAAACTACTTTCTTATTCTGGCCGAGACAAATTATTTGAGTGGATCCGGTATATGCCGCTGGCGCTTTGTTATAAAAAAAATACATTAATCACTCATGCCGGTCTTTATCCCGCCTGGTCATTCGATGACGCCATGCGCTTTAACCAAGAAATCGAACACGTGCTGCAACAACCGAACTTTGCGCATTTTTTACAAAATATGTACGGCAATACGCCAAAAGTATGGGCACCAGCTCATAAAACAATAGATAGACAGCGTTTTATTGTGAATGCCTTTACTCGTATGCGCTACCTTGACCACAATGGTGCGATGGATTTTGCCTGCAAAGTCAACCCTTCGCAAGCGCCTCAAAGCCTGCGCCCCTGGTTTCAGTTTTACAACCCATATCTATTAAATAAACGTGTCGTATTTGGGCATTGGGCCAGCCTACAAGGGCAGACCAATTCGACACAGTATATTGGCCTCGATACAGGTTATGTCTGGGGGAATCAACTGACTGCTTATGAGTTGACGAATCGCACTCGCTACAGCGTCAAAGCCTAATTTAAGAGATATCAGATAAACAATCAGGCTATTTCTCTTTAATTAAGGCGTTTAACGTTGCGTAGTACACTGATTTGACAAAAGGTTTATTCAAAAAGCGTGCGGTGAAGTCCCTTCACGATTTCATCGCTATTTTGTGCTTGCACCAAAAATGACATGTTATGGGGATTCGCGCCAAAACAAATCATACGCAACTCATAGTCAGCAACTGCGCTGAGTATTTTGCTACTTACCCCTGGCGCCGTTTGCATGTGATTACCTACCACTGTGATCAAATCGAACCCTCTTTCGACAGTCACATCACATATTTCAGCTAAATCCGCAATGGTTTCTTTATTCAAACGTTCAGCCACTGAATTGGGTGGATTATCCAATGTAAATGACACTGAAATCTCAGAAGTCGTCACCAAATCGACACTGAGTTCATGTTCGGCGATGATTTCAAATACTTTTGCAAGAAAACCCTGTGCATACATCATCTTTGGGGTTTTAACTGTCACCATAACTTGGTCTTTACGTCGGGTAATGGCTCTGTATGGTGGCTCTTCAACACAGTCACGCACTATTACAGTACCGCCTTTTTCTGGTTCTTTGGACGAGCCAACAAACACTTTTATATCTTGTCTGAGGGCTGGCTCCATCGTCGCTGGATGAAGCACTTTGGCACCGAATGTTGCCATTTCAGCGGCTTCTTCAAAACTGAGTTCTGCTAGTGGACGGGCTGCATCAGTAATGCGCGGATCGGTTGTATATACGCCAATGACGTCGGTCCAAATTTGACATAATTGAGCCCCTAACGCCTCTGCGAGTAAAGCTGCGGTAAAATCAGAACCACCGCGCCCTAACGTTGTCGTGCGCCCTTCACTGTCGGCGCCAACAAACCCTTGGGTAACTTGTACTTTATTAACCAATCGCGGCGCTAAATGAGTATCGGCTAAAGATTTGATCTCCGCAAGCTGTGGGTTGGCCGCACCAAAATTGTCATCTGTACGCAAGACTTGTCTGACATCGAAGCTCTCAGCAGGCACACCAAGTTCATTTAGAACATCTGCAAACAACACTGACGACATCCGCTCTCCCATCGACAACACTTGCTCTTTGAGCTGATCATTGGTGCGCAGAGAAGGCTGTTTGGCAAGTAGAGATAACTCATCGATTAACGCTTGTAAAATGCCATCGCGTTGTGCTGATTCTGGTAAGCACTCGTGAATATTATGTTGAATTTTGGTGATCTGCGCCAAGATTTCATCAATTTGTTGATCATCCAATACATCGTGACATAGCGAAACTAGGTGATTAGTAACGCCTGCAGAGGCACTGACCACAACGACACGAGTGTCAGCGGATTGCTGGATAATTTTGGCACAAGCACGCATTGCAGCATAATCAGCTACGGAAGTACCACCAAATTTGGCTATTGTTAGCGCTGTATTCATGAGCATCAATTCCTAAAATAAATTCTGAATGTCTCTGTCGTTAGGATTGCTGCGTTTTATTATTGCGTTATGCTTATGTTATGGTTGCATTGAGATGATTCGTATACGATCACCCGCCTGGATCTTATTTTTGTTAAACCATCCCATAGGCATTTCTAAGGCAAACCTTACCGGTGCGTCAGATGGGTGGGATTGTAATGTTTGCGGTTGCATTTGTCTAATATTAACAATGACACCTTGTTCATTAAAATACGCCACACTTAGGGGAACAACGGTATTTTTCATCCACATTCCAACGTAACGAGTTTCGCCAAAATCAAACAACATCCCGCAATCCGCACACAATTCAGTACGATGCATCAAGCCACGTGCCCTTTGTCGGTCTGTGGCAGCTAACTCAACCGTTAGCGGTTTCAAATTGGATACCTGTATGCGCGCAGTGCCAAAATCACTAGAAGCGACAGCCCAGGCCGATATCACACACAAAAATAATCCAAATAGTTCTTTCAATTTAGTTTTGTCCTTGAGTGAGCATAAAAACCTGCGCGTTTTCACCGTCAGTTAGCAGCAATACTCGGCCTTGGTGATCCACGGTAATATCTCGAATGCGTTTGTTGATGGGTAGACTTAAAACTGTTTCACGAAAGTCATTTTGCAGATCAATACGATGAATAGTTTTGGTTTTTAACGTCCCGATTAGAAGACTTCCGGATAATTCAGGAAGCGCATCTGAACGGTAGTACACCATACTAGATGGCGCAATTGATGGCGTCCAGTTCACCTTTGGCGACATCATTCCTGCGGCCTGTTTTATAGGGCTAATTAATGCCCCACTGTAGTCTTTACCTTCGGTGATAATCGGCCAGCCATAATTGGCACCGGCCATTAATAAATTGACTTCGTCACCGCCTGCCGGGCCATGTTCATGTTGCCAAATTTGTCCTATCGCATCCAAGGCTAGACCTTGTGCGTTGCGATGTCCAAGACTATACAAATATGGGTCGTCAGCAAACGGTGCATCTGCAACGGGTTTACCCTCTAATGTCATACGCAAAGTTTTACCCAATTGCGATTCTACGCGCTGCGCATCTTCTCGGTAATCAAAACCGTCGCCAGAATTCACTAGCAAGGTATCATCTGGTAATAATAATAAACGCCCTGCATAATGAACCGGCGTTTGCTTATCATCTTTCACGCTAAACAGTTGCTGTTGATGGGTAATTTTCCAAACATGATTCACTTTGTTGAGGGCAATTTTGTTTAATGCCAAGCGATTGGCAACCGCATTACCTTGAGCATAGCTCACGATTGCTTGAATAGCATCGTGTCTAACTTCAACCAATACGATGTCCAACAACCCCCCTTGCCCCTGCTGATACAGTTCGGCTAAGTTTAAAGGGACAATTTGCCGGGAGTCTTGCTCCACAATCACCAACTCTCCAGACATGAGCGTGATCCAATAGCGACCAAAAGCATCGCTCTTGATAGACCATGGATTATTCAAATCAGAAACAATAGACTGCACATCAAAATTTGCTGCCTGTGTAATTTTAATTGGAGATAAAAAAATCGTCAGAATAGCCATGCATATCAAGTTGAACAAAAAACCTTGCATCTTAGTTTTCGCTTTTCTATATTTGCAATATGAAATCAAGTCTAAAGCAATCATGAAAATAATTAAACTCAATACTTTTTTTGCTTTTTGCTTAGCGTGGTTAACCACGTTTACATTTGCGAGTTTTTCACATTCTTTGATGATTCTGATTGGCTTGGCACAAATCGATGCTCAGCTGACGATTAGCGATATTTTTTACCACTTTGTCGCAGATTGGTGGGGGATGTTAGCAAGTTATGGGGTCATCATAGCTGTCGCTTTATGCTTGGCTTTTTTATGTGTGCCTTTGCTCAAACATTGTATATTCAAGCGCACTAGTTCGACGTTATTAAGGATCTTCGCCGGTGGAACGGTGATGGCATTGGTACTATTTGCTATGCAACCGATATTGGGCGTCACTTTAATTGCGGGAGCCCGCACACCCATTGGTTTTATCCTACAAATCAACGCAGGAATTATGGGTGGCTGGCTATTCGCTTATCTCTACAGTAGATATGGCCATATCATCACTCGTTGATTTGATGCGATGCCAATATAAACGCATACTCTTCTGCCGCATCTAGTAATCGACCGTAACGCCCTGAGTTAGCATAGTGACCTGCACTCATGTTCATGCGCATGATCAACAGATTATCATCGGTTTTTTCTGCTCGCATACGGGCAGTCCATTTGGCTGGTTCCCAATACGTCACTCGAGGATCATTTAGGCCGCCTGTCACCATCATTGGTGGATACTCTCGCGCATCAATATTATCGTATGGTGAATAACTCAAAATTCGTTCAAACGCTTCTTTATCCTTAATTGGATTACCCCACTCACTCCACTCAGGTGGGGTCAACGGCAAAGATTCATCAAGCATAGTATTAAGTACATCAACAAATGGCACATCAAGTAATACACTGCGCCACAAATTAGGTTCCAAGATGGTAACAGCACCCATCATTTTACCGCCAGCACTTCCGCCAGATATTGAGATATTACCTGCTGAGGCATACTGTTCAGCAATGAGAAACTTAGCCACGTCAACAAAATCGTTAAAGGCATTTTGACGCTGTTCCATTTTGCCATCGAGATACCATTGATAGCCCATCTCATCTCCGCCTCGCGTATGCGCAATGGCAAACGCAAACCCACGATCGAGTAAGCTCAAGCGTACAGATGAAAAGCTGGTCGGCATGCCGATACCATACGCACCGTAGGCATAAAGGTGTAATGGTCGCGTGCCATCTTTCACAAAATCTTTGCGATAAACTATCGACACTGGGATCATGACTCCGTCACGAGAAGGAGCCATTCGGCGTTCTGTATGATATAGCGAAGCATCATAACCTGATGGAATTTTTTGCTTCTTAAGCACTGTCTTTTGTCGGTTTGCAAAATCATAAGCAAACAAGGTATCCGGCGTAATCATACTCTCATAAGTAATACGTATAGAGGTCGCATTAAAATCCGGATTGTTTCCTAAACTAGCAGAAAAGACCTGCTCTGGAAACTCAATGTCATAAGGGCTTTCTTCTTCTGCAAACGGGATGACTTGCAGTGCATCAAGTCCATTGCGGGCCAGTTTAATGACCAAGCCATGACGAAACGTCGCCAGGCTTTTGATATACAAACTGCTGTCTCCTTGCATCAATGTTTCCCAATTGTCATAACCTGAGGCGTTATCGGCGAGGGTCGCGACACGATAGTTGCTGTGTGTATCATTCGCGACTATGTAAAAGGTTCCAAACGCATGATCAACGGTGGCACTGAATCCTTGGTCACGATTGACCAGTTGTTGCAACGGCTGTTGCACGTTATCCAATGGCACAACATAGATTTCTGATACGTCACGAGTACCAGTCAACAAAACTAAATACTCATCATCTGAAGTGGCGTAATGGCCTAACCCAAATTCATCATTGGTTTCAGCGTATAGTACAATATCAACTTCTTGTTTTGTCCCTAACTGATGATAATTGACGGATTCTGTCGCCCAACGCTGCGTAGACAACTTGTCATAGACGATTCCCTTACTATCGGATGTAAAGGTAATATTGCTTCTAACATCAGTCAAAACCGTACTCGATATTTCTCCAGTATTGAGATCTTTGATAAATAGTTCATAGCGCTCATCGCCTGTAGTATCGATAGTGTAAGCAATCAAATTATTATCTGGGCTAATATCGTAACTGCCCAAGACAAAATAATCCGTTCCCTCAGCAAGGGTTGGTAGGTCTAAAATGATTTGCTCACCACCGTCTTCAAGGTTGCGCCGCAAATACGTTCGGTAATCACTCCCTGCTTGATACTCATACCAATATTCATAGCCACGATTAGTAACAGGTACTGACACAAATTCATCATCCACTCTGCCTTTAAACTCTTCAAACAAAGTATCAATGAGGGGCTGATGTTGCGCTTTAAATTCACCGTAGTAGGCATTTTCTGCATGTAAATAATCTAACACGGTTTGGTCATTGACTTCGGGGTAGCCTTGGTCTTTAAGCCATTGATATGGATCACTTACGCTAAATCCATGGTGGGATACAATTGCGTCTTCACGCATTGCAACGGGTGCGTTTGTAGTCAGTTGTTTGATGCGCGCATATGGATGAGAGTAATTTGACATATCGGTTGTTTCTTTCATTGTCGATGAAGGTGACGAAGGAACTTCGGAACAGGAAAATAATAAACCTGCCAAGCCAGCTATAAAGATTTGTTTGAGCATCGGAGAGTTTAAGTTATTTAATTTATTATCTGGATAAAATAGATAAAATTTTATGTTTGTGCAATATATTCCCAAAAATAAAAAAGCTCCTTCTGGGGAACCCATAAGGAGCTTCTAGGAATGGATTGAGAGCTTATTCTGATGCTATCTCAGCCTGAAGGGCGTCAAACGTTCGCTTTTCACCAGAGACGAATTGTTGCCATTGCTCTGCCATCTTGCGCGTATTTTTGAACGCTTCGGCTTTGGCCAATTGGTCGAGCGCTTTGACAAACTGACGCTGGTTGTAATAGGCCATACCCAGCACCAAATGAACGGTACCTTGGTTGCGCAAATCGCCTTTTTCCAAAGCGAGTTCAGCATTGGCAATCGCATCATCATACTTATCAATATTCAAAAACAACTGAGCCAATTGAGCATATAGTTCACCATCAGGCGCTAACTCAGCAGCAGCACGCATCACAGGAACGGCCTTCTCGTTCTCTTTTGCTAACTGTAAGCACTGACCTAAAAACTTAAGGTTGCGAAGATTTTCTTCCAATAAACCATCATCCATGGCCGCTTGCATGACATTGGCGCATTTAATCGGAGCTTTATGGTAATAATACAGCTGTGCCATATTAAATAAGTCCGCGCCTTTCACCAAGTATCCCTGTTGGTACGCCGCTTCCATAATAGCTAATTGGTGTTTTTCCATTTCTAACTCACCATACATACCACCAAGTTGGATCCAGTATTTTGGCTCGTTAAACAGCTTGACCATCTTGACGATGATGTCTTTGACTTTACGCGTGTCCTTTAACTCATAGTAAATCGCACGTTGTAAAATCAACCAGCCTTCATCTGGAATCATACCTGCCGCTTCTTTATCTGATACAGCTTGGTCTATGAATGTTGCAGCTTGTTCGTATTGTTTATCCTGATAATAGGCCTGCGCTTTAATGAATAAATTCTTTGGCGGCGTTGGCCCTACATTTAAGTCTTCCCAACGCTCGAGATTTGCGATTGCTGCTTTATAATCCCCTTGCATCAAGGACAACTGAGCAATAGTAAAGACCGTAGATTGCTCGAAGCTTTCAGGGATTGGCTGTTGTTCCACCACTTTATTAAAATACTCAAGCGCTTTATCTGGCTGCTCAAGATTGTAGTAAATGAATCCATAAAAGTTATACAGCATGGCAATTTCATAGCTGTTCATGGAAGACTTTTTGCCTTCGACTTCCGCTAATACGGCAAAGGCTTCATCACTTTGGTCTTGGTCTGCAAAAGTCTGTGCACGAGAGAGTTGCTCATACACTTTGCCACGTAAAGTAGGGACTTTGCGCGTCTTCTTTTCACTGGCCTTGGTTTCAGCATGGACCGGTTCAACGAGTGCAACATTGGTTGCCAAAACGCATGCCACAACAGATAGGCTAGACAAAAATCGTTTAGTAGATTTCATTGTTATCCCTCTCCTTATCCGTCAATCTTAAAAGTAATGCGGTTTTGCACACCAGACACCGCAATGGGTTCGCCATTCACGACTCGAGGCTTGTATTTGAACTTCTTAGCAGCATCAAGTGCGGCTTGATCAAAGATTTTTTCAGGTTGGGCTTCAATCACAATAGGATTGGTCACCGCACCTTGCTTGTTCACTGTAAATTCAACGATCACAAAGCCTTCGATACCGCGCTGTAAGGCACGGCGTGGATAAACCGGTGCAACTTTGACTATTGGTAAGTACTCACCATCTCCTGACTCTAGGCCAACTCCACCATCGAGTGACATTTCGGTAGAAACATCCGAGGCGAAATCCATTCCAGTGCCTTCACCATCAGGTGCTGGGGCATCCATTTGTGGGGTTTCCATTTGCGGAGGTGGCTCTTCTGGCTTGGGCGGCTTTTTCGGTTTGCGGTCTTTTTTCTCAACCGCTTCTTCTTTTTTGACGCGAACAAAATCCAGGACACTGCCTCTAGGCGGTTCGGTCAAAGCACTACCACCACTTTGAATCAAAGATTGCATTAGGAAGAATAAGCCTAATGTTATCGCTGCAGAAACAATAATGGCAATTAAAAAACGTGACATAATAACTGCCTATTTACTGTTCTTGCGCTGCAATAGATATATCAAATGCACCCGCGGCACGAGAAGCGTCCATGACTTTTATCAGGGTCTCTGTTGTCGATTTGCGGTCCGCTTGAATGACAACTGAGCCTTGTGGGTTTTCGGCTTTTAGACGCTCAACGTTGGCTTGTACTGCACGCACATCAACACGGCGCTTGTTGATCCAAATTTCACCCTTGTCACTGATCGCGATGAGGATATTAGCGCGGTCTTTTTTGACTGCTGTCGCCGCATCAGGACGGTTAACATCAATACCCGCTTCTTTGACAAATGACGCTGTGACGATAAAGAAGATCAGCATGATAAAGACGACGTCAAGCATTGGCGTCATATCAATCGCCGCTTCTTCTTCGTCCATTAAGTTTTGAAAATGTTGTTTCATTGTTTAACCCTCACCGCCACTCAAATATGACGGTCTAGTTGAATTTGATCTTCTAAATGCGCACGTTCTGTTTTGACCTTACGCGTTAACCACGTCGAGGCAAATACGCCAGAAAGTGCACCAACCATTCCCGCCATTGTTGGGATAGTGGCTTTCGAGACACCGGATGCCATCGAACGCGCGTTACCAGAACCAGAAATCGCCATGACGTCAAATACTTCAATCATACCGGTCACGGTTCCCATCAATCCTAATAATGGACACAAAGCGACAAGCGCTTGGATAATTGGAATACTGCCGTTAAGTGCCATCACCATACGTGATATGGCTGCTTGACGGATTTGCTCTGCATTCCATGACGTTTTGTCTTGGCGTTCTTGCCATTGCGACAACACATCGTTTTTGATTTCTTTGTGCCAAATTAGGATGTACAAAACGCGTTCTAAAATCAGCAACCACATAACGAAGATCAAGAACCCGATGACCAAGAGTACTTGGCCACCTGTTTCTGTAAAATCTCGGATTGCTTCTAAGAACTCAACCATGTGACTTAGCTCCGCTCTGCGCGCTCAGCAATCACACCAGCTGCTTGTTCTTGAAGAATGAAGACGATGTTTTTGCTACGCGTGTTAAGCATTGCGTATAACAAAGTCATTGGAATCGCGACCACTAGACCGAGTACTGTGGTCACTAGTGCTTGTGAAATACCACCAGCCATCAGTTTCGGGTCACCTGTACCGAACAAAGTAATGGCTTGGAAAGTGTTGATCATACCGGTTACTGTACCTAGTAGACCCATCAATGGTGCGACCACAGAGATAATCTTAATGATGGTTAGGTTGCGACCTAATTTAGGCACCTCTGATAAAATCGCTTCGGTCAAATGCAGTTCCATCGCTTCTGTATCCGCATCCGGGTACTTGTCTTTCACCATCATGACACGACCAAGTGGGTTGTTGTCTTTGAAGGTATCCGATTTAAGCTGTGAATTTACTTTAGTGCGAATCAGAGTCAGTGACACTAGACGCTCTAAGGCAAGCAATAGACCCACTGCACCGACGGCTAAGATGATATAACCAACTAGGCCACCTTGTTCAACACGTTCTTTTAACGTAGGCGCCTGAACCAATAGGCCAAGAATTGAACCACCTGTTGGATCGATACCAAACTCGACTAATTCACCATTAGACGCTTGTAGTTTTGCTGCAGAGCTACCAAAACGTTCTGCTGGCTGACGAATTAATTCTGCAACGCTGCCGGTAACTCCGTTGTATTCAAGGAATTTGCCGTCAGAGACCAAAGCGAAAGGTCCTACGCGAACAACTTCTTTGTTTACTTTGTTACCGCCGGCTTCAATGACTGTGGTTTCGAACTTAGTGACTTTGCCGCTTTCGGTCATCTCACGTTGCATTTCAAACCATACGCGCTCAATTTCTTCAATAGAAGCAAGTTTTGAGCTTGAGCCCATAGACTGAGCCATTTCATCAAGAAACTCTGCACGACCGGGAATTTCCGCTGAAATCATAGAGTTGTAGAATTTGTTTTTGGTATCGCCAGATACTTGTTGTAATACACCGAACAATTCTTTTAACGAACCTAAGCGATTGTTTAACGCGTCATTTAAGTCTGCTAATTTAAATTCGTTTTCTTCGAACTGAGTTTCAAGCGTTTCAGAAAGCTTTAACGCATTATCACGTGTGTTGCGAGTTTGACGTAAGATGCGATCTTGTTCTGCGCGCTTGGCAACAAACTCGGCTTCACGCGCTTTGTTTTCTTGAGTCTGTGCAAATTGACCCTGCTCAAGTTGCTTCAATAACGCATCTAAGTCTAGTGCGCGGTCGTTAGCAGTTGCTGAAAAGCTCAATACTGAAACAGCAACGGCCGCTAGGATATTTTTCATTGATAATTTCATCGTGCTAGCCTTAGTCAGTAATTGCGACTGGTAACATTAATAAATCAGGTGCGAGTTGCTTCTTCGCCATGCGTAAACCTTTAGTGATCTGTGTGCGATAGCTTGAATCTAATGCTTCCCATTGACGTGTTTGCTTATTCCAAACACCTTGACTTGATGCATCACGTGTTTGATAAATCAGAGCCGTACGACCAAGACGTAAAAACTCAACTTCACGCTCAACACCAGCAACTGTGTGTGTCCCTGGGTAAGCTTCAAGCGTGCGTCCATAATCCATTTCAACTTGGAACGCTTCCATTACGCGACGGAATTTTTCGGAAGGTGCGACATCAGCACGGTCCATCATGCTGCGTAAATCGGCGATACGTGCGTTGCGCTCTTCTGGTAAAAAAGGAACGTCTAATTGTACAAATTGCTCTAAGCCATCAATCATATTGATCATTAGTGGCGTGATTTGACGCTCAATCACACTGACTTCGTCAATCGCTTCGTTTAACGCAGCCATCTCGTCTATTTGATTGTCGATTTGCTTTTGTAATTGAGAGTTGTATACATTTAACCCTTCAATTTCTTTATTCAACGCTTTGAACTGTTGCAACTTACCATCAATTTGGTCGGCAATGTTGTCAATTTTGACTTGTGACTTAGCAGCGGACTCATTGATTTTGCCAGCTTCTGTTACCACTTTCTCAACGGCTTGGTCTTCTTGAGCTAGCACTGAAAAGCCAATGCTTCCAGCTAACACAAGCGCCACAAGAGAGATTACGCGATTCATAGTTAGGACCTTCTTTGATGCCTTTTAGAGGCAATTTAAAACTGTGCGAAATAATAAATGCAATGTGTGACAGTTTTATTACAAAATTGTCATATTCACACATCTGTCATGCGGGAACTATTTGGGGTGGGAGAACAAGGATTATGCGGCTATGCTTATTTAGGATACGTCATTTCTCCTTAAGGTTATATTGTATGAACAGCACACCAAATGCGTTGCAAGCAAATCAGTTATCAGCTATCTCTGCAGCTATTAAATATGAAGGTTCTAAAAAGGCATATGAAAGCGCATTAATATCTTTGCAAACATCAATACTAGCCATCCAGCAAGTTTATTGGCATCAAAATAAACGTGCCATTATTGTATTTGAAGGTACTGATGCCAGCGGAAAAGGTGGAGCGATCAGGCGTATGACTGAGAAGCTTGATCCGCGAAGTTATTCAGTACATCCAATCAGTGCGCCCACACCTACGGAATTATCGCAACACTATCTGGTTCGCTTTCAAAATCGATTGCCAGCAAAAGGTAATATCGCGATTTTTGACCGTTCCTGGTACGGGCGGGTGCTAGTCGAACGCGTAGAAGGCATTGCCAACACAACTGAGTGGCATAGAGCATATTGTGAAATCAATCAATTTGAAGAAATGCAATTGGCTGACGATACGCGGATTGTTAAGATTTTCATGCACATCAGTGCAGATGAACAACTCAGACGCTTTGCTGAACGTTTACACAATCCAATGAAGCGTTGGAAATTGACCACCGAAGATTTGCGAAACCGAGAAAAATGGGCTGACTATCAAACTGCGATTAATCAAATGTTTACTCATACTTCTACCGTGCGTTCTCCTTGGCATGTTATTCCAGGCAACCACAAGTGGTATGCTCGTTTGGCCGTTTTGCAAACCGTTGTAGACCAACTCAGTGTTGGAATAGACATCACTCCTCCGCCACTTGATCCTGATGTAATCGGCTTGGCAAAAGAACAACTCGGGCTTTAACTATCCTGCCTATCCGGCTCGCTTTTTTGCTTATGAAGGTTAATCACAGTCTACTGTAAGGGTTTGGAGTTGCTCGATGGCGTCTCGCCCATCAGCTGCTTGGTGGGTTTAATGGCCAAGAGATTCAATGATTCGACATATGCTATGGGTTTAACTTTCTGTGAATATCACTCCGTAAAGTTTTATCGGTATGATTAAAAATAACTATATTACAAAAATAAGTGTTTACAATTCCTCCCTTGGCAAGCTCCTAATTTTGTGTTGTGATTTGCCGTGATAATAATAAAAACGACAAGAAGGATAGCTCCATGCCAACCCCCTCTTTATTTAACAAATTGTGGCGACGCTCTCTGATTTGCGCCGCGATTGCCACTTCGGTTATTGGTCTCAGTGCCTGTCAGCCTGACACCACAAACGCACAACAATTAGCAAAAAACAAAGAGAGCGATATGTCCAAAATGCCTACGCCTTACCCTGAAACCCGCAAAGGCGATGTCGTAGATACGTATTTTGGCACTCAAGTAGCCGACCCATATCGCTGGTTAGAAGATGATCTCAGTGAGGAAACCGCAGCTTGGGTGGATGCGCAAAATGCATTGACTCAGCAAGTGCTCTCACAAATTACCTATCGCGACAAAATCTCTGCGACACTCAAAAGCATGTATGACTATGAGCGAATCACCGCGCCATTCGTCGAAGGTGAGTATACCTATTTTTATAAAAATGATGGATTACAAAATCACAGCGTGTTGTTTCGTCAAAAAGACGCTGGCGAACCCGAAGTATTTTTAGATCCCAATACTTTTAGTGAAGATGGCACTGTATCATTAACGACCGTTGCGTTTTCTGAAGACGCGTCGATGGTTGCCTACATGACCTCTACCGGTGGCAGTGATTGGCGCGAAGCCTTTATTATGGACACCGAAACGAAAGCACTAATAGGCGAGCCACTCAAAGACATTAAGTTCAGCGGTTTATCTTGGTACAAAAACGAGGGATTTTATTACTCTAGTTATGACAAGCCAGACGGCTCTGAGCTCTCAGCCAAAACCGACCAACATAAAGTGTATTATCATCGCATTGGCACCGCACAGTCAGAAGATGCCAAAGTCTTTGGTCACGTGGACAGTGAAAAATACCGCTACGCCGGCGCTGGGGTATCTGAAGATGGTCGCTATTTAATCGCCTATGGTGCAAATACGACCTCAGGCAATCATTATTTTGTCAAAGACTTATCGTTAGAAAACCCACAATGGCAAGTCATTTATGACCAAGACGGTGTCGATGTGGACTGGGTCACGTCTAAAGGGGATGATATATATTTAATCACTAACCTAGATGCACCGAACAAGCGCTTGGTCAAAACATCGATTACCAATCCGTCACCGGAAAATTGGGTGGATGTGATTGCTGAAACTGAAAATGTGCTATCCATTTCAACCGTCGGTGGACAGCTATTTGCAAATTACATGATCGATGCTAAGTCTAAGGTCTTCCAATACGATCTTGAAGGTCAACTTATTCGCGAAATTACCTTGCCCGGTGTTGGCACTGCTTCGGTTAACAATGGCAAAATCGATGCAACCAAGACCTATTTCACATTTGCCAATGCCATCACGCCGACTACGATTTATGCGCTGGATTTAGCAACTGGTGAGCCAACCGTGTTTGCCCAACCTAAAACCGCATTTGATGCGAGCAAGTATGTCAGTGAGCAAGTCTTTTATACATCGAAAGACGGAACACGTGTACCCATGCTCATTACGCATCGCAAGGACTTAGTCAAAGATGGTTCAACCCCTACAATCTTGTACGGTTACGGCGGCTTCAATATTAGTTTAACGCCACGTTTTAGCCCGATTGTTGCGGCATGGCTAAAGTTAGGTGGTGTGTATGCAGTGCCAAATATCCGTGGAGGTGGTGAATACGGTAAAGCATGGCACAAAGCCGGTACGCAAATGCAGAAACAAAACGTATTTGACGACTTTATTGCTGCAGGTGAATACTTAATTGAAAACGGCTACACCTCCTCAGAAAAAATGGCATTAAGCGGTTCATCCAACGGAGGTTTATTAGTTGGTGCGGTCATGACCCAACGCCCAACGTTGGCAGCAGTGGCATTTCCTGATGTGGGAGTGCTAGATATGTTGCGCTATCACACCTTCACTGCAGGTGCTGGGTGGGCATATGATTATGGTACGTCTGAGCAAAGTAAAGAAATGTTCGAATATCTATTGGGGTATTCACCGGTACACAACGTCAAAGAAGGCGTGCGCTATCCAGCGACTATGGTTACTACCGCAGATCATGATGACCGCGTTGTACCCGCCCATTCTTACAAGTTTATTGCCGAACTACAGGATCATCATGCCGGCGATAACCCCGTTGTTATCCGTATTGAGAAGGATGCTGGCCATGGTGCAGGTACCCCCATCAGTAAACGCATTGAAGAATCTGCAGACATGTTTGGTTTTGCGTTATATCACATGGGCATAAAAAGCCTTTAATCAAAGAGGACGTTGAGCAATGCATCATGAATTTTGGCATGACCGATGGACGAAACAAGAGATTGGCTTTCACGAAGGTCAAGTCAATGCATTGCTTGCGAGGTATTTTTCAGCGTTGGCTTTGCCGCACCAGGCAAGAGTATTTATCCCTTTATGTGGCAAAGCCGTTGATATTGAATGGATAGCCTCACAAGACTGTGAAGTAATAGGCGTTGAATTGAATGAATCCGCGGTTGAGCAATTTTTTGCGGAGCGAAATCTATCTCCCAATATCAAAATAGTTGGCGACCACGTATGCTACTCATATGAGAATATTTGTTTGTTTGTGGGGGATTTTTTTGCCTTAACGCCGGAGCAATTAGGGCCTATCGATGCGGTATACGACCGCGCGGCCATGGTGGCTTTGCCGCCAGAGATCCGACAACGCTATGTGCGAAGGTTACCCATGCTCACTGAACAGTGCCCCATGTTATTGGTCACGTTTGTCTACGACCAATCAGCTTTATCTGGCCCACCGTTTAGCATTGATATGCAAGAAATTGAAAAACACTACAGCCATCACTTTAACATCAAGTGTTTAGAGAGCGTTGTGCTGGAGGACGGCTTAAAAGGAAAAGTCTCCGCAAACGAGCAAATAGTCCTTTTACAATCCAAATAAAACCAATACCCGCTAAGATTTCACACAATCACCAAGGGATTACAACTAAGGTATAGTGGTAATAAATCCTTGATATAAAAGGATTTCAAACCATTCATAGCATGAATTATGATTATGACACCTCTTACCTATGGGCATTGACTCACTTTTTTCATATAATCCGCGGGTTAATCATTAATGGATTTAAAAAAAGGCGTTACATACGATGAGTTATTATTCTGAATATCTAAAAGAGATTGAAGTTCGCAAAAACGAACTTGGTCTAAACCCTAAACCAATTGACAGCGCAGAATTGTTGTCAGAAATCATTGAACAAATCAAAGATACGGGTAATGAGCACCGCGAAGCTTCTCTAAACTTCTTTATCTACAACACATTGCCTGGTACGACGCCAGCTGCAGGTGTTAAAGCGGCATTTTTGAAAGACATCGTATTAGGTGAGCAACAAGTAGCTGAAATTACGCCTGAATTTGCACTTGAGCAACTTTCTCATATGAAAGGCGGTCCTTCTGTTGAAGTTCTACTTGATGTTGCACTTTCTGACCACCCACAAGCAGCAGCAGCTGGCGAAGTATTAAAATCACAAGTATTCTTGTATGACGCAGATACTAGCCGTTTAGCGGAAGCGAACGCAGCGGGTAATACGATTGCAAAAGACATACTAACCAGCTATGCGAACGCTGAGTTCTTCACTAAGCTTGACGATATCCCAGAAAAAATCAACGTCGTGACTTATATTGCCGCTGAAGGTGATATTTCTACTGACCTTCTTTCTCCAGGCAATCAGTCTCACTCACGTGCAGACCGCGAGCTTCACGGCTTATGTATGATTTCTCCTGAAGCTCAAAAAGAAATCACTGAGCTCAAAGCCGCTCACCCAGACTGCAAAGTCATGCTGATCGCTGAAAAAGGCACTATGGGCGTTGGTTCTTCGCGTATGTCGGGTGTGAACAACGTGGCATTATGGGCGGGCGAAGAAACTTCTCCTTACATTCCATTTGTGAACAATAAGCCAGTTGTTGCAGGAACGAATGGCATCGCGCCAATCTTCTTAACCACCGTTGGTGTAACTGGCGGTATCGGTCTTGACCTTAAAAACTGGGTGAAAAAGACTGACGAAAACGGCGAAATCGTGCGTGACGCAAATGGCGATCCCGTATTAGAAGAAGCTTACTCAGTTGCAACTGGTACGATTCTAACAATTGATACCAAAGCGAAGAAACTTTACAACGGCGACCAAGAGTTAGTAGACGTTTCTGACGCCTTTACTCCGCAAAAAGTCGAATTCATGAAAGCGGGCGGCTCTTACGCAGTTGTTTTCGGTAAGAAATTACAAACGTTCGCAGCGGAAACATTAGGTATTGAAGCACCTGTGGTATACGCTCCATCTAAAGAAATTTCTATCGAAGGCCAAGGCCTTACTGCCGTTGAAAAAATCTTCAACCGCAATGCAATCGGCGTGAAATCTGCGACGCCACTGCACGCAGGTTCTGACGTACGAGTTAAAGTCAACATCGTTGGCTCACAAGATACCACTGGCCCAATGACGTGTCAGGAACTGGAAGCAATGGCTGCTTCTAAGATTTCTCCTAGCGTTGACGGTGCATTCCAATCTGGCTGTCACACAGCATCGGTTTGGGATAACAAAGCCAAAGCAAATACACCTAAATTGATGGCATTCATGAATGCGTTTGGTGTAATCACAGCACGCGATCCTAAGCACGTTTATCACTCAATGACTGACGTAATCCACAAAGTATTGAATGACATCACAGTGGATGATCGCGCCATCATTATCGGCGGTGACTCGCATACACGCATGTCAAAAGGCGTCGCATTCGGTGCGGACTCAGGTACGGTTGCACTTGCGCTTGCAACAGGTGAAGCGGCAATGCCGATTCCTGAGTCTGTCAAAGTGACATTCAAAGGCAACATGCAGCCGCACATGGACTTCCGTGATATCGTTCACGCCACACAAGCACAAATGCTTAAGCAATTTGCTGGCGAAAACGTCTTCCAAGGCCGTGTTATCGAAGTACAAATCGGTACTCTATTAGCTGACCAAGCGTTTACGTTTACCGATTGGACTGCTGAGATGAAAGCCAAAGCGTCTATCTGTATCTCTACCGATGAGACATTGATTGCTTCTTTAGAGCTGGCTAAGTCACGTATCCAAATCATGATCAACAAGGGTATGGACAACGAAGCGAAGATGCTTCAAGGACTAATCGACCTTGCTGATAAGCGTATAGCAGAAGTGAAATCTGGCGAAGCACCAGCACTAGCACCAGATGACAATGCTAAGTACTATGCAGAAGTCGTTGTTGACCTTGACTCAATCGTTGAGCCAATGATTGCTGACCCAGATGTGAACAACGAAGACGTCTCCAAGCGTTATACGCACGACGTGATCCGCCCAGCATCATACTATGATGGCCGTAAAGTTGACTTAGGCTTTGTGGGTTCTTGTATGGTCCACAAAGGCGACATGAAGATCATTGCTGCGATGCTTCGCAACCTTGAGCAAAAAGGTCCTATCAGCTTTAACGCACCGCTAGTGGTTGCGCCACCAACGTACAACATCGTGGATGAGCTGAAAGCCGAAGGTGATTGGGATATCCTGCAAAAATATGCTGGTTTCGAATTCTCAGATGAGAATCCAAAAGAAGCTGCGCGTACTAAGTACGACAACATCTTATACCTAGAGCGTCCTGGATGTAACTTGTGCATGGGTAACCAAGAAAAAGCCGAACCGGGTGATACTGTTCTTGCGACTTCTACGCGTTTATTCCAAGGTCGTGTGGTTGAAGACAGCTCTGAGAAGAAAGGTGAATCTTTACTTGGCTCAACGCCAATGGTGGTTTTATCTTGTATCTTAGGTCGTTTCCCGACATTGCAAGAATATCAAGAAGCCGTTGCTGGTATCGATTTGACCACGTTCCAACCGCCACAAGAAGACTTGGCGGTAGCTGGTTCGGATATCATTCCTGCGGTTCGTGTATAGTCACTAATCGCTTGTAGAATCAAAAGCCAATGGGTGTCGTGCTCATTGGCTTTTTTCGTATTTGAGCCTTACACTATACAAAGTTCGACAAATTCGTTATTTTTAATTTCTACCCAAAGAAAAATTAAAATAGTATATGGACTTTATCTTTTTTGATCTTGATGGCACCTTACTCAATCAATCCTCTGGGTTAAGTGACTTTACACGCGATACGCTTAAGTTGCTTGATGCGCATGGGATTGCTTATACGGTTGCCACGGGGCGCACTTTAGCATCCGCGACACAGGTGTTGGGAAATCATCCATTAACTCAATCACAAATTTACACCAATGGCGTGACTTTATGGCATCCTCAAAAAGAACAACTAGATTTTAGCCACACTCTGACTTCCCAAGACGTAGAAACCATCCTGTTACTTGCCAACCAATCTGATTTAACCCCATTTGTCAGCGGTATCATTCAAGGCAAACAAGTCCCCGAGCACTTTATCTTTCATACTGTCCCCCAAACGACCATTGAGAAAATATGGTTAGCATATTGTGAAAAAAAGTGTGAATTTCGCTTGCAACCTCTGCACAAAATTAATGAACAGGTAGTCGTTACCAATATCAGTATGATCGGCACATCTACAAAGGTTAAATCGTTGTATCATCAAATCAATGACACAGAGGAACTCATCGCGTATTCTGGACCGACACATGAGTCTGACGAACATTGGTGGATAGATATTCATCATCGCTTTGCTTCAAAAGGCAGTGCTATTGCACAAGTCAAAGCTAAATACGAAGACGCCAATATTATTTGTTTTGGGGACAATGATAATGACGCATCAATGTTTGCGATTGCAGATGAATGTTACGCTCCGGCAAACGCCATTGATGAAATCAAAGCCATGTCGACAAAAGTAATAGGTCATCATCATGAAGATGGTGTAGCGCGGTTTGTTAGGCAGCGCTTTAATCTATGAAAAAAGAATGAAACCAGCACAAGGCTGGTTTTTGTTGTTTATGGCGCACCCTGCAGGAGTCGAACCTGCGGCCTCGCCCTCCGGAGGGGCGCGCTCTATCCAGCTGAGCTAAGGGTGCGTTGAGGATGTGTATTGTAACGGAACTTCTCAAAATGTACAGATAAGCTGTTATAATAAATTAATTTTCAAATCTATTAGTTAACCAAGAGAATTATATGAAGTTTGTCATCATTGGGATTATTGCCCTAGTCGTTTTATTCGTCTTTTACAAAAGCTCTGAAAGCAAAAAAATCGCTGCCGAAAATCTCGTTATCGGCCAGCAGTTTTTACAGGAAAACCAAAGCAAGGATGGTATTCAAACCACCTCATCAGGTTTGCAATACGAAATTCTAACCAAAGGAGACGGCACACAAAACCCAACAGCTTCAGATACGGTCAAAGTGCACTACCACGGTACCATGATCAATGGCGTGGTGTTTGATAGTTCAGTAGAGCGTGGCCAGCCCATTAGCTTTCCATTGCATCGCGTTATTCCAGGTTGGACGGAGGGTGTCCAGCTGATGGTGGTTGGCGACAAATTCAGATTTTTCATCCCGCCTGAACTAGCCTATGGCAATAATGCAGCCGGTAAAATCGAACCCGGTTCAACCCTGATTTTTGAAGTTGAGTTATTAGGTATTGAGTAGCCTATTTAAATGACTTACCAACAGCTCACGGAGCCGGCATTTCACACTTATGAAATCAAAAAAAGCCTGTTTCACGCAGCCGTCTACCCCATTGCTTCACGCGCTGAGGCAATGGATGCATTAGCCAAAGAGAAAGTATCTTATCCCGATGCCCGTCATCATTGCTGGGCATATTTATTAGGCAATCCGCAACAACCAAATAATCAAGGTTACAATGACGATGGAGAACCTTCTGGTACCGCAGGAAAACCCATGCTTAATGTGCTAACTCACTCTGAATGCGGTGATGTCATGATCGTCATTAGTCGGTATTTTGGGGGTATCAAGCTTGGGGCTGGAGGTTTGGTAAGAGCTTATTCTCAAGCAACCAAGTTGGTGCTCGAACATGCTGACACCACCCCATTTATCGAGCGCCATATATATAATATCGTTTGCGAGTTTCACCAAGAACCATGGCTACGGCAGCAAGCACAAAAGCTAAATATATTGATTCAAGAGGTCGTCTACTCGCAAAGTGTGCAAATTTGCGCTAGCGTTCCATGTGCGCACGAATCCGCTTTTATCGACTGGTGTCGCAACCAGCAAATACAGGTTCAGCAACCTTAATCTCAGCAGTAACACTTGCAGTTTGCTATCATTTTTGCTTTAGTTAACAAAAAAACATCACAAAAAACAACATGACGACGCAAACTTCTCCATCCAAAATCATTCAATTTATCGAAAAAGCCGGACAAAAGATCCCGGATCCCATCATCATCTTTATCTACTTTTTTGTTTTCGCTTTTATATTAACAGCCCTGATTGGCGGTTTGACTTTCGAAACCCAATCAGCCGATGGCTCTACTATTACTCATACCATCAAAAATATGGCAGAAAGCGAACATGTCGTTTGGTTATTTGATAATGCCTTAGTAGCGAACTGGCTGGCCTTTGGTGGAGGTGTGTTAGGGGTTATCTTAATTGTGATGCTGGGCGTTGGTGTTGCGGAATACTCAGGTTTATTTGCGACGCTTATCAAAAAACTCGGTAACCGACTCCCTGAAAAACTCCTCATTCCCTCTTTGGTCTTTTTGGGCATTATGTCCTCCATTGCGACCGATGCTGGCTATTTGATTTTGATCCCGCTTGCGGGTTTGTTATTTGCCGGATTAGGCAAGCATCCAATCATTGGTATGGCGGCCGCGTTTGCTGGCGTCTCAGCAGGCTTCAGTGCCAATTTGATCCCTGCAACGCCAGTGGATGTCATTATAGGGATGAATGCTAAGATTTTTGCTGAGAGCCAAGGCGTGCCCTTTACCACTGCAGAAGGGACGGTGTTAGTCCCTGCGACCATGCATTACTTTTTCATTCTAGTATCCACGTTTTTACTGGTCGTATTGGGCACATGGGTCACCAATAAGTTCGTTGTTCCGCGCTATGCCAATGACGAATACGAAGTCCCTGCCGAGATGAATTTAGAAGACTTCGCCGTGAAGCCTGAAGAAAGTCGAGGCCTTACCTTCGCATTCTGGGGCTTACTCATATCTTTGGCAATCGTTGTATTTATGGCGATGGGACCTCTGGCGAGTTTTACTGATGATGCGGGTAACACTGTCACGCCATTTACCAATAACGTCATTTTGATGATTACTCTCGTCTTCGTCATTACGGGTGCAGCGTATGGTTATGGTGCAAAGACGTTCACGTCTTTAATGGACATCATTCAATCCATGATCAAACAATCCAATACCATGGGATATATCATGGTGTTGACGTTTTTCTGTTATAACTTTCTGGGATTATTAGGATACTCTGGGCTAGGCACCTATATTACGTATTTGGGGGCGAGCTTTTTGCAAGCGCTTGGATTACAACAGTTCCCTATTCTATTGATCATTGGATTTATCTTAACGACTGCCATTATTAATTTGTTCGTTGGGGGACTGACGTCAAAATGGATGCTATTAGGGCCAATTTTTGTCCCCATGTTATATCAAGTTAATCCGGAGATGACACCAGACCTGGTTGCTGCTGCCTATCGTGTTGCGGATTCCTCAACCAATATCATTACTCCCATGATGGTCTACTCAGGAGTGGTATTGGCCTTTATGCGCAAATACAAGCCGCAACTCACTTTTGGTGACATGATCGTGACCATGTTGCCATACTCCATCACGTTCTTGGTCTTTTGGACGGCGTTGCTCATTGGCTTTTTTGCCTTTGGCATTCCATTGGGCTTTTAGATACTAATGTGCAATCGCAGTTGGCTAGTGACAGGATGTGTCTTAGGATGCATCATGTCGCTGCTCATTCTGCCCTATTCTCTCTCACCTGTTCGCCCAGAAGTTTGGCAGCCATCAACCGCTGTGACATTAGATGGTCACTTTTCACCAAATAACAAGCTAGTAAACTATCAACTGATTTGTCAGCCATGCGGTCAAGGTCCTGAAGACATCACTTTTGATGACCAAGGTGCACTGTGGACAGGGCTAGCCAATGGCGATATCGTTAAACTCCTACCTCCTTACGATACCAGTCAACCACAACTCATCGCTAATACCGGAGGTCGCCCTCTTGGAATGCGTTTTGACAATCAACAACGCCTGGTTGTCGCAGATGCCGATAAAGGGTTAATTCGGCTTGAACCGGATAATTCATGGACGGTTTTAGCGAATGAGTACCAAGCAATCCCTTTGCTTTTTGTTGATCATCTCGTCATCGCTAGCAACGGGGATATATATTTTTCTGATGCGTCAACACGCTTCAGTTATCACGATTTCATCCTAGATTTTATCGAAGCGAGTCACACTGGACGCATTTTTGTCTATCGCGCAACCACAAATACTTTGGAGTTATTGGTGGATCGGCTATTTTTTGCCAATGGCGTTGCCTTAAATGCAGACGAGTCGATTTTATATATTAACGAAACAGGGCGGTCTCGGACGCTTGCGCTCGATTTGACAAGTAATGAGCTACTCACCTTTATCAACTTACCCGGGATGCCAGATAATCTGTTTTTGGACGATGAAGGATTATTGTGGATCAGTGTTATTGGCTTAAATGACCCTTTGATCACTCAGCTTGCGTCCTATCCGATGGTGAGAAGGTGGATTGGGGGATTGCCCAAGACATTTTTAAAACCTTCATCCAATTACGCAATGACGATTGCCGTCGATGCAAAAGGGAATGTGGTTCACAATTTACAAGCAGACTCTGGCTATACGCAAATCACAACGACAGTGCGCAACGGCAACTTCCTCTATCTTGGTTCTCTAAATCACAATAACATGGCCATGCTCACATTACCTTAGTCATTCATCAAAAAAAGCGCCATACATAAAAATGTATAGCGCCTTGATATTTGATTACAGTGTAATTAGAAATCGTATTTGAACGACAAGCTGACACTCGTGCCTTTGCTCTCACGACGCAAGAGTGTGTCTTCAAACTCTAACTCTTTTTCTTCACCAAGGATATTACCCACCTTGAATGTCCATGTCGTGTTAAAATCTGGATAAAACTTGTAGACCAAATCCAAAGAATGGAACGGTTTCTCAAAGTTATCATCAAAACCGTCAATGCCTGGGATCAAGATGCGGTCACCAAATACGTTGTACACTAATGATGCACTGCGCTCACCATTATCAGAATCAAAACCAAGCTGTAGGTTCACTACATACTCAGAATGACCAGTTAAACGACGTTTTGTATTAGTAATCGCTGCTGACACACCGGTTTGCTCAACGATGTTTTGACGATCTAATTCAATTTCTGAATCAGAGATTGTCACGTTACCTGACAAGAACAAGTTTTCCCAAATACCGTCACCGACAAACATCAAATCTTGCAAGAACTCAATTTCGACACCAAACAAGGTACCGCTTTCAGCGTTGGCAATACGAATCAATGGCGGACCATCCTGGGCTGGAGACTGTACTGATTCAATCGGGTCTTCCATATCCTTATAGAAAATACCAACAGAGACGTTATTACCAGCTTCACGGTACCATTCCCAACGCAAATCATAGTTTAAGATAGACGTAGTACGTACACCTGGAGTACCCGCAACTGGGAACTCAGTTAATGGGTCGATATACGTAGCAGATGATACTTCACGCAAATCAGGACGAACCACGGTTTGACCAATGGAAGCACGTAACTGCATGTCTGATTCCATAAAGTACGTCAAGGCAAATGCTGGGTAGAAGTCATCTTCTTGGAATGCTAATTGGGCGCGATCATCTTCATCTGCCAAATCAATTTGATTCGTACGAGGATCAAAAGGTACAACCGCTTGACGGAAGTCTTCAAAGCGAGCGCCGCCGCTAAAGCGCCACTTGCCTTGATAGAAAAAATCACCTTCAAGGTAATATGCATCGACTTTTTGTGCAGCAACATAATCATCACCTGCGATCGTCAAGTCACGGATCAAAGGCGTACCTTCGCGGAAATCGCCGTTTGCAAGCACATCGTTACTCATGATGTCAGCGAACGCACCGCCAGCAAGATCAGACGAGTTAGTAAACGCACGTGTGCTCACCGCAATACGACGGTTTTCAGCGGTACGCGCTTTGCTTAGGAAGTCTGCACCGAATTTAAACTCCATTTCCCAATCTTCAGTCGTGACGGGCAAAGTAAAGTTATAACCGTAGTTCTCAACCCGGTCATGTAAGATTTGGAAATCGTACTGCGCCGCACCCGTTGAGTTTGTCAAAGCAATCTCATTGGTGGTATCAAACATGCCATCACCATTGAGATCTTCCATCAAGAAACGGGTTTTAAAACTACCAGGAGCATTACGAATCGAACGACCGAGTGAATATTTCCAATCAAAACCAGCGAAGTTATACTCTGGGAAAGTATGCATGCCTTTAATTTGATTGGTAAACATTTGACGTTCTTCGTAATCGACACCGATATCGCGTATGCGCAACCCTTCACCTAAGTTGAAGTTTTCAGTATTACCAAACTTCTCTTTGATTTCATCAGAGGTATCGTTCAGGGCGATGAGTGAATAATCCACGCGATGATTGCGGTTATAATCGAGACCTAGGTTGAACATAGTTGACCATTTTACCGTCTTCTCCGTGACTAAAACTTCATCGAAAAAACGAACAATTTCAGTTATATCACCTACACGGTTAGCTTGTTCAAGCTCGTATTCTTCCGAGACATTAGTACCACGGTCATAGCTTGACGTCAGCAAATAACCCCAACGCCAATCATTATTGATGTCGTAGTTATTGCCTAAAGAAAGGCTCAAACCAAAATCAGGACCAACTGACTCAAAAACAGGATCGTAATCGCGCTTCATTAGCGAGAAATACGATAGAGCCGTTTCTTGTTCAAGACCATCTAAAAAGTTCTTATTTGTCCAGCGTTCAACAATCACAGCAGGCGCTGCACGCGAACCGTCATCTTCGCCAAACCAGTCGCGGTCACCGCCGTTATAACCAATGGCATCGCCACTGTTTTCTGAATTCGTCCCCAAAGACGCTGACACATTAAAAATAAAGTCTGAAGGGATAGACTTTAAACGAATATCCACGTTACCACCACCAAACGATGCAGGCATCGACGGTGAATAAGATTTTTGTACCGAGAGACTTTCAATAATATCTGATGGGAACAAATCCAGTGGAATAACGTTACGAGTTGGATCCGGGCTTGGCACATTTGCGCCGTTTAGAAGCGTTGATGAATAACGCTCACCTAAACCACGAACATAAATAAATTTACCATCGACAAGCGTAAGGCCTGTCACACGGCGTAAAGCTGATGCTGCATCGCTATCACCGGTACGTGAGATTTGCTCAGCACCTAAGATATCTGCAACGAATGCTTGGTTTTTACGCTCTTCAAGAACCGCTGTTGCCGTTCCTTTTAAGCGTGTACCCGTCGCAACAACCTCTTCAATGACTTCATCTTCGCTTTCCTGAGCATGTACTGCCGGCGTAAAAGATAATGCTGCTAAAATAGCAATTGATAAAGGTGCAACAGGAAACCTATGGTTAGAATTTTTCATGGTTACCTCATTTCCTTAGCTCATATGGTGAGCTGAGAACTTGGATTTTTGAAACACAAGTGCGTTACTTATAGCTAACTATAGAGTAACGCACTTTTCATCTTACAGCGTGGGTGTGGGTCTTATAGACCTACAGTCCAACCTGCTGTCCAATCGTTTTGCGCATCTTTTACCGCACCGATGAAATCAGTTGTTGTAAAGAAGCTACCAAGTGTTGCTGCATCCGTTGCAGTCACTGAAGTGTCAATTGTGTAGATACCGTTTAACACTGCTGCTTGGTCAGTTGCAACTGCATTGTTACGAGAGGCATCTAGGAACCATGCTTCAACACCGGCTGCGTCTAAACCTGTTTCGGTAGATGCGACACCTTTGAAGTTCTCGGCACAGGCTAGCACTGAAGTCGAGATAACCATGTTACCGTTAGTGAGGTTACCCTGTACTGTGTCGTCATGGTCAAACTCTAAACACTCGCCCATGCCAGCAGAACCAGTCACTACGAAGTTATATAGCTTAGCAGACGTTTGGTCACGTAATAGTAAACCTTCTGAATCGTCTTCACCGTCGAAGTCGTTACCAATCACAGTCATGTTTGCAACGACTGGGTTTGAGAAACCAAAGTTAACTGCGTCATCACCGCCGTCACCGTCGCCTTCAATACCGCGGTTTGCATCAGAGTTGTCGTCAGCGTGCTTAACCAGTACGAACTGCATGTTGCCTTTGTAGCCGTTATCCCAGTCTACCGAGTCATCTTGGATACCTGTAAGAACAACGTACTTAGCACTAACCGTACCGCCGAAGAACTCAACACCGTCATCAGCGTTTTTGTGTACTTGTACATACTCAACTGTTGTACCGGAACCAACACCACCAAACGTGATACCGTTTAACTCGTTATCCGGTGCGATTTCGAAACCGCCGTGCATGACGCGAACGTAACGTAATGTACCAGAGTTGTCAGCTTCGTTGTTACCGCCGAATACGGCACCTTCTGCTACACCTTCTACTTGAAGTGCACAAGCTGAGTCTGCAGGACATTTAGTTGATGGTGCGTTACCTAAGATAACTAAACCACCCCATTGACCAGCAGCGCCATTATCCAATGTAGCTGGGTTTTGTGCGTGTTGACGTGAAGTAAAGGTAATTGGGTTTGACGCAGTACCGTTTGCTTCAATTTTCGAACCACGGCTAACTACAAGATAATCGTTACCAGAAGAACCGTAAACGATGACACCTGGGTCAACAGTCAAGGTTGCAGAATCAACATTGTCACCACCGACAAATACTGCACCGTCTAGAGCGTAGTGGTTACCTGCGGTTAAACGTAAGTTTGCAGTTAAACGACCTGATACTTGACAAGTTGGTGTTACCCCATCAACAGATGCAATCGTTGTGGTACCTGCAGGACAGCCAGATGCAGTAGACACTACGTCAACTGTTCCGCCACCAAAACCAAATGCCCAACCTTGACGCCAGTCATCAGCACCTACCGCACCAACGAATGAGTTGGTTTCAAAGAAGCTATCCAAGCTTGCAGGGTTTCCGCCAGCTGTCAATAATGCTGACTCAGTCGTAAGCGTACCATCGATGTTTAAGCCGAGGTTAGCACGGTCTGCATAAGCAATGTTTTGGTTACCAGTTTGACCTTCAAACCACGCTTCAAGTCCAGCTGCATCCAGACCAGTTTGATCTGAAGCTACGCCTTTAAATGCTTCTGCACAAGAAATGACAGAGTGAGTAATCTCGATTCCACCGTTTTGCAAGTTACCTTGCACTGTATCGTCGTGATCCATTTCTAAACATTCGCCCATACCAGCAGAGCCAGTCACAAGCATGTTCATGATTTTTGCGCCCGTTTGGTCCCGTAATAAAACACCTTCAGAATCATCTTCACCGTCAAAGTCGTTACCAATGATGGTGATATTAGCTACCATTGGAGCTGAGAAATTAGGGTTCGTACCGCTACCATCGCCGTCACCTTCGATACCACGGTTGGCATCAGAGTTGTCACGTGCGTGTTGGATATAAATGTACTGAAGCTTGCCGTTGTAACCGCGATCCCAATCGACTGAGTCGTCTTGAATACCAGTTAAAACAACGTTCTTAGCATTTACAGAACCACCGAAGAATTCTATACCATCGTCCGCGTTAGCGTGAACTTGGATGTTCTCAACCGTCGTACCAGAACCAACGCCACCAAACGTGATACCGTTTAATTCGTTATCTGGTGCAATTTCGAAACCAGCATATTTAACAACTAGGTAGTTTAATGTACCTGAATCGTCAGTGCTATCTACACCGCCGTATACAGCACCTTCTTGTACCCCTTCAACCTGAATTGAGCACGTTGCGTCGCCTACTTCACAAGCGTTAGTTGGTGCGTTACCAAGAATAACTAAACCACCCCATTGACCAGCACCAACAACATCACCAAGCACGTCGTTATAAGACGTCATTAGGATAGGAGCAGACGCAGAACCCAATGCTTCGATTTGTGAACCACGGCTAACAACCAAGTAATCCGCTCCAGAGCGACCGAAAATAATAGTACCTTCTTCAATTTCAAGAATGACGCTATCGGTATTATCACCACCGACAAAGACAGGGCCTTCTAGAGCCCACACTGTGTCATTGGTAAGTATGACTTTTCCTTGTGCATCCGCATCAGACGCCGTTAAACGACCTGACAATGTGCGTACTTCCACTGTCTCACCCAATGCATTTGACACTTGAGTCGATAAAAAGGCTGATGCCTGACCCGGTGCTGTATCGACTGGTGTAGTCGGAGTGGTTGGTGTGCTTGGCGCATTATTATTGGTTGTATTAGTAGTAGTAACAATGTCACCTTCACTAATGTTGATATCACCACCACAACCAGCAAGCGCTAATGCCGCTGCAAGTGCTGACGTTTGAAAGATGTGCTTTAAACGCATGTTGTTCTCCGTTTGGACTAAGTTATGGAATTTTTTCCAAAATATAATTCTGGCGAAGATTACATGGTGAAAATGACAGTAATGTTACATGAGAAAATTGTCACAAAACTTTCATATTTTTTAAGATTAACGAATAACTTCAAGGATTTGCTTGGTCTTTAGCGGGGCAAACTTAGCCAACTCACGACGGCGCATAGCATCAGATACCGGCACATAACCATTCTGTGACACAATGGACTGCCCTTCATCCGAGTAAATAAAACGCAAAAACGCCCTCAAGCTTGGAGAGAGATCCGCCTCTGGCGGTTTATTAATCATTAAATATAGGTTCCGAGTTAAAGGATAAGCCCCTGATTGAATATTTTGTTCGTTCAATGATATGTATTCACCTGATTGATTTTCCAATGCCAGTGGCTTTACCAGATTCGAAATCGCACCTATTGAAGCATAACCAAGACTGTCGATTTGGTTGGCAACCGACCGAATAATCGCAGACGAACTCGGTTGCTGATGAACCTCAGCTTTGTAATCGCCAGCACACAAGGCCGTTTGTTTAAAAAACGCATAGGTTCCAGAAGCTGAGTTTCGTCCATACAAGCGGATTTCTGATTGCGCAAATTCGGTCAAATCATTGCTTTTTATTAGCCCCCACCAACGGTTAATATTATTTCGAGCTCCACAGAAGCGAGTTACTGAAAATGCAGCATCCAAATCGTATTGTGAAATTTGTTGCACCGGATTGGCCGGGTGGACAAATACACCAATCGCATCGATGCCTACCGTTAACATCGTTGGTTCGTAGTGATATTTCTTGACAAATGATTGCCGCTCGGAGTCTCGTAAGGGACGAGACATTGGCCCTATCGAAGCGGTGCCACCAATAATCGCTATGGGTGCAGCAGATGAACCTGAGGTCTGGATTTGAATACGAATATGGGGGTAGCGTTTTTGGAAGGCACTCGCCCACTGAGTAATGACATCATCTAACGTATCAGAGCCAATTGAATGCAAGATGCCAACAATTCCAAACTGTTGCTCTTCTGAATCAGAATACGCTGGAAAACACAGTGTCAACGAGATGCTAAATAGTAGCGTCCATAACCACTTCGGGTAACAATTCTGGTCCGATAATAAAGTAGAACTCACTGCCGACTCCAACGATGCTTTTTATTTTGAGCATTGAATTATGATGGTTTAAGACGTGTTTGACAATGGATAAGCCTAATCCTGAACCGCCCGTTTTACGTGAACGTGCTTTATCCACTCTATAGAAGCGTTCCGTTAACCGCAACAAATGTTTTTCTTCAATACCATCGCCATTATCTATTACTTTAAAGACCGCATTATCACCGTCGCGATACCAATGAACGTCGATTTGGCCTTTTGCAGGGGTATAGTTGATTGCGTTAAAAATGAGATTCGAACACGCCGAACGGATCTCGGTTTCCACACCAAACATGGTTAAAGACTTATCAATGTGAAAACGAATCAAATGACCATGCTCTTTGTTTAAACGCAAGGCTTCTTGCTCAATTTGCGATAGCATATTGGGCATTTGCACGATATTTTCATAGATGCGTTCCGAACTGCTTTCTATGCGAGATAAGACTAACAAATCCTCAATCAGATGTTGCATACGTTTAGTTTGCTCTGACATTTCATGCAGGGCCTTTCCAGCAAACGGATCCGCATTAACGGCACTTTCAGGAAGCATTTCAAGATACCCAGAAATCACAGTCAATGGTGTGCGCATTTCATGGGAAACATTGGCCACAAAATCTCTGCGCATATCTTCTAGTTGAGATACACGTGTTACATCCCTTGAAATCAATAACAAGTTATCATCCCCGTAGGGCATAATACGATATTCATTGGTCTTGTTTTGATTAATTGGAGACGGCACTTCAATGGGATGAGAAAAATCTCCTTCATTAAAATACTCGACAAACAAAGGATGACGTAATAAGTTGTCTATACGCAAGCCCAAATCAGACGGCCATTGAATTCCCAATTCTAATCTGGCCAAACGGTTACACCACAAAATCGTTGAATCTGAATCGATGATCACAACCGCGTCAGGCAAGGCTTCCGCTCCTTCCCTAAAGCGCTTAACTAACTCACCTAACTCTTTGCGTTTAGCGCGGTTGCGACGCTGCAAAAAATACACACCTTCATAAATGTATTCCCAAGCACCATAGACAGACGGGGGAGATAATCTTTTTGAATGCCAGATCCAATGGTTCAAGCGAAATAGCTGATAGTAATTAAAAACGACCAATCCCGCCATGGCGATACTAAGTGATAATAAGTAATCGTTGACCCAACTGCCTATTACCAACCACACAAGCAGAAATACAACTAGGATACCGATACTCTTTTTTAAAGAGAGTGGGTAATACACGCCCTAACCCCAATGTTAATAAGCTAAAATTATTTTGCTGAGAACCGATATCCCGCACCGCGCACCGTTTGAATCATCGCATCATGTCCGTGTTGCGAAATCGCTTTGCGCAAACGACGAATATGCACATCCACCGTTCGGTCTTCGACATACACGTTCGTCCCCCAAACATTGTCTAACAACTGTTCACGTGAATACACACGCTCAGCATGAGACATAAAAAAGTGCAACAGCTTAAATTCCGTTGGCCCCATATCAACGGGGTCACCATTAGCAGTCACTCTATGCGAAACAGGATCTAACACCAAACCACTATATGAAATCGGCTCTTCATTTGTGGTAGGCGTGGCTCGACGCATAACGGCTTTGATTCGTGCCACCAGTTCTTTGGGTGAAAATGGTTTGGTGATGTAATCGTCCGCACCGGCTTCAAGACCTCGAATTTTGTCTTCTTCTTCACCACGTGCAGTGAGCATAATGATGGGAATATCTCGAGCATACTCTTGCTCTTTTAAGCGTTTCGCTAACTGGACACCACTGCCACCTGGCAACATCCAATCGAGCAAAATCAAATCTGGAAACGGTTCAACCACTTTGGCTAAACCTTCATCAAAATCACCTGCTTCGGCAACTTCATAACCGGCTTGTTCAAGCACAATACGTAACATATCACGAATTGGCGCTTCGTCTTCAATCAATAAAATAGAACGAGACATAGGTAGTTCCTTCAAATATCTTGGACTCATTATCATCCGACTTTATGACATTTTTATTAAAAGTGCATCTCAATTGTGACAATGGCAAAATTTTGCTATTGTCTGCGCCCCATTTATTGCCAACTAGGTATCCTCCATGTGGTTTAAAAACGCTAAGCTTTACCAACTAACTCAACCCTTGTCTTTTTCGGAAGACACCTTATCCGAGCAATTATCCAATGTTGCTTTTCGCCCTTGCGGCTCACAAGAATTGGCAACAATGGGATTTGTACCGCCATTACCTGATAGCGAGATGCTGTTTCACATTGTTGGCGATACGTTTTTGTTCTGTCTGAAAAAGCAAGAACGGATTTTGCCAGCACCTGTGATCAATTCTGAATTAGCTGACAAAGTCGCCCAAGTAGAACGTGAAACCGGTGCTCTAGTTGGTAAAAAAGCCCAACAGGATCTGAAACAAGAGATTATTCAACGATTATTGCCGCAAGCTTTTACCAAAAATGCCAAAACCTATGGGTTTATTTCACTCAAAGATGATTTAGTGGTGGTTGATGCATCAGCGGATGGGAAAGCGGAGGTGTTTCTTGCGATGTTGCGCAAAGCCATAGAATCACTTCCGGTTGTTCCGCTTTGTAAATCGCCGGTTCACGCACAATTAACTGCCTGGGTAACGGACAATCCTCCAGTGGAGGTTGAGTTGCTCATGGAAGCGGAGCTCAAAGCGTTTGATGACGAAGGTGCAGTGGTCAAATGTAAAAATCAAGACCTACAAGCAGATGAGATCTTACAACATATTTCGCATGGCAAATTAGTGGAGCAACTCGGTATTTCACTTAATGAGCAAATCAGCTGTTTACTGACCGCCGATTGCAGCATAAAACGCATAAAATATGCGGATGATTTGAAAGAACAAAACCAAGACATTCCAAAAGATCAGCAAGCCGCTCGCTTTGACGCAGACTATGCTTTATCTTCTTCTGAGATCCTAGCCTTAGCCAAGTTCTTGCAAGACACCTTTGCGTTAAACGATTAGGCTTCTTTTAATCGCTCCTGGTAGGGAGGCCAGCCTAATGGTTTTCCTGCCAGAACATGCAGATGAATATGATACACCGTCTGTCCACCATACTGATTGCAGTTCATCACTGTGCGAAAGCCTTCCTCGGCAAAGCCTTGTTCTTTGGCTATTTGGGCCGCTACCATTGAGAGCTTACCTACCACCGCACAATCTTCGACTTCAATATCATTAATCGTAGAAATGCGTTTTTTTGGGATCACCAAAAAGTGTATAGGGGCTTGCGGATTAATATCGTTAAATGCCAACACATCCTCATCTTCGTATATGATGGTGGCTGGGATCGCTTTGCTGATGATTTTATCAAAAATGGTTTCGGACATAACGTGTCTCCCTAAATGAGAACCAATATAAGAATCGCGCCAAGCGCTAATCTATAAATAACAAATGGCGTCATACCAATGCGATTGATCCAAGCTAAAAATAAACTGATACACGCATAAGCTGAGACAAATGAAAATAATACACCGTAGCCTAAGGCCGCCCAATCAACAAGATAAGGTTCTTCCAAGAGATCAAGTGTAGACAACAACCCCGCGCCCAAAATCACTGGAATGGATAATAAAAACGAAAACCGCGCAGCCGCCTCACGGCTATAACCCAATAACAAACCAGTAGTCATCGTGATCCCTGATCGAGAGGTGCCGGGGATGAGAGCGAGCACTTGAGAAAAACCTATCGTGAGCGCGTGTTTCCAACCAATATGAGTGACTTCATGAGCCAAAGAAGCTTTGCGGTCGGCGTACCACAATAATAGACCAAAGGCGATGGTCGTAAAGGCAATTACCTCGCCAGTGCGTAAATATACTTCAATGACATTTTTGAACACCGCACCAAAGGCGATAGCCGGTAGTGTCGCCAAAATGACCCACCACGCTAAGCGGCTATTGGGAGTCTGCTGACGGGTAAACCCTTTGCTGACCCAATCGATGGTCATGGCAATGATGTCATTACGAAAATAAATCATAACCGCCAATAAACTCCCCATGTGCACCGCCACATCAAATGCTAGGCCTTGCGCTTCCCAGCCCAAGAACACTTCAGGTAAAAGCAAATGAGCAGAAGATGAAATGGGTAAAAATTCGGTGATCCCTTGGATGATCGCAAGGATGATGATTTCAAAAATCGTCATATTAATTCAAGTTCCATTGTTTGTTGATAGTCCATAATGTTTGCTCTGGGCGATCAAAGCTCGCCCACATTTGGGCATACGTTTTGCCCGTACCTGGGTGAACGTGCTCAGGTACCAAATCCGCCATGGGTTTTAGACAAAATGCATGGTATTCAATTTCGGGCCTGGGCAGAACCACAGGCTCGATACACACGGTATCATCATACGTCAGCAGGTCAATATCTAAAGTGCGCGGGGCGAATTTTTTTTCACTGCGATCGCGGTCATTTGCGTCTTCAATTTGTTTGAATAAACGATTTACCTCGGCAATGGATAAATCTGTCATCGCACTGACCACGAGATTATAAAAAGGATTGCCGACAAAACCCACCGCGGCACTTTCGTAGGTGGGAGAAATCAGAATGTGCCCAAATGCATCTTTCAATGATTGTAGTCCGCGCTGAGTGTAATACTCTCTACGAATATTCGAACCCACGCTGATTAATATGTGGTGAAGCGGCTGACTCATCCGCGCAACCGTTCAATCTGTACGGCCACATTCACATCATTTGGCATGATATCGGGCTTGTATAAGGTGATTACAATGCCGTTCAATGCCTTAAACCGAGCTATTGCATCACGTGCAACATGTTCTGCTAATGCTTCAAGTAAATGATACTGTGTGGTATCGCACAATTCTTCTATCATACCAACGACTTGTGCATAATCGACGGCGTCTTTGACGTCATCAGATTGACCAGCTTTACGATTATCCACCAAACAATCAATATCAAAAATCACACGTTGCTTCGCCTCGCGCTCAAAATCATACACACCAATGAGAACATCGCATTGCAAATTGCGTATGAGTACTTTATCAGACATAACTTGTCTACCTTCGTCGATTGATTTGGCATCTGTGGATAAAAACAGGTAAATTATACACATATATCCATGTTTCAGGGGAAGTATATTTCTGTCTTAGCGATATTTCTGTGTCTTTTTGCATACTTACTTGGCTCAATTTCCAGTGCCATTTTGATCAGTCGTATAGGTAAACTGCCTGACCCACGTACGCATGGTTCAAAAAATCCTGGGGCAACCAATGTGTATCGCCTTTCAGGTCAAATACCTGCGCTGTGCGTTTTATTATTTGATCTTGGAAAAGGCTTAGTGCCAGTCTACACGGGCTTTATGCTAGGTATGAATCCATTTGAGCTTGGCTGCATTGCCGTCGCCGCGAGTTTGGGACACATGTACCCTTTATTTTTTCGTTTTACTGGGGGCAAGGGCGTTGCCACCGCGCTAGGCTGCATGATCCCTCTGGATTGGGGGGTTTTGGTTGGAATTCTGACCACTTGGTTGCTGGTTTACAAAGCGTTTCGTTTCTCATCTCTCGCGGCTCTTACGACAGTCTGCATCGCGCCCGCTTTAACCTATTGGCTCAAACCAGACTATGTATATGCGGTGAGTATGCTTAGCGCACTGATCATCTGGCAACATCGTGGCAATATTGCAAGGCTTCTGCATGGTACTGAGCCAAAAACGTAATAAATGGGTTTAGTCGGTTAATGCAGGTAAACTTTCCAACGGCCAACGCGGCATGACTTTGGCGAATTCATTTTCGACTTGCCCCGCTAACAATCGTTGCATTCCCGCATAGGCAATCATCGCCCCATTATCTGTACACAAACCCAAACTAGGATAATAAGCTTGTCCGCCGAGCTTTTGCATTTCTTCATCAAAACGGCTACGCAACATGCGATTGGCACTGACTCCACCCGCAATCACCACTCGCTTATATCCGGTTGCTTTGAGGGCGCGTTTGGATTTGATAAGTAACGTATCCACTACCGCTTCTTGGAACGCATAAGCGATATTGGCTCGAGTGATTTCGTCATTGGCATTATCGCGGATCGTGTTCGCCGCAAACGTTTTGAGACCACTGAAGCTCAAATCTAAGCCAGGACGATCGCACATGGGGCGAGGAAATTGATAATGACCTGCTTCGCCTTGATCCGCCAATTTGGCCAAATGCGGCCCCCCAGGATAGTCCAGTCCCATCAGTTTAGCGGTTTTATCAAACGCTTCACCTGCGGCGTCGTCAATCGATTCACCTAATACAGTGTACTCGCCAATGCCTTTGACATCGACGATCATCGAGTGCCCTCCACTGACTAACAACGCAATAAATGGATATTCAGGTGCATTGTCCTCTAGCATGGGGGCTAAAAGATGTCCTTCCATATGATGTACGCCAACAGTTGGGATGCCCCAGGCATAAGCCAAGCTTCGACCTACGCTTGCTCCGACGAGTAATGCTCCGATTAAACCTGGTCCTCGAGTATAGGCAATTGCATCAATATCACGGCGTGAGGAATGTGCTTCAGCAAGGGTCTTCTGTACCAAAGGTATGATTTTTCGGGCATGGTCACGAGAGGCTAATTCAGGCACCACACCGCCATAATCAGCGTGTAATTTAACTTGACTATAAAGATGATGAGCGAGTAACCCCTGCTCGCTGTCGTACACAGCTATGCCGGTTTCATCACAAGAGGTTTCAATTCCCAAAATACGCATGGTGTTAGTCGAGATGGAGTAACAATGGTGTGGATTGTACGGATTTTTCAACCATTTGCCACAAATGTTCAAATAATCGCAATTCTGACTTTACAACAGACGCTATAAAGATTAGTATAGCGCACCATTTTTTAGCCAAGTCGACTCGTGAAATGTCGCTTTATTTGCCCAAACCGGCATTGATGCACTAGACGCACACGACTCGAATTGAAGATTATTGACATATTGAGGTTGAGTTTTAATGCCGATCGTTAAAGTAAAAGACAACGAACCGTTTGACGTAGCACTACGTCGTTTTAAGCGTTCTTGCGAAAAAGCGGGTATCTTATCAGAAGTCCGTAAGCGTGAGTTCTTCGAGAAGCCAACGTGGGAACGCAAGCGCAAAAAAGCGGCTGCGAAAAAGCGTCACTTGAAGAAGCTATCTCGCGAAAACGCTCGTCGCGTTAAATTATACTAATCATTGATTAGCATTCCTTGTAGCGTTTCATATGTTTACAAGGTATAAACTCAAAGCGGTTTTTTAACCGCTTTTTGTGTTTTTGCTGTATTATATTTGACAATAAAAAATAGATAGTCTGCGATTATCTTTAAGAACAAAGGATACCAATATGGCTTTACTAGATGAGTTAAAAAACGCTCAAAAAGACGCGATGCGCGCCAAAGACAAATTGCGTTTGGGAACTATTCGCATGGCCCTGGCAGCAGTCAAGCAACGTGAAATAGACGAGCGCGTTGAGCTGAACGATACGGATGTTTTGCAGATCATTACCAAGATGGTAAAGCAACGCAAAGATGCATCACAGCAATTCCGCGACGCAGGCCGTGATGATTTGGCTGACAATGAAGACGCTGAAATTGTAATCTTGCAAGACTTCTTGCCACAAGCGCTCAGCGAAGCTGAAATCAATGCCATGATTGTCGAGGCTATTTCCCAAACGGGCGCCAATGGCATGGCTGATATGGGCAAAGTCATGGGTGTTTTACGTCCAAAGATGCAAGGTCGGGCGGACTTAGGACAAGTCAGTGGTTTAATCAAAGCACAATTAGGCTAAACGATTAAATGGCGGGTAGGATCCCTCGGGAATTTATTGACGATCTAATCGCGCGATCAGATATCGTGGATATTATTGATGCGCGCGTAAAGCTCAAAAAAGCCGGTCGTAATTACCAAGCCTGCTGTCCTTTTCACAACGAAAAATCCCCATCTTTTAGCGTTGCCCCTGACAAACAGTTTTATCATTGTTTTGGGTGTGGTGCGCACGGTAATGTCATCAGTTTTTTGATGGACTATGACCGTCTAGAGTTTGTTGAAGCCATTGAAGAATTGGCTCGTACCCATGGGATTGATGTTCCTCGAGAACAACACTCCAACTATGATCCAAGCAAAGCTGCGCAAAAAAAACAACAAGCCGATAATGACTTTGAATTAATGGAACAAGCCTGTAAGTTATTTCAGGTTGCATTGCGTAAACACCCAGATCATGCTCAAGTTATCGATTATCTCAAACAACGTGGCTTAAGTGGGGAAATTGCTAAAGCTTGGGAAATCGGTTTTGCCCCTGATGAATGGCAATACCTCAGTGATGCATTAGCCACCAACCCGCAACGCTCGCAACAATGTTTAGATTTAAAGTTAACGACTGAGAATGAACGCGGTAAGCGCTATGATTTTTTCCGTGGGAGGTTGATGTTCCCGATCCGCGACCGGCGCGGTCGGGTTATTGGCTTTGGTGGTCGTGTGATGCAGGCCGAACAAAGCCCCAAATATCTCAACTCACCCGAAACTCGAATTTTCCATAAAGGCTCAGAGCTTTATGGATTACATCGGGCTCGAACATTACATCGCTCATTAAAACGCTTAGTCGTTGTAGAAGGCTATATGGATGTGGTTGCCTTGAGTCAATACGAGATTGATTATGCTGTCGCTTCCCTAGGTACAGCAACCACTCCCGATCATGTACAGTTAATGTTCCGCAATACGGATGAAATCGTCTGCTGTTACGATGGGGATAATGCTGGACGCAAGGCGGCATGGCGTACCTTAGAAAATGCCTTACCCATGTTACAAGATGGCAAACAGATCAAGTTTATGTTTCTGCCCGATGGAGAAGATCCGGATACCATGGTGCGTCAAATTGGCAAAGAGGCAATGGAAGATTTATTCCAACAAGCACAACCCCTTTCACAGTTTATGTTTGAACACCTCCTCAAAGAGCACTCAGTGACGTCAACTGAAGGCAAAGCCGCGCTTAAAAAAGTTGCCCAACCTCTGATTGACAGTATTTTGGGTACAAACCAAAAAGAGCTTCTCACTTCAGAACTTTCGCGCATCTGTGGTGAGCACGACAAATATCAAATTGACCGTGATATCAAGTCGGCACAATCTCAGCGCAAACCCAAAAAAGATTTTAGCAAAGGGGCGCAAAAACTTGAGCAGTCCCCCGTTCGGATGTTAATCCGCTTACTTTTGGAAGCGCCGCAACTAGCGACTGATGTACAGCAAGTACAACCCCAACTTCTAGTCACCGCTGGGTTCAAAGGCTGGCCTATTTTTATGCAACTCCATGCGTATTGCGTAGAGCATCCGAACGCAAATACCGGTATGTTGTTTGAAGCGTTTAAAGACCACGATGCGTCTCCCCATTTAACCGCACTTATGCAGCAGGAATGTCTGGTCAATCCAGAAGATTATGACACGGTGTATGCCGATGCTTTTTCGCGTTTAATTCAACAATATCTTAAAGGTCGTGCGGACGAATTATTGGCAAAATCTCGACATAGCCAGCTGACGCTTGGTGAGAAAGAAGAACTGCGTAAATTACTCGCGCATAAATAACTATTTGCATTTTGTTAACCCAAAAACACATTAAAATTTGACAAATACAAAAAAACTTCAATATTTAGTACTAACTAACGATACAAACATAATGTTAGGACGTATACTAACTAGCATCATACTGCAATAGTCTGCTATAATTCAGTATTTACTAATGCCTCAAAGACGAGTCATTTCAATTTCAAAAACCGATAGTTTACACAGTATGGATGCGAGTAGTCGTTTATTGGTTTTCATGAGAAGTGTATAAAATATATGCAAAGTAAGCAGTCTCAGATAAAGCTCCTGATTGCAAAAGGTAAAGAACAGGGTTATCTCACATTCTCGGAGATTAACGACCACTTACCTGAAGACATCGTCGATTCAGACCAGATTGAAGACATCATTCGCATGTTCAACGACATGGGCATTCAAACATTTGAATCCGCACCGGATTCAGATGAGTTATTAATGGCTGAAACATCGACCGATGAAGATGTCGCAGAAGCTGCCGCACAAGCACTTGCTACCGTTGAAAGTGAAATTGGTAGAACTACTGACCCCGTTCGTATGTATATGCGTGAAATGGGTACCGTTGAACTTCTGACACGTGAAGGCGAAATCGAAATCGCCAAACGCATTGAAGAGGGTATAAATCAAGTCCAGTGCTCAGTGGCTGAATACCCAGAAGCTATTACCTATCTACTTGACCAGTATGAGCTTTACGAAGCGGAAGAAATTCGCTTGTCAGACATCGTATCTGGTTTTGTCGATCCAAATGAAGTGGATGAAATGGCACCTACAGCTACTCACATCGGTTCTGACTTATCTGAAGAAGAACTTGATGATGAAGATGATGACGGCGATGATTCAGAAGACCAAGAAGCCGATACCGGTGTTGATCCTGAACTCGCGGCAGAGAAATTTGCTGATTTGCGTAAACAATACGAGAAAACTCGAAAAGTCATCAATTCAAAAGGCCGAGCTCATAAATCTGCTAAAAAGGAAATCGAAGCCCTTTCTGATGTCTTCAAAGAGTTTCGTCTTGTACCTAAGCAGTTTGACCGCATGGTCAAAAATATGCGAGACATGATGGACCGTGTGCGCATCCAAGAACGCTTGGTTATGAAGCATTGCGTGATGCAAGCCAAAATGCCAAAGAAAGACTTTATAAAAGCCTTCGCTGGCAATGAAACCACAACGGATTGGTTCTACAAGGCTGTGGATTCGGGCAAAGCCTATTCCGCGGCACTCGCGTCGTTTACCGAAGACATTGAGCGCAGTGTTTCAAAGATGAATGCTGTCGAAGCTGAAACCGGACTCGCGATTGCTGACATCAAAGACATCAACCGCCGCATGTCAATAGGTGAAGCTAAAGCTCGACGCGCCAAAAAAGAAATGGTTGAAGCCAACTTACGTTTGGTGATCTCCATCGCCAAAAAATACACCAACCGAGGATTACAGTTCTTGGACTTAATTCAAGAAGGTAATATCGGCTTGATGAAAGCGGTAGATAAATTCGAATACCGCCGTGGCTACAAGTTTTCAACTTACGCAACTTGGTGGATCCGTCAAGCAATTACTCGCTCAATTGCAGACCAAGCACGTACCATTCGAATCCCAGTGCACATGATTGAAACCATCAACAAACTCAATCGCATCAGCCGTCAAATGCTTCAAGAAATGGGTCGAGAGCCATCTCCAGAGGAACTATCTGAACGCATGCAGATGCCAGAAGATAAGATCCGCAAAGTATTGAAGATCGCAAAAGAGCCGATTTCAATGGAAACGCCGATTGGTGACGATGAAGATTCGCACTTAGGCGATTTTATTGAGGATACGACCATTACCCAACCTTTGGATAATGCAACCAACGGTAGCCTTAAAAACGCCACGCAAGAAGTCCTTGCCGGATTGACTCAACGTGAAGCCAAGGTTCTGCGCATGCGTTTTGGTATTGATATGAACACTGACCACACGCTCGAAGAGGTTGGTAAACAGTTCGATGTAACGCGTGAGCGTATTCGTCAAATTGAAGCCAAGGCATTGCGTAAGTTACGTCATCCTAGCCGCTCTGAACCACTCAAGAGCTTCTTAGACGAGTAATTAAATCTCTTAAATTGAAAAATCCCGCCTCGGCAACGATGGCGGGATTTTTTATGGGTATCCTTAAGCTCTACTCACCCTTACGATAAGGGATCTCATCCTCATATTGTTCAATTTGCTGACTTAATGCTTGCGGTGAGCGAGTGTTACGCGCCAAATAATAGTAAATTGTCGGCACCACAAAGAGTGTCAAAAACACCGAGAATAACACCCCAGCAAATATCACCATTCCGATCACCGAGCGACTTTCGGCACCAGGACCGGTTGCCAACACTAGAGGCAGCGCGCTAAACACGGTCGTAAAACCCGTCATCACGATAGGGCGAAAACGTTGTTTGGAAGCCATGAGTAAGGCGTCTGAAAACTCTTTACCCGCATCCCGTAATTGATTGGCAAACTCGACGATTAAAATACCATTTTTGGCTGCCAAACCAATGAGCATCACGAGCCCAATTTGGGAATAAATATTCAATGACATCCCCGACAACTGTAAGCCAATGAAGGCACCAGCAAGGGCAAGAGGAACCGTCAACATGATGACCAACGGGTGTATCCAACTCTCAAATTGCGCAGCAAGGACAAAATAGGTCACCGCCAACGCCATGGCAAATATAAACAAAAATGAGCTGCCCGATTCTTGAAGTAATAAGGACTGACCTTTGTAATCAATACTCACTCCATCAGGTAATTCGGTTGCCACAATATTTTCTAAATAAGCCAAGGCTTCACCCAGCGTATAATCATCTGCTAAATTCGCCGAAATAGTAATGCTGCGCATGCGGTTATAGCGATTTAATGTGGCAGATGTTGCCTGCTCAGACACTTGCAACAAATTCTCCATCGGAATAAGTTGACCACTTGTACTCGAACGCACAAAGATATTGTCGATGCTACTTGGATCTCGATAATCTGACTCGATGCCTTCCATGATCACTTCGTATTCTTGACCACGGTCAATGTATCTCGATACTCTGCGCTGTCCCAACATGGTTTCAAGAGTTCGCCCAATATCCGAAATGGACACACCCAGATCAGCCGCACGTTCTTTATCAATATTGAGTAGAATTTGTGGGGTCGTTTCTTTGTAGTCTGAGTCCAAGCGCTGCAGTTTTGGATTTTCTCGTGCTTTTTCCATGACGATGTCACGCCACTGTGCCAGCTCTTCATAGGTATTGCCTTGCAATACAAACTGCACTGGACGCCCAAGTCCACGCCCGCCAATTGCTGAACGCATAATTGCAAAGGCTCTCACATCCGGAATCGCTTGTAACTTGCCTGTTACCTCATTCATCAAAGAAAAGGTATCACGGCTGCGCGAATCCCAATCCGCAGCACCTACAATCGCAATACCGGCACGGCCTCCGAAACCAGGCGTTCTGACTAACACGCGAACCATCTCTCCGGTTTCTAAATAGGGTAATAGGATATCTTCAATTTTTTTGAGGTTTGCACTATTCGATTCGTACGACGCGCCCTCTTGTGCTTGCATCAAAATATAGAAATTTCCTCGATCTTCACGCGGCACCACTTCTGACGGTAAACTTGCTTGTAATAAATAAATCACAGCCCCTGAGGCAATCAGCAATGCTAAAGTACCTATAGGTTGCTTGATGGTGCGTTGTAACGTCGAAGTATATGAGAGTTCAACTCTGCTAAACACCTTTTCGACAAGCTTGCCAAAGCCACTGCTGCGCGAACGCTTCTTGAGGAGTTTAGAGCTTAACATCGGCGAAAGCGTTAACGCAGTAAAGCTTGAAAACGCCACTGCCGCTGCAATGGCAAGAGCAAACTCGGTAAATAAACTGCCGATATTGCCTTCCAAAAACACCAAAGGCACAAACACCGAAATCAACACGAGCGTCGTTGCAACAACCGCAAAACCGACTTCTCTTGTACCGCGATACGCAGCAAGTAAAGCCGGCTCGCCCATTTCGATGCGGCGATAAATATTCTCGAGGACCACAATCGCATCATCTACGACAAGGCCGATGGCTAACACTAATGCCAATAAGGTCAATAAGTTAATTGAAAAGCCTAACGCATACATAACAATAAACGCCGAAATCAACGACACAGGCACCGTCACTGCCGGGATTAAGGTTGCACGAATATTGCCTAAAAAGAGATAAATCACAATGATGACCATCATCATCGCAATCGCGAGTGTGTTGTATACCTCTTGAATCGATTGCTCGATAAACACCGAAGAATCATAACTGGGCACAATAAATATATTGTCCGGTAAAGTCTCCTCAATGCGTTTAATTTCTTCTTTGGCACCTCTTGCTACAGCTAGCGTATTGGCTTTAGATTGTTTGATGATCCCCAATCCAATCATATTGACGCCATCACCGCGAAAATCGGTTTCATCATCATCTGCAGTTAACAAAACTTGCGCCACTTCGTTTAAGCGCACGATATAGCCCGAGGCATTCGCCTTTATCGCCAATCGCCCAAAGTCATCTGGGGTCAAAAAGCTCCTAGCAACACGCACGTCAAAATCGCGATAAGTGGATTCGATTTGCCCCGCTGGCAATTCCACATTTTCTGCTCGAATAATGCGTTCGATATCACTGACAGTCACGCCACGCGCCGCCATCGCATCACGGTCGAGCAGTATTTTCATGGCATAACTGCTGCCTCCACCTAAGCGCACTCGGGCGACACCGTCCACCACCGATAATCGGTCAACAATGAACCGGTCAGCATAATCGGTCAGCTCCATCACGGATAAATTGGTACTGCGCAAGTTATACCAAACAATCGTGTCTTCATCGCCACCGGCCTTTGACACCTCCGGAGGAAATGCTTGGTCAGGTAAGTTACCCAATGCACGACTAATTCGCTCTCTGACGTCATTTGCAGCCGCATCAATATCACGTGAAAGATTAAACTCAATGGAAATACTCGATCGACCGTTGCGCGAAGAGGAATTGATGTTTTTGATTCCCTCGATACCGCTTATGCGATCTTCCAATAGTTGCGTGATACGAGTTTCAATAATTTCAGCAGACGCGCCTGGATAACTGGTATTAACAGATACAATAGGCGGATCGATATCTGGATATTCCCGAAGAGACAACAAACTAATTGCGACGAGCCCAAACACAATCAGAAGTAAGTTTACGACCGATGCAAAAACCGGACGTTTAACGGCCGTATCTGAAAGCCACATAATTTAGCCCTCGTTGCTGAGAACATTAAGCGAAGACCCGTCACGGATCCTCAAGGTGCCTTGGGTTACCACCTCATCTCCGGGCACTAATCCATCAAGGATTTGTACCTTGCCCGGACGACGAACACCGAGTTGCACTTGCGTTTTTACTGCCTTGCCGTCAACGACTTTAAACACAAACTGGCGATCTTCATCTGGCACTAATGCTTTTTCATCAATCACCAAGGTTTGCAACACGTCTTTTTGTAACACTACCTTGAGCAACATTCCAGGACGCAAGCGCCCATCGGCATTGTCAATCACAGTGCGCACGTTGATAGAACGTGTGACCGGATCGATGCGAGAATCAATACTTGTGATTTTTCCAGCAAAGGTGTCATTGGGATAGGCGCTCGTTGTGGCAAATACTTCTTGACCAACGGCAACAGTAGCAAGATGTTTTTCAGGCAACGCAAAATCCATTTTTAGTACCGATAAATCATCTAGTGTCGTCAACACTTCACCGGCTCGAACAAAAGCTCCGGTAGACACGTTGCGCAACCCCAACACACCAGAAAACGGAGCGGTGATCTGTTTATCTGCCAAATTGGCTTGTGCTACCGCTAATTGCGCTCGTAAGGCTTCTACTCGGGCATTTTGTTCATCAAGAAGTTGCTTGGACGTCGCGTTGGTCTGAGCCAAATTCTGTAACCGAGTTAACTGACGCAAAGCTTCGTCTAAATTTGTTTGAACCTCGTTGAAACGCGCTTTTTCTTGTGTTGCATTGAGTTGAATTAACAGAGTATCTTTGCTGACTTGTTGCCCGTCATCAAAATAAATAGCATCAATCACTTCTGAATCTTGCGCTGCAATTGTGATGGATTCATTTGCTCGACCTGTGCCTAATGCCTCTACGGTAATGGGCAACGCTTGCTGGCTAACAACTTGAGTAATTACGGGTGTTGCACGAGGTCCGCCGCGCCGTTGTTGATCTTCCGCTGGCCAATTCAAATAAACCAAAAAAATAACTAAAGCGATGACACCGTACCAAATTGGGGAACGTAGGGCGTTAAGCATGGGGATCCTTTTTATTTATAGTTATATATAATCTTTCACTAATGTATTATACATTCACCCGATTAATACCGACAATGCAAATGTTTAGATCTATTACCTTAGTCTTAAGCCTATGGTTTTTAAGTGGTTGTTCGCAACCCAGTAATGACTTTACAGCGACATGCCGCAGTGATGTATGGGCAATGTCAAATACGGCCATGACCTACGCGTGTGTCATTCGTTTTGATGACCAAATTCTATTACAACAAACCGATGGTCGATACAGCTTAATCTCACAGACGGGTGTTAATGTGTGCGCGGCACATAAGGGGCTATTTATTTCCACAGGCTGGAATGCAAAACTAGTAAACTTGGGACAAATAACACCATCGCAAATACAACTGCTTGCATGTTCTCTTGATAATGTCATTAACGCTAATCAATTTCCACGAACCAGCACAAGCGGCTTGGAATTAGTTTTGTTAGATCCTTTCACGCTGACGCACAAAAATCTTCATCATCCTGATGATCTCGTTGCAATCAAAAACACGTTTTTGCAAACCCCAAGTTCCAAATCCATCAGAGCAAACCTCGACTAAACTTTACACCCATTTAACAAATCCGCTACAATTAGATTGACTGGTCTAACCACATAAAGGATTTGCTATGCCTAAATATCGTGCTCCGCTCCGAGATTTACAGTTTTTACAACAGACATGGCTGGATTTAGATACTCATTATCAAGCTCTTGGTCTATCTGATTATGACAGTGAATTGGCGCAAAATATCCTCGAGCAGGGTGCTAAATTTGCCCAGGATGTCATTGCACCACTCAATCAAATAGGAGATGATCAGGGGTGTCGCTTGAAAAATGGCAAAGTTACAACGCCCGATGGATTTGCCCGGGCATACGCGGAATATATTGCCAATGGCTGGAATGCGATGCTCGGCGATGTCGCTTATGGCGGTTCTGCATTGCCTTATACCATGGCGGTTCCCATCCATGAGTGTCTTAATTCAGCTAACATCAGTTGGCGTTTAACCACTATGCTGACAGAATCAGCCATACTGGCATTAACCAAACACGGTTCGCAAGCGCTAAAAGACACCTATCTGGCTAAACTCATCAGTGGTGAGTGGACCGGCACGATGAATCTAACGGAACCTCATGCGGGCACTGATTTGAGTCTGTTGTCGACCAAAGCCGAACACCAAGATGACGGGTCGTATCGGATCACCGGCACCAAAATATTCATTACCGGCGGCGATCACGATTGGACTGATAATATTATCCACATGGTGCTCGCGCGGTTGCCGGATGCGCCACCAGGAGTGAAAGGCATTAGTTTATTTTTGGTCCCCAAAATCACAATCGATGATCAAGGAAATTTAGGTGCAGCAAACTCGCTTAGCGTGGGTAGTTTGGAGCACAAAATGGGGATCAAGGGCTCCCCAACGTGTGTTATGCATTACGATGGCGCCATTGGCTATCTTGTAGGGGAAGAAAATAACGGTTTAGCGTGTATGTTTACCATGATGAATGATGCACGGTTTCAAGTTGGATTAGAAGGCCTAGGTACCGCTGAAATCGCTTATCAAGGCTCCCTAGCCTATGCTAGTGATCGCTTACAATCACGCAGTCCATCTGGTGCTGTAACCCCTTCAAAAAAAGCAGACCCGATCCTTGCCCAGCCAGACGTCAAACGCATGTTATTGACACAAAAATCATTGGCCGAAGGTTGTCGCGCCATGTCTTTGTGGTACGCCAAACTGATGGATATTGAAAAGCATGGTGAACCTGAACAACAATCTCACGCCTCACACGTGATCGCATACTTAACGCCAATTACAAAAGCCTTTTTTACGGATATTGGCACCGAAGCTGCGCATCATGGCATTCAAATATTGGGTGGACATGGTTACATCCGCGAATGGGGCATGGAACAGCTACTTCGTGATAATCGAATTGCACAGTTGTACGAAGGGACCAACGGGATCCAGGCGGGTGATTTGATCGGGCGCAAGTTGACACGCAGTCATGGCGAATATCTTCGCGCAACACAAATCGAACTCGCTAGGTTAATTGACAGGATCCAAGATGAGCAGCTTGTCGATAAGGCACAACAACTGCTGGATGATTGGTATCACACATCGCAATCATTAATGGGGACTTCTGCTGCAACGAGCGCCAGTCAAGCGCATGATTATTTGCAATATTGTGGGTATCAAGTTACTGGGATATTGTGGTGTTCAGTTTTAGATACGCTTAATCAAGTTGAAGATTCACTTTACACAGAAAATAAGTCTTTCACTGGGCAGTTTTATTTAAAATACATTTTGCCTCGAGCAGAACATCATAAATCATTACTCTCATGTGCAGAATGCGTAAACGACATCCCCTTAAAGGTGTTTACGCTCGATTAATTTTGCGCGATATCTTCAGCAATGTTGCGCTTGAACCACGAGCGCAACATATTTTTTTCGTAACGCAAAAATTCATGACTGAAAAAAGGATTGTGACGTTGGTTAAAACTCATGTCTTTTATCGAGTCTTCAGCCGCTTTTATTTGAACTCCATTGGCGTCCAAGATGCGCCAGCTTAAGTCCATTCGAGGAATATGTACATCTTTCACTAAACGAACATCTTGGCCACCAGAGCCCAAACCAACAAAGCTTGCAGGAAATACCTGTCCGGCAAGATCTAAATCCGTCACAGTGATCTCAAAGCGCTGCCCATCAGGGAGCTCTGAAGCAAGTTGAGCAAAATAGTCGCTGAGTTCCTTAAACACGTGTTTAGCGAATTTGGTTCGACCTTGATTGACCGGCTTCACATCATTAAATGAGCGATAGTCTTGCCATATAATGGACACTCGCTCTATTTCTGACACAATGTCTTGTGCTGATTCTTCCGCGTTAGCTTGCATCTGTGCAAAAAAACTTACCACAACAAAACTAATGATTAGGGCACGCATTACGTTTACCTCAACGTCGGTCGATAATTACAAAAAGTTACATTTACCAATCTAGCAAAAACCACAGTATTTCACTAGATGGCTAAGGTAAAGTTCAGATTGAATTCAGACTAAACCAAGCAAAGATTTACATTTAATTCACGCAAAACATACAGTTAGATAACAAAAAACACAGCAAAACATTGATATACTTCAATAAAGGAACCGGACTCATCATTTATAATCGAAATAGTTGAGTCAACCAATCAAGGTGTCACATGAGCGAACAAATCCCTATCAAGGTTATACCTCCAGAGCAAAAACCCAAAACCGTACCCAAACGCGTAACGGTTAAACCAGCAGATGATGCTGGGCAAACACAATATCCCGCTCGCTCACGTATCTATGTTCGCGCCGTAAAAGGCACCATTGAAAATTTCCGTCGGTTCTTTGGTTTTATTTTCCTCGCCTTGTTTGCGGTCATTCCGTGGCTTACATATAACGGGCAGCAAGCTATTTTATTTGATATTCCTGAGCAACGTTTTACCCTTTTTGCAATGACGCTTTGGCCACAAGACTTAACAGTATTGGCTTATATATTCATTGTGGCGGCGTTTGCATTATTTTTTGTCACCACCTTTGCCGGACGTGTATGGTGTGGTTTCATGTGCCCACAAACGACTTGGGTCTATATGTTCATCTATTTTGAAGAACTGTTTGAAGGTAATGCCAACAAACGCATGAAGCTTGACCAACGCAAAATGGATACCGATAAGTTCTTGCGCAAATCCGCCAAACACACAACGTGGTTATTGATATCACTCCTTACGGCGATGACGTTTGTGGGTTACTTTACTCCGATACGAGAACTATTTATTGACGTGGTCACACTTGATACGAGTTTTTGGGCCGCGTTTAGTATTTTATTGTTCGCTGGATGTACCTATGGCAACGCTGGTTGGATGAGAGAAATCATGTGCTTACACATGTGTCCTTATGCGCGTTTCCAATCGGCTATGTTTGACAAAGATACTTTCACCGTAGCATACGATGCCAAACGGGGTGAAGGAAGAGGACCACGTTCGCGCAAAGCCACAACAGAACAATTGCAAGCCAAAGGATTAGGAGATTGCATCGATTGCAACTTATGTGTACAAGTCTGTCCGACGGGTATTGATATACGCAATGGTCTGCAATACGAGTGCATTAACTGCGGTGCATGTGTGGATGCATGTAATGGTGTCATGGACAAGATGGGCTATGCCAAAGGCTTAATTAGCTTTACCTCAGAGCATGAACTTGCGGGCGGCAAAACCAAAATAATTCGTCCTAAATTAATTGGTTACGCCGTGGTTTTAGCCGTCATGACAGGTTTACTTGCAGCAGATTTTATGAGTCGTAAACCGCTTGATTTGGATATTATTCGTGACCGGAATTCCTTGTATCGAGAGACGAATCAGGGTCTAATTGAAAATGTCTTTACCTTAAAAGTGCTCAATAAATCACAACAAATTCGTACCTTTGACTTGAGTGTCTCAGGCCTTGCCACGTATGAGTGGATCGGCGAGCAACACGTCACTGTCGGCGGTGGTGAAGTGTTAAATCTTCCAATCAGTATTGCCACCGATGCTTATAACCTTGAAGAACGCGTGACTGAAATATACTTTACGTTAAGTACCACCGATAGTGATGGAGAAGTGATCAGCATTGAAGAGCCAGCTAAATTCCTATATCGTTAAGCGCAATTTATACGCTTTAGGAAGAGCATGACAGCGCAATTTGGCTCAGCGACGGATTTTACGTTTGCCCAACTTTCTCCCGATGTGATACTCAATGCCCTTGAGTCCATCGGGATTTATCCTACCTCGGGTTTACTGGCTCTAAATAGCTATGAAAATAGAGTGTACCAGTTTGCGACCGAAGACGCTCGCTATGTGGTCAAATTTTACCGCAGTGGGCGTTGGTCTGATGCTCAGATCCAAGAAGAACACGATTTTTCTCTGGAACTTGAGCGCAACGAAGTGCCTGTCATCGCTCCTTTGTGCATTGCAAGACAAACATTGCATCACTTTGAATCGTGTCGTTTTACCCTATTTCCTTCTGCGGGTGGGCGTCAACTTGAAGTCGATAATCTTGACCAACTTGAAGTGGTCGGTCGCTTTTTAGGACGTACGCATCAGATTGGGCAAGCAAAGCCCTTTGTTCATCGCGCTGAGTTTTCCACGCAATCTCATCTGCATGAGCCCTTTGCTATTTTGCATGAATCAAGCATGATCCCAATGCATCTGCGCACAGCGTTTTTTGCCATATTAGAGCCTGTGGTCAATGAAACTGCCGCTCGTTATATCACGACACCTCACATTCGTCTGCATGGCGATTGTCACCCATCGAATATTTTGTGGCGAGATGGCCCGTGCTTTGTTGATTTAGATGATTGTCGTCAAGGCCCTGCCATACAAGATCTTTGGCTGTTGCTCAATGGTGATCGCCAACAACAGTTATTGCAGCTTGATACGCTGGTTGGCGCATATGAAGAATTTGCGGATTTTGACCACAGTCAGCTGCCTTTAATTGAGCCCCTGCGGGCAATGCGCATGGTACATTACATGGCTTGGTTAACTCAGCGGTGGGCAGATCCTGCTTTTCCACAAGCCTTTCCATGGTTTGCCGAAGACAAATATTGGGAGCATCAAATACTCGCTTTGAAAGAACAGTTGGCAGCGCTCAATGAACCTCCACTTAAATTAATGCCATAAATTAAAAAACGGTGTACTCGAAAAGTGTTGATTGAGGTAGTGAAAAAACAAAGTGAGAAACCGATAACAAATAAGTCAAATTCAAGTATACTACGCCCGAATTAGGTGCTGACTTAACGTCAGATAATCGGGAAGGATGTGCAAATCATCCACTGCCCCCGCAACGGTGAACGCGCGTTCGCATTTTTGATATCGCCACTGTGTCTAACGACATGGGAAGGTAAAAATGCTCGTCAGTATTTATATACTGACTCGTGCTCAGTCCGGATACCGGCCTAACTCCGATATCTCTGCAAGTGGCAGATGGATACACATCACTCATAGGTGCGGTGGGCACTTAGTTGATTGGATACATTTTTCATGTTTAGTTCTATAAAATCCTCCGTAGCGCTTGTTGCGTTTGCGACCTCTTTTTCTATTCAAGCACAAACACCTTTGCAAAATGACACCGTTGACACTATAACGGTGACGAGTTCTCGTTTAGCGATCCCAGCTAATGAACTTGCTGGGTTTCGCCAGATCCTCACCCGAGACGACATAGAGCGTTCTCAAGCACAGTTTTTAAGTGATATCCTACCAACCTTTGCCGGTGTTGATATTTCAAATAACGGCGGTACAGGACAATTTGCCGAGTTGAGAGTGCGCGGTGGTGAAACAAACCATTTAGTCGTTCTACTTGATGGCATCCAAATCAACGACCAAGCCCAAGGTGGTTTAATCGATCTTGCCCATATCCCATTGAGTAGCATCGAAAGTATTGAACTATTGCAAGGCACCTCTGGTGCGCAATGGGGTGACGGGGCGCTCAGCGGTGTATTATCTATTACGACCCTCGTTGCCGACAGGAACCAACACACAGTAAACATTGACTTAGGTTTACACCGCACAGCAAATGTTGCATTGACACAAACCATCAAACAAGACAGCTATCGTCATAGCTTAAGTGTCTCCGCCTACCACACCGATGGACAGAACATCTCCGTGGTCGAAGGACAAAGGGAACGCGATGGCTATCAAAATATGCAGTTTGTCTACAAGCCAACTATTCAACTATCTGACGCTTCACAATTGCAGGGGTTTCTGCGCTATACAGAATATGTCACAGCATTTGATGAAACTGATTTTGCTGTGACTGGCTTGCCAATTGATGCAGACAGTGAATCGAATGGGGTTAAACAAACCTTTTCACTGCATTACACTCAAGCACTCAGTGACAATGTTACCCTCAATGCGCAGTGGCAAAATCAGCGTGATGCAGTCAAAAATACCGCGAATGGTGCCTTGACTAGTGCCAGTGATACCGACGAGCATCGCTATTTGGCATGGGTAACCGTTAACCATTCAGATATGGATGTGTCTGCCGGAGTGCAGTTCAGTGATATTGATTTTACACAAAAAGGCCCTATTGGCTTTGGCGATCCGAATCAAGCACAAAACATTAATTCGGAAGCTTTTTTTGCAGATACCGCTTATCGAGTAACGGATGAACTTGTTTTAACCGGCTCCATGCGTTTAACACAAAACAGTGATTTTGACCAAAGCCGTGACTATACACTGGGTGCAAGCTATCACGCTCGCCCTAACTTGAGGGTCTTTGTGCAGAGTGGTCGTGCAAGTAAAAAACCGACTTTTACTGAGCGTTTTGGCTTTTTTGCTGGCACCTTTCAAGGCAATCCAAACCTTAAACCGGAGGTTGCAGACAACAAAGAAATCGGCCTTGCGTGGTCGGCACAAAACACGTCTATCCAGCTCAGTATTTTTGATACTAACCTTAAAAATGAAATTAATGGGTTTGTTTTTGATGCCAATAGTGGAGGCTTTACCGCAGACAATGTCGATGGCACCAGTCAGCGTCAAGGCTGGCAATGGCAGTCGAGTATGGCCTTCGACAGCTGGGATTTGGCAGTGCATTACAGCTATACAGATGCATCAGATGGCTCGGCAAGTGAACTGCGGCGGTCACGCCACAATGCTTCTGTGACCACCAATATCACATTGGCTCCACAGTGGTCTTTACAAGGTCAAGCCTTATATCAAGGGTCTCAGTTGGATCAATTTTTTCCACCCTGGCCCCAACCAAGTCAGATTGTCAAACTCGATGCCTACTGGCTATTTAATATGGCATTGAATATTGAGCTGGATGCCAAACACAGTATTGGCTTATCAGGACGTAACCTATTAGATAAAGACTATTCCGATATTGTTGGATATCGAGGCAAAGAACGCACCTTGCAACTGAGCTATCGCTATCTATGGTAAACAGCCTTGAGCGAAGTAATTAAGTTTACATTCAGACCTCGATTAGTATGATTTGAACAATTCTTAATGAGAGTAAAAACAGTATGAAGTCCCTTTTTCGTTCCATCGTAATCATGTTCGCTGTGGTGTTTTCTACCGCTGCCTGTGCTCAAGCGCGTTATGTTGAAGGTGAACATTATCGAGTCATTGCTGATGACGTATCCGAACAGCGTCAAGTTACTGAATTTTTCAGTTTTTGGTGCCCACATTGCTTTAACTTCGAACCGCTTGTTTTAGAGATGAAAAAGCGCTTAGATCCCGACGTAGAATTTAATAAAATCCACGTTAATTTCATGGGCTTTGCAGGTCGAGATTTGCAAGACGATGTGACGCGTGCGATGTTATTAGGGCGTGCTTTAAAACGCGAGCAAGAATTAAATACTGCAATTTTTAACTACATCCATCGCCAACGTGCTGCAATTACCAATCGCGACGACCTACGCAGTATCTTTGCGGTAAATGGGGTAGATAGCGCTGAGTTTGATAAAAAAATTGGCTCTTTTACCATTACCAGCATGTTGCGTAAAAACAACAAAACGATCGACGAATTTCGTAAATTCGTTTCAGGTGTGCCAAATTTCATTGTTAATGGCAAATACCAAGCTACATTCACTAGAGATATGACGCCTGATGACATGATTGATTTGATTGTATTTTTATCTGAACTAAACTAAAGACGATTTAGTTGAAACTTGTGCCGGTACGCAGTGTGTATCGGCTTTTTTTTATCGGCAATCACTAGTGGCGAGACTATGACTGGGATCACTGATCTAAACACGCTTATTGCTTCGATGGCACCTGAGTTAGACTCAGAAACATTTGTTTTTGCAAGTGTGCTCCATCCGACAGCCAAAATGTACTCATTGGCAAAAGGCATGTTTGTCGAAAAAGAAGGCGTGACTTTAATTTTACAGGAAACTATTGCTCACGAATTAGAAATAAAGGCCGATGGCCCTTACGCTTGCATAACTTTAAATGTGCATTCTTCACTAGAAGCTGTTGGCTTAACTGCTGCGTTTGCTCAAGCACTGTCTAAAGCAAACATCAGCGCTAATGTGGTCGCAGGATATTATCACGACCACATTTTTGTGGCGAAAAGAGATGCACAAGATGCGATGAATGTGCTTAAGGCATTGAGTGATAGAGCAACGCCTTAGCGTCGCCAATTTTGTTCAATCAACACTTTGCCGTCTTCGGCAATGATTTGCAATGTGGCATTGATTGGGTCGGTATCCCAATCAATCGTCAGCATACCAAAATTCGCTATTGCATGCGCTTCACTTGCTCGATATTGATTGGGAGAGATTTGCTTCCATTCTTCAGTCATTCCAGAGGCTGTCATATCCACTAGATCAATGTCGCCTACAGTCCGGCGAGAAATTTCTGACCAATGTGTATCGCCACTGATAATCAGTAAATTATCTAACGCCAAAGATTGGATCAACCCATACAGCCTACTTTGATCAGCTTTAAAGTTTGCCCAAGCTTCCCATCCGGTAAAATCTGCAACAACTTGTAAACTGGAAATCAAGATTTTCAGGTCTGCTGGCTTAGCCAATTCTGTCTCTAACCACTGCCATTGCTGTTCACCTAACATCGTCGCCTCAGAGGCATCTATGATGCGGTAAGGCCCTTGGTCGTTAGGCAAGCGATTAACGGTATAGTTGAGCTTATTCACAGATTCTAATGGTGTTCGATTGTAGCGTAAATCTGGCAAAATAATGTGAACTTTGCGTTTACCATCATCAAACATGTAACTCGTGTAAGCTCCATCCTCGCGCATCCGGCGCTCAGAATGTTTAGGCTCACCGAAAAAATCTAGCATAATCTGTTTTGATTCTGCCTTTTTAGGATATTCAGCACCAGCGTCGTTTTCTCCATAATCATGATCATCCCAGATCCCAATAACTGGCGTGATCGAGCGCAGTTTCGCAAAGCCTGGTTGTTGTGCTAACAATTGATATTTGTTTGCTAATTCTTGCATATCTTCGGTATCGCCATAGACATTATCGCCCATCAACACAAACAAATCAGGGTTTTGCGCCATGACATCATCCCACAATGGTTGTGGTTTATTTTCTTTGAGACAAGAACCAAATCCGATACGAGTAAGACTCTTTGTTTCATTTACCGGTGTAATCTGAGCTGTGGGGGTTAAAACGGGAAGTGGCTTCCCTGCTTTTGGATTAAAGTCACGATGATCTATAGCAAGAGTGGCTAACACGGTTGCTGCAAATTGATTCAATGAATACGTTTCTGTAGAGCGAACAATACCATGTTGAGCGATGTTGGGACCCATAGCAGCAAACCATACCTGATCTGCGTCGACGATCCCTTCTGGAAATTCAGGCTTTAATTTACTCATATAGCCATCGAGAGACGCTTTTGAAGCATGATGTGTCCAGTCTAATTGAGTGGTTCCTCTACCGTGATCGGTCGTCAAAAGGATATTCGTGTTATCCTTATATTGTGGAATGGATTGTAGTAACTCCCACAATGATTTAATAAAACTGTCACTGCGGTGAGCCGCTTGAAGATACTGCACATATTCTCCATCATGGGCAAAATCATCAGTTTCACCTAAAGCAACATAGATGATATTCGGTTGGTGTTGTTTGATGTATTCTTGTGTAAAGCCATGGGTAAAGGCATCTAAACGCACGGTGTACCAAGGAGATGGGATCTGAGATTGCAGCTCTGCCAGCCAATGTGCATGCTCTGACGCATCGTCCCAGTTAACCCCGGTAAATCCAGCATTAACCACAAAGTCATTGCGCTCAGTATTGATAATATATGGAAATACGTCCCAACTACCAAAGGCAGCGACATGATGATTTTGTTTGTGTAAATACTCGAGAAACGTCTTATTTTGATTGAACTCAGATGCGTTTGAGTCAATTTTATCGTCGGCAACGCCCGTTAAAATTTCATTGTATCCGGGATATGAAAACCACCAAGCATTGCTCAGGGACATTTTGGAATCATTGCGGTGATCACCAATAAGGGTTCCTTTTTGGGCAATCTCAGACCAAAAAAACGGCATCAAAGCAGCTCTTCGTTCCTCAATCGTACCTTGGCCATATCTTGCCATAACCGCATCGCGTACCTGTGGGTTGTCTTCCGTTTCTAATAATGTTTCATCGACACCATAAAATAGCTCTTGCCAACGCAGTCCATCAAGCGTAACGACCAATACATTATCCGCAGCCTGGGTATTTAGTGATAATAAACAAAAGAGTGTGATTACTATAGGACGCATACCTTATCTCCAAATAAAAAAATGTCCCACAACCATCCGGAAGTGGGACTGTTCCAGGGAACAAGACAATCCAAACTGTTAGAAAGTGAAGTTCACATTTAATGCTGCAGTACGAGGCGCACCAATCCATGCCGATTGTCCCGCAACGCCACCTAAATAGCTCTTATCAAATAAGTTGTTGACGGTTAAACGCACTTCGGCATTTTTTAGACCTTGAGCAAAGTTTTCTAAACTCGCACCGATATACAAATCAGATACCATATAGTCATCAATGCGTTGTGAATTCGCCGCATCCATCCAACGCTTACCAACGTATTTATTGGATAAGCCAGCAAAGACACTATCTTTGGCATAGTCAATCGATAATACGTACATGTCTTCTGGCGAACCAAATACGGTGTTACCTTGAGGGTAATCTAATGAACCATCCGCATACTCAGATTCGTTTGCTGTATAGGAACCATATACCGCCCAGTTATCATTGAGATATACCGTTGCGGATAACTCAAAACCAGTGGATTCAATACCGCCGACATTGACGTATGAACCGTTGGTACCGACTAAGTAGTTAATCGCATCCGGTGAGTCTGGTGACAAGAAGACTAAGCGGTCTTCAAACGTAATGTCATAGAAGGTTGCTGAAGCATTGATCATGTTTGACGTGTAACGCACACCCAAATCAATGTTTTCTGCTGTTTCAGGTTCAATCAAATCAAAGGCTGATGCGTCGCGCTCTAACACTGTGTCTTTGACTGCCGCGAAGTTTTCCGCATACCCAGCAAATATTTCTAAACCGTCAACACCCGTTTGTGCCACTAAACCTGCGTTTAATAACAAGTCAGAATCAGAGTTTACGTCAATTGAAGTATTCGCGAAGTTATCTTGCGCTTCTAATTCCACCAAGAACTGTTTTGCACCAATACGCGCTTGTACGCCACCAAAATCCATTTCGTTTTCGATGTAAAACATCATGGTTTCAACTGGGAAAGTACGGTCGTACTGCTTCCAATAAGCAACGTGGTCGAACTCATAGCCTGTCTTAGAATCCAGCATACGGTGCCAGTCACGGTATTCGCCACGCTCGTAATCTTCGTACCAGAAACCACCGCGTGTGGTGTTGACAATATCACCAATCATGGAATCGTAAGCAAAATCTACGTTGATACCAACGCGGTCTTTTTCATAATGTGTATGACGATATGATCCAACCGGAACCGCACCAGCGCCATAACATAATGGGTCATACTCTGCGCCTGCGCCACCGTAAGGGAAAGTAATTGAGCCTTGGCATTCTGTATTCGGTGCCAAGGCTACACCAGCATTGTTAACAAAGAATAAACGACCCAATGGTGCGCCGCCCAGAACAGTTCTATCCGTCGTCACTTCTGATTCGGCATTACCTGCACCATCATCTGTAACATTAACGATATACGGTGGCACCCAATCACCGCGACCTTCGTTGCGATGCATGTAAGCATTGGCTTTCACGGTTAGGTTATCTATTGCATACTCTGCTTGAAGATAAGCAAAGAGGTTTTCGCGCAAAGTCGACCAGCCGCGACGATATGCCTGGTCAACGTATGGAATTCCCGTCCATTCTGATGTGAGACGGTCCCACTCAGGGTTTTCTGCAAACTGTCCAAGGCTGATACGTTGATAGTTATCTTCATGCGTGTCGTCAAAAGACACATATCCAGTGTAGGTCATTTGACCTTGTTCGCTGACCATTTTGGCAGCCATGTGGAAACGGTCATTTTCAGCGGATTGATCAATCCAATCAGAACTTTGCGATTTGGAAACAGAGAACCATGCACGGGTGCCTGACGCAATCTCACCAGTATTAATACGTGCAAAGGCCTTTTGCGCCCCAAAATCGCCAATAGAGAAACTCGTTAATACTTCTTGCTCTTCGGTTGGGTTAACGGTGGTGAAGTTTAATGTGCCGCCTAGTGCTTCGTTTGAGCGAGAAGCAATATCAGCTGTACCTTGAGAGACGTCTACACCGCGAAGGTTTTCGGTGTCGATGTAACGGTTGGCTTTGGCACCACCGCCATAATTTGAGTTACCGTTCGCAATACCATCGATAGTAATACCGATTTGTTGCTCGTCTAAGCTCAACTGAAAACCACGAATTGACACAGTAGTAGACCAATCATCCGCTCCGAAGGTGTCCCCTTCGTTGACCAATACACCCGGAAGGTTGTCAATAACAGCTAACGCACTAGTTAGAGTAGATTGTTGAAGTTGCATTTCTTGAGACGTGGCACTGTTGGCAAAAGACACGCTCTTGCCAACCACGGTGATCTCATCGATGACTTTATTTTCTTCTGTTGTATCAGCTAATACTGAGGCACTTAGTGCAACGCCAACTGCAATAGCTAGTGGTTGTAATTTTGTCATGGATATTCCCTAAGTATGTGAGTTTAGTTGCGCACATTGTGAGGGAGATAAATGACAAATTGTTTTCTAAACAAAGGCAGTTTGATGAAAGTTCTGCGTAAATTTGATGTCACAACGATGACAAAATCATGACAGAACTTTTGTATTTAGCCTAGCTCGTCCGTCGCTACTTTGTAGCGTGGATCTTCATTGACGTTGATCTCAACGTATTTAGATGCTTTTCGCAATAACGTCGCACACTCTGGCGAGATATGCCGAATATGCAATTTTTTGCCTGCTGCTTCATATTTATCCGCAAGTGAATCCAAAGCATCTATTCCCGATGAGTCCCAGATCCGAGACTCAGCAAAATCCAGTACGATGTCTTTCGGATCGTTCTGAATATCAAACAGCGCTTTAAAATGCGTTATCGAACCAAAGAACAAAGGCCCATCTAACTCGTAGACTTTCCAATCATCGCCATCAGTATGGGTTTTGGCGTTGATATGCGTAGCGTGTTTCCATGCAAAGACCAGCGCAGACACAATGACACCTACTATAACGGCAATGGCGAGGTCAGCAATAACCGTCACGAATGTCACGAGAAATAAGACGAAGGCATCTTCTTTGTTGACGCCACGAATGATGCGGAAACTCGCCCATTCAAACGTACCAATCACCACCATGAACATCACACCGACTAACGCTGCAAGCGGGATCATCTCAATCAATGAAGAGGCAAATAAAATAAAGCCCAACAAAACCAGTGCAGCGGTGATACCGGATAATCGGCCACGACCACCAGAATTGATATTAATCATGGACTGACCAATCATCGCACAGCCCCCCATGCCTCCGAAGAAACCATTGACCGAATTGGCAACCCCCTGGCCAATACACTCTTTGTTGCCGCGACCGCGCGTATCCGTCATCTCATCAATCAAAGTGAGGGTTAATAGCGATTCAATTAGACCTACAAGCGCCAAAATGATCGCTGTTGGCAGAATAATATACAGGGTTTCAAGCGTGAATGGGACTGCTGGGATTGCAAAAGTTGGCAATTCCCCCGCCAGCGTTGCGGTGGCTTTTTCGGCCTCCGGTAACATGTCACGCACAAAATCAATCACGGTCCGTGAATCAACGCCTAAGCCATGAACAATGGCCGTGACAATGATAATCGCTGCTAACGAAGACGGTATGGCTTTAGTGAATTTAGGCAGAAAATGAATGATCGCCATGGTTAAAGCGACGAGTCCAAGCATGATATAGAGCATCTCGCCTTGCATCCAAACTTGAATACCTTCAGCATTGAACACTTTGAATTGACCCAGCTGCGCTAAGAAGATCACAATCGCTAGGCCATTTACGAAGCCGAGCATCACCGGATACGGCACTAGCCTGATAAACTTACCGAGTCGAAATACGCCAGCCAATATCTGTAGTACACCGGCTAGCAGAACCGCCGCAAACAAGTATTGCACCCCGTGTTGCGCAACCAAAGCCACCATGACAACTGCCATTGCGCCAGTGGCACCAGAAATCATGCCAGGACGACCACCTATCGCAGACGTAATCAACCCCATCATAAAAGCGGCATAAAGACCGATCATCGGCTCAACCCCTGCAACAAAAGCAAAAGCTACCGCTTCAGGGACCAAAGCTAAGGCAACAGTAATACCAGAGAGTACATCGTTTTTGATGTTGCTGTGTTTAAAATCGAACATAAATTTTCACGCGCTTGTGTATCTATCAATAACCGCGCGCAGGGTAGCACAAATCACCCTCGACTTCTGTTAATTAAATGTAATCCGAGGGGAATTACTTCAATCATCAATTGCGCAAGACATGTTCTAGCGCCATAATGTTCGCTTTACTTCAACGAGAAAAATATGTCCTCTGCCGTTATGACCGCGCTCATCGTGGTCGGCCCAGTCATTTGTCTAATCATGGTAGGTGTGTGTCTTAAACGCATCGGCTTTGTGTCGGATGCGTTTGTCGATGATGCGTCTAAGCTAATTTATAATATTTCGTTGCCTGCGCTGTTATTTAACAGCATCTATCAAGCGGATTTTGCCACCGCAGCCAATACCAACATGATCTTGGTGAGTGTATTAGGTACGATTGCACTCGTCGCACTGTTTGTCGTTATTTGTCATTTTATCGTCGCACAACGGGTTGATCGCGGTGTCGTGGTGCAAGGTGCGTATCGTTCTAATATTGGCATCGTTGGTTTGGCATTAAGCGCCAATGCGTATCCGAGTTTTTTTGCCACGGCATCGGTCTTTATGGCCTGTACCACCCTTATCTATAATCTGCTAGCCGTTTTATTACTGAACCATTACACCGACAAAAATCATTCCATTAAAGACAACCTTGTTGCGCTTGCGAAAAACCCCATCATAGGTTCTATCGTCATTGCACTTATTTTTTCATACTTTTCCTTGAGTTTGCCTGTGGTGGCAGAAGTCAGCCTTGCGTATTTTGCCCAGCTCACTTTACCACTTGCATTAATCTGTACCGGCGCCTCTTTGCAGTTTTATGCTATGAAGTGTGACTGGTTTGCTCTGGTTTTGGCCAATGTGGGTAAATGTTTAGTTTACCCCGCCGTTATTCTTGCTGTAGGTTACTGGATTGGCCTTGATCCAATTGAGATGGGCATTCTTTTTATGATGTGTGCGTCGCCGACGGCTGCGGCGAGTTACATCATGGCCAAGAAAAATAATGCCAATCCGGTATTAGCGGCCAATATCGTTGTCACTACCACTCTTGTCGCCATCCCCATAATGATGTCTACACTTGTGCTGTTAATTGCAATTGGGGTTGTCGCTCCGGCACAAACAGGATAAAAGATGAACCCACGTTTATGGATGTCAGCCAGCATTGCATTTTTTGCCTATGCTTAAACAAGCGAGTTTAATTACAAGTATTCACATCATAAAGAACACGCCCAATATTATATTAACGATACTTCCCTCTATAATATTTAGTGGTATTTATGGTTACATTTATACTTTCTCATTAGCAAAAAATAATTAATTTACAAATTATTTACATTGCTTTTAAATATTATTTATTGTTAGACTAGAGTCTTATAGCAACACCAATGGAAGAACCAATGCAGGATTCGCATACCCATCAAAACCATTGCTTAGGCGAACCCAAAGCAATGCGTTTTTCAGGAATCACTTCTGAATACTTTAGTATTTGGCTTTCCAACCTTTTGCTTTCTATTGTCACTTTAGGTATTTACAGTGCTTGGGCCAAAGTCAGGCGCTTACAGTATTTCTACAACCACACCTACCTTGACGATTATGCATTTGGTTATCACGCCGATGGATTACAAATTTTAAAAGGACGATTGATTGTTGTTGCAACCTTAATATTTTTAAATGTAGCAGCGACTTTTTTTCCCGCTATTTATATATTTCTAATCATTATTTTATTTTTCACAATCCCTTATTTAATTAATCTATCACTCGAGTTTAATGCAAAAGTCACCTCCTATCGCAATCTTAGGTTCCAATTTAGAGGCGATTATTGGGAGGCGTTTTTAACCTTCCAAATCATGCCTTTGCTCGCCCTATTTACGCTTGGATTGTTAGCCCCCGTTGCGGTCAAAAAAGCCTTTGATTATGTATATAATGGTTTGGCTTATGGCGGTAAAAGAGTCTCTGTTGAATTAACTTACAAGGCCTTTTATAAGGTGTATGTGCTTGTTGTAATATCTCCCCTTTTACTAATAGGTTTACTCGCTGGTTTTGTGGTGCCAGCAGAAGCGTCTTTTGCCCTTGGCGTGATTGCGGTCTATGTAATGCTATTTTTAGTGTATGTGGTGTATCGTGTTTGTTGCCTCAAACTGGTGTTTAACAACTTAAAATTGCCCAATAAGATCGTTTTTTCATCAAGTATTTCCTCTCCACGTCTTCTGTGGATTTTGTTCTCTAATATTGTTGCTATTGTCTGTACTATTGGATTAGCTATCCCATGGGCGCAAGTCCGCAAATCACGTTATCTTTGCGCCAATATATACACACAAACCAGTCCTGATTTTTCAGATTACATCGGTACCGCACAAAAAGAGCAATCATCCATTGGCGAAGAGTTTGCTGACTTTGAAGGCATCGAGTTGGGGTTATAATGATCCGTGGAGAATACTTTGCTCCAGCATCAGCGGTTACCATTCCGGCTGATTATGATTGGCAACATAAACAACTCATTTTATCAACCGGTGCTAAAATTCCGATGTCCGTTGAGGGGTTTCAAGGGCGGCACATCTACTTCGATAATGGCGCTAGTTTCGTTGCGGAATTAAAGTTACCTGAGGCATTTGTCAATTCACAGCGAAATAAAGTTCAGCAAGGTATTGCTGCGTTAGAGTTATTTTCCTGGCGTAATGTTTTATTGCTGATGAGTGGCTTTGTTGTTCTGATTATTGCTTTACGTCTTGCGTTGGTCTTTGCCACCCCTGTTGTGGTGAATCTTATTCCCATGTCACTTGAACGTGAAATCGGAGAAATGGGGTATAACCGCATCAACAGCATGCATTTCGAACCTTCGCGTATTCCGCTAGACAAACGCTTAACCATCATCGAGATGTACAAACAATTGCATCGCCATAGCCAAATTGCTTCTCGGCCTGAGTTATTTTTTCATTCCTCAGATACCATTGGCGCCAACGCGCTCGCCTTCCCGGGCGGCCCCATTGTGGTGACGGATGATCTGGTTAACAAGCTTGCCAAGCCTGAATTAGTCGCGGCCGTATTAGCGCACGAACTCGCTCATATTGAAGAGCGTCATTCGATGCAACAGATTGTGCTGGTCTCGGGTAGCCTGGCTATTGCTTCAGTCATTTTTGGGGCAGAAGAAGGCATTTCTGAGGATTTTTTGGCGGCGATTGTGAATCTGTATGCGTTCCAGCACAGTCAAGATTTTGAACTGGCTTCAGATGCCTATGCACATGACCTATTGGCGAAGGCTGGGTTTTCGCAAAGCCTAATCAGTGAAGCACTCGCGACTCTCTTGCACGAAATGCCCGATGAATCAGAGACTTTATGGTTTTCGACTCATCCCGCCAAAAGAGAGCGGTTGGAAGCGTTAGAAGCGCACTCACTAAACTCGAACTAATTGCACAAATTCGTAGTTATGTGGGTTTTTGTCATCCGCTTGATGTGCCACACGAGAGACTTCTCGCCACTGTCCGTATTGGTGCCAATCAGGGAACTCCGTATCACCAGCCACGTCAACATCAATAAAGGTCAAATGCAAAGTATCAGCATGTTCGATTAAAGAGGCATAAATTGAGCCTCCGCCAATGATCATGACCTCGTCCTCGGTTGCACATAATGCCAAAGCGTCATCGATACCATGTGCGACATCAGCATCGCTTAGTTGATATGAGCTATCTCTTGTAATCACGATATTGCGCCGGCCAGGTAGAGCCTTCCCTATTGATTCATACGTCTTGCGACCCATGACGACAGGCTTGCCCATTGTGGTGGCTTTGAAGTGTTTTAAGTCTGCCGGCATATGCCATGGCATATCATTATCTGCCCCAATAATACGGTTGTGCGCCATTGCGACTATCATCGACATTTTGCTCATGGAAAACTCACAGTTGCATTGTTAATCAGTATTTGACTATATTGTACGGTATCTAATAATGATAAGACCATGATTGCTTATGTTTCGCACACTTGAACTCAAAATTCCACCGGTTATCTTACCTATTTTGGCAATTTTAGGGATGTACCTGACTCGCGAGATATTTCCGCATTTTGGTTTTCCACAAGTCATGGCTAATTTGTTTGCAGGATTTGTATTATTCAGTGCCATGACCTTTGCGGTCATGGGCGTGTACGTATTTAAGAAGCACCAAACGACCGTACACCCAATGCGTCCTGATCACACCTCTAAGATAGTTCAAAGTGGCGTTTTTGCCATTTCTCGTAACCCAATGTATTTGAGTTTTGTGATGAGCATCATCGCTTGTGGGTTATATCTACAGCATACAGGCTTTATTCTATTTGCTTTAGGGGCAATGACCTATCTGCATTGCTTTCAGATCTTGCCTGAAGAGCGAATATTGTTGGACAAGTTCGGTGAAGAATACGCTCAATACCAGCGCAAAGTGGCGCGCTGGTTTTAGCTATTTTATAATTACTCGCGGGTGTACACCACATTAGGATGATCGTCTTCATCATCATCCCAGTCATCGTCATCCCACTCATTATCCGAGTGACTCTCGAGTACTTCTGAGTGATACGTGTCCCATTTAAATTCGACTTCTTCGTCTTCTTCGACGATTTCTTCTGGTGGTAAAGATTCGATGAATTCCATAATGTCACGACACAACTCATCGGTATTCATCTTTTGGAATGCAGAAATTTGGAAGTGTTTTTCAGCACCCAAGGCTTCGGCAATGGATGCACACAAGACTTCAGCCTCTTCCGGTAGCATCAGATCAATCTTGTTGCACACTAACCAACGCGGTTTACTGGCAAGTTTCGGGCTGTATTTTTCTAGCTCAGCAACGATTGCTTTTGCACTCTCAACTGGATCAGTTTGATCAACAGGCAGCACATCGACCATGTGCAATAAGATTCGACAACGCTCAAGATGCTTCAAAAACTGAATACCTAAGCCAGCACCATCTGCCGCACCTTCGATCAACCCTGGAATGTCGGCAATAACAAAACTGCGCTGAGCATCTTGTCTGACAACACCTAAATTAGGGACTAATGTGGTAAATGGATAGTCAGCCACTTTGGGTTTGGCCGCTGAGACAGAACGAATAAAGGTTGATTTACCGGCGTTAGGCAGACCAAGAAGCCCTACATCAGCTAACAACATCAACTCCAGCTTCAAATTGCGAATTTCACCAGGCGTGCCATTGGTCTTTTGTCTCGGTGCTCGGTTGGTTGAGCTTTTGAAGCGCGCATTACCTAGACCATGAAAGCCGCCTTGTGCGACTTTTAAGCGCTGTCCATGTTGCAATAAATCACCTAGTACTTCTAAGGTTTCGGTATCGGTTGCGCGAGTACCAATTGGGACTTTGATTTCAAGATCAGCTCCACCGCGACCGGTACAATTACTGCCTTGGCCATTTTGCCCACGCTCAGCGCGATGAAAGCGCTCAAAGCGAAAATCAATCAACGTATTGAGGTTTTCATCGGCAACGAGATACACTGAACCACCGTCACCACCGTCGCCTCCATCAGGGCCACCTTTGGGCACGAATTTTTCGCGGCGAAAGCCGATTGTACCATTACCACCGTCACCGGCTTCAACGCGGATTTCCGCCTCATCTACAAATTTCATTTAGAAGTCACTAATTGTTCAAACGCCATTAATTATACATGAATGTTTAAAGGATGATTAGTACTGATTCATAACTTAGATAAGACCAATTCATTTTATTGGCTATCAATTGTTAAGTTTGTGCGTATACTCATTAACGACTAACTCAATAACCCATAGAAGGAATTCAACATGAGTGCACTACACTTACCCAATAGCGAAGGACAACCCGTACCAGAGTGTCAATGGCCGGTGCGTATAAATGACGAATGGCAAACCTTAGACAGCAAAGCCATATTTGAGAATCGTACCGTTGTCGTGTTTTCATTACCTGGCGCTTTTACTCCGACGTGTTCGTCAACCCATTTACCTCGCTATAACCAGCTTGCCAAATTATTTAATGCGCATGGTGTGGATGAGATTGTGTGTATCTCAGTCAATGATACCTTTGTCATGAACTCTTGGCTGGCTGATCAAGAAGCCGAAAACATTACCATGATCCCAGATGGCAATGGCGAATTCACCGATAAGATGGGCTTACTTGTAGACAAGTCAGCGATTGGTTTTGGCAAGCGTTCATGGCGCTATTCTATGTTGGTGGTTGATGGCGTTATTAAAAAGATGTTCATTGAACCAGATGTACCAGGAGATCCTTTTGAAGTATCTGACGCCGATACCATGCTCAAGTATCTTGCGCCGGATGCCATTGTTCCACAAGCCGCATCGCTATTTACTAAGCCAGGTTGCCCATTTTGCGATAAAGCCAAAACGTTACTGACAGAGAAGGGGTTTGAATATGAGGAAATCGTGTTAGGACGAGGTGCTACCCTTACCTCACTGAAAGCGGTCACTGGTCGTGAGACCGTACCTCAGGTCTTCATTGGTGGTAAACACATTGGTGGCAGTGACGATTTAGAAGCCTATTTTGCATAAACGCTGTAAATCAATTAGACAAACAAAAATCCCGACCATCATCTGATGCTCGGGATTTTTTTAATAATTTAAAAAATGGCAAGCGCTGATTATTCAGCTACGATGCTAACCACTTTCTTGTTGTTTTTAACATCAAACTGAACTTTACCGTCAGATAATGCAAATAACGTGTGGTCACGGCCAATACCCATATTGTTTCCAGGGTGGAATTTAGTACCACGCTGACGAACAATGATGTTACCCGCTAATACAGATTGACCGCCGAAACGCTTAACGCCAAGACGTTTACTTTCTGAATCACGACCGTTTTTGGTACTACCACCAGCTTTTTTGTGAGCCATTAGTTAGTTACTCCTATTATGCGTTAATACCAGTGATTTTCACTTCTGTGAACCACTGACGATGGCCTTGCTGCTTACGCGAGTGCTTACGACGACGGAACTTGACGATTTTGACTTTATCGCCACGACCGTGAGTAATCACTTCAGCAGTTACTTTTGCGTTAGCAACTACAGGGGTACCGATTTTAACATCGTCACCATTGCTAACCATTAATACATTGTCGAATTCTACCGAGTCACCTGGAGCAACTTCGATTTTCTCCAAACGAACGGTCTGGCCTTCAGCCACACGGTGTTGTTTACCACCACTTTGGAAAACCGCGTACATATAAAACTCCGCTCTGTGCACATTGCACAATAATTAAAAATACAGGGCGCGGATTATACGCAAAGAGCACTCGTTGATCAAGTGAGATCCGAATAAAATATAATTTTTTTGCTTTTCGCCTCTCTTTGCGTCAAAAGCTTGTAAAATAAAGACTAAAGCGCAAGGTATTATTGATTTTTGCTGTTATAAACTGTATTTTGCGACCCATAAACTGAACGAAGCTTTCCACAAATAACGATACTTGTTTATGTCCACGATGTCTTTATCCCAAATAACTGAGCTCGCACAAGCGGATATGCGAGCGGTCAATGAGTTGATCCAAGTACAAGTGGCAAGTGATGTAAGTTTGGTGAATCAATTGGGGTTTTACATCGTTAATAGTGGCGGTAAACGCTTACGTCCTTTGTTAACCGTACTTGCGGCTCGCGCTCTCAATATCGAGAACACTCAACATCACACTCTAGCAGCCATTATTGAGTTTATTCACACTGCGACATTATTACACGATGATGTCGTGGATGATTCGAAACTGCGTCGTGGCCGTGAAACAGCCAACGCCATGTTTGGGAATGAAGCCAGTGTTTTGGTGGGAGATTTTTTATATTCTCGTGCCTTTCAAATGATGGTCACGCTGGATTCAATGCAAGTCATGCAGATCCTATCTGATGCCACTAATGAGATTGCTCAAGGCGAAGTCATGCAGTTGATGAACGTCAACGACCCTGACACCACTGAAGCCTCTTATATGGCTGTCATCTACTCCAAAACTGCACGTTTATTTGAGGCCGCGACACAGCTTGCCGCAGTAATTACGCGCCAAGATGAACGTGTACAAGTTGCTTTGCAAGAGTACGGTAAGCACTTAGGTACGGCGTTTCAACTGGTTGATGACATTCTCGATTACACTGCCAATGCCAATGATATGGGCAAGAATGTGGGTGATGATCTCGCTGAGGGTAAGCCTACCCTACCACTTCTTTACGCAATGTGGCACAGTGATGAGGCAACCCAAACCATCATTCGCAATGCCATTGAACAAGGCAATGGCTTGGCTAATTTTGACCTTATACTTGAAGCAATGAACCAAACCGGCGCGTTAGATTACACCATGAGCATTGCGAAAACTGAGGCTGAGCGAGCAATTAAACACCTCAATGTTCTACCAGAATCACCTTACAAAGACGCTTTAATAGGTCTCGCGCACATTGCAGTGGAACGAGACCTGTAAGCTTAACTAGTTCGGCCTAGACATATTCTCATTGTACGAAACATGTACAATCACGTTATCTTCGACGCGGATCCCCCCAAAGGGTTTGAACTCTTCTACTCGATCCCAATTGATATATGCAGAACCAGGCGTTCCTTTTAATTTTGCTAACAAACTATCGATAAAATACAATCCAGGCTCAATGGTATACACGTGCCCAGCTTCTATAGTGCGAGTACAGCGCAAAAATGGGTGGGCATCAGGTGCTGGATTTGGGGTACCGCGATCATCATGTACATGACCGCCTACATCGTGCACTTGTAGCCCTAAGAAATGCCCAATCCCATGTGGAAAAAACGTTTTGCTAATGCCAGTCTCCACAATTTCTTGCGGACTCAGATTCACAATACCAAAATCATGTAATATCTGAGCAATCCCATCATGTGCTAACTCATGGACAGTCACATACGACAGCCCAGGTTTGAGTGTGTCGGCTAGGCGCAACGTCAACGCATCAACGGCCTTTATCATGTTGGCAAAATCATTTTCAGCTGTGGCATAGGTTCTAGTAATGTCTGCTGCATAGCCGTGAAAAGATGCCCCCGCATCAATCAAAAAACTTCGAGATTCAGCTGGGCTCTGCGTTTCTAATACGGTGTAGTGTAATATTGCACTGTTTTCATTGAGTGCAACGATGTTTGAATACGGAACCTGATTATCCCCTTGGCGAGCGGTTTTGAGATACGCCAAGTTGATATCAAACTCTGAAGCACCATCACGAAAAGCGGCTTCTGCACTGGCATGCGCGGCAAGTGCAATCTGGTTAGCTTTGCGCATACAAGCGAGTTCGTATTCCGTTTTCACTGCACGGTGGTAATGCAAATAATGCAGTGCTTTATCTGGATTTACATTTTCAAAACCAAGCGCTTTAGCAACTTCAACATATTCTCCAATATAAGCAAAGCGTGTTTTATCAAACGGCAGGTGCTTTTCGACCTGATTGGCATCTGCGAGTAATACAACATCGAACTCAGAGGTCCAAAAATCATTTGGTTCTGGCGGTACTTTATGCCAAAAATCATCCGGACGATAAAATATCAACTTCGGCTTATTCACACCATCCACAACTAACCAGCAGTTCGGATTATCCACCACGGGACACCATGCTTTAAATTGTGGATTAACGTGGAATGGGTAGTGATTGTCATCCAAAAACATCCGCTTTTGTTGACCGGAATGGATCACTAAACCATCGAGGCCCTCACGGGTTAAGGCTTCTTTGGTAACCTGTTGTAAATGCGCTATGTGCGCAGGATATAGAACGGCGATATCTTTCATAATTCGTTAATGTCGTTGTTTTTGTTATGATTTTATAATGCGCTGAGTCTAGCACGTTGCGTAGATAGTGTCAGGTCATCGATTCTGATTTTGGCATAGGACAGAGCTTAATCAAAGACACTATGATAATTATATAAGTAGACAAGCAATTTGGACTATTGTGCAAAACATTGTTAAATGTTAACTTGTACGACCAGTTACAAAAAAACAACAGATATTTAATAACTCTACACTTTTTGGTCTAGCCAAAGGAGAAGAAGCCTATGTACCAAGGTACGAATATAACCGTACGCCTACACGACGATGGAATCGCAGAATGTGTTTTTGCTGCCGCAGGATCCGTCAACAAATTTGACCAAACGACCTTAGCCGAGTTCGACGCTGCTACTCAAGCCATCAAAGCCGATGCTGGTGTCAAAGGTGTTTTGGTTCGTTCAGATAAAGCCGCCTTCATTGTTGGCGCCGACATCACCGAATTCTCGAGTGCCTTTGAACAAGATGAAGCAACCGTCTTGGGGTGGGTAGCAAAGAGTGCTCAGATTTTTGACCGTTTTGAAGATTTATCTGTTCCAACCATAGCTGCAATCAACGGTTTTGCGCTTGGTGGCGGGTGTGAAATGACCTTAGCCTGTGATTTGCGAATTGCGGATACCACCGCGAGCATTGGCTTACCCGAAGTGAAGCTAGGACTTATGCCGGGCTTTGGTGGCACCGTGCGTTTACCTCGAATCATTGGCGCAGATACTGCGATGGATTGGATGAGCACTGGTGCACCTCGCACAGCAGAAAAAGCCTTAGAGGAAGGAGCCATAGACGCTGTAGTTGCCCCAGAACAGCTTATTGAAAGCGCCAAACAAATGCTGCACGATGCCATCGCAGGCAACATCGACTGGCAAGCTCGTCGCAATCGTAAACTGTCTCCACTGCCAATGGGTGCGAATGAAAAAGCTATGTGCTTTAATGTCGCCAAAGGCATGGTGTTTGCCAAAGTTGGGAAGCATTACCCTGCCCCTCACGTCATGGTGAATACCGTGGAAGCCGCAGCAAGTCTTGAACGAGACGGTGCGTTGGCATTAGAAAATAAAGGGTTTGTGCAATTGGCCAAAACCGATGCCGCGAAAGCACAAATTGGCATCTTCCTCGCCGATCAATTGGTGAAAGGAAAGGGTAAAAAACTCGCTAAACAAGCCACCAAACAAGTCAAGCAAAATGCCGTATTGGGCGCTGGTATCATGGGCGGAGGCATTGCTTATCAAGGTGCCGTCAAAGGCGTGCCATCGGTGATGAAAGACATCAACACCGAAGCGCTGGATTTAGGTTTGACTACAGCCGCAGGCATCCTTGAAAAAGGCATGCAACGCGGCAAGGTTACGCCTAAGAAAATGGCGGCAACCCTCAACAATATTACACCAACGTTGGATTACAGTGCGATTGCCCATGCCGATTTGGTGATAGAGGCGGTTGTTGAAAACCCGAAAGTCAAAGGGATTGTATTAGCCGAAACCGAAACACATGTGGCAGATGATGCCATCATTACTTCGAACACATCGACGATTTCTATTAATCAATTGGCTGAATCACTGCAAAAGCCAGAGCGTTTTTGCGGGATGCACTTCTTTAACCCCGTGCACAGAATGCCTCTCGTTGAAATCATTCGCGGTGAAAAAACCACAGATGAAACGATCGCAGCGGTTGTTGCCATGGCCTTGACCATGGGCAAGACGCCTATCGTGGTCAATGACTGTCCTGGATTTTTGGTTAACCGAGTGCTGTTCCCATACTTCGCTGGTTTCAGTCAGCTGATTTTGGATGGCGCGGATTTTGTTGCTGTAGATAAAATCATGGAAAAACAATTTGGTTGGCCTATGGGGCCCGCCTACCTATTGGATGTCGTAGGCATTGATACCGCTGATCATGCTTCAAGTGTCATGGCAGAAGGTATTCCTGAGCGCATGCAAAAAATCGAAAACGATCCTGTGTCTTTAATGTACAACGCTAATCGCTTAGGCCAAAAGAATGGTGTTGGTTTCTACGATCACGGCAAAGACAAACGCGGTCGCCCAATGAAAACGCCCGCACAAGTCGCGATTGATATGATTGCCGAACACGCCGCACCCACTAAAACGTTTGACGCTGAGGAAGTCATTGCACGCTTAATGATCCCTATGGCTAATGAATCCATTCGCTGTTTGGAAGAAGGTATTGTGGCGAGCGCTGCTGAAGCTGATATGGCTCTGTTATACGGCATCGGATTCCCGCCATTCAGAGGCGGTATCTTCCGTTATATTGAAACCATGGGCTTACAAAACTTCGTTGATTTAGCAGATAAATACGCGCACTTAGGTCCGATTTATCAAATTTCAGATGGTGTGCGCGAAATGGCCGCCACTGGCCAATCATATTTCACCGCTTAAACGACCAAAGGAGAGAAAAAATGAAAGAAGTCGTCGTAATCGATTGTATTCGTACCCCGATGGGTCGTTCTAAAGGTGGTGTATTTCGCAACGTTCGTGCAGAAACACTGTCTGCTCACTTGATGACAGCATTACTTAAACGCAACCCAGAGGTGGATCCAGTTGAGATTGAAGATATCATTTGGGGCTGTGTGCAACAAACCAAAGAACAAGGCTTTAATGTTGCGCGAAATGCACAGCTATTGACAGACATTCCTCGTTCAACGGCTGCGGTCACGGTAAATCGTCTGTGCGGTTCCTCTATGCAAGCACTGCATGACGCCGCGAAAGGTATCATGTTAGGGCAAGGCGATGTCTACATGGTCGGTGGTGTCGAACACATGGGTCATGTGCCGATGGACTACAACATTGATTTGAACACCCAGCTTAATCGCACCACGGCAATGGCCTCAGGCTCGATGGGCCTTACCGCTGAGTTACTTGGTAAGCAGAACGGTATTTCTCGCGAAATGCAGGATGAATTTGCTGCGCGTTCGCACCAGCGAGCGCATCAGGCTCATCTCGAAAGCCGTTGGGATAAAGAAATTGTGCCGATTGAAGGCCATGACGCCAATGGCGTTCTAACACTTGTTACACACGACGAAGTGATTCGTCCTGAAACGACGGTAGAAACCTTAGCTGGTTTACGCCCTGTGTTTGACCCAGCCAATGGTACGGTCACAGCTGGTACGTCTTCTGCTATTTCAGATGGAGCATCGGCCATGTTGTTGATGTCGGCTGATCGCGCCAAAGCCCTAGGCTTAACCCCTCGCGCTAAGATCAAAGCAATGGCCGTATCGGGTTGTGATGCCGCAATCATGGGTTTTGGTCCAGTACCCGCGACCAAGAAAGCCTTGCAGCGTGCTGGGATGACCATGGCTGATATCGATATTGCCGAGTTCAATGAAGCCTTTGCTGCACAAGCTTTATCTTGTATTAAGCAACTTGGTTGGCTTGAGCAATACGATGAGAAAGTCAACCAAAATGGTGGCGCGATTGCTTTGGGGCACCCGTTAGGTTGCTCAGGTGCGCGGATCTCTACCACGCTCATCAATGTGATGGAGCAACAAGGTCACAACGTTGGCCTTGCAACCATGTGCATTGGTTACGGACAAGGTATCGCAACAATCTTTGAGAAGATGTAGCACTCACCTACACAAAATAGAAAACGCATCTTGGTTAGCTGAGATGCGTTTTTTTATCCACCTGTCTAATACTGATTCACCTGCTGGTTAACGCATTCACTCAACTAACACTCCATCACGCCAATGAGAAGTAATGACTAACTCACTGTTTATTCCAAGTAAATTTGCACTCACATCAATACCTATTCGTCCATACTCATACAATCCCAGCCAGTTTGCAGGAGTACGTGACGCCATAATGACACTGTGCTCAAATGATACCCCGATATCTCTATGCATATTCAAAACGGCTTCATGCATGGTCAAACAAGATCCAGCCAAAGCCCCATCAGGGGTCGTGAGTTTTCCATCTCGTTGCGTAATCTGAGTATCAAAATACGGTAGAACATCATTTGATGAACCAACATGCGCCATCGCATCGGTGACCAAACACAAACGTTGGAATGATTTATTTTGATATGCCAAGCGAACGGCATAAGGGCTTACGTGATGATGATCAACGATGAGCCCGGCAAAAGTACTCTCCTCGCCTAATGCGACCCCTACCATACCCGGGTTCCGCCCTTGCAAGCCACTCATAGCGTTGTATAAATGCGTAAAACCCGAAGCTCCAGCCTCAATAGCCGCTAATACTTGTTCGTGGGTGGCATTAGAATGCCCCAAGCTGATAACAACGCCTCGTGCCACCAAGTCGGTAATCACATCAACAGGAACGGTTTCTGGGGCTAAAGTAATGAGCACTTTGCCCAGCTGAACATCCGAAATCAAAGCAAGCTCAGCATCCGATGGTGCACGAATATGTTGCTCAAGATGGATCCCTTTTTTTGCTTTAGCTAACCAAGGCCCCTCAAAATGCACGCCAAGCACTGCACTGGTTTGTTCTCTGGCCTGGATCACTGCATCAGCGCATTGTTGCATTGCAAGATAAGAATTCGTGATCAAGGTCGGCAATATAAATCCAGAACCAAATTTAGAGTGAGCACTCACAACCTTTAATATATCAGATGCCTTCACATCTTCTTGTAATAATACACCACCACCACCATTGACTTGCAAATCGATATAACTTGGCACCAAATAATGCACGTCATGCTCGACAGCTTCGTTACGACTAGGATAAATATCGATGATTTTGCCAGATTCTATATGTACGGTTTGTTCTGTGACAAACTCATTATCTAATAGCAGATTGTGCGCACGAATTTTCATGACTGAAATCCAAATGCAGATAACCCATAGAGATACGCGCCATGAAGTGGATCGGATAAAGGTGTTTGTAAGACCGTTAACTCCTCAATGTTGCACTTTTTATAAGCATTCCAAATACTGCCATAGGCAAAACTAGGCAGTGCCATTTGAGCATCTAAATGACCGTGCAGATGCACCAAATAATCGACACCTTGTGCCACCAAATGATTGGCCAGCTCATCCTCACCAACGTGCTCAAACACAAGCGGCGCCAGTGTCGCCAAGATAGCACTGTCCAAAGTGTGATAGCGAGAGACGATTTCAGCTGCTTGGCGTGTACCGATAAAGGCAAATCCTGCTTCGATGAGTTCACTCGTCTCGGTAAGGCCATCACTGGCCAACAAGCAATAACGTAATAACTCTTGACCTAACCATGCCCCAGAGGCGTCATCGCCTAATAAACACCCATGCCCGCCTGTTTGCGTCAACTCTCCTTGATGTAAGGTGAGTGCACAAGAACCTGTACCAACGATGATAGTGTGACAGTCTGCGCCTAAATTAGCTCCAAGACTGGCAACATGCACATCTGTAGTAAGCGCTAACCGACAAAATGGCGATTGCCATTTTTGCATCTCTTGTTGAGCCGTTGCGATCCCCATTCCAGCGCAACCTCCTGAAACTAGGATTTGATCGAGCCCCAAATCATGACGACTCGCGAGTTCACTGACCGCTGCGACAATGTTTTGTTGTGCTCGAGAAGGATCGACATACACATTAGCCGGTCCTGTCACCACTTTATCTATGCATGTATTTTGAATAAAAAGGGCTGCGTCACATGACGTGCCACCACCGTCGATGGCGATTATTGGGGGATGATTAGAGGCCATTGCATCTCTTTTTTAACTAGTTCATTATGCTTCAAAGACAAAGATAATGTGACCACGGACTGAGTGCAAGATTTATGCGCACCTTTTTACCCCTGGACTGTTTGATGTGTTTCTTAACAACGGGGACTGTCTTAGCTCAAGTGCGGATTAACTTATCGGAGTCGAATAATGCTAAGCCGGAACAAACCTATAGTGATCTCACACTGGTATCTTTATCAAAAAACGCTACAATAGATACACTTATTTGAGGGGTTCCTTGTGCAGCAAAAACACATTATTAATTTTGCTTTGCTGATTTTACTGGTCTTGCTACAGCATAGGTTGTGGTTCGGTAAGCACAGTATTCCCGATTTGTGGGCAGGGCAAGCAAAGGTCGCTGAGCGTCAGTTGCAAAATGCGAATTTAGCACAGCGCAATCGACTTCTTGCAGCGGATATTGCGGATCTTAAAATTGGTCTCGAAGCGATTGAAGAACGCGCCAGAAACGAATTAGGCCTTATCAAAGAGGGAGAAACGTTTTATCGCATTCTCCCATCAGAACAATAAAACACTATGCCAAATCAATATATCGCCATTGTTCCAGCTGCCGGTATCGGTTCACGAATGCAAGCTAATATTGCCAAGCAATACCTCAAAATCGGAAGCAAGACAGTGATTGAGCACTCACTTTCACAACTTTTAACTTATCCTAAATTAGCAGAAGTGGTGGTTGCCTTACATCCTGAGGATTATCATTTCTCATCCCTAGAGATTGCGTCTCATCCCAAGTTGCGCGCCGTCACTGGTGGAGATGAGCGGGTTGACTCGGTACTAGCTGCACTAAAAGCATGTCCCCCAGACGCAACCGCATTAGTGCACGATGCCGCACGGCCTTGTTTGCGTCACACTGATATTGACGCACTCATTGCAAAACTTGAGCACAGCGCTCAAGCGGCGATTTTGGCTAGACCGGCGACGGACACCATCAAATCTGCCCATGGCTCAACTATTGCAAAAACCTTACCTAGAGAACATATCTGGGGAGCGCAAACCCCTCAAGCATCGGGTGTTGCTACCCTAATTAATGCTATTGAGCAAGCCATGACAAATACGACCGTGACCGACGAAGCTTCCGCATTAGAATTTTGTGATATTCCTGTTGAGTTAGTTGCTGGTAGCAGTGATAACATAAAAATCACCCACCCCGAAGACTTAGCATTGGCTGAGTTTTATTTACAACAACAAGGACGCTTATAATATGAGTCTTCCCTTTCGCATAGGACATGGTTATGACGTACACAAATTTGGTGGCGATAAACCGTTAATTTTAGGTGGAGTTGAAGTGGCTCACACAACTGGGTTGCTCGCGCATTCCGATGGCGATGTTGTATTACACGCATTATGTGACGCATTACTTGGTGCAGTTGCGCTTGGCGATATTGGTCATCATTTTCCAGATAGCGATCCTGCTTTTGCCGGTGCAAACAGTGGCGTCCTCTTACGTGACGTCTATTCTCAAGTGAAACAGCGAGGCTACATACTTGGCAATACCGACATCACGATTGTGGCACAAGCGCCCAAAATGGCCCCTTATATTCCATCAATGCAAGCGTATATTGCGCACACATTAGAGGTTGAACCCTCACAAGTAAATGTTAAAGCAACGACGACTGAAAAACTCGGGTTTACCGGACGCAAAGAAGGCATTGCCACTCATGCAGTTGTCTTGTTGATTCAAGCTGAAGACTAAGAGCTCGCTACATGAAGTATCCTGCACAAGACTGGGCACACCTTTATCAAAAACCTGTGGCTAAAGCCGATTTCAAACGTGTTATCGATGATTTTGTGGTAGATGAAATTCTTGGCTACGAATTATCAGGGGAAGGTGAGCACAGTTACGTACACATCGAAAAAACTGGCTTAAATACCGCTTATGTTGCAGAGGAGCTTGCCAAGTGTTACCGTCTTCCACTGCGTCAGGTAACGTATGCGGGAAGAAAAGACAAATACGGACGCACCAGGCAATACTTCGGCGTACATCACCCACTGCACCCTGAACTTGATTTCACTCAATTTGCACTCAAAGGTTTACGCGTTTTAAGCGTAACCAAACACCATAAAAAACTCAAAACCGGCCATCTGGCTGGCAATCGATTTGCCTTAATTTTACGCGATGTTTCCGATTGTGCAGACGTCGAGAGTCGACTTCATCACATTCGTGAGTCTGGTGTGCCCAACTATTATGGACAACAGCGTTTTGGTGAGATGCATTATACTGATGAAAATGGGCTCTCTGCTATTCGCTATGGCGGTAACCTAGAGCTCGCGAAAAATTTGCTTGACGGTAAAACGATTAAACAACGCAACAAGAAAAATCTAGCCATATCCGCCTTACGCAGCTGGCTATTTAATACTCTGATTCACACTCGAATTGAACGAGGTTGTTTCTTCCAACCAATATCTGGCGATGCATTTATGCTGGCAGGAAGTAATAGCTTTTTCATTCCAGAAAGAAATGATGACATCATCGCTAAACGGCTCGCTGAGGGCGATATTCATATCTCTGCCGCCCTTTTTGGTAGAGGGTCATTAAATACTCAAGACAAGGCTATCGCATTAGAAGAAAACCTGTTTGCGCAATATCCACAAATCTGTGCTACGTTATCTCAATTAGGATTAAAGCAAGAACGCCGAGCGATTCGCTTATTGCCGTCTCAACTTAAATGGCAGTGGGAAGCGAATAACCTACATGTGGAATTTACTCTACCAAAAGGCTGCTTTGCCACATCCGTTTTGCGTGAACTATGTCACTGGGGAGAATAAATGCACATTTTGTTAAGTAATGATGACAGCGCTTTTGCTCAAGGGATCATAGCCGCTCATCAAGCGTTAAGTAGCCAATATAAGGTCACTGTGATTGCACCTGACCGCAATAACTCAGGTGCCAGTAATGCACTTTCTCTACATTCACCATTACGCGTGACAACCCTAGATAACGGTTTTCATGCGGTTAATGGTACTCCATCAGATTGTGTACAGATTGGTGTCAATGGAGATTTTATGACTGCGCCAGACATCGTTGTATCGGGTATCAATCACGGTCCTAATCTTGGAGATGATGTCATTTATTCAGGAACGGTCGCTGCTGCAACCGAGGGACGTCACCTAGGGTTGCCAGCAATTGCGATTTCGATGCATGGATATACAAACTGGCAATTTGCTACTGCTGGACAAGTGTTATTGGACTTACTGCAAAAACTAAAAGAAATGCCTTTGACAAATACCAGTATCCTGAATGTGAATGTGCCAAATGTCCCTTATCAGGAACTCAAGGGCGTTCAAGTCACTCGATTGGGGAATCGTCACCAAGCCGAAAATATGGTGAAAGATAAAGACCCCTTTGGTCGCACTATTTTTTGGTATGGCAAGCTCGGACCGGAACAGGACGCGGGTCCTGGAACCGATTTTCATGCCATTGCCAACGGTTATGTTTCAGTGACACCTTTATCCGTAGATATGACGGACTATCAAGCACAACAGTCTTTGTCAGCATGGATGGCCCAGCGATGATCAAAACTTTGCCCCGAGCCAAAGGTCTTATCGAGCTGTTACTACAGCATGGCATAGAAGATAAGGCAGTACTTGAAGTAATGGGTAATATCCCACGAGAGCACTTTTTACCCTCTACTTTATCGCACCAAGCATACATTAATGACGCTTTACCCATTGGGCAAGGTCAGACTTTATCCCAGCCATCTACTGTGGCATTCATGACTCAAACACTGCGTGCCCATATGGCAGAATACTCGTTCAAATCACCCAAAATATTGGAAATTGGTACTGGTTCGGGATATCAAACCACAGTGCTCGCCAAACTCTTTGCCCACGTCTTTACCGTTGAACGCATCAAAGCCCTGCAATTTCAGGCTCAGCGCCGTTTCAGTCAATTAGATTGTTACAACATCTCATGCAAACATGGGGATGGCTGGGAAGGTTGGCGCGCCAAAGGGCCTTATGATGGCATTTTGGTAACTGCTGCCGCGGCAACGTTACCCGAGGAATTAGTTGCGCAACTTAACGACAACGGCTGTATGCTGATTCCAATTGGGGATACTCAGCAAACTCTAACCTATGTCCGTAAAGTTGGGCAAACTGTGCAACGGATACCACTCGACGAGGCGCGCTTTGTGCCATTAATTCAAGGAACGATCATTTAATCATGAAACTCTTTACTCCTTTATATGATGCTTGTTTAGGATGGGCTCAGCACCGCCATGCAGATAAATATCTGGCTGGCTTAAGTTTTACTGAGTCGGTTATATTTCCAATCCCACCGGATGTCATGCTCGCCCCCATGGCCTTGGCTCAACCGCAAAGAGCTTGGTGGTACGCAATGATTACCACCGTTGCATCTGTATTAGGCGGTATCGCCGGATATTTGTTAGGCTATTTTGCATTTGATGCATTTATCCATCCTATCATTGTGGATTTTGGTTACAGCGACAAATTGGCGCTCACTATGGAATGGTTTACCCATTATGGCGTTTGGGTCGTTTTCATAGCAGGATTTTCACCAATACCTTATAAAGTGTTTACAATCACTGCAGGTATGATGTCGATGGCCTTTTTGCCCTTTGTGATCGCATCGGCAATTGGCCGAGGTGTACGGTTCTTTTTGGTTGCTGGATTAATGTATTGGGGGGGCGCAAAAATGGAAAGCAAATTGCGTCAATATGTTGAAATTCTTGGCTGGGGCGTTATCCTACTTGCAGTGATTCTATATTTGATTTACAGGTAAGTATTTGTGGGAAAAATAGCGCTGTTTGCAGTGACATTCATCGGGTTAATTGGCTGTGCTCAGCGTTCAGTGCCCGCGCCCATATCAGTCATCGACACACAAATAAGCTTGGATAACGACCGCCAATCGCAATTTATTCATGAAGTTCAAGCAAATGAAACTTTGTATGGAATCGCGTGGCTCCATGGCAAAGATTATCAGGAACTCGCAACACTCAACGGTTTAACAGAACCGTACCAAATTAGGATTGGGCAAAAACTCAATCTTTCAACAAAAGTCATTAAACAACCAAGCGTTAAAGCCGATACAAGTTCATTAGAGACAGTTAATACTGCTCCTAAGTCCAAAAATCCAGTTGCGTCAACTCAAACTCAGGAGTATCGTGGAAAAACTACTAGTGATAAATCTTTATCACAAGTAGCTTCAACTAAAACACTCCCTTCGCGGGTTTCGCGATGGGTATGGCCAACAGAAGGTAAAATTGTTGGTAAGTTTTCAACCGCTGAAGCGGGCAACAGTGGACTGCTTATTGCAAACTCTATTGGTACCCCGGTCGTCTCAGCAGCTGAGGGTAAAGTCGTGTATGTCGGAAATGCTCTTAGAGGTTATGGAAACCTGGTTATTATCAAGCATACCGATACGTATTTGAGTGCTTATGCACACAATAATAAAATATTGGTCAAGGAACGCCAATTTGTCAAGGCGGGAGAGATGATAGCCGAAATGGGTAACTCCGGGACGACTGAGGCAAAGCTTCGCTTTGAGATCCGCTTTAAAGGCAAATCACTGGATCCACAACAATTTTTGCCCAAAAAATAATAATAAAATACCTAAATGGACGTTAGGAGGAGTTAATGATTATTCCGGTTTGCAGGAGATGCAGTAATGGGTCAGAAAAAGCAAGATTCAGATGTCGAACTCATATCTCAGGATTTTGACGCTGAATACGAAGATAAAATTTCACAATCAAACACAGACGATATTAGTTTGTTTTCTGAAGAAGACGCTGACGCCTTTGATGACGTCAATATCGCTGAAGATGTTCAACGTAATTTAGACGCTACACAGCTTTATTTAGGTGAGATTGGTTTTTCTCCATTGCTTAGCGCAGAGGAGGAAGTATTATACGCACGCAAAGCCTTGTCTGGAGATATGCAAGCGCGCGAGCGGATGATCGTCTGTAACTTACGCTTGGTTGTCAAGATTGCTAGACGCTACAACAACCGAGGTTTGGCTTTACTCGATTTGATTGAAGAAGGTAATTTAGGCTTAATTCGAGCGGTAGAAAAGTTCGATCCCGAACGAGGCTTTCGCTTCTCAACTTATGCAACATGGTGGATTAGACAAACCATCGAACGCGCCATCATGAATCAAACGCGCACCATTCGCCTGCCTATTCATGTAGTCAAAGAACTCAATGGATATTTGCGTACCGCTCGTCAACTGGCACAAGATCTCGACCATGAGCCCACAGCAGAAGACATTGCCGCTGCACTTGGTCACGATGTCGAAACTGTTTCTAAAATGCTCAAACTCAATGAGCGCATTAGCTCCGTGGATTCGCCAGTCAATCAAGATGGTGAAAACAAGGGCTTGCTCGATGTACTTAAAGATGAGAACCACTCAGGTCCTGAAAATGAAGTACAAGACGATGATCTACGTCATTCGATTGTGCGATGGCTCAAAGATCTCAATCCCAAACAGCGCGAAGTCCTTGCTAGACGCTTTGGTTTGTTAGGCTATGAGCCTTCAACATTAGAAGATGTGGGGGCTGAGATAGGTTTGACCCGAGAGCGAGTCCGCCAAATTCAAGTCGAAGCGCTACGTCGCTTACGCGATCTCTTGGGCCAGCAAGGACTTAATTTAGAAGCTCTATTCAAGGCGAATAACGATAATTAAGCAATGCTAAGTTGACATCAAGCTCAGCTTAGCGCTTACTCCCACCCATGCAATTCGGTGAATCGGGGGCAGCATTTGTGGCGGCCCACTTTTCTGCGCTATATGTATGAATCGCCAAGGCATGAATGTGGTTAGATAACTCATCGGCTAGCACTTCATTGACCATGCGATGACACTGTAACAAACGCTTATCGGCAAACGCCTGACTCACAATCACTACTTTAAAATGACTTTCACTACCTGGGGCGACATTGTGCATGTGACTTTCATTATGCACTTCTAGATGCTCTGGGGAAAATGCATCGGTTAATTTTTGCGTAATTTGTTGCTCAATGTTCATGATTCGACTGGTGTAATGTGTCTAAAAGTGAGATTGATTCTATCAGCAATGCGTTTTTTTGTCTTGTTTATACCGTGCTGCCAATACGTTTGGGTGTCACCAGACATGACTAACAAACTGCCATGTGCCAATTCCAACACCTCCTTTTGACCGGTTAGTTTATGTTTCATGATGAATCCCCGAGCTGCACCGAAGGTCAAAGACGCAATGACTGGTTGCGCTCCTAATTCCGGCTCGTCGTCACTGTGCATGCCCATACTATCTTGCCCATGGCGATACCAGTTGGCCAATACCGAGTTAAATTGAGTATTACACTCTTGCTCAAGTGTGGCGCGCAAATCAGCTAAGACCGAATGCCATGGCATAGGCTTCATCGCCAGTTGCGAGTAGGTATAGGTCGCTTCTGGTTCACCATACCAAGCTTGTAAACGAGGAATCTTTACCTCGCGACCGTAGAGTTTGATATAATCTTGCGACCATTGTAGTTCATCTTGCAACGTCATTTGATACGACGATGCCTGGTTGGCCTCTAGCCATTGCGGATAGTAGGTCACGGTCGCATCCGGTAATGACAATTGTATGGGGAGCTCGTCGAACATCGGTCACCTTTAATAAGTCTATGCAGATTGAATTAACACACGCTTTTGGCACACACATATTACATCGCTATCCTCGTGGAGCACAACACAAGTCCCTACAAGCATGGGATGCCTCTGATGAGTATCTGTTACGCACGCTTGCCGATACCCACGTTGACAGCTTAGCCAACGCACATATCGCGATACTCAACGACGATTTTGGGGCGCTGACATGTGCCTTGCATGAATATCATTTAACTCATTGGAGCGATTCATTGATTGCCCAGCAAGCGGCCAAAGCCAATCTTGCCAGTAATGAATTGGAAGATACGGTGAACTGGTGTCACTCACTTGAAACACCCTCTAAGCAAATTGATATAGCATTAATTAAACTCCCTAAAAATCTCACCTTTTTGGCTGATCAGTTACAGCGTTTACGTCCATTATTGCATAAACACAGTATTGTGCTAGTTGGTAGTAAAATGCAAAACATGACCAAGAATGTGCAAGCTTTGTTTGAACAATACATTGGCCCTAATCGTACTGGTCTGGCATGGAAAAAATCTCGTTTACTGCGAGCCGAAGTCAGAGCTGCAACGTCTGATTACCAAATGGATATGTGTCACTGGAAAGTGCCAGAATATCAGTTAAACATTGCCAATCTGCCTAATGTATTTGCTCGCAATCAGCTCGATATTGGGGCGCGATTTATGTTAGAGCATCTACATCCTGTCAGTGGACAGCGCATCATTGATTTAGGCTGTGGCAATGGCGTATTAGGCTGCGCTGCGCTGCGCCTTAACCCAGAAGCATCGGTTACCTTTGTCGATGAATCATACCATGCAGTTGCCTCGGCACGACACAATGTGGCAACCAATCACCCTAACGCATTAGCGAATTGCGAGTTTTGGCACAATAACTGTCTGAGCTACTATGGACGGCGTGAACCTGCAGATTTGATTTTGTGTAATCCGCCATTTCATCAAAATAACACCATTACTGAGCATATTGCTATACAGATGTTTCACGACAGCTATTTTGCATTAAAACCAGGTGGTGAATTGCGCATTGTTGCGAACCGGCACTTAACCTATGGCAGAATATTGAAAAAGCGTTTCGGCGGTTTTACTGTCAAAGCAAATAGTGATAAGTTCACCATACTATCAACGTTCAAAAAAGGTTAATTCATGGGAAAGCGATATGTTCACTGTTTGTGTGTGATGGTGATGCTGTGTTTGAGTGCGCCAAGCTTCGCATTGAAAGTCAAAGATGGCTCCGAGATTCAGCCAGACAATGCTTATCCGCGAGTCAAAATAAACACCAACCTAGGCGAATTTATACTTGAACTAGACCGCTTTAAAGCGCCAATCACCGTCAATAACTTTTTGCGCTATGTTGCCCTGCGCAGTTATGAAGATACGATTTTTCATCGAGTGGTGCCGGATTTTGTCGTGCAAGGTGGAGGCTATACAGTCGATTACAAAAGCAAACCATCGCTCGGCAAAATCTTTAATGAATCAGGCAATGGCCTAAAAAATACTTACTACAGTATTGCAATGGCTAGAGAAACTGACCCACACAGTGCGACCAGACAGTTTTTTATCAATCTCAAAGACAACGAATCACTCGATCCCGGTCGGAACTGGGGCTACACCGTTTTTGGTTCAGTTGTCGAGGGCTTTGAAGTCATTGACGCGATGGGTGAGGTTGAAACAGAATATTCAATTAATTTCGGCCAACCCGATGTGCCGATTGAACCAATTATTCTGCAAAAAGCTGAGATCTTACCGCCTCAATTTTAGGGCTCCTTCACAGCATAAGTTGATACACATTAATTGAATTATCTTCCTCAAAATGAATGCGTGAAAAAGTAAAACCATGCTTTTCTAAAATATGAATGGACGTGTGATTATCGGGTGTTGTTAGTGCTGTTAAAAAACTAACCTCATGCTGTTTTGCCCATTCCAAAACAGGTGGGATAAGCGCTTGAATAACGCCTCTACCTCGATATTCCGGGAGTAAAGCATATCCCAACTCTGGAAACGCCATCGCTTCTCTTTGTAATAAACCGCAGATCCCCATAAACGCTCCGGTTTCATTATCAATAATCGCCCAACTGCCAAAACCGTACTCTTGGTAACTCGCTATGAACCGCTCTTGAATATAAGCCAAGGCATTGTCGTAGCTGTAAATGCCCCGATCACCTATGTATTTGAGCCAGTCAGGATCGTTGGTTAAAACCAAAATCTGTTGAGCATCCCTTAAATCTATTTCTCGTAACGAATAGTATGGAGTGATTATGATGTATTTTTGTGTTGTCATGGCAGACGTTGTAACTCTATTTTGCACAAATTTCTAGTAAAAGATGTTTATCAACATTTGATATTGGTTGTTTTTTAAGCGCAGGTAAACTTGTAAAGTAATGTATTATTGCTACTTTTTAAACTTAAGTCTAAGCATTCATTTAGACTAAAGAATACTTTTATAAGGGCATCCCAATAACCAAGTAATAAATAGCCTACTCTTAGTGTATTACTAATAGTAGGTAATCCTTATGACTGCAGAAATATTAAAAGACAAACTTAATGTCTGTCTGCAGGAGATTTCTCTACAGGGAAGTTGTCAAATTGAATCTGTGGAAGCGCTCATTCATGCTTGTTCAGCATTACCAGATGAAATTTTAGAAACAACACCCTTGATTTGTAAGGCCATCGATGTATTCATCCATTTAGAACATTCTGATAACCAGATATTAGCGCAAATTGTTGAATGGGTTTTACAAGATCTCGTAAAAGTCTACGAGCAAGCCAATTAATTATATTGTACCAAATCAATATGGCGAAGCCCTAAAGCCAGCATACACAGACGGTCGACCCCTAGAGCTACCCCACTACACTGCGGTAGCCCATGTTCAAGCGCAGCCAATAACCTATTATCGGGCGCAACTTGTGGTAGTCCTAAGCGAGATCTTTTTTCGATATCACACTGAAAACGGTTGGACTGTTCAGTTGGGTCAGTCAATTCACCATAACCATTGGCTAACTCGAAGCCTTTATAATAGAGCTCAAAACGTTGTGCTGTCCGCCCATCATGGTTTGCTTTGGCCAAAGCTGCTTGTTCCAGTGGAAAGTCATATACGAAACATGGAATCTCTTGTCCGAGATGAGGTTCAACTAGGATACTAAATAGCATTTGGATGAGATCTGTTCTCGATTCTGCAGCAAGATCAAAATGCGGCTCCCCCGGAAAGGCTGCAATGAGCTGCTCATTCTCAGCTTGCCAAATATCAATATTGGCGTATTGCTCAAATGCATCGGCATAGGAAATAGAAGCTGTCTTGTCAACACCTAGGATACAGTTAAGGAGTTCTGCTATCTCAGCCATGAGATGAGTAGGTGTTATTCCAACTCGATACCATTCAAGCATTAAAAACTCTGGACTGTGTTGTGGCGATCTTGCTTCATTGCGAAATGCTTTGCCCAAATAATAACAGTCGCCAAACCCTTCACTGAGTAATCGTTTCAATGCGTATTCTGGTGAAGTTTGTAGATACAGTTTGCGACCTTGCCAGTCACACTCAAAATTAGTCAAATAAGGGTCGGTTACGGCATGAGTATCTAGACATGGTACGTCTGCTTCGAGGACGCCACGTTCTGAAAAAAAAGCTCGGATCTGAGATAAGATCCGAGCCTTTTTTTGTAAATTGACCACGCGGTCAGTCATGCTTATTTGCCAGCACGTGATACGTATTCGCCACTGCGAGTATCCACTTTGATGATCTCACCGGTTTGCACAAACAAAGGCACTCGAACCACTGCTCCGGTCGCAAGTGTTGCAGGCTTACCACCCGTTCCCGCAGTATCACCTTTCAAACCAGGATCGGTTTCAGTAATTTCCAACTCAACAAAGTTAGGTGGAGTGACCACAATCGGCGTGCCGTTGAATAAAGTAATCGTACAGTCCGTATTTTCAACTAACCACTTAGCGTTATCACCAACCGCCTTAGCATCTGCTGCAACTTGTTCAAACGTTTCGTTATTCATAAAATGATAGAACTCACCATCGTTATACAAATATGAAAGCTCAGTATCTAACACGTCCGCTCCTGGAACAGAATCACCTGACTTGAAGGTTTTTTCTAATACTTTGCCAGAGATCAGTTTACGAATTTTGACACGGTTAAACGCTTGTCCTTTACCCGGTTTAACATATTCATTTTCTAAAATATTGCATGGCTCGTCATCAATCATGACCTTTAATCCAGCTTTGAATTCATTTGTGCTAAAATTCGCCATAAATCCTCTTAACTTAGTTAGTTGACGGTTAATTTCGTGCATAATATACACAAAAATATAGTGACTGTAGAGACCGATTGGCAAAAAGAATTAGCATCCGCATTCACGGATCCTAAAAATCTCTTAGAACACCTAGGTTTAAACCCAAACGATTATCTTGCAGACATTGAAGCGAGACGCTTATTTACTATGCGCGTACCGCGTTTTTTTGCGGATTTGATGACCAAACACGATCCCAATGATCCACTCCTTCAGCAAGTGTTACCTCTCAAAGATGAGTTTTTGAGCGTGGATGGCTTTGGCCAAGACCCAACGCAAGAACACGATAAAGCCAATCATGGTATCGTGCACAAATATGAGAATCGCGTATTATTAATCGTTCGCACAGGCTGCGCCGTCAACTGTCGTTACTGTTTCCGTCGGCATTTTCCATACAATGAACATCACAACAATCGGCAGCAGTGGCAAGATGCTTTAACATACATTCAAAAGCATCCCATATTGGATGAAGTGATTTTATCTGGTGGGGACCCGCTCATGGCCAATGACAGTCAATTAGACTGGCTGATAAGTCAAATTGAGACCATTTCACACATTAAGCGATTGCGTATTCACACCAGACTCCCTGTGGTGCTTCCGCAACGTATTACTTCAGGTCTAGTTGATCGTTTGCAGCGCTCTCGTCTAACAGCTAATATGGTGTTACACATTAATCATCCTCAAGAAATCAGCACTCAACTGAGTGAAAAAGTTGCGCAGTTATCACGTAATTTGATCCGAGTTTATAACCAAGCTGTCATCTTGAGGAACATTAATGATGATGCCAAAACGCTCATGCATCTCAATGAAAAGCTATACGACAATCATATTCAACCTTACTACTTGCATGCGTTTGATAAAGTACAAGGGGCCTCTCATTTTTATGTATCGGATGAACAGGTTGTATCTTTGATGCGTGAGGTCATTGCCAAACAATCTGGTTATATGATCCCCAAATTGGTCAGAGAAATTGGCAATCGCAAAAGCAAAACTTGGCTCGACTTATCGCTAGACGTATAAATCTTTGTAATTGCCTTGTGACGCCAAAAACACAATTTGGCTTTTTATTGGCTGATTTATGATAAACTCGAGTAATTATTTTATTTTTTCTGCAAATAGATCATACAACGCTATGCAAAAAGTCATCGAACAAATTCAAGCGAATCTTCAACTCATCTATCGCAAAGCAGTCGACGCTGACGCTTTATTAGCATCTTACCAACAACAAGGTAAAGGACAATATGTTGCGATTTTTGCAGAGGATGCGCCCTTTTCGACCAGAGCAAAAACGTTTGAGCCTTATGTTGCTGAAACCTGCGAGTTGTTGGATGAGCTCAGTGCCATGCAAGATGGCTATTCTGACAAAGAGGCGCTTACCAAAAAACTGCAAACGATTGTCAAACAAATTGAGTCATTGATGACGACGTTAGACAACTTTAAACAATCACTCAAAGCTGACTAATTGGCAGCGCATTTATTCGCGCAATGATCATCTCGAATTTGGCTTGATACTCTGGGCTGTCAACGTTTTTAAAGCGTTCGGTAAAGGCATTGACTTTCAAACCTTCTGGCAAGTCATCTACGAATGGTAAATACAAAGATTCATCGGCTTTTTGTGCGAGTAAAGTTTGCATCTGCACGGCAGTTTTGGGCTCGGTAGCTCGTTCAGCAAAGGCAATCCCGGCCTGGTCTGCTGCCAAATCTACAAAGCTGTAACCTGAGCCTTCTTCTGCTCTATCCATCAATTCTTTAAATTCGCCAACCGCAATAGAGACACTTTGTGCGGATAACAATTCAATACTTGCAGAGAATAAAAAATGCAACGCTAAGTCACGTCGATTGTTCAGTGTAACTTGTTTCTTGAGCCCAGCTCGATACTCCACACGGTCGTTAAGGGTAAATAAACGTATAAAGCGGTTATCGCCCATAAATATAGTTAACGCTAGAATCGCAGCCTTATTCTCAAGTGCAGGGTCGCCGTATTGTGATTGAATTTGCGCTTCGAGGAAAATTTCTCTTATGAAAGGTGCAAGTGAGCGCCCACTATCGCCAATGGTTTTGTGATTATTGACTAAGTAATCCAAATAATTTTGGACTTTCAAATCGAGTAAATCAGGTTTTTCATAGCCCATACGAGCTTGGACTATTTTGAGTTCTTGCAGTAAAGGTAAGGTAGGAGCCACTAGCAAGGTTACAGTTTGCTCTGCAAAGGTGAGTCCTTGCAGTGTATTATAAGCAATGTCAGCTACCTCTGAACGAGTGTATTGGTTGACACTCCATCGCGCAAAAGACAAAAGGGCATTTCCTGGTAAGGGAATTTTACCTAATTTAGCCCGTTCTATATTCGCTCTCGAACCGGATGTAAGTTGCAAATCGAGGTTTAGGTAGCGAGTCATTCCAAAAACAGAGAAACGATAAGTAACTAACAAGCTTCCAATATCATCTTGGGTATAAAACCCTGCCGATAACGGCTGGTGGGCACGTTGCAAAAAGCCTAATAAACTATTAATTTGTGCTGTGGTTAAAACTAAATCGTGATAGGCGCGGTCGCGTTCGCGTAACTGATTGAGATCTTTAAAAAGATGAGTGACCGATTGAGCAGCTTCAACTTGCTCAGCTGAGTTAACACTTACTAACGGCTTTCCTTCAAGGACGATAAAGACAGCTATCAATGCAATAACGATGAAGGAAAAAACCGTTTTTTTTAGTGCGTTAAACATCTAAACTTCAGCCAAATTCCCTTTGTTTTCCAGCCACTCTTTGCGGTCGCCAGAGCGCTTTTTCGCCAGTAGCATATCCATCAACTCTAACATTCCTTGGGCATCATCAATGGTCAACTGCACCAGCCGACGGGTATTGGGATCCATAGTGGTTTCGCGAAGTTGGAGCGGGTTCATTTCACCTAGACCTTTGAAGCGTTGAACGTTGACTTTTCCACGTTTTTTCTCAACTTCTATGCGGTCGAGTACACCCTGCTTTTCACTTTCATCAAGAGCGTAATACACCTCTTTGCCCACATCGATTCGGAATAGCGGTGGCATCGCCACATAGACATGACCTTGTTCAACTAAGGTGCGGAAGTGCTTAACGAATAGCGCACACAATAATGTAGCAATGTGCAGACCATCTGAGTCCGCGTCGGCCAAAATACAAATTTTGCCATAGCGCAGACCAGATAAATCATCAGAATCGGGATCGATGCCCAAAGCAACCGAAATATCGTGAATTTCTTGTGACGCCAAGACTTGTGACGAATCTACTTCCCAGGAATTCAGAATCTTACCTCGTAATGGCATAATCGCCTGAAACTCACGGTCGCGAGCTTGTTTCGCTGAACCACCTGCAGAATCACCTTCAACCAAAAATAGCTCTGTACGATCAATATCTTGCGAGGAACAATCAGTGAGTTTACCCGGTAATGCCGGGCCTTGAGTGACTTTTTTGCGAGCGACTTTTTTGCTTTGACGCAAACGCTTCTGGGCGTTGCTAATACACATTTCCGCAAGTAATTCAGCGACATCAGTGTGTTGATTCAACCACAAGCTAAATGCGTCTTTGACTACTCCAGACACAAATGCCGCCGCTTGCCGCGAGGATAAGCGCTCTTTGGTTTGCCCGGCAAATTGAGGATCTTGCATCTTTGTAGATAGAATATATGCACAGCGATCCCAAATATCATCAGGCGTGAGTTTTACGCCACGAGGCAATAGATTGCGGAACTCACAAAACTCGCGCATGGACTCCAGCAAACCTTGACGTAAACCATTGACATGCGTGCCGCCTTGTGCGGTAGGAATAAGATTCACATAGCTTTCGGTGACCATATCACCACCCTCAGGTAGCCATAAGACCGCCCAATCAGCCACTTCAGAATTAGCTGAAAACGTCCCAACAAATGGCTCGTCTTCGGGAAGAGTGATGCAATCTTTTACCGAACTTAATAAGTAATCACGCAAGCCATCTTCATAGTACCATTCGGTGGTTTCTTTAGTGAATTTGTTGTCTAAGCGAATGCGCAAGCCAGGACATAACACTGCTTTGGCACGTAAATTATGGGTGAGTTGGCGCACACTGAATTTGTCAGAATCAAAATACTGAGGATCTGGCCAAAAACGCACGGACGTACCAGTGTTGCGCTGACCACAGCTATCAATCACCGCCAAGTCTTCGATTTTGTCACCATTAGCAAACACAATGCGATAAACCTTTGCATCGCGGCGAATTGTTACCTCAACTCGCGTTGATAAAGCGTTCACAACTGAAATACCTACCCCGTGCAAACCACCAGAGAACTCGTAGTTTTTGTTGGAGAACTTGCCCCCAGCATGGAGTTTAGTCATGATGAGTTCGACACCAGAGATTTTTTCTTCTGGGTGAATATCCACCGGCATCCCGCGACCATCATCATGCACCTCGAGTGAATTATCATCGTGCAAAATAACTTTGACTGAACGAGCATGCCCGGCAAGCGCCTCATCCACTGAGTTATCGATGACTTCTTGACCGAGGTGATTGGGGCGGGTGGTATCTGTGTACATCCCTGGTCGACGCTTAACTGGTTCTAATCCGTTAAGAACTTCAATGGCATCTGCGGTATATTGATTCGACATAAGGTGATTACGCTTTTATAAGTATTATGACGCTTGAGAATGTCACGATATTACCAATACTTATCGCCTTGAGCAATTAAGACTTAGTTAGCCCCAAAAATCGCATGACTTTAGGCAATTCACTGGCAAAATTTTGATAAGCATGATCGCCACCTTGTACCACATGCAGATTTGCTTGAGCATACAACCTTTCAGCCAATCGATAATCGAGTACTTCATCTGCGGTTTGCAAAAACACTTGATAATTATCAGGCTGGTTAATGCGATTCACAACGAGCTTTTCGACCGTATGGATATGCTCAGAGGTAAGCTCAAACGCTTCTTTGGTATATGGATTCACATGATTACCCAAGTAATCAGGAAAGAGAATATGCGGCGCCACCGCTGGATTAATAATACTGGCTTTGCACTGGTGCTTTTCAGCTAAAAGCGTGGCGAGAAAGCCGCCCATCGAACTGCCCATGATGCCGATGATATCCTCTTTTAAGCCAGACATAACCTCTTGGGCTTGTTGCCATGCTTGAGAAGGAATACCACTCAACTGAGGGGCGACAAATCGCACTTTAGGATGGTGTTGTTGCAGGTAAGCAAACGTTTGGCATGCTTTCGCAGACTGTGGCGAGCTCAAAAATCCATGTAAATAAAGTAAAGAACCTGCCATCTGTTTTCCCTCGGCGGTTATGGTTGATGTTGCATACAAAAGGTCAGCCATTCAGTCAAAAACACATTGACCATGAACTTTTCATTCTTTTGATGCATGTGCAAGTTAGGATAATCATAACTTGCTTTAATACGTCCAATATTTTGCGCAGCCAATACTTCGGCGCTGCGTACGTCATGATATAACCGGACTGTAAGAGATGGTAGTAAAAATTTCGGTAAATTTTTTGCCACTTGTGCGATGTCGACGGTCGTGGTGTAGCGCGCGGCATCTTTGATCACGATTCGATAGGTTAATGTTTCATTAATAGAGAACTCATATTGCAGATTCACCTCGTCCACTTCGGGCAATAGCATCATTAATTTGCCATAGTTGTGCTCCCCCATCGCTAATAGGCTGGGTAAATGTGGGACATACTTGCGTTTGATGGGGTTTTTCTTATGCATGAGTCTTTAATGCGCTAATGAGGGTCGCTTCGTTTAAGAAAAAATGCTGTAAGGCAATGATCCCCGCAGCATTATTCATGGTGCCGTCACTTAACCACTGCCGAGCTTGTTCACGTTTAACTCGCAACACTTTGATATCTTCTGCTTCGTTGTCGCAACCGTGTAATCCAACAGCAACCGTGCTATCGGTGCGCGCCACAAAAATATCAATGCGCTCCGTTGTGCCGCCTGGACTGGATAAGTAACTAGTTACTTTTTGCAAATCGGTTAATGTAATACCTGCCTCTTCCATAGCTTCTTTATGACAGACTTCTTCTGCGGTGTAGCCCTCATCTATCATACCGGCAATGACTTCGACCAACCATGGATTATCACAGGTTGCCATGGCACCGAGGCGAAATTGCTGAATCAACACAAACTCATCGGTTACCGGATCATAAGGTAATAGTGCGACAGCATGGCCACGCTCAAACATCTCTCTTTGAATCGGTGTAGACCAGCCCCCAGCAAATAATTTGTGCTTGAGTTGATAGCGCATCATTTTGAAAAATCCACGAAAAGCGGTCTCCGTCTGTGTTATTTGCACATCTGCGTGAGTAAACCTTTGGATTTTCGACATTTGTTTCCTTATTTATTACATTCTGTTACACATAACCGGATAAAGTCGTAGTAAAAAGATTTATCAATTCGATGGAATTTTTTACACTTTAACCTAACTTAATGGAATTAAACATATTACGTGGATAGAGCCATGAAAAAAACCCTTCTTAGCGTGTTTGTCGGTATTACTTTATGCGGTGTCGTGCAAGCACAAGATTTATCTGAAATTTATGCTCAGGCTTTGGCTAAAGATCCTGTGGTTAATCGTGCAAAAGCGATACGCGATACTGCGTTCTCTGGAGTCACTCTTTCTCGCTCTGCCCTGTTACCCAAGATCTCTGGGCAAATTGGCTATTCTATTTCCGATTCGGAAAGCGCTCTTTCGGCCACTGAAGTCTCTTCTAGCGACAGAAATGCTCTAAGCTACAGTCTAGGCTTAAGCATGTCATTATACGATCATGCCAACTACGTTGGTTTAGACCGAGCTGAAAAATCAGCGCAACAAGCGGAAGCAAATTATGCGGCCACCCTACAAGGCTTAATCGTTCGGGTAGTTGATGCTTACTTAAATATCTTACGCGCTCAAGACAATGTGGAATTTGTGCAGGCGGAAAAGCGCGCCATCGAGCGTCAACTTGAGCAAACCAAGCAGCGTTTTGAAGTTGGTTTGACCGCCATTACCGATGTACACGAAGCGCAAGCAAACTTTGACACCACCGTTGCATCAGAAATCCGTGCGCTGAACGCCCTTGAACTGCGTAAAGAACAGCTTAGAGAAATCACTGGTGTATTTTATAACAATGTCAACGTGCTAAACACGGATACGTTCAGCGCCGTAACCCCGAGCCCTGCGAATGTGGAGGATTGGTTAACACTCGCACAAGACAATAACTTAGAGCTTCAAGCCGCACAATTTGCGGTGGATATCGCTAAGGCAAGTATTGATAGTGCGAAAGCGGAGAACTACCCAACATTGTCTTTATCTGGCTCACTCAGTGGCGCTGACGTTGAGAACAATGACATCGATCTGGCTCGAACCAACAGTTCGTCTCTCGGTGTGACCATGAATGTACCGATATTCTCAGGTTTTGCGACCACTGCTCGTACCGAATCTGCACGCTCACAGTTTGTTGCTGAAAGCGAGACTTTGGAGCAGACCTACCGCGCAACCGTTCGCAATGTTCGCAATTCGTTTAATGATATTCGTGCAAATGTGTCGACCATCAAAGCATTTGAGCAAGCGGTCATCTCAGCGGAAAGTGCCCTGCGCGCAACTGAAGCTGGGTTTGATGTGGGCACGCGCACTATTGTTGACGTGTTAAATTCGACCCGTAATTTGTTTAATGCCCGTAAGAACCTAGCCAATGCACGTTATGACTTTATTACCTCGGTAGTGAACTTAAAACGCGCGGCAGGCACATTAAGTGTGGCGGATCTTGAAGCCATTAATCAAGGATTAGTCCCTGCGGCGAGCTAGGCATCGACAAATCTCCAAACCCCACCCAAAAAAGCGGACTAAATGTCCGCTTTTTTAACTCTATCGAGCATCATTTACAAATTGTATTTGGCTTTCAGTACATTTAACCGGTCTTGGGATAACCGGTCACTGAACTCATGTCGCTCAATCGTTCGTTGTGCAATACGCGATTGGTTATTCTGCAATAACGTTTCAACATAATTTAAAACAATCTCTTTATTAGTGACATCTTGTTCAAACGCTTTTTGATAATACTCTAAAGCAACTTCCGGCGCATTTAAGGCAATGTGAATTTGTGCCACGGTATCCAGTACCGCAACATTATCTGGCGCTAGCCCCAAAGCCTTTTCAGCATATTCTAGTGCTTGTTCATATTGAGATTGTTGAGTCATCAAATACGCTAAATTATTTAACGCTACAAAATGTTTCGGATTTTTTTCAACAAAAGCCTGATATTTTTTCATCGCTTTTAACGGTTCACTCTCAATATATTCTTGCGCTAATATCAAATTAGCTAGAGAGTTATCAGGTTTCATTTGGCTAAACTCTGAAACAAGCACATATGCGTCTTCTTCTTTGCCGCTCCAACGCAAAGCATCGTAATACGATTTAAAGTTATCTTCACTTGGTCTTGCCGAAAAAGCCACTCTAGCCGGAACTATTGCTTCTTTAACTTTGCCCTCAAGCAGTAATAAACGGGCGTAAATTCCTTGAACATTCGGCGTTTTTTGGACCGATTCAGGTATTGAATCATACACTCTACGTGCCACACGTACTCGGCGTTCTTTGGTTGCAAAGTGAGTATGGAGTACTCTGGATATCACGTTGTTACTGGCAATTAGGGGATTTTGGTCAATAAAATCCAAACCGCCAACAAAATCTTTTTTAAGTTCGAACATGACTAGACGACCAATGAAACCGGCTAAATCAGAGGGTAGAGTTTGATTCCACTTCTGATAGTGTTCGTCTAACGATTTGAAGTCATTGCGTTGCAGAAGCACTCGAGATTTTGTAGTCCAATATTTTCTCGATGTTGACGTGTCGATTTGAATAGACTCTAATATGGAGACCGCCTCGTCTAACATACCTTCTTTTTGCATCAATTCAGCGCTGAGTATTTTCTCATCTGATGTTACCTTGCCTGTGGCTAAATACGTTTTTAAAGGAATAATTGCATCAACGTCTTTTTGGAGCATTTTAACCAATGCATAATGTGCTGCTATGGCATTCATATTGTTCGGAAAGCGCTCTAACGTGTTGCTGACTGCATGGTAAGCAGCATCGTAATTTTTTTGTTTCATATTGATATTAACAAGCGCCAAATGAGTTTGCGGTACGTCCGGTGCAAGTTGAGTCGCGGTTTCAAAAGCCACTTTAGCCGTTTTTAAATCCTCCCTTTGCAGTGCAACTTCTCCTGCTAATAGAAAACCTTTATAATTTTCCGGGTGGATTGATTGCCACCTTGTTGCAAGTTCATTCGCTTTATCAAGCTGGTTAGTTCTCACATAAACCTTAGCTAAAGCTTCTAGGGCATTTTGATTGTTCGGGTTTTTATCAACGGCAGCTTCTAGATCACGAATGCCTTCTATATCTTTTAGTTGCAATTTAAGAATGCCCAGCTTCGTTTTCGCCATCGAAGATTCAGATATCTTTTCTAGTTGCTCCATAACCGTTTTTGCTTCAGCTAAATGTCCGTCTTTATATAAATCAAACCCTGCTTTTGCTAAAAGCGCTGAATCATTATGATTGACATCGGTATACCGAGATAATAATTCACTCGCATCTAATGATTGGCCTAAATTCAGTCGTGCCGCTGCTAACATTTTGAGGCCGGGATGATTATCTGGCATTTGGCTTGCTATCAAGCTCAAGTGCTCATTCGCGTCACTGTAGTTCTGCAACATAAATGCGCTCATACCCGCTACGAAACGAACAGATGTGTTATCGAGACCTTGTTGTAATGACTTCACTGCACTGTCAAAAGCGAGATCAAATTGCTCAGTTCCAGCATGAATCATGCTTTTTAATTGATGAATTCGTGGATTATTCGTTGTCACCTCTAATAAGCTGTCAACCTCCGACAATGCTCGTTGATATTGTCCAGTTTCAAAGAGTATCTGTGAGAACATAAATTTCCGTTCTAAATCATCTGGCGTAATTTCTAAATACTGCTCAATAACTGGCGAAACCTTAGATAAGTTGTTTTGCGATAAATATATTCGAGTCAAAATCTCGAGCGTGTCAACTGATTCAGGGTATGCTTTTGCCATTGATAATAAGAGCGTTTCTGCTTTTTCTAGTTCACTATTTTGGACATGAGCAAGTGCATCAATCAGTTGGCTAAACTCAGTGTTCGTATCGACAGATTGCAATTGCTGTAGAAGAAGCATTGCTTGATCGGTTTTTTTTAGTCGCAGTAATGAATAAGCTTGATAAAAACCAAATTGAACGTCTTGCTCTGCTGTAAAGTCAGGTTGCGCATCTAAGTTAATTAAACCGACGAGATTTTCGGTTTTATGGTACGCTTTTGCTAATAAAACGGTCAGTTCGGAATTGGTAAACCCTGTTTTCTTTGCTTTTTCAAATTCTTTTTGTGCCGATGCAAAAAGCTGCTGCTGCATGTAGATTTTGCCAAGTAAAAATCGAGCATCAGCATAATCTGGTGATTGTTGAATAGCATGCTTTAACTCGATAACTGCAGAGTTATATTGCTTTTGAATTAGCTTCTGACTGGCGTCATTATATGCCTGTTGCGCTGTTTTCTGACCGCATCCAACCAATACGAATGCAATGGAAGAAGCAACTAATGTAACTTTAGCTTTGTGTTGTAGTGAGACCATAGACAAAATCCTTTTTTATTCTATATCTTAAATTTTAGTCGATACTGACAAAAATAAAAGTGCATTAACATGGTATATCGGCAACTTACAGCGTATAATTACCACGTTCATATAGCAGATCAGTTTTGTAATACCGCAGCGTCTGCTTCCAGTTAGGATCCCACATGACAGACACAGTCGAATTGACTTTTAGTGACTTAGGTTTACCTGAGCCCATTTTGCAGGCATTAGAAAAAGTCGGATATGAAAAACCATCTCCGATCCAAGCGGCCAGTATCCCGCACATTCTCAACGGCAAAGATTTGCTAGGACAAGCACAAACCGGTACGGGCAAAACCGCCGCGTTTGCATTACCGATGCTTGCCAACATCGACCCAGATGAGAACTTCCCACAATTATTAGTGTTAGCCCCAACACGGGAGCTCGCGATTCAGGTCGCTGAAGCATTCCAAGTGTATGCTAGTTTTTCCAAAAAAATCAAAGTATTACCCATCTATGGCGGTCAGTCGTACGACAATCAAATCCGTCAATTAAAACGCGGTGTACAAGTCGTTGTAGGTACTCCAGGTCGAATCATCGATCACATCAAACGCAAAACCTTAAAACTCGACCAGTTGCGCTTTTTAGTTCTGGACGAAGCGGATGAAATGCTCCGTATGGGCTTTATTGATGATGTGGAATTGATCTTGAGCCACGCACCAGAGCAAAAACAAACCGCCTTGTTCTCCGCGACCATGCCGCCGCCGATCAAAAAGATCACCGAGCGCTATTTGCATTCGCCAGAACACGTCAAGATCACCCCTAAAGTAACGACTGCTGATACCATTCGTCAACGTTATTGTCAGGTAGCTGGTCATCATAAACTCGAAGCGTTAACCCGTATTCTTGAAGTAGAAGAGTTTGATGGCGTAATTATCTTTGTGCGCACCAAAACCGCGACCATTGAGCTGTCTGATAAATTATCTGCGAGGGGCTATGATGTCGAACCACTTAATGGTGACATTCCACAAAATGCTCGCGAGCGCACCGTTGACCGCCTCAAAAAAGGCACCATTGATATCTTAGTGGCGACAGACGTTGTCGCACGTGGCCTGGATGTCGAACGCGTCAGTCACGTGATCAATTACGATATCCCTTACGATAGCGAATCTTATGTGCATCGTATCGGTCGTACCGGACGTGCAGGACGTAATGGTGATGCCATTTTGTTCATCTCTCATCGTGAAAAACGCTTACTGAATCAAATTGAGCGTACGACCAAACAACCCATCGAAATGATGGCGATTCCTTCTATTTCAGATCTTAACGAATCGCGCTTGGTACGTTTCAAAACGAGTATAGTGGAAGCGTTAGAAGACGATTCAATTGAAAGCTTTATTCCCTTGATTGAAACGATTCAAACCGAAACCGAAGCCGCTCCTGAGAAGTTAATGGCTGCATTTGCCAAACTTGCGCAAGGCGATGAACCATTATTCCTAAATGAAGCGGACCGTCCAGATTTGAATGCGCGTCCTGAACGCGGTGATCGTGGCGATCGCTCAGGTCGTGAACGCAGTGGACGTGAGCGCGGCGAGAGACGCCAACGTGGTAACAGCAAGCCAGAAGCGGGTATGCAACGCTTCCGTATCGCGGTTGGTCATATGCACAAAGTCAAGCCAGGTAACATTGTCGGCGCGATTGCAAACGAAGCAAACATTAGTAGTAAAAACATTGGTGCCATTGAAATCTATGATACTTACTCTACTGTTGATTTGCCTCAAGGCATGCCTGAAGACTTACAATCACATTTGCGCAATACGCGCGTGGCTGGGCAAAAGCTCGACATCCGTGCTTGGTCTGATAAACCACCGACAAGAGGAAAACGTGATGGCGGTGGTAAACGTGACGGTGAGAAGCGTAAACCTCGCAAGTAATCATCATGTAAGAAACGGTTAGGAGTAGATGATGGAGTATTTTCCGGTATTTTTGAAAGGCAGTAGCCTCAAGGTGTTGATTGTGGGTGCAGGAGAAGTGGGCGCTCGCAAACTAGAACTCATCCTCAAAAGTACCTCCAATATTACCATCGTCGCCCCTTGGGTGTGCGATACGGTCAAAAACCTTGCCACGCAACACAATTTGCAATTAGCACAGAGAAAGTTTGTCGAAGATGATCTGAATGACAAAAATATTGTGTTTGTGGCCACTGACAGTGAAGACACGAATCGGGAGATTCATCGTCTAGCGACCGAACGTAATCAACTTGTGAATGTTGTTGATAATACCCCATTATGTGAATTCATTACCCCTTCAATAGTTGATCGCTCACCCTTGATCATAGCCATGTCAAGTGGTGGTGTAGCTCCTGTGGTTTTGCGCTACATGCGCCAAAAACTCGAATCGTTGATTCCTGTCAATTTTGCTCGATTAGGTACCTTCAGTGAGAAATTTCGCGATTCGGTTAAGCAATCTCTGAGCAGTGTGACCCAGCGCCGATATTTTTGGGAAGACGTACTCGATGGACAGATTGCCGAAGATGTTTTACAAGGCAATGATTCCAAGGCAGAAGCCGATTTTGCTGTAGCGTTAGATGCATTCGCCAAAGGCGAAAAAGCTCAAGGGGAAGTTTATCTTGTCGGAGCTGGGCCGGGTGATCCGGATTTATTGACATTTCGCGCCCTGCGTTTGATGCAAAAAGCCGATGTGGTCGTCTATGACAGGCTTGTCTCACCAGCGATTGTTGAACTGGTTCGACGCGACGCTGAAAAGATCTATGTTGGCAAAGCCAAATCTAAGCACACCATTCCACAAGAAGAGATTAATCAGTTATTAGTTGACCAAGCCAAATTGGGGAATCGAGTCGTTCGTCTCAAAGGCGGCGATCCGTTTATCTTTGGTCGTGGTGGCGAGGAACTACAGACCTTGGTCGAGCAAGGGGTAGCCTTTCAAGTGGTCCCTGCGATCACCGCTGCGTCTGGTGCCTCAGCGTATAGCGGGATCCCCCTTACCCACCGTGATCATGCGCAATCAGTGACGTTTGCCACCGGACATTTGCGTGACGACAGTATCAATCTTGATTGGCCAGCGCTCGTCAACACCAATCAAACCTTGGTATTTTATATGGGTATGACCGGGCTTGATATCATTTGCCGAGAACTCATTGCTCACGGTATGCCCAAAGATATGCCCATCGCCATTGTCGCAAGCGCTACCCTTGCGCACCAACATGTTGTCACCGGTACACTTACTGATATCAAAGCCAAAGTCGAAGCCGCAGAGGTCAAGCCACCTGCATTGATTATTGTTGGGACGGTCGTCTCCTTGCGTGAAGAACTCAATTGGTACCAACCAAGTTTATCTGACCCAATGTAATTTAATCAGCCAGTATTTAAGCATCCGCAAACAAGCAAAGTATTTGCAAAAAGAAATCAAAGGTTTTTTGCTACATCATGGATCGTGTCCGTTCGACTGGATAGGGGTTAGGCCTTAGCCCTTTCTTTTGTTGGCGCGCTCACTTACAATAAAACAAAAAATCCATCGGACGTATCTTGCTCGCCACTCTCACTCGAAGCTTTTCTTATTATCGCGATAAACGGCTGCTTGCCATTTTCTGCTTGGGCATGGCCAGTGGGTTCCCATGGGTGTTAATTGGCTCCGCGATGACCGCTTGGCTGCAAGAGGCAGGACTGAGTCGTTCTGCCATTGGTTTATTCGGGTCAATTTTTGTGGCCTACTCCATCAATTTTTTGTGGTCGCCTTTATTAGACCGGGTACGCTTACCACTGCTAGGGCGCCTAGGGCAACGGCGCAGTTGGATCCTTCTTACGCAATGTTGCATCATCGTATTGTGTGTGATGATGGGTACGTTAAATATCACGTCGGATTTGTATTTTGTGGCACTGTTTGGGGTGGGCATCGCGGTAGCTTCAGCCACACAAGACATTGCGATTGATGCGTTTCGCGTAGACAGTATTGCGCGACATGAAAAAGAAGCCTTGTCCGGCGCGTCCGCGATGGCTACTGCTGGGTGGTGGACTGGCTATGGTGGGCTGGGGGCATTGCCGTTTTTTCTAATAGATTTGCCAGTGTTCGAGTGGCACACATTGTATTGGGCGATGGCTGCGGTCATGTTGTTGTTATCCATCACAGTGTGGTGGGTATCAGAACCGCAGACCAACCGACAAGCCACGCAAGCGCAAGCCACAACTGACTTTCAAAATAAAGTAGGCACTCACACTGCTTACAGCAAATACTTTACCTGGATTGCAGTGACGGTCATTGAACCGTTTAAGGAGTTTTTTACTCGCAATGGGGTGCGCTTGGCGTTATCCATTTTGTTGTTCATCTTTTTATTCAAAATCGGAGAAGCGTTCTTAGGTAGAATGTCCATTGTCTTTTATAAAGAAATTGGCTTTAGCAATTCCGAGATTGGCACGTACTCCAAACTGTTAAACTGGTGGGTAACGATCATTTTTGCCGTGATTGGTGGTGCGGTAAATATGAAATATGGCATTTACCGTGGGCTAATGATTGGTGGGATTGCAATGGCCAGTTCGAATTTGATGTTCTCCCTTATGGCTATGGTGGGTCCTAACCAGGCATTATTTGCTGCGACGGTATTTGTGGACGGCTTTACCTCAGCATGGAGCAGTGTGGCGCTGGTTGCGTTTATATCCTTGCTATGCAACCAAGCCTTCAGTGCGACTCAATATGCACTTATGGCCTCATTGGGGGTATTTGGTCGCACTCTCTTGGCCTCGTCCAGCGGTCTTATTGTCGATGGCTTGGATGGTAATTGGGCGCTGTTTTTTGTGTTAACGGCCGTGATGGTGATCCCAAGTCTGTGGTTTTTGTATCGAATCCGGCATGAAATACATCGCTTAGAAGGGCGTTAGCGCAAATTTTTCAGTAAGCCACTCATCGTTAGTACGGAATGAATTCATGATCATCCCCCGGAATCGATGGGAATTTGCCAGCGCGCCAGTCTTCTTTAGCCTTTTGTAAACGCTCATTGCTATAAGCCACAAAATTCCATTCCAACAGTGGTTTTTGAGCAAAAGGCTCACCGCCTAAGATAATCACGCGTGAATGCTGATTTGCTGTGATCGTTTTATCTTTATCAAGTACCACAAAATCGTGTTGGTTATAAGTTTCATTACCAATTTCGACCTCACCATAGATCACATACACAGCCGTTTCTTGATGTGAGTGAGGCCTATCAATGTGGTTCCCAGCATCGAGCAACGCATCCACGTAAAACAGCGGGGAGTGGGTTTTGAACGGAGCGGACATACCATAGGCATCGCCCGCAACCAAGCGAAGTGTAATGCCGTCATGAATATAGTGAGGCAGCTGATGTTTTTTGACATGCGCAAAATCTGGCGCGATCTCTGCTTTCTCTGGTGGTAATGCAATCCAGCACTGTAATCCATCGATATCATGCTCACTGGCTTTGACCTCCAAGGTCTCACGTTCAGAGTGCACAATACCCCGCCCTGCGGTCATCCAGTTCAAGTCACCTGGATAAATTTCAAGATGATTTCCCAACGAATCGCGATGCAAAATACTGCCACGAAACAAATACGTCAAAGTGGACAAACCGATGTGTGGGTGCGGACGAACATTGATCCCTTCTCCACGGGCAAACTGACCTGGGCCCATATGATCAAAAAACACAAACGGCCCCACCATCTTCTGCTCCGGATTGGGCAAAATGCGTTTCACGTATAATCCACCAATATCGTGTTGTTTGGCTTTGAGTAATCGTGGCATGTTAACTTCTCCTTGGCTGCGTCCTTTTACTATACCCCAATATGATGTAACTTCCAGTGCAAAAACCCCAATGTTTCCATCTATTTTTTCGAATCTTTTTCATTCTATAAAATCGAACATTATGCGCTATTTTTATCATTTTTATTCTAAATAATTTAATACTATGATTATCTCACTTACCCTGATTAAACTATTTTTTGGAGAACAAGATGACTCAAGTATTTGTGGTCAACGCATCAATTCAAGGTGATAACGGCAATTCTAGCGCATTAACGGCGCACTATGTCAGTAAGTTAAGTGGCGTTGCTATTACAAAACGTGATTTAACCCCGAATGCAATACCTTCTTTATCGAGCGAAGCGATGCGGGCTTGGATGACCGATACCTCAACCCGTACTGCGGAACAAAATGAATTAGCCCAAATTTCTGATGATTTGATTGCTGAAGTGCAAGCGGCAGATACCATAGTGATTGGGATGCCAATGTATAATTTTGGGGCGCCTTCGACTTTCAAGGCTTGGGTCGATCATATTGCGCGTGCTGGCGTGACCTTTCGCTATACCGAAACGGGCCCACAAGGGTTGCTTGATGGCAAAAAAGTCATCATCGCCATTGCCAGCGGCGGCAAATACAAAGGCACACCGATGGACACCTTGACTCCTTGGTTACACACTTTCTTTAATTTCTTGGGGCTAACCGATGTGCATGTTGTGCATGCAGAAGGTTTAGGCATGGAAGAGCCTGAGACCGTTTTGAACGCAGCGAAAGCGGAGTTAGAGGCATTGGTTTAATCTTCCATAACTAAACGCCGTTCGACCCACAGGCGCATCATCAATTCATAGAACCGATATGCGCCTTCAAACTCGTCCAAACGCGCACAGTGTTGAGGTAATGCATCACTGATTAAATAGAGGTTAGAAATGAGACCTTTTGCTGACCGCAACTACACTGCGAACGGATAAGCGATTGGCTCATGACATTCGTACCCTTCGACTTTAAAGTCATCTCGCGTCACCCATGTTTCAATGTCTTCAAGTGATTTGATTTCCGGGTTGATCCACAGCTTCGGCGCGGCAAACGGTTCACGTTTGAGCTGTACATCACGCATCAGTTCGAGTTGGTCTTCATAGATGTGAGCATTGACTATTTTGTGATACGCCTTACCCGGCTTGTGACCGGTGATCTGCGCCATCAACGCCAACAACACATACACTTGCACCTGATTAAAATTCACACCTAATGGAATATCCGCACTGCGCTGCATGCTATTCAAATACAGCTTACCACCGAGTAATGAAAAATGATGCGTGTGCATACACGGACGCAAGCAGCCCATCTCAAATTCGCCCGGATTGTAGAAGGTTAGGATCTCACCGCGATCGTCCACCCCATTAGATAAATCATCGACGATTTTGCGTAGTTGATCTAAGGTTGAACCGTCCGGCTTTTGCCAACGACGCCCTTGTACGCCATAGACACGCCCCATATCGTCCTCACCTTTGCGATGAGGATTGGCCAGCCAAGACGCATTTTCATTGGCGTTGGCATTCCAGGTATTACAACCAATGGCACGAAAATCAGCGGCATTGTCGTAACCGCGTAAATACCCTAGAAGCTCTGCTATGGCCGCTTTATAGAAACTTTTACGCGTCGTACACAAAGGAAACACATTGTTCTCAACATCGTATTCCAAATCAGCATTAATTAGCGTCAAACAGCGCTTACCGGTGCGTTCATTAGCGACCCATTCACCCTCATCAATGATGCGTTGACACAAATCTTCGTATTGGCGGTAAATCATGCTTTGCCCTCTTTGTTGTTATATTTGTAAGCATACACGATCAAGCCTAAACCAAGCAAAATCATAGGTATACTGAGCATTTGTCCTTGCGACAGTCCGAGCGTGTTCAACCCTAAATGCGCATCCGGTTGACGTGCAAATTCAACGATGAAACGGAATACACCATAACCTGCAAGAAACAGTCCGCCCACTGCACCAGTCGGGCGAGGCTGACGAGAGAACAACCAAATCAACACAAATAGAGTAAGACCTTCTAGGGCAAATTGATACAACTGAGAGGGATGACGCGGTTCAGGACCTGCCGCAGGAAAAACAATCGCCCAAGGCACATCCGTGACTCGTCCCCACAATTCACCGTTGATAAAATTACCAATTCGACCGGCTGCTAAGCCAAGCGGAACAATCGGTGCAACAAAATCCCCGACGGTGAGAAACGAGACCGTCTTCTTGCGGGCAAACAGCCACAAAGCCACCAGTACCCCGATTAAACCACCGTGAAAGGACATTCCACCGGTCCAGATCTTGAAAAGGTACAGCGGATCAGCCAAAAAAGATGAAAACTGATAAAACAACACATAGCCAACTCGGCCTCCGGCGACCACACCGACGAACCCCCAGAATAACAGATCACCAATATCGTCTTCATTCCAGCCAATGCGTTTCATTCGAGATTTGGCAAGATAGTAAGCGGCCACAAAACCCACTAAATACATCAATCCATACCAGCGCACTGCCAAAGGGCCGATACTAAATATCACCGGATCAATAGCTTCAAATACCCAATAACTTTGCTCAGGTTGCATTTACACTCCTATGTCGTAAAGCATACGAATACTCACAATGACTAAAAACAGGGCAAAAAATCGTTTTAACTTTACCGTATCCATTGCCTGCCCCCAACGCGCGCCCACAGGTGCGGTAAAGACTGAACTTAAGACAATCCCCAAAGCCGCCGGCAAATATACATAACCTAACGAATACGGGGGCAACTCCGGCACCGACCAACCGGTGTACACAAAATTAACTGTTCCAAATAGCGCAATCACCAACCCGCATACTGCGGCACAACCAATGGCTTGGCGTAATTCAACACGAAATAACACTAGAGCGGGCACAAGCAATGCCCCCCCGCCTATTCCCATTAACGCTGATAAAAATCCGGCAATTAGGCCTACTACCAAGAGGATAACCGGAGTATATGACACAGAAGAGCTGGATTTTTTACCCAAAATCATCTGCAAAGCAACCAGAATCACCAACCCCGCAAAAATCCCCTTAAGTATTCTACCGTCTAAAACACTGGCCGTTTGTGCCCCAAAAGATGCACCAAATGCAATGCCTAACGCGCAATACCATACAATGTCTCGCTTGACGTTACCCAAAGCATAATGGGCACGAGAAGAGGACAATCCAGTCAAAATAATGGTCGATAAAGATGTCGCAATAGCAATGGTAATCGTTAAGAAAGGCGATAAGCCCAAAAAATAACTCAACATATAAGTCAGCGCTGGCACGATAATGAGACCGCCACCAATTCCCAACATCCCGGCTAAGATACCAACGATCGAACCAATCCCAACACAGAACAATAATATAATGATTTCAACAGGCATAAAAAAGTAAACAAAGCTCCGTATTAACTGCCGGCTCTCACAAGGCCGCCCAGTTGATGTGATTCGAGATAGGCATCAAGATGGGATTTGATGATGTGCGGATCAGACAAGTTCAGTACTTCACTTAACAAGTGCTGAGCTGAATACAAGCGAATACTGCGCAATACCCAGTTGATCTTGCGCACATTATACGCACTCATGCTGAGTTTGGTATAGCCCATTGCCATTAACAACAACGCTCCAGCTGGATCGCCAGCTAATTCTCCGCACACGGTCACTGGCTTATTCAGTAATTCAGCTTGCTCAGCAATGTGCATCATCACCTGCAACACGGCTGGATGATAACTTTGATACAAAGCAGAAACCCGTGGATTGTTGCGATCAACGGCCAACAAATATTGGGTTAAATCATTCGTACCCACTGAGAAAAAGTCCACGTCTTTAGCTAGCTGTGCCATGATGTGTACCGCCGCAGGGACTTCTAGCATTACCCCGAGTTTGGGCATCATCAAAGTAGTGCGATTTTTGTTCGATTCTTCTTTCACTTCATAAAACGCCTGTTGTAACAAACGTTTTGCCTCTCGCACTTCATTAAGCGATGACACCATCGGCAGTAAAATTTGTAGATTGGTGAGATCCTCACTTGCCCGAATCATGGCCCTGGCTTGTACCAAAAATATCTCCGGCTGGTCGAGCGTCATGCGGATCCCTCGCCAGCCTAAAAATGGATTGTCTTCGACAATAGGAAAATAAGGTAACGGCTTGTCGCCACCGACATCAAGTGTGCGCATAGTGATGGGTTTTTCAGGATGCGCCTGCAAAATTCCGCGGTAAATCTCAAATTGCTCATCTTCTGAAGGGAAGCGTTCGCGCATCATAAAAGGGATTTCAGTACGAAATAGACCGACTCCCATAATGTTTTGATTATCTTTTAGCTCTTGGTCAGCCGCTAATCCTGCGTTAACAAACAAATCCATTGGATGAGAATCTTTTGTGACGGTAGGCAGGTCTTTTTGCGCATCAATGCGCTCGTGCAATGATTCTTCTTCGGCTATTAATAAAGCGCATTCTTTGGCTTGCACCTCAGACGGGCTGACGATTATAGAACCTGCATAACCATCGATAAACAAGGTTTTATTGTGTAACAAATTGGGCAGAATAGAGCTTACCCCCATCACCGCTGGGATACCCATGGCACGAGCTAAAATCGCCGCATGCGAGTTTTGTGAACCACGGATCGTGATTATCCCTTTAAGGCGTTCTTTCTGGAATTCCGCTAGTAACGTCGGGCTGAGTTCTTCAGCGACCACAATAACATCGTCCTGTGGGATCGCAGTATATGTATCATCAAACATAATGTGTTTGAGAATGCGATTAGACAAATCCACAATATCTACTGCGCGTTCTTGCATGTATGGGTCGTCCATTGCTTTGAATCGACCGGCATAATCTTGAATCACCAGTTTTAAAGCAGTTGCAGCATCCCAGCCGTCTTTAATTTGTGCTTCAACTTCGCGCCCAAGAGAATTGGCATCTAATAATTGGTCATACAACACAAATATTGCTTTGACGTCTTCTGGTAAGCTATCGTCCAGATTCGATGATAGTTGTGCAACCTCAGTGCGAGTCGCCTCAACGGCTTGCCGGTATAAAACGATCTGCTCCGAGATATCACTTGCTTTGCGATGGATGACTTTATCAATGTCTGCGCTTAATACCGGTACATAACCACGCCCAAGGCCAAGCCCTGTCGAACCAGGTACACCATTGATCACTTGCGCAACTGTTGGCGTTGCATTGGCCTCTGAGAACATTAACTCGCCAAACGTATTTGCGTGGGCGATCGCTAATGCAAGTTGCGTTGCTAGAGTCACCAAAAAAGCTTCTTCATCTGCACTAAACCGTCGTTGTTCACCTTGTTGCATGGTCAAGATGCCCAATACGCGACGTTGATGGATAATTGGGACGCCCAAAAATGCATTGTAGTTTTCTTCTTTTACCTCAGGATAGTGTTTAAACCGCGGATGATGATGTGCATCGTCGATATTTAGCGGTTCTTCACGCTGACCTACCAATCCTATCAATCCTTCAGAAAAACCAATACAGACCGCACCAACCGCATCGGGAGAAAGTCCATCCGTTGCAGTGAGAACATGATGTTGTGCGTCATAATTAGAAAGGTAAACAGAACAAGAATCAACTTGCATTGTGGCTTTAATCGTACTCACCAAATACTGCAATGCCCGTTCAATCTCTGGGATTCGATTCACTTCTTGGACAATACGCTGCAGCGTGGTAAGCATGTTCATGAATACGTAGTTCCAGCTTGACGTTGTTTTCTGCGTTTGTGGCGATGCCGACGACCTGGTTGTTGCGAACGCGTCAGCGCTTGAATCCAGGGTAATAGCTCTTTTAACGCTCGACGATAGACTTCCCGTTTGAACGAGACGACGTTGCGAATGGGATACCAATAACTGACCCAACGCCAACCGTCAAATTCTGGATGCCCTGAATGCAGCACATCAACACTATCTTCAGGACAGGTTAAACGCAGTAGGTACCACTTTTGTTTTTGTCCGATGCATACAGGTTGTGAGCCTGTACGAATAAAACGTTTTGGTAGTTTATAACGGATCCAATTTCGGGTTACGCCAAGAATCTCAATATCACTTGGCGCAAGCCCAACTTCCTCTTGCAATTCGCGGTACATTGCCTGCTCAGGGGTCTCCCCATCATCAATTCCCCCTTGGGGAAATTGCCAAGTGTGTTGGCCTATGCGTTTAGCCCAAAAAACTTGCCCTTGTTGGTTGCAGATAATGATACCGACATTGGCTCTGTAGCCTTCAGTATCAATCACTTGAATACCAATTCAAATCAATCTTATATATACTGTCATTTTTCCACAAACTGTTAACATTTCCTAGCGTTAAGTGAATATTATTTTGCATCCTCCATCGACCCCCCCACCAGACATAACATCCCTATTGAATAGAGCTGAGTTGATTGCAGGGCTGTCGTTAGGCGAGCTTAGTGAGTTAGCAAATGTAAATGTGCCTGAGCATTTTCGGCAACACAAAGGCTTTACTGGGCAATTGATTGAATTATGGCTTGGGGCAACCGCGGGCTCAACACCACAACAAGACTTCCCTGAGTTAGGAGTGGAACTCAAAACTATTCCGGTAGACCGGTGTGGAAAAGTTTTAGAGACCACCTATGTCTGCTTTGCCCATACCAAAATCCCTTTTGGTACCACTTGGCAAAATAGCTCAGTCAGAAACAAACTCCAACGTGTATTGTTTGTACCTATTCTAGGCGAGCGAAGTATTGCACCGCGAGAACGCATCGTCGGCATGCCAAAACTGTGGCGCCCTAACACTCAGCAAGAACGAGTTTTGCAGCAAGACTGGGAAGAACTGTGTGAGATGATAAGCCTTGGCAATATTGAAAAGATCAACGCCAAACGAGGCGTTGCGCTGCACATTCGACCTAAAGCAGCCGATGGGAAAGCCCTAACTCCAGCAACCGGTAGCAAAGGAGAGTCAATTTTAACTCGACCACGAGGCTTTTATTTGCGAAAATCATTTACTCAGTCTATATTTGAGTGATAGCATTAGAAAAAAAATTTCCACCCTTTTGAGTGGTTACCCAATTTTACATAAAGGGTTCTGCATTACCTGTGTTTACGTTTACAAACCAAGACAATCAGCCAATTATGATCCAGAAACACATCTACGATGATTTGTTTCAACTTAATCCTTTTCACAATAAACCTACTCTAATTAAAAGTTACGATGGCAATGGTGTCTTTGCCAATAAAGACTGCTTCTTGTGGATAGCCGAGAACAATATACCAGTGCAAATGCAGTGTGATGACTTCCACATCATGCGTGAAGCCGGTTGGCAGTTATTTTTTAATGTCAGTTTTTACCAAGTAGGGACGACGTTGTTTTTTACCCGCAAGCCCAACAAAATGATTATCAACTCATTAATCTCAATTAACCCCAATTTTCAAGCATTTGACTTTCGTCACCTGACGCACTTTAAACAACTCAAAAATTCAGTCAGGCATAGAGTCAACGATTATTTGCCGTTGATGTTTCCATTAAAGTTCAGTTCTACTGATATTATTTCTTATTATTACGCAAAACCTTCTGAAATCGTCTATTGTTAAAACAGTAGAATTGATTAAATACCTGAACATTATGTTTACCTTTATCACTCAGGAAAATCGTCCCGTAGTTATTGGCCATCCGATTCGATCTGGTCTTTATTTATTGCATCCATTCAATCCAAAACCGACTCATATCGATATTTATCACGGAGATGGGATGTTGGCGAGTCATGATTGTTTTATCTGGACAGCAGAGCATAACATTCCGACCGAGTGCCAAAGCTCTGATAAATTATTAATGCGAGAAGCTGGCTGGCAGTTGTTTTTCAACACTCAGTTTTACCAAGTTGAACGTCGTATTTATTTTGTGCGACGGCCAAACTCGGTAATAATCAATACGCTTCAGCATTTGCACAGTGCGTTTAACAAATTCAGTTTCCATCAGATCGATCATTTTGACCAGATAATCAATGCTTATACACACAAGTTGACTGACTACATTCCTTTGACTTATCCAATTAAACTTACTCAGAATCATATCATATCGTATTACCAAGCCAGCCCTTCTAAACTTATTTACTGCTGATCACCAATAGATATCAGCACTGATCGCAACTTGACGAGTCATTTCCATTACATTTAACAATGCTTTGATTTTGTCTTTTGTCCACTGTTGTAGTTCATGTTGTTCATCGAGGTCAATCTCCAACAAAATCTCATCGAGTAACACTAGAGCATTAAGTTCTTCTAAACCTAGTGCAAGATCTAACCAAGGAGCGCGAAATTGTTCTCGTTCTTCGTCAAACAATCCCGCCAGCATAAAGCCATTGCGCAATATTTGACGTAACATAGCTTCAGTAGAGAGATATTGTGTGACCGTCATAGCGCGCTTGGGCATCGCTTGCAGAATAGTTTGCCAACCCTGGGAAAGCCAGCCATGAGCGTGTTCGGTAACGGGAGCGTCATAAGCTTTTGCAACGCTTCGCCATGGTTTTAATAGCATGAGCTCCGCCGTTGTTAATTGCAAAGTAGACGACTGTTGAGAAAAGATGATTTCTTGGGGAGCTTGCGTGTTTAATATACCTTCTTTGCGACCTTGTAAGTACCCCATCAAGCCTTGTTCTTTATTGATGCGTTTGCTGAAAGGTCCTTTACGAGAACGCAAGTATCGAATCGCATGAATCTCATCTTCCCAATCTAATTGCTGTGAAAACTTGATCAGTTGCTTATGCAGGTTCAACAACTCGCGACACTGTAATACAGGTAAATATAATGACAAAGCTTGTAATAGCAGACGTATTCCTTTGACCACTTCAGTCAGTGCCTGTAACTTAAAGGACTCCATATAGACACTTTGGTTATATTGCCAGTGGCTTAACGCAGCATTTACCGCGGCAATAAAGGCTTCTTCAGTAGTTGCATGGCGAGATAGTGGGAGTACATAAGGTAAATGTTTTACTTTAAACTCTTTGCCATTCGCTAAAGCATAGCCAAACGCAGCCTTGGTCAGATCATTTACCCTAACCGGAATGTGTTTGGCAATTATTTTGGCAAAGGCAAATAGTTGTTCTGGTTGTCCTTTGACAAGCTCTAACTCAATTTCATTGATTGCGCGGTTGGCCTTATCTGTTGCGATATCCCCCACATCAAACACCACCTCAAACACGTTACCGCTTGCATCAGCTAAGGTAAACGTTGTGCGGTGGAAGTGAGTCGTAAAAATAGGTACCAACGTATCTTGAACGGTATTGATATGAAAATCACTAGGCCAAATTTCTTCTGGAAATAACCGAATATCGACATTTGCTGTGGCAAGTGGCACATTGTATTCGGGACGTCGATGCAAACCACCAACGACTGCCCCTTTTTGTTTTAAAGTCTGCTCATGAACGTCATTAATACTGCGCACTCTCAGCCCCATCCGGTGCTGTCTCAGTAACTGTTCAGGCGTATCAAAATACTGATTTTTGAGCGTTGCCGAAACCTTCTCAACAGTACCTGAAAATTGAGGCAGTATTATTTCTTGGAAAACACTTAATGCATCGTGCTGAGTAATGAGCTTAAGCTCGACTTCCAAAGGTTGTGTCTGCGGTTGATTAACGTCCATTAATACCCTAACTAGTCATCGCTATCGACCAATGTCATTAACGAGGTGTTGCCTCCAGATGCAGTGGTATCGATACTGATGGTTTTTTCTGTGACTGTGCGTTGCAGTAGAGTATCATTATATTCAGCCGTGATCACGGGTAAAATTGCTCCTTCACGCGCTGCCAGCATAGAGCTTATCACGCCGCTACGCATGGATTTGCTATCAATGATAACCCCTGCTAACCTCGCGTCTTTCAATAAAGCCTGCACATGATGTAATCTTGCAATTTGAAATATGTCTGATGATCTTCCTGTTTTCGCTAATTTTTGCGCAAAAGCCTGTGCCGGAGCATAAAACTCATCCGAAACGACCGAAATTACCATATTACCCGTGCCTAATGCTGTGACCAAAGACAAAGCCCAGTATTCAAATGACACTTCCTTATCAGCCAAACAGACCAAGATACCTCTCGGTTCATACCGCAAAACATTGCGCTCACCTGTAGGACCAGGTAACACCCTAGGGCTCTTCAAATGCTTTTCAATGTCCATTAATTGTTGACGACACACACCCAGTGTTCTTTCAAGGTCATCGGCAAAGTCGAGTAACATAGGTACGTCATCTAATTGTGCCAACATCTGGCGCAATACCGAAGTGCGCTGCATAACAGATAATCCTCTCCAAGCAGAAAATTGTGCTTCTGATGCAGTCAACATAGCATTGACTTCGTCCTGTGAATTCTGAGTCGATTGTAACAATTCATCTTGATGGCTGACTGCAGCGCCAACGTTGGGCGTTGCTTTTTCACATAACAGACGGGGTAAATAATTCGGTCCACCCGCTTTTGGCCCCGTACCAGAAAGGCCGCGTCCACCAAAAGGTTGTACTCCCACCACAGCGCCGATCATATTGCGATTAATATAGACATTACCGGCGCGAGATGCTCGTGACAAGGCTTCTGCCCGAAATTCAAGACGAGAATGGATCCCCATTGTCAAACCGAAGCCGGTTGCATTAATTTGCTCCACGACCGCGTCTATCTCATCGCCTTTGAAGCGAATCACATGGACACAGGGCCCAAACACCTCGCCTTCGAGTCGAGAAATAGAATCGATTTCATATAGTCTCGGCGCCCAAAAGTAGCCTTCTAGTTCATTATCAATCTCGCATTGATAATGGCATTGAGCATGTCCATGGCCAATTAAGTCGCTCATGTAATGTGCGTGTTGTTCCAAGTTTCGCAATGCTTTGGCATCAATAACAGGACCTATATCGGTCGCTAAATTGGAAGGCAAACCGATATTTAGCTCTCGCATAGCCCCACTGATCATAGTAATGACCTTATCGGCAATGTCTTCCTGCACGTATAAGACTCGCAGTGCGGAACAACGTTGCCCGGCACTTTGAAAACCGGAAGTAATAACATCATCAACCACCTGCTCAGGGAGAGCCGTTGAATCGACAATCATACAATTTTGGCCGCCTGTTTCTGCAATCAGTGGCACTTGCTCATGCTTGCGCTGAGCTAGAGTTTGGGAGATTCGAGTGCCTGTTTGCGTTGACCCAGTGAACATTACAGCATTGATTCGATCATCTGGAAGTAAACACTCACCAACTGGATTGCCTTCAGAAAAAATTAACTGACACACATCTAAAGGGATCCCGACTTGTGTCATCAATTCTCTTGTGTAATGCGCAATGAGACTGGTTTGTTCTGCGGGTTTCGCCAATACCGTATTACCGGTGACCAAGGCTGCCACCACTTGGCCCAAAAATATCGCCAACGGAAAGTTCCATGGACTAATACACAAAACAACGCCTCGTGGCGATAAACGCGGATCTTTTTCAAGTGTTTGAGCTTCGACCGCATAATAACGACAAAAATCTACGGCTTCGCGGATCTCGTCGATACTGTCTTGCAACACTTTACCCGCTTCTTGCATACACAATCCGATCAATTCGGCTTGATGGATTTCTAGTGCATCTGCCAGTTGATTAATGTATTTTGCTCGTGCGTTTACGCTGATTGAAGACCATTCTAACTGTGCTTGTTGGGCTTTAGTTAATTTGTCCAACATTGCGTCTTGATTATCTTTTGGCAGCACTGCGACGACGTCATTTGGCCGAGCTGGGTTATAAATGACAAGTTGATCATCTGACTGATATGGCTTTTGCGATAAATCCAGCGGTAGGTAAGTAGACACAAACTGGTTAATTTTTTCTACTAATGGCTCCATTCCCTGCTGGTCAAAAATATCAAGACCTTTTGAGTTCTTGCGATCTTGGAACATTTCGGTGGGCAGAGGTATTTGTGTATTGGCAATCTGAGCCAGTCTTGTTGTGCGCTCCACTGGGTCTATTAACAAGGACTCAACGGGTAGGTCTGGATCAACTATGGCATTCACAAATGAGGAATTCGCACCATTTTCTAACAATCGTCTTACCAAGTAAGCCAACAAATCTTCATGCTGTCCGACGGGTGCGTAAACTCGACATTGAATTTTTTCTTCTGAAACAACCTGGTCATATAGTGAATCACCCATGCCATGTAAACACTGAAACTCAAAATCATCTTTGCAACCGCCTGACGCTTCGATGATGACCGATGCGGTATACGCATTATGCGTGGCAAATTGGGGGAAAATCGTATCGCGATGCGCCAGCAGTTTATTGGCACACGCATGATAAGATACATCGGTAGAAGATTTACGGGTAAAGACCGGATAATGAGCAACACCAAGTTGTTGTGAATGCTTAATTTCCGAATCCCAGTAGGCACCTTTCACCAGACGAACCATTAACTTGCGCCCGACCGATTGACTTAGCTCGCACAAATAATCAATGACATGAATCGCTCTGGTTTGATACGCTTGAACGGCCAGACCAAAACCACACCATGGCCCTAGTTCAGGATCACTGTACACTTGGCCAATAATGTCTAACGAAATATCCAGTCGCTCTGATTCTTCGGCATCGACTGTCAAACCAATATCGTACTGTTTGGCAAGAAGACAAAGCGACTTTAATCTCTGCGGTAACTCCGACATAACTCGATCGTAATGCGTCCATTCATAGCGAGGGTGGATCGCAGATAATTTGACTGAAATTCCGGGGGATTTTATTGGCCCTTTGCCCTCTGCCGCTTTACCGATAACATGAATCGCATCGACGTAATTTTGATAATAGCGATCGGCATCATGCTGCGTACGAGCACCTTCGCCAAGCATGTCGTAAGAATATGCATAACCCGCTGATTCTTTAGTACGAGCTCGTTTAACTGCTTCGTTTATGGTCTCCCCCATTACAAACTGCTTACCCATGACTTTCATCGCAATATTCATGGATTTACGAATGACTGGTTCACCAAGACGGCCGAGGGTTTTTTTCAATACTCCAAACTCAGCTGTGCGTTTTTCATCAGCGTACTCAACTAAGTTGCCAGTAAACAATAACCCCCAAGCTGAGGCATTTACAAACAGCGAATCGCTATTACCTAGATGCGGTGTCCATTCGCCTCGTGCCAATTTATCTCGAATTAAATCGTCCTGGGTTTTGGTATCGGGAATGCGCAATAAGGCTTCCGCCAAACACATTAACGCAATGCCTTCTGCTGTGGAGAGCGAAAATTCGTTGAGCAACGCATCGACCCCTCCGTGTCCCTGTTGCGCTTGGCGAATGTGCAACACCATCTTACGGGCACGCTCCCATGCTCGAGTGCGCTGGGTTAACGGGATTTCTGCCCGAGGCAAAATACTTGCCATTGCCTGAGCTTCGTCGATGCGATAGTGTTGGCGAATCGTTTGACGCAAAAAAGAATGTGCGGAATCAGGGAGAGATAACAACATGCATTGCCTCTTTAAGGATTTCTGTCTTATATTATTATTATTATTATCAATGCAAATTTACGCTTTTTTAGTGATTTTGACTAGTTATCATGCGTAAATTAAATTAGTGTTTTGGATTACTTTTTTTAATCTATTTGCTGTGGATCCAAGTACAGTCTTGGCACTCGTTCTGAAACACGCGTAACACACTCATAATTGATGGTTCCAATTGCGTTGGCAAGCTGCTCGACAGGGTACTTGTTGCCCCATAGCTCTACCCAATCCCCAATATTTACTGAAGCATCAGTGACATCAATTGTGATCATATCCATTGATACTTGGCCAACCACTGGGCAAGTCACCCCATTGAGCATCACATGAGCACAATTACTAGCATGGCGTGGATATCCATCGGCGTATCCAATTGCAACCGTCGCAATCAAACAATCACGTTCTGCACGCCAGCTTTGCCCGTATCCAACACTACAGCCTTGCTTGACTTGTCGTAAGGCAATCACTGGGGCTTGCAAAGTCATAACGGGGCGTAAATCCAATAGAGCCATGTCTTCAACCTGATTACTGGGCGCACAACCGTACAAACTGATGCCAACACGTGCGTATTGTTGTTGCTCAATACCTTGACCCAGTTGGTATATATGCCCTGCAGAATTACAGATGCTCACTGGACAATTAAACTTCTGCTGAATTCGAGTGAATCGCGCTAGTTGTTGTTGAGAGAATGGGTCATTGGGCGTATCCGCGCACGCAAAATGCGTCGCCAATACGATGTTATTTTTGATGCCCCACAAGCTAGTTTGTGATAACACCGGTTCCAATTCTTCGGGGCTAAGTCCTAAACGATGCATACCAGTGTCTAGTTTGCACCAAATGGGCACACTCGGCTCGCTGTGTTTGGGCAACCACGTAAATTGCTCTGGCGTATGCAGCATCGGCCAGCAATTATGCGCGAGCATCCACTCAAGCTCGTCTTTAGCCATTGGCCCCTCTAGCACCAAGATTGGCTGACGAATGCCACGTGTTCTCAACAATACTGCTTCATCAATAAATGCGACCGCCAAAACCTCTATACCTGAATGAACAAGTTCCTGCGCAATGACCTCGATACCATGACCATACGCGTTGGCTTTCACCACACCAATCAGCGTTGCCTGGCCATCATCCAAAAGCTTAATATTGTGCCGTAAGGCGGCCAAGTCGATCTCGGCGAAGGTTTTGCGTTGCAACTTTCGGTCCTTTCACGTGATGCTGAAAAAATATTCAATCCGTTCAATCACATCAATATGTCTGAATACTAATGGCTCGATATTCTGGTATTTTTAGCTATATCCCGATTCTAGTCATATCAGGTTAGTGGGTCAATCGTTCTCATGTTGCCGCTCGACTCTTCATGGCTGCGTTTGCTCTGTCTATGCGTATTTTTACCAACATTTAACCTACCAGTGTACCGCTGTCCATGTTACTGATAACAGCGTATGTGGCATTGCATTGTCTGTTTGGCGGTAACTAGGATTTACATGGCAATTGTGTCTCGGTACACTGGTTTATACACTAATCTGTTTATCTGGAAAATCACAAGTATGACCCAGCCTAGTGCGTCACAAGATGAACTCAATGCTATTTTATCTGAATCCCGTCATTCTGATTCAATGAACTTAGATACGTTAAGCTCGTGCGAAATATTGACACTCATTAACCGAGAAGACCAAAGGGTGGCCTCTACAATTTGTTCTGTCATCCCCCAAATCAGTCACGCTGTGGATGCAATTGTCATTAGGCTCAAGCAAGGAGGGCGTTTGTTATATTGTGGCGCGGGCACCTCTGGCAGGATGGGGATCATTGATGCGGTGGAATGCCGCCCGACATTCAGTGTGCCAGATACCATGATTCAGGCCTGCATTGCTGGAGGAGAAAGCGCATTTATTAAAGCCGCAGAAGGCGCTGAAGATGATCCCAATCTCGCTATACAAGACTTAGCGGATAAGCACATCACTGAAAAGGATTGTGTGGTTTCCATCGCCGCCTCTGGGCGCACGCCTTACGCGGTTGGCGCATTGCAATATGCCAATCAAAAGCGAGCACTTACTATTTCGATAAGCAATAATCCTAATGGCATCATCAACTCGCTTGCCCAACATGTTATATGTGCACCAGTTGGACCTGAGGTCGTCACTGGATCGACTCGGATGAAAGCCGGTACCTCACAAAAGATGATTTTGAATATGATCAGTACCACTGTCATGGTCAAGCTGGGTAAGGTATATCAAAATCTCATGGTGGATGTTAATGCGAGCAATGCCAAACTCGTTGCTCGCGCCAAACGCATTGTAATGCAAGCCACTCAATGCAGTGAAGATGTGGCCAGTGCGGCACTCATCGCAGCCGATCACAGTGCTAAACTGGCCATTTTAATGGTGCATTCAGGATTAGAGAGCACGACGGCACGCAGATTACTGGATGAGCATCATGGATTTTTGCGCGCCGCACTTGAATCTCCCACCAATGTAGAGAGGGACTAGACCATGCTCATGCATTGTGTGCGACTCTTTATTTGGAGTTGCGCCTATTTGGTTTACTCTCATGTTGCTGTGGCTCAAGTCGGCCAGGATCAATTAGGTGCAGCGCAAATTAGTGAGTACTTACACCTTTTAAAAGACAAAAAAGTCGCGCTCGTTGTAAATCAAACTGCAACCGTTGGCGAGCAACACTTAGTTGATATTTTATTAGAAAAAGGGGTCGATGTCCGTGTGGTTTTTGCTCCTGAACATGGGTTTCGGGGGAATAAAGGTGCGGGAGAAACCGTCCTAGACGGAGTGGATCTATCGACCCAATTACCTATCGTATCGCTCTATGGCAAACAAAAAAAGCCAAGTGCAGCCATGCTAGAAGGCATCGACGTTATTCTCTTTGATATCCAAGATGTCGGAGTGCGATTCTATACCTATATCTCCACGATGCATTATGTGATGGAAGCCGCAGCGGAGTTTGGTATCCCCATGATCATTCTCGACCGGCCCAACCCTAATATTGCACATATTGCAGGGCCTATCCTTGATCTTGAACTGCAATCCTTTGTCGGCATGCACCCAATACCGGTTTTACATGGGTTAACTGTGGGGGAACTAGCCTTAATGATTAAAGGAGAACGTTGGATTGCCAATGCCGAATCCTTGTCTCTAACGGTTGTGCCAGTCGCGCATTACAGTGCAGCAGATACGTATGAGTTACCGATCCCCCCGAGCCCTAATTTACCCAATGCTGCGGCAATTCAGTTTTATGCGTCCTTATGTTTACTTGAGCCAACTACATTCAGTGTCGGCAGAGGTACTCCATTTCCTTTCCAAATGATTGGGCATCCTCGGATAATACTGTCGGGCAACACCGTTTCAATTACGCCGATATCAACTCCATACGCTGCACCATATCCCAAATGGCAAGACCAAGCTATTCATGCAATGTTGATTAAACAAACGAACCCATTATTGAGCGGCTTTGATGTCAGTCTGATTCAACATGCCTTTACGCAAAGTAAGCTACACAATGACCCTTTTTTTACCTCGACTGATTTTTTTGACAAGCTTGCTGGTACGTCGGAGTTACGCATGGCTCTTGGCAATCGAGACAAACTAAAGGCGCTTGAACAAAAGTGGCAAATAGAGTTGAAAGCGTATAAGGTTAAAGCAGAAAAGTATTTTCTTTATGCAAGGGACGCTTCACCCTAATACTTTATTGCATAATCATCTTGTAAGGAAAACAATCACAGCTTGTGTGTACAGAGTGCTACAATGCTCAATCCACCGGAAGCGTTCCGGTTGGCATAAGCCCTTGCGTCAATATTTGACTCAACGATTTGAATGACGGACTGGTAAATGTCGTTTCGTCGACCCGATAATCATACAGTAAAAACGTCGCTAACGGTTGCGTCTGTGCCGCCAGTTGACGCACAACATAAGGTGCTCTGAGTCCAATGAGAATGGTTCTCTTTGCAAGCTCCTGATTTGTCAATAGTGAGGTCATATAGTGCAGAACATCGTTTGCCGATGCTCGTTGGGCTGTGCGTTGACGCAATGCGAAAACATCGTCCATACCGCCCATTTCTACTGCTGATATTGCTGGTGATAACTCGCCTAAAATAACATAGTGATATTTGTCAAAGTCCCATATAACTGGTAAAGATGCGTCCAACAATGTCGAAATACATTCGAGATTGACAATGCCTTGATCATACAACGCTTTTCTTAAACCAGCACACCGCAAGTCATCGGGCATTACCGCGAATACCCTATCATCGGGTTTTAGGGTGACGGCTTGCGAACCAGGCAACGCCGTAAGGCTAGCCATGGCGAGGTTGTCCACTAACGTATCGATTCCCTTTTCAGATATTTGCTGCGTAATCGCAGAATGCTTATTGCGTAGCATGCTGTTTTTTTGTGTTGCAATACGGCTCAAAGACGCTTGCCACGATGTCTCTTGCATCCGCTCGCTCAATGCTTGTCGAGCTGCACGAAACCAACGATCGAAGGCAACGATGTCATCTGGGGTACGGATTGCAAACGGCATTAGCGCAATATCACTGCCAGCGGCAAATGTATTCAAAAGTGCTTCCTCTGAGGTAAAATGATCCGCAATACCTGCCATATCCAATGCATCAGAAATGACAATCCCATCAAAATCTAATTGCTCTCGCAACAAGTCATGAAGAATTTTTCGGGAAAAAGTGGCCGGCACAATGATAGAAGTACCATCCATCGTACTCAATTTCGTATCATCCAAGTTAGGAAATTGTATGTGTGCAGTCATCACAAATGCAGGTTGTGCGTCTTTGATGACCTGCGCAAAAGGCGCAATATCCTGTTGCATTATTTGTGATAAAGAGTGCGTCACTTGAGGCAACCCCGTATGACTGTCAACTTGAGTATCACCGTGACCGGGAAAGTGCTTAACTGCGCTCAAAATCCCATTGTCTTGATACGTTTTGACCATACTGCTACCAAGTGCAGCCACCGTTTCTGGGTCACTGCCGAAAGCTCTGACATTAATCACTGGATTTTCCGGGTTGCTATTCACATCTAACACCGGCGCAAAGTTGACATTAATCCCGTGACTGAGTAATTTTTGAGCCTGAACCTTTGCTACGGCACGGGCAAAATTATCCTGACTGCCGGCATAAGTCGCGCCAAGTGCCATACTTCCAGAGAAAGCCGGTAAAACGTGTTGCGGTAAACGCGCTACTCGACCGCCTTCTTGATCCACAGCGATAAATAACGGCGGAGCCTCAATGTCTGACATACTCAACTGCAAATCTTGGGTCAACTTTATTAACTGTTTAGACGTGTGAATATTTTCTGCAAACAAAATCACCCCGCCAATGTGATATTTTTGTAACCATTCACGTAATTCTAATGGTAATTCCGTAACGGGTTCTCGACATTCGATACTTATGCCATCTTGACAAAAATACCGAATATCGAGCATGAGTTTTTGGCCTAGGCGAGGATCGGCTTGAACCGAAAAAAACAACAATGTTATCGCGACATATAAACAATGCAGAAGTCTGTATACGCCTTGTGGTAGCATCATTAACACTCCCTAAGTCAATAAAAAACATTTTGTAAAATTACATTTGATACCCTATTTTATATCCAGCTGTACCCATTTTGCACAACAACTTATTCATTTTATCGAAATGACAACAAGAGAGTATCAGTCTCTGGTGTGATTTATTGGTTCATGTAAAAACACAGTTACCTTATGCGGTATTTGGTGGTATCTTGAGTTTTATTGAATTTTTGATCAGCGAATTGCTGATGACATGATGATTAATTAGGAATTGGCTATGAAAAAAATAATATTGTGCCTCGCTCTCGTATTCACCTTACCGGTTTCGGCTAACTCTCAGATGGCCATTGCCGCCCCAGACAGCTATAGCTCAGATGTGGGCATGGCCATTATGAAGCGAGGGGGTAATGCTATCGATGCGGCAATTGCCGTACAGTTCGCGCTGGCTGTGACCTTGCCTGAGGCTGGAAATATTGGCGGTGGAGGGTTCATGTTGATTCATACCCCGGAAGGAAATGATTTTATTGATTATCGTGAGATGGCACCGGCTAGGGCGCATCGTGATATGTACCTAGATGAAGAAGGTAATCCTCGGCGCCTACAAAGTCTCTATGATAGCCTTGCCTCCGGTGTCCCTGGAACCGTCGCAGGTATGTGGCTAGCCCACCAGCGCCATGGCTCATTGCCGTGGGCAGAGCTTGTCGAGCCTGCTGTACGCCTTGCTGAAGATGGCTTTGTCGTGCACCCCAAACTCGCTCGTAATGTCGCACGTTTTATGGAACGCATGGCAAAGCGCGAATTGGATTTGAATTTCCCAGAATATTTTGGGCATGTTGAAGCTGGTGAAAAATTTGTTCAACCCGAATTAGCACTCACACTAAAACGCATTCGTGACTTGGGACCTGATGGTTTTTATAAAGGTAAGACCGCCAAAATAATTGCTGAATTTATGCGCAACAACAATGGGTTAATTACTGAAGCAGATCTCGCAAACTACGTGGCAGTTGCTCGCGAACCAATTCAAACCCAATGGCGTGAGTATACATTATTGAGCGCACCGCCACCGAGTTCTGGGGGGATCGCAGTGACTCAATGGCTCAAAATGTACGATATCCTCGCCCCGCGAATTTATAATGATGAAGGTAAATCCACCCCTTTGTATCCGCATAATTCCGCCCCATATGTGCATTTACTGGCCGAAATTGGTAAACGCGTATTTGCCGACCGAGCGGAGTATTTAGGCGATCCAGATTTTTTTGATGTCCCCGTTGCAGAGTTGATTAAGGATGAATACATTGCGATGCGCGCCAGTGGCGTCAAGCGCAATGGCATTTCGGATACCGAAAAAATGAAGCCTGGATTACCCGAAAGCGAAGATACAACACATTTCTCTATCATTGATGCGCAAGGCAATGCGGTTTCAAATACCACGACGATTAACTTAGGTTTTGGCAGTGGTATAGTGGTGGAAGGCGCTGGATTTTTATTAAATAACGAAATGGATGATTTTAGCGTCAAACCGGGAGTGCCCAATTTCTTTGGTGCGGTAGGTGGTGAGGCTAATGCAATTGTACCTAAAAAGCGTATGCTGTCATCAATGACCCCATCTATTGTGTTGGATTCTAATAATGCGGTCAAGGTTGTGACCGGTTCGCCTGGCGGCACGACGATCATCAGCTCCGTCTATCAATCGATTTTGCATGTATTAGAGTACGGAATGAGCGCTCAAGAGGCCGTTGATGTACCACGTTTTCATCATCAGCTGTTACCCAAAGACGACATTCGTCATCACCAAGGCATGGCCGAAGAAACCATAGAAGCACTTGAAGAGATGGGTTACAACGTGCGAGAAAGTCGTTTTGGTGATATTCATTTGTTGGCAGTAACTGATAACGGTATCGATGCAGCATCAGAGACCAATGGCCGGGGTAAAGCGCAAGTCGCACTTGCTCAGCAGTGAAACGTCAATTCCATACTGAAAAAACTGGGGGTTATTCGTCAGTTGCGAATAACTGTCCCATGTCAGCAAACGCTTTAAACTCCAATGCATTACCAAATGGATCGGTAAAGAACATGGTATGTTGCTCGCCTACTTGACCGGCGAATCGGGTATAAGGTTCGAGCACAAAATCCACTTTGCCGCGCACCTTTTCACATAACGCATGCCATTGCTCGACAGAGAGTACGACACCAAAGTGCGGCACGGGCACTGCATGACTGTCTACACTGTTGTACTGGGGAGAAGATGGCATCTGCGCAACACAGTGCGTCACGAGCTGATGCCCAAAGAAGTTCCAATCAATCCATTGATCGCTACTGCGCCCCATATCACAACCAAGAAGCTCACCATAAAACTGGCGAGCTTGCTCTAAATCAGTGACTGGTATTGCAAGATGAAATGGCTGAACCATGACGGATGTTATAGCAAACGAAGATTATGCGTCGTATGGGTCGCGTAAAACAATGGTTTCAACACGATCAGGACCTGTTGATACGATATCAATTGGTACTTCACATAAATCTTCTAAACGTTTGATATAGTTACGAGCCGCTTGCGGTAACTCTTCAAACACTTTTACCCCAAAAGTATTTTCTGACCAACCTGGCATTTCTTCATAAACCGGCTCAATCAATTCATAACCGTCAGCGGCCATTGGTGGGACATTAGACACATTGCCGTCTTTGTCTTTGTAACCAACACAGATCGATAGAGTGTCTAAGCCATCTAATACGTCTAATTTGGTTAAACACAGTCCTGTAATTGAGTTGATTTGTACGGCACGACGCATAACCACGGCATCAAACCAACCGGTACGACGTTTACGGCCGGTTGTCGCACCAAACTCATGTCCTTTAACACCTAAGTGTTGACCTACATCGCAATCGAGTTCAGTTGGGAACGGGCCTGAACCAACACGTGTGGTATAAGCTTTGACAATCCCTAAGACATAATCAAGATTGAGAGGGCCAAAACCAGCGCCGGTCGCCACACCACCAACAGTAGTATTAGAAGAAGTTACATATGGATACGTGCCGTGGTCGATATCAAGTAAAGTACCTTGGGCGCCTTCAAACATAATCTCTAAACCTTGCTTGTTCGCGTTATCTAACAACTCAGTCACGTCGACAATCATTGGCTTGAGGATCTTGGCAAACTCCATCGCTTGCGCATAAACCGTATCAAAGTCAACTGGTTCAACTTTATAATATTCAGTCAACATGAAGTTGTGATAGGTCAGGATGTCTTTCAGTTTGACCGCAAAATCTTCGGCATTGAACAAATCACCTACACGTAAACCACGACGTGATACTTTGTCTTCATAGGCTGGGCCAATGCCACGACCAGTCGTCCCAATGGCTTTTGCACCGCGGGCAATTTCACGAGCTTGATCTAAGGCAATGTGATACGGCAATATCAGCGGACACGCTTCAGAGATCTTCAATCGCTCAGCAACTGGCACTCCGCGCTCATTCAGCATTTGCATTTCAGTCAATAACGCTTCAGGGCTGAGGACTACACCATTACCAATCACACAAGTGACGTTATCGCGCAAAATACCCGATGGGATCAAATGCAAAACGGTTTTCTCACCGTCGATCACTAAGGTATGCCCAGCATTGTGGCCACCTTGATAACGGACAACATAGGTTGCACGCTCTGTTAATAAATCAACGATTTTACCTTTACCCTCATCACCCCATTGGGTTCCGAGCACGACGACGTTCTTTGCCATAACTCAATACTGTTTACTGTGTGTAAAAAAATAGGCGTGGATTTTACCACATTCGGGACAAAATTCACGCCTAAGTTCAGTAGATTGTTATGACTTTTTGGTCTAATACAGCAGGCTGTACATTTTACGACGATACTCTGACTTTAACGGCTCTCCATCAGGCAAGGCATTCACCATGTCTAGAAAGGTTTTTTTGCCATCGCCAAAATTCATATCGCACTGGACGACACTGAACAGTAAAGCTAATGCTTCAGCTGATTGATGGGCAGAATGCAGTTGCACCGCTAAATCAATTTTGAGCTGAAGATCATTTGGTGACGCCTCGACTGCAGCTTGCAACGCTTTAATTTCAGGTGACTCGGCTGCTTGTTCGGCGAGTTCTATTTTACCCTGTAAGACTTGATAATAGTTGTCTTGGTCAACCAAACCGACTGGCTCCAACAGCGTTTTCGCCAATTCAACTTGCCCCGTTTCAATGCAACAATCCGCATAGACGAAACGCGCTTGTACATTGGCTCCGTTTAATTCAAATGCTTGTTTCGCCAACGGCAAAGCTTGGCTATAGTCTGCCTCATGCACTAACTCAGCCACTTTTTGTAACAACTCATCTTCCGGCTTGGGCAGATGCTTTTCCAGTAATGCTTGTATACCGGCTTCATCTGACATGCCAGCAAAGCCATCAACAGGTTGGCCATCTTTCACTAACATCACTGTAGGTAGGCTTTGAATACCGAATTGCATCGCAATCTGCTGTTCGCTTTGACAGTTGATTTGAGCATAGACTAAATGCGACTCATAGCCCTGTATAGCCGTTGCTAAAAGCTGAGTCATTTGTACACACGCTTGATTTTCAGGCATGTAAAATTGCAACAAAATCCACTTTTCTTTACTGTCTTCTAAAATGACTTGCTGAAAATTCTCAAGGGTAATGGCCAGAGGGGTTTGCATAATAAAAATCCTAATTATCTTTGTTGTAATATTGGGGGCAATATTCCAAAACTCAAGTCTTGGCACAGCAATTCAGTATTGGTAATATGCTCAAAAAAACAACATTCAATACCTATGAACGAAAAGACCTTTTCAAGCTTTAAAGAGTTCTACCCTTATTACCTTGCAGAACATCGCAACCCACAATGTCGCATGTTACATTTTATTGGCTCGACTGGAGTGCTGATATTGCTGTTCTATGTCTTGCTTACCCAACAATGGGTGTTGGCATGGGGCTTACCTTTGATCGGCTATGGTTGCGCATGGCTTGGTCACTTATTGTTTGAAAAAAACAAACCGGCGACCTTTAAACATCCTTGGTACAGTTTTTTGGGCGATTGGATTATGTATGGACAAATCTTGCGAGGCAAATTGTCCTTGTTTCGGTAACCCGACACTAGGCCTGAAAATACTTTTAACCAAATTATGATAAAAGTTTAGTTAGATGTCCCCAAAATGCCACTGCTCACAACTTATAACGAATTTTCTGCAAACTCCGCTAGTCGACTTCTTACAACGCCATCCAGCATTATCGTAGAGGAGCCAGAAAAATGTTTAAATTTTTCTACTAAATAGGTTAACCCCGATGTCACAGCAGACAAATAATTACTGTCAATCTGTGCTAAGTTACCACCAACAATCAATTTGGTGCCTTCCCCACAACGAGTGATGATTGTTTTGAGTTGTGACGCAGTAAGATTTTGTGATTCATCCAAAATAACAATGGCATTTTGGATACTTCGACCGCGCATAAAATTAACGGATTTAAACTGAATGTTGGCTTTTTCCATGATGTAGGATAACGAACCAGATGTATTGACATCCTGATGATGCAAGGCTTCTAAAGAATCGGTAATCGCAGATAGCCATGGTGCCATTTTTTCTTCTTCCGTGCCGGGTAAAAATCCAATCGATTCAGCAATCTCAGGTGTAGAACGCGTCACAATAATTTTGTCATACATATTTTTTTCAACAACCATTTCGAGTGCTGCCGCTAGCGCCAATACGGTTTTACCTGAACCCGCTGGACCGGTCAAAATCACTAAATCAATATGTGGATCTAACAAAGCATGTAATGCCATGGCTTGTGGCATATTTTTGGGGTGGATCCCCCATGCTTGTCGGGACATCAAGCGCTCTACACCTAGATCGAGTAACTCTGCATGGGTCTCATCGATTGCTTCAACTACGCCACAAAATTCATTCACCTCATCGACAATAAATGCATTGATGTACAACTCTGGGAGTTGTGACAGTGCAATCCGATGAATCGTATCTCGTCCCTCAGTATGACTTTCGACATCACTCACAGCATCCCAAAAGCGACCATCCACTTTAATATATCCTGTGGATAAGTATTTTATATCGTCAATGAGCTGATCCGTACGGTAATCTTCAACAAACTTCATCCCTGCGCCTTTGGCTTTCAGACGCATATTAATGTCCTTGGTAACCAAGATAACTTCGCGCTGAGGATGAGTAGTTTGCATGTCTAAAGCAACATTGATGATGCGATTATCGTTTTCATTACTGGTAAATACTTGTTTGTTGGCTTCCATCAACAAATCCGTATAAATCGATAAATGACCACTTGGCCCATGTTCTTTGGAGCCCTGTCCAGCCAAGCTGACTCCTGCGGTCATTTGTTCTGGTGAGGCATTCGCCAGAATATTTTCCATTGCTCGGATAGCCACTCGAGCGTCTCTAGCAACGTCTTTTTTAGTGTCTTTTATATGGTCGAGTTCTTCTAAAACCGTCATTGGGATCATGACGTCGTGTTCTTGGAAAGATAAAAATGCGAGTGGTTCGTGTAATAAGATATTGGTATCTAATATATAAATCTTGGTAGCGTCTTTTGACATCCGTGACTCCTCAACTTAGATTCAAATTTAACCCTACTGCAAGTTTGAACAAAAAGCACGTTTTTTTGTTAAGCCCGACGTTCGATGTCATAATAGGTACATAAGAAAGATTTGGTTTTAAAATATGTATGTGATTGGACAACGTTGGCTTAACAGCCAACAACCCGAGCTAGGATTAGGCTTAGTAACCGAAGTACAAGGACGCCAAGTCGCTTTGTATTTTCCTCTTGTCGATAGCGACGCGCGCTATGCAAGCGAATCGGCTCCTTTATTGCGTTTCACCTTAGACGTCGGTGAATGTGCTCAAGACATCAATAACCGTACCTTTGAGGTCATAAGCTCTGACGAAGACAATGGATTGATGAGCTATGAGGTAGAATATCCAAACGGTGCGCGTACCACTCTCTTTGAAACCCAAATCGCGCATCACTTACAAATCAATCAACCTGAAAAACGCCTATTCAATGGCCAGATCAATCATACCGCTTGGTTTGATGTGCGCCATCAAACCTACCAAGCACAATACAAACACAACACTCATCCTGGGATAGGCCTATTGGGTGCACGGATGACGCCACTGGAGCATCAAGTGAATATTGTTCAGCAAGTAGGCCAGCGTTTTGCCCCAAGAGTACTCCTTGCTGATGAAGTAGGCTTGGGTAAAACCATCGAAGCGGCGATGATTTTGCACAAACAAATCTTACTGGGTCGCTGCCAACGAGCTTTGATCATCGTTCCTGAGTCATTGCAACACCAATGGCTGGTTGAATTGCATCGCCGCATCAATATGATGTTTTCTTTGTTCGATGAAGAACGACTTGAAGCATTGAGCGATGAAAATGACAATCCATGGCTAACTGCTCAATGGGTCATTACCAATGTGAGTACCTTACAAGCGCAACCTCAGGCTCTACAACAACTGTGTGAAACGCCTTGGGACTGCTTAATTGTCGACGAGGCACACCATCTCACCGAGCAAAGCTCTCACAATAGCGAATATGAGGCGATTGCCAAACTATGTCAACTCATCCCAAGTGTGTTACTACTCACTGCGACTCCTGATCAACAAGGTAGCGACGCCCATTTTGCACAATTACAGCTACTTGATCCAAATCGGTTTACCAGTGCAGAGCAATTTCATGCTGAACAGGCTAGCTATCAAGCCCTTGCGGATTTAAGTGATGCCTTATTGTCTTGCACACAGTTGGATCACGATTTAATTGCTCGTTGTCATGAATTTTTGCCCGAATTAAGCATTTCAGATATTGCTGACAAAAGTGTCTTTGAATTAATTCAAGAACTCATCGATCGGCACGGTACGGGAAGACTATTTTATCGCAACACACGCAAGGCCATTGGCCATGCTAATGCTCGACAGGTGATTGCTCACCCACTAGATTCCCCGGAAGAATACACGACAATTAAAGACAGAGTAATTGCCCACATTCATGAAGATACCGATTGGGTAAAAGATTGGCTTGAACAGGATCCAAAGGTCAATTGGCTTTTGGAATTTTTACAAAATGCTCGAGGAAAAACCCTTTTAATCTGTCGAACCGCTCGGGCCGTTCTTGAATTAGCAGAACATATCCGTATCAAGAGAGGTATTTCATTACCTGTATTTCATGAACAAATGAGTATTAGTGAGCGGGATCGAGCGGCACATTTCTTCGCCGATGACGAAGATGGCGCCCCCATGCTATTGTGTTCAGAAATTGGCTCAGAAGGTCGAAATTTCCAGTTTTGTCAGCAACTTATTTTATTCGATCTGCCACTTAATCCAGATTTGTTAGAACAACGCATTGGACGCCTGGATCGCATCGGGCAAACCAGTCAGGTCGAAATTATTGTGCCTTTTCATCGCAATAGTGCGCAAGAACGCCTTTTCCGATTTTTTGATGTCGGTCTGAATGCGTTTAACCAAACCTGTACTGTCGGAAATGAAGTGTTAACGGAACTCGGACAACCTTTGGCTAAGCTGATACAAGATCCTGACTTTGATGCCGAATTACCGAATATTGCCTCACTCACCAAAAACTTGGTTACGGCACAAGAGCAAGGCAGAAACAAACTACTCGAACTTAATGCCAAAGGTTTTGACCAACATGCAGACATTATCGCCGCACTTGATGATGAAGCTGAAGGTGAAGAGGTTTATCAGTATTTAAGCTCTATGGCAGATGTGGTTGGCTTTAAATTTATCATCAATGATCACGTGAGCTATGTCATACAACCTACAGAAGATTTGTTATACCCATTACAAACCTTACCGGATGAAGGTATGACGGTGACATTTTCAAGACGCGTAGCCACCGCTAGAGAAGACTATCATTTTATCAGTTTTGAACATCCATTCGTGCGTGAACTAATGGCAACATTACTCAGTGATAACACAGGGAAAGCCAGCATCGGTCTATTTTCAGATAGTAATAAACCGGTTGGGGCGTTTATTGTGCAATGTCAATTTGTGATACAAGCAGCATCTCAAGCTGAGCACAACCCCTATTTGACTCCGCAAAGTTTTGTTGTGAGCTGTGATCATGCAAATCAAATCTTCAATGAGACTGTTGAGTCGATTCACAGAGTCAAAAAAGTCATCGCAGCCAAACTGATCACCGCCTTGGCAGCCCAAATTAAACAAGCCATAAGGACGTGCGAAAACACTGCCTTAGAACAAGCAGTGCACATTAAGAATAACGCTCTCCAACACATGCAATTAACACTCGGGACCGAGCTGGAACGTTTGCACTATTTGCAACATATCAACCCAGCTGTAAGACCTGAAGAAATCAGTATATTAGAGGCACAGTTGCGCGAGGCATGCTGGCAAATCGAAAACGCACCAGTCAACCTTGACTCGATACGTGTCCTTGTCAATAACCCACAATAACGAGTTTGCTGTCATGGCTTTTTTTAACTACCAACCGCCGATGGTGCCCTATCTGAAGATCATCTATCAAGACGATGATATATTGGTCGTTGATAAACCAGCATGGATTCTATCGGTACGTGGGCGTGGTGATGCACATCAAGACAGTATCCAAAAACGTGTCAATACCGTCTTCCCGCAAGCGTATATCGTTCATCGGTTGGATATGGCAACCTCTGGGCTAATGGTTCTTGCTATGCACAAAACAGCCAGTACCAACCTAGGTAAACAGTTTGCCGAAAGAAACACTCATAAAATATATTACGCACGGGTTTTAGGTCATCCCATTGAAGATGAAGGGGTATGTGATGCGCCTTTAATTGTGGATTGGCCGAATCGTCCTAAGCAAAAAATTTGTTACCAAACTGGTAAAGCCTCGCTTACCCACTACCGTGTGATCAGTCGTGATGATAAAACCAGTTTAGTACGGCTTGAACCCAAAACAGGTCGCTCGCATCAGTTACGAGTACACATGCTCAGTTTGGGACATCCGATTTTGGGCGATAGGCTGTATTCATCTGAAGCCAGCCGTATTGGCATTGAAAGAATGCACCTGCATGCAGGTGAATTAGGACTTACTCACCCCGCAACGAATGAGTGGCTTGAATTCACATCCGAACATTGCTTTGCTGATGAGCCTGCAAGTATTCAATCAATTGTGTTTTAGAGAGCTTATTGAAAGACTATTTCCAACAGACGCCCATTGACTTCATCAGTTACCACAAAAACTTGCTCATTATGAACTACTACGTCGCGAATACGAGCGTCCAGGTCTTTGAGTAATTCATGCTCAGCAACCACCTTACCCTCTTTGAGTTCGACATAATTTAGGTAGCGAAACTTTAAAGAGCCCATCAGTAAATCATCTTTATAAAAAGCCATTCCACTTGGAGCAATGGAAGGAACATAATAATGTAATGGCTGTTCTAAACCTTCTTGCTTGGTCTTGTCAGTAATCGGCGTACCGTTATAGTTGACGCCATAAGTGATGGTTGGCCAGCCATAATTAGCGCCTGCTCGTAAAATATTGATCTCATCTCCGCCTTTCGGTCCATGCTCGTGAGCCCACATTTGTGAGTACTTACTGTGCCAAGCCATACCCTGGATATTACGGTGACCAATTGAGAATACTTCAGGCACAGCACTATCCAGATAAGGGTTCTGCGGATGGGGGTTGCCATCTTTTGTGACTCTTAATACTTTACCGTAATGATTATCTAAGTCTTGGGTTTTTTCCATACCAACCCAGCGATCACCTAACCCAACATACAAAGAGTCATCTTCTGCAAAAGCAAGTCGACAACCAAAATGGAAACCAGACTTATCTTTTGGTTGAGCAATCACAATAGGTTTCACATTAACCCATTGTGCTCCCTTTAACTGTCCTTTATGTATTTCTGAAGATGTCGCGCCCGAGGCATCCGCAATCACTAAGCATGCGTAAAACGTTTGGTTTTTTTCAAAATCGGGATCCAAGGTGATGCCTAATGCGCCACCTTGGCGCTCTGCAGTGATCTCAGGCACACCTGTCAAACGCGTTTTCGCCCCATCTCGTTCGACTAAGGTAATGTAACCAGGACGTTCTGTGACTAAAAACCGTCCATCAGGTAAAGGCGCAACGCCCCAGGGATGTTCCAATCCATCAGTTATGGTTTTTGTGGTAACTTCTGGTGCAGCCAGTGTGATCCCACTCATTAATAAACACAAAAAAGAAATGAATCGCATCGTTTATCCGTCCTATCGCAGTAGTATTATTCTTATACGTTTCTCAATAAGTCTGAGTTTACATTCTAACTACTGGAACCAAAACAGTTTGAGCTGGATGTTGTGCAAACTTCAATGTCATTTCAAGCGATTTGCCTTCACTCAATTCAGTTGCCAATCCCATCAACATGATGTGTTTTCCACCCGGACGTAGCTGAAGTTGAGATTTTGCAGGGATTATGACCCCGTCTTCTAGTTCAAACATCTGCATCATTTCTCCCTCCATACGCATGTCATGGATTTCTACCTTCATTGCGATATCTTCACTAACAGATACTGACGTTAAATGCACATCATCTTCAGTATTATTGTTGATAGTGACATACGCAGCTCCAGTTGTTGCGCCTGAAAATGCGGCTCGTATTCGTACATCAGAGAGCGTAAGTCCTTCGGGCAGTGTCGACATATCCACAACAGCTGTTGCTTGATGAGCATGATGTTGAGGTGAAGGCTGCGCGTGAGAATGTGATTCTTGCTGAGGTGAACAGGCGGCTGCCAATGTGACAACTGACAGTATACTTATAGAGCATAGCAATCTTGACATGTTATTTCCCTTATTAGTGAACGGCTCAACTTACGAACCTCAACGACTCAGATTACTTTACCAGTAATAATTGAGCCTGTGGGCCAAGTTCAGGAAAATATTCTGAGGGAAACTGACCGTTCAAGTCTAGTAATTTTTGCCCCAAGTCGGCATACGAATCAGCATTGACATTAATATGCCCCATTTTGCGCTTTGCTCGCACTGCTTTACCATACCAATGCTGATGTGCATCTTCCATTTCTAATGCAGCTGGACCTAGGTTGTCGCAACCAATGATGTTTATCATTGCGCTCACCGTCCTTGCTTGAGTCGAACCTAGTGGTAAGTTACACACTGCACGCAAATGATTTTCAAACTGACAGGTATGCGCACCATGCATGGACCAATGCCCTGAATTATGAACTCGTGGTGCGAGTTCATTCACCAAAAGCGTATTACCCTCCTGGAACAATTCCACTGCCAGCACACCGACATAATCCAATTCGTTGGCAATTTTAGTAAAGATAGACAGCGCTTGTTCAGCAAGCTCATCCGTGTACTCAGGAGCAGGTGCGACGGATAGGTGCAACTGGCCTTCGTAGTGCGTGTTCTCAGATAAAGGATAGACCACCACATCACCTGAGGCGTTTCGAGCTCCAATCAAAGAAAGTTCACGAGAAAAATCGGACATGCGTTCCGCAACAATTGGCACCGACTGCAGATCCAACTGAACAAATTTGGCGGCAAGTAATGGCAAATCTGCTGCAGATTTGGCACGCCACTGTCCATATCCATCATAACCATCGCGTGAAGCTTTAAAAATAATACGCTCACCCAAACGAGATTCGATCCCGTCTAGCTGTTTAACATCTGTGATAACTTCATAAGTGCAGTTGGGAATATTTAATTTGTCGAGCAGTGCTTTTTCTCTGACTCGGTCAGCGCCGATCAAAATAGCAGGCATATTTGGAGCTAGCTTCCCAGATGCACTGGCTTGTGCTAACAAATCTTCTGGAACGTGTTCAAATTCAACCGTCAACACATCCGCATCGGCAATATATTGCTCTAAATCAGTGCCCAACACAGCCTTACTGACTGGGTGAACAACCGCTTTAGTCGCGACATCTACGGCCTTGACATCTATTGATAAAGGCGCACCAGCAAGATACATCATCCGCGCCAATTGACCTGAGCCGTATACTAGAACTTGCATGCTGTTATAGCTCCAGTTGCCCGTTGGCGAGTACGGTCTCGGTTTGTTGCTGTCTAAATTCAATAATGGCATGTCTTACTGCGGTGTTGTTCAATGCAATGACTTGCGCTGCGAGTAATCCAGCATTAGCAGCGCCGGCTTCACCAATCGCTAGCGTGCCTACGGCAACGCCTTTCGGCATCTGTACAATTGAGAGTAGGGAATCCACACCATTTAATTGACTCGAACGTACAGGGCAACCGAACACAGGAAGATGTGTGTGTGCCGCGATCATTCCAGGTAAATGTGCAGCGCCACCCGCACCAGCGATGATGACTTGATAACCTTCCGCTTCTGCCGTTTTAGCAAATTCAGTTAATAATTCAGGAGTGCGATGAGCCGAAACGACTTGTGCTTTATACGATACACCAAAGGACTCGAGCATTTCTGCGGCTTTCTGCATGGTGGGCCAATCTGAAGTAGAACCCATTACAATAGCAACTTGTGCCATATCTTATCTCTTATTGAGTTACCACTGATTACAACAGTGACAATGTTTGAAAGCAGGTCATTTTATCAAGAATAAACAGGGAATTGAAACATTTGTCTCGAAAAATCCCAATTTGATAAAAAAAAGAGAGGTGTTTAAGAAATACACTATTTACTTTTATGATGGTTGCAATAATAATAAATGATATGAATAACGTAACCTTTAGATTACTTGAAGTGTTTAAGTGTGTCGTTGAAAGCGGTTCTATTACCGCGGCCTCAACCGCACTGTCATTATCGCAACCAACCGTTTCTCTGCAACTGAAGAAACTCAGTGAGATTTATGGCATAACATTACTCGAGACTCACCATGGTTCAATCGCGCTTACCGATGCAGGTCGCGCGGTCTATCAGTGTGCCACTTCCGTAATGGAATCACAACGCAGTTTACAGAACCATATTCATGCATTAAAGGGCCAAAAAGCGGGTACTTTTAAGGTTGCAGTGGTATCTACTGCCAAATACCTTGTGCCACAAATACTCAAGACTTTCTGCAAAGAATATCCCGACGTTTATGTTCAAGTAAAAGTTGGAAATTCATCACAAATTGATGCGAGAATGAGTGAACAGCATGATGACCTATATATCGTTGCCAATGTTCCTGAGAACTTGGAAGTTGAGGTGACCCCATTTATGCAAAACCGGTTGAAAGTGGTTGCACCACTAGAATATAGTGGCCCTAATCACTGCCACCTTTCAGCATTAGCTGAGCAAACATTTTTGTTGCGTGAGGAAGGTTCAAATACCTTTTCCACGTTCAATCGATATTGCGAACAAAACAATGTGCTTTTAAAAGATGCATTAGTTATCGAAAGTAATGAAGCAATTCAACTCGCTGTGCATTCTGGTATTGGTATTTCGGTGCTCTCAGAGCACACCATTGCCCAAACTGATAAACATCGAGTTCAAGAACTCAACATCATTGATTTTCCTCTTGTCAGTCACTGGCATGCAGTTTCAGTTATGAGTCGCCCATCTAGTGGGGTATTAACCGCTTTTAAATCTCACCTGCAAATTGTCGGACAACAGCAAAACGCTCAAATTTAACTTATTTACACAACCAAAAAGCCCCTCAATGTGAGGGGCTTTTGGTTTTTGGGGTTATGCAATAAATAACTTAACCTTTTTGACGCTTCATGGCCTCAAAAAACTCATCATTTGTTTTGGTCATCGCCAAGCGGCCAATAAGGAATTCCATTGCATCAATTTCCGTCATTTCATGCACGATTTTTCGCAAAATCCACATTTTTTGCAGTTCTTCTTGAGAGGTGAGTAGTTCTTCACGGCGAGTACCAGAACGGTTGAAGTCAATTGCCGGGAAGACTCGCTTCTCAGCGATTTTACGGTTCAGGTGTAATTCCATATTACCCGTACCTTTAAATTCTTCGTAAATCACTTCATCCATCTTAGAGCCGGTATCGATCAATGCCGTTGCAATAATAGTCAAGCTCCCACCCTCTTCGACGTTGCGAGCAGCACCAAAGAAACGCTTTGGTTTGTGTAATGCGTTCGCATCCACACCACCCGTTAAGACTTTACCTGATGAAGGTATTACTGTGTTGTAAGCACGAGCAAGGCGAGTTATCGAGTCTAACAGAATAACTACGTCTTTTTTGTGCTCTACTAAGCGCTTGGCTTTTTCGATAACCATTTCAGCCACTTGAACGTGACGATTAGCAGGCTCATCAAACGTTGATGCAACCACCTCACCTTGTACCAGACGTTGCATCTCGGTAACTTCTTCCGGACGCTCATCAATTAACAGTACCATTAAGGTGCACTCAGGATGATTAGCCGCGATTGATTGCGCGATATTTTGAAGTAAAAGGGTTTTACCCGCTTTAGGTGGCGCAACAATCAGACCACGTTGACCCTTACCGGTCGGCGATGCTAAATCTAATACACGTGCAGTAATGTCTTCGGTACTACCGTTACCACGCTCCATGGTCAAACGCTCATTAGCATGCAGCGGCGTTAAGTTTTCGAACAAAATCTTATTGCGCGAGTTTTCAGGCTTGTCATAGTTGACTTCGCGAATTTTGAGCAATGCAAAATAACGCTCACTGTCTTTTGGGGGGCGAATTTTCCCAGAAATCGTATCACCGGTGCGCAAGTTAAAACGACGAATTTGACTAGGTGAAACATAAATATCGTCAGGACCCGCTAGATACGAAGAGTCAGCCGAGCGCAAAAATCCAAAGCCATCTTGCAGTATCTCTAATACCCCATCACCGAAAATATCTTCTCCGCTTTTGGCATGCGTCTTAAGGATTGAAAAGATAATGTCTTGTTTGCGAGCTCGCGCCATATTTTCAATGCCCATTTCTTCGGCAAGGGCAACAAGGGTACTGATGGGTTTGTTTTTTAATTCGGTAAGATTCATAGTTGAATAGGTCTGCAAGTAGGTTAGCTATTAAGCTTGAAAGTATTTATGGTTAAGAACAGGGAATAGCACAGTACAGGCGTTGAAGGATGTACTGTGTAACTCTTGCTTGAGTCATAAAAATAAAGTTAACACTTAATTTATGTGTGTACAAGTATTTTGTAACAGAAATGCAAAACCCCTCGATGCACGAGGGGTTTGACTGAGCTTTGCAGAACTAAAACATTAAATATGTTCTGCTAAAAACTCTTCTAATTGAGTTTTAGATAATGCGCCAACTTTAGTTCCTACAACGCTACCGCCTTTAAATAACAACAAGGTTGGGATACCGCGAATACCATATTTAGGGGGTGTTTCACTGTTTTCATCAACATTGAGTTTAGCGACTGTGACTTTACCGTCGTAACTTTCAGCAATTTCAGATAAAATAGGGGCAATCATTTTACATGGGCCACACCATTCAGCCCAAAAATCAACTAGGACTGGGCCTTCAGCATTGATAACATCTGCTTCGAACTTATCATCAGACAATGTGATAATTTTGTCGCTCATTCTTTTCTCCAATGTAGATGAACTAGTAATTGTTCACCATAGTTTTATAAGAATCTGATTATAATGCAAGGTCAAAACATAATAAATTATGCAAAACACTCACTTAACAGATACTCGATTCCAAGATTTGCCAATCAATATTAAGGTACAAAGTGCTTTAAATAAAGCTAATTTTGAACACTGCACACCGATTCAGGCGATGGCACTGCCCCCATTGTTGGCAGGCAATGACGTTGCGGGTCAAGCGCAAACAGGAACGGGCAAAACCATTGCTTTTTTAGTAGCAACCTATCATAAATTGCTCGAAAAAGAGACAACTCATGGCAAACCTAGAGCAATCATCATGGCTCCAACTCGTGAGTTAGCCGTCCAAATACACAGTGATGCTAAAATACTTAGTCAAGAAACTAGCCTATCTTGTGGCTTGATATATGGTGGCGAAGGATACGAAAATCAACGTCAACAATTACAAAACGGTGTCGATATCATTATTGGGACAACTGGTCGGATTATCGATTTTTACAAGCAAGGAGCTTTCAGCTTAGAGCATATCGAAGTTGCCGTTCTCGATGAAGCAGATCGTATGTTCGACCTGGGCTTTATTAAAGATATTCGATTTTTGTTTCGCCGTATGCCAAAACCCTCGCAACGCTTGAGTATGTTGTTTTCAGCAACCTTAAGTTTTCGTGTCCAGGAGCTCGCATATGAGCATATGAACACCCCTACTCATGTTGAGGTTGCACCAGAACAAAAAACCGGTGAACGCATTCAAGAAGAGTTGTTCTATCCGTCAGGCCAGGACAAAATGCGCTTGCTGTTGACGCTGATCGAAGATGAATGGCCAGATCGTGCTGTGGTCTTTGCCAACACCAAACACGAGTGTGAAAATGTCACCGCTTGGCTCAAAGCAGATGGGCACAGAGTAGGTTTACTTAGTGGTGATGTGCCGCAAAAGAAACGCTTACAAATACTACAACAATTTACTCAAGGGCATTTGGACTTTTTAGTCGCCACTGATGTGGCTGCTCGTGGACTTCATATAAACAAAGTGTCCCATGTCTTTAACTATGATCTACCTGATGATGCGGAAGATTACGTCCATCGCATTGGTCGTACAGGTCGTGCAGGAGAGACTGGACACGCCATTAGTTTTGCCTGTGAAAAATACGCCTTGAATTTACCCGCTATAGAGGAGTATATTGATCATCAAATACCAGTAAGTGAATATGATGCTGAAATGCTTTTAACGGACATAAAAGCCCCCAAACCAACGACAAGGAAGCGCCATGGAAAGCCAAATCATCGCAAACCAAGGGCTAACAAATAGCCCTTCAAAAAATACAAAAAAGCTTATGCGACATCAAGATTTGACCACGTTACAACCTCAAGGTGAATACTTCGCAGCCGTTGATATGGGTTCGAATAGCTTTCATCTTGTGGTGGTCCACGTGGTAAACGGCAATGTGCAGATCGTCTCCAAAGTAAAACAAAAAGTCCAACTCGCTGCAGGACTCAATGCCCAGAATATGTTGTCAGAAGAGTCTATGCAACGCGGATGGGACTGTTTACACACCTTTGCAGACCGCTTAAAAGACATTCCTGCGCAAAACATCAAAATCGTCGCAACCGCCACCTTGCGTTTGGCTAATAATGCACAACAGTTTGTGGTTCAAGCTGAGCAGATCCTCGAACACAAAATCAACGTTATCTCTGGGCTTGAAGAGGCTGAAGAAATCTATCGCGGGGTAGCATTTACCTCTGCGACCAAGGGTAACACTTTGGTCATTGATATTGGTGGAGCAAGTACTGAGGTGATCCTTGGTAGAGATACGGTTCCCATTCATTTGCACAGCTTCGACATGGGTTGTGTCACTTTCACTGAACGCTATTTTGCTAATGGTGAAATCAGTGGTAAGGCGTTTACACAAGCCATCGATTCAGCAAAAAAAATCCTTCAGCCACATCTAGCATCATTTAAATGCTTTGATTTTGACTTGTGTTTAGGGGCATCTGGTACTCCACAAGCCATCGTCGAGATATTACAAGGACAGGGTAATAAAGATGCAATACGCCTTAGCTATTTAGATGAACTAAAGCGTCAGTGTACAGCATATAACCATCTAGATGAGCTAGAAATTACCGGTTTAGCTGAGTCGAGACAAGCTATCTTTCCTAGTGGCCTCGCCATTTTGATTGCCTTATTTGAAAGCTTGGATATTGATTCAATGAATCTAGCAGGCGGAGCTCTTCGAGAAGGACTGATTTACGGAATGATCGAAGACCAACCTTTAGATGATCGCCGCCATCAAACCATAACACGTTGCGTCAAACAATTTCATATTCAACCATTACAAGCACAACAAGTTACGCATACCGCCCTTGGCTTATATCAACAGTTTTGTGAACAAAGTAATATCTGCTCCCTCGACAGCCGCACCTTGTTGTATACCGCTGGCATGTTACATGAGATTGGCTTGCACATCGGCTACAAAAACCAACAAGTGCATGCTCAATATATCTTAATGCACCATGAATTAGCCGGATTCACCAAGTTACAAAAAGAATGCATCGCCGCAATCATTGGCAATCACAAAGGTGATGTTAACCTTTTCTGTAGTGATGGTTTTCCGGCAAGTTTGAGTAAAGACATATTGGCAATGATCAGAATATTACGGCTTGCGACCATATTACATATAAAACGCAACCATGCCCCGAGTTTACTCCACGACGCCAACATCAGGTTAGCCATACAAGATGATAGTTGGACCATTCAGATTGACCAAATGTGGTTAAACAACAACAAACTAGTGCAAGCTGAACTAGCTAACGAAGCTTGGTTACAACACAAAGCAAAATGGCATTTGACTATTGAAAGCATTGAAATCGCAGCGGTGTAATAACCCTAATTTTGTAATATCTCTGCGGCTTGGGCTGCAAAATACGTTAATATTCCATCCGCTCCAGCGCGCTTAAAACACAGCAGTGATTCAAGAATTACTGCTTCACGTTGCAACCAGCCTTGAGCAAAAGCAGCTTGGTGCATGGCGTATTCACCACTCACCTGATAGGCAAAGGTTGGTACTTTGAATTCGTCTTTTACGCGACGAACGATGTCTAAATATGGCATTCCCGGTTTGACCATGACCATATCCGCGCCCTCTTGCAAATCCAACGCGATTTCTTTTAAAGCTTCATCTGAATTAGCCGGATCCATTTGATAAGTGAATTTGTTCCCACCCTTTAGATTGCTAGCTGAGCCGACCGCATCACGAAACGGCCCATAATAGCTAGACGCATATTTGGCTGAATAGGCCATAATATTGGTGTGAATAAAGCGTTCAGCTTCTAGGGCATCGCGGATTGCCCTAATTCGCCCATCCATCATATCGGAAGGCGCTACGACATCGGCCCCGGCTCGGGCATGAGATAGGGCTTGCTTAACCAAAATCTCGGTTGTTTCGTCATTTAGTACATAACCCGAGTCATCAATAATTCCGTCTTGTCCATGGGTAGTGAACGGATCTAATGCTACATCGGTAATGACCAGAAGATCTGGAAATTGAGCCTTAATAGCCCGAACTGCACGTTGGGCAAGGCCATCGGTAGCAAACGCTGCTGCGGCATCCAATGATTTAGCTGACATAGGTGTAACTGGAAACAAAGCAATCGCAGGAATACCAAGTGCCACCACATCGGCAAGGCGAACTAACAAAGTATCTATAGAATAACGATACACATCCGGCATTGACGTAATTGGCTCAATTTCACCTTCCCCTTCTCTGACAAACATGGGATAGATAAAGTCGCTTACCGACAAACTGTGTTCTTGCACTAACGCTCTGATATTGTCATTTAATCGTAAACGACGTGGACGCGAGTTGGGGAAAGTCAATTTTACAGCCATGAACTATTTCACTCGCTTCACTCTTGCCGTCCGGTTCGAAGCCTCAGAAGTCAAAATAAAACTGCCAAAGACGCCTTCTTCAATTTCAATGCGGTCACCCACATCGATTTTAATCCGACTGACTTCGGTTTGGCGCCACATTTGGCCGTTATTGAGCGTTACTGTAAAATAATCGTTACGGTCGTATGTCAACGCAGTAACTGAGGCTAACAAAGTGTCTTTGACGATTTCGACGCGACCAAAGTCCTCCACTCTATTGTTTGGTTCAAACGGCAAATCCGCTGCATTTGCAGGGCTTGTTGGCATTGCTGAGGTCGCAGGTGGTACTTGGGCTGCTACATTAGCAGGGGCACTGGGCGTTACTCGAGCTCGTGGTAGAACGTCATCTGAATAATCTTGTAGACGCGAAGCAATGCCATCAAAACACACTAAGCGTTGTAAGCTATTTTGGGTTTGTGCGCATTGTTTTACTGCTTCAGCAACGGATTGATCAGCATAAACTGATTGTGGTAGAACAAGAGTTGACCATGCAATGGTCATTAGAATAATTGGTTTGCGTAACATAAGCGGCTCTTTCACTTTTTTCTAGTCTGAAAACGTTATTATTATCATATCTCAGGCGTCTTGGGTGTCGCTTGTATCTGACGCCTTTCGGGTATAGATGCTACCAACAATGATGCCTAATTCATAGAGTAACCACATGGGTACGGCCAATAAAGTTTGCGAAATAACATCCGGTGGCGTCATCAACATACCGATCACAAATGCACCTACAATCACATAGGCACGTTTGGCCCGAAGATTTTCCGCTGTTGTAGCGCCGGTCCACAGCATGACAATAATCACAATTGGGATTTCAAACGACACACCAAACGCAAACAAAATTTTGAGAACAAAGTTAAGATAACTACTGATATCGGTGCTAATGACGACACCTTCCGGTGCCACTGAACTAAAAAAGGCAAAGGCCAAAGGAAATACAATATAGTATGCGAAAGCCATTCCGCCATAAAATAAAAGTGTGGAGGTAAGCAGTAAAGGTGCGACGAGTCGCTTTTCGTTACGGTAAAGTCCCGGTGCAATAAACGCCCATAACTGGTAAAGAATATATGGGATTGCAATAAAAAAACTCACTACTATAGTCAGTTTAAACGGTGTAAAAAAAGGCGATGCCACATCGGTGGCAATCATATTGCTGCCTTCTGGCATAACCGCAAGTAAAGGACTGGCGAGCCAGTGATAGATGTCTTGCGCAAAATATGCCAGAGCCAGAAAGACCACTAAAACACTCAGTAGCATTTTCAAAATGCGCGATCTGAGTTCAATCAGATGGGCGATGAGGTTATTGCTTTCTGTCATCTTGTTCGGGCTCGAGGGGGTTTACCGTAGAAGATTTGTAAGGTTGATGTACAGATTGAGCCGCGGCTTTGAGTTCATCAACACTTTTTTGTAATTCAGGATCGAGGTTTTTGAAGCCTTGTTCTTCAGCTTTGCGCAGGTTTTCGTGCAACTCATGGATCCGTAATTGTTCTTCCATTTCAGATTTAAATCCTGATGCTGCTTGTTTGACTTTTCGCACCGTCCCTAACGTACTGCGGATGGCACCGGGTAAACGCTGTGGGCCTAAAACCAACAGCGCCATAATACCTATGACAAGAAGCTCCCAAAAACCAATATCAAACACTAGTCTTTTTGCTCAGTTTTCTTGGTTGCTTGTGCTTGTTGTTTTTGTTGCGCTTCGAGCTGCTCGGGCGTGAAGTCAGCATCATTATTGTCTTCATTGACCGCTTTTTTGAAACCTTTCACAGCGTCACCAAGGTCACCGCCCAAGCCTCTTAGCTTTTTGCTTCCAAATAACAAAATCACAATTAATGCGATGATCAGTAACTGCCATATGCTAATTCCGCCCATGTCGGATCCCTTTAAACAATTGAATTGCTATGATTATATGTGAGTTATCAGTAGATTTCATGTGAAATAAACATTATGTTTCAATTGTTACGACTGATATAGTATTAAAATGAATCGTTGCAAAACATGTCTTACCTCAATGAAGCTTTTACGCTGCATCAGTGTGCTGGCGTATTGCGTATTTGGTGTTGTTTTTAACTCTGCTTCGGCAAATGAGAGTCCAGCCAAGTCTTACCCCACAGAAGCGCCTTTCACCCACTTATCGAACACCGATGAACAATGGTTTGACGACTGGCAACGCAATATTACCCAAACCTTTCATTTACAAGCTCAGACGTTAGATGCCTGGTTTTCTCCAACTGACTTACCGAGTGATAAGGCAAGTGCGTACGGTAAGGTACGCTTAGGCTGGGAGCCACGCAGTGGAGATTGGAGTAATATCGAACCGAGATTCAAAATAGGATTGCGACTGCCATCATTGAAGCATAAAGTGGATGTGTTACTCAGTGATGATGAGGATAATTACCTAGATGACGCACTGAATGTCAGTCGAGAACTGCAAACTCAAAAAGATAACACCACTCTCGCATTAAGGTACTTTAGTCCACGCAATGACAAAATCAGCTATCGCGTGGGTTTTGGGCGACGTGACCAAGTATTTGCCCGCAGTACATACCAAGACTATCATCGCTTTTCACCAAAAATGAATTTGTTATATGAAGGTCGAGTCTATTACTATAACCGAGATGGTTGGGGTACCGAAGCTGGGGCTTCATTGTTGTTAGAACGCACTGGTACTAAGTTAGACCGATTCAGTCATCGCTGGTATTTTGAGGATAAGACCAATCGGTTCAAGTGGAACATTGAAGCTCAGCGATACTATCGCTTGTCGGCTCAATCAACATTTGTACTGAATGCTTATGCTCAAGGTTTCTCGAGGCCAAACATGCATACTGAGCATATTTATATGAGTGCGAAACTGCGCAGTAATCCGCTGCGCCCTTGGTTATTTTTTGAAATTGAGCCGTTTGTGCTCTGGTTAAAAGAAGAAGACTTTCGTCGCTCTTATGGCCTAGCATTGCGCTTTGAGGGGTTCTTTGGCGACAATGCTAATTTCCAGTTCTAAAACCTAATCATCATCCAAAAATCGAGTTTTCACTGCAGCTTTTAGCCAAAATAACACCCCGACTACTACCGCACTGGCATCGTAATACCACGGCTTATCATTGATAAACAATAATAGCGCCAAAACAAAAGACGTTGAACCTAACATCCCATACAATGTCGATTTTTGGTATTCACGCTGTTGCCTGCGCTGTTTGAGGAACAGTTTCTCTTCACGTTCTGGAAGGCCTTTGAGTTGCTGTAAGGTATTAAAAAACAAATCGGGCATTGTCGGGAATTTTTCAACCCAGTAAGGCGCATTTTGCTGAACTTTGGAGAAGAATGCTTTAAAGCCTATTTGCTCATTCATCCAGTTTTCTAAAAACGGTTTGGCCGTCGCCCACAAATCGAGTTGTGGATACAACTGTCGCCCAAGCCCTTCCACGTACAACAAGGTTTTTTGCAGTAACACCAGTTGCGGTTGCACCTGCATATTAAAGCGTCGCGCAGTGTTAAATAACTGCAACAGTACATGACCAAATGAGATTTCGTTTAGTGGCTTTTGGAAAATGGGGTCGCACACCGCACGGATCGCAACCTCTAAATCATCCACATTCGTATCGCTCGGCACCCACCCCGAATCGACGTGAAGTTCAGCCACTTTGCGATAATCGCGATTAAAAAATGCAATAAAATTCGCGGCCAAGTAATGTTTATCTTGTGCGTTTAACGTGCCCACAATGCCATAATCGATGCCAATGTAATATGGATCATGTGGACGGTCTAAGCCAACAAAAATATTCCCGGGGTGCATATCCGCATGGAAAAAACTATCGCGAAAGACTTGAGTAAAAAACACCTCTACCCCGCGTTCAGCAAGAAGTTTCATATTAACCCCCTGCTCTAACAGCGAGTCAACATCCGCAACCGGTGTGCCATAGATGCGTTCCATAACAATGACATTTTGCGTGCAATAATCAGTATAAAAATGCGGTACATACAAAGAGTGTGAATCTTTGAAATTGTGTTTGATATGCATGCCATTGGTCGCCTCACGGACCAAGTCAAGCTCATCAAAAATGGTTTTTTGGTATTCTTCAACGACCTCAACTGGCCGCATGCGCTTACCATCTGGTAACCACTTTTGTACCACCGCAGCAATCGCACGCAATAATTCCACGTCTGATTCAATAATAGGAGCAATATTGGGACGAATGACTTTGACCACCACATCGGTACCACAAGCTTTCAGTTTGGCACCGTGAACTTGAGCAATCGAAGCGGAAGCCATTGGTGTAATCGAAAACTCGCTAAACAGCTCATCCACACTGTTTAGTTTCAATTCTTTTAGCACAGACTGTAAGGCTATTTCGCCATCAAACGGCAACACGTTATCTTGCAAAATCGCCAGTTCATCAGCGATGTCTAACGGAATCAAATCGCGTCTTGTGGACAACATTTGCCCGAATTTTATGAACACAGGACCTAGTGATTCAAGTGCAAGCCGCAAGCGTTCCCCACGACTGCGTTGTTTGTGGCGATTGCGTAACCAAAAAATGCTGTGACGCCCGATCTTCGCATACCAAGGGATCCAATGGGCAGGAATTAAATCATCCAAACCGTATTGCAAAATGACTTTGGTGATTTGATAAAAACGTTTACTCGCCATTGGTCTTCCGTTGTTGTTCTAAGCGGGTGATACGCGCCTGCAAGCGGTCGGTATCAATACGGATCTGACTGACCTCATCACAAAAGTCAGCAACAAAAATGGCTGGGGCGATGAGTTTTTTTTCTTCGATAAGCCCTTCTGCCAAGGTGATTTGAACCGCTTCGACGTGCTGTTTAAATTCAGCTAATCGGGCTTCGTGAAAGTTGAGTAATTGCGAAGTTAATGTCTCACCAAATACTGGTGTTAACACGCTTGCCCAATTCAAAGACACCTGTTGCATCGCCGTATTGAGTTTTTGCAGTATCCCTAAGTCACCTTGAATATCCAATTTATCGGCTTTGATTAATGCCGTTAACTGACTGGTATCTCGAATTTTATCTAAGGCACTTAAAGCTACATTGACAGTACAATCCACAGCATCATCAACTAACGGCTTCGGTGGCAACTGAATATCAATCGCTTTATCAGTAAAATATAAGGCGATTGGGAACTCGATAGGCAACAACACAATCTGTAATGAGTGTCCTGATAATGAGGCAAAGGCCGTGCGTTGTTCAGGTTCAAGATTGAGAACTTGGTTCGTGCCAAGACTCAAACATTCAGCCAAAAATTGACGCCATAGCATTAAAATTTGAACCCTTTATGCAAGGCAACAATACCACCAGTCAAGTTGGTGTAATCGACACTATCAAACCCAGCATCACGCATCATTTGAGCCAGAGTATCTTGATCGGGGTGCATGCGAATAGACTCGGCAAGGTATTGATAACTCTCTGCGTCATTCGCTATGAGCTCTCCCATTTTGGGTAACAGATGGAACGAATACGCATCGTATACTTTGGCCAATCCGGGATTGGTTGGTTTAGAAAACTCCAACACTAATAGCCGGCCGCCTGGTTTGAGGACTCGGTAAATTGATGCAAGTGCATTATTTTTATTGGTCACATTACGCAAACCAAATGCCATGGTTACGATATCAAACTGGTCATCAGCAAACGGTAAGTCCTCGGCATTTGCTTCAACGTATTCGATATTTTGTACTAATCCTTGGTCGCGCAGCTTATCTTTACCCACCTCCAGCATCGAAGGGTTGATATCAGACAATACGACTTTTCCGGTTGGCCCCACAATTCGAGAGAATTTAGCCGTCAAATCACCCGTGCCACCAGCCAAATCAAGAACCTGCATGCCCTTTCTTGCGCCGGCCATATCAATTGTATAACGCTTCCACAAGCGATGTATGCCGAGCGACATCACATCGTTCATGATATCGTACTTGGCCGCAACACTGTCAAAAACCTTCGCGACCATCGCTTCTTTTTGATCTGCCGCAACGGTTTGATAGCCAAAATGGGTTTTCCCATCAGTAACGTCGGCGTTGGTGGTCGTGTCTTGGCTCATAGCAATTCCTTATGAATGTATAGGGTTAGGATTGTATCAAAAAGCGCGTTATTGCACACCCACATAATTGTCCCCACAACTATATGCCACTAATTGGCTTAACTCAGTCAAGGAACGTCCTGATTGTTGTTGCCAAGTTAAGAACGCACCTTGGATTGCGGTTAAACTGCGTTTTGAACGAGCTGAACCCGTAATAATGCCATGTTGAGTGAAGTAATCTTCGACGTCTTTGGATAACAAGAATGTATCAACGCCCAAAAAACGCAACGCATAGGGACCTGTATTACCGCCTAGTCGCTTGCCATGTTTTTTCAAATAATCCCACAATCCGACAATATCGTTTTTTGGCCATTGCGCGACAAATTCGCCAAAACTGCCATGCTGTTCGGCGATGTCATGGATCATCAGGGCATTTTCTTTGATTGTTTTGACCTTACTATAGTTGCGGATGATTCTCGGATCAGTGGCTTTCTTCTCGAGCATGTCTTCTGGCATCATCAAGATTTTCTCGATGTCAAAGCCCCAAAAGACTTCTTCAAAATCAGGCCATTTGTTGCGTACCACGCGCCACACAAAACCGGATTGAAACACTTTTTTGGTGAACTCAGCTAAAAATCGGTCATCGCCAATTTGGGCGATTTGGCGAGTGTGTAAGGGTTCATTGAGTAAACTTTCAAGGATGGCTTCACTGCGTTTGCGTTTGAGAGCTCGAGCATAAATCGCCTGGTATGATTCTAATGACATAACAAATTAATAAGGTTCTACCGTTGTATAACTATAGAACCTTTACGCTGTGTATCCTAGCTTTGATCAAAGTTTAGGCGGCAATTCCACTGTGGCGCAACAGCGCATCTACAGTAGGCTCACGTCCTTTGAAGGCAACGTACAATTCCATTGGCTCTTTAGAACCGCCCATTTCCAGAATGTTGTGCAAAAACGCACTGCCGGTTTCACGGTCGAAAATACCATTTTCTTCAAATGACGCAAATGCATCTGCCGATAACACCTCCGCCCATTTATAGCTGTAATATCCGGCCGCATAGCCCCCAGCAAAAATATGCCCAAAACTGTTTTGAAAACGATTAAACTCCGGAGCTTTTAGGGCGCTCACGGCATCGCGTACTTGGTTGATAAACGTTTGCACATCCACCTTTTGTGTTTGCATATGCAAAGTAAAATCAAACAGACTAAATTCCAACTGACGCAGCATTTGCATCGCCGATTGGAAATTTTTGGCGGCGAGCATTTTATCCAGAAGCTCTTGCGGCAGTGCGTCTCCGGTTTCAACATGGCCCGACAAAAACTGTAATGCCTCAGGTTGCCAGCACCAATTTTCTAAAAACTGACTAGGCAGTTCCACCGCATCCCAAGCCACACCATTAATTCCAGATACCCCTGCCACATCAATTTTGGTCAACATGTGATGAATACCATGACCAAATTCATGGAACAGAGTCACCACTTCATCATGTGTAAAGCACGCAGGTTTGCCATCCACCGGGCCACTAAAGTTACAGGTCAAATACGCCACTGGGTATTGCAGTGAACCGTCTTGACAAGTGCGACGCACTCGACATTCGTCCATCCATGCGCCACCGCGTTTTTTAGCTCGGGCATACAGGTCTAGATAAAAACTGCCACGCAATTCACCTTGCGCATCATGAATATCATAAAATTTGACGTCGTCATGCCATACATCGACATCATTGCGTTGAGAAATAACTAAACCATAGAGCTTCTCGACGACTTTGAACAATCCTGGAATCACTTTGGTCTCAGGAAAATACGGACGCAGCGTTTCATCCGAAATTGCGTACTGGTCTTGCTTTAGCTTTTCAGAATAATACGCAATATCCCAAGCCTCGAGTGTTTCTTTGCCGTAATGCTCCAAAGCAAACGCCTGTACTTGAGCTAGATCGGCCTCTGCTTGGGGTTTTGACTTGTTTGCTAAATCCTGTAAAAAGTCGACGACTTGAGCCGGATTGTCAGCCATCTTCTTCGCAAGCGATAGCTCGGCATAGTTTGCAAACCCAAGTAAATCCGCTTTTTGCTGACGGAGCTCCAGTATTTCAACAATAATATCCGTGTTATCAAATTGACCACCATTGGGTCCTTGTTCAGAGGCACGAGTTACATAGGCGCGATACAGTTCCTCTCGCAACTCGGCATTATCGGCATACATCATCACTGGCAGATAACTAGGAATATCTAAGGTAAATAGCCAACCAGACAAATCTTTTTCTGTTGCCGCTTGTGCTGCAGCCGCTTTCGCTGAATCGGGTAAACCCGCTAACAAGGTCTCATCCGTAATGTGTTTACTATACGCCATGGTTGCGTCTAGCACATTATTGGAAAAAGCACTGGATAATTCCGATAGTCTTGATTGAATCTTAGCAAATCGTGTCTGTTCTGCTTGCGGCAGTGCGACACCTGATAATTCAAACTCTTGAATCGCATTGGTGACAACTTTACGTTGGGCGTCGCTTAATTGTGCGAAGTTGTCACTATTCGCGATCGCTTGATAACACTCATACAATCCTTTGTGCTGACCTAACCAGGTTCCGTATTCTGAAAGCAGGGGTAAACACGAATCATGAGCCTCTCTTAATGCATCGCTTGAAACAACAGAATTCATATGCGAAACAGGCGACCATAAATTACTCAGATGTGTATCAACCTCATCCAACGCCAAAACAACCTCATCAAAGTCGGATGATTGCTTGTCGACCACTCGTTCCACATTGCTTTTGCATTCAGTAATAGCATCTGAAATGACCTGAACGATTGCATTCGGTTCGATGGCGTTGAACGCAGGAAGACCTTGGCGGTTCGTCCATTTTTGCGCATGAGATAAAGAGGGTTCCGACATGTTTGAGTCCTTAAAATATTAACGTGTTTATGATTCTTAAGTGGGGTTAAATTACCGAGGTACAAGGGGGTAGATACATTTAGACTAAAGTTTACTTTTGCTGTTAATCCATTGTAAATGCGGCATCAAATGCTATAACTTAAGGGTAAAATATTTTCCTATTTACCTTTGGCAATATTAGCCTTATGTCTTTATATCAGTTACTCTCGGATAATACAGAATCCGAACACAAAGCGTTATTGCAACATGAGCTTATGTCAGGTCTTATGAGCCCTAGCTTAGATGCTCCAAAATACCACAGTATTTTGTCGGCACATTATTACTGGTTTTTAAATATGGAGTTGGAACTGACCAAATATCTATCTGTGCGCACTCTCAATATGTTTGGCTACAAGTTTAAAACCCCAGCGATTCAAAAAGACATTGCGCATCTTGATTACCCACAAATCCCTTCATACCGCACCAAACATCAAGAATACTTCTATGCACTCGAACACATTTCATGGACGAAAACTCATTGGTATGGTCTGGTATTTGCGTTAGAGTCACTATTGATCAACGCCCCAGATACTTGTCACAACATCGTCAAACAACTTAAACGAAACGATATTCTTAACTACCTTAACATTTATGGCTCTGGTACCAAACATCAGTTTATCCGCATAGTTACAGCAATTGATAATCAGGGGATTACTACAACCGAAGCGGATCAGATGGTTCGTGGAGCACAATATACTTTTTTACATTTTGCACAATGGCTCAATACTCTATCATCTGTACAAGAAGTCGCTTAAGCATTTTTCTTTTACTTTTTTGATCTCTGATGTAATTATTAGATGTTCTTATCGTTCATAATGAACCTAAAACGAATATTTACTAATTTCATACATTTATTATAAGGCAACGACATGCACACATATGACTACATCTGCTTAGGTGGTGGAAGTGGTGGTATTGCCTCGGCAAACCGCGCAGCAAAACATGGAAAAAAAGTCGCTTTGATTGAAGCAAAGCACATCGGCGGTACCTGTGTAAATGTGGGCTGTGTACCCAAAAAAGCCATGTGGTTTGGCGCTCAGGTTGCAGAAGCCATCAATTTGTATGCACAAGACTATGGTTTTGATATCACCGTTAATAATTTTTCTTGGGCAACTCTCATTGAATCCCGTGAAGCCTATATCCAACGCATTCATGCATCTTACGACCGAGTGTTGGATAACAATGGGATCACCGTCATCAATGGCTTCGGTCGATTTATTGATGATCATACGATCGAGGTAGATGGGGCACTTTACACCGCTCCACACATTAGCATCGCCACGGGTGGTTATCCAATAATTCCCGAAGTAGAAGGTGCAGAATTGGGGATCACTTCCGACGGCTTCTTTGCTCTTAATGAGCAACCTAAACGTGCCGTGGTAGTTGGTGCTGGATACATTGCTGTGGAGCTTGCTGGAGTATTACATGCGCTAGGCACTGAAACGACGCTGGTTGTTCGTAAAAATCGCCCATTACGTCAATTTGATGAAACCATCAGCATTACGCTTACCGAAATGATGGCAGAGCACGGTCCTCAGTTAATGACGTATACTCAGGTGACAAAGGTCACCCAAAACTCTGACGGTTCTCTCACCGTCGCTTTCGACAATGGTGAACGCATTGTCACTGACAGCTTGATCTGGGCCATTGGTCGTGCCCCAGCTACCCAAAATATTGGGCTTGAAAATACCCAAGTTCAGTTGACTGATTCGGGGCACATCCAAGTTGATGATTATCAAAATACCACATCAAATGGTGTTTATGCCTTAGGCGATAACATCGGCAAAATCGATTTGACTCCTGTTGCGGTAAAAGCCGGACGATTGTTGTCTGAGCGATTATTCAATGGCCAAGTTCATGCTAAGATGGATTACAGTTTGATCCCAACAGTGGTCTTTTCACATCCACCGATTGGCACTATGGGATTGACCGAAGCGGAGGCGATCGCCCAATATGGCGAACCCAACGTCAAAGTGTATAATTCCAGTTTTGGCGCTATGTATACCGCTGTCACTCGACATCGACAACTGACCAAAATGAAGCTGATCTGCGCCGGAGCTGATGAAAAAGTGGTTGGCATTCACGGTATAGGGCATGGTATGGATGAAATTTTACAAGGCTTTGGCGTCGCGATTAAAATGGGCGCAACCAAGGCCGATTTTGATGCCTGCGTAGCGATTCACCCTACCAGCGCCGAAGAATATGTCACACTTACTTAATTAAAATAACAATACGACGGAAAAACCGATGAAAAAATCCCTGATAAGTCTTTACAGCGGACTTGCGCTTTCTTTTTTGAGCATAAATCTCTGCTTTGCTGATACAACAGACACAAAAAGATTCTCTGACTGGGACGTCACTGATCCCCCTTATGCGCGAGAAAAGATCACCATAGAGACTAATGAAATCACATGGGCCAGCTTAGATGTAACGCCAGACGGGAAGTCCATTGTTTTTGATACACTTGGGGATATTTTTATTGTGCCGTTGGAAGGCGGTCAGGCTCGGGCGTTGACTCAAGATTACGCTTGGAATATCCATCCTGCGGTCAGTCCAGATGGTACACAAATTGCCTTTATTTCTGACCGCGACGGATTGTCCAATCTATGGGTCATGGATATTGATGGCAATAATCTGCGCCAAGTGACCAAAGAAAAAAATAATCTGATCCACGCCCCGAAATGGTCACCAGATGGACAATATCTTTTAGTGACAAAAGGCATTATGTCAGGACGAAGTATTCCCGCAGGCGAAGTATGGATGTATCATCACACCGGTGGAGAAGGATTAGTCATTCAGGAACGTCGCAATGGTAAACGCGACCAAAAAAACACCGCTGATCCTGCATTTTCACCTGACGGTCGCTACATTTATTACACTCAAGACATCACAGGCGGTTTTCGCTTTGACTACAATCGCGACCCGCTCAAATCAATTTTTGCCATCACTCGCTTTGACCGCGAAACTAGTGAGACAGAACGTTATATTTCAGGTACCGGCGGTGCAGTAGTACCTACGCCTTCTCCTGATGGAAAGCACATTGCGTTTGTGCGACGCATTCGCGAACAAACTGCATTATTTATCAAAAACATTGAGGATGGTACAGAACAGCCAGTCTTTGTTGGCCTTGAACGTGATATGCAAGAGGGCTTTGGCACTGAAGGCTACTTCAGTTACTTTGATTGGACACCAGATAGTCAGCAAATTGTGTTTTGGACAGGTGGCAAAATCCATCGTTTAACGGTCTCGACTCAAGCATTAAATACCCTGGATATTAGTGTAAAAACCGAGGTTCAACACGCAAAGGCAGCCCGCTTTAAAGTAGATGTGGCTAGTGATGAATTTCCGGTCAAAATGATCCGCTGGTCACAACAATCTCCAGACGGCAAAACCGCTTTATTTCAAGCGCTTGGCAAACTCTATATTCGTGATCTACAAAATGGTAAAACTCGACGTCTGACCAAACAAAATGATCATGACGAGTTTTATCCGCGTTTTTCTAATGACGGTAAACAAATTGTTTACACCACCTGGGACGACCAGGCCTTGGGCACTATCCGAGTTGTATCGTCTCGTGGCGGCAAAGGCAAAGTGGTTTCCACTGCTCCTGGCCATTATGTTGAACCTGCATTTTCTCCCGGTGGTGAGTTCATTGCATATCGTAAATTTACCGGTGGTTACTTACTTGATCCGGCACACTCGGTTGATCCTGGCTTATACGTACTGGATCTTCAGAAACAAACGACACAACGCGTTAGTCAATCAGGTATGCAACCACATTTTGCTGGTGGCAACGAGCGAATTTATTTTACTCGATTCGTTTCTGGGACCCCTTATACCGAAACCGAATTGGTGAGTGTTAATCTGGCAGGTGACGATCTGCGCCAACACGCGTATGGCGCAGATAAAGTCAGTGAATATCGACTTTCGCATGACAAGCAATGGCTTGCTTTTGTATATCAATACAATACCTATGTTGTACCATTTGTCGATAATGGAAAACGAATTACCATTGGGCCTAACATGACGTCCTTACCCGTTACACAAATCAGTGCCCGTGCTGGAGAATATCTCAATTGGTCACCCAATAATGACAAATTAACGTGGTTTCATGGCCCGTTTTTATATGAGCAAAGTCTGGATGAAGCGTTTGCTTTTGTCGGTGGCAACGATGAAGCCGCTGAGCCAGTGACTGAAGGGATCAACTTAAGTTTTAATGTGGCGAGTAAAAAAGCCGAAGGGTACACTGCTATTGTCGGTGGCACTATTGTGACGATGCGCGATGCAGATAGTAAAGAAGAAATCATTAATAACGGTACTGTGTTGATCAAAGACAATATCATCGAAGCAGTGGGACCCGCTGATGCCATTCAAATCCCCGAAGAGGCGTTAATATTGGATGCGACTGGTAAGACGGTTATTCCAGGATTAGTGGATGCACATGCGCATGGTTCACAAGGACGCAATGAGATTATTCCAGAACAAAACTGGATCCAATTCTCAAACATTGCTTTTGGTGTGACCACCATGCACGACCCATCAAATGATACAACAGAAATTTTTGCCGCAGCAGAACTTCAGCGTGCCGGTTTACGTGTTGGCCCTCGTCTATTCTCGACCGGCACAATATTGTATGGTGCCGAAGGGATTGGCTATAAAGCGATTATCAATGACTTTGAAGATGCCTATTTTCATGTTAATCGCCTCAAAGAACAAGGGGCGATTTCGGTAAAATCCTACAACCAACCGCGTCGAGATCAAAGACAATGGGTGCTGCAAGCAGCTAAAGAGCTTAAGATGATGGTCATGCCAGAGGGTGGCGGCAAATTTCAACAAAATTTGTCAATGATTGTTGATGGCCATACTGTCCTTGAACATGCTCTGCCGATTGCCCGTGGATATTCCGATATGACCCAGTTATGGAGCGCATCTGATGTGGGTTACACACCGACTTTTGTGGTGGCTTATGGTGGTATGATGGGTGAAGAATACTGGTATGACAAAACCAATGTATGGGAAAACGAGCGATTATTGCGCTATACACCACATACCCTAGTTGACCGTCGTGCCGTGCGTCGCCCTACGACATCAGAAGCATTCTACAATCATATAGAAGTTTCCAAATACGCCAAAGCACTCCGTGATGAAGGCGTACGCGTGCACATCGGGCCTCATGGTCAACGCGAAGGGTTGTCAGCGCACTGGGAACTGTGGATCATGGTTCAAGGCGGCTTTACACCTTGGGAAGCAATTCGTGGTGGTACCATTGATGGTGCGATTTCATTAGGTATGGATCATGCCATTGGCAGCATCGAAGTGGGCAAATTGGCTGATTTAGCCATTATTGATGGCGATGTATTAAGTGATATCAAACGCAGTGAGTATGTTACCCATACGGTGATTAACGGGCGAGTATTTGCCAGCGAAGATATGCAGGAATTAAATGGAGAGTTTCGCGCCGAACCGTTTTTCTTCCAAGACGCGAATAAACAATTTATGCCAGAGGCCACCGAACAAGCTGTTCATGCTAAGGCCGAACATTATCATTGGAGCCACTAATATAAGGTTAATCCACGACCCAATGCGCTACGCCTTGTTCGAGTAAGAATGCCTGTGCATTGGGTCCGTGGAAGGCCGCCATCATTGATAACAAACCAGCTTGAACACAATTATCCGCGCACACTGTGACGGCTCTAGGAGCATTGGTTAAGGCATAACCGCTTTGGGGATTTAGGATATGCGAGTAACGTATCCCATTGTGCATTAAATAGCGCTTGTAGTCTCCGCTCGTTGCCATGCCACCTTTACACAATTGAATTAACCTTGGGGTATCAATACAAGCATCGATAGAGGGTATTGCTACTTGCCAGAAACTCGCGTTATGCCTTGGGTTAGACACCGCAACATCCCCACCGAAATTAATGAGCACCGAAATATCTGGCCAACGTTCTTGACAGATTTCACTGCATCTATCGACTGCGTATTCTTTGGCTATTCCACCTAAATCAATTGCCATGTGCTCTGGCAGAGTAATCGTGTTCTCTCGTAAATTCACACGATGCCATCCAACATACTCAAGCATTTCATTAATAGCCCCTTCACTTGGTGGTATCGCATCAGGGGAAAAACTCCAGACCTTGTTCAATACACCTGCGGTGATATCAAATAAACCATCGCTGAGCTCATAACAGGTGTCAACAAGGTGCAATAATGACTGTGTTTCAACATCGAGAATAACTTGATTACCGCCAGAGTGGTTGATTTCGTGAATAATATTATCGGTGCGATAACGAGAGAACTTATGCTCTACCCGAAGGGCCTCACGGATGATTACCTCAGCAATTTCTTGTGCGACATCTGCGTGTTCGCTTTCAATCAAAACTTCACAACTTGTGGTCATTGCAACAAATTTACCACAAAAATAGTCCGAATGAGGGGTGAACGAACGTGCTTTAACTTGCATGGTACGGTATTTTGTAGATGATGTTACCCATACAATACTAGAGTATGAAAAGTATCACTGCAACTTTTCTTGGCATGCTCTACCTAATGGCTAACATAAATGTTAATTATATTAACTAAAATTTAACACTGGAGATTAAGTTAAATCTGCTACATAATAGTATTTGTCTTCCTTAATCAATTAACCTATTTGCTGTAAGGTCCGTCTCGTGAAAAAACTCACCTTAAAATCTGTAGCTGAAGAATTAGGTGTGTCTACCGCGACCATATCCAACGCCTTCAACAAACCCAATCAATTATCTAAGGCTAAACGACTAGAAATCCTCGAGCGTTGTGAAGAACTTGGCTATACCGGACCCAATAAAGCAGCTCGGTCACTGCGTCGAGGAAAAACCAGTATTGTAGGGTTAGTTTTAGCCAACAGTATCTCGTATACCGTTAATGATGCAGTTGCGTCTACTTTTATTAGCGGTGTATCCCAGTGTTTAGAGGCCAACGGTCAACAGCTTCTGTTGGTTTCAGGTGCCGGTGATGATCTCAATAACGTCAACGATTTTGTCGACGGGTATTTGTGTTATGGCTCTCCTACCAATCCCAATTTAATTGATGCCTTAAGAAAAACGACAAAGCCAGTCGTTACTGTGGACTTTAATATTGACGATTACCCATCCGTCAATATCGATAATATTGAGGCGTGTTATCAATTAGTCAAACAAACCATTCGAGCGGATGATGTGGTCGCCGTTATTGGTTTGCGCTTAATTGAAACTCAGCTGACTTGTCGGATCTATGATGTTCCTATGATTGATCCAGTCACATCCATCAGCCGACGCAGACTACTTGGTTACGAAAAAGCGTTTGCAGAATGCGGCGTTGATTTTAATTATGGACAGCTGTGGAGTATCCCTGAAAATATCGAATCCTTTGCCGTTCGGGCGGCCAAAGAAGTGTTATCCAATCAGCCTCGTCCCACCATTGTTTACTGTATGTCAGACTTAATTGCGGTCTATTTTATTCGCGAAGCGATTGAGATGGGGTTATCGGTACCGGATGATATTAGAGTAGTCGGCTTTGATGGAACTAATGAAGGCCAACGCTTTCACCCTAATCTAACTACCGTGGTACAAAATTCAGACAGCAAAGGTGAACGTGCTGCCATCATGCTGTTAAAGCAAAGCAAAGAGTCCCAATTACTACCCTTTGCTCTGCATTTTGGCGATTCGTGCCCGACCAACGGATAACTTACAGCCAACTGCGTAATTCAATCACTTCGCTATCAAAAGCGACATGCGCATTCAGCGTGGCCAAATCAATATCCAGCCGAGCAACCTGGGTTCCATTTGCCCACCGCATGGAATACCGCTCATCTGTCATAACTTGGCTAAACTCGCCAGCAAAAGCATCGTTTTGATTGCGCTTTTGAATTAATTTAAGTAACGCTTGCACGACGGACTTTTGCGCGTGTTGTTGTACTTTTGCCAAATCCAAATAACTGCGGTTTATGTCACGTCCAACTTGAGATTTGGCTAACAAGTCCATGTCATTCGGCAGTGCTAATAACCCTGTATAATATACTTGCGGGATGCCTGGGCAGAAAAACTGAATCGCACGAGACAACAAGTAACGATAATCATCGCAGCCTAACGCACTGTAATACGTACAATTCACTTGATACAAATCAACGTTATTTGCCGCAGACCCTGTGGCCGCTCGGCTTTCTCCAGCACATTGGTCATGAATACTTTCCACTAATGTATCGATTTGTTCTGGAGTTAATAAGCCAGGTTCATCTCCATTGGCACCAACATCCACAATGCCAATCCCGTCATGGGTATCCAATACGGTTACACAGTTTCGCGGGGACATTTCAAGCCACGTTGCAAGTGGTGCTAGGTCTTTGGTATTCATTGCATGCAGAACCAAAGGAGGTAGGGCAAAATCATAAACTAGAGAACAGCGCTTGGCGATTTCGCATTGGATCTTGTGGTAGGAATGGATTTCAACCAAGCATGTCATACCCAATGCTTCTGCTCGAGAAGATAATGCTTCAATAAATGCAAACGTTTGGGGCATCATAAAGCAATTTGTGCCAGCCTGTTTTATGGCATAACCGGCAGCATCAAGGCGGATCAGTTTAATATTATTACGCGAAAACGTTGTCAAAATCCCATCTAGGTACGCTTTACCCTGTTCAGAAGCAACATCAATATCGATCTGATTTGCTGTAAATGTTGTCCAAAAGTCAGCTTCTGAGCCATCGCCTAAAGTCATTTTAGTAAAAGGTGACGTTGGTCTTGGACGAAATATATTTGCAATATCATCGGGATTGGGTTTGTCACCAAACACCTTTTGTTTGGTTAAAAACAAATCCCAATAGGTAGAATCTTTACCTTTTGCTAAGACGTCCTGAAACGGTATCGATTGCGCCGACATGTGATTGACAATCATGTCAGCCATCAAATCAAAGTCTTGTCCTAAAGCTTGCACATCATCCCAGTTACCCAATCGAGCGTCCACTGATGTGTGATCAATTGGATCAAACCCAGCATCTTCCCCGTCAATGGGGTTGTAAAACGGCAACAAATGAATTCCACCAAACACGTTAGGGAAACATTCTTTTAACATTTGATGTAATTGCTGAACAGTGCCCCCACTTAAACGATCAACATAAGTGATTAGCTGTACTTTATTTTGGTATTTCATAATTTTTCACGACAAAACTTAATCGTTTAAGTTTACCGTGAGAAAAATAAATTTCAAGTTTTGTTAACAAAAAACCGCTTCAGACTTTCGTCATCAGCGGTTTCATCACTCTGGGAGGTGACTATTTATCGCTATAGTATGTAGCGACTCAAATCTTCATTATCCGCAAGCATTTCTAGATGCTCGTCGACGTAGGCTTTATCAATTAACAGAGATTCACCATCCTTTTCACTCGCCACAAAGGAAATTTCTTCCATTAAGCGCTCCATCACAGTGTGCAGACGACGAGCTCCAATGTTTTCTGTTTTTTCATTAACCTGCCAAGCGACTTCAGCAATACGCTGGATCCCAGATTCATCAAAACTGAGCTTGACCCCTTCGGTCCCTAATAAAGCAATATACTGCTCAGTTAACGAGGCATTCGGTTCAGTTAAGATACGAGTAAAGTCCTCTACGCTTAAAGCCGATAGCTCAACTCTGATGGGTAAACGACCTTGTAATTCTGGAATCAAATCAGACGGCTTACTCATTTGGAACGCACCGGATGCAATAAACAAAATATGATCTGTTTTGACCATACCGTGTTTTGTTGAAACCGTGGAACCTTCGACAATTGGTAGTAAGTCTCGCTGAACACCTTCACGTGACACATCAGCGCTGCTTTTGCCTTCACTCTTACAGATCTTGTCGATTTCATCGATAAACACAATGCCATTTTGCTCAACAGCATCAATTGCATCTTGTTTTAAATCATCTTGATTAACGAGTTTCGCCGCTTCTTCTTCGACTAATAACTTCAAGGCTTCTTTGACCGGGAGTTTTTTCTTTTTCTTCTTATCGCCAGAGAGGTTTTGGAACATACCTTGTAATTGATTGGTCATTTCTTCCATACCAGGAGGAGCCATAATTTCGACTCCAACTTGAGGTAGCGCAACATCAATCTCGATTTCTTTGTCGTCTAGTTTCCCTTCGCGTAATTTTTTACGAAACGTTTGACGTGTACTGTTGTTGTCCACATCTTCTTTTTCACCAAAAATATTTTCTGGGGGTGGGATCAGGATGTCCAAAATTTTTTCTTCCGCCGCTTCTTCGGCACGAAAACGTACCTTTTGCATCGCTTGCTCTTTGACCATTTTGACTGCTATGTCTGTCAAATCGCGAATAATCGACTCAACTTCTTTACCCACATAACCGACTTCCGTAAATTTAGTCGCCTCAACTTTGACAAAAGGCGCATTGGCCAGTTTTGCTAAGCGACGAGCAATCTCGGTTTTGCCGACGCCTGTTGGACCAATCATCAGGATATTCTTTGGGCTGACTTCTTGGCGCAGTTCAGATGGAAGCTGCATTCGACGCCAGCGATTACGCAGAGCGATTGATACTGCGCGTTTTGCGTCTTGTTGGCCGATGATATGGCTATCAAGTTCGTGAACAATTTCACGCGGAGTCATTTCTGACATAATTAGGTTTCCTGTAAAAGTAGATGGCTGAATTAATAATCTAGGATTTCAACCGTCTGAGAATGATTGGTATACACGCAAATATCACCTGCGATTGTGAGCGCTTTGGTTGCAATCTCTTGCGCACTTAATTCTGTGTTGTGAAATAATGCCGTTGCAGCAGCTTGCGCAAATGGTCCACCTGAACCAGTAGCGATAAGGTCATGATCGGTTTGGATCACGTCGCCGTTTCCCGTGATCATCAAAGATGCACTGTGATCAGCAACCACTAAAATCGCTTCTAGGCGACGCAACATCCTATCTGTTCGCCAATCTTTGGCCAATTCAACAGCCGCTTTGATGAGATGACCTTGGTGCAATTCGAGTTTTGCTTCAAAACGTTCAAACAAAGTGAAGGCATCAGCTGTGCCTCCAGCAAAACCTGCGATAACTTTGTCTTTGTAAATGCGACGAACTTTGCGCGCATTGCCTTTCATTACAGTGTTGCCAAGAGACACTTGGCCATCACCAGCAACGACAACTTGATTGCCACGTCTTACCGATACGATTGTGGTCACATTGATTCCTTACTTATGAACTATTTGTATTAAGTAAGGATGATTATCAGATTTTCAAGTTTTGTTTAAGCTACAAATTCCATAACCAAATCTTGCAACTATGAATATTGACGCCTTGCAGTTTGTGACGGTCTTTCTCGGCATCACGTCTGGAATCATACGGACCTAGTATTACTCGATACCAACCATTGTTGGAACCGCGTATTTGAGGTTCAAGACCAGCCAAGGCCATCGTCGCTTTCATCGAGTCAGCTTGTTCGAATTGTCGGAACGAGCCACATTGCATCAAAAATAGCTTATCGGATGTGATCGCTTCAACATCGACTTCAACCTCATAGCCTGGCAAAATTTTAATAAATTCCCACTCTTCTTGGGGTAGCTCAGGTAACGGTTCGTCGGTAACAGATTGTGCCGGTTTCTCTGCAGGCGATTGCTTGGGAACAGAAGTTTCATTAGGCTCATCAGCGCTGCCTTGCTCAAGAGGTTGTTGACTCAACCAGTATAACCCACCAATAAACCCAAACAATACCAAAAAGGTCATCGTGATCCGTATTATCGAAACTTTTCGCTGTTGTTGTTCATTCTTTTTAGGTTTGCGCGGTTTAGGTTGACGGTTGACGTAATCTCGAGTCGCCATGAAGGTTACAGCTCAAATTGTGAAAGACTTTGGTATTGTACCAACCTCTTAACTAAAATCTATATTATCCACATCAACTGACCAGCGAATGCGCAATTCTTGTGCAAGCTCTTGAATTGAAGGCGTTAATTGTTTTAACACACCTTGCAAGTACCCTCGTTGCTCAGCTTGTAACAACAATTGATACCGATACCGAGACTGACGCTTTTCTATCAAACACGGTAACGGCCCAAGAAGCATCAGCGATTGTAGTTGTTCGCATTGTTGCATTGCAAAATGCAATAAACGCAAGCACTTACTTACGTCTGGATCCTCAGCTCGAATCAATGCTTGATGGGTAAAGGGCGGTAAATGGTTCGCCTGACGCTCATGCAAAATCGTGCGTATACAATGACCATACCCATTGTGTAATAAATCTTGGATGAGTGGGTGTCCTGGTTGCGCAGTCTGCAACAAAGTTTCTCCGGGTTTGGTTGCACGCCCAGCTCGTCCCGAGATTTGAGTGATCAACTGCGCTAATTTTTCAGTGGCACGAAAATCAGGCGAAAAAAGCGCCGTATCGACATCCATGATAACCACACAAGTGACATTAGCAAAGTGATGTCCTTTGGCCAAAATCTGAGTGCCCACCAAAATTTGATAATCGTTGGCATTGATTGCATCAAGGGTGTTACTCAATACATCTTTTCCCCGCATCGCATCGGAATCTATTCGTATGGTTCGGTGGTGAGGAAACAACGCATCTATTTGCGCAGTCAATTGTTCCGTGCCGATCCCTTCAGTTTGCATAGTGTGATGCCCACAATGCATGCAGGTCTGATATAGGTTGACTTGTTCCGTGCAATGATGACAAATCAGCTTGCTTTTGGCGCGATGATAAGTAAATGGTTTATCACAGGAACGGCATTCTTGAGCGTATCCACATTGCTGGCAAACCACGGCTGGCGCATACCCTCTGCGATTGAGAAATACCAACACTTGATTCCCTGCATTGAGATGCTGCTGCATGGTTTTTAGCGTTTCATCCGCCAAGCCTGACGTCAAAGTAACTTGCGATGTATCGACCAGACGCAAGGTCGCAGGCACCGCTCCACCTGCACGTTGTTGCAAAGTAAAATGCTGATATTTGCCCGTTTGCGCATTGAGCAATGTCTCAGCCGTTGGGGTGGCTGTCCCCAGCAATAGAGGAATATTGCGTTTATGCGCAATCATGGTTGCTAATGCTCGAGCGTGATACTTAAGACCATCTTGTTGTTTAAAAGATTCATCGTGTTCTTCATCAATGATGATCATTCCCAAAGCAGGTAAAGGGGTAAAAATCGCAGAGCGTGTACCGATCACCAGACCAATTTGCTCAGCTCTTGCCTTTTGCCAGACGGTTAAACGAGCTGTGTCAGTTAAGCCTGAATGAATTACTCCTACTTCGATACCAAAGCGCTGTTCAAAACGTGACACCGTCTGTGGCGTTAACCCTATCTCTGGTACCAGGATTAACACTTGCTGTCCTCTCGCTAGAACGTGAGCAATAATTTGCAAATACACTTCCGTTTTGCCACTGCCGGTAATGCCTTCAAGTAAAAACGCCCCATATTGTTCCAATTGTGCGGTTATCCCCGTGATCGCAAGAGCTTGTTCAACATTTGCTCGGGCATGTGATAAGGTTTCCCAATAATCAGTAGAACGATGCCAGACGCCGGCAACGACCGGCGCTGAAAATTCTGTAATCATGTCTTTTTGCTTAAGACCATCCAGAGTTGGTTTGGTATAAGACTGACGAATGTCTGTCAGTACTTTTGCGCCTTGAGCTATCTCGCTAAACAGTGCTTGTTGCTGGCTAGCGGCTCGATGACCGGTATTTTTGAAAATCGTTCCCGCATCCCCAATATCGTCCCATTGCGCTTGAAATTTTGCAGTAAGCTTAAGATACGTCTGTGCGGGAAATTGACTACTTCCCTTCGGCTTGCGTAGCGCGACGGGGAGTGCTGTCTGACATACCTCACCAAGAGGGTGTTGATAATATTCGGCTAACCATTGCAATAATCTACGCCAAGTAGCATCAAAAATAGGGGATTGATCAAGCAAGCGAATAATCGGTTTAAGCTTTTTGAATATATTTGCCTCGATTTCATGGACATCGGTCTCTTGCCACACAATCCCGACCATGCGACGACTGGCAAAGTTCACTTCCACGCGCGCACCCACAATCAGCGTCTCAGTACTGGTGTAGTGAAACGTTTTATACAGGGGAACTGGAATCGCTACTGCATAGATGTGCATTGAATAAACACTTGATCCAAAAGACAGATTACTTTAATATGCGCGACCCTAAACGGCAAGTTTAATTACTTGTCATAATTTTTATTAGCGTATGGTGTTTGATTAGGTATGCCTAGATCTTATAGCGATACGGCTTCTATATTGGAGTAACCCATGAAAACAGGTATTCATCCTAACTACGAAGAAATTACTGCGAACTGTTCTTGCGGTAACGTCATCAAAATCCGTTCTACGGTTGGTAAAGACTTAAACTTGGACGTTTGTTCAGCTTGTCACCCATTTTATACTGGTAAGCAACGTAACGTTGATACAGGTGGTCGTGTTGACCGCTTCAACAAGCGTTTTGGTGCACTTAAATCTAAGTAAGCCCAATGTCTTATACAAAAAAAGCGTCTATATGACGCTTTTTTTGTGCTTACTGTTTTTTGCCTCTTACATTTTGTTTTGGGTGTGTTACATTTACCTTCACAACAATAAAAATAATACGTTATTTGCCTCAAGGCGTTATTTCTCAATACCCTATATAAGGATGCCCATCGAGATGTCGGATTTCCGTCAACAGGCGTTAGACTACCACGCCCTCCCTACCCCAGGAAAAATTAGCGTTGAATTAACTACACCAGCTGAAACGGTCAATGACCTAGCCTTAGCATATAGTCCGGGTGTTGCTGAGCCCGTTCGTGAAATTGCTGACGACCCAAACATGGCTTACAAATACACGGCCAAAGGTAATATGGTTGCGGTCATTTCAAATGGTTCCGCTATTTTGGGATTAGGGAACTTAGGGCCGCTGGCATCCAAACCAGTAATGGAAGGTAAAGCGTTGTTGTTTAAACGCTTTGCAGGATTGGACTCGATAGATATTGAGGTCAATCACCGTACCACCGAAGAATTTATTAACACGGTAGCGAATATCGCAGATACCTTTGGTGGCATTAACCTCGAAGATATCAAAGCACCTGAGTGTTTTGAAATTGAGCGCGAATTACAGAAACGTTGTAAGATCCCAATTTTTCATGATGACCAGCACGGCACTGCTATTGTTACGGCAGCAGGTATGCTGAACGCATTAGAGATCCAAGGCAAAGCCATTGCAGACGCACGTTTTGTGTGTATGGGCGCAGGGGCAGCTGCGATTGCGTGTATGGAGCTATTGATCAAGTGTGGTGCACAACGTGAAAAAGTCTACATGATTGACCGCAATGGTGTGATCCACACCCGTCGTGAAAACTTACCTGAGCACAAACTTGCTTTTGCCAATAACACTGACAAACGCACACTTGAAGATGTAATGGACGGAGCCGATGTGTTCCTAGGCTTATCAGGGCCTGATGTCCTGCCAGCTGAAACACTTTCTTTGATGGCGCCAAATCCAGTTGTGTTTGCCTGCTCAAACCCAGATCCGGAAATCAAGCCTGAACTCGCTCATGCCACGCGTTCTGATTTAATTATGGCCACAGGCCGTTCTGATTACCCCAATCAGGTCAACAACGTATTGTGTTTCCCGTTTATCTTTCGTGGAGCACTAGATGTTCGTTCTAATGCCATTAATGATGAAATGAAAGTTGCTGCAGTAGAAGCCTTGCGTGCGGTATCTAAAGAACCGGTTCCAGAAGAGGTCTTGGTAGCAAGTAATTCGTCGTCTTTAGAATTTGGTCGCGATTACATTATTCCAAAACCAATGGATCCGAGATTATGCTCACGTATCGCTAAAGCAGTTGCCCAAGCTGCAATTGACTCAGGCGTGGCATTCTTAGAAGAATTACCGGAAGGATATATGGAATAAGCCGATTATTTTTCGACTTCCTCCACCTCTAGCATCCCCATTTGCTCCATCAAGGTTCTCGCCTCAGCTGGTATGCGATGGGGATTTTCTTTAGCTAAGTCATCATCGTTGGGCAGCGGCTGCCCCGTAAACGCATGCAAAAAGGCCTCACATAGCAGCTCAGAGTTAGTGGCATGACGCAAATTATTTACTTGACGTCTGGTTCGTTCATCGGTCAACACTTTAAGCACATTAATCGGTATTGAGACTGTAACTTTTTTGACTTGCTCGGCTTTCTTACCGTGCTCTGCGTAGGGGTGTATGTATTTACCATTCCAAGTTGCCATCATACTGCCTTATCGTGTTTTTATATTTATTATATATTTTCAGAATACGGTTTTAGTCTAACAACGGATGATTTTGCTTGACCGAACCACTAATATCTCGTAGTTTAGACGTCTAAACGTCTATTGTATACCCTTTTTTTGGAGTTCACTCATGGTTTCTTATGCTCAAGGCATAGATCTTCTCAACCAGTCTTTGTCAGAATTACGTGATATTCAGGTGTCTTTTGAATTTTTCCCACCGAGTAACGAGAAGATGGAAACCATGCTATGGAAGTCTGTCGAACGACTTGCGCCGTTGAAACCATCATATATGTCCGTGACTTATGGTGCTAACAGTGGTGAACGTGACAAAACCCACAATGTGGTAAAACGCATTCAAAACGACATGGGAATTGCAGCCGTTCCGCATTTGACCTGTGTGGATGCATCACGTGAAGAATTAACCCAAATCGCGCAAGAATATTGGGACAACGGGATCAGACGCATCGTGGCACTGCGCGGTGACTTGCCCGATGGCATGGATAAGCCAGATATGTATGCATCAGATTTGGTTGCTTTACTCAAGGACGTAGCTGATTTTGATATTTCCGTTGCCGCTTATCCTGAAACGCATCCTGAAGCACCTAATGCACAATTTGATTTGCTCAATTTAAAACGCAAGGCCGAAGCAGGAGCAACTGAAGCCATCACTCAGTTCTTTTTTGATTCCTCTCATTATTTGCGATTCCGCGACCGCGCTGCTGCCGCTGGTATTGATATTGATATTGTTCCAGGGATTTTACCAGTGACTAATTATCAAACGTTACTAAGGTTTGCCAACTTTACTAATGTGCACGTACCTAACTGGTTACACAAAATGTACGATGGCCTAGATGACGCTGACCAAACGACCCGCAATTTATTGGCCGCCAGTATCGCGATGGATCAAGTTAAAATCCTCGCTCGTGAAGGCGTAAAACACTTTCACTTCTATACCCTCAATCGCAGTGAATTGAGTTATGCCATTTGCCATATGCTTGGCTTACGCGCCTAAAAGAATTGTGTAATGTGTTTGTCGCTTAGCAGAGATGTCTGCTAAGCTATTCATTAGTCAATGAATTTTTAAGTCAAATAATGAACACATGGCAAAAAGCATGGATGCTTTTACAACGCACGACATTTCCTAAATTACAAAATCTTCTTAGTTATTTTGTTAAACGCTGTCAAGAAGACAAGATTACGGTTTCAGCTGGACACCTTGCGTACGTCTCTTTGTTGTCATTAGTACCATTTATTATGGTGTTCTTTACCATTTTAAGTGCCTTTCCAGCCTTTGCTAGTGTGCGCCAAGTATTGGAAGATTTTATCTTTAACAATTTTGTGCCCACTTCTGGCGATGTTGTGCAACGATACGTCACTGAATTTGTGGGTAACGCAAGTGAAATGGGCGCAATCGGCATCATCTCTCTACTTGTCGTCGCACTGCTTTTGATCAGCAATATCGATAAAACATTGAATGTAATCTGGCGTACCCGCAAGACTCGACCTGCGGTCTTTACCTTTGCAATATACTGGATGATTATCACACTTGGGCCAATCTTAATTGGAGCTAGTGTTGTCGTAAGTACTTACTTGTTAGGTTTTGCCGCAGTCGCTGAAGAGTACACAGCAGGGTTGGGTACTTTTTTGCTTAAATGGGTACCCAGTTTGTTGGCGTTAATTGCATTTTTGATCATTTTTATGTTGGTACCTAACACTCGCGTGAAATTCAAACACGCTTTGGCTGGAGCGATTTTATCAACCTTCTTATTTGAACTCAGTAAAAAAGGATTTGCTTTATACGTCAAAAATTTCCCTTCCTATGAGCTGATTTATGGTGCCCTGGCGGTCATTCCTATTTTGTTCGTATGGGTTTATTTGTCTTGGATAGTGGTGTTGATCGGTGCGGAATTCACTTGCTCAGTCAAAGAGGCCAAATTCCTTGACCTCGATGAGAACAAAGAGAAAAACACTTAGTTTTTCATATGTAACGTCCTTGTAAGTTAGTCAATCATATGTGATTGGGATTGTATCTAGCTGCACTGATTATTGACCAAAGGTGAAACAGAGCCCCTACAGGCCACATAAAAATTAAAATTAATGTCGCGCTGAGTGCATAACAGACTGCGCATACGACAAAAAATAAAATCGCTGCGCCAAGTCTTCCTTGTACCAGTTGACCTAAACCAGGAATGAAAACATTACAAATAGCGGCGATAACATTGCCCCCTGAACCTTGTTGTGACATAGTAATTTCCTTGATATGGTTTGTGCATCATTATACGTGACTTAAAATTAGTCCAAAACAATAAAAAATACAATAGCAATGAATTACTTATATCCGATTACTGCACCCTATAAAAGCTACACCATATCAGTTTCGGATATTCATACTTTGCATATTGAAGAAACGGGTAATCCCGATGGCATCCCAGTGTTATATCTCCATGGCGGTCCTGGTGGCGGATTAGGCCCAAACTATTCATCGATGTTTAATCCTGATATTTACCGGATCATTGCGTTTGACCAGCGTGGTTCCGGCCAATCTACCCCATTAGCCGAGACACGTGATAATACAACCGAAGATTTACTGGCAGATATTGAAGTAATTCGGCAGCACTGCCATGTGGATAGATGGCTCTTATTTGGAGGCAGTTGGGGCGCAACTTTGGCTTTATTAGCAGCGATTCGCACACCAAAAACCGTATTAGGTTTGGTACTTCGTGGTGTGTTTCTAGCCCGAGAAGAAGATATAGACTGGTTTCTCTCTCCCAAAGGTGGTGCAGCGCAGCTTTACCCAGAACACTATGAAGCCTTTACTCAAGACATGTTAATTGATAAAACCACTTCAACCCGTGAGGTGTGCGAGTTGTTTGAAGCGCGCTTTAACCAAAAAAACAAATTCCTACAAACCGATGCGTTACGCGCTTGGTATGGCTGGGAAGAGCGTATCTCTCGAATTCAACACCCTTATGACGATCCATTAACCAATTATGATTTGCAGCAAGTATCCAGCCTCGCCACACTTGAATGTCATTATTTAAAAAATAATTGTTTTATCTCTGAAAACTACATATTGCACAACGTTGCTACCCTTTCAGAACTACCTGTTTATATAGTCCATGGGCGTTATGATATGATTTGCAAACTCGAAGCGTCATATTTATTACAGCAAGCTTTGCCAAACAGTACGCTGAATATTGTTCCTGATGCAGGTCACAGTACTTCAGAGCCTAACATTGCTGCTGCATTAAAAGATGCAACGGATCTTATGGCCAAACTTATTTAACTGATTATTACGCAAGGAATGACATGATTGCACTGATTCAACGAGTACAAAACGCGTCTGTGACCGTTGCTACAAAACGCATTGCGCAAATCAATCACGGTATGTTGATTTTACTCGGAGTTGAGGCGACTGATACAGAAGTAACGGCAGAGAAACTGCTACAAAAAATTCTTAAATTTCGTATGTTCAGTGATGAACAGGGTAAAATGAATCTCAACATTGAACAAATTTCAGGAGATATCCTGATCGTCTCACAGTTTACTTTGGTAGCCGACACCCTAAAAGGTAATCGTCCAGGCTTTTCTCGAGGTGCTTCACCCGAGTTAGGCCAACAACTTTACGATCACTTTGTAGCTACCATTAAGTCACAAACTCAGTGTACAATACAAACCGGTCAATTCGGTGCGGATATGCAAGTTGCATTGGTCAACGACGGCCCTGTGACTTTTACACTCAACATGGAATAGACATGTACAAGGTACTCACCCCAAAGAGCGATGAGCTGCTCGAACGTTATTTTCAGTTTCGCTGGCGAATTTTACGTGAGCCTTTTAATCTCCCTCTTGGTTCAGAAAAAGACGAATACGACGCTGTGGCCCATCATCGCATGGTCATCAATGCGAATAATGAAATCGTCGCCGTCGGTAGACTGCATTTTAATACAGCAGATGAAGTGCAGATCAGGCATATTGCGGTCGATTTTGCCGCTCATGGTAAAGGGTTAGGACGAGTTATCATTGCTGCGTTAGAAAATTACGCAATTAGCCAAGGTGCGGTCAGAGCTGTGACGAATAGCTTGGAAACTTCCGAAGCGTTTTTCGCCTCATGTGGGTACAAAAAACAAGAATCTGCGCCCAAGGATTTAATCAAACTCAAACGCATCCAAATGGTAAAACACCTTGGCACTACCCAACGCATTTTAATGCATCCCAAATGGTGTGAGCAATTGCAACACACCTGGCAGACAACAATCCCCATCAGTGAGCAAATGGGTATTCAAGTCTATCAATACGATGGGTTGACCCTTGAGGTACGAGCCTCGCTCAACAAGAATATCAACTTACACGGCAGTATGTTTGCAGGAAGTATTTACTCACTCGCCACGCTCACTGGCTGGGGCTTAATTCATTTGCAACTTCAACAAAATGCATTTGAAGGCGATATTGTGTTAGGTGATGGACAAATTCATTATCACAAGCCAGTGACTTCGCAGCCAAGAGGTATTGCCGATTTGGATACCTTACACGGTGATTTTAGCCCTTTATCGAAAGGCGATAAGACGCGGATTGAATTATCTGTACAGATTCTAGATGGACAGCAACCAGTAGCCGAATTTAAAGGTGTGTATTGGGTGTTGCCAGTAAAAGAATAAATGCCATATCTAAAAAACGAAAAAGGCCGCAATCCGCGACCTTTTTTGGAGTAGTTTGCATTATTTTAGGCCATTGCTGCCTGGATCTTTTTCATTGCGTTCTTTTCAATTTGACGAACACGTTCAGCAGAAACATTATATTTAGCTGCTAGATCTTGTAACGTCATCTTATCATCAGCCAACCAACGCGTTTCGATGATTTCTTGCGAGCGCTCATCTAGCGTTTTAATTGCTGAATACAAGCGCTTAGACGCATTGGCATCGTAATCCGCATTGATAACAGTTTCTTCTACGCTTGCTGATTTGTCTTCTAGGTATTGAGCTGGAGCAAAATTGCTATCATCGTCATCGCTATCGTTTAAATCAAATGCAGCATCCTGAGAGCCCATTCGAGCTTCCATCTGTAACACTTCTTTTTCGCTTACACCAAGCTCTTCAGCTACCTTTTGAACTTCTTCATGCGTAAACCAACCTAAGCGTTTCTTGGCTTTTCTAAGATTGAAGAACAACTTACGCTGTGCTTTGGTCGTAGCAACTTTCACGATGCGCCAGTTTTTAAGCACAAATTCGTGGATCTCTGCTTTAATCCAGTGTACCGCAAAAGAGACGAGACGCACACCGACACTTGGGTCAAAGCGTTTGACCGCTTTCATCAAGCCTATGTTACCTTCTTGGATCAAATCCGCTTGAGGTAAACCGTAGCCTGCATAAGATTTGGCAATATGCACGACAAAGCGCAAATGCGACATAACAAGTTGACGTGCGGCTTCTAAATCACCTTCATTATATAAACGCTCAGCTAAATCACGCTCTTCGTCAGCGCTGAGCATTGGAATAGTAGAAACAGATTGTACATAGCTTTCAATGCTTCCACTTTGTGGTAATGCTAAGGTCATTTGCATTGATTGTGTCATTGTAAAACCTCTTATAGATATTACGAAAAATATAGCAAATAATTCTGAAGAATAAAACTTTTTATCGGTATATCGTTAAAATGCTTTGTTTTTTAAGAAACCTGTTCAGTCTTAGTTTAGTTTCACTATTTGGGTTCAATTTCTTTAATGTGCTTTTGCACTGAAATATAGGAACCGAGTAATCCCAACATCACTGCTAGTCCTAATATTACAGTGAGTGCCGTAAGATCGAGACCGCTAAGCACAAAATCTGCCTGATAAAGTTCTGCTAACGCTTCAATTCCAGATTGTATCCACCATAAAATAAATACCACAAGGAACCACGCCATTAACCCTCCTAGTAATCCGTACCAAATACCGGTGTACAAAAAAGGAAAACGTATAAAATTATCAGTTGCACCAACGAGCTTCATTACGATGATTTCTTCACGCTGGTTCAATATATTTAAGCGAATAGTGTTGCCAATGATCAACACGACGGAAATACAGAGCAATAGGGCAATAATCCATACTATGTCACTGGCAATAGATAAAATAGCGGTGAGTCTCTTTAACCATTCTATATCCAATTTGCCAAAGTCCACGTGCGTTAAACGCTCTAAGCGCTCTAACAAATGTTCAGCTGCCGTCGGTGCGAGATGTTCACGTTTTGGTGTGACAACCAGTACATGAGGCAATGGGTTTTCGTCTAAGTATGAAAGGGTGTTGGTTAGCCCTGATTGTGCTTCAAAATCGAAAAGCGCCTGTTCCGCAGTGATCAGCTCTACGTCTGCAATCTCTGTCATCAAACGCACACTGAGCAAGGTACCATTGGCCTGCTCTAAGGTCGTTTGTTCTTTAAGATAAAGTGAGATTTCACCTGCTTGCCCCCAACCCGCCGTCACTTGAGAGCTATTTTTTACTAAGATGTACAACGTACTAGGCAAAGTGATACTCAATCCCAATACAGCAATAGTCATAATCGATGCCAGCGGGGTGCGCCATAATTCCCCTAATGAGGCCAAAATTTGTCGAATATGATTAGTAAAACCACCTCGTATGCGTTGCCATAACGATTGCTTGCGAAGTTTTGGTGTCGTTTCGCGACCTTGAAAAAGTAAGCTCATCGCATGTCACCTGGCAACTTAGTGGTCACCCCATACATATCATCCTGTAAGGCATCTTCAATCATACGACCTTGATTTAGGGTAAGCGTGCGATGCTTCATACGTGCAATTAAGCCCAAATCATGTGTCGCAATAAAAATACTCATGCCGCGGTTATTTAACTGTTCGAACAAATGGAAAATTTCTAAAGACAATTTAGGATCCAAATTCCCCGTCGGCTCATCAGCTAGTAATAATGGAGGGTTGTTAACGATAGCTCGAGCTATACCAACGCGTTGTTGCTCACCACCTGACAACATTTTCGGCGATAGCTCTTGTTTGTGGCGCAAGCCTACTAATTCAAGAGCAGCTGATACCCGTCGTACAATGTGCTTGCGTGAATATCCTTCAATCACGAGAGGCAACGCGACATTATCAAATACTGTACGGTCCATCAGTAATTGGTGTGACTGGAAGATCATACCAATATCTCGTCTCACATAGGGAATATCTTTGCGCCGTAACTGATTGAGAACATGCCCATTGATAAAGACTTCGCCGACACTGGGGCGCTCCATTAGACTAATGAGTTTAAGAATGGTAGATTTGCCCGCGCCGGAGTGACCTGTCAAAAATGCCATCTCTCCGGCCTCGAGCTCAAAATTGACTTTTTGTAGGGCAATTTGCCCACCGCTATAAGTTTTGCTGACGTTGGCAAATTTGATCATAATTGCGTTTCGATTTCCTCAGCTGACTCAGGAGCATCAAATAAAGCGTCAATAAATTCTTGTGCATGGAAAGGACGCAGATCATCAATCCCCTCGCCCACACCAATATAACGAATAGGCAATGAGAACTGCTCAGCAATGGGAAAAATGACCCCGCCTTTAGCAGTACCGTCGAGTTTTGTCAGACTAATACCTGTTAGACCTACCGCATCGTTAAATAACTTCGCTTGGCTAATGGCGTTTTGTCCAGTCCCAGCATCTAATGTGAGCATTATTTCGTGTGGTGCGTTAGGATTTAGTTTGCGCATCACACGCACAACTTTCTCTAGTTCTTGCATTAAATGATCTTTGTTTTGCAAGCGACCTGCGGTATCAGCAATCAGAACATCTATGCCACGTGCTTGTGCAGCATTTAAGGCGTCATATAAAACTGAAGCACTATCAGAACCGGTTTGCTGAGCGATAACAGGGATCTCGTTGCGTTCACCCCATACCTGTAGTTGCTCCACAGCAGCAGCACGGAAGGTATCACCGGCAGCTAACATGACTTTTTTGCCTTGTGCTTGAAATTGTTTCGCCATCTTACCAATCGTTGTGGTTTTGCCCACACCATTGACACCCACCATCAAAATAACAAATGGACCTTCTGTGTTTTGCGTATCGAGTGGCGCTTCTACATTTGCGAGTAATTCTGCCATATAAGATTTGAGTTCAACAAAAAGGGCATCAGCATCTTTTAACGCCGATTTGTCAGCATGTTGAGTTAAATGTTCAATAATGTTTTGAGTGGTTGTCATGCCAACATCGGCAACCAAAAGCTGAGTTTCGAGCTCTTCGTACAAATCATCATCAATGTTTCGACCACTAAAAAGTGACCTAAAACCACTACCAATGTTTGCTCTAGTCCGGGATAGACGCTCGGAGAGTGACGCAAACAGACCTTTTTTTTCTGTCTGTTGCGCATTAGGTTGCGTGGATTCGGGGCGAGTTGAATCCGGCTTTGTGTCCTTTTTCTTAAACAAGTTAAACATCGAAAAACAAACCTTGGCGACAAGCAGTTATTGCTAATAAGTTAATTTTGTTATCATAACACTAGATTACTTTAAGGTTTAGCGTGAATGCGTCACAAAAAGCAAAAAAATCCGTCTGCGATGGGACAAATCAGAATAATTAGTGGTCGTCATCGTGGCCGAAAACTAGCGGTCATAGATTCACATGGGCTTAGACCCACGACGGACCGCACTAAAGAAACATTATTTAACTGGTTACAAGGACATATTGTGGATGCCGTTTGCTTAGACGCGTTCGCAGGCAGTGGAAGTTTAACGTTTGAAGCAGCATCGCGAGGTGCAGGTCAGGTCATCGCGTGCGAGCTAAATCGTCAGGCTTGTCAGCAACTTCAGAAAAATATCAGCATCCTTGGTCTCGCCGAGACAGTATCAGTCTATGAAAGTGATGCATTAAAAATAAAAGCTGAAAAGTTAGCACTTACCAGGCCTTTAGATATTGTTTTTGTTGACCCTCCCTTCAATCAAGGATTACTAGTTTCTTTTTTGCAACACTTATTCAAGCAAGGGCTCATTGATGTACACACATTAGTGTATTGCGAGCATGAACCTGATTTAGCCGTTGATTGGGCAGAACTCAATCTTAGTGCTGTTAAATCAGCTCAAACCAGTGGTTTCATCTACGGACTTTATCAGCTAAACGGCTAAGTTCAGTGTGAACTCAAATTTATAACTCAATCCCCAAGGTTGTTATCCCTGTTTCATGTGCCATCTGCTGGCACTGCTGAACGAGATCCTGGTTGGATAACTTATTGTTCTGCAAAACATCTAATAACGTATTTTGCCATTCTGTCTCAAACACCATCAAAGGGTGTGCTTTAATATGTTGATTCAAGGCTCGATTCGCTTTGTCGTATTCCTCTGCATCGGTGATAGCTTGCACTTGGGCATATTCTTCTGCTATGTCCGTTGCTAACAAAAACGCTTCAACCCCGCCTTGTGCGAGTTTAGCGACCATGACCGGCGCATCATCTTGTGCATTTTGCCAAAATCTCAACACTGCAATAAGGCCCAAACCAGCATCCACCGCAGGTAATACTCCAAAGGTAGCGTCTGTTGCAGGATCAGGTAAGCTCGCCTCGAGTTTTTCGATTTGCACATTTAAATTAAAACTTTGCTTAGGATCAGCAAGTCGCTGCCAAACTAGTTGTAGGATGTGCTGTGCCAGTGGAGCTTGCTCAGCATCATCATTGGCTTCAAAATACAATGTATAGTGTGGTGTCATTCTTGATAATACTGATGCAGCAAATACGATCGCTAACTGAGGCTTGAGCTCTCGAATACGTTGGAAGGTGGATAACTTTTTCATGCGAGGTAATTTTTGATCCCGTTTAAAAATAACTGTATTGAAAGCATGATCAAGATCATTCCCATCAATCGTTCTAGTGCACTCAACCCTTTATCACCGAGCAGACGATATAATTTACTAGCACTGAGCAAGATTATAGCAGTCAATCCCCAAGCCCCCAACAATGCCAACGACCAATCTATAATTCTGGTTGGTGCTTGATTGGAGAGTAAGATCAGAGCTGCCATTGATGATGGGCCAGCGATCATCGGGATTGCCAGCGGCACAATAAACGGCTCTTCGCCTCTTGGTAGATTCATTACGCCTCCAGGAGTCGGAAAAATCATCCTCAGAGCAATGATAAACAGGATAATGCCACCCGCAATACTCACCGTCTCCTGCTCAATATTTAGGAAGATGAGAATCTTTTCGCCGGCAAACAAAAAGCCTAGTAAGACAAGAAGAGAAAATATCAGCTCCCTTACCAGAATGATCGCTCGGCGTCGCTCAGGAAACTCTTTTAACACAGACATGACGATAGGCATATTGCCAAGAGGATCCATGATCAAAAAGAGCATTACTGCAGCAGATAACGTATCCATTAGCCAATGAGATCCGCAATACTTAAGACACCCATAGCGGTTGCCCCCGCAGGTCTTAGCGCCGTAGCATTGCGTGTGTATGCCGCGGCTAAATCAATATGTAACCATGGAATATTGGGGTCAACGAAGCGTTTTAGGAACCCTGCTGCATTAGAGGCACCACCCGCACCGCCGCCTTTTTGAGGTCGGCTATTAGCAGTATCCGCAAACGGCGATGGACACATGTCGGCGTGAAAATCAGCCAGAGGCAGACGCCAGAAAGGTTCTGCATTGGCATCCCCAAGTGCCATCAATTGTTGGGCTTGCTCATCGAACTGCGTAAACAAGGCATTGTAATCCGTTCCGACAGCCATGACAGCGGCACCAGTTAAAGTCGCAGCGTCTACAATTAGAGATGGTGAGCACTCACTCGCAGCCTGAAGTCCGTCAGCCAAAACTAAGCGACCTTCTGCATCTGTATTTACTATTTCAACACTGACGCCATTTTTGTATGTTAGGATATCCCCAAGTTTGTATGCATGTCCTGAAATCAAGTTTTCAGCGCAACACAAAAACAACTTAATACGCTTTTTCACACCACGGCTGATTGCCAAACCCAGGGCTGCTGCAACGGTCGCAGCACCTCCCATATCACATTTCATATCCAACATCCCTTCGCTGGATTTGATGCTGTAACCGCCACTGTCAAAGGTGATACCCTTACCGACTAACGCCGTGCTTACTGGTGCATCGAGATCCCCTGTCGGATTGTAATCCAATTCCAGTAAGACTGGTGGGCGTTCACTGCCTCTGCCAACTCCATGTATTCCGACCCAACCAAAATCAAGCAACGCATCTCCGACTATATGTTTTGCTGAAACACATTCAGGCGCCAGGCCTTCCAAATAATGCGCAACTTGTTTAGCCAATTGCTCCGGCGACATATTTTCCGGCGTGTCATTAATGAGTTGTTGAGCAAATTGCAAAGCTGTTATTTGCTGATCTAAGGCCAGTGCATCAACTTGTTTAGACCATTGTACCGAAATATTTTTTGCACCTAGCGCCTGTATAAATAGTCTTTGTGTCAGCGCATCCCAAGACTCATCAAACTCAACTTGTTGGCCGATAATTGGAGCAAGTTGACGCGCGGCTTTTTGCACACTGCGTTGCGGCTCGTTCAGAGATTGATGAATCGTTACTGTATTGTCAAAGATGCTAAATAAGGCACTCGATGCATACGGAGCAACTGGCGATTGTTGGGATAAATGTAAAGTAAAAGCTGTCATAACCGTTCTGTCGTCCTTAGGTCTAACCTTTTTATATCTATAGTATCAATTACTTATTGATTAGCGTCTATAAAAAGCTTGCAAATGCCCAAAATGTAACCATAATCTTGCGCGCGAGAACTAATATTATTCAAAAATCGATTTAAAATCATTAGTTTACAATTTTTAGGTGTCTTAATGATTGAAAATCAATAAAACAGCCACATATCATCTGAGCTGTAATTTTAGGTTTTTGTCAAATTACTCAAACACGCACTATATTTATTTATAGTGTCAACACTTCAGTAAAGTGTTGTTAAGGAGACGTGGTATGGCCACTACAAATAATAAAACATTAGGATTACTCTCTATTGCTGGTATTGAAGCATACCAAGAAGGCAAAGACGAAGAGTATATGAACGACGCGCAGATGGCGCACTTTCGCACAATATTGACTGCGTGGCGCGATCAGCTCAGACAAGAAGTTGATCGTACTGTTCATCACATGCAGGATGAAGCTGCAAATTTCCCTGATCCAGTTGACCGCGCATCTCAAGAAGAAGAATTTGCTCTTGAACTGCGTACTCGAGACCGTGAGCGGAAACTTATCAAAAAAATCGAAAAGACTATCAAGCGCATTGATGATGATGACTTTGGTTTCTGTGATTCATGCGGCATCGAAATCGGTATTCGCCGTTTAGAAGCTCGTCCTACAGCCGATTTATGTGTTGATTGTAAAACCATGGCAGAAATCAAAGAGAAACAACTCTTAGGTTAAGTCATGTCAACTTATGTGGGACGGTTTGCTCCGTCCCCTTCCGGCCCTCTTCATCTTGGCTCATTGTTTACCGCAACGGTGAGTTATCTTGATGCCAAAGCCCATGATGGCTTATGGCTATTGCGAATCGAAGATATTGACCCACCACGAGAAGTGCCCGGTGCTTCTCAACTCATTATTGACACTCTTGAAATTCATGGCATGGTGTCAGATCTACCTGTTTTTTGGCAGCATGAACGCCTAGCATTTTATCGCGCAACGCTTGATTCACTTTTACGCGAACGCAAAGCCTATTTTTGTCAGTGCACCCGATCACAAATCAAAGCAAACCATTCACTTTATCAAGGACAATGTCGCCGGGCTCATCACAACTTTGGCGCCATTCGCTGGCATAATGAAGCTGTTATCACTGAATTTACCGATCGCTGGCACGGCTTACAACAAGCAAAAAAATATATGCCACACCAAACGTTAATTGGACATACCGCTTTTGAAGATTGTGTTTTGCAGCGCAAAGATGGATTGGTTGCGTATAACCTTGCCGTTGTATTAGATGATATTGTACAAGGCATTACTCATATCGTTCGAGGCACTGATTTGCTTCCGACCACCTTGTTACAACTTAATTTGTGGGATAGCCTTACTGAACAGTCCATACCTAACTACGCACATTGCCCTGTATTGGTTTCCAAGCCAGGAAAAAAGCTCAGTAAACAAAATCACGCACCAGCACTCGACAACACAAAGCCATTAGATAATTTAAGAAACGTTTTTACCTTACTTGGTTTGCATTCAAATGCGACATCGATCAATGGATTACTCACCGATGGTATTCAACAATGGCGTGTTAACACGCCTGAATTTCAACAGGAAATGATTGTCGAACGACACATAAACCCTTATGATGTGTAGATAATTCGAATAATATAAACCAAGAACATACTATTTCATGCCTAATTCGGTGTCTCACACAGCTGTCTCTCTTACTCCCGGCGAACATTTGGTTACGCTAGATAAGTTGTCCTCTAATGCTATAAAGGTTTGTGAACGCTTACACTCGGCCGGTTTTGAGGCGTATCTCGTTGGTGGTTGTGTGCGTGATATCCTTTTGGGTAAAGAGCCTAAAGACTTTGATATTGCAACCAGCGCACGACCTGAACAGATAAAAGGGTTATTTCGCAATTGTCGTCTCATAGGACGACGCTTTCGTTTGGCGCACATTGTGTTTGGCCGAGAGATCATCGAAGTCGCAACTTTTCGTGGCCCGCACAATAGTGAGCAAGCCCCCTCACAAACCAATGATGTTGCCAAAGCTGACGAACAAGGCCAGCTGGTCAGAGATAATGTGTATGGCACCATAGAAGAAGATGCAGTGAGACGTGATTTTACTGTCAATGCGCTGTATTTTGGTGTGCACAATGGCAAAGTTATCGATTTTGTTGGTGGGCTTCAAGATCTCAAAGCGAGACGTCTTTGTTTAATTGGTGATCCAGAGACTCGCTATCGTGAAGATCCGGTGCGAATGTTACGTGCCGTGCGCTTTGCCGCGAAGCTGAATATGCAGATCGATGAACCAAGCTCCGAGGCGATTCATCACTACTCCGGTTTATTACAAAATATTCCACCAGCACGTTTGTTTGAAGAAGTGCTCAAGCTGCTTTTTAATGGACAAGGTTTGCTTACCTATGAATTACTGGAAGAGTTCGGACTGTTCGCACAGCTATTTCCACAAACTGCTAATTTGACCAAAATAGCGGGGTCTAGAGAAGCTCGTTTTGTCGAACAAGTCGTTATCAATACGGATAATCGCATCAATAATGGCCAAAGGGTGACCCCAGCATTTATTTATGCGGCTCTACTTTGGTACCCAATTGAAGAAGCGACCGCAAAATATCAAACAGAATCCGGATTATCTCCTGCTGATGCATTTAGTATGGCGTGCAGCAGTGTTTTGAGCATACAACTCAAACGGATAATGATTCCCAAACGCTTTAGCATCCCAATGCGTGAAATTTGGCATTTTCAGCATCGCCTTTCCAAGCGCTATGGGCGTCGCGCTTACCAAATGCTTGCTCATCCTAGATTCCGCGCAGCATATGACTTTTTATTGTTACGGGGTCAAATTGAAGGCGGTGATTTATTCGAATTAGCACAGTGGTGGACGGATTTCCAGGAAGCTAATAACGAACAGCGCAAGACCATGATCGATGCCCTTAGGCAAAACTCACCGAGCAAAGGCCGCTATCGTCGTAAGCGGAAAAAGTCGTGAAATACAATCCTAGCCCAGGGATTTTCATTGGTTTAGGTGCCAACCTTGGCAACCCAGTCCAACAATTAACCGATGCGCTTGCCGCTATAGCGTCCCATGCTGAGATAAAGTTACTGGAGCGTTCTCACTTTTATTCCAGTGCTCCTATGGGGCCAAAAGATCAACCCAATTATGTCAATGCCGTTTGTAAAGTAAGTACAAACTTACAACCTTTAGCACTACTTCATGAACTACAAGCTATTGAGCAGCAGCATGGTAGAGTACGAAAAGCTGAACGCTGGGGGGCAAGAACCTTAGACTTGGACTTGTTATTGTACGGTGATGCGTACATCAAAACGGATGAGTTGACTGTGCCGCATTACGGTATAAAAGGTCGAGAATTTGTTTTAGTACCTCTCTTTGAAATCCAACCTGACCTGATCATGCCTGATAACCAATCCATCGCTCACTGGGTGAGAGAATGTGATTTAACTTCACTTACCAGGTTAATGAATTAATCCGAAAACTAGTATTTTGCCAGTTTTCGCTTTATAGTGCCGTTTTTTGATTTTTACAGATTATTAGCAAGGACATCCTATGAAATCTGTTACAACTGCAACATTGCTTAAAATGAAGCAAAATGGTGAGAAGATCACTGCGTTAACCGCGTATGATGCCAGTTTTGCCAAACTCTTCGACTCTATGGGTGTCGACATTTTGCTTATTGGTGACTCATTGGGCATGGTACTCAAAGGCGAAAAGGATACGCTGGCAGTAAGTATCGATGAAGTGGCTTATCACACAAAATCCGTAGCCAGTGGTATTCAGCGCAGCTTCGTCATGGCTGACATGCCGTTTATGACCTATAACACGCCCGAAACAGCGTGTGCCAATGCAGCAAAACTTATGGCGGCTGGCGCCAGTATGGTCAAACTGGAAGGGGGTGCTTGGCTTGCTCCAACCATTACAAGGTTAACCGAATGTGGTGTACCGGTATGTGGTCACTTAGGCTTAACCCCACAATCTGTGCATGTCTTTGGTGGTTTCAAAGTGCAAGGCCGAGAGACTGACAAAGCGCAAAGATTAATTGATAACGCGTTGCAACTCGAAGAAGCTGGTGCTCAAGCCCTAGTGCTAGAATGTGTTCCAGCTCCCTTGGCAAAGCGCGTAACAGATGCCCTTGCAATCCCTGTAATAGGAATCGGAGCGGGTAATGTCACTGATGCACAAATCTTAGTTATGCATGATATGCTAGGGGTAAGCGCTAACTACATGCCAAAGTTTTCAAAAAATTACCTCGCTCAAGCTGGCTCACTACAAGATGCAGTGACACAGTACATTAACGAAGTAAAATCGGGCACATTTCCAGGCCCTGAACATACTTTTTCGGAGTGAGCATGCAAACCATATCCGATATTGCTGAACTTCGAGCCCTTAGACGTGAATGGCAATTAAAAGGCCTACGCATAGGTTTTGTACCAACCATGGGCAATCTGCATCTGGGTCACTTAAGCTTAGTTGAAGCCGCAAAAAAAGACGCTGATATCGTAGTAGTGTCAATTTTTGTTAACCCGATGCAATTTGGTGCAGGAGAAGATTTAGATAACTACCCTCGTACTCTAGCCGAAGACTCTGCTCAATTAGCCGAACTTGGCGTTGATGTTATTTTTACTCCTACAGCCAACGATATTTATCCTCGCGGTCTTGAGCAACAAACCTTTGTCGAAGTACCTGGCATATCTTATATGATTTGTGGAGCATCTCGTCCTGGCCATTTTAGAGGTGTTGCAACCGTCGTGACTAAGCTGTTCAATATGGTGCAACCGAATATTGCTTATTTTGGTGAAAAAGACTATCAGCAAGTACAAGTTATTAAAGCCATGGTTGAAGATTTATCCATGAATCTTGATATCGTGACAGTACCGACGATGCGTCATGATGATGGACTAGCCATGAGTTCCCGTAACGGTTATCTCAATGAGCAACAACGACAAGTCGCCCCCACCCTATATCGCGTTTTATCTGATATCAAGCAAGCATTGCTTGACGGAGAGCAAGACCACAAGCACCTTATTATCGAGGGCAACGCGCGTTTAACCAATGCTGGTTTTAAACCAGATTATATCGAAATCCGCAATGCACACACTTTGCAACCAGCGGGATTTGCAGAAAAGGAACTCGTGATTTTAGGCGCTGCGTTTTTAGGGAAAACGCGCCTTATTGATAACCTACCGCTTGAGTTGCCGTAGCCTGTGTCACATATTCCATTAGCGCTTGATAAGCTTCTGTTTCGAGCGCAATGGCTTTTTGTTCGGCCAAGATATCACGCAAATGATTCACGGTTGTTAGCGGATTGGCAATCACCACACGAAAAACCGTCAATACATCATCCGAATATTTATCCACTGCAAAACGGGTTCTTGAAACAAAAGACTTGCCCGCCTCTCGCTGTGATTTTTGAATCGCCTTGGTCAGACGATTCAATAATTCATTGATCGCATGATAATGCGTGGATTCAGATAATAAGTGCTGGGCTGCTGCAGGAACGTAACGATACGTTAATAAAGATAACATTGGATGAGTTACCAATTCAAAATCTGTATCACCTTCAATCATAGCCGCAAACTGTTGAGCTTTATCTATACTTTGATCGATGAGTAATTCATACCCCTCACGTCCAAGAATGTGCAATGACGAATACACCATCATGGCCATGCCGTTACGAGAGCCTTCCAACGTGGTTGAGCCAAGGTCTTTTGAACCTTGACGCAAAATGTACTGTGCATGATGGCGAACGGAGTTGGCAGCTTGTGGATCTTTGAACAATGCCATTCCAGCGCCCATCGGAACATACATTTGTTTGTGCGCATCAAGCGTTACAGAATCGGCACGTTCAATCCCTCGCATTTTGACTCTGTGGGTGTTTGAGAACAAAGTTGCCCCACCCCATGCTGCGTCGACATGAAACCAACACCCTAATTCTTTAGCAACATCGGCCAATTCATCCAGCGGATCAATGTGCCCAGTCTCTGTGGTGCCGGCAATACCGACAATCGCCAAAATATCTTTGCCTTTGGCTTGAAACTCACGCCCAATCCTTAATGCCTCACTCGGGGTTAGTGAGTGGTTACAATCAGTATTGTGCAGAATATTTTTGCGTCCTATGCCTAATAAATCAACGGCTTTACCAACCGAGTAATGGGCTCGTGGTGAGCAAATCACTCCCAGATCTGAAATACCATAAGCTTGATAGGCTGCAAAAATACCTTCTTGGGACACACCTTTAAAACCGAGTTTTGGCGCTAATTTAGCATTTCGAGCCACCCACAAGGAGGTCATATTCGCAACCGTCCCACCAGAGCAAAACGCACCCAAAGAATGCTGCGCAGAATGCAAGTGGTCGTCATAAAATCGAGGAGCATTTGCGAATACTAAATGATGCATCATGCCTAAAACTTGACGTTCAAGGGGGGTAAACGCTTTGGACGTTTCGATTTTGACGAGGTTTTGGTTCAGACCAACCAGTAGCTTCGATAAGGATAAATGAAAGTAAGGTAAAGCTGAGGTCATATGACCAATAAAAGTTGGCGCGTAGGTGTTAACGGAATGGGCAACCAGCGTATCAAGGAGTTTTTGCGCATGCGCTGAAACAAACTCTGGGCGCTCGGGCATCTCTGCATAAGCAAAATCACGCTCGATATCTTCTAAAGAATGACGTTTAGCGACAACATGGCGCGACAAAAAGTCAGATAAATTATCCGATAAATTCTTTTCAATCTGACTCAACGTTGAGTCATGGTGCTCCGGCATCGTAAATACACGGAACAAATGCTCTAAACTTGCTTCAGCGTTACTCACGGGCTTTCCAAAAATCGTTATCTATCCATCATTCCATATAGCCATCCTAGGCAAGATGCGAATATTATAACTATGACATTGCAAATACTAGCATTTTCTAATACTGAGACTAGCAATTCACGACTATACCCTTTTCGTACACAATTCCCAACACACTTGGCCGCTATTTTGATATTTTGCTTCAAAAGGCGTCATTGGCTCAGCATCATTCACCTCTTTGATAGATGAGCAAGTGCCTAGGTAAGTCAAAACCATTGCGACTTCCTCGAGGTATAAACGCCAATTTGATCTCACCACTAATGCACCACCTAATGCCAACATATCCAAAAACGCAGGTGAACCATGCCAACGTTTCTGGACTTGTGTCGATTTGGGATATGGATTTGGATAGAGCAAATATTGCTTTTCGCATTGCCATTGCGCTTTACGCGCCAATCGCCAAAAATCATTAAGGTCGGCTCGAACCAGAATATAATTATCTTGGGCTATAGCGTAATGTGCGTGTTTGTCTACTCGTTGGGCAGACTTATCAATGCCAATGACTCTGGCATCGGGATAAAGTTTAGCAATTTTGGCTGTACTAGCCCCGACCCCGCAGCAATTGTCTAAAATAAGATCACCGTGCCAACCATCTAACCAATCACAGACCTCGGCAAAAGCGATTTGAGTGTGTGCATTGATTGGCTTTAGATTTTGTGAGTGTAAGTACCTACTTACTAATTCAAGTAACTTGTCATGCACGCCCGTTTGATTCGTCGTAATGACTCGTGAGTTGCCTTGTGCCATTAACTGCGGATACCTGTGCCACGCTGAATCAAACGATAAGCAACTGCAAAGGCAACCACATTAAATCCAAGTAACAAAACTAGTGAATACGCATAATTGACATCGCTATACCCCAAAAATCCATAGCGAAAACCATTTACCATGTATACAATCGGATTGATTTTGCTCACCATCTGCCAAAATTCTGGTAATAAGCTAAGGGAGTAAAACACACCGCCTAAATACGTTAATGGCGTCAGAACAAAGGTGGGTACCACAGATATGTCGTCAAATGTTTTGGCGAAGACACCGTTAATTAAACCTGCTGTCGCAAATAGCGTCGCGGTTAAAATCAGAGTGAGCATAATAATCAGGGCGTTGTGAATGTGGACGTCAACAAAAAATAAAGATACCGTAGTCACAATGATCCCGATTAGCATGGCTCGCGCGACACCGCCACCAACAAACCCCATGATAATCACCCATGTAGGAACAGGTGAAATCAGTAATTCTTCTATATTGCGCTGAAATTTCGCGCTAAAAAATGAGCTCGACACATTGGCGTACGAGTTTGTGATGATCGACATCATAATGAGTCCAGGTACGATAAACTCCATGTAGGTAAAGCCACCCATTTCACCAATCCGAGAGCCAATCAAGTTACCAAAAATCACAAAATACAAAGACATCGTAATCGCAGGCGGAACGAGCGTTTGCACCCAAATTCGCAAAAAGCGAGTACATTCCTTGATCCAAATCGTTTTGAGCGCAGTGAAAATCATATTATTCATTATTATCTCCTCGACCCGCTTCCACCAAGCGCACAAATAACTCTTCAAGACGGTTTGCTTTATTGCGCATACTCAACACTTGCACACCTTGCTCACTGAGCTGAGCAAACACAGGGTTTAACCCTGCTTCTTTGGGAACATCAATCTCTAATTCGCCCTCTTTAAAACGGCATTCAATCCCATCGAGCACAATCTCCGACGCGTCTGTTTGCACATCTAAGATAAAGGTTTCGATATTAAGTTTGGCGAGGAGTGCTTTGATTGTCGTGTTTTCAACGATGATACCTTTATCAATGATAGCAATGTTTTTACAGAGCATTTCGGCTTCTTCAAGATAATGGGTAGTCAAAATGATGGTCACACCTTGCGCATTGATCTCTTGCAGAAACGTCCACATTGAACGTCGGATCTCAATATCCACCCCTGCAGTCGGCTCATCCAAAATAAGTAATTTAGGTTCATGTACTAAAGCCCGGGCAATCATCAAACGACGCTTCATACCGCCCGATAATGTCCGCGCAGGCGCATTGCGTTTATCCCACAAATCGAGTTTGCTCAGATATTTTTCAGCGCGCTGTTTAGCGAGCGCTCTAGGTACGCCGTAATACCCAGCTTGATTGACCACAATCTGCAACACTGTCTCAAACTGGTTAAAATTGAACTCTTGCGGCACTAGGCCAATACAGGATTTGGCTTTGTCTAGTGCATTATCTAAGTCGTGTTCAAAGACCTTTACCGAACCAGCAGTTTTGTTCACTAAAGCCGAAATGATGCCGATGGTGGTGGATTTACCTGCGCCATTAGGTCCTAGCAAAGCAAAAAAATCGCCTTGTTGAACTTGTAAATCAATCCTTTTTAAGGCTTGAACACCGCCTTTGTACGTTTTTTGAAGTGCGTTTATATCGAGTGCAAACATAGTGTTTAATCATGTGAATTTGGGTTTATTTTACATAAAAAAACCCGAGGCTAACAGAGTAGACTCGGGTTTGTTGATTTTACTTTTTTAAAATGCTTAAGGCTTAGTTAATCGCCAAGTGCACCATAATACTCGCTGCATAGCCTAAGGCTATTGCCCAGGTCCATTTGAGGTGTGCAAAGAATGTATAGTAGCCACGTGCTTGCCCCATTAGCGCAACGCCAGCGGCAGAACCAATCGACAACATACTACCGCCCACACCTGCTGTAAGGGTGACCAATAACCATTGTGAATGACTCATCTCAGGCTGCATTGTCAAGACCGCGAACATGACCGGAATGTTATCGACGATGGCCGATAAGATCCCAACCAAGACATTGGCTGTCGTGGTGCCAAGTTGCACGTACATGAATTCAGACGCCAATGCCAAGTAGCCCATAAAGCCTAAGCCACCTACCGCAAGAATAACACCATAGAAGAAGAATAAGGTATCCCACTCGGCCTGAGCGACTTTGTTAAAGATATCAAACTTGTCTTTGCCATCTGCTGCACGTTTAGGTGCCGCACCTGGAATCGCATCGTTCAATGCTGCATAGGTTTTTTCGACGGTTTTGAGGTAGTAACCAAATAACTTCAAATATACCAAACCGAACATCATGCCAAACACAGGCGGTATATGTAAAAAATTATGGAAGCTCACCGCGGTAACAATCGTTAATAAAAAGAAACCAACAATACGCATGCCACCACGCTTGATAGCAGGGCCATCATTGTCGTCTGCCAATGGTGGTGGATTACCTTTCGGAATAGCGAACGACATAATTACTGCTGGTATTAAAAAATTCACAACTGATGGAATGAATAACGCAAAGAATTCATGGAAATCCAAAATGCCTTTTTGCCAGACCATCAAGGTGGTAATGTCACCAAATGGGCTGAACGCGCCACCCGCATTAGCGCTGACCACAATATTGATACACCCAAGCGCAATGAAGCTGGGGTTATCACGACCTACAGCCATGATCACCGCACACATCACCAACGCAGTGGTTAGGTTATCGGCAATCGGTGAAATAAAGAACGCCAATACGCCAGTCAACCAAAATAGGGCTTTATAGCTGTATCCGCGTCTGACCAAACGATTGCGCAACTCATCAAACACGCCGCGCTCAAGCATCGCATTAATGTAAGTCATTGCCACAAGTAGGAAGAAAAAGAGTTCTGCGTATTCAAGGAAATTATGACGAATCCCTTCTTCTACTAAGTGACGTTTATCCGTCCCCATGTAGACAAAGGCAATAATGATCCAAATCACGCCAGCAGCCAATAAAACAGGCTTGGATTTGCGCATGTGAATCTGTTCTTCAAAAATAACCGCGGTATAAGCCACAACGAAGACACCTATTGCCAAAAAGCCTGCAGCCGTTGCTGTGAGGTCTATTGTTAGCCCGCCGCCACCTCCAGCCATCGCAGCTGGGGCAAACGCAGTCAACAACACCATCATAAGAAGTGTGAAAGTTCGCATAAAATTTACCTTAAAAACAATAATCTACTACTAAGAGTATCCATTTGTGCTAGTATCTGAATTAGACTTTGGTAGTCGCAAAGGGAGTAAAATGACATTTCCCTTATTTATCAACGCCTGCAAGACCATTTCCACTACTAATAATACCTATTTTGCATAATGATTGCTGTTAAATGATTGTTAGCCATGTAAAAATGAAGTGAGGAACCATGTCAGAAGAACGATTTATCGATCCAAGGTTAATTGAAAAAGAGCCATTATTTGCGAGTTTACATCAACTCAATTTTGATATTTTACAGCACATCAATGCGATTCAGAGCAGTGTAATGGCTACTCAGCGAGATGTGTCAGATGACAACGATCACTGGCACGCTTTGCGTAATATATTTAAAAATAGCTTAGCGCAAATTGATAAAATGCCCTCTGAAATGACGGATTTGGTTTATAAAACCCAAGCATACATCACCTCAGACAATGCCAATGCTAACTGTGCTCAAGTGCTTGCTTGCGGTGCCCAAGCGCTGACTTTTTGGCGAATTTTAGGTGAAATCCCGGATGATTTGTTAGAAGTGGATGAAGTGAGCGCTGCGACTAAATCTCGCTTCATGGAACACTTGAGTATGTGGCACAAATTCTTTTATGACGACGGCCAGCTACACTGACCTTTCTTTTGCTTTAATCATTTGGATACCTTGCTGGCTTTTTCTTGACGACGTGACTGAGCTAGTGCCTTAGCAACTTGTCGTAGACTCATGTTTTCATCGGTTTCATCCTGAATATCCACACCTAAGAGTGCCTCTAACAAATCTTCCATAGTCAAGATGCCTTCTAAGCCGCCGTACTCGTCTATCACATGTAGCATGTGGACTTTATGTGATAAAAATTTATCAAACGTACTCGATAACGGCATCGAGCTGAGCAACGCCGGCATGTCCTTTTTGAAATCAATCAGAGGATAATGATGTTTGCCTTGCGCTTGTGCGATTAAAACATCGGTTTTCATGACAAATCCAACAATTTTTTCGGCATCACCTTCTTCGAAGATCGGAATACGCGAAAACTGCACATGCGCATGCTCGTTACAAAAAGCATCCACCGTCATATCTTGAGGGACAGAAAATACGTCCTTGCGATGCGTCATGGCTTGACGAATCGTCATTTCGTGAAGTGACATAAGACTTTTGAGGATATTCGCTTCATGCGCAGCTAATTGCCCCTCTTGCCCTGAGACTTCAGCCATCGCGTGCAGTTCTTCTCGAGATAGCCCTTTTAATGGTGATTCTTCAGTAAATCCTGAGGTGAGCTTTCTGGACATGACCACAAATGGATACAGTATAAGTATTAAATACTTCAAAAAATACGCAGTAACCGGAGCCAGTTGACGCCAAAACGTCGCGCCAAGGGTCTTGGGTATAATTTCTGAGAACACCAAAATCAACAGCGTTAACACCGCAGAAATGAGCCCTAAATACGCATCCCCAAATACTTTTGCCGCTTGCGCACCGGCGCCTGCTGCGCCCATCGTATGTGCAATAGTATTGAGGGTTAATATCGCCGAAAGCGGTTTATTGATATCTTGCGTGAGATCTTCAAGGATCTGGCCACTGGCGTTGCGCTTTTTCTTGAGTACCGAGATATGTGCGCTCGACACACTCAAAATAACCGCTTCGGCAATGGAGCACAAAAAAGAAAAGCCCAATGCCACACCAATGTAAATTAACAGCAGTATCATGTCCGTATAGAAATCTAATTTTCAAAAATTAAAGTATGCACCAATGTCTACTTGGTGTCACCTCTACAAAAGGCTTTTTCTTCTCCATAAAACCAATAACCCAAGCCCCACTAACCAGTAGGCGCTTACAATACCGCCTGTAGACCCTCCTGAATCATTTGTTGCCGGAGTTACTGCAGTCGAAGGCGTTGTTACAGGGGTAAACACATCTAAGGTACTCGACGCTGTGGTACTTAATGCCGGAGAGCCTGAATCCGTTACCGTCGCACTGATGATAACTTGATCTGCAGTGATTGCAGCTGGAGAAAATGTGAGTTGTGCATTATTTACATTATGGCTGGATACACCACTTATACTCCACTCAATTGTGTGTGAGTCATTACTATCATCATCTTGAACTTGAGCAATTACAGTTACATTGCCATCGGTTGTATCAATACGAGAAATCGTTTGCGATGCTTGAGCTACAAGCAAATTAATCGTTGGCGCATTATTTGATGGGGTTGGATTAGTTGGGTTAGTTGGATTGGTTGGAGTTGTTGGGTTGGTATTCCCATTGTCAGCCCTTCGACTAAAATAAATGTTATCAATAAAAACCGTTCCTGAACCCATAATTTTGAGCTGAAATGTATCTGTTAAATCAACGACTTGTTCGTATTCACTGAGTGGCACCACCGCACTTTGCCACTGGGCACGCTCGATGGGTAAGTTAACTGGGTTTTCATTAGGACCTGGACTGATTAGGTATAATTCGAGGTAGGCTGCGTCCTTAGTCCAATAATCAATATGCAAAAAGTCATAATCACTCACATCTTGCTTATTGTTACCATAATCCGTGCCCTGATAATTCAAACCACGATAAACCAGCGTGTTATTGCCATCAATCAAAAGCTCTTCAACTTGAGTTGCTTGGTTCCAGTTTGGATTGTAATCAATATTAGTTATATTTTCATATACATCTGAATACAAGGAAATCACATTATTGGCATCTACTGTAGGTATTGGCGCAGCTGTTTCGGGTGCATCAGGTAGTTGCTCAGGCGGAACAACTAAGCATCCTCTATAATCGACGTTTGCATCGGCTTGCGTCGCAGGACACTGATCTTCACTATTGGCCACTCCATCATTGTCATCATCGAGTGCCAATGGAGTCGTTTCATTACAACGTGAAGCTTGGTTTGAGGACGTTGGTAAACAACGCGCAACATAATCGACTTCTAACGTAGATGTATCCAAAGATGAATCTATCGCACCACCTAAAGTACCACCCATCGCGACATTGAGCAGAAGGAACATCGGTTCTTCATAAAAGTCACAACTGCGCATGTCATAACGCACTACTTCGGTGTCATTTATATGAAAACTAATGCTATCAGCGGTCCATTCCATTGCATATACATGAAAATCCTGTACATCTGGAGCACCACTAGGGTAGTTATAATAAGCGACAGCACCACATGCGTCGCTGCCAGCATAGCGGGTTGAGTTATGGAATGCCGTAATATAACTGTTACCATTATTTCCGTGCCATTCCCATATATCGATTTCACCTGCCCCACGATTTGGCCAACCAACGTTGTCGTTATCACCCGCGATGGGTTGTTCTTGGATGCGATTTTCTAACGCCCAAAATGCAGGCCACGTGCCATGGCGTAAATCATTAAAACGCAAACGCGTTTCAATTCTGCCATACAAAAATTCTGCCTTATCTTTGGAGTTCAAACGACCTGAAGTCCACTCACGAAAACGTCCATTTTGCCCAGGACAATTGATATTCATGCGGCGAGAGATAATTTTTAATGTGCCGTCTGATACTTCATAGTTACGGTTAGCGGATGTTTCATCATCAGTGTAACACTGGACTTCATTATTGTAATTAGCGTTGGTTTGCGCCGTCCAGTTGTTCCAGTTGACACCAGTGCCATCAAAGCGTTCGATCCATGTGACTTCCCAACCTGCCAGTGCTGAGAATGGGACAAACACCATCACCAACCAATATTTTATTAAAAATTTCATATCACGCTCTTTTCTTTAAAACACCGTAACCATACAGCAAAGATAAGTTAATGAAAAGTAATAATGAAAGCGCTTACATTATATTTTCAACTTGTTCCTATTCGGTTAATTGCGTGGTATTAATTTTGTATCAAATAAACCGCAATTCGCTGGGCGCATTTTCTCAATTGAACTTGGAAAACGGGTTTGTAGTCTCTGTAGCTTGTGTTGCCCCTCAACAAATCGCACTGTCGTAGGACATTCTGAAACATCATAATAGAAAATTTTCGGTCAAATCCCATGTTGCATTAGCGTAGTTTTACTGTATTGATGGATGTCATCCAAATCTTCTACTGTATCCCCAAACACGATCCAATCGGCTCTTTGATGTTTGTAATATGCCTTTGAGTGATCAAACTCATCAACCCAAAACACGTCAAGATATTCCGCATCAGTTACCTGGTAAATATTGCGTTAAATAATATAAATAATGAACTTCAAAAAAGATTTTCATATAGATCACAACGAAAAAGGATGTGGCATGGTACCTGTGTGTCTGCGAATCCACTAAATTCTAAATTCCAGACAATGGGTACTCCAACCACCAGATACAAAAAAGCTCGCCGAAGCGAGCTTTTTCAATAACTAACATGTATTAGTCAATAATCTTGGCAACAACGCCCGCACCTACTGTACGGCCACCTTCACGGATTGCGAAGCGTAAACCTTCGTCCATCGCGATAGGTGCAATAAGCTCAACAACAAACTTCAAGTTGTCGCCTGGCATAACCATCTCTACGCCTTCAGGTAGCTCTACCGCACCTGTTACGTCAGTCGTACGGAAGTAGAACTGTGGACGATAGCCTTTGAAGAATGGCGTATGACGGCCACCTTCGTCTTTGCTTAGTACGTATACTTCTGCTTCAAACTTAGTGTGTGGGTTGATTGAACCAACCAGTTTCGCCAATACTTGACCACGTTCAACTTCATCACGCTTAGTACCACGTAATAGAACACCAACGTTCTCACCTGCACGACCTTCGTCAAGCAGCTTACGGAACATCTCTACACCAGTACAAGTAGTAGTCGTAGTCTCTTTGATACCAACGATTTCGACTTCTTCACCAACTTTGATGATACCTTGCTCAACACGACCGGTTACAACAGTACCACGACCAGAGATTGAGAATACATCTTCGATTGGCAAGATGAACGGCTTATCGATGTCACGCTCTGGCTCTGGGATGTATGAATCTAAGGCTTCGCCTAGTTCGATGATTTTCGCTTCCCATTCTGCTTCGCCTTCAAGCGCTTTTAATGCAGAACCTTGGATAACTGGTAAGTCGTCACCTGGGAATTCATATTCAGAAAGAAGTTCACGAACTTCCATCTCGACTAATTCTAATAATTCTTCATCGTCAACCATGTCACACTTGTTCATGAATACGATGATGTAAGGTACGCCAACCTGACGACCTAATAGGATGTGCTCACGAGTCTGTGGCATTGGGCCATCAGTCGCCGCAACCACCAAAATCGCACCGTCCATCTGTGCAGCACCAGTGATCATGTTTTTAACATAGTCAGCGTGTCCTGGGCAGTCTACGTGCGCGTAGTGGCGTGTTGGTGTGTCATATTCTACGTGTGAAGTTGCGATCGTGATACCACGCTCACGCTCTTCTGGAGCGTTGTCGATTTGATCGAATGCTTGCGCTGAACCACCGTAAGTCTTTGCTAGTACAGTAGTGATCGCTGCGGTTAATGTCGTTTTACCGTGGTCAACGTGGCCGATTGTACCTACGTTAACGTGCGGTTTCGTACGTTCAAACTTTTCTTTTGCCATTGCTAAGTTTCCTAATTTTTTGAAAAGCCCGACCACACAAGACCGGACCAAACCTGCTAATAAAAATTATTGACGAGATTCGATAATCGCCTGAGCAACATTCGATGCCGCCTCAGAATAATTAAAGAATTCCATCGAATAGGATGCACGTCCTTGCGTGGCTGAACGCAAATCAGTGGCATACCCAAACATTTCAGAAAGAGGCACTTTAGCACGGACAATCTTAATCCCCGCAACACCATCTTCCATTCCTTCAATCAAGCCGCGACGACGGTTGAGGTCACCCACCACATCGCCCATCCACTCTTCCGGAGTGGTTACTTCGACTTTCATTACTGGTTCTAGGAGCACTGGAGATGCATCAAGTGCACCTTTTTTGAAGCCCATAGAGCCTGCAATTTTAAACGCCATCTCAGAACTGTCAACATCGTGATATGAACCATCATACAATGTGACTTTTACGTCTAACATGGGATAACCAGCTAATACGCCCGATTGCATCTGTTCTTGGCAACCTTTATCTACCGCTGGAATGTATTCTTTTGGTACAACACCGCCAACGATTTCATTAACGAATTCATAGCCTGCACCTTCTTCTTGTGGCTCTAAACGCAACCACACATGACCGAATTGACCTTTACCGCCAGATTGACGTACAAATTTACCTTCGACTTCAACCGTTGAACGAATGGTTTCACGGTAAGCAACTTGCGGCTTACCAACATTACATTCGACACTGAACTCGCGCTTCATGCGGTCAACAATGATGTCTAAATGCAATTCACCCATACCAGATATGATGGTTTGGCCAGATTCTTCATCAGTGTGCACGCGGAACGACGGATCTTCTGCCGCCAATTTCGATAGCGCAATACCCATCTTTTCTTGGTCGGGTTTTGAACGAGGTTCTACTGCAATCGAAATAACCGGATCAGGGAATTCCATACGCTCAAGCGTAATGATATTGCTTGGGTCACATAAGGTATCACCCGTGGTCACGTCTTTAAGACCAATCGCTGCTGCGATGTCCCCCGCGCGGACTTCTTTAAGCTCCTCGCGATCGTTTGCATGCATTTGTACAATGCGGCCAAAACGTTCGCGCTTACCTTTTACTGGGTTATACACGGTATCACCAGTGTTGACGACACCAGAATATACGCGGAAAAAGGTTAGGGTACCGACATACGGATCGGTTGCAATTTTGAACGCCAACGCAGAGAAAGGCGCTTTGTCGTCTGATTCGCGAGACGCTTCAGTTTCGTCTTTGTCGTCCAATATACCGGTAATCGCTTTGACTTCGGTAGGTGAAGGTAAATATTCGACGACGGCATCAAGCACGGCTTGCACGCCTTTGTTTTTGAATGCAGAACCACACGTAGCTAAGACGATTTCATTATTAATTGTTCTTTGTCTTAACGCCGCTTTGATTTCACTTTCAGAGAGTTCTTCACCCTCTAGATATTTGTCCATCAACTCTTCATTGGCTTCCGCCGCAGCTTCCACTAATTCAGTGCGAAGTTCTTCTGCTTCAAGCTGATATTCTTCTGGGATCTCATCATAGGTAAAGGTCATACCCTGATCATCTGGATTCCAGTTGATGGCTTTCATTTTGATCAAATCAATGACACCGACGAAGTTTTCTTCTGCGCCCATGTTCAATTGAATTGGCACACATTGCGCGCCTAAGCGTTTGCGGATTTGACCGACAACACGCATAAAGTCTGCTCCGGCTCGGTCCATCTTGTTGACAAATACCATGCGTGGCACTTCGTATTTGTCAGCTTGACGCCATACCGTTTCAGATTGTGGTTCAACACCTGAAGAACCACAGAATACGACAACCGCACCATCTAATACGCGCAGTGAACGTTCTACTTCAATGGTGAAGTCAACGTGCCCTGGCGTATCAATAATGTTGATGCGGTGTTGTGGGAACTGCTGCTCCATACCTGCCCAAAAGCAAGTCGTTGCAGCAGAGGTAATGGTAATGCCCCGCTCTTGTTCCTGTTCCATCCAATCCATAGTAGCGGCACCATCGTGCACTTCACCAATTTTATGAGATAGACCAGTGTAGAACAAAACACGCTCAGTCGTGGTGGTTTTGCCCGCATCAACGTGCGCACAAATCCCAATATTACGATAGCGTTCGATCGGAGTCTGACGAGCCATATAGTCCTCTTATTCCCTAGGTTGGTTATTACCAGCTTACCAGCGGTAATGTGCGAACGCTTTGTTCGCTTCAGCCATGCGGTGTACGTCTTCACGTTTCTTAACCGCAGAACCTTTGTTCTCAGAGGCATCGAGCATTTCTGCCGCTAAGCGCTGAGCCATTGATTTCTCACCGCGTTTACGAGACGCTTCTACTAACCAACGCATACCTAGTGCATTACGACGTACTGGGCGAACTTCTACAGGTACTTGGTACGTAGAACCACCTACACGACGAGATTTAACCTCGACCGTTGGACGGATGTTCTCTAGTGCATCTTCAAATACATCTAAGTGTGCTTTGCCAGTTTTTTCAGCAACAATATCAAGCGCACCGTAAACGATTTTCTCAGCTGTTGATTTTTTGCCGTCTAACATGACGACGTTCATGAATTTTGCAAGTAGTTCTGATTTGAACTTAGGATCAGGTAGGATTTTGCGTTGTCCTACGACTCTTCTTCTTGGCATCTTAATTCTCCGTAGAATTCAGGGATTTCCCAAAACTCATTAAATATTAATGTTTGGCCTTACTAACGGAGAACCGTTACGATTTTGGCCGTTTAGCGCCGTACTTAGAACGGGCTTGTTTACGATCGCTTACGCCAGCGCAGTCTAATGTACCGCGAACTGTGTGATAACGAACACCTGGTAAATCTTTAACACGACCACCGCGAATCAATACAACGCTGTGCTCTTGTAAGTTGTGACCTTCACCACCGATATATGAAGATACTTCAAAACCGTTGGTTAAACGAACACGACATACTTTACGTAATGCAGAGTTCGGCTTCTTTGGCGTAGTTGTATATACGCGAGTACATACACCACGACGTTGTGGGCAAGCTTCTAAAGCCGCAACGTTGCTTTTTGCAACTGGCTTCTTACGAGGCTTACGCACTAACTGGTTAACTGTTGCCATTAACTAGCTCCTGAGTAAATAAAAATACGGCAATGTTTATACATTACCAACGTGTCGTTTTTGTGAAATATGCTCGTATTCCAGCAAAAACTCTGTCTTTCTTAAGGTTTAGCGAGAACATCGCCTAATTTAAGGACGCGAAATTATGAAGGTGAATGAGAATAAAGTCAAGTTGTTTAACCATCCTTACCTGATTATCAACACGAAAAAAAACGCACCCAAAGGTGCGTTTCATATTTATTAAACTCAAGTCCCCAGAACTGGTAACAATTTTACAATTTTTGTGTGTATATCTGGCCTATCCTTAGATAATCTCTGCAATAGTTCTATATGATGACTATTCAATTCCGCGCCTTTTGTTAATAAAGATTGCACGATTCGTGGAGATGCTGTTGGATTTATTGGCGCATTCACAATAGCAATACCTAGAGTGTCGATACCCATGGAGGGTTTATATGACATTAAATCAAAAGACTTATCCAACAAAAACTCAAAACTTTCTGCTGGCATCGGCATCATCATCGCCATATCTAGTACGTGGAGCTCACTCGAGTCATCCACTAGGTTTACACCAAAATTCTCCAACTGCTTTACAAACTCTATCCTTCCTTGTGAAAGTGCATGTAAAGTTGAGGTAGGGAATATCTGCGCACCTTGATTCACAAAATTTTCGATCATATCAACTGGCGCACTTAATGCGATAGCTGCATTGGTCAGTGCTGTTAAGGTATCAACATCACCAGATTCAGCCAGCACTACTTTTTCAAACGCTTCCCATTGTTTGCTCTGAGCATATTGGGCAAGTTGCATACCAATGTTCATCAAATGCATCTCTTGCTCTTTTGTCAAAGATTGAGTACTTACATTATTATTTGCCATTACAGCTTTTACTTTTTCATGGAATGATTGAAGTTGACTGACAGTGTTGGATGCTAAAAATCGTTTTGCATCATGATCTGACTTTTCCATGATTTTAGGGGCGGTTAATTCTGACTGTGGCAGCGAATTTAAACCTGAGGTGTTCGTATTTGCAGAGTTTGCAGTTTCAACATCTGGTTCTTGAACAGTTTGATGGTAACTTACATCGCTTGCCATCCTTATGTAATTACTTACGTTTATCATGATCACAATAATTAGGATTTGGTTTTTAAAAAAAACTTCCAAACATATTTTTCCAACAACACTTTTAAAGGGTTTAATTCTTTCATAGGTCAGATATACAAACACGCCTCCTACAAAAACCATAAAATACCGCCCAGTATCCCAATGCGCCGCATCCATTTCAGTGAAAATGTCAAAGCCTGCTTGAACCAGTAATGGGAGCATAATGACTATAATTATATTTTTGAGGCTAATGTTTATTGATTTAATCATGATGAACACCCGTCTATCATATTTTCTTTTTCTACATCACATCTTTTTGTTTCTATGCTGTGGTAATAAGCTCCAATTCCCGTCATAATTGCACCATACGCAACAATTGTACTACCAACAGCACTTCCTACGCCCGTTAGCATTAATGTAGCACCGTAAGCCATTACAGAGTTTGAAAGTGTATAATTTAATAAAACACCGCTAACACGCTTTGTGCACTCTAGCCACTTCTCCCTAGCTTTTTTGCGACAAATTTCTCCTAAGGTTAATTCTAATTCTCTTGAGTTTTGATTGAACCCTTCGTTATTCCCATCTATCTGGTAATAAATATTTTGTTGATGCAAATGACTTAAGTAATAGTTGGAGTCGTCATAGGCAACGAACTGGGCTGATGAGCTAGAGCTGAAGATTAGGCTAAGCAAGGCAAGGCAAGGCAAGGAAAGTGATTTTATTCATTTTTTTCCTTTTTTTGAATAAATTAACAATTACATTCTAGTTATAGACAAGCTTTCATAAAACTGCAAATTGAATACCTCGTTATTTACCAAAAAAAACGCACCCGAAGGTGCGTTTCATATTTATTGCTTTGCTAACGATGTTATTCTTCGTCAGTCTGTGGCATCTCTGTTTCCGCATTTAATGCTTCAGTAATTGCCGCTGCAGCTTCATCCGCTGTCATAGACAATTCAACTTCCGCACCCGCTTTGCGAGCTGCGCGTTTTTCGTGATACGCGAAACCAGTACCAGCTGGGATCAGACGACCCACGATGACGTTTTCTTTCAAACCGCGTAACTCATCTTCTTTACCTTGTACCGCTGCTTCCGTAAGGACACGCGTGGTCTCCTGGAACGATGCAGCTGAGATGAATGACTCAGTTGAGAGTGACGCTTTGGTAATCCCCAATAGCTGTGTTTCGTACTTAGCAGGGACTTTGCCTTCTTTCTCCAGCGCGCGGTTAGCAATTTTCACTTGTGAAACTTCTAATTGCTCGCCTTCTAAGAACTGCGAATCACCTGCATCAAGAATGATACACTTACGTAGCATCTGGCGGATAACGACTTCGATGTGCTTATCGTTGATCTTAACACCTTGTAAACGATAGACTTCTTGTACTTCGTTCACGATGTAGTTAGAGACTGCACTGATACCGCGTAGACGCAAGATATCATGTGGTGACTCTGGACCATCGGCGATAACCTCACCTTTTTGTACTGATTCACCTTCAAACACGTTAAGTTGACGCCATTTTGGAATCATCTCTTCGTATACGTCACCATTGTCAGCACGAGTGATAGTCAAACGCTTCTTACCTTTGGTTTCTTTACCGAAGCCAATGATACCAGTGTGCTCTGCTAATATCGCAGGCTCTTTTGGCTTACGCGCTTCGAACAAATCTGCAACGCGCGGTAGACCACCGGTAATGTCACGGTTTTTAGAACCTTCTTGAGGAATACGTGCTAACACGTCACCTTCTTTCGCATCCATACCATTGGTTGCAAGAATTGCCGTACCACTTGGTAAGCGAATTTCTTGTAAACCGAACTCATCAGACTCAAGGATTAACTTAGGCTCTTTTGCATTTACCGTCGCTAAATCTTTAACAACGATACGCGATAGACCAGTTAGGTCATCTGTTTGCGTTTCGGTATTTGATTCATCTACGTCAGCAAATGAAATCTTCGCTGCACGTTCTGTGATGATTGGGTGAGTATGCGGATCCCAGTTTGCTACGATGTCGCCACCGTTAACCTGAGTACCGTCTTCGTGCGCTAAGATGGCACCGTAAGGCACTTTATAGCGCTCTTTCTCACGACCGTTTTCATCAATAACTGTAATTTCAGTTGAACGTGATACCACTACGAGCTTGCCGTCTTGATTGCGAACGGTTTTTTGGTTGTGATATTTGATCGAACCTGCGTTCTTCACGGCTACTGAGTTTTCTGCAGACGCACGTGATGCCGCACCACCAATGTGGAAGGTACGCATGGTTAACTGTGTGCCTGGCTCACCGATTGACTGAGCAGCGATAACACCAACCGCTTCACCAGAGGCAACCATATGGCCACGCGCTAGGTCACGACCATAACATTTAGCACATACACCGTGATCGTTGTCACAAGTGATAACTGAACGAACCACAACTTGGTCAACCGAGTTGGCCTCAAGCATGTCTACCAGTGCTTCATCAAGTAACGTATTACGTGCAACGAGCACTTCTTCACCACCTGGCATGATGACATCTTCAGCAACCACACGACCAAGTACACGCTCACGCAATGGCTCAACAACGTCTCCACCTTCAATTAGAGGGGTCATTACAACACCTTCTAAGGTGCCACAATCGTCGTTAGTAATGACCAAATCCTGCGCCACGTCAACCAAACGACGTGTAAGATAACCAGAGTTAGCCGTCTTCAATGCGGTATCGGCAAGACCTTTACGCGCACCGTGAGTAGAGATAAAGTACTGAAGTACATTTAGACCTTCACGGAAGTTTGCCGTGATCGGTGTCTCGATGATTGAGCCATCCGGTTTTGCCATCAAACCACGCATACCCGCTAGCTGACGGATCTGAGCAGCACTACCACGAGCACCTGAGTCGGCCATCATATAAACCGAGTTAAACGAAGTCTGGTCTTCAGGTTCGCCTTGTGCGTTGATGACCGTATCTTTCTCGAGATTGCTCATCATCGCTTTTGCGACTTTTTCGTTTGCCGCTGTCCAGATATCCAATACTTTTGAATAGCGCTCACCACCCGTTACTAGACCTGAGTTGAACTGCTCCTGAATTTGTACGACTTCAGCTTCAGCTGCTTCGATGATGTCTTTCTTCTCTTCAGGGATCACCATGTCATCGATACCAACTGACGCACCTGCGATCATCGCATAGTGGAAACCGGTGTACATGATTTGGTCAGCAGCAATAACTGTGTCTTTTAGACCGAGCTTACGATAACACTCGTTCAAAAGATTTGAGATTTGCTTCTTCTTCATTGGCTGGTTGATCAACGCAAAATCCAAACCTTGCGGTAAGATTGTCGAAAGCAATGCACGACCAACGGTCGTATCAACCAAAGAGGTATTTGCCACTTTTTCGCCAGACTCGTTCACTTCATACTGAGTGATACGAACCTTCACACGAGCATGCAATTCAGCTTGTTCAGTGCGATACGCTTTTTCAGCTTCTTTCGGGTCCGCAAACACCATACCTTCACCACGACCGTTGACACGGTCACGTGTTAGGTAATACAAGCCCAATACAACGTCCTGTGATGGAACAATGATTGGCTCACCGTTTGCTGGTGAAAGAATGTTGTTCGTTGACATCATCAATGCACGTGCTTCAAGTTGCGCTTCGAGTGTCAATGGAACGTGAACCGCCATTTGGTCACCGTCGAAGTCCGCGTTAAACGCCGCACAAACCAATGGGTGAAGCTGAATGGCTTTACCTTCGATCAACGTCGGTTCAAACGCCTGGATCCCCAAACGGTGAAGCGTTGGTGCACGGTTCAATAACACTGGATGCTCACGAATCACTTCGTCAAGAACGTCCCACACCTCAGGTGCTTCACGTTCAACCAGCTTCTTCGCCGCTTTAATGGTGGTGGCAAGACCACGGAATTCTAACTTGCCGTAGATAAATGGCTTGAACAACTCAAGTGCCATCTTCTTCGGTAAACCACACTGATGCAGTTTCAGGGTAGGACCAACGGTAATTACAGAACGACCAGAGTAGTCAACACGCTTACCAAGAAGGTTTTGACGGAAACGGCCTTGCTTACCTTTGATCATGTCAGCAAGCGATTTTAATGGACGCTTGTTCGAGCCGGTGATTGCTCGTCCACGACGGCCGTTATCAAGTAAGGCATCAACCGCTTCTTGTAACATACGTTTTTCGTTGCGCACGATGATATCTGGTGCAGCAAGGTCCAATAGACGCTTCAAACGGTTGTTACGGTTGATTACTCGACGATACAAGTCGTTCAAATCAGACGTCGCAAAACGACCGCCATCTAGCGGTACTAATGGACGAAGATCAGGTGGCAATACTGGAAGTACTGTCATGATCATCCACTCTGGCTTGTTGCCAGACTGCTGGAATGACTCTAACAATTTTAAACGCTTAGTGATTTTCTTACGCTTAGTTTCAGAGTTGATCGACGGTAACTCTTCGCGCATTGCCGCAACGTCCGCATCAACATCTAATACTTTGAGCAAATCAAATACCGCTTCGGCACCCATTTTTGCTTCAAACTCATCACCGTGCTCTTCTAGTGCATCCAAATACTCTTCTTCAGTTAGCATCTGAGAGCGCTCAAGATTGGTCATGCCCGGCTCGGTTACAACATAGCTTTCAAAATATAATACGCGTTCAATGTCACGCAGCGTCATATCAAGCATCAAACCAATGCGAGATGGCAGTGATTTTAAGAACCATATGTGTGCAACAGGTGATGCTAATTCAATGTGGCCCATGCGCTCACGACGAACCTTGGCAAGCGTGACTTCAACGCCGCACTTTTCACAGATCACACCGCGGTGCTTTAAGCGCTTGTATTTACCACACAAGCACTCATAGTCTTTGACCGGCCCAAAAATACGAGCACAGAACAAACCGTCACGCTCAGGTTTGAACGTACGGTAGTTAATGGTTTCAGGCTTTTTCACTTCACCAAAAGACCATGAACGAACCATGTCAGGTGAAGATAAACCGATGCGAATATTATCGAACTCTTCGGTTTTATTTTGCTGTTTTAGAAACTTTAATAAATCTTTCATTATTGTTCTTCCAACTCAATATTGATACCTAATGAACGGATTTCTTTTAACAATACGTTAAATGATTCCGGCATACCTGGTTCCATCTTGTGGTTACCATCAACGATGTTCTTATACATCTTAGTACGACCGTTCACGTCATCCGATTTCACTGTCAACATTTCTTGTAGTGTATAGGCAGCACCGTATGCTTCTAATGCCCATACTTCCATCTCACCGAAGCGCTGACCACCAAACTGTGCTTTACCGCCCAGAGGTTGCTGCGTAACAAGTGAGTAAGAGCCAGTAGAACGTGCGTGCATCTTATCATCCACTAAGTGGTTGAGCTTGAGCATGTACATGTAACCAACCGTTACTGGACGCTCAAATGCACGACCGGTACGACCATCAAACAATGTGATCTGACCGCTCTCAGGAATGTCTGCAAGTTTCAGTAATTGCTTAATTTCAGCTTCTGTCGCACCATCGAACACCGGTGTTGCAACAGGCACACCTTTACGCAAGTTTTGCGCAAGACGTTTCACTTCGTCATCAGAGAAACTCGCAATATCAACTTTTTGCTGAGATTCACCTGTTGAGTAAACTTCAGATAAGAACTCACGAAGTTGGTTTACTTCGGCTTGTTCTTTGATCATCGCATCAATCTTCGCACCAAGACCATGTGCAGCCATACCCAAGTGAGTCTCAAGGATCTGACCGATGTTCATCCGCGAAGGTACACCAAGTGGATTCAGTACGATATCAACTGGTGTGCCATTTTCGTCATAAGGCATGTCTTCAACAGGTAGGATAGTTGAGATAACACCCTTGTTACCGTGACGACCCGCCATCTTGTCACCAGGCTGCAGCTGACGCTTAACGGCAAGATAGACTTTGACAACTTTAAGTACGCCAGGTTGTAAATCATCACCTTGAATGATTTTCTGACGTTTTTGCTCTAATTTCTTATCGAAAGTAGAACGTACTTCTGCGTGCTGTTCGGCTGCAGATTCAAGCTCTGCTTGAGCGTCTTCATCTTTCAGTGCGATTTCGAACCATTTTTCACGTGGTGTATCATCTAGCTTGGCACTATCAATACCATTTGCTTCAAGTAAGCGACGCGCCCCAGCAAAAATACCATCTTCTAAGATTTTTAACTCATCAGATAAGTCTTTTTTAACTTCTTTAAGCTGCATCTCTTCGATTTCTTTGGCACGAGCGTCTTTTTCGACACCGTCACGGGTAAAGACTTGTACGTCGATAACGGTTCCGTGAACAGAGTTTGGCACACGCAAAGAGGTGTCTTTTACATCAGAAGCTTTTTCACCAAAAATAGCTCTTAATAGCTTCTCTTCTGGCGTTAACTGAGTTTCACCTTTTGGTGTCACTTTACCTACTAGGATATCGCCGCCTTTCACTTCAGCACCGATGTAAACAACACCAGATTCGTCAAGTTTACCCAGTGCTGATTCACCCACGTTTGGAATGTCGGCTGAAATCTCTTCTGGACCAAGCTTGGTATCACGTGCCACACAAGATAATTCTTGGATGTGGATGGTCGTGAAACGATCTTCTTGCGAGACACGCTCTGAAATCAGAATCGAGTCTTCGAAGTTGTAACCGTTCCAAGGCATGAACGCGATACGCATGTTCTGACCAAGCGCAAGCTCACCTAAGTCAGTCGAAGGGCCATCCGCAAGGACGTCACCGACCACAACTGGATCGCCAACATTACACGTTGGTTTTTGATTGATACACGTGTTCTGGTTTGAACGCGTATATTTAGTCAGGTTATAGATATCGATGCCTGCTTCACCAGCGACTGTCTCATCTGTATTGACTTTTACAACAATGCGCGATGCATCGACGTAATCAATCACACCACCGCGTTTAGCGACAACCGTTACACCAGAATCTACCGCAACGATTTTTTCCATACCGGTACCAACCAGCGGCTTATCAGCTCGCAGAGTAGGTACGGCTTGACGTTGCATGTTTGCACCCATCAAGGCACGGTTCGCATCGTCGTGTTCTAGGAATGGGATGATCGACGCCGCGATCGATACGATTTGTTGTGATGAAACATCCATATAGCTGATGTCTTCACGTTGCATCAATGTGGTTTCACCACGGTGACGACAAGGTACTAGATCATCAACAATCGCACCGTTAGCATCTAATGCGATGTTTGCCTGAGCAACTGCATACGCTGTTTCTTCAATCGCAGAAAGGTAGTCGATTTGGTCGGTTACTTTACCGTCTACCACTTTGCGATAAGGGGTTTCAAGGAAACCGTAGTCATTGGTACGAGCAAATGACGCCAATGAATTGATGAGGCCGATGTTTGGACCTTCCGGCGTTTCGATTGGACATACCCGACCATAGTGCGTTGGGTGAACGTCTCGAACTTCAAAGCCAGCACGTTCACGAGTCAAGCCGCCTGGGCCTAATGCAGAAATACGACGCTTGTGTGTGACTTCTGATAACGGGTTGTTCTGGTCCATAAACTGGGAGAGCTGTGATGAACCGAAGAACTCTTTGATCGCTGCTGAAATTGGTTTTGCATTGATCAAATCTTGAGGCATGACGTTATCTAAATCACCCAGTGATAAACGCTCTTTTACGGCACGTTCAACACGAACAAGACCAACGCGGAATTGGTTTTCAGCCATTTCTCCAACTGAACGAATACGACGGTTACCCAAGTGGTCAATATCATCGACTTCGTCTTTACCATCGCGAATCGTAATCAACTGCTGCATTACCGCAACGATGTCTTCTTTAGACAAAGTGCCTTCGCCAGTGATTTCTTCACGGCCAAGACGACGGTTGAACTTCATACGACCAACGGCAGATAAATCATAGCGCTCATCTGAGAAGAATAAGTTGTCGAATAACGTTTCTGCTGCGTCTTTCGTTGGTGGTTCACCAGGACGCATCATACGATAAATTTCTACTAATGCAGTTAAACGATCAGTTGTAGTATCGATGCGAATGGTATCAGAAATATAAGAACCGTGATCCAAGTCATTAATGTAAAGCGTTGAGAACTCAGTGACACCAGCCGCTTTGATGTTTTCAATCATTTCAGCCGTTAATTCATCATTTGCCTGGGCTATGACTTCACCAGAATCGGTGTCCACAATGCTGTTTTTAAGCACGCGACCAATGATGTATTCAGCTGGAACCTCAAGCTCTGTGATTTTTGCTTTTTCTAGAGCACGAGTATGACGTGCAGAAATACGCTTGCCGCTTTCAACTAGAACGTTGCCATCATTATCAATAATGTCAAATTGCGCGATTTCACCACGAAGGCGATCCGCTACAATTTCCATCATAACGCTGTCACCTTCAAAGCGTACCTGTACACCTTCATAAAACATGTCTAGGATTTCTTCAGTGGTATACTCAAGTGCACGCAGAATGATAGTAGCCGGTAGCTTACGACGACGGTCAATACGGACAAACAGATTGTCTTTCGGATCAAATTCAAAGTCTAACCATGAACCACGATAAGGAATCACTCGCGCGTTATATAATACTTTTCCTGATGAGTGAGTTTTACCTTTATCATGGTCAAAGAATACACCCGGTGAACGGTGTAGCTGAGATACGATAACACGCTCAGTACCGTTGATGACGAATGTACCGTTTTCGGTCATTAGCGGGATTTCGCCCATGTAGACTTCTTGCTCTTTGATGTCTTTGACTGCGTTATTCGCATCTTTATCAAACAACACCAAGCGCAACTTCACGCGCAATGGCGCTGAATAAGTTACAGAGCGAATTTGACACTCACGTACATCGAATACTGGCTCGCCTAAGCGGTAGCTGACATACTGTAATTCTGAGTTACCTGAATAACTCTTGATAGGAAATACAGAGCTAAAAGCAGCTTCCAAGCCAACATTGGTGTCGCCGTGAACATCAATGAATTTTTTGAATGAATCTAACTGAATAGATAATAGGTATGGAATATCCAATACCTGAGGGCGTTTGCCAAAATCCTTACGGATACGTTTCTTCTCGCTAAAAGAGTAAACCATAGGTTACTTAGCCTCTAATTTTGACCCGACCTGTCGTTGCGTTGTCGCAACAAACTCCCAGACTTTTGATTTTATTGATATTTTTCTACTTAGAAAAATTGTGTTGCGCCGTTATATAGACTAAGACAAAAGCAGCAAAATCTCAAATGTCTATAGCGCAAAAAAGCAGGTGAACAAATATTCACCTGCTTTTGCCATTTCTGGCAAGCTAAGTAAGGTTAATTACTTAACTTCAACTTCAGCGCCAGCTTCTTTAAGAGTGTTCGCTAATTCTTCAGCTTCCTCTTTGCTTACGCCTTCTTTGATTGCTTTTGGAGCAGACTCAACTAACTCTTTAGCTTCTTTCAAGCCAAGGCCAGTTGCGCCGCGAACTGCTTTGATAACAGCAACTTTGTTGCCACCGATGCCCGCTAGGACAACGTCAAATTCAGTTTGCTCTTCAGCTGCTTCAGCAGCTGCAGCAGGACCTGCTGCTACAGCAACTGCTGCAGTAGCTTCTACGCCGAATTTCTCTTCAGCTGCTTCGATTAACTCTACCAATTCCATAACTGGCATTTCAGCAATCGCGTTTAAGATATCATCTTTAGTTAGAGCCATTTCTCTAAACTCCTGGGTTGTATGTTAAAAATAAATTATTGCCAAAGAGAAAATTATTTTTCGTCTTTGATCGCCGCCAATACACGCACAAATTTGGTAGGTACTTCGTTGATAGTTTGAACGAATTTGCCAACCGGTGCTTTGAAGGTTGCAAGAAGTTTCGCCAACGCTTCGTCGCGAGTCGGTAGTGAAGCTACTGCGTCCAATTTCTCTGGACCCAATAAACCGCTACCAATCGATAACGCTGTGACCTTTAACTTATCGTTACCCTTAGCGTAGTCTTTGAAAAGACGCGCCGCACCGCCTGGTGCTTCGATAGAGAAACCATAAATTAGAGGACCAGTTAAAGCGCTGTCTAGGTCAGCAAATTTACTGTCAGCAAGTGCACGCTTTGCTAAAGTGTTACGAATAACCTTTAGATAAACGCCTTGTTCACGAGCTTTAATACGTAAATCTGTTAACTCAGCTACTTCCATCCCACGGTATTCAGCGACGGCAACGGATAGAGCTTGAGACGCAACGTCAGATACTTCTGCTACAATCTCTTTTTTTGCTGCTAAACCTAGTGCCACTGAGTTCACCTCTTTGTTACTACGCCAGCTCGAAAGCCTTTGTAGGATTCACAGATTGATACGCCACACCTAAGGTATTTTGTACCGCTCTACGGTGTTCGTTATCCCAGAGAGTCTGAGTCCGTACCACCGTCTGCGTAGGCATGAATTAAGAAGCCAGTTATGTGTTAGGTCTCTTACCTCTAACACTGACCTCGCCTACGGTCTTGGACGGGAACTTGATATCAACACTGTTGATAAAAAGCTCCAACCCATAACCTATTTCAGAGACGTCATCGAAGATGACAGGTTGAAACTTAACTTATTTAAGGCCTAAAGACGCTTGGTCTAAAGTAACGCCCGCACCCATAGTGGTGGATAAGCTAACTTTCTTGATGTATGTACCTTTTGCAGAAGAAGGCTTCGCTTTCTTCAATGCTTCAAGCAATGCCTCTAAGTTGCCAGCAATTGCGGCTTCTTCAAAAGCAATCTTACCAATGCTTGCATGGATAATACCGTTCTTGTCGTTACGATATTGTACCTGACCAGACTTCGCGTTCTTAACCGCAGTCGCTACATCAGGAGTAACCGTGCCAGTCTTAGGGTTAGGCATTAGACCACGAGGACCTAAGATTTGACCTAATTGACCCACAACACGCATCGCATCAGGAGATGCAACAACAACGTCAAAGTTCATTTCGCCTTTCTTAACTTGTTCCGCTAAGTCTTCCATACCCACAATGTCAGCACCCGCTTCTTTTGCTGCTTCTGCATTAGCGCCTTGAGTAAACACTGCAACACGTACGTCTTTACCCGTACCGTGTGGTAATACCGTTGCACCACGAACATTTTGGTCAGATTTACGAGCGTCGATGCCAAGGTTTACAGCAACGTCAACACTTTCTGCGAATTTTGCGGTTGCAAATTCTTTTAATAATGCAACAGCTTCGTTCAGTTGGTATTCTTTGTTCGCGTCTACTTTTTCGCGAATTGCGCGCATGCGCTTAGATAATTTTGCCATGACTTAGCCCTCTACATTCAAGCCCATGCTGCGCGCAGAGCCAGCAATGGTGTTAACAGCTGCGTCTAAGCTTGCTGCAGTTAGATCAGGTTCTTTGGTTTTTGCAATTTCTTCTAATTGCGCACGTGTCACAGTACCGACTTTCTCAGTATTTGGACGACCTGAACCGCTCTTGATGCCTGCTGCTTTTTTCAATAAGAATGACGCAGGAGGAGTCTTGGTGATGAATGTGAAAGAACGATCTTCATAAACCGTAATTTCAACAGGAACTGGAGCGCCTTTTTCTAGGCTTTCTGTTTTAGCGTTGAACGCTTTACAGAATTCCATGATGTTCACACCGTGCTGACCTAGTGCAGGACCAACAGGTGGTGATGGATTTGCAGCGCCAGCGCCGACTTGTAGCTTAATTAAGCCAGAAATTTTCTTAGCCATTGTTTCTCTCTCGTATGTGGGTTGCGCGCCTCGTAGCTATTGAGAATAACTAGGTCACAGGCTCCCCACGCAAATAAAGGGACGCGGATTATAGTCCATCTCTAACTGTATGTAAATACACATTGTCAGAAAATTGACTTATTTTTGATCAAAACGCGGTATACAAAAAACCACCCGTAGGTGGTTTTCGTTTATCTCGGTTTTAGCCTAGTTCTTTTCGACTTGACCAAACTCTAATTCGACCGGTGTTGAACGACCGAAGATCAATACTGAAACCTTCAAGCGGCTCTTCTCGTAATCCACCTCTTCGATGGTACCCTCGAAGTCGGCAAACGGGCCTTCGGTAACACGAACCACTTCGCCAGGCTCGAACATGGTTTTCGGTTTCGGCGAATCCACGTTTTCTTCTAAGCGATTCAAAATCGCATCCGCTTCTTTTTTGCTGATTGGCATTGGACGGTCAGAGGTGCCGCCAATAAAACCCAATACGCGAGGCACTGATTTAACTAAGTGCCATGAATCTTCATTCATGTCCATCTCAACTAGAACATACCCAGGGAAAAATTTGCGCTCAGATTTACGCTTTTGGCCTGCGCGCATCTCGACGACTTCTTCGGTCGGCACCAGGATTTCGCCAAAGTGCTCTTCCATCTCATGTGTCTTGATGTGCTCTAATAATGTTTTTTGCACGCGCTGCTCATAACCTGAGAACGCTTGAACGACGTACCAACGTTTAGCCATGATTTAGATCCCAATTCCAGTAACGAAACCAACTAGACGAACAATGATACCGTCAAGTCCCCATAAGATAAGCGCCATAACTAACGTTGCAACCAATACAATTAAGGTCGTCTGCGTTGCTTCTTGACGCGATGGCCAAACCACTTTGCGCACTTCAGTACGTGAATCTTTGGCAAACGCCAAAAAACGGGTTCCCTTCATAGTCGTCGCCGCAATAAAGCCTGCCACAACCACAACAGCAACTGCTGCTAACGCACGATACAGTACTGATGCTTGCTCAAAATAATGGTTACCAGCAACCAAGCCTGCTAACAAAGCAAACACAATTAGCCATTTGAACGTATCCAATGCACTGGATGATTGATTTTCTACCGTTTCACTCATGTTAAACCCTTATATAACGCTCACATCGCGGCGCTATGCATATAAAAGTGGCAGGGGCGGAGGGATTCGAACCCCCAACCATCGGTTTTGGAGACCGCTGTTCTACCAATTGGAACTACGCCCCTAAATTCTTGGTTTGCACCGCTTATAAACTGACGCAAACCGACAAAATTCAGATACACTTCGATTGCGCTTTCCAGTTAAATCAGATGGGGAAGAACAATGAAGGGACGCGTATTATACCCATCTGAAGCAAGGTTTCAAACTTTAATTTGGTTCCATCTAATCTAGCCCCAAGAACCCACCTGTCTGATGCTCCCATAATTTGGCATAAATACCGCCTAATGCCAAAAGTTCAGAATGAGTACCGGACTCGACAATGCGCCCTTGGTCGAGGACGATTAAACGATCCATTTGCGCAATCGTCGATAAGCGGTGGGCAATCGCCAGAACTGTCTTGTTTTCCATGATTTTATCCAAGCACTCTTGTATGGCCGCTTCCACTTCGGAGTCTAAGGCGGACGTCGCTTCATCCAAAATCAAAATCGGCGCATCTTTTAACATCACCCGTGCAATGGCAATGCGTTGTCGTTGTCCTCCCGAGAGTTTGACCCCGCGCTCGCCAACGTGTGCATCAAAGCCAGTTCGCCCTTTTGCATCGCTAAGTTGTTGAATAAACTCAAATGCTTCAGCTTGCTTGACCGCTTTGATCATGTCTTCTTCCGTTGCATCGTCTCTGCCATAAATCACATTATCGCGTACACTGCGATGCATTAACGACGTGTCTTGCGTGACCATACTGATTTTTGCGCGTAACGATTCTTGTTGTAGCTGGGTCACCGACTGCCCATCTACCGATATGGTGCCGTTTTGGATATCGTAAAAGCGCAACAGCAAATTCACTAACGTCGATTTACCGGCACCAGAACGACCAACGATGCCGACTTTTTCGCCAGCTTTGATGTCGAGATTTAGATTGTCAAATACTTGAATATGATTGCCGTTTTGCGCCTGATACGCAAAATTTACATTCTTAAAATTGATTTGTCCGCCTTTGATGGCAAGGGGTTGTGCATCGGCTTTGTCTTCTACGTTAACAGGGACAGCTAATGAATTAATGCCATCTTGTACCGTGCCGAGATTCTCAAAAATAGAGGACACTTCCCACATGATCCACTGACTCATGCCATTTAGGCGTAAAGCCAAACTGACGCCGATCGCCACATCCCCACCTGTGACAATCCCCTTTGTCCACAGATAGATAGAAATTGCGGTTACCGCGAACACCAATAGCGCATTGGAGTACCACACACACCCATATAACACCGTGACCAAGCGCATTTGAGGATGCACCGTTTGCAAAAATCCATCCATACCTTCTTTGGCGTAAGTTGCCTCTCGCGATGAATGCGAAAATAACTTAACCGTCGAGATATTTGTGTAGGCATCGACAATGCGTCCGGTCATGATCGAACGCGCATCGGCTTGTTTTTTGGAGACCTCTTTTAGACGCGGTAAAATAACACGCAAGATTCCAACATATACCACCAGCCAGAGCAAAAAAGGCACGGCCAAACGCCAATCTACCGCAAATACCAACACCACTATCGAAATAAAATAGACGCTGATATACACCATTAAATCGAGTAATTTAAGAACTGTCTCGCGCACGGCCAGCGCGGTTTGCATGACTTTTGTGGCCACACGTCCGGCAAACTCATCCTGAAAATACGACAGCGATTGTTGCAACACATAGCGATGCGCTAACCAGCGAATGCGCATGGGATAATTGCCCAATAGAGACTGATGGATCAGCATGGATTGAATGACTACTAAACAGGGCAACAGTAACAATATGACCAATGCCATCCGCCACAAAGATTCGGATTCTTCCTGTACAAAGGTTTGTGGGTCGCGCGTGGCAAACCAATCGACTAACTGGCCCATATAGCCAAATAGCATGACTTCGAAGATAGCCACCGAAGCGGCCAGACAAGACACGGCAAAAATCACCGGCCACACGCCTTTGGTGTAATGCACACAAAAGGCATACAGCGAGGTCGGCGGTTGACTTGGGACGTCTTGGGGATAGGGTTGGACGAGGCTCTCGAACCACTTAAACATGCAATAACCTAGAGAATAAAAATCGTTTCACATTATGGAGTTAAGTGATGGAAGCTTCAAGTTTTTGGTAGCGTATTATTCTAACCTGAGGTTTCTGACAATTACGTCTACATTCGCTTTGTGATTGGCTTGCCACTCATCTAAGGTCTGAGATGCGTCTTTGTCTCGGCGCTTTATCGCAATCGCCAACGCTTCTTCCGCTCGGGCTTGCGGGATCACCGCCACTCCATCATTATCGGCCACAATGATGTCACCAGTATTGACTGTCACTCCTTGTAACTGGACTGGCGCACCATTTGGCTCATAGACTTTTTTAGCGCCTGGTTTTGGACAGATCCCCAAACCGTGAATAGGAAATTGTAATTCTCGCACCTCATCGATATCGCGCACCACGCCTTCCACCACAAATCCAGTGATTCCATTGCGCTGAGCAATCGCGCACACATTGCCGCCTGACACGGCAAATTCAGGATCGGCTTGGATCACCAAGATATCGCCAGGTTGTGCTTCATAGATTGCCACATGCACCATCAGATGATCGCCCGGAGCGCATTTTACGGTGTAAGCTCGCCCTGCAAATCGTGGCATATCCGGCCACAACGGAGTGATTGGCGAGGCAATAAACTGAGAGCGTGGCAGTGCATCCGCCAGGTCGCACGTGGATACATCGGTAAATCGGGAATAGGTAGGGTGTGTCATTGTTGGTGCCTTGAGCGCAAAAGGTTAGCCTAACCAAATAGTGCGCTAAAGGTAATATGACTTAGGTATTATCAAAAACTCACATTGCTTCGGGTGAGGAGACCACAAATTAAGTTAGACTCCATTTAACACTAGATGTGTGACAATGGATGCCACGTAGCCGAGTCCTATCGCCCAACTCCACTTTAGATGATAGCCAAACGAATATATCCCTTTGGTTTGTCCCATCAAAGCCACACCGGCTGCAGAGCCAATCGACAGTAATGAACCTCCCACACCCGCAGTCAATGCCACGAGTAACCATTGGTTCACATCCATCATCGGGTTCATCGCCAACACCGCAAATACCACAGGAATGTTATCAACTATCGCGGACATCAAACCGACGGCAATATTGGCGTACGTCGGCTCCCAATTGACATACACGACTTCTGAAACAAGGTGTAAATACCCCATAAAGCCAAGTCCACCGACCGCCATGACAATACCGTAAAAAAACATGAGCGTATCCCATTCAGCGCGCGCAATATTGGAAAACACATCAAATGGCACAACGTTACCCAATCGTTCTAAGGCTTGTAAATCGTTTTGCTCTGTGGCTTTTTGGCGCTTTTTGTCTAAGGATCTGGGTAAGCTTTGGCGCAAATAATACCCTGTAAATTTGAGGTAGGATAAGCCAAACATCATGCCAAGCACTGGGGGCATACCGAATAGACTGTGACAGATAACAGCTGTAGCAATCGTCAGTAGGAACATGAAGAAAATGCGTTTTGCGCCACGCTTCATGGGTAATGTCACTTCATGACTCGCAACAATCGCAGTGTTGTTGATAAAAATACTCAAAATCACAGCCGGCACAACAAAATTCACTATTGCCGGTAGGACTAACACAAAAAACTCTGCAAACTGTACTTTTCCCGACTGCCAAATCATCAAAGTCGTAATATCACCAAATGGACTGAACGTTCCACCCGCGTTTGCAGCCACAACAATATTGACACAAGCTAACGCAATGAATTTGCGATCATGAGCCGCCACATTCATTACGATGGCACACATCAACATCGCAGTGGTGAGATTATTAGCAAATGAAGAAATAGCAAACGCCAAGACACCTGTTACCCAAAATAAACCTCGCAAACTCAAGCCTTTGTTTTCCAAATAGACTTTGAGGGTATTAAACAAGCCACGTTCCTCTAATGCATTAATATAAGTCATCGCGACTAGCAAAAATAACAGTAGTTGAGCGTATTCAAGCAGGTTGTGATTAAAGGCGACTTGCGCTTCGACAGCGAGCCCTTGCTGAGAATACACCCAGCCAAGCATCAGCCATATTACCCCTGCCACCACCAACACGGGTTTGGATTTACTTAAATGCAGATATTCTTCTGCAATCACTAGCATATAGGCCAAACCAAAAATAATAACAGCTATCAGACCATAGGCTGAATGGGTCAATTCGATACTGCCCGGCTCACTCGCCATAGCAACACATGGCATCCCAATACATGCCAGTAATAATAAACGTTTCACGAAAGTTCTCTCTTATATGGAAGTAAACAGGCGCTACCCAAACGACATCGAGCGCGCCTTAGGTTGGTCTTAACATTTCATTTAGCGAATGCTTAATGCCTGTTCATAACGCCAACCTCGAAAAAAGTTAAGTTAAAAATAAATGGCTTCGAAAACTAACGGCTTTGAGGGGGAGCTCGCGCTTGGTATAGCTTTTTTGTAACTGAACAGAGTGATTTTGTAACAAACGAGTGGCAAGTACAAAATTGCGCTTGCGTGCACCCAACAGATGTTGTTAAGAGGTGTAGTTCATCATCACCATCGTGAGTTTGTTCGAGGCTCAGATTCGTGTGCTGAAAAGCGTCATTTTGCAGAGTTATTTGTTCATGCGAATGAACTGCCGCCAAATTTGACAGCAGACCGAACATGAGGAGGAGTAAAACTAATGGGGCTTTCATTTAGCTAATATATGCCTACACATGAAAAGTGCAAGAAGACTTTTGGATTAGCTATGCAAATCTACCCATGCAAGAACATATATGTCCAATAAACACAGATCCCGAACTGCACCAAAAACGTTGCAAAACGCAACTGAACCGCTAAGTTACTGGTGGATATTGCTAAAATCAACGACTGCGCTATCCGAGCATAAATCACTATCATGGCCAATCCGTCTGTGATGTCAGTATTCCCTGTGGCAATGGCATAAATCAACAACCCACCGATAAAGGGAAAACATTCCATTGCATTAGCATGCACTCGAGTTAAACGATAGCCTAATTCTGGTACACCAGAACCATCGGAAGCAAATCTTAACGATTTAACTTGTTTGGTCAGTCCTAGATAAGTGCGATACCCAGCCAAAACCAGTAAAAATAATAGGATTAGGGCGATGTAGGTCAAAAAAGCAATGTGAGTATGAGTCATGAGATTTCCTTTTTTCTTTTATGCTAGCGTATTTGAACGGGGATCGGCTAGATAAATTTCACACACAGCGCCTTGCTCGAAACTTCTTGCCTTTGATTTTGCCTTCTCGCAACTGAGATAGCGCGCGTTTCACACTGCGTATTTTGACTGCAATGAACGATACTTGGTTGGTCACATTGATTTTGCCAATATCTTCACCCGGAATGCCAGCTTCTTTGGTCAGTGATCCTAGGATATCGCCTGGACGAAGTTTTTGCCGTTTACCGCCATCAATACTCAACGTGACATATTCCGGCTCTGCAATGCGATTCGCATGAAAGCGCAACGACTCAATACCTTTGGGCTTTAACACCACTTGAGCATGATCCGCGGTGCGACGCAACAAGCCCAATTCGTCATCGGTGACCAATGTCACTGCACGTCCAGTCGCATCGCCACGCCCCGTGCGTCCAACTCGGTGAATATAGGTATCAAGCTCTTCACCTAACGAATAATTAATCACTAACTCGACTGCATCAATATCCAAGCCACGTGCCGCGACATCCGTGGCCACTAAAACCAGAGCGGAGCGATGCGCAAAACGCGTTAAAACTTGGGTGCGTTCGCGCTGCTCAATATCACCATTGAGTGCGACTGCGGAAATGCTTTTACCCTGCAAAAATTGCGTCAAAGCAAAGGTTTCCGCTTTGGTCGCACAAAACACGATAGCCGATTGCGCTTGATAGTGACTCAGTATGGTCGCTACTGCTTGGTCACGCACATGTGGCAAGACTTTGTAAGCGACTTGTTCTATTTTGTGAGCTTGATGGTGGGTTTCTACCACGACTTTGTGTGGGTTGTGTTGTATCGATTCACTGATGGCAGCAATCGTATCAGGGTACGTTGCCGAGAACAGTGCAGTTTGACGTTTGGCGGGCAATTTGCCAAAAATCACCTCCAATTCATCAGCAAACCCCATATCGAGCATACGATCGGCTTCATCCAACACCAGATGCTTGAGCTGTTTTAAATGCACGCGATGTTTGAGCAAATGATCCATCACCCGACCTGGTGTGCCCACGATAATGTGCGGACGATGCCTTAGGGTAGCGATTTGTCCTGGCATCGGCACACCGCCATATAGGCAGGTGATTTTGACATTATCGATGCGCTTCGCTAGTAAACGCATTTGCTCTGCTACTTGATCGGCGAGCTCTCGGGTTGGACACAACACCAGCGCATGGGTATAGGTTGATTCTGCATCCAAATCGTTTAGAACGCCAAGCGCAAACGCGGCGGTTTTACCACTGCCCGTTTTGGCTTGTGCCAACACATCTTTGCCATCCAGCATCAGCGGCAATGTACTTGCCTGTATGTCGGTTGCGGTTTCGTAGCCTAACTGGGCAACGCCCTCTAACAATTCAGGGCGCAAGGCCAGTGCATTAAATTTCATTTATTTTTCCAAACGCCATTGGCAAGGCTGACCACCCATGAATGGCACGATATCATCACCAGTAGGCAATTTGATTTCAGCGGGGATTTGCCATTCATCTTTGACCAACGTGACAGTGCCGGTGTTACGCGGTAACCCATAAAAATCTGGGCCGTAGTGTGAGGCGAAGCCTTCCAATTTATCTAATGCATCGAGTTCTTCAAAGACTTGCGCATAGAGCTCTAGTGCGCTCCAAGCTGAGTAACAACCGGCGCAGCCACAGGCGGATTCTTTTTTGTGTTTTTCGTGTGGTGCAGAGTCAGTGCCTAAGAAAAATTTTGATGAACCCGAGGCCACCACTTCGCGCAAACGCTGTTGGTGAATGTTGCGCTTAAGCACAGGTAAACAATAGTTATGCGGCTTAATCCCACCGACTAACAAATCGTTGCGATTGAGCATCAAGTGTTGTGGCGTAATAGTCGCCGCGACATTATCACCACATGCTAGGACAAAATCAGCAGCATCAGCAGTGGTAATGTGTTCAAAGACAATTTTCAAATCTGGGAACGCTGCCACAATATGTTGTAAATGACGTTCGATAAACTCGGCTTCGCGGTCAAAAATATCAATGTGATTTTCAGTGACTTCACCGTGAATAAGTAACAACATACCGACATCGCTCATGGTTTGAAACACTGGATACAACGCTTCAATACCTTTCACAGCAGCATCTGAGTTAGTGGTCGCACCCGCTGGATACAGTTTAGAGGCAACAATGCCTGCAGCTTTAGCTTCTTTGATATCTTCAGGGGTTGTGGTGTTCGTCAAATACAAAGTCACCAATGGCTCAAAATCAGTATACTCGCCCACATTCGCCATAATGCGATCTTTGTAAGCTAGTGCTTGCTCAGCATTTACTACAGGTGGAACAAGGTTTGGCATGACAATCGCTCGACGAAAACAGCGTGCAGTTGCCGGTACCGTTTCTTCGAGCATGGCAGCATCACGAAAATGTAAGTGCCAATCATCAGGAGTGGTTATGGTTAAACGTTGCATACAAAACCTTTATTCATCAAACTAAAACGCGCATAGTATGCCAGAAATCTCAAAAAACTGCTTTAATTTCGTATTGTTTACGAATAATCTAAATCTCATGCAGGTCTACTATCAAAAATAAGGATATATTGCACTCGTGACCGAACGTATCAGCTCCCTCAATCTCATATCTAAGCCTGCTTGGTGGCATAAACCCTTACTCACATTACTGGATAAGCTGTTGGGCATTGCTAAGATGGACAAACTGTATCAAGCACACCAAATGGCAGGTTTAAGTAAAGAAGCGTTTGCCGACAAACTGCTTGAGATACAAGGGATTGATATTGCTCAAGCCGAAACATTACTTGAGCAAATTCCCGCTGAAGGCCCTGTCGTTATCGCCAGCAATCATCCTTTTGGTGGCATCGAGGGGGTGATATTGGCACGTCTTATCAGTCAAAAACGCCCTGATTTGCAAGTCTTTGCTAACCGAGCGCTAAAAGTATTCAGTGAATTAGAAGATTATTTTATCTTTACGAATCCACTTAAACAGAACGATCCCAAAAACGCGCCAAGCATCCGGCAAGCGTTGCGTCATGTGAAACAAGGTAATGCATTATTAATTTTTCCAGCCGGTCGTGTGTCATACTATCAATCCAGGTACAAAAGCATTATCGAACACGACTGGAACAAGCTGGTCTACTCGCTCACACAAAAAGCCAACGCGCAGTTTGTGCCGATATTTGTTCAGGGCTTTAATCGTCCTCTATTTTATCGTTTAGGCCGAATTTACTATCGCTTCCGCTTACTGATGCTCGCCAGAGAGTTACTGGCCAATCGCAATAGAACCATACAGATTGACTGTGGCAGAGCCATCAAACTGCCCACTTTAGCGGATCAAGAACAAGGCGCTGCGCTGGCTCGGGCATTGAGCTATGCTAACGATTCACGTTGGGACTACACTTGGCCAGCAGATACGGTAACCTCTCACAAAGCCCTTGCCGCCCCCACTCCCCCTGAACAGTTATTCAAAGAACTACAAGGGCTGCCATCTGAGCAAGCACTCGCTACAGTTGGAGAATTTACGGTGTATTGGTCGATGCAAGCGCAGACGCCTCAAATCGTAGATGAAATTGCAATGTTGCGTGAACGTGTGTTTCGCATGCACAACGAAGGCAGTGGTGAACCAAGAGATACCGATGATTTTGATGCGACTTACACCCACCTATATGTGTGGCATAACACCGAACAACGCATTATTGGCGCGTATCGCATGGGTCGTACCGATGTATTGCAAGCAGATAAAGGGCTTGAGGGATTGTATCTGCACAAAATGTTTGAGTTCGCGCCCGACTTTGCCAATCGCCAGCAACCCTGTTTAGAAATGGGGCGTTCCTTTATCATTCCCGAATACCAACGCTCACCCCAAGGGTTGTTTATGCTCTGGCGTGGTATCGGAGAATTTGCCAACGCATTTCCTCAATACCAAGTACTATATGGCACAGTCAGTATCAGTAAGCTTTACCGGCCTCAAAGCGTCAGCATCATTGAGCACGGTTTAATTGATGCACCAGAGCATGTGATTCCGCGCAATCACTTTCCATTTGCGTTACATCCACAACTCAAAGCGTATCATGACAAATATGGTCTGCGAGATGTGGTGGAGGATTTCTTAAAATGCCTCGAGGTAGACGGCAAAGGCTTACCTGTACTGGCCAAGCAATATCAGAAACTGGGAGCAAAGTTCCATGCGTTGGGCATCGATACAAGCTTTAATCATACTCCTGGATTATTGCTCAGTGTGGATCTACGACAAATCCCAGAGCGAGTCCAAAAACGATACTTAGGGAAGGTGTTGGCCGATTAAGGCTTATCCTACATTTTGCGTTCTAGGTAAGTTAACGTGGAGGGGGCATAGCCAAACTCAGGGGGCACAGTAGCATGTTGCATTTGGCGAATAATCTTGATCAACGCATAATGATGAATAGCGTGAGAAGATGCGAATACTAACTCTCGTTCAAAGTTTGATTCAACCAAGGCATCGTCTTGCTCAGAGATAGAAATTTCAGTCAAAATAGACAATGTTTCAGACAATTGGGTGGAGGTTAACGCGTTAATTTTGGACCGAATGTTATATAAAGCTTGGCTGCATGCCTCTAGTGACTTTTCCACAGAGCAAAAGCGTTTGCGTTGGTTGTAGTTCACAAATCCTTCCGCTAGTCCTGCAAAAAGATTGTCATAGTGGTCAATCACATGCCGCAAATGTTGACCGATGGAGCCACTAAAATAGGGGGATAACACTTGGGTGAAACTATTGTGATCAAGTTCGTTTAGCAAACTGATGGCTTGGTCAATGACTTCCAGGTGACTCTTGAGCATGCAAATCCTTATTTATCAGTCTCATGTTTAGACTAACACCTAGACCTTGCTTGTGCCAAGAATATTTCAATCGTGGTGCACGTATATCAGCTCTTGCACGGGATAGCCTTTATGTTTAGCTTGTTCAAGTAGCATTATCAGCGTAGTTTCTGATAAAGATGGGGTACGCGACAAAATCCAAAAATAATCACGATTCGGCCCTGTCACGAGCGCCCACTGGTAATCTGGGTCAAGTGCCATAATGACGTAGCTTGCGTAAAACGGGCCAAAAAACGACACTTTAAGATGCCCCACATCCTCTGAATCAACAAAATACGCTTTGCCAATAGCTTCATTCCAGACACCATCGACAACATGAAATCCGCGATTAAGCACGTCGATTCCACCATCCTCTCGCACTGTGTAGGTTGCACTGATTTGCTCTAACCCCCGTTCAAATGAATGATCAAGACGAGCAATCTCATACCAAGTACCTAGATACCGAGATTTATCAAAATTTTGCACCGGCGTGATGCCTTCCGGCACACTGGTGCATGCCGAAAGAAATAAAAGTAATAATAAAGGAATTAAGCGCATCGTCTGTATTGAACGGTGTTACGCTTCAAAGAACTCTCGACGCATCTCCGGGTCGGACAAGAATACGCCACCCAGAGAGGATGTTTTAGTGTATGAGTTGCTGTCTTTGATACCACGAGCTTTCACGCAATAGTGCGTGGCATTGATTGAAACCGCCACATCTTGTGTGCCAGTAAGTGCTTGCAAGGCCACCATGACCTGTTGCGTCAGACGTTCTTGGACTTGCGGCCGCTGGGCGAAAAACGCCACTAAGCGATTAATTTTGGACAACCCAATGACAGTTTGTTTAGGAATGTAAGCAACGGATGCTGTGCCATCGATCGTCACAAAATGATGCTCGCAAGTGCTGGTGAGGGAAATATCGGTTACTTGCACAGGTTGCTCGATCGACATCTTGTTTTCGATCTGAGTGATTTTAGGGAATTTGCGATAGTCTAAACCAGAAAATATCTCATCCACATACATTTTGGCGATACGTTTAGGCGTATCACACAAACTGTCGTCTTCCAGATCCAAGCCGAGGACGTCCATGATTTGGGTCATGTGCTGTTGAATCTGAGTGCGTTTTTGCTCGTCTGACAAACCGTTTTCAACCATTGGGGTTTCAAGGCCAGCGTCAATCAGGGCTTGTCTGACAAGGGCAGCTTCTTTTGTAATCGCGAGTTCTACTCCATCACGAACCACAACTGCTTCTTTTGCTAACATTTGAATGTTCCATTTTTGTATTTGTACCGCTATATACGGAACAAATCGCTATTTTGGTTTAGTAAAAATAAAAATAACCTTTGTTAATATAGATACGTATCTATATTACAAGCAACCTGCATAGTATACACTAACCCATTACATAACGCATCATATGTGATGGCGTGTATTTATCGCATTATATAAAGTTAAAGGAAGTAGATATGACAGACACAATCCTCATTACTGGCGGTGCGCAACGGCTGGGACTTGCCATGGCCCTTGATTTATTGGCACAAAGTTTTCGAGTTATTGTTACATACCGCAGTGAACGCCCGGCTCTAGAGGAGTTGCGTCAAGCCGGTGCTGAGACGGTACGGTGCGATTTTGCTCGCAACGAAGATATCACCACGCTCATTCAGCACATCAGTCAAACTTGTGAGTCATTACGCGCTATTATTCACAACGCCTCTGGTTGGGATGCCGAAAAACATACGGATGATTATCCAGCACTGCTAAACAAGATGATGCAGGTGCATGTCAGCGCGCCCTATCAGCTCAACTTAGGCCTTAAAAAATTGCTTTTAGCCCACCCCACTGGCGCAGATATCATACACATGACGGATTATGTGCAAACCAAAGGGTCGAGTAAACACATCGCCTATTCTGCTTCAAAAGCCGCGTTACACAATCTAACACTTTCCTTTGCCCAGGCCTTAGCGCCACAAGTAAAAGTAAATTCTATTGCACCTGCATTACTCATGTTTAACGAACACGATAGCGATGAGTACAAAGCGCGATCTCTCAAAAAATCTTTACTCGAAATCTGCCCTGGTGCCGGTGAGGCGGTCAAAGCGATGAATTTTTTATTTGCCAGTGATTTCGTTACAGGTCAAACTATGCACCTAGACGGCGGTAGACATTTAAAATAACGGTTTGCATAACACATGAGATTACTTCCAGAATGGGTCGAACAAGAAGCTGTCATTCTTGCTTGGCCGCACCGAGATACCGATTGGGCGGCATGGTTAGCTCGGGCGCAATCAACCTATCAAGAGATCATTACTGAGATAATCAAGCGCAACGCTAAGGTCTTGTTACTGTGCGATCCGAGTGAGATAGAACACGTCAATTCCCTATACCATGACAATGCAGACGTGCATATCATTGTGGCGAAATACAATGACACCTGGGTGCGTGATTATGGTTTTTTGACTCTAGCTGATGCGCAGGATCCCAAGCGCAAACACGCATTGGAATTTGAATTTAATGGCTGGGGGCAAAAATTCAACGCCACTCAGGACAATCAAGTTAACATCAAATACCTTGCTGATTTGTTACAGATCCCCTTGTATAGCGAACAGTGTGTTGTGGAAGGCGGTGCGTTAGAAATTGATGCTGATGGTACCTTGTTAAGTACCTTGTTTTGTCTCAGTAACCCAAAGCGTAACGGTGATATGAGTGTGGAACAGTATGAGCAATATTTTGCTGATGTACTGGGTGCCAGTCGCACGGTGATACTTGAGCATGGCCATTTGGCAGGGGATGATACTGATGGTCATATTGATACCTTGGCTCGATTCACACCGCATCTAGGGATCATTTATCAAGGCTGTGAAAATCGTCCAACTGACCCTCATTTTAGCGGATTGCATGCTCTTGGCGCTGAATTGCAGCACCATTTTCCCAAACATGAGATTATCGACTTACCTCTGCCTGACGTACGTGCCAAAGATGGTGAGCGCTTACCCGCTTCCTATGCGAATTTTTTAATTCTCAATGGCGCAGTCCTCGCACCTGTGTATCAACAACCAGAGGATGAACTGGCTCAAGCACAACTAGCCAAAGCCTATCCAAACTATGATATTGTCCCAATTGATTGCTTGGTATTAGTCGAGCAGTATGGCAGTTTGCATTGTATTTCGATGCAAGTGCCGACAGGTGTATTACACAACAACCTATTTGTTTAAGAGATCAAAAACATGAGCGCACAGACAGTCAAAATCGGCGTCGTTCAACAAGCCATCAGTGGCAACGATAAACAGCAAAACTGGGCGGAATCTGCCGCGCAGATCAGAGCACTTGCCAAAGACGGGGCACAATGCATCCTGCTCCAAGAGCTACACAGCACCTTGTATTTTTGTCAGACTGAAGAAGTGGATGTGTTTGATTTGGCCGAGCCGATTGAAGGCGAAGGTCATCTTTTTTTTGGTGCCTTAGCCGCCGAGCTCAACATTGTGCTGATTACATCCATGTTTGAAAAGCGCGCCACTGGGCTTTATCACAACACAGCCGTTGTTTACGATTGTAGTGCTGACATTGCAGGCATTTATCGCAAAATGCATATCCCAGATGATCCTGGGTTTTATGAAAAGTTTTATTTTACTCCAGGTGATCTTGGCTTCACTCCAATCGAAACCTCCATTGGTAAACTTGGAGTACTAGTGTGTTGGGATCAATGGTATCCAGAGGCCGCGCGGTTAATGGCGATGGCTGGTGCACAGATTTTATTCTATCCCACGGCAATTGGTTGGGATCGCAACGATTCAACCGATGAGCAAGCTCGACAACAGGATGCGTGGTTTACGATCCAACGTGCCCATGCTGTGGCGAACAACGTACCGGTGGTAGTAGCAAACCGAACCGGATTTGAGACCGCACCGCATGGTCAAAGCGGCATAGATTTTTGGGGATTGAGTTTTGTCGCCGGACCTCAAGGCGAAATCTTAGCCAAAGCCTCTCACGACACTCCGGAAAACTTGTTGGTTGAAGTCGACCTCGCTCGCAGTGAGCAAGTTAAGCGCTGGTGGCCGTATTTCCGTGACCGTAGAATTGATGATTACGCTGACCTAACAAAAAGATGGCGCGACTAGGGTTACTGTCAAGCTTCACCCCAGCGCACCAACATCACCTGACAAGCGCCTTCACTCTAGGCGCTAAGTGTCAGACCTCTTATACTAAGGCTGTTTAAATGCCTGCATGCTCTGACGCAATTGTATTGATTTGAGAAAAATGAGAGATTGCTGAAGTGATTATTTGTTTAAGAGCAACAAAAACGCTTTTTCTTGATAGCACAATACGGTTTGATTTGCCGAAGTGGTAAAAACCTCCTCATATACCGGATCATCTACTGATAACCCCCCAGTATAAACGCCTAATGACGGCATGATGAGCTCGTGCATACTTGCGATAAAACACTTGCCGGTCATTTGCTGACGCTTTATTGAATGGGTTAATTTGGGATGAAAGTGTCCCATGATCTGATAATTGGCTAAACCCGTGTCAGTGAGAGGCTCATGCGTAAACACAATATCTTCATATTCCCATATGCTGACTTGCTCTCCAGCAAAACCCGCTGGAATGTCTGGATCGTGATTGCCCAACACCCAGATCCATTGTTGTACCTGCTCTATCATGGCGCGAATGGCCATCGCTTCAGCATTAGATAAGCGCTCTCCAACTCGCACATCGTGAAAGCTATCCCCCAAACACAACACTGTGATAGGTTGATAGCGCTCTAGCAGTTTCTCAATCAACTCAATGGTGGCAATTGTGTCATAAGTCGGTAAGGGGTGACCATGCTGTTTGAGAAAACTGCCTTTGCCAAAATGCAGATCCGATACCACCAACAAATGGATCTCCGGTAAGTACAGAGCGCCAAGACCATCCGCGAGCCAAATCTTATTCGCAAAACGAAAAAGGGAGGCGGTATTATCGTTGAGTAATCTTTCAATCTTCTCAGACGTCATATCTATTGGGTTGCTTGGTTGTATCTTGCAAGTTGAGGGCATCTGAATCAGAGGTACGTTTGTGCGTTATCACTCCTGCAGTCATTGCGCCATTCACATTAAGCGCCGTTCGCGCCATATCAATTAACGGCTCAATGGATATCAGAAGCGCCGCCAGCGCCACCGGTAAGCCCATCGCTGGTAATACTATTAATGCAGCAAAAGTCGCACCACCGCCCACTCCGGCCACGCCAAATGAACTCACAATGATGATCCCAACCAGGCTCAAAATAAACATGGGCTGACTTGGATCAATGCCGACACTTGGTGCAATCATCACCGCAAGCATTGCTGGATAAATGCCTGCACAGCCATTTTGACCGATGGTTGCGCCCAGTGACGCAGACAGATTTGCGATGACGGGCTTCACTTTGAGTTGGTTTACTTGCGTCTCAACATTAAGTGGAATAGTCGCCGCAGAACTTCTGGAGCTAAACGCAAAAGTTAATACCGGCAATACTTTTTGAAAAAACAGCTTGGGGTTCATGCCGTTAAGCAATAGCAAACCACCGTGAATCAAGAACATGATCAAGATTGCCACATAGGAGGCGATAATAAACATGAGCAGGTCCACAATATCTGCCAGACTGGAGCTTGCGCCGACTTTGAACATCAATGCCAATACACCATAAGGCGTAAACTCAATCACCATTTTGACTAAACGCATAATCAAAGTCTGAGCGGATTTGACAAAACTGCGAAAACGAAGGCCTTGCTCTGGATCTTCTGCAACTAACTTTAAGCCCGCTATCCCCAATAATACCCCAAAAATAACCACGGCAATGATCGATGTTTTTCTCATCCCCGCCAAATCTGCAAAGATATTTTGTGGAATAAAACTGACCAAAATGGCAGGCAATGACAGCTCTGAAACCGCGTCTTGCCGTTCAATCAGCACATCTACACGAGCTAATTCACGCGCACCTTGTGTTAACCCATCGGCAGACAAACCAAACATATTTGCCACACCGATTCCCACCAATGCAGCGATGGCTGTGGTACCAATCAGGACAAATAAAATCACGCCACCATATTTGCCTAAGGAGCTGATTCGGTCCATCTCTACGACGGCAGCAAGCATTGAAATCAAAACCAATGGCATGATGATCATTTTGAGGAGTGCGACATAACCACTGCCAACCGCATTTGACCATTCCAGCGTGTGGACTACTATTGTACTGTCGTTGCCAAAGATAGCTTGCATCAAAGCTCCTCCCAAGGCTCCCACGATTAATGCAGTGAATACGCGTTTGGATAAGCTTGCTTCGCACTTTGCTAAATGACGTAACACCATACATACGACAGCAAATAAAATAAGATTGAGGATCACAAATGCCATAGCCAACTTCATACCTTGGTCTAATAATAGTTGTTCGGATTGTAGAGGATCTGAAAGAGGATGCAACGCATATCTTATAACCTATTTAACCTAAATATACCGGGATCATAACGAGGCATTTGCTAGCATTTCTCGCACTTCTGCTAACATAGACTCTGCTTCATCATATAAGGTAGCATGTTCTAGCAAGGCCTCTCGGCCTGAACCTTTGATGATCTCCGCTCGAACATTGAGCACAATTGGAATGGCCATCGGGGAGACTTTTGGCAACTCGATGAAATCAATTTTACCCACATACCGGATGAGCAAATCGGTTAGACGCTGTAAATCCAGCAGTTCTCTTTCAGCGTCTTGCTGCGTGACTTTTAACAAAATATGATCTGGATCGTGCTCGCGCAGCGTGTCATAAATCAAATCGGTCGAAAATGTGACCTGCTTCATCGTTTTGCGCGTAGCATGATGGTTTTGTTCAGTCAGCCCACTGACCATGGCTACATGGCGAAACGAGCGTTTGAGCATCGGCGAAGAGAGCATCCAATCGGCCAGTTCGTCTCCCAAAATATCTGGATGAAACAAGGATAACATTTGTGCCTCATCAATCACTTTTAATGAACAAATAGATAATCCGTAATCATTAATACTGAAACTCAGAGGTTGCAGTTTGAGTTTTTCCATGCGCTTAGTGATGAGCATGCCTAACGCTTGATTGGCTTTGCGCCCCTCAAAGGTATAAATCAAAGTGTACTGGGCTTGGCGATAAGGAAAATGTTCGATCATGATTTTGCCTAGCTGTGGAATTGCCGAAAACTCCGCTTGTAAATCCAACCATTCCCTAACTTGTATGGGTAAATCAACCCAGCGATGCGGCTCAGCTAATAGCAACCTCACCGCATCGGCCAAAAAACTCGACAACGGCATTTGTCCACCCACAAAACTTGGAATCTTGGGCTCTTTGCCTTTGCCCGGATAGGCCTCTACACACATGTCTTTGATGGTATCGAAGACCAAGCATTCTCCCGCAAATAAAAAGGTATCTCCTGGCACAAGTTGTTGAGCAAAATACTCCTCAATCTCACCGATGATTTTGCCAGTATGCGCACGACGCAAGCGTTTAACTTTCAAACGCCCCGCCTCGACGATGGTGCCAATATTTTGCCGATGTCTTAACGTGACGCGCTTTGACGCTGGCTCAAATAATCCATCCTCGCGCTTTACAAGCCTATGATAGCGATCGTAATGACTCAGGGCATAACCGCCGTCAATCGTGAATTGCCATAGTTGCATGAAGGTGTGACGTTCTAAGCCACCATACGGTGTCGCTAGTAATACCTGCTGGTAGATTTCCTCAGGAGCAACGGGGCCAGCAATGGCGCAGTTCATGATAAACTGCGGAATGATATCCAACGCGCCTTCATGATATGGCTCATGATCCATCTGATTGTGTTCAATAGCATCTATCGCACTCAACGCTTCCAGCGCTTCAAATCGATTGCCAGGTACTAATAACGCTTTACTTGGTTCATCTAACGTATGATTAGATCGACCAATGCGTTGCAATAAACGGGCAACCCCTTTGGGTGCGCCAACCTGCAAGACCAAATCCACATTGCCCCAATCGATGCCAAGCTCCAAGGCTGAGGTACACACCACCGAGCGAATCAGACCCTGCCCCATCATATTTTCGACTTTATGACGTTGTTCTTTGGCCAACGCACCATGGTATATCGCGATAGGTAACCCTTGCTCGTTAATTTCCCACAAAGATTGAAAAATCAGCTCCGCTTGAGCTCGCGTATTCACGAACACTAACGATGTGTTGGCTTGGCTGATTTCTCGATAAATGTCGGCCACCGCATACGTAGCCATGTGCCCGCCATACGGAATATCAGCGGTCGTGTGCATTAATTTGACCTGTGGTTTCACCACATTGGCCACGCGATGCACATCCACTGGCTCACCACTTGGCCCAAGCCAAGCCGCTAACACTTCTGCTTCTGCCACCGTCGCAGAAAGCCCAACACGACGATAATCTGATTTCAGTACAGATAATCTGGCCAACGCAAGCGTTGTAAAATCACCGCGTTTGTTTGCCGCGAGTGAATGCGCTTCATCAATGATCACTGTTCGCAAATGGCGAAACATCTGTTTCGCATCGGCATAGGACAAGAGCAACATCAAGGATTCAGGCGTTGTGAGTAAGATATTGGGCGGTTTCTTGCGCTGACGTTGGCGTTTGTGGCTCGGCGTATCGCCGGTGCGCGTTTCCACGGTAATATCCACGTCCATCGCATCAATGGGCGCCAATAAGTTGCGTTGAATATCATGCGTGAGTGCCTTTAATGGCGAGATATAAAGAGTGTGCAAACCCTGCATCGGTGCCTCAATGAGTTCGCACAGAGTCGGCAAAAAACCAGATAAGGTCTTACCCGCACCAGTGGGAGCAACCAATAAGGTAGAGCGGTTGTCACTCGCTTGCTTAAGCATGTGGACTTGATAGTCGCGAAGCGCCCAGCCTTTGCTGGAAAACCAGTCTTGAAGTTGTCTTGGGAGTTGTGTCTTTCGCATGTTTGTAATACGAGCAAACATAACAAAAAGGTTTAATGTTGCAATTTGCTACATTTGATTCTAGTTGCTACAATTTACATGATTTTTTACTTTTTGGAACATTTTTATGGCAACCGCAAGTGTTAGACTGGATCAAGAACTCGTTGAAAAGGCATCTATTATGGGTAAAGCGCTGAACCGTACTACTCCCAAACAAATTGAACATTGGGCAAAGATAGGTGAAATAATGGAAGATAATCCTGATTTACCTTATGAGTTTGTCAGACAAGCTATCATTGCTAAAGCTGAAAAAGAAGCTGGTAAATTGGAAAATTACGATTTTGGCTAACATTACTCAGGTACTGCAAACGCCGAGCTTCAAAAAAGCGGTAAAGAAATTACACCTCAATCAGAAGAAAGACTTAGACAAAGCCGTACAAGATTTGATGGCAAAGCCACTGTTAGGTGAACTAAAAAAAGGAGACTTATCTTTTTTGAGAGTGTATAAGTTTAAAATGGCAAAGCAACTAACCTTACTCGGTTACAGTTATATAGATGGAACATTAACATTAGAGTTAATTGCACTTGGCTCACATGAAAACTTTTATCGAGACGTAAAAAAGGGGACATAACATCCCCTCTATAAATCTAACCTAAGACCACCGCCTGATATGGCGTCAAGGTAATTTGCTCACCTTCTATTACGCAGTCTGTCGTATTATTCACTAGAACCTGAGTATGAGCTAGTAATTCAGCCAAACTCACTGTGTGCGTGTTCGCTGAGAAATTCATCAACACCAACATCGACTGCCCTTCATAGCGACGCACATATGCATAGATATCCTCGTGCTCAGCGAGCAACAGCTCATAGTCACCATACACCAATACTTTGTGCTGTTGACGCAACGCCGTTAATGCTCGGAAATGATTGAGTGGTGAAAGTGGATCGGCTTCTTGTGCTTCAACATTAATCACTGCATGGTTTTCATGCACGTTGATCCAGGGCTCTCCTGTGGTAAAGCCCGCTTGAGTTGATGCATCCCAGTGCATCGGCGTGCGGCTATTATCACGGCTATACTCAATTAAATTGCGCATGAAAGTATCCATATCCGCGCCATCTGCTTGGGCTTTTTTGTAGCCGTTAATCGCATCGATGTCCTTGTATTCTTCGATGGTCTGGAAGCGAATATTGGTCATGCCCAATTCATCCCCAAAATACGTAAACGGTGTGCCACGCATGGTCAACAAAAACGTATTGAGTAACTTAGTTGAGGCTTCGCGATGTTCGTCTGAGTCATTGCCCCAGCGCGAGACCATTCGAGACATATCGTGGTTCGCTAAGAAAATCGACAACCAACCATCTGACGAAAACGACTCATCCCAAGCTGAATAAAGCTGTTTGAATTCGAGCAGCGTATGAGGATTATCGACATTTTTGCCCAATTCAGCCCCTTCAAAATGATACGCAATTTGCAATTCATTGCGGTGAGTATCGACCAAATCATGGGCATCTTGGAAAGACGACCCAGCGCCCTCACTGACTGCAAACACATCGTATTGCGATAAAACCTCTTCATACATCTCGCGCAAGTAAGCATGAATGTTCGGTCCCATGCCGTGGTATTTGATGATGTGCTGTTTACCCTCCATGTACTCGTCTGGCAGCTGAGGAAAATCAGTGTCTTTGGATACAAACTGGAACGCGTCTAAACGGAAGCCATCGACGCCTTTTTGCGCCCAAAAGTGCATGATGTCATATACTTCTTGACGCACTTTGGGGTTTTCCCAGTTCAAATCAGGCTGTTTAACGGCAAAATAGTGTAAGTAATACGAGTCGGTTTGCTCGTCGTATTTCCATGCATCGCCGCGCTCGTCAAAATAGCTCCAGCGCCAATTAGGTTTACCCTTCTCGGCTGGCCACCAGTGATAGTAATCGCGGTAAGGATTATCGCGCGATGAACGCGACTGTTTGAACCATTCGTGCTCATCTGAGGAGTGATTCACCACCAAATCCATGATGAATTTGATGCCACGTGCGTGCAAGCCTTCAAGGAGTTCATCAAAATCCGCCATCGTGCCAAACTCCGGCATAATGGCGCGATAATCACTAATGTCATAGCCATTATCATCATTGGGCGAGGCGTAGATGGGATTGATCCACACTGACGTCACGCCCAAGCTTTTGATGTAATCCAGTTTATCAATGATGCCACGTAAATCGCCTACGCCATCACCGTTTGAGTCTTTAAAACTGCGCGGATAGATTTGATAGACAATTTGCTCTTTCCACCACTTTTGGATATGGCCTCGCGAGGCAGCATCACTGATGACTTGCATTATTTTCCTTAGATTAATTAGTTTGTGAGTTAAAATCGCCTTTTTCACGGCGCTCTAACAATTCTACTTCGATTTTATCTAGTAGCGTCTTGTCTAGTTTGTAGAACACCATCAACGCACCGCCGGCGATAAATAACACCGCTGGTAATAATGTTGTCATCCAGTGAATACCGTTCATAGCTGATTCGGTCAGTTCTGTATTGGCGACAAAACCAACAGCAGCAAGGATAAATCCTGGTAAGGCGCCACCAATAGCAGAACCAAATTTCAGCGCAAACATAGACGCGGAAACTGTGAGCCCTGAAGCGCGCGAACCAGTTAACCACTCACCGTATTCAGCACAGTCAGTAAACATCGCAAACAATAACGTAATGGTTAAACCAAAGGTAAATAGACCACAAGTGTGTAAGAACACAGCTAACCAATAGCTATCAGCTGGCACCATATAGCTCAAGACCAAGAAACCAGCGTGTGCCACAGATGACCATAATACAAGCATGTGCTTTGAGTAGCGCTTAGTAAACCAAGGCGTACACATCGCACCAATCAATTGGCCGAGCAAGGCAATCGAGGAGAACACAGCGACGCGGTCAAATATCCAAATAAAGGCTTCACTGCTGTGTCCTTGATAGTATTTGACGTAATAAATGACTGTCGCAACGCGCGTGACGTAAGCCACTAGCAACACAATACACACAAGTGCCAAAATCACCCATGAGATGTTTTTGATCAGCTCCTTCAAGTCTTCCATTGGCTTGGTTTTGTGTTTAGGAAGCTCGATGCGCTCTTTGGTTGTGGCAAACGTCGTCCAGAAGAACAACATAGACAAGATGGCGAATAAGATGATGGTCATTCTAAAACCAAACACATCATCGCCACCGCCAAGCATATTGACCAATGGGGTCGCGAACATTGCGACCAGCAAAGTACCACCACTAGCAAAGATGAAGCGATAAGTGGTGGCTTTAGTCCGCTCTTCTGCGACTGGAGAGATGACCGCTAATAGACCAGAGTAAGGGACGTTGATTGCGGTATAGATAAGCATGACGCCAATGTAGGTCACATAAGCATAAATGAGTTTACCGGTATCCGATAGTTCAGGGCCATAGAAAATCGCCACCCCTAAAATACCGTAAGGGATCGCCATGTATAACAGATATGGACGGTACTTACCAAAGCGTGAATTGGTACGGTCAGCAATTAACCCCATGCCTGGGTCTGTCACTGCATCAATGATTTTGGAAATCAACATCATGGTAGCAACCGCTGCCGGTGCAAGACCATAAACGTCGGTGTAATAGTACAATAGATATAGGCCAAAAAAGCCCAAATAAAAGTTCGAGGCCATATCGCCTAGGCCGTAACCAGCCTTTTCTTTAAACGATAATGGTGCGGTATCCGCTTTGCGATCGGTCATCTTAGTGCTCCTGATGTCGCTTATTATTTTCAGGCCGTGATAATAACATGATAATGTGCGTTAACACTATATTAACTTAATCAATTAAGTTAAATTTTAACAACTTTTCAAACCTCTACCACAAACAAACGTATGCATAATGATGCTAACGACAAATAACCATCCAGAAACTTGGCTTGAACCCCGTCCTGAGGGGTTATATTGCCAGCCCGCAGATGCCTATATAGATGCAATGCGTCCACATTCACGGGTCATTGTGACGCATGGGCACGCTGACCACGCACGCGGTGGGCATGGTCAGGTCTGGGCCACTCCAGAAACCTTAGCTATCATGGCGGTTCGCTATGGCGATGACCATGCTGTAATCACTTCTGCACTAGAATATGGTCAACGTATCAACATTGGTGTGATTGAACCCGTCTTTTTGACTTTCTATCCAGCTGGTCATATTTTGGGCTCGGCGCAAGTTTTGCTTGAGTATCGCGATGCCCGGGTGGTGATTACTGGCGACTACAAACGCACACCCGACCCCTCTTGTATGTCATTCACAGCAATACCATGCGATGTGTTTATTACTGAAGCCACATTTGCATTACCAGTATTTAAACATCCGACACTCTCATCACAAATCGACAGACTACTCACCTCGCTTGATCGCTTTCCCGAACGGTGCCATTTGATTGGTGTGTATGCATTGGGTAAATGCCAGCGTGTTCTGCTTGGCTTACGCGCCGCTGGCTATCAAGCGCCAATTTATGTGCATGGCGCTATGATTAAATTGATTGAGTTATATCGCAAGTATGGCTTTGATTTTGGCCAGATTATTCCGGTCACGGAAGTGGCGGATAAGCATGCACTCCGGGGTCAAATTGTCCTAGCCCCCCCTTCTGCTCTTCACGATCGCTGGTCAAGACGCCTACCTGATGTACTGACTGTCGGTGCATCGGGCTGGATGCAGGTACGTGCCCGTGCCAAACAAAAAAACGTAGAACTGCCACTGGTCATCTCTGACCACTGCGATTGGCAAGAATTATTAGACTCGATTCAAGAAGTCAATCCCAGAGAAGTCTGGGTAACCCATGGCCGTGAAGACGCACTTATTCATGCTTGTGAACAACTCGGTTATACTGCTCGCGCGCTCAGGTTAATTGGTTATGATGAGGATAGCGAGTCATGAGGCGCGTGGCTGAACTGTTTGATGCGTTGTATTTTACGCAAAGTCACAAAGCCAAGTCGCGACTATTGCGTGAGTATCTCACACAAGCTCCTGATCCTGAGCGCGGTTATGTCATTGCCATGCTCGCGGGGGACCTTCACTTTAAATTTTTCAAACGCAATACGATCAAACAGCTCATGCTCGAACGCATAGATGAAACCTTATTTACACTAAGCTACGACTACATTGGGGAAATGAGTGAGACGGTGGCGCATTTGTGGCCAGCAATACCTGATGAGGATTTTATTATTCCGTCATTTGATGAGGTAGTCGACTACGTCGAGTCTCACAAAAAAGCCGATATCGAAGAATTTTTAGTGCACTGTCTCAATAATTTTAGCCCTTCCATGCGCTGGAGTTTAATCAAAATGGGGACCGGTGGGTTACGCGTTGGTCTTTCGGCTCGGCGACTCAAACAGGTGTTAGCCGAATATGGCAACTGTGATGTGGCCGAAATCGAACAATTGTGGCATGGCCTTAGCCCACCTTATCAAGAATTGCTAGACTGGCTCGAGGGTAACGCTGACAAGCCCGATATTCGTGACAAAATTGTCTTTCACCCCGTCATGCTTGCTCACCCATTGCTTGCAGATGATATTGCAAAAATCGATTTATCCCAGTACATCGCAGAATACAAATACGATGGCATCCGCGTTCAAGTGGTAAACAAGCCTCAAGGCAAAGCCATGTTTTCACGTACTGGTGATGATATTAGCCATAGCTTTCCCGACGTATTACCGTTGCTAGAGGTCTATGGCGTGTTTGACGCAGAACTTTTGGCGTTTGATGCCGCTGGCAACATCAGTACGTTTAATCAATTACAGCAGCGCTTGAATAAGAAAAAACCCTCGCGTCAATTACAATCCGACATTCCATGTGGGTTAGTCATTTATGATGTATTGGAGCACAACGGGCAAGAGGTGACTCAGACAACTTTACTGGAGCGCCAGTTATTATTGCGTCGTTTATTCTCAGAATCACACGAGCGAGTTCGGTTATCCAAATCATTTACGATCAAAGATGTTGATGCGCTCCACTCACAAAGAGAGCAAGCTTGCCGAGAGCATGATGGTTTAGTCGAGGGCTTAATGCTTAAACGAGCCGATACTATGTACACACCAGGGCGTCCCAAAGGTTCATGGTACAAATTCAAACGCGATCCCAAACTGGTTGATGCCGTGATCATGTATGCCCAGCGTGGGCATGGCAAGCGTTCGTCATTTTACTCCGATTTTACCTTTGGGGTCTGGACAGACGTAGCAGGCGAGAGGCGTTTATTACCCATTGGCAAAGCTTATTCTGGATTTACCGATGCCGAGCTTAAAGAGCTCGACAAATGGGTGCGAAAGCATACTATTGGGCACTTTGGGCCAGTAAAAGAGGTCGAAAAAGCACTGGTATTTGAGGTGGCATTTGATGGTGCTCATGAATCAAATCGGCACAAATCAGGTATCGCCTTGCGCTTTCCTCGCATTCATCGCATACGCTGGGATAAGCCAGCAGAAGAAGCGGATACTTTGGAGGGCTTCAAACGAAGCTTCTTAAACTAACCTACCGCCTTAGGCTCAGCGTGCACCACTTTGCGAATGAGCGGAATAAAGCTCTCTAACGAGTCAACTTCAAAATTTGGGTCAAACCCTTCCGCATCCCACTCATCAACTAATTTCACAGCTAACTCATACCAAGGTTCGTCTTTGTATTGTAAGCGCAGATCAGTAGGTGCATCTAAGTATGCGTAGTAATGCTCACCTTGAAAATCTTGATGATATTTGAGCACATTATAAAGGTGGTCGTTCACATAGGGTTTGAACATTTCTGCGGCAATTGCGCCATGGTTCGGCACGTTGATAACTTTCGCAATGTCATGACACAGAGCGACGACAATTTCTTCATCACTTGCCCCAGCTCTACGGGCAAGCGTTCCAGTCATCAACGCATGTTGCAATTGATCACAACTGAATCCGAGGGTAATGCCTTCGAGTTGACGCAACATATCAATGAAACGGTCGGCGGTATTTTGAAAATCGGCCTTATGCGCTGCAGCGATTTTCATCCAGTCGTCTCTCGTACCGTCTTGCATACGGGTAAACGAGGCTTGCTGTGTTGAGTTTGTCATGTCCATGTCGGCGCTCCTTTGATGCTACTTAACAAGATATTAACAAACACCTCTTAAAAAACAAGGTCTAAAAAACGGCAATAAATTATGCTTGAGCGGAAGGTCTTGCTCGCATCGCATCAAGCCACCTTGATAAATGGACTTGATCAGCCTGCACCCTTAATTTGACGACTCTAGCAAACTCGATTGCACAAAACGCCGTAATATCTGCAATAGAATAGCTCTCACCTGCCAAGTAAGTATTCCCCGCTAGATGCTTATCCATCATATGCATAAACTTTGCTGCATTGATACCGGCCTCTCGACCATACTCTGGTACAGGCGTCATGCGATCTTTAAACGCGCCAGAGCTATGCTGGAAGCACATACCGACTTGGTTAAACAAGTACAACTCGGCGCGCTGTTGCCATTGCATGATGATGCCTTTTTCCAAAGGAGTGCTTCCCATCAATGTCGGTTCTGGATACAACGCTTCTAAATAAGTACAAATCGCGGTGGATTCACTGATACAAGTTCCGTCATCTAATTCAAGGATGGGGATTTTACCCAACGGATTTTTGGCTCGCATGGCATCAGATAGATTGTCACCTGCCACAATATCCACTTGCTCAACGTCACAATGAATACCCTTTTCAGCCATAAAAATTCGTACTCGACGAGGTGTTGGAGCAGTTTTGGTATCGTAAAGTTTCAAGAGTGTATTCCTTTGTGTTTATGCTTTTTTAAAGACCTGAACATAATTGACGGGCATTGCAGGCGTCAAGCGCCACTTACTTTTAAACACATTATATTGCATACCGGTTTGCTCAATCATCTCACATCCAGATTGTTCAGCCCATCCCGATAATTCGTCCGGTTTCACAAATTTATGCCAGCTATGGGTTCCTTTAGGAAGGTAACTCATGACATATTCCGCGCCGACAATGGCAATCATAAAGGATTTAATCGTCCGATTAAGAGTCGCCAAAATCAATATTCCACCCGGCTTGACCAACTTAGCGCATTGTTCAATGAGCAGGGATTGATTATGCACATGTTCTACCACTTCGGCATTGATCACCACATCGAACAAACGGCCATCGGCTAATAAATCTGATGCCATGGCATGTTCGTAGTTCACCGGTGTTGTCGTGTTATGCGCATGCTGACGAGCGACTCTAATACTCATGGCACTGGCATCAATTCCTGTTACCGTCGCACCCAAATTGGCCAAAGGTTCAGACACTAAGCCTCCACCGCAACCAACATCCAAAATCGACAAGCCTTCAAAAACCCGGCCCAAATCATAAAGGTGCCAAAGGTTCTCAGTTGGTTTTGGCACGAACGCTAACTCCCGGTCAAAATGTGTGGCAATAACTTGAGTAAAATACGCTAAGCGAGCATGATTAAATGCAATCGCTTGGGCATATTTGCCCATTGGGTCCCACCACTGGTCAGCCAATTCGTCAAACTTGGCCACTTCTGAAGGGTCTAAGGTGGTACTGAGGTCACCGACTAAGGCGCTTTTGTCTAACATACTTGTAATATAAAAAAAGAGTTTGATTTTAATACGTAAAGGCATACCGATAAGTTTGCATAATTTTTAATACGGACACAATTTTTGATTGTGTTAAACTGCGTGTTCAATACGTCTACCATGCTTAAATCAACTCAAAGGAAAGCTCATGACCGAACGCAATGTACTTAGCGAGCCATTACAACCTTGTTGCGATGGCACTGGTTTTATGCGTAATGGTTACTGTCAAGTGCCATTTAGCGACCGTGGTAATCATTCAGTATGCTCGATTGTCACCGATGAGTTTCTGCAAATGCAAGCACGGTTAGGCAACGATTTGATCACACCCATTCCCGCCTATCAATTTCCTGGCCTTAAAGCTGGCGACCGTTGGTGTTTATGTGCCTCACGCTGGAAACAAGCCTATGACTATGGGATTGCACCGCAAGTTGATTTGCATGCAACGAGTGAAGCTGCACTGCAAATTGTGACTCTCGACGCACTTAAAGCTCATGCAATAGACCCACAATAACCATGTTGGAATGGCTTCTTCCCGCAGAATTTGCACTGACTAACGCTATTATTCTTATTCTCAGCGCAGGATTTACGTCTTTTGTGTCTGCGTCTATGGGGATTGGTGGTGGCTTATTGCTCCTCATCATTATGGCTAATATCATGCCATTAGCCGCATTAATCCCTGTGCATGGTTTGGTACAGCTTGGCTCCAACGTCAATCGGATGGTGATGACCAGGCAGCATATTCAAATGAGTATTGTAGGGTACTTTGCGATAGGCGCAGTGATTGCGGCACTCGTTGCGAGTTTTGTGATCGTGCAGTTGCCGTTATCGCTGATTGAGTTAGCAATTGGCATATTTGTGTTAGCCATGGTGTGGGGAATAAAGCCGCAAAAACGAGATTTACCCAAGCCTTTGCGCATTTTGGCTGGCAGTGTAACGACCTTCTTATCCATGTTCATTGGCGCGACTGGGCCATTAGTTGCAGCAATCATTCATTCACAACGCGCGGATAAACATCAAATCGTCGCCACCTTCTCCACCTGCATGAGCTTGCAACACGGATTGAAAATGCTGGTGTTTGGTGTGGTGGGATTTGCCTTTTTGCCCTGGTTGCCGTTGGTGATCGCCATGATTGTGAGTGGCGCTATCGGGACTTGGATCGGGTTAAAGTTACTGAACCGCTTTTCAGCCAACACCTTCGAATGGGCATTTAAAGGGATCATGACAGTATTGGCGCTGCGCACCTTATATAGCGGTGCACAAGGGTTACTGTAAGGACTTTCTCTCTTGCTCTTTCAACCGCGCAATACCACTGAACATGCTACCTAAACCCGCGCAAATTAAAAATATAAAAATGCCAAGTCCCACGGGGGAACCCCATCCCAAAATGTGATACCACATTTCCATTTTACAACTCCTTATCTTCTTGCTGCGCTTTCAGTAGCGCCTGCTGTGTTTCTGACAACTCTGCTTTATCCAAACGTGCCTGCTCTGCTTCCCACGAAGCCAACTGCTCTTTGGCGTAGGCATCCACGTCGTCTTTGTGATTGCTGATCCACCAGCGCTCCATTAACTGGACATTTTTGGTATTGGCTTTATAAAAGATATCAACGATATCCCCAACCAGCGGCACAAAACCCAGACCAAAATCGAGTAACGAGTTGCGAACCATTTGTGTCAAAACCGTTTTTGGTACACCCATTTTGCGCCCCAAGTATACGATGCGCCAAGACATCAGCAACACAATGGCATCGCCAATCCCAGGAATCAAACCAATTAAAAAATCCAGACCAACGCGAACCCCGATAAATGGGATCTTGACCGCAGTATCTAAGGTGTTCGCAATATCTTGAGCGTCTGTGAGTGCTTTGGGCGCTAGCATGTATCTTCCTTAATATCTAAAACTAGACTGGGGCATCCAATGCCTTAGCCTCTTTCGCGCGAATCGCAATGTCATCTGCTGACGCATTCGTCCAACCCTGCATGTGGTCTTGCAACAACCCATAGAGCATATCAATATGGGCATCCGTTGCATTTAGGCATGGAATATATTCGTAGCGTTCGCCACCGTTTTCCATAAAATATTCGCGATTTTCTTCGCCAATTTCTTCGATGGTTTCTAAACAATCGGCACTAAAACCAGGGCAAATGACTTGTAGCGACTTCACACCTTGCTCAGGCAATCCTTTTAATGTTTCATCTGTATATGGCTTTAACCATTCTTCGCGACCAAAACGTGATTGGAACGTTGTCATGTATTCGTCTTTGGCTAACCCAAGTGCCTCTGTCACTAAACGAGTTGTTTTGTGACATTCACAGTGATACGGGTCACCATTAAGCAAATAACGCTTGGGGATACCGTGATAAGAAAAAACAAGCTTATCCGCGCGACCATGTTCATCCCAATGCGCTTTGATGCTGTCTGCAATACACTGGATGAAGCGCGCGTCATCGTGATATTGATTAATAAATCTGAGCTCAGGTAACCAACGACGTGAGGTAAAATCTTCAGCCAGTGCATCAAACGTTGACCCTGTAGTTGAAGCACAATATTGTGGATAAAGCGGTAAAACGACTACTTTACGCGCCCCGCGTTGAAGCAAACTATCCATTGCATTCCCCACCGAAGGTTGTCCATAGCGCATCGCAAAATCCACGAGCACCTCACCTGGACGGTCAGCATCGAATTTAGCCTGTAATGCTGCAGCCTGATTTTTGGTGTGCGTTAAAAGCGGTGAGCCATCTTCTGTCCACACGGTCGCATAGGCCTCAGCCGATTTTTTGGGACGAAAGTTCAAAATGACGAGATTTAAAACACACCACCAAATGAGTTTTGGCACCTCAACCACACGAGGGTCGGATAAAAACTGCTTGAGATATGGCTTCAGTGCCTGTTTAGTGGGCGCCTCGGGGGTACCTAAATTAGTGATCAATACGCCTAGCTTATCGCCTTGATCATGAGTGAATCCTGTGTTCTTAGTATACTTCATTAGTCGTTTCCACAAAAAGAATGTCTAATATACGTGTTAATATGTAAAGAAGCTTATTGTTTGGCAAAAATCACATGCGCCAATCATTATGGCGCAGGGTAATAGGTTGGCGAACCAAAACCCACGGGGATCCCCAAAACGAACACCCATATATAAAACAAGATTGTCCAGCCAGCCATAAACACCATCGAATAAGGCAACATCATGGCAATCATAGTGCCCATCCCAGTGTCTTTCTTGTATTTCACAGCCATTGCCAAGATAAGTCCAAAGTAGCTCATCATAGGTGAGATAACATTTGTCACCGAATCCCCAATACGGTAAGCCGCTTGAATCACTTCAGGTGAATAGCCAACCAGCATAAGCATAGGGACAAAAATCGGTGCTGTCACTGCCCACTGAGCCGAAGCACTGCCTAATGATAAATTGACCAGACCACACATTAGGATAAACAAGATAAAGATCTCTGGACCATTTAAACCAACAGCCTGAATGCCTGCGGCGCCATTTACAGCTAAAACGGTGCCTAGATTGGTCCATTTAAAAAACGCCACAAACTGCGCCGCAAAAAACACCAACACAATATAAATACCCAATGAGCTCATCGATTTGCCCATGGCTTCAATCACATCGCGGTCGTTTTTCATGGTGCCAACGGTTTTGCCGTACACAAAACCGGGGATAGCGAAGGTAACAAAAATAAAGGCCACAATCCCTTTTAAGAAGGGCGACCCCATCACCATACCCGTCTCTTGGTTGCGCAAAATACCCCATTCTGGTACGACAGTTAAGGCCAACAAGCCACACAAACCTAAGAAAGCCAGGCCTGCATTGCGCATCCCTTTATACTCAAGCGCGGTTGGTTTTTCGATCTTTGGCGCATCGAGCTTTTCTGGGGCATCACTGGGATTGTACTTGCCCAGACGAGGTTCAACGATGTGCTCAGTGACAAAGTACCCCATAGCCGCCACCACAAAAGTACTGGCAATCATAAACCAATGGTTAGCAATCGGGCTAACTTCATAACCTGGGTCAATCATTTGCGCCGCGGGCGTGGTGATCCCAGCTAACAAGGGATCAATTGTTCCTAACAGCAAATTGGCGGAATAACCTGCCGACACACCAGCAAATGCCGCAGCTAAGCCGGCCAATGGATGTCGGCCCAAGGAATGAAATATCATTGCCGCCAGTGGAATAATAACAACGTAACCTAGCTCAGAAGCTGTATTTGATATTATCCCAGCAAACACAATAATAAAAGTGACCATCTGACGGGGTGCGCCCACCACAAGTGAGCGAAGTGTGGCAGACAATAAACCAGAATGCTCTGCCACTGAGACTCCTAATAACGCCACTAATACCGTTCCTAAGGGGGCAAAATTGGTAAAATTACTCACCAGACCCGTGACGATTCGCGCCAGACCATCTGCATTCATCAATGAAATTACCTCAATCATGCCGTCCGCTTCACGGCCTTTAGCCCCTTCTGGACGGGGATCCGCTACGGCAATATCAAAATAGCCTAATACCCCACTCAACAACACGATAAAAATCGATAAGATAGCAAACAAGGTCACAGGATGAGGTAAGAGGTTGCCGAGACGCTCAACGCCATTGAGAAATCGTGCAAACAAGCCGGTACTGGCTTGTTTGGAAAAAGAGTCTGTCGGGTAGGCCATGAAAAGTCCTTATTATTATGCTTATACTTTTTGGTCTGAACTGAGTTTGAAATGTTATCACAGATTAATACTGTAATTAAGATTGGTGAATTAAATTCTAAACAAACAAAAACGCCAACCCAAGGGTTGGCGTTTAGATTCACTACTCAGGTGTATTATTCGACACTGTTAACTGTGCCTGATTGAGCATTCAGATAACGGAAGAAGTCTGAGTTCGGCTCTACGATCAACACGTCTTGCTTTGAGTTAAAGCTGCCGCGATATGCATCCATCGAACGTAAGAAACTGTAAAACTCAGGATTCTGTGAATATGCCTCTGCATAAATACGTGCGGCTTCGGCATCACCCTCACCGCGAAGTTGACGTGCATTACGTTCTGCATCAGCTAACATTACTGTGACTCGAGCATCGATGTCAGCACGAATGATATCCGCTTGTTCTTGACCTTCAGAACGGTGCTCACGAGCAACCGCTGCACGCTCAGCACGCATACGTTGGAAGATTGAGTTTGACACTTCTAACGGTAAGTTAATTTGCTTCACGCGCACATCGATAATTTCGATACCCAACTCATCAGAGCTTTCTGATGCTTGCGCCATTGCCTCATCCATCAGCTCGGAACGCTCACCCGAAACAATCTGAGAAATCGTGCGGGTACCAAACTCAGAGCGTAAGCCGTTGTTTACTTTTTGCTTCAATAGCGCTTCGGCTTGCAAAGTGTTTCCACCAGTTGATAGATAGTAACGCTCGAAGTCATCAATGCGCCATTTTACGTACGAGTCAACAATTAAGTCTTTTTTCTCGCTAGTAACAAAACGGTCTGGGGCATCATCCAACGTTTGAATGCGCGCATCTAACACACGTTTTGAATCGATGAATGGCATTTTGAAGTGTAGACCCGGTTCATAAATCTTAGTGAGTCCAGTATCGTTATCCTTTTTGACCTTACCAAATTGGATCACAATGGCACGAGTTCCTTCGCCAACAAAAAATACGGCTCCAGACAGAATGAGTGCCACTGCAACAACAATTGCTACAATTAAATTTTTCATCAATTATCTCCCTGTACGTCCGTTGTTATTGCTACGTAAACCACCGTTCGGAGACGAGGCATTTTGACGGTCTACCGTTGCCGCATTACGCAAACCTTCTAGGGCATTTTGTGTAGCATTCATTGGTAACTGTGACGAATTTGATGTATTTTGACGCTCGAGGATCTTATCCAATGGTAAGTACATCATTGAACCGCCGCTTTTATTATCAACCATGATCTTAGACGTGCTTGAGAACACTTCTTCCATCGTCTCAATGTAGATACGTTGGCGTGTTACTTCTGGCGCCGCCTCGTACTGAGGTAATAACTTCGCAAAGCGCGCCACCTCACCTTGAGCTTCTAACGTTACTCGAGTTTTGTAAGCCGTCGCTTCTTCGTTCATACGATTCACTTGACCACGTGCACGAGGTTCAATCTCACGAGCATAGGCCTCGGCTTCACGAATGAAACGAATTTCATCTTCTTGGGCTGCAATCGCATCATCGAATGCGTCTTTTACTTCTTCAGGAGGACGAGCGTCCTTAAAGTTCATGTCAATGATCGAAACGCCCATGTCATACGGCTCAATGATGGCTTGAAGCTCATCCCACACGCGCTGGCGGGTGACTTCACGGCCTGATGTCAAGACGGCATCCATGGTCGAATGGCCGACCACATAGCGTATCGCTGAATCTAGCGCCTGTGACAAGCTTTGCTCTGGGTTGACCACATGAAACACAAATTTCTTGGGATCAACCACGCGGTATTGCATTTCCATCTGAACACGCACCACGTTCTCATCTTCGGTGAGCATAGATCCCGCTGAAGCCTGATCACGAATGGTTTGCACGTCGACGGGAATAACGCGATCAATAAACGTCGGTTTCCATTGTAAGCCTGGTTCAACTAGGTTGTGATAGGCTCCAAAGCGCAATACCACACCACGCTCTGCTTCGCGAATGGTATAAAAGCCACTTATCACCCAAACGACGACAAGGATAGCCAATAAAATAGAAATCCCCACACCGCCAAGATTGATTGAGCTAGAGCCACCGCGATTGCCACCGCCGTTGCCGCCAAACTTACCAAATAGCTTTTTGAATACTTCGTCAAGATCAGGTGGGCCTTGGTTATTGCCCCCTTTATTCTTCCACGGGTCGTTATTGTTACCGCCCGGCTCATTCCAAGCCATGTCTACTCTCCGTTGTTCAATGTTATTAAAATGATACGTATCAAATCTTTAAATAGTCTAACTATATCGACTACTTTTTGTTTATTTAACCAGAAAGACGTCTAATTGCCCATCTAATCTTTTGTTTAATTTGTGCCAATCTGTTACTGGTAATCGTATGTTCACAATCCAGTTACCGTTTTCGTCGTAATGTTGTTCTACAATACAATCATATTCATGCATCGTTGCAGCGACTTTACCCGCATATGGTGGGATGGCTAACTGGCAAATTTGCATGCTTTGCCTTAAACATTCAGTAAGGGCTTTTTCTAATAATTCAATGCCTAACCCTTGTTGAGCGGATATCCACACGCGCTCTGGGCGACCTTCTTCATTATAATCAATATGTGGCTCAACACCTTCTAACCGGTCAATTTTATTACAAATAATCAGTTGCGGAATCTCATCCGCTTCAATTTCTTGGAGGACATCATTGACCTGTTGCATATTGTCGCGATACTGATCGTCGGCAAAATCCACGACATGCAATAATAAGTCCGCTTCTTGAGTTTCCTGTAAAGTCGCTTTAAACGCTGCGACCAAATCATGTGGCAAGTGTCTGATAAAACCAACCGTATCCGCCAATATAACCGGGCCAACGTCTTTTAGATCTAACTTGCGCAGAGTCGGATCGAGCGTCGCAAACAACTGATCCGCTGCATACACTCCGGCATCAGTAATCGTATTAAACAACGTTGATTTTCCTGCATTGGTATAGCCGACTAAAGACAAAGTTGGAATTTCAGCACGTTTTCGTGACCGTCTGCCTTGTTCACGCTGTTTGGCCACCTTGTCTAGGCGCTTTAAAATGGTTTTAATTCGACCTCTTAATAAACGTCTATCGGTTTCAAGTTGAGTCTCACCTGGCCCCCGAAGACCAATCCCGCCTTTTTGTCGTTCTAAGTGGGTCCAACCTCGGATCAAACGAGTCGAAATATGACGCAGCTGAGCTAATTCAACTTGCAGCTTACCTTCGTGCGTGCGAGCACGCTGAGCAAAAATATCCAAGATTAAACCCGTTCGGTCTAACACTCGACACTTACAAATAGCTTCTAAATTACGCTCTTGAGAAGGCGATAGCGAATGGTTAAAAATGACGACATTGGCTTCATGCGCTTGCACCATAGCAGCAATTTCATCTGCTTTACCAGAACCGACAAAATACTTTGGATGAGGCGCACTGCGCGAAGCGGTAATGATTTCACAACTTTCAACACCGGCCGAGCTGACCAACATCTGGAGTTCATGAATATCTTCTTGAGCAGATTCTGCGGCGAAATCGACGTGGACAAGCACAGCTTGTTCACCACCTTGATAGCGGTCAAACAAGCTTAGAACTACCTCGTTGTAAAACGAAGAATGGTACAGCTATCAAAAAAGGCTTACTCACTCGGAGAATCACCATCCTGAGTCGGCATTTGAATTGCCTTAGAAGGTACTACAGTTGAAATCGCATGCTTATAGACCATTTGGCTTACTGTGTTCTTTAGCAAAATAACAAACTGATCGAACGACTCCACTTGGCCTTGTAACTTAATACCGTTAACTAGATAAATCGACACAGGAATGCGCTCTTTGCGTAATATATTGAGGAATGGGTCTTGAAGTGATTGCCCTTTAGCCATGCGTTTTTCCTTACTTTTCTTATAATTGTAACTGGTTTAACAGTTGAAAATAGAATACACAATAAGATACAAGGTGTACACCATTAAAGTCGACTAATTTTTAATCAACTTTAGTATTAGGGACAAATTCTCAGCGTCAAATGTATTGAGCCAAGTCACATCATCCCATCCTCTGAGCCACGTTAACTGGCGCTTTGCGAGCTGCCGAGTAGCAATGATGCCACGTTCTTTTGCCTCATCAAAACTCAATTCACTTTCCAAAAATTGCCACGTTTGTCTATATCCTACACAACGAATACTTGGTAGTTCTGGATGCAAATCTTTACGTTTATACAATTTTTTGACTTCTTCGATTAAGCCATACGCTAACATTTGTTCATAGCGAAGCCTTATTCGCTCATGTAACACAGCTCGATCTTCAGGTGCGATAGCAAATTGGGCAACACTGTATGGAATAGGTGGTGAGTTTTGTTGTTGCAGTTCAGATAAAGGTCGACCTGTTAGCTCAAACACCTCCAATGCTCTTAATAAGCGTTGAGGATCATTGGGGTGAATGCGCTGCGCACTCTCTGGATCACATTCTGCTAGCCGCTTGTGCATGGCTTCCCAGCCTTTTAATTCCGCCTGCTCGGTCAAGTCCGCACGAACACACTCGTTCGCAGCTGGCAAGGCTGAAATACCTTTAATCAAGGCGTTAAAGTACATCATGGTACCGCCGACTAAGATAGGCATCTTGCCCCGCGAGCGAATATCTTCGATTAGACGCAATGTATCGTTGCGAAATTCAGATACAGAATACGTTTCAGACGGGTCGCGAATGTCTAATAAATGGTGCACAACACCGCTTTGTTCTGCAGCATCAGGTTTTGCCGTACCAATGTCCATCCCCCGATAAATGAGGGCTGAATCCACACTGATTATTTCACCCTCGCACACCTTGGCTAATTCGATCCCTAACGAGGTTTTTCCTGATGCCGTTGGCCCCATTATAAATACGACTTCCGCAGGATCCGATGGGCTCGCAACTCGATATTTATTCATCGCATACCACGCGACAAGGCTGACTGGCTCGTTGTAAAACATCTAAGTGTTCATTTGATAAAGAATGTAGCCAAAGGTTGACTGGGGTAAAAAGGTCGTGATTATGCGTTAATGAGTGTGCCAAGGCGGATAGATTAATTGTTTCACAATCACCTAACACTCCGACTATTTGTGACCAAGGCAGACTCCGCAAACGACTGGGCACACGTTTAATAATGATTTTTTGTTGTACATATTGAATATCAAAGCCATCGGCCAATTCAATCGAAGGTGCATGGGCCGCCTTTATCGAAACCGGTAGTAATAATGGCGTTGAAGCTTCACTCTCATCACATTGAATCTGCAAGTACAGCGTTAAGACGTCAACAGCATTAACGACTTTGAGACGATCATTGATCCACAATACGCGCATATCCGGTAATAACACCCAGTGAGTCTCAATACGTTCTGAGGTTCGACTTGAAGTCGTCAGCAATTCAGCATAATTGTGCAGCGCTTGGCGACTGGGATGATGAGCAGAGTATGGCTCAAATGATGTCTCTTTCCCAGCAGCGGCTTGTATGTTGGCGTTTGTATCTTGTTGCAGTGGCCGAATATAGTCGTGTTGTACGGATTCCTCAGCAATGTGGGTATAATCAGGAGTGTCGACAAAACCGCCTTGCAATACATCGCTAATGGCTTGGTAAATAAAATCATGAACGATGCGACTTTCAACAAAACGCACTTCATGCTTAGCTGGATGTACATTAACATCAAAACCTTGCGTAGGTAAGGTCAGAAAAACGACATAACCTGCGTGTTGCTGAGCGGGGATCATGCCCTCATAAGCTTGCCGTATCGCATGCATTATCAACTTGTCTCGCATCATCCGTCCGTTCACGTAAATAAACTGCAAACTGTTGTCGGTAAAGCCATCCATGGGTTTGCTCACGAAAGCGTTCAGCTGATAATCCTGATATTGCGTTTCAACGCGTAACGCATTTTGCGCAAAAGCCTCGCCACACACATCTTTGATACGTCGTTCTAGTGAGTCTCGCGCTGGCAGTTTTAAGACGGATTTTTGATTATGCGATAAAGTAAAGCCTACATCATAATGCGCCAAAGCAATTCGTTTTATCAGAGTCTGAATATGTTGAAACTCTGTTTTAGGGGCTTTTAAGAATTTTCTTCTCGCTGGCGTATTAAAAAACAAATCGCGGATTTCAACGGTACTGCCGACTGGATGCGCGACCGGTTCAAAAGTCACAGCTTGCTCTTTGCCTTCAGCAAACACCAGCCACGCCTCTTCTTGATGGTCCGGACGGCTCGATAATGTCAAACGAGAAACCGAACTGATACTCGCTAATGCTTCGCCACGAAATCCGAGTGATTGAATGTTTTCCAAATCATTTAATTCAGAAATTTTGCTTGTCGCATGACGGGCTAACGCGAGCGGCAATTCATCTTTAGCAATACCACAACCATCGTCTTGGATGCGAATCACTTTTGCTCCGCCTTGTTCAATGTCGACGGATATCTGAGTAGCACCAGCATCAAGGCTATTTTCAACACATTCTTTGACAATCGAAGCGGGGCGTTCGACCACTTCACCGGCGGCAATCTGGTTCGCTAACTGTGGGGGTAATATTTGGATTGCCATGCTTATCCTTGAGGGATCTTAATGCGCTGTCCGACTCGTATAACATCCGATGTTAGACCATTGTGTTGTTTGATTGCCCCCACGCTGACCCGATAACGTTGGGCAATGCGAGTTAGTGATTCGCCGCTGGCAACACGATGCTCTACAGGTTGGTTGTTTTTTTGCATCGCCCACAGCGTGCCTTCAGGCGGATACACGCGGAAATATTTTACAATCCCGTCATAAATTGAGCCCGCTAAACGTTCGCGATGAGCGGACCAATTTAAGTTTTTTTCTTCTCTAGGGTTCGAAATAAAGCCCACTTCAACCAAGATCGAAGGAATATCCGGTGCAGTCAGTACTGCTAGTGACGCGTGTTGTGGCGATTTTTTATGAAGTTTAGTCACTTTGTTGAGTTCTAAGAGCATTTTTTTGCTGATTTGATAACTCGATTGCTGAGATGATTCAGTCTGCATGTCTAACAACGTACGCATCAAAAACTCATCTTCTTCCGTTTCTTCCAAAATTTTGCCAGCACCACCGAGTAATTCAGAATGTTTTTCTGTGTTGCGTAGCCACTTTGCCAGCTCAGAATTAGCCCGACGATTATTCAATAGCCAGACCGAAGCACCTGATGGTTGAGGGGTTGTGAACGCATCCGCATGAATTGATATCAACAAATCCGCCATCTTTTGCCTTGCAATCTCGGGGCGTTTTGACGGCTTGATATAATAATCATCCGTTCGAGTTAACACGGCCCGTAGCCCTGGAGTTGCATCGATACGCTCAGCGACCTTCTTGGCAATCGATAATACAACATGCTTTTCATAGGTGCCCGTCGGACCAACTGAGCCCGGGTCACGGCCTCCGTGACCGGCATCCAAAGCGATAATGATGTCTGTTGGTCGGTCTGGTTGCTGACCAACAGATAACTTAGGTACCGCAGGAGGAGGGTCCGAAAACTGTACCCACAGTGTGGTGCCAGTCCACCCAAGGGTAAAATCCTCTTTGCTACGAGTTTCTATAACAATACGAAAATCAGAGGCTCTTTTGGGTTTGGACGTTCGCACTTTGTGAACCAGCCTATCTGAGTTTCGTTCAGTGATTGTCGCAAACTGTCCTTGGGTGTTGGGTAAATCAATGACTACCCGATAAGGCTTTTGCAAAGTAAAGTAGGAGTGTTTAACCGTCTCTGAAAATGAGAACTCAATACGCGTGCCCTGGGAAGTCGTTTTGAGAGTCGCATCTGACAGTGTGGTTTGCGCGATAGCGGTCAGACAAAAGCACCAATATAAGACACTTGCTAACACATACACTTTCAACTGTCGCATACTAACGCTCACTCATGTAAGGTTTGAATAATGCGCAATCCATGCGAGTTGTGGGCGGTTAACGTCACAGCTCGTTCACACGCCTCTGTACCGTGTACTAATTGAATATGCAAAGAAGGTTCAGGCACAAAGCCCTGCCCTTGTGATGGCCACTCTATGAGTAACAAATGCGCATCATTCAGATAATCACGTATCCCCATGAACTCGAGTTCTTCTGGATCAGCTAGTCGATACAAATCAAAATGATACACCGACAGTTCACCAATTGCATACGGTTCGACCAGCGTATAGGTCGGGCTTTTAACAGAACCTGAATGGCCTAACGCTTGTAGTAAATACCGTGAAAATGTAGTCTTTCCGGCACCTAAGTCTCCTTCAAGATGAAGGACTGTTTGATGAGTCGCAGAGACGAACTGAGCAATTTGCTGAGCTAATCGTTGGGTCTCTGCTTCGCTATTTATTGTTATTGTTTGCTGCATAACTCACTAAAAGATAGCATTTGATTGTGATTAAGTGTTAATTAAGCGCCTGACCTCTGGAAAAATATCACTTGCCAACATGCCACGCTCGCCATATTCATGTGCAATTATATCAGCTGCCCGTCCGTGAACACAAACGCCATATTTGGCTGCATCGACGTTACTCATTCGCTGCGCCATCAAAGCGCCAAGAATCCCGCTTAACACATCGCCCATACCTGCTGTCGCCATGCCTGGGTTGCCATGTTCACTGACCCAAGTACGCTTGCCGTTGTCAACGATGGTACCTGGCCCTTTTAGAATAGTCACAACCCCATAGCGTTGTGCTAATAATCTAGCATTGCTGTAGCGAGAGCTGTCTACATCTTCGATGGTCGTCTCAAGTAAGCGAGCTGCTTCGCCAGTATGAGGTGTTAAAATACAATCCGCTGGTGAAAATCGCGTTGCATGCTGCGGTAACATATTTAGCGCATCAGCATCTAACACAACAGGCAGATCTTTCTTTTGTAAATATTCTATGACTTGTTTAAATGTTTCTTGAGCCCACTCATCTTGACCTAAGCCGGGCCCAACAACGATTGTATTGGCCCATTCCAGCGCATCTTCTAGCGCTTCACTGATCACCATGAGTTCAGGTCTGCCTGCGGATATTTGTACACGACTATCTGGGTGAGCATAGATTTTTACTAATCCAGTCCCAGCTCGAAGGGCTGCCTCACCCGCTAAACGGATCGCACCTGACATACCGGCGTTTCCACCGATACACAGCAAGCGACCGAAACGACCTTTGTGAGAATTAACCCGACGTGGAGCGAGTTTTTCAAACTGGTCTAAATTAAGTAAATGAGTGTTCGATGGACAGACTTCAGCAAACGCTTTACCCACATCGAGATCGGCGAATTTTAAAATACCCGAGGCTTCTTTGCCCGCTGCGGTGACCAAGCCTTGTTTGATGCCGACAAAAGTGACCGTCATGTCTGCTTGCACACACCCACAAAAGGCGACCCCTGTCGTTGCGTTTAGTCCAGATGGCACATCGACACTCAAGACTGGAACCTTCGCTTCATTAATGGCATTAATCACGGCTAAAGAGTCTTGTCTAATCAACCCTTGCACCCCGATACCAAACAATGCATCAACAATGATATCCGCACGGGATAACAATGATTCGTTAAACGCAACAACTTTGCCACCGGCCGCTAGGAACGCTTCTTGAGCTTTCAGCGCATCTCCAGTCAGAGCTTTATCTGGATTCACCGAAACGACTTTTACATCGTGTTCGTCTTCTAACGCAAGTGTTGCTGCGACGTAGCCATCCCCAGCATTATTCCCAGAACCCACCACAAACAAAAAATGTTCGCAATTCGGTACAAGTTCAAAACACGCTTCATACACCGCTTTCCCTGCACGTTGCATCAGCCCGTAAAGCGTTGTCATACTCAACTCAGCGGCTTCCTCCTCACGTTGTGAGACTTGATCGGCGCGAAATAATTTTTGTGCTAAACTGGCGCTTCGTTTTTCGACTTGAATGTGCATATATGTCCTTTGAAAAAACTCTAGATTTGTCGCATTTAGCTCACCTTATCAAGGAGTGGGGCAAAGCGCTAGGGTTTCAAGACATTGGGATTTGTGATATCGATCTTGAAAAACACGAAGCGCCGTTACAAGCGTGGCTAGACAAGCACTATTACGGTACGATGTCATTCTTTCCAGAGCGCGGTATGATGCGTGCTAGACCAGATGAATTAGTGCCTGGGACGTGCCGTATTATTAGTGTGCGCATGGATTACCTGCCACCCGATGCGAGCTTTGCACAACATCTGGATAATACTAAAATCGGATACATAAGCCGATATGCGCTGGGTCGGGATTACCACAAAGTTATGCGCAAAAAACTCAAGCAACTCGGTGAAAAAATTTCTGAACATTGTGCTGGCACTCAGTATCGTCCATTTGTCGATTCTGCCCCAATTTTAGAGCATGCCGTGGCCGAAAAAGCCGGCATTGGCTTTACTGGTAAGCACTCACTTACGATTAACCCTCAGCATGGCTCTTGGTTTTTTCTTGGAGAGTTATTCATTAATTTACCTCTGCCAGTCGATAAACCAATCTTGGCCGATTGTGGCAGCTGCACAGCATGCATGAGCATTTGCCCAACGAACGCCATTGTCGCGCCGTATACTGTGGATGCGCGAAAATGTATTTCGTATCTGACCATCGAACACGATGGCCCAATCCCTGAACAATATCGCAAAGCGATGGGCAATCGCATTTATGGCTGTGATGATTGTCAACTCGTTTGCCCATTCAATAAAACCGCTCCGCTTACAGCCGAAGCCGATTTTCATGCGCGCCCCGATTTGCATGGCAATAGCTTACTTAATTTATTTGCTTGGAGTGAAATGGAGTTTTTAGCTAACACCGAGGGCTCTCCCATACGGAGAATCGGTTATGCCAAATGGCAACGCAATCTCATAACTGCGCTTGGCAACATATCACAAGATAATGGATACACCCAGATATTAGAAGATAAGCTCACCATGTTGGAAGCTGGCCAGTATCTAGAATACGGTTTTAACTCAGCGCCTTCAGAAGCACAGCAAAACATGCTCATTGAACACCTTACATGGGCAATATCACAAAGTGTGCAACCACAGCAATGCCCAAGCAACCGTCAACAAGAAAGATTAGTCAGGATTGTCCAAAAAGGGCTACCACGCGACGCCTAAATAAAGCCGCCAATTAAATGAATAATTATCGGCTTATTTTACAATCAATCTTCCAAGGAGATTGCAGAGCAGTACTACTTAGTGTGGTACTGCTTTGAATATTTGTGCACTGCTTCAACAAACACACCTGCGTGCTCAGGGGGGACGTCCAGATGAATGCCGTGGCCTAGGTTAAAGACGTGGCCGGAACCGTTACCAAATCCAGCTAATATCGATTGCACTTCTGTTTCAATGCGTTCCGGCTGAGCATATAACATCGACGGATCCATATTGCCTTGGAGAGCAACTCTATCACCCACTCGGGCTTTGGCGTCAGCAATATCAATTGTCCAATCCAAGCCAACCGCATCACAGCCGGTATCGGCAATGGCTTCTAACCACATGCCACCATTTTTGGTGAATAACGTCACAGGCACACGACGACCATCGTATTCACGGATCAGTCCGTCGACGATTTTGTGCATGTACTGCAGTGAAAACAGTTTGTAATCGCGTGGCGAAAGCACGCCACCCCATGTATCAAAGACCATAACAGACTGAGCGCCAGCTTTGATTTGGGCGTTCAAATAAGAGATGACAGAATCCGCTATTTTATCCAGCAAGATATGCAACGTCTGCGGTTCTGCAAAAGCCATCTTTTTGATTTTGGTAAAGGCTTTACTCGAACCGCCTTCCACCATATAAGTGGCCAAGGTCCAAGGACTACCGGAGAACCCGATCAGTGGTACGGCACCGTCTAAACCTTTGCGAATCGTGCGAACCGCATTCATCACATACTGTAACTCACCTTCCGGATCTGGGTGAGGGAGTTTGTGCACATCGGCAGCACAGGTGATTGGTCTTTCAAAGCGTGGTCCTTCCCCTGCTTCAAAATACAAGCCTAACCCCATCGCATCTGGAATTGTCAAAATATCAGAAAACAAAATCGCTGCGTCTAAGTCAAAACGACGCAATGGCTGCAAAGTGACTTCACAGGCTAATTCTGCATTTTTGCACAGTAACATAAAATCACCGGCTTCGGCACGAGTCGCTTTGTATTCTGGCAAATAGCGGCCGGCTTGACGCATCATCCAGACTGGAGTGACATCAACATCTTGTTTAAGTAATGCGCGTAAGTAGCGGTCGTTTTTGAGTTCTGACATGTGAGTAATCCTTGCTTTGACGCGCGCATCCTAGCAAAAAAACACACTTATTGCACTGTCTACCTTAGCCTTGTTTTGCGATTAGCTGTTGCGTGTGTTCAATCAAGCGTCCAGCGATGGATAACTTCGGGGGGACATTAGGCAAATCATTTACATCAAACCATTTTGCTTGAATAATCTCTTTGCCGTCGACCCGTATTTGACCACTTGCATATTCAGCAATGAAACCAACCATCAGTGAGTGCGGAAATGGCCAAGGCTGTGAACCAAAGTACTCAATATTTTTAACTTGAACTCCAACCTCCTCAAATACCTCTCTAGCCACTGCTTGTTCTAACGTCTCACCACTTTCGACAAAGCCCGCCAAAGTAGAATAAAGATTAGTATCAACATGTCGTGGGCCTTGCGCTAACAAAATTTTTTGTTCGTGCCGAATAGCAACAATGATACATGGTGAAATTCTCGGATACACACGATGACCACAACAATCGCATTGTCGCGCCATTTCCCAACCTATTTGACGCATTTTGTCACCACATTGGCCACAGTATTGGTGCGTACGCATAAAAAGGGCATATTGCCAGGCGCGCATTACCGGCTGAAATTCGTCCGCTGTATATGTTGCCAATAAATCACGCAAACCTACCGGCCGTAGCTCTGTATGTTCGATATATTGAGAACCTAGGTCGATAATTTTCAGACCATCGTCCATCGGCACGGCTGAAGATACATACGATGCAAAAACGTCTGAATCTATAATGTCCTGCCAGCGTGGCAAAAGCATTCCTTCAGAGTGCACAAGCACTTGTTGTTTAACGATAATAATGACATGCATGAGATATTGCTTTAATTCCAGTGCGATTTGTCGATATACTACAAGTGTTATGAGTATATTAATAGAAAAAGCCAAAAAACACTGCGAAAATGCTGGCGCTCGGTTCACTCCTTTGCGCGAACAAGTGTATACGCTATTGGTCAAAGCTAACGCTCCGATCGGTGCCTATGACTTGTTGGATCAGCTCAAATTGGAAAACGATTCAGCCAAACCAGCCACCGTATACCGTTCGTTGGACTTTTTGTTGGATTTTGGTCTGATTCACAAGGTCGAATCGACCAACATGTTTGTTGCTTGCCATCATTTTGGTTGCGCACACCCGGTGCAATTTTTGATCTGTGATAAATGTGGCAATGTCTCTGAAATACAATCCACATCATTACACGATGCGCTCACAGCACAAGCGACCTCACAAGGTTTCGTCGTAAAACAACAAACTATAGAAGCTCATGGCGTTTGTCACAAATGCCAATAAAGCACACTTACAAACTAACTTTCCAGGATGAATTGTGAAACACAACAATACCTTAATTCTAGCCTCTGCGTTAACCGTAGCATTGTCATTACCGGCCATTGCACATGAGCATAATACTGATGATATTAAGCAATCATGGATAGGCGTCTTTGCTGGCAAATATATTGGCGACTCTTCTCGCCCTAACGAGCAAAATCTCTATGACGACGGAAAACTGGCTGGCGCTGAAGTCGGCATTCGTTTTTCTTCTCAATGGGCTATGCGTTTAGAAGCTACTCGCACCTATATTGATGCGCTTAATGGTGATATTGATGGCGTGAATCTTGGCCTTGACGGCATGTATTTTTTTGACAATGACAAGCATTACGTCTTTGCCGGTGTTCGCCAAATAGATGATAGCATTGAATCTTCTTTATCCGGTGCTATTGGTCTTGGTAGTCAATGGGGAGGCGCTACAGACCTTCGTTTGATCACCGAGGCTGGCTTCTATCGTGATTTTGCAAACGATTACAATGATTTGGTTGTCAAACTGGGCGTATCATATCACTTTGGCCAATCTGTCAATCGCGCAAGTGTCAACAAATCACTCGCATCTAGCAACGTTGTGTCAAACACGCCTGCTGTACAATCTATTGACGTAAACCGCAACTCAGACGACGACAATGATGGTGTATTCAACCGCAATGATTCATGCCCTAATACCGCTTCAGGAAAAACCGTTGACGCAAATGGGTGTGCGTTAAAAACGTTAGTAGAAAAACAAGTGAGCTTAACCGTACTGTTTGACAACAACTCTGCCTTAGTAAAAAATCCCAATTCCATGGACTTTGCTAAAGTCGCTGAGTTTTTAAACACTTACCCACAAGCACAGGCTCTCGTTGAAGGTCATACCTCAGTTGTTGGTTCAGAGGCATTTAATCAAGCTCTGTCTGAGGCTCGTGCAGAGAATGTACGCAAGGTATTAATCGATGTTCATGGTGCGCCAGCTGATCGAATCGAGAGTATTGGATATGGTGAATCTCGTCCGGTAAACAATGCCATGACTGATGCAGCACACGCGCAAAATCGCAGAGTAGTGTCGGTCATCATCGCGATTACTGAACAAGAATAAACCATTAGCTCAAACAAAAGCCCGCTGCACTTTTGAAGTGTGAGCGGGCTTTTTATAACCGAATTTTGCGATTATCCCTAATATTGGTCGCCCATATGAGGACCTGCGTAATTTTCAAAGCGTGAAAATTGTCCTTGGAATACCAAGCGGCACGTACCAATAGGACCATTACGCTGTTTACCAATAATGATTTCTGCAATGCCTTTCTCTTCAGAGTTTTCGTGATATACCTCATCGCGATAGATGAACATGATCAAATCCGCATCTTGTTCTATTGCGCCAGATTCACGTAAGTCACTATTTACCGGACGCTTATCAGCTCTTTGCTCAAGTGTCCGATTTAATTGCGACAACGCGACTACCGGTACATTTAACTCTTTCGCTAAGGCTTTAAGTGAGCGCGATATCTCGGCAATTTCCAATGTCCGGTTGTCAGACAACGCTGGCACTCGCATCAACTGAAGGTAATCGATCATGATCATGGACAAACCGCCGCGTTCCCGAGCGAGTTTGCGCGCACGAGAGCGCACATCCATCGGGGTCAAACCAGAAGAATCATCGATGTACACACAGTCCTTATCCTTTAGCTGTGCCATGGTGTTTGACAGGCGTGCCCAATCTTCTTCATCGAGTTGAGCGGTCCGGATTTTGGTTTGATCCACTCGACTTAATGAGGCAAGCATCCGCATCATCAACTGCTCAGATGGCATTTCTAAACTGAACACAAGTACTGGTTTTTCTTCGATCATCATAGCATTTTCGACGAGGTTCATCGCAAATGTGGTATTGTGAACAAAAAAGTCTTGAGCCACAAAGTTGTGATACTTGGGCACTGTCAGGTCATATACCTGTTTGTATCCTTGATACTCTATCGAAACAATACGATCCCAAAAAACATCAGACTGTGCGAGATGCTTCAAGTAATCGTCATTAAATAAATCGGCAAAGAACTGACATCGTTGTCGAGACAACTGGCGTTGAGACTTTCCCGTTAAATGCGGATTAAAACCTGGAGGTGGTTCTTTTCCAGCCGCTGCAAAGATGGTCGGCCAACTTCGCTCGCCCTTTAATGCAATAACATATTCGTTAACGCTTAATGGTACGCTATCAATATTACTGTGTGTTTGTTTCCCTTCAATGTTTTGCAATGCCTCTGAACAGGCTCTTTCCTTTCCTAGAATACCGATGTCATTCAAAAACAAAGTAATCCCTTGCTGCCCCATAATCTCAACTTCATAGGGCGTGTGGGCACCATGGTATTTCGTCTTTTTAGCACGTCGTTTTGAGATAATGCCAAAACGAAGTAATAAATGCTGAACTTGCAGACTTAACCTTGGACTACTGGTGGCATAACTCACTCGACTTTGTCCATTGGCTTGGGTAAATACGCTACCATCACAAGCAAACATGCGATTGAGTAATAAAGCTAACGCGGGTTTATGCCAAGTGAACACTTGTTCAGGCAACACTTTTTCATGCGCGCTTTTATCCAATAAATGACAATTCTCCAAAAAATCAGTCAATGCGTTATAACGACATGAGCCTGCTTGCCAATCACTATGTGAGTCATTTGAAAACTCTTCACCCAATAGCCCACACATACGGAAATATATAGATGGTTCAGGTAACGCAACTGCGTGTCGCCACTGACTAATCGTGGAAGGCTGCAATGATAAAATTTGAGCCAGCGCTTTTCCGGATATAGAAAGTTGTGCCATAGCTCGATTTAAGTATTTAGCAAAGCGTTCTCGACATAACCCGGAAGTGGAAGATTTAGCGCTTATGCGATAGCTTGGGGTTTTGTTTTTTGCCTTAACTGGATTAACAGAAATGCCTTCAAACGCAATCATTGCAGAGATGAAGTCATCCACAATCGCGGAATTCTCATTGGTAAATTGAGGTGTTGAATTGCGAGTAGAGCCATCTGTCACCATGTAAGCAATAGCTTTTACCTTGTGCTCTTGCGGTTGTTCATTACCAAAATAAGGCAATGCTCTTGGTACGGCTATTTGCTCATCAACTGCAATTTCACTTAATGGTAACCATCCTCGACCGGTTAAGAATGGATGTGTAATCGTTGTTTCTATTGATTTACCAAGTGCCGTTGTGACTTTAAAGACAGGTTTTAACCCATCATCCACAAATTCGCTTGCTCGCGCATTCACGGCTTCAAACGCATCATTGATACTAAGAAGTGATGCTGATTGTTGCGCTACCAGAGTATCAATAGTGTTCAGCTCTCCAGTCATCGGATCAATGATTTCAGACCCGCTCACGATGCACTTACCCATCGACGGCCTAGCGGCAACGATTATCAAATCCGACGGCTGCAAACCACTGGTTTTTTTGTCTAAGTCGGTAAATCCAGTCGTCACACCGGTCACTTCTTTGTTGCTCTTAACTAAAGCATCTAATCGCTCAACCGTTTTGCCAAGAACATTGGTGACACTTTGCGGCCCTTCAGACTGCCCGGTGCGTTTTTCGGCTATTTCAAAGACTTTGCTTTCAGCCAGATCCAAAATTTCTCTGCTGTCTCGTCCTTCAGGATGATAGCCTACTTCGGCAATATCATGAGCAACACCAATCAGCTCTCTAGTAATGGCGCGTTCTTTGATAATACTGGCGTATGTTATGACGTTTGCCGCAGACGGCGTATTGTTGGCGAGCTCTCCAAGATAAGACAAACCACCCGCTTCTTCGAGTTTATCATGTTGCTCTAAATGCTCAGAAACAGTTATAACGTCTACAGGTTGTGAAGCGCCAAGGAGTTTAAGGATCGCACTATAAATCGTACGATGCGATAACAAATAAAAATCTTCAGCAATGACAATGTCCGTGACCTTATCCCAAGTATCAGGAGAGATCAGCATACTCCCCAATACCGACTGCTCAGCTTCTACCGAATGTGGCGGTATCTTGAGTTTTTCGATTTGAGAGTCAGGTTTTTTATTATTATCTGCCACAACCGTAAGCCATTTGCCAAAAAAAAGAGGATAGTCATTATCCCCTTTTGCATGTCAGTTTCAACTGCTAATTTTGGCTGTTAATCGTGCTTCAGCGTAATTCGTCCACTCACTGTATCAATATTGATCCGGCCATCCCCTTCACCTGCTGTAAAATTGAGCGAACTTGCAGGTCCATATTTTTGCTTCTCCACTTTGTCTGTCGATAACTCATTGTTGATTCGCCCCCCAGCATGCGCATCGACATTGATGCGAACGGATAAGGCGCAGTAATGCGGCGTCATCTGATGCGACACGGAAGCTACTGGTTGTACTGTCATGATCCCTACCGAAATATGTACATATGTTTGGTGTTATAAAGTATGTCGTATGTGAAGGGCAAAAGGTTTACCAGACATAAAAAAAAACAATGTAAATCTCAACTTTTGGTCAGCTTACTTCAGAATTAAATCAACTTATCATTCTATAGTCTTAGTTCAAAGACATTATTTCTATCTATACTTTTTTTGGAGTTCAATATGAAGACACTTAATACTAACGAGATTTTAGCGGTAAATGGCGGTGAATACGGTTTTTGTGAAGTCGTAAGAGACGGTACTGTAGGCTTTTTCACTACCGCTGGAACATTAGTTGGTGGTGCCACCACACTTGGTGCTGGCGCAGTTTTTGGCGGTTTCATTGGCCATATGATTGGTAATGCAGCTGCCTCTATTGTTTACGAGGATTGCAAATAAAATATCATGAAACTATATTTAAGTCACCACTCCCTCTCAGCTTATGCTGGAGGGGATTCCGAGAGCAAGTTAGATTTTTTTAAGGAAAACTATCTAACTGTTTTTCGGACTATACCACCATATATCGGCATCGTATGTGTGATAGTTATTATTATCCTTTGCAATCAATATCTAGTTGACTTATCCATCATCATTCAATCGCTGATCACTGGAGGCTTTGCTGGTTTTGTTTACTTTCAATGGCATTGTTTCGCATTGGACAAATTAGCAATAAAAAGACATAAAAAAAACACCACTTTAGTGACCTAAGGTGGTGTTTTACTAAAAACGTTTCGTATTTAGTGCTTACGCTTCAGCAACAATCACAACTTTCACAGTTGCAGTAACGTCAGAGTGTAGTTGTACGTCGATGTCGTACTCACCAAGCTCACGTAAAGTACCAGTAGGTAATTTAACTTCAGCTTTAGTAACGGCAACGCCTGCAGCAGTAATGGCATCAGCGATGTCACGCGTACCAACAGAACCGAATAACTTGCCTTCGTCGCCCGCGGGTGATGCGATAGTCACCGCTTCAAAAGCCGCCAACTGGTCAGCACGCGCTTGAGCAGCGGTTAATGCTTCTGCAATTTTCGCTTCTAATTCAGCACGACGTGCTTCAAATTTAGCGACGTTGTCTTTGGTTGCAGGTACTGCTTTTCCTTGTGGGAACAAGAAGTTACGAGCATAACCGGCTTTCACTGAAACTTGGTCGCCTAAACCGCCTAAGTTAGCGATCTTATCTAATAAAATAATATCCATTGCTAACTCCGCGCTTATTTGTGGCCATCAGTGTAAGGTAACAACGCTAAGAAACGCGCACGTTTGATAGCAGTTGATAGCTGACGCTGATACTTTGCACTAGTACCTGTGATACGGCTAGGAACGATCTTACCTGATTCAGTAATGTAGTTCTTTAAAGTAGCAGTATCTTTGTAATCAATCTCTGCAACGCCTTCGGCTGAGAAGCGGCAGTATTTACGACGTCTAAAAAATCGAGCCATGAGTACTCTCCTTATGCTTCTTCGTTAGTAGATTCAGCTTTTGCTTCTGGAGCAGGCGCTGACTCTGAGCGTTGTTCACGACGTTCTTCTTTCTTCATAGGTGAAGGTTCAGTTACTGCATCTTTAGTGCGGATAACTAAGTTACGAAGGACAACATCGTTGAAACGGAATGCAGTTTCTAGTTCCTCAACCGCTTCAGCAGTGGCTTCGGCATTGATTAGAACATAGTGTGCTTTGTGTAGTTTTTCGATTGGGTATGCCAATTGACGACGGCCCCAGTCTTCTAAACGGTGGATCTGACCGCCTTCTTGGGTCAGGATACCAGTGTATCTTTCGATCATACCTGGTACTTGTTCACTCTGGTCAGGGTGAACCATGAATACGATTTCGTAATGACGCATCGTGATTCCTTATGGTTTGTAGTCTTTGCAGTACAGCCTGCTGCGCTAAGACAAGGAATAAATGGGATTGGCTGTAAGGGCGCGAATATTACGCAGGTTTTGACCAAAAAGCAAGCATTTATCGAATTGTGATTATGCTAAAATATTGGCCTGTCTACTGAGTATAGGCGAAGGAGATTTTGAAGAACACCGAACGCTCGTTGCTCGTCAGTCGTTCCATTGTTTCATCTTGAAAACCCGCATCCGAATAACCCAAGAAAAACTTGGTCAATGGATTGACTTTATAAGAATACAAAAGCTGCACGCCCATATCTTTGTAATACGGCGTTACATCATCAATGTAATTATCCACATTGCGCTCGACTTCTGATACATCCACAATGAGGCGTACAAATTGTTTGGCATCAAACTGATAGGTCATGCGCCCTTGCAATACTTTTGCCGTGAATACGTTTGCGCCGCTCGCGTCGAGTTCGACGTATTCATACCCAGCATTGAGCTTTAGATGACGATTAAACTGATACTCAAATGATGAATCGGAAACAAAGCGTTCACCCACTCGATTATTAGCAAAATCAATCTGCTCACCTTGTGAGAAACGCTGAAATAACTCCAAATCGGCAGTTGGACGCGTTTCAATGATCAAGCGATTAAAATACTCGTCAAATAATGTGGTATTGCTGGCAATAGTTAATACACTTGGATCGTGTCTCAAACCCACCCGTTGTCGCCGAGTTTGCCCAAAATCAATGTAAGTATCATATTTGGCATCGATTGAGAAAAACGTTTCGATTTCTTTTTCTAACAAATCGCCATTGTCATCGTGATGAATATCCCAGTCCCCGCGCAAGCGCAAACGATTCCACCACGCTTCTTCACTGCGCCAGATATACCCGCCACCTATGACAGATGTCCTGCGATCCACTCTCGAGACAAACCCCAAATCTCCGCGAAAATCAGCCTCGTGGTCAAAATGCCCTACTCGGATAAAATAATGTTCGGTATCTCTGCGATATTCTAAGCGAAACGCGCCACCGCCAATCGAATCGCCATACTGTGTGCGCAAGGCCGCTTCTGAAAACGCATCTCGCTCATTACACAACTCATCGTCACAGAATTGCTGATACAAGTCCTGCGGATATTCTGTGTCTGAATATACATACTGAATGCGAATATTATCCTTATCCGTCGGTGTCCATTTGGTATCCACCCCAAATACGTAGTTGTGATAATCATCCGCTTCACGCAAGGTAGACACAATACCCAAAGAGAGGTCTTTATTGACATCATAACGATAACGTAGCGCCATATTGTTGGATTTGTTCTCTAATGTGCCCACTCTTGAACCCAGATTACCTGGCACTAGGAAATTGGTCGTTTCATCATTGGCAAAGAATACGCCTAATGAATGCTGCGCTAACCTGCCTGTCAATTTGATACCGTACTCTGGCGCATTGATATTTCGTGTATAAATGAGATTGAGCATAGAAGTAAAGTAATCGGCATTCTCGACAAAAAACGGACGTTTTTCTGGGAAAAATAACGCAAACGTATTATTCACGGACACTTGAGCTGAGTCGGATTCGACCTGTGAAAAATCCGGATTCAAGGTGCCTTGTAAAGATATCTCCGGAGTAATCCCCCAATTAATATCGAGACCGAGTTCTTGTCCCCGCTCACCAACCCAGTCGCTTGTTGGTGAAACCTCTCGTGTTTGTGAGTACCCACCAATTATAGTCGGCACAAGCTCCAAGGCTTTGCCTTGCTCAGCTTTAGCAAAGCCAGTCACTGGCATCATTTGACATAAGTCACAAGCGTTGTTGCGGTCGTACTGAATATGAGAAATCCGATACATGTGTTCCCTGGGATAAAAACGCACAAACTCAACACCCCAAGTTTTCTCTGCATCAGATTGCGAAAAGTTCATAGTGCTTAACGGAATCGCAAACTCAACAATATAGCCATCCTCTGTGATTTTACCTTGGCTTTGCCAAATTGTATTCCAACTGTCTGACTCATTCCCGGTCATCTCGTTTTGAATCGCATCGGATTGAATACCCAAGGCATTGGCAAAAAATTGATAGGCTAAGCGTCCGTCATTAAAGGTATCGATTTTGACGCCAACGATATCGTCACCCCAAATCAGGTCGCGGTCAACAAGTCGAGCTTGTATATCGTTTGGTGAAGAATCATAGGCTTCAAAGAGTATATATAACTGTTGCCCATCCTCAAAAAAGCTGACGGTGGTATTGACTGGTGCGGGGAGATTGTTAAAGGGACGCATGACGTTGTTCACATCAATGCGGTTGGCATGAGACCATTCTTTATCAGAAATGTGTCCATCAATCACCACGTTGTGATCGACATTAAAAGGCACATCTAACTTTGCACATACTGAACAACTGAATACAGCAATTAGTAATAAACAAAAAAAGGCTCGCACACATCCTCCCAAGCAACAATGCTGGGCATTATTTCACAAAGAATTAATTTGCAATAGGAATGTTGGGCAAAAAAGATGTAAGCAGATATAAAGGAAAAAGGATCGTCCTTGATTCGTTTGCATCCTTACAAACTGACGATCCTTGTCTTTCGTGTGTTAGAGTGTGATTTTTTAACAAAAGCCACATACTTAAGATACACACAGCGCACAGAAAAAACTTTCACCAAACGGACAAAAACTATCACCAAACGGACATTTTGGCCTTTTTGCATGACTTTTTTTCACCGCTAAGGCATTATTACCTCATCAAAGCAGTATTGATGACATTAAATGTTCCGACACGTCGTTTTTTTATCCATCGTCTTATTCATAGGTTTCAACACCTCTGCGCACAACTATTACTCGTTACCTTTTTCTCAGTACAATATTTCTGACGGATTACCTGACTCTACCATTACGGCTTTAACCCAAGACAGTTATGGCATGCTCTGGGTCGGTACTCCAGAAGGCCTCGTTCGTTATGACGGTCGGCGCTTTCTGAACTTGCGCAATCAACTGGGGCTGAATCCTAGTTCACCTTATGTTTACGGCCTAGCACTTGGACAAAAGCAACGTTTGTGGGTTGTATTTGCCGATGGTATTTACGTTTTGCGCCCAAACGCCCAAACTTTCGAAAAATTTTATTCATTTGAAGATGATTATGCTGACGAGCGTCATGTCACACAATTGCGTAACGGCGAACTTGCCGTGTATTTCGATGATCAGCTGTTGCTCATTGATACCAGCTTGCCTCAACCGATCTACCAACGATTCCGCATTTATCGTCCCATTGATGCAATAGATATCCTTGGTGACACTTATCTAGTCGGCCACAACTGTGATCTGGTGAGGTACCGAAAGACCCCTTCAGGGGAATTTAAGTCGTCCCAAAGTATAAATATCGGATGCAGTATTCAAGATATTACGGTCTCAGATGAGCATATTTTTGTCAGTTCGGGAAAAAGAGGGATTTTGGTATACAACCAAGAATTTGAATTGACTCAACATTATACTGATGAATCTCATGCCATTGGCTCTAATAATATCAAAAAGACAGTAATTGATGAAAATGGACATATCTGGGCAATTTCTTATGCTAATGGCATCTGGTATCAAGGTCCCAAACAAGCTTACAGGGCATACTACGAATACAATGACCCGCATTCCATCGGCGCAAATCGAATAACCTCAGTATTACAAACAACAAATGGTGATATGTGGTTTGGCACTGAACGCGGTGGACTCAATCACTATCGCAGCAACACGCAGTACATTTATCACCTCAAACACGAAATGTCAGACAACTCGCCTCTCAGTGGCAATAATGTGACGGCCATTGCTGCCGACAAATACTTACGCGGTTGGATGGCAGCGAACTCGGACGGGCTTTCCATTTACAACCCAGTGAAGCGTGAAAGTCAGCTTATTTATTCCGGGCTTGCAGGTGTGAGGGTATCGGATATTTATATCGACGAAGAACACGCCTGGGTACTAGATGATTTTGGCATCACACAAATTTCAGTAGAGGGTCTCCATGTCATCCGTACTTTCACTCCAGAAAATTCAGGTTTAGCTGCTTCGGGATTGGTTAAATGGGTTGAATTGTCTCCCAATCAAGTATTTTTGTTACATCGCAAACAAGGCATTAGTCTTTTTGATAAAGAGAGTCAATCATTTCAACACTTTGACCGTGATAATTCCAATCTACCGACTAATTTTTTTAGTTATGGTTTGGTTCATCAAGGCTACGCATGGCTCGCTTCCAACCGGGGCTTACATGCATTTAATCCAAAAACAGGCGATTTTGACAATTTCTTATTTGAGACAGATTTAAAAATAAATCTCATCAATCATATGATTGCAAACGATGATGAAATTGTATTATCAACCAATCTTGGCCTATATGTATTTAATCCGTTGAGTAAGACATTTAGTAATGAAGGAGTACCTCAGCAGGTTCAACAAATCAACCTACAAGCCACAATGGTTAATGACAATGGCGATATTTGGTCTACTACAAAACAAGGAATGCTCAAGTATAGACTCGATTCAGAAATGATCGACTGGTTTATTGAAGAAGACGGTTTACAAGGAAATGAGTTCAATCCAGGTGTGGCGTATTTGAACTCTCGTGGAAATTTTGTATTTTCTGGGCTCAATGGAATTTCGGTTTTTCAACCAAATGAATTTAACAAAACGATACCAAAGTTGCTGTTATCTGCTGCTGAAGTGTTTTATGCAGATGGTTCATCTGAGTTTTTCATACATCCTTCTCAGAATACGTTTAATGACAACTCAGCTCGAACGATCAGTGCAATTGAGCTCTTTTTTGGTGATAGTAATTTCACTACCCATGCTAATGATCGCTTGGCTATCAAAGACGGGACGAGTGAATTTGTCAATGATGATTTTCGCTTTTCATTCTCTCCAAGTTATGGGGAGAATCGATTGTTAATCAGTCTTCATGGCGAGATCGATAATAACTTTGCAAATGATGTCATTGTCGACGTTTTTCAGCCCAGTCCTTGGCATCAGCAATCTAATATTCAACTTGGCATAATCTTTATCCTTCTGTTTATACCTATTAGCGTGTTTTATGTTCGTCTGCGCCAGACCCGAAAAATAATTGAAACAAAAGATAAAACGCTCACCTTGCGCAATGAGCAACTTGCGAAAGAACATTTTATTCAAAAGAATAAACGCGAACAATTAGAGCAAAATGCTTCTGAAAAAAATCAGATGTTTGCCAACATTGCCTCAGAATTCAATGTCCCCTTAAGTCTTTTACTCGACCCGGTGGATGAATTATTGCAGAGTGAATTGCAAACACACTCACAAGAGCGCCTGTTAGCGATCAAGCGCAATGCTTACAAATTAAAGAGCCTTAACCAAAAAATCTTTGAACTATCACAAGCGACCTTTATATCGTCTAAATCTGATGAAAATAACGCTACCGATTTAGCCCTGTGCTTACGCACTGTCTTGGAAAACACACAGCAGTTCGCCAAAGAGCGTAAGATTGACATTCGTTTCAGTCCTATAGAGCCATTTCAGGTCAACGCCAGCTTAACTGAAATGCAAACGTTGTTGAGTAATCTTATTTTAAATGCTTTGCAGTACAACCACCAAAATGGTTTCGTAGATATCCATATAGAGGCTAATGTTGAGCTCTTAAAAATCACGATTATAAACAGTTCTATCCCACTGCAGGATAAAGAGTTGAATCACTTATTTAACCGCTTCTACCGTGGTCCAGAAGCGGGCATTGGTAACCCTGATGGGGTTGGACTAGGCTTGAGCATAGTAAAAAATATTATTGACCGGTTAAACGGCGATATCGCTTTGAAAAGTTCAAAAGATGGGATGTTTACTGCAAAATTATCACTCCCAAATGTATATGAACAACACATTATCCCTATTCACGACAATAAAGATGAGTTACCTAAAGCACTGTGTATTGATGATAACGAAGAGATCCTTAAGTATCTCAAAATAGCGTTACAACCTTCTTTTGACCTAACAACATTAAACTCGCCAGAACACGCCATTGAAATCGCCCGAGATATGCTGCCAGATATCATAATCAGCGATATTATGATGCCCAATATCGATGGGATTACTTTGATGGGTATGATTAAAGAGGATGTGTTGTTAAGTCATGTCCCTGTCATTTTGATCAGCGCCCGTACTAGCCAATCTGATATTCTAGAAGGATTGCGCAATGATGCTGCTGATTACATCTGCAAACCTTTTGACAATGAAGAGTTGCGCTTAAAAGCGTTGAACCTCATCAATATCCAGAAAAAAACTCGCACAAAAACGGTCGAGCAAATCTCAACGAACGTCCAACAATCTGCAGATGAACCTGTATCACTGTCCGATTTCATGTCAACCGTATTAAAAATTTGCGAAGAACGTTTTGACGATAGTGAATTTGAATTGAATGATTTACGTGATGCGCTTGGTTTGTCAGATAGACAGTTGTTGCGAAAATTCCGTGCCGAAACGAATAACAGTCCACGTGATTTTTTATTCAATTTTAGAGTCATGAAAGGGGCTGAAATGCTCAAATCAGGGGAAAATGTCACAAACACCGCATATGCCACAGGCTTTGGGAGTCCGTCTCATTTTACCACCCGATTTAAAAAATATTACAACATGACGCCTAGACAATTTACTCAGCAGTGGTCTGCGCCAAGCGATGACGATACATCTGAGTCAGAATAGATAACTCATCAAACACGGTCCATTCTTGCAATTTCAGACTCTCTCCATTGTACTGATTTACCTGCCACAGGGCCATGCGAGGAATGATAACTGCTGTCATTATCACCACTATAGATGATATTTTCAGCATGTAAGGTTGTCTGTAGCAAGATATTGCACATCTTGTGCAAATACGTTTGCGGTAACTAGAATGCGTTCTACCTTGCCATCAGAGGCATTGTCCATGAATGCTGTCGGTGCAACGGTCTTTTACGAAGGTAGCATAAGAGATATTAGACGATTGCTGCCTAACTGACAATCAATCCATTTTCGAATACCGTACGTTTAAATAGTATCGTTTCACTCAATGACATTTATTCAATGTGGTATAAATCAAAATCGAGACTGCTTATCCTGTGTTTATTCGGCGCCTCCTTATTTGTGCAAGCAAGCGCGTTCACCACATTGGAAAAATGGACTCATAACGAAAGTCCAATCGAGATCGCTAAAGCTCACAGTCAAGATATCATGAGTCAATTAATAGCGCTTGCTCAAGAGGAAGAAAATGCTCGTTTATACAGCATCTTACAAACTACCCAAATGGTATTTTCTGATGAAATGGACGCCACTGACATCGCATTCTCATCCATTGATCAAAACCGTTTAATATCAATCTCGAGTGCTTACGTTGATGTTTTGGCAAGTTTTATTCTTGAACATCTTCAGCCTAAACATGAACAAGCTTTCCAAACGATATTTGTGAACGCCTTATCTGATGTTATCTTGCATGAAATTGGCCACCATGCGTTGGACGCATTCTATAATGATTACACTCCACCAACGTACATCTCAATGTTTGAGGAAGAAGCTCAAGATTGGGCAGAACAAATTAAGCTTGAAATAATGTTTGATTTTGAAGGTTTTGGACGGATTGTATCGTTAACCGCTTTACTGGCATATACATCATCCTATCCTGAACTCTCTTGGCATGTCACTGCTCTGGGGCATAAAGTCGATAATGAATGCCATCGTGCGACGCATATAATAGCCGAGCAAATTTGTACTTCACTGGTTCAGGATGGTGCATTTATTACCACAGAGTCCAGTGCTTATTGAACGAGTCTGTGTTCACGGTTTAAAACGAAATACCGCTAATAGATTCACTTTATCCACTATTAAGTGTTTGAAATATCCAGCGACATGTAGTGCCGTGAGACCTATTAGCACCTTCACACAAAATTCGTGAACCTCTTCTAACACTTCAAATTGCTCATGATTACTCAAAACACTTTGCAGTACGGGCCAGTTTACAAGTCCAAGATATTCCGTTGGCTGTAATCGCGGTTCAAAGATTGTCATGAGCCAGCCAGTGAATGGAATTAAGAACATTACGATATACAATCCAATTTTTGTTGCACAGGCGAGCCTCTCTTCGTTTTTTGAAAAGAGCGAAGCATTATGCGTTCGGTGCGTTAGTAAAGCACTACTCAGTCGCAAGAAAATTAAAATGAGCATGGTAAAACCAATTTGAGTATGCCAGTGAAACAACTCTGATTCGAGTGTATCGTCCATAAACTCACCACTCACAATCATAAAAACAAACGTGAAGGCCATAAGCCAATGCAAAATACTGATGAGGGGATGATAGCGATTTATAGAAGTCAATTTCATCTTGAGTATCCTTGAGACAAATAAGTACAAACATGAATAAGTATATTATTATACTGACTTTCAGCTATAGGGTTTTTCCCCAAAAAGAGAAAAACCATTGATTTCATTAACTAATTAGCTCTTCAAAAAATAATGCTGCAAGTTCATGCCTACCCGTAACACCTGCTTTTTTATAGATCGCGGATGCTTGATGGCTAATGGTTTTTTCTGATTTACCTCGAACCTCCGCAATTTCAAAATTGCTCAATCCCTTGACCAAAAGTAAAGCAACTTCTTTCTCTGTTGAAGTAAGTCCCCATTGCTCAAACTGCTCGGCAATAGCATTAAAAAACTGAGCCTTAGTCTCAATCACCTTTTTTGACAAACTATCCGAGCGAGCTTTACTGACTTTTAGCTGTTGGGCCAACAGTTGAGCCTGTTTACTGCGCTGTCTAATGTCCCGAATCAAAAATATGAAAATACTAGAAGATAGCAGGATGAGAATCCCTTCTTGGAACAAATGATGAGTCTCAACCTGATTGGCAAAATCAACGTACAAGTCACCTAGTTTGAAAAGGATAATCAAGATCAGGAGCAGCGCGATTGTTTTGTCTCTATTCATAAAAAAACCATATCGTAGAAGATATGGTTTTTATAACATATAGTGATTAATTAATCATCGTCGTTTTCAATTTCAGCTTCATAAGCGGAGATGTAAGTACTATTTACCCAAACACCTTCAATTTCGACCGTCACTCCAACTTGGATAGCACTCATAAATTCAGAGACTGACACACGCTGATCATTTAGTTCTAATTCAGTGTTGGCATCGATTCTAATTTCACGTCCATTCAGAGTGAAACTCGTATCATTGATTACACTGGTCACTTTCCCTTCTAACTCAACATAACCAATTTCTTGCTTCTTATCATTATGACTGTCATCGTTGTCATCATGACTATCGTTATCGCTCTGATTATCATCATCTTGATCGTCCTGGCCCATTTGTTCCAATTCAACTTTTTTCACGACAAACTGGCCATCACTATCAAATGCCCCTTCAACCTCAATCTCCGAGGTACTGGTGTTATTAGCTGCGGCCAGAAAAGTAGATAAATCGGTTACGACGTCATTCAAAACTAATCTTACTGCATCGTTCAATACCACACTTACGCCATTTACTGTAATGGTTTGAGAGGCCAGATCAACCTCGAACACACGACCTTCAAGCTCCCATTCTTCATTGTATTCCACCTCATCTTCGCGCTCGATTCGTTGAATAATATTATTACTCGCCGTATCGATAACAAAAGCAATTTCAACGCGATCATTTATGTTAAGCGATGCAAAATTAAAATACCTGTCATCATCATCTTCCACACGAGTTGTGTTGGTGAATGCATAAGTCTGTCCGTTCACTGTCACTGTTTGATTGACTGTATCAATGGCCTCTATTGTGCCCTTGATCTTTCCATCAGTGCTAATACGAGTGTTCTGTGTTTCGACTTTAGTGACTTGATTCGTTGCAGGTTCAATATAAATTTCAACAAAATCTTGAACCTGAATATCACTACTGCCTTCAAACACCACATCGCTTGCAAGTTGATATGTTAATCCATCTACCGTTATGCTGTTAGCAGCTAGATCAATAGCGGTTACTATCCCGTCTTTCTCTACCCTTGCAATATCATCATCACTTAAAGATAAATAAAAGGTTTCATCGATCGCTTCCACTTCTGTGGCAAGAAAAACGCCGGCATTGATACTCCCCTCAATCTTAACTTTAAGACCATTTTCGATAGTTTGAATATTTGCTGATGCATAGTTAACCGTTAACCCTTGCAAAGTAAATGTTTGTTGAGTCACATCCAAATTACTCACAATACCTGATGCATATTGATTTGCATCATTGGTCACATCGTTATCAAGTTCAATGTAAGTGGCAACCAACACGCCATTAGTGTTGAGATAGCCGCTGATTTCAATGCGGTCATCCACTGATAAAGAGACTTCAGTAATGCCAATGAAGTGGGTCAAATCATTGTAGAGTACCGTAATACCTGCTACTTCAATCTGCTGATTATTGCGATCAATTGCGGTCACTAAACCTTCTATATCATTATCATAATGAACCGTACTTACCGTTGCGGGTGAGTCATCATCCGATTCTTGCACACTCATGGAAATTTTCATGCCCACTTGCAGTTGCTCTATACTTTGTCCTGCTTGACCATTGACATTGAACGTTGAATTGTCCGTGATAAAGCGTTGTCCATCAACATAGACACTCCCAAAACCCGAGATGACACCAGTTTTAACGACTGTGCTGGTTTCTGGTGACGTCGGGGCGGGCGACGTCGGGGCGGGCGACGTCGGAGCGGGCACCACCGGGGCGGGTGAAGTACTGCTTGAGCCTCCGCCACAGGCAAGCAACAACTGAGAACTAATCACGGCTAAAGTAATTTTATGTAATCGCATAATCTACGGGTCCTTTTTACTACTTAAATTATGCTTTAAGTATAGAAGTGAACTGAGAAAAAACCATAGGGCAATAGCCCTATATAGAGAAATAAAGAGCTGAGGAGGTATTTGAGGAGGTATTTGAGGAGGTAATCCCCCCCATTTCAAATAGCACAAAATGCAAAACTTTGCCAATTATCAGTTTAATCTAAGCAAATCTTAAGTTAACAAAATTACCATAAAGTCATACTCAGAAGAGGTAGATTTATGAATAAGCATTTTGTTATCAGCCTATTTGCAACATCGCTAATTTGTTTAACTTATAGAGTACAAGCAGCAGATGTAACTTACGATAATTGTAATCAAAAAGATAAAATAGAATTAAAGACTAACGATATTTTTAATCTAGAAGACCCCGACACCATTTTTCTCCATCGCTGGGCTAACTTTTTTCATATCAAAACCAAAAATAAAACGCTTTACAATGAAGCTGCATTTTTCATCAAAAAGTGCGATGTAAGCCAAGCAGATCTTGAGGAACTGGAACGCCACCTCAGAGGTAAAAAATACATAAGAGATACACGAGTATCTCGAAACGAGAACTCTGACAAAATCACAGTTGAAACATGGGATAACTGGTCACTAATGCCTACAGTAGATTTTGGCCGTAAGGGGGGAAAGAATAAATACGCTATTGGCATCAAAGACAGGAATTTCTTAGGCTTGGGTATAGACGCTGAGCTTGAATCGTTTACCAATGAGCAGTATTCATTTTAAGGTGTAATAATGAACAAGGCTTTAGTTTTTCTAAAAAATATCACACTAACCACCAATCAGTTAGTAATGTTCACTTGTGCGTATGTAACATTGGTGTTGAACTCTCCGTTTATTTTAAAAACGTCTTCTGCAATAGTGGCACTTAGTGAATATAATATTTTCTTTTTACTATCTGTCCCAATATTTCTCCTGTCATTATCGATAATCATTCAATGTTTCTTTGCATTTCGCTGGATAACTAAACCTATACTAATACTACTAGTACTCACATCTTCCCTTGTTTTTTATAGCACAGTGACCTACGGCATTGTTTTTGATTATGGGATGATACAAAACACATTTGAAACTGACAGAGCCGAAGCACTCTCATATGTTAATTTTTCTGCTTGTGTATTTTTTGTTGTCTTAGGTATTCTGCCATCAATACTGATTGCGAAAGTAAAGCTCACATATTCATCCTTTATGGGAGAGTTGCTATCCAGAGCAAAGTTAATCATTGGTAGTTTTGCAACCATTTTTTTAATAACAATCGTTTTTTATTCTAGCTATGCATCAATTGGAAGAAATAACCGTGATTTGATCGGCTATTTAACTCCCTATGCGTTAATTGATTCTACTGTGAAATATGCAAACAAAAATTATCTCTATCCGCCTTTAAAGTTTACTTTACTAGATACTTCACCAACTATTTCTAGTCCGAAAAACACTAAAAGCATTACCGTTTTGGTGCTTGGTGAAACAGCTCGCGCCCAAAACTTTTCTCTAAATGGTTATGACAAACCGACCAATAGCCAAACCAAAGACTTAGGCGTTGTTTCATTTAAAGATGTTACCTCCTGTGGCACAGCAACAGCAGTATCAGTTCCCTGTATGTTTTCTAGACTAAACAAAGAAAACTATGAAAAACGAGCGGCTACAGCCCAACAGAATGCTATTGATTTAATTCATTTGGCTGGGGCTGAAGTATTTTGGATTAGTAACAATAATGGTAGCTGTAAGGGTGTCTGCGCTCGTGTCAAAACTGAGCAAATTTCAACAAATAGTAATAAGCCATTATGTGATGGTGTATATTGCTTTGATGAGGTGTTGGTTGAAGCATTAAGAAATAAACTACATTCGTTAAAAAGCGACAATACGTTGATTGTGTTACATATGATTGGCTCTCACGGACCAACTTACTACAAACGCTACCCCAAAAACAAACGAGTATTTTCTCCTGACTGTCAACGTAGTGATATCCAAAATTGTAGTCAAGAAGAACTGGTTAATACCTACAACAACACGATTGCTTATACCGATTTGGTCTTGTCAGAAATCATCACAGAACTTGAGGCATTGAGCAATAAGAACAATATCAAAACATCAATGATTTATGTCTCTGATCACGGAGAATCTTTGGGCGAAAGTGGCGTCTATTTACATGGCTTACCTTATGCTTTTGCACCAGAAGAACAAACAAAAGTACCATTGATTTACTGGGGAGATCAGTTGCATCACAAAGCCAAGTTAGATTGTTTGAAGGATATTAAAGAACAACCTATATCTCATGACAATGTGTTCGATATTTTATTAGCTGAAATGCAGGTTAATTCAAAAGTTTATCAACCTGAAAAGAACCCTTTTAACCAGTGTAATAATGATATTTCGGTCGCAAAAGCAAAGTCACCAACAACTGCTCAAGGAGTAAATTAATCCGTGTTTGATAGTAAAAACAAACCAAAAGGTCTTAAACGAGTGTATCTCGCAACATTGAATTCAACCAGAGCGTTCAAGTGGCTCCTAAAGAATGAAGCCGCATTTAGGCAAGAATTACTGTTGCTTATAATGTCGTTCCCCGTAACTTTCTTGTTCAATATCACACTGAAAGAACAACTCATACTTATCATTGCGGTACTGTTCATTATGTTTACCGAGATAGTAAATACTGCGATTGAAGCGGTAGTTGACCGTGTTGGATTAGAAATACATCCACTGTCAGGTTTAGCGAAAGATTTAGGGTCTGCCGCAGTATTAGTGAGTATAGTGATAGCCATATGCATCTGGTTAGCAGTTCTTTTTTAATGGCATCCTAGATAGAGGGAATTCAGCTCGAAAAAGAAGAGCGCGGAAATTTTAGATGCGTTTGGCTATGAAAGAGGAGAGGATTTTAAGCTTTATTGTACCGTCACTTCTCAAAGAGCAAACTCCCAAGGTCTGATACTCAAATACAATGAAACAACGAGTGGGATCCGGCGATTCTGATGGATATTTTGTTTATTAAAAATCCGGTGTTAGCTGATTAATTACCTAACAGCCGGGCAATACAAAAGCGTTTGCAGTTTCATCGGTATTCAACACAACCTGCACATTCCCCATGCGCGCAAGTCGGGTAATTAGCGCTTTGTCATTGGGGACATGGTAAATAAACATCGGTACATCACGCAGTACGTCTTCACTGACAGAGTTATAAACCGGATCGTCTAGCTTGCCGAAGTTAGTGCCCATTACGGTAAAATCGAAGAAGTAATACACTAATTTATAGAAGTTGTGCACAAACGCGGTGCCGATATACGACTCCGGTAGCGGCTGAGTATCCAGCATGGTCATAAAACCTGCGTCGCTGAAGGCGGCCAGTTTAACCGGGTGCTCTGTTTCTATTACCACTTTATTTGCCATCGCAGTATTTACCGTAATCGCCGTTAGCCGCGCAACGGCTTGTGCCACTTCTTTTGTGTTTAGGCGCGTAAGCTTTTTAAAGTCTAGCCACATATAAATAGGCTTCTGTAATTGCGCGAAAAGCTTTTCCAGTGATAACAGCTCACCATTTTTAAGGTTATAGGGCTTATCGTGACTGACAACATACTGCCCCATCTCCACATCAAAATACACGTCAACTTCAACGCCTCGAGCGCCGTTATCGATAGCCAAATTGATGGCCTCAATCGAATTGGCTTGCTGTAATCGAATACTTGAGTCGGTGACCAAGCCGCGGGTTGACCAAGCTTTGTCACAATAATCCAGTGAAAGTGCTGATTGTCGCAGCGCTAGTTGGTTATCAACATAGGCCACTGTAATCTGATAGCTAGCAATGCATGCGATAAACAAGCCGAGTGCAATATAGTGCTTTTTCATTAAACTAATTTCCGTAACCTATGCTAATCAATACCTAGTGCTGACAATTATCCGCTGGATGATAAAGCTTCTGGCGGTATAGATAAGACGGCAATTGTACATGAGCGACTGCACGTTTGTACTCTTGCTCGGTGATCCCCTTGTCGGTAAGGCTCAAAGTTTTAGTGCCTTTTTCATAATGCGCGTGTAAAGGTGTTGAGTCTGGCCGTAAAATCGTGAGTTCTTGTTCTTGCATTAACGCGAATAGATTTTCAAATTGCAGTAAAGCGCGACCTGGACTGTGGTTATCCAAAGTGAAGTCTCTTCCATCCATCACGTGACAGGTTGATATACCGGCTAGGCTTAATAGCGTAGGGGCAAGATCAATTTGGCTAGCAACTGGCTCAATAACTTCAGGCTCAATTAGCCCCCCAATAATCAAACCCGGAATGCGGAACTTTTCTACTGGGATCAAGTTGCTGCCATAGACACGATTGTCATGATCCGCCACCACTAAAAATATCGTGTTTTGCCAGTATTCACTGGTCTTGGCTTGTGCAAAGAACTGCCCCATTGCCCAATCGGCGTATTTAACCGCATTGTTAGCAGTGCCTTTAGGTTGTTCATATAACTCAATTCTGTCATCCGGGAATTCGAACGGTTCGTGGTTACTCGAGGTAAATACCAATGAAAAGAAGGGTTGCCCTGCTTGGTTGAGTTCAACAAAGTTATCGTGCGCAGTGCGGAACAAATCTTCATCACTGGCTCCCCAACTGCCAACAAAAGCAGGGGATTTAATATCAGCTATGTCGATCACTTGGGCAAACCCGTTTCCAGTAAAAAAGCTCCTCATACTGTCGAAATGGGCTTCGCCGCCGTAGATAAATTGAGTGTGGTAACCGTGGGGAGATAATATTGAAGCTAATGTAGAAAAGTCTCGCTGACTGCCAGATAGCTTAACCGTACTTTGCGCAGGCGTAGGCATAAACCCCGCAATGACCGCTTCAATGCCGCGCACCGAACGGGTACCGGTAGCATATAGATTATCAAACCACATCCCTTCTGATTTGAGCTTTTCTAGCTCAGGTGTCACGGGTACTCCATCTAAAGATTCAACGAAAGTCGCGCCTAAGCTTTCCTGCAATATAATTACTATGTTAGGCGGTGTTTCTTGCTCAATGGTCGCGGGTTGAAAATGCAAGGTGGGTTGTTCGCTGTCGTATTGATAGTGTTGTAGCCACGGCCAATCGCGCGTGAGGTGCGTCATTTCATCAACGGGGAGTTCACCGTAGACATCACTGCTTTCGCTCTCATGGCGCAAGCTATATAACGCATAAATCAATGAATAGCCTGAATTGATGACCAGTGAATTGACCATTGAATCCGCGGTTATAGCAAACAAGGATGGATTTGCTGGCCGGTGTTCAGTTGTAGAGCGAATACCGGCAAATACTAAGAGCACACATAAAGGCCATACTAGTAGACGCTTTTTTAAGCCCCAGGAATGTTGTAACGATTGCGGGACAGTTAAAATGCGTTTGGCCGCGATAAAGACAATAACGCAGCCAATGGTGACACCCACAATGGCGCCTTTAAAGCCGACCCATAACATTGAAAATACTTCTTTTGGATATTTGAGATATTCGACAAACAATAGGTTAGGGCGAATGTCATATTGCTGAATGAACATTGGGGTTGTGAGTTCTAGAAATGCCACCACACACAGCCCAACCAGGGCCCACAGGTAGGTGAAGTTGAACCAGACTTTGTGTGTTAGAGGCCCTGCGAATAATAACGATAGCAAAATGGGGACGGCCGCGAGAATAGACATTAAGATAATGTCTGCGCGCACTCCTTGAATAAAGATAGTGAATAATTCATCGGTAGCGGCAACGCGGTCATAGAATAAGGTAACTAACCCTAGGCGTGAAATACTGAGTAAGATAAGACCAGTTAACACCATACGGGCGATATAAATGTAGGGGCCGGTGCTGGATAAAAATGGCTGCGTACTGCTTATGTTCATTAAGATCTTTATAATCTTCCCATTACAAGATAAAACAAAACTTAACATTTTTAGCTTAAACTAACCTTAAACGTACATAAAGTGTAACCGTCTGAATCAACACCAATAAGCTAGACACTTCTTAGCTGTTCTTAATGTTGCCTTTCATACCCCACAGGCTAAAGCGACCTAAACCTCAAGATAAGAGTATATCTATGCAAAGATTAAAGTAGTAGTCCATATGGGCAATAACCTCTTAGAATGCGATACAGAGGCTCTAATAAGGCGCAATCTAGTTAAATGAAATAACGATAAAGCTTACATTTATCTGAATAGAAGAAGTAAGTATTGGGCTGATAAGTTGGGAATTTGTTATAACTCTATAGCCATTAATAATTACGGAGCTCAATAGTGTAGCGGAATTTTCTAGTTAAAACTGCTCTCTTTTTTCGGGAGGATTACACTCTTGTAATCCCCCCACTAAACCACAGTAGTCATAAGTAGAAAATTCCAATAAAATAAAATGAAGGAGTTTTCTAATGCGTAAATCAAAATATAGTGATAGCCAAATAATGGCAATGATCAAACAAAACGAAGCCGGAGTGTCGGTGCCTGATTTGTGTCGAGAGCATGGCATGAGTAGCGCTCAGTTTTATAAATGGCGTGCAAAGTTTGGCGGTATGGACGCTTCGATGCTGAAGCGACTTAAAGAACTTGAGGACGAGAACAAGCGTCTTAAAAAGATGTATGCTGAAGAGTGTATTAAGGCAGACATTCGACAGGAGATCATTGAGGGAAAGCTGTAACGCCATTCTTGCGACGCGAGATGGCGAAAAAACTCGTATCCGACAGACAGTTTAGTATTCGTTTGGCCTGTGCCTGCGTCAACATCAGTGAAAGTGGCTACCGCTATGTGCCTTTGCTATCAAGCGAAAATGCATTGGTTGCAGACTGGCTATTGCGATTGACCGAAGCCAACAAGCAGTGGGGTTTCGGTTTGTGCTTTTTGTATTTGCGCAACGTCAAAGGATTTAGTTGGAATCACAAACGTGTTTATCGTATTTACCGAGAGCTTGAACTTAACTTACGGATAAAGCCGCGAAAACGCATTAAACGAGATAGACCAGATGCCTTAAGTGTGCCGCTGGCGAAAAATCAAGTGTGGTCAATGGATTTTATGTCAGATACCTTGGCTGATGGCCGCAGCTTAAGAACGTTTAATGTCATTGATGACTACAATCGTGAAGGCTTAGCGATTGATGTGGACTTATCTATGCCAAGCGCACGAGTTATTCGTTCGCTAGAGCAAGTAATTGAATGGCGAGGCAAACCAAGTGCCATTAGATGCGATAACGGCCCCGAATACATCTCGAATGAACTCGTAATTTGGGCGAATAACCGCCACATAACGTTACTTTACATCCAACCTGGCAAACCGACTCAGAATGCTTATGTCGAGCGTTTTAATCGAACCGTAAGACACGAATGGCTGAACATGCATATGTTTGAAAGTGTTGCTCAAGCACAAGAGTTGGCAACGAAGTGGTTATGGTTATACAATAATGAACGACCCAATACAGCAGTTGGCGGTATACCGCCAACTGCTGTGCTAAAGGCAGCTTAATGAATTTCTACGAATGATTGCTGTTTAAAATGGGGGGATTACACTCTTTTTGATCTTCATAAGGATGCCAGGAACGTTCTTATAAACCTCATAGTTATCATGAAAGAAACCATCAGATGAATAAGATTGATTTGTTCTAATCATGTGGTCAAAAACGTCATCCATATCAAAATTAATTAATGGGATAATACTTGGGTTATAGTCGCCGCTTATTTCAATAATGTCCTGAAAAGAACTGATCAATTCATATTTAATACCAATTGGTTCTTCACTATTGTTTGTTCTGACATAAAGTTCATCTTGTGAGAACCCTGCAAAATATGTCTTCAAATTTTCTCTGAACTCTGCAACATTACTTGGAGTTTTGATTTCTGAAAGTTTAATTGTTTTAACTCGGTTTCGAATTGCTCGCCAGTCATCAAAGTTACCAGTTACTTCAAAACCTAATCGTCTCTGTGCTTCTCTAATTGAACATTTATTTTCTTTTGCGTATTTTTTTATTTCTTGCTTAGTCATAATTTTCACCTTTAATAATTAATGTTTTGATTTTTTTGAAAAGAGAAACACTCTCTCCCCAAACTTCAAATACAATTTTACAGCAATGACAGACAAATAGACCTCGCAATTTATATTAGGTACAATTGTCTGAAATTGTTTTAAAGTTGACTTTTTATGAAAAATTCTTGGAAGAAACGTAAGTTACTAACTGTCAAGTTCAAAGGCAGAGAACCACGTGCATTATTGTGGAGAAAGAAAGTCTATGAAGAATGGTTTACATACGCAAAACTAGCACAAGAAAGAAAGTATAAGATCCCAAAAGCATTCGGCAATCTTGCATTGTTTGATAACTTTGAAGATTGGTGGAGAGATGAGAGATATGGTTTTGAATTGTTCTGTGAGAAACCACAAGAGAATTTAGTCACTGACGTTACTGGTAAGCGAAGCAAAATCAAAGAGAATGAGATACTTCTTAAGATAAATCTCAAAGCAGATTTAGATATTATTAAACGAGAAATTGACTCATTACTGAAGACAAAAGATATAAACGATGATTACGAGTCCAATGCTCGTTTTCAACCTAGTCGCTCTATGAAGCATATTTCAATCGGTGCAACTGACAGTGATTTTGGCGACTTTAAGAGACAAAACAAACTATCTCAATATAGAACAACTTTCTTGTTAGCAGAAACACTTCCCTTTAAAGAAGTTGCATTACAGTTAGGATGGTTAGAGGGAAATAGAGAGTGGTATCGAACGCAATACAAGCATGCAGACGGTACTGTCGGTTTAATTGGTTTTGAGTATCAGAAGCATTTAGACAATCGTGTGAAAAAAGTGAAACGTCACGTTGAGCAAGTTAAGCAGATTTTTAAAAACATTGAGAATGGAACATTCCCATAGATGTTGACTAGTCAACATCTATTATCCCTTACACCCAACCCAGAACTTGCGAAGTAAATCTCTTTCTACACACAATGCTAGTTCTTCGGTCTGTTTATCTTTAAAACCACTATCCGTAAGCAAACTTAATAACCTTATGTTTCTTTCTTCAAGTCGCTCAATGACTTCTTCATTTGGTATGTGATTGCTTTTAGATGAGTTATATCCTCGATCAACATAAACTAAATTCCACAAATCGTCTGAATACAAATACGACCAAGGCAATACATGATCAATCGATAGTTCATCATCTGTCAGCACTTTATCCGTAAAGAAACATCTCCTCTGTGGATTTTCAATATCTAAATACTTTCTGAATTTTGAAAGATTGTTTCTTCTCACTCTTTCTCTATCAGTCCCAAGAACTTTCTTTGAAATGCGTGGAGAGTGATTAAACTCCTCGAGTTTCTGTGTCCATCGGTAATTAATCAGTTCAAACAGAATGTCTGAGTACTCTTTAACAATTTGTGGATGTTTGATAGTAATCGTCTTGTGGTAAGGCCTGAGACTTCCCGACACTTTTTATGGTAAAAATGTAACTATAACCATAAGAGGTAAATCATGGGTAAAGGTATCCGATATACAGACGAGTTTAAGCAAGAAGCAGTGAATCAAGTTGCTGTCCATGGCTACGCTGTTAACGATGTTGCAGAACGTCTCGGTATAAGCACTAAGACGCTTTATGCGTGGCTTAAAAGATTTTCAAAGCCAACTAAAGCACGAGTAGAAGACCAGGACTTACGAGCTGAAAATGCAAGGTTAAAACGTGAGTTGAAGCGCCTTGAGCAAGAAAGGAACCTGTTAAAGGAAGCCGCGGTATTCTTTGCCGGCGAGTCAAAGAAAGATACCGGTTTATAAAGTCTCGTTGTTCACGTTATCCCGTGAGAGTTTTGTGTCGAGTGCTAGAGGTTCATCCCAGTGGTTATTATGACTGGCTTAAATCGCCAATCAGTAAGCGAGAGCGGGCAGACCAACAGCTTGCACAAAAAATTAAGCAGTTTTGGATAGAGAGCGGTGGTTTTCATGGCTACCGTAACATCTACATGGACTTTCGTGATGCCAATGAATATTGTGGCCGTGATCGGATCTTACGCTTAATGCGAAAATCAGGCATTCGTGCGCAAAGAGGGTACAAAGTGCCACGAGGTTATTACGGCGGTAAAAGTGATATTGTAGCCGAAAATAAGTTGAATCGTGAATTCAATGTTGAGCGACCTAACCAATGGTGGGTGACCGACATTACTTATATTAAAACTCATGAAGGCTTTCTTTTTCTGGCCGTCGTCATGGACTTATTCGCACGTAATATTGTTGGTTGGTCCATGAGCGATAGAATGACAGAGGACTTAGCAATGCAAGCGATTACAGCAGCATATTGGCGACGAAAGCCTCAACAGCAGGTCAGTTTGCACTCAGACCAAGGCTCTCAATATTCCAGTCGGCAATTTAGAAAGCTACTTGATGCATACAATATTGTACCCAGTATGAGTCGTCGTGGTAACTGTCATGATAATGCCGTCGCAGAGAGTTTTTTCAGCAATTTAAAGAAAGAAAAAATACGTCGTCGAATTTATCAAAACCGAGCTGAAGCTAAGCAAGCTGTGTTTCATTATATTGAGATGGTTTATAATCCCACTCGCCGACATACAAAAAATGATAGGGTATCGCCAAATAACTTTGAGCGTGAATATTTTAAACGGGTAGAAAGTGTCTAGAGAAGTCAGGCCTTACCAGCCCTCTGAGGTAAAGAGGCTCAGAACTGAAGATATTTACCTTGATAAGGAATACCCTTTCCTAGTGGTTAACCGAGAAACTAAAACACAAGCAAGAAAGAGGGTTATACCAATAACTGTCGGGCTTCAATTTGTTAGGGATAACATCAATGAGCTTATCAAATGGCTAAACAATACCAGCACTGATAATTGCTCTAGACAAATGAAAATCATGTTAGCTGAACTTGTTCCGCATATGCCAGGACAAACTGCACATTGTTTACGACACTCATTTAAACACAATTCTGTATGTACGAATGCTAACCCAGCAGATGCCGCTCTCATTGCTGGCTGGTCTGGAAAGCAAATAGGACTTTCTGAGAGGATGCTTCGCTATGGAATGGCTGACATGCAAAATAATGAGATTGTTGAAGCGCTCTATAAAACATCTCTTACAATTAACTCGCATCTACTAGATGCTTGATACAACAAAAAACGAAAACATGGTTCCAATAATATGCTTTCACCGATAGAATTTGAAAAGCAATATGAAGAACGACTGAGAAGTGTCTAGATTACTGGTGGCGATACAGTCGCTTGTTCCGGAATGCAGAAATACACATTATCTTTACCCTTTAATACTTCATAAACAAAATTCATATCCCGCACACCTTGAACTTTACCTAGACAATATCCGACAACAATAAAATTCTCCTCACGCTCAGGCGATTCTAAGTCTAATAATCCTAAAGTACTCTTACACTTAGATAAAAATTCGTTGCCGTCAGCATAAGAAAATGGTGAAAAACATAAAAATAGGATAACTAAAAGCACTCTCAAATCTATATAACCTCCTGATAGTTTTTACTAACAATGTCAAAATTACACACTATTTAACATATATAGAATTCATTGTGTAATCCACTCAAAACAAGTCCGCACTATCCATAACTGGGTAGATAAAGATAAGTCTCAAACGGGAGAGCGAACTGCACTGGCATTCAGACGACGTATGGAAAAACATGGCGTTCCCGTTATCGACCATATTCCGCCTGTGCCTTTAAAAAACGAGAAATCCGTCGATTGGAACGATGTATTAGTAAAACACTCGCCCTCTGCATTTTTCTTTAAATTGCGATAAGTCCGTTTATTGATACCGTTGGTGAGCGAGTGCGAGACAGAGCAACATTTAGATAAGCGTGCCCATCAAATCATGACCCGAGAAGTCATCACCTTAACCCCGGAGGATTCCGTTTTTACTGCCATCGAATTGTTCAATAACAATAAGATATCGTGCATACCCATAGTCGACATACATTATCACCCAGTGGGTATAGTGTCGTGGCGAAATGTGATGAAGTTTATGCAGAAAAGGGTAGAAGCAAAACGCTAAAATGGCGCTAGCACCTTTGACGAGCGTTTTATCAAAGGTGATAGAGCGTATCGAGCAAGCGCCAAATTAACGTTACATTTATTCAGAAGCTGCTAGGCTTTTCTATAACTTACTTTAAATAGCAGGCTATATAAAACGGGAACGGCAATAAGCGTTAGAATTGTCGCGAATGTGAGTCCGCCCATTATGGTCACAGCCATATCGGCAAAAAAAGCATCAAACAACAATGGAGCCATCCCCAATATAGTTGTCACGGCCGCAAGTGCTACGGGTCTGACGCGGCTTAGTGTGGCTTCAACGATGGCGCTTTTTATTGCCAATCCTTCTTCAATTTGAAGATCAATTTCTTCAATAAGTACTATGGCATTTTTAATCAGCATCCCGAATAAACTCAAAAAGCCCAGTAGCGACATAAAGCCGAATGGCATATCAGTAGACAACAAGCCCGTGACTACACCTACTACCGCCATGGGGACAACCAGCCATATAATAAGCGGTTGGCGTACGTGGCCAAACAATAACACCGAGATAATGAACATCACTAAGAAACCAGCGGGTAAACCTGCACCTAAGGCCTGTTGAGCTTCGCTAGCGCTTTCAAACTCACCACCCCATTCAAGGTTGTAGCCCGCAGGCAAATCAATATCTTCAATTAACGGGCGAATACGCGCCAGCGCTTTGCCTGCGGTTTCATGTTCGCCAGGCTCTGCTTCAACGGTTATGGTGCGCAGGCGATCTTTGCGATGAATGCGCAGCTCTTCAGTCATAAGGTCTAAGCCATGTGATACCTGGGTAAAAGGAATATACTGACGTTGCTGAGAAGACCATACTTGAGACTCGCGAATAGACTGAAGAGCCGTGTCATCGGCGTTCCCCATTTTTGCCATGATATTATAGGCATAATCACCATCTTGCACGGTGCCCAGTTTCACACCACTGCTTGCGTACTGTACGGTTTGACTAAAATCTGAATGCGAAACCCCAGCAATTCCCGCATTGTAGTTGTCGAACTGTGTGTTTATTGCAAACCCTTTCTCTCGCCAGTTATGACGAACATCAATCACCTGACCATCTTCAAATAAACGGGCTTTGGCTTCTTCTGCTAGTTGGCGTAACACTTCAGTATCTGGACCTGAGAAACGCGCTTCGAGTTTAGCGCCTGAGCCTGGACCAAATTGCATGCGCTCCATATAGAAATTGGCATCTAAATCCAAATCACTTAGCTTGCTGGTTAATGCACGTTGAATGGCAGGAATGTGCTCTAATTCGCTGGCACGGACCATAAAGAATGCATAGTTTTCATTAGCGCTTTTTGGCGCGTATGTCAGCGTAAATCTATCAGCACCTTGCCCAATAAATGTGGTTACGGCACTGACATTATCCAGCGCTAAAATACGTTTCTCTGCTTCTTTGGCAATTTGCTCTGTCGCGCGAATGTCGCGGTCTTGGGGCCCCCAATAGTGCACAAAAAATACCGGTGCATTTGATGGTGGAAAGAACCCTTGTTTGACCATACCAAAACTGCCATAGGCAACAATGGTAATAACGAGGAGTGCTGCAATGGTTACCCAACGCAGTTTCAGTGCGCCGATAAGTGTGTGTTTAAACCACTGTTGTGCAGCGGAGGGCGCATCACTTTGTGATTGCGACATGCCCTTGCGATAAAAATGTGCGCCTAATACGGGGACCAACGTTACGGCAAGTATCCAGCTGATCATCAATGAAACCAACACTACGGCAAACAATGAATAAAGGAACTCGCCGGTTGCATCGTTAGATAAACCAATGCCAGAGAAGGCGGCAATACCTATTATGGTTGCGCCTAATAACGGCCATTGTGTGCGCTTAACAATGAAGCTGGCTGCATCTTTTGCTGAGGCACCTGTTGCCATTCGCAGCATCATGCCTTCTGCTACCACTATTGCATTATCGACCAGCATACCCATGGCGATGACCATTGCCCCTAATGAAATACGCTGAAGCTGAATATCCATCAACCACATGATGAGGATGGTACCGAGTACGGTAACAAGTAATACAGTGCCTACCACAACCCCAGAGCGCCATCCCATGAATAAACACAAGGTTAATGTTACCACGGCCACAGACATCACAAGGTTATTGATAAAGCCGTCCACCGAATCATCAACTACTGAGGCTTGATCGTAAATGGGAGTCAGGGTAATACCAACTGGAAGTTGTTTGAGCAGGGCCTCCACTTTTGCATTTACTCGCTCGCCGACATCTACGATGTTCACATCCGTTAATGCTGACACACTTAGCGTAAGGGCTTCTGCACCGTTATATCGCACTAATACAGGCTGAATATCAGCAGGTTCGAGTTTTAAGGTCGCAACATCAGCAACACGCAAAGAACGGTTTGTACCAGGGATCACCAGTGATAGATTTGAAATTTCATCTAATCTGTCTGGTGCACGCTTGACAATCAAGCGCACGTTTTTTTCATCCACCTTTACGCGCCCACCATTGAATGGTCGAAGATTGTCTTGGAACAATGAGGTCAAATCTGGGAAAGAAATACCCAACCCAGCGAGTTGATATGGGTTGATGTAAGCAACAATTTGCTCTTTTTGAATACCGGTTACGTTGACCTTTGCCACACCTTCAGTGGTAAGTAAATCTCGACGAATAATTCGGGCAAACTCACGTAACTCATGGGTGTCGAAATCTGGAGCGCTGAGAGCGTAATAAAGCCCATAAACATCACCGAAGTCATCAAATACTACGGGGTCTTGAGCGCCCGTGGGCAGCGAACTGGCGGTGTCGTGAAGGCGCTTCCTCAATTCGTCCCAAATTTGAGGTAACACATCACTATCGTAAGTACTCTTTACCTCTACGGTAATTTCAGAACGCCCTGGAGAAGATATTGAAGTCACTTCTTTTAATTGGGGCATTTGTTGAATAGCGATTTCTAAACGTTCTGTGATTTCACGTTCAACTTTTTCCGCGCTAGCGCCAGGATAAGCAGTGTATATCTTAACTTGTTTGATGGTAAAAGCAGGGTCTTCAAGTCGACCAATTTTGGTCATAGCCAGCACACCACCTAGTAGCAGTATGATGACCATCAGCCAAACATTTACGGGTTTGTCGATTGAAAAGCGGGCGATATCCATGGTTTATTTTTCTCCCTTATACGGAAGCACTTTCATGTTTTCTCGCATTTGTGCTGCTCCAGCGGCAACCACCTTTTGACCAAGTGAAATTGGCCCTTCTACTACAGCAATATCCCCCTCGATATGTTTGACATCAACGCTGTGTTGTTTCACTGTTTGTAGACTGTCATCAAGTACCCAAACGGCAAAGCCATCGTTCTCATCACCGACTAGTGCTTTCACTGGCACGACTAAGCCGTCGGAATATAAACTACCTTGAAGGCTTACTTTAACCACTGCTCGAGCACCAGGAGTGAGTGGTAATTCTTTTCGAGGCTCCATGGCGAATACTACTTCGTAGGTTTGAGATACGGGGTCCGGTTGTGTGGAATGCTCAACATAAGTTACTGGGTACCACTGACTGCGGTTTGTCGCCAATGTGGCACTCGCTTGCTTAATGCCACGCCCTATGTTGGCGGTAAGTAAGCGCTCTGGCACATTGATATTAAAGTAGATTTTCGACACATCTTGCAAACGGGCGATAGCAGTCCCTGATTTTACAAAACTGTTATTTTCTACAAGACGTTGGGATACTTTCGCATCAAATGGCGCGTAAAGCCGAGTATAACTTAAGTCTTGTTCTGCGTTTTTAAGGTCAATAACAGATAATTCATAGGATGTTTTTGCCGAATCCAGTGCGCTTTGAGATACCAAATTTTGTGCGAACATTTTTTCAATTCTATCGAGTTCTCGTTTTGCTTGTTCTAATCTGGTTTTAGACTCTTCAACTCTGCGCTCAAAGGGCTTTCTTTCTATTGTGGCAAGCAGCTTGCCTTTAGTGATATCACTGCCGGTAACTAAATCGGTTTGTATTAATCGGCCAGAGACTTCAAAACTCAAATCAACAGTTTTCACAGCAGATACGACGGCAGGAAACGTAAATTCGTCAAAATTGGGAATAGGTGAGACTTCAGCAAACTTCACATGCCGCACTACCTCCGATTGTTGCTGCTGAGCTTTTTCAGGTGAGCAAGCGGTGAAAATAAAAATAGAAATAGAAAAGAGACTTAGCGCTAGAGTATGTGAGTAGTGTTTCAAGGACATAGTCGTATGCCATCCATTAGTAATATGTTGAACATAGATAACCAGTATCGTTGCATTTAAAAACAACCTACGTTGCAAACATTGTGCGCCTTATAGTATGCTAATACAAAAGTAAACTGGCGAGTGCATTATGGTTCATCTGCATTGAAAAGTAAACTGGTCGGTGTAAAAAGAAGTTTTATATGATTAAGATAGTAGACCAATGGCTGGCAATACACGAACCCTTAGCGACTTAAAACGCGAAGCGATTATTCAAGCAGCGACGCAAGCGTTTCAAGAATTTGGCGTGAAAGGTACTAGCATGGATAAGCTTGCTGAGTTGGCTAATGTGTCTAAGCGTACTGTGTATAATCACTTTTCTACGAAAGAAGATTTAGTTATGCATCTTGTCACCGAGCAGTGGCAAAGTGCCATAATGAATATCACAGCGCATTACTTACCTAACGAACCTCTCGATACACAGCTGCAAAGCATCATTCTCAAAGACATCGAGTTTATGGTAAGTGAAAGTCATCTTGATTTAGCCCGTGTAGCGATTGGCTACTTCTTTTATGAACCTGATAAACTCAAAGACGAAGTAGCGCAGTTAAAAGCTCAGGAAACGGCCATGCATCGATGGCTCAATGATGCAAAGGCTGATGGCAGATTGGCTTTTGATGATGTTAAATACGTGGTGAATGAAATAGACAGTTTGGTAAAAGGGCAGTGTTTCTGGCCACAGCTTTTTAAAATTGAAGATGCGCTAAGTGACGAGGCTAAAAAGAATATTGCCAAGAACATTGTTGCACTAATTTTGAGTCGATATGCAATAGAGAGTAAATAGCGTGTTAAACGGGGAATCTATTATCATACGTAGCTGTTTGAAGTAATGCTCAGAAGATCTGAAGGCTCAGGTGGGCTATCGCAGGCCACGTCATCGTGGTGGTGAGAGTCACATTGTTGTTCCCAACCGGTTGCAGCGTCAGTTTAATCCTACGGCGCCAGATGAAGCCTGGGTAACGGATATTACACATATCCGCACTCACGAAGGTTGGTTATATCTGGCAGTGGTCGTGGATTTGTTCTCACGCAAAGTGATTGGCTGGTCAATGCAGTCACGCATTACCAAAGACATTGTGCTGAATGCGCTGCTGATGGCTGTCTGGCGGCGTAATCCTAAACAACAAGTGATGGTGCATTCCGACCAGGGAAGCCAGTACACCAGCCATGATTGGCAAGCATTCCTCAAAGCTAATGGCCTGGAAGGTAGCATGAGCAGACGAGGAAACTGTCACGACAATGCTGTTGCTGAGAGTTTCTTCCAACTACTGAAACGTGAACGCATCAAGCGAAAAATCTACTCAACAAGAGACGATGCCAGAAGCGATATCTTTGAATACATCGAGATGTTTTATAACTGCAAAAGAAAACATGGTTCCAATAATCTGCTGTCACCAGTAGAGTATGAAAACCGTTACCAAGAAAGGCTGGGAAGTGTCTAGATTACTGGTGGCGATTCAAACAGCAGTGCTATTGGAAATTTATTCATTACAATCTCCCAATCCTAATTTACACTACAAGATATCAGCCTTAGTGTCTATAAGCCCTTTTCCTAAATTACCTTCTTGTAAATTTGAGAAGCACCTATAAACAATAGAAGTGATGTTACCCCTCCCCGCCCCCTACAAGAAAATCACTGGGTAATAAATAAATCAATGTGGTAGCCAAACTGGTAGCGTTTTGATAGTCTAGGCGATAAAAGTCGCATAAATACTGTGATTAAATGGTGGCTTGAGAGGAGAATGGTGCCTCGACCCGGGATATAACAAACACAAAAAACACTTAAAAATCAGACGTTAACGCCAATGTCCTACACCATGTGGTACAAAACATGGTACAAATGCCTTAGACATTGGAGGTGAGTTATGTCATTCAAGAAAAAGTACGTTACAGTCAAAAATGATCTGTATTACTATACACGAGGAATACCGCAACAATATCAAGCAATAGCAAATAAAACTCGGTATGTTGCTCCAATGAAACTTCATGTTTCAGCAACATCACAGCTGGATTTTGACGAGAAATATCTCGAGCTGTCCAAAGATTATGAACAGCTGATACAGTTCTGTAAAACACAAGATCCTGACGACGCAAGTCATTCACAGCTTATCGCTGCAGCCAAAAAGATACTTCGCTCTCAAAAGCTTACGCCAGGTCTTCTTAAGGACTATGAAGAGCGTGGCGAGCCACAGTTTGACGAGAATCATCAATACACCCACAGTATCTACAAATCTGCGGCAGAGAAAGCTGACGAGCTCATACCAGACATTGAGGAGGCATATCAGGCCTATCAACAAGATACTGAATCCTTCCATGACAAAGCGACTAGCCTAGCATGGCAGGCTTTACTTGATGCTTCCAAGCTAGAGCAGCAACATACTTCAGAAATACTCAAAACCTATCTAGAGGATAAAAAAGATACGCTTACGGCTAAAAGTAGACGTGACTGCATCACCAACTGGAATAGGTTTTACAAATACCTCGGTGATCACTTGTGTTCAACAGGTACTGCAGAGCTAATCAATTGGAGCCTTGATTCTTATAGAGATGAACGTCTTAAGCACACCACTGCTAAAGGAACCCCTTTGAGTAGAAACACAATTAAGAGGGAGGTGACAGACTTATTCCGCATCCTGAATTACATCAAGCGCAAGTGGAAACTGAACTGGAATCTGATTAAACCTGAGATTGTCGGTCAAGACGCAAAAACAAGATATCCACTTAATAAAACGGAACAACTTGAGCTGGTTCGCTACTGTACCGAGCAGGAAGGTCAAAACCTGCAATCATTTAGCGCATGTCTGTGTCTGTTGTATTTACAAGGCGGCGTTATGCCAAGTGAGGTGAGTTCTTTAAATGTTGAGGATGTCTTAAGTGGTTTGGCATCAGACATACCTCATATCGTGATCCCCAAGGGTAAAACGACTGCTAGAGCCAGAGTGGTTCCAATCGTCTTTGCATTAGAGTTTATCAAGCAGCACATTGAACAGACTATAGCATGGTGTCATAAGACTTCTAACGGCAATCATTACGTCTACATCAAGCGCTTCATTGCCAAAGCCCTTCCACATAGCACACACACCTTCACTGGTCATTGTTTAAGACATTCATTGGCAGCAAACGCTAATAGTTGCAATGTCGACTCTAAGAGTGTTGCGCTAATTGCTGGATGGGGAGCTGGTAAAGCTGGAGTAAGTAGACATATGTTGCATTATGGTTCTGAAAGTCTAGCTGAAAGTGATTTCATCGTCGGACTAAGAGATACAAGTAGGATTATCCATAAGCATCTACTAGATACTCCTGTGGATAATGTAGTGGAACTAAACAGTATGTTAAGAGTGATGTGAGAGGCTGTATAGCAACTTAATACTATTAGTCAATTATTGTATAAATGGGTATCAAGCACAAGAATTACCAATAGATAAATATGATCACAGTTAGCTGTATGAAGTCGTTCTAAGCGATAATAGCGCATATACTCTGCCACATCATTTCTCATATGCCCACGAGTTGTCTGTGGCACTTTCAGTAACCAATCATGTTTTAAATTGCCGAAGAACCTCTGTACAATACCATTATTCCAACAAGCTCAAACATCGCCCATACTAGCACCAATACCATTAATCAGCTAACTGTTAACGATAATTTTTGCTGGTATATTGTGACCCTTTGCCAAAGTGAAACACTTAGGCTTTTGGAGGTTGACGTAAGTTATAAGCTTGAAGCACTTTCTTATTATCCGTGTTCAGCTTATTGCTTTGTTTATGTGCGGCATTAAACATTGATGATGCGCTGTCATTAGGTCTTTTTCAATATTCCACTTATCTGCTTGGGGCGCTTTGCATTGATTTTGTCCATAGGCTTCATGTTGTCATAATCAAAATTCAGCTCGACATTGTTCTTTCATTTTAAACAACTCCACTTTTCACCATAAGGTTGCGTTTAAAAATAACTAACAACAGCAACAACCACCAGATACTCACACTACCTCCACTGTCTCCGTTAGAGCTATTACCGCCACTATTGGTATTAGTGTTGGTGTTCGTATTTGTGTTGGTATTCGTGCTGATTGGCGTGGCAATGCCAGACGGATCTTGTACTTGTCCATTCACACGTCCGTCCATGTCGTTCGGACCACCGTCTTCGATGAGCAGTTTCAAGCAATTAGCCCCAGTATTCAGACCAGACACCCATTCATTTTCTGCTAAATCAGTACAATCACCGGTTGTATTGGCACTGAACACAGCATTGTTTGCGTTGATCACAAAATCCAACCAACGAGTGCCATTATTTTTGCGGTATACTGCATTTCCCGGAAGTGATTCTGATAGCGGTATAACAAGCTCATAGCTTGCGCCGTTATCCAACCCAGATAGCATGAAATCCATAATCAACGAGTAATCAAATTGCAGATCTTCTCCTATTTGCGACTCAGTCATAACGATGCCTGTATTGCCTGCGCTCATTGCTTGCAAACCTAGCGCAAGCGTGACACCTTCCTGAGCAGTTGCAAAACCATTACCAACGGCCTGTATATTAGGTTGCCTAATTGTATCAACACTATCGGCAATGCCATCGTTATCCGAGTCCGCATCTTGCGCAGTTCGAGAGGTCGTACCATCCAATATATTGATGATGAGACTCTTTTCTACCGAGTATTGATCGTCTCGAACACCAACCAACAACTCATAAACGCCAGCATCTAAATTGATTGGGTTAAAACTTAAGTCATAGCCAGATTCTCTTACCAAGCCGTTTATCCCGCTGAAAGTCAAAGGCAGCTCAGTCATCCCATTTGGATCGTTTGCTTCCACATAGATGTACACTATGGTGGATTTATTGACTGTGCGTGACACGATGTCGTTTTGAGACACAGACATGGTAAGGGTAGGTGGTAAATTGTCTTCGCTGATCGCTAAATCAGTACTTTCAAGCGCTCTGGTCCCAGCATTCACTAAATTATCAAACGTGATTCTAAGGGTTTCATTATTATCACCCAAGCCATCGTCTAGGATTGTGAATTGAACGGTTTGTTCGGTTCCTTCTTCAATCATCACGTCACTGGTTGAAACGGTGTAATCTTCACCATTTACTGCCGTACCAGATAGGATCAGCGTACCCGTAACGGGGTATGTCAATGCTTCTGCATTCAATGTTAACCGTATATCGATGGTTTGGCCTTCGGCCACCGTTTTATCTGCACCAGCGCTGATATAGGGGATGACAGTAATCATACGCTCTGCGGTAGCACTGTTACCTGCTTTATCCGTTGCCGTATATGTTATGGTGGTGACACCAACTGGAAAGCCTCCCGAATGAGAGGAAATAACATTCATTCTTACGCCATTATCGAACGCCAAAGGCGGGGTGACGCTATTAATTTGGGTTAATTCACCCGTTGCAACAACGGTAATAGGACCGCCCAAACTTCTGAATTCAGGCGGGAACTCATCTACCGATAGATTGGTGCCATTAGCGATTTCAATCGCGTTTGATACACCATCATTATCGTTATCTGCATTGGCATCTGACGCATTTAATGGATCTAGGCCGTTTGCAATCTCGACTTCGTCACTCAGGCCGTCATCGTCATCGTCGGTATCAGCGTTGTTACCAATGCCATCGTTGTCAGTGTCTTTGGTTTCAGTTGCATCAAACGGGAAGGCATCATCCACATCAGCTGTGCCATCATTATCATCATCATGGTCAGTCGCATCTGGAATGCCGTCATTGTCAAAATCAGATAGTTTATTTCCTGTAAATGTTAAAATAATAGGCTGACTTGTGCCATTGTGATCTAATTCAGCGTTAAGATTAAACAAGCCTAAAGGCAATTCTTCTATTTTTACAGTAACAGGCGCACAAACTTCTTCTCCTCCGCTGTAATAGCTAGGTAATGCACTTAAAGAAACTCCTGCATCATGCCTCACCTCATTGATTTCAATAGGATGGGTTGATTCATTGGTAAGGCAAATTTCACCTGATTGTTCCGATGTAACATCCCCAAAATCAAACGTGGTTCTGTTTTGTGTCAGTGTTAGTGTGTCTTGGTAAATATCAATTGGAATAGTTCTAATGTATTTTGCAGGAGTTACAGGGTTAAGATACTCATAGCTACCTTCAATGCCTTCATAATTCTCGTCTAGCCCAATACTAACCAGGTATTGATCATCAATACCATTTCCTACTTTTAATGCAAAAATAGCGGCATTATCGTTTTGCGTAAATGATGGATAGGCTAAATGTCCACTTGTATCGCTAATGTTTGTTTCTGTAATAGCGGAAACACTACCTGTTCGAGTATTTAAGGCATATACGGCACTTTGATTTGTTTCGCTAAACAATGCATCAAAAATAATAATTTCACTATTAATGTTACTAAATGTTGGATTACCTACAGAGATGTTTGTGGGTAATCTTGAAAACGGGTAACTAATAAAGCCTGTCTCTATCTCCAAAATACCGATAGACCAAAACGTTTGACCATCTGGAGTTGAAGATAAATAATCAAACGCCAAGTAGCGACCGGTTGAATCAAATTCCACAACATCAACTATTTCAACTGGAAAACCACTCTCAGCTTGTGTATAAGACGGACCAGTTGGACCAACGGTGTTAATCTCAAAACTTTCCGTATCTAACAATAGAATTTGATTTTGGTTATCGCCAGTTAGACTGCTCGCCATACTTTTATATTGTCTATCAACCGATATTTTATTGAAATTAGCCGCTGCATTACTATCTAAAAAGGTGTCTTGTCCATAACCAGTCTCTGAATTGTAAAACACGTAACCAATCGATCCATCGAAAGATTTATACAGAACTGCAAGCTCAGATTCCTCTCCATTAGAAAAAACACCCGCTGCAGGCCTAGCGTTATTTGCTAAATAAGAAAGAGTCAAAACAGAATCGCTGTCATATGTGCGGTTATTTGAGTTAAACAGCTGCATGTTCAAATTATAGGTCCCAAAAAGGTAGTTATAATTTAAAAATAAGGTTGCGTTTATACTTGGTGCAAGTTGGTTTGTGCTTACCTCGTTTTTGCTGACACCTTGAGACTCGAAGCCAATTTTTTGCCCGGCTTCTACAATGGCAGACACTTCATCACTATCTGTGCCGTAACGCGTAGATGCCTGCGCTTTCATAGCCTGATAAAAGTCGATAAAACTCGCGTATCTATTTAATGAACGTAATACATCAAACGCGATCACTCCAGTTTTAGTTCTCCCAATCCTATTGTTAACATTGCCCTCAGCGACAAGGTAGAAAAAGCGATTCGGTATACCAGAGTTTCTATGTACGCTACCATTGTATACATACTGTTTAAAATGCGACGGCTGAGCAAAACCTATAACGTTATCATCACCTGGATTTTTCATGTTTCTTAAGTAACCACCGTCATAACGAGCATCCTCACCTAAAAGCCAGTTTCCGTCATCAGAAGCCAATGTGCCAAATAAATCTGCAAACGATTCATTAAGTGCTCCAGATTGGTTGGCGTATTTCAGGTTGCTAGTCGCCATAATGATTGCATGAGTCAACTCATGTCCAACAACATCTCTAGCATTTGCATAATTTAGATTTGCAGACCTCCCAAATTTAAAAATGTTAGCGTTTGCGGTTGCGTTTTCTTGACCTTCATTAACATATATATAAACCGGTCTTCCGTTCGCTGTCTCGAATTCATAATTATAATCTTTTCTAAAGAGTGTAATAAGGCTGTCGAAGTGTGACAACACGGACACCGCAGAAGGGTCCCATCCTGAAGTCAAACTATTTGAAGTAACATAATTTAGCTCTTGTTGAGGATAAAGTGCCCCCTGTAAATCAAATAAGGTGGTATAACTGTCTAGCGGAAAACGACCATCTTGCATATAGTATCGAGACCCGTCACTTGCTGCTTCAAATCGGTAAGTATTTCCTTCTAAGTCCTGCCCTTGAGCATTAACATGCAATACATGAGGCACTTCACTGACAATTTGGTGGTTTCTCGCATTAATAATGACATCATAACCTTCAGAGCCACTAGAAATAGATGCTTGATACGCAGGTATTGCTGATACTTTAGCGTCATAAATTCCATAAACAGCATTTTTCTCTAAAACATACTGCTCACCAAATTTATTTTGTAGCAATATTTCTATTTCATTATCGTTTAATGTATCGCTGTTTTTTAAGTATTCATAATTTATGTTGGGTTTAGACATAACCCCCATTGCTGAAACAACTTTCCCATTATTCAAACTTACAACGAAATCATTTTCCAAAACTGGATAATCAAATACTTTTCTCTGATAACGACTTACACAGTGACCGTTTTTTGCGCATTCTTCTTTTGTTTTAGTTAGTGTTGAATGTTCGTTTGTATCTAATAAATCGTTTAATTCATCAATAAATTGATCGGCATCACTGAATGATTGTTTATAAGAAGGGTAAATACCTGATAACTGACCAGCGTTATTGACTGTATAAGTTGTAGATTTATCTGCGCCAAATTTTTTATCTAATTCATTTAGCGCATCTAATTTCTCTTTTGGTAAACGACTTTTTTCCTCTTTCGTATTTGACCGAACTCTAACAAATGCATCTTTAAAATTTTGCTCAAGCTCTTTTATGTCTGTTTGCTTGTTATTTGAGCTGTCTAGATTATTTAAGTCTGATTTGAATTGAACTTCTGGTTCTTGATTAGGGCTACGTGAACTGTATTTTAATTGCTCCGCAGCCTTTTGCATCATTTGCTGTGCGATATAAGCCGCTTTATCTTGTTCATCATCATGTGAATACAAGGTCACTAAGAGCAATGCAGATAGTGCAATTCCCGAAATCAAACCTATTATTTTAGAAAGAGCCATAATAAATCCTTTAATTTTGCAACTTTATAGTAACAAATCACATAGAAAAATAATCTAAGCCTTTTTCTTAGTCACTTTTCACTTATATCCATAGTTTTTACATCAATATTTGCGCCAGTAGCAACAAGTTAACTCGGGAGTCGGCACATTTAGTAGCATTGTCCTTAAACCCTTATTCTCGGCTTCTATCTCTTTGAGCCGCTTCATCATCGAGGGGTCTATGCCGCAAGCTTAGAGCGCTAGCTCCAGAACCACGCGCTGTTCATGCTATGTTCGAAGCACAAGTCTCCAACAGAGACGCCATGTAAACTTTGGTTCAAAATAGTCATGACCTGACTACCTACAAACTCCCCGGAATAATCGAAAAACATAAAAAACACTAAAAACGTAGTACATTCAACAAAAGATCCTTCAGTGTTAATGAGAATGGGATATATGTTCACTTCCAAAATATATTAGTCTAGCTACTCCCAAAGTATCGGAGTCTAAAATGTCAAAAAAGAAGAGTGAATTCGCAATAAAGCGAGAAGCAAAGCAAAGGTTTTTCATCCAAGGCGCAGGCATTGGAAATGGAATTAGGTTTTATGATGTTGTTTCTGATATTGATGGTCTTACAGTTTATAATGTATATGAGTGGATGGTTGAAAGATGCTTTGAGCCTCATAGGATTGAACTTAGAACAATTCCATATACCTACTGGCATTCACTGACAAACCTTACCTTATACAGACCTGGTCGTAATCGGGTGATAAAAGAAGGTGATCATCATTTCAAGAATTCTTGGCGAGAACCAGAGATCAAACCTGAACAAGCCTCGCCGTTAAAACCTTTCCTAGATTTCATGAATTCTGCATTTGGCGAAGAAAGTGCTAAATACATAATTAAGTGGCTTGCTTGGCAGTATCAGAAACCATTAGAGAAGCCTCCAACTGCACTTTATATTTATGGCCCTCAGGGGTGTGGCAAAGGTACTCTAGCGTACATAATCCGTAAAATATTTGGTGATAGTGCTGTTAAGATTGTTGCGGATCAGAGCAAGTTTAAAAGCATGAACGTTGTTGAGTTACTTACAGCAACAATTCTAGTAATCGACGAGATAGACATAAGTATCGGAAGCGAGTTAGCAAATAAACTAAAGAGCCTTATCTCAAACGCAAAGTTGAATAGTGACTTAAAGGGTAAAGGATTTAGCAATTTTGAAATCCCAGCAAACATAATAATGCTATCGAATAACGCTCCTACACACCTAGAAAAGGATGATCGGAGGTACTACGTTAAATTTATGCAACCTAAGGACAGTTCTTACTTTGATACATTTTATGAGTACCTTGATAATGGTGGGCTAGAATCTATAGCCTATTACCTAAATAGTTCATCTTTAATTGAAGATATGGCTATCGGTGACCGTCCTCCAGAAACAGACGAAAAAAGGCTTGCGATGGGATTAGCAACTAAGGCTGACATCATTGAGGTGGAAAGCTTCCTTGAGGCAAATGAAGACAAGATTATATTTTTACCTAAGCACTTTAAGGAACTGATTGACGAAAATAGAATGACCCACATTGCAAATGAAGTCGGACTCAACGTTATCGATCTTAGGGAACTATCTATGGGTAAAAATGCTAAATTATCATGCTATTCATTAGCCCAGTGTAAAAGACTTTTAGTGAGGAAAGGATACACGCTTTTTAAGGATAACCATCATTACCAGGGGTGGGCGATAAGGCATGTAGATGCGGAAGAGTTTGATTATCAGAAAGCATCAGAAGTTTCGTATATCAAATAATAGTCACTGCAGATAAAGCAGGTGTGTGTGCCAGTTAGGCTGCATATCCTGCTTTTACATTATTAGAAATCGCATAAGCATTTGATTTTATTGGATTTTAAAGCCATTAGCCTGACCTTTTTATTGAATTTTTACGCATCTATGGCTTAAACCGCATTGTTTTCGGACAGGTTGGACGCTCTGGTACATACTCTTCTTGATATTCGCCATAATAACAAACTAGCCTGCCAGTTGCGTAGGACGCATGACTTAACTTCAACTCACCGTTGTTTGTTATAGAACGTTTGTATGTCTGCGAGTTATTAACCTTATTTTGTGCCTTACTATGCCTATTTTTCTCATAACGTACAGCGCTAATAAAGCTATCATCCTGTTTCAAGGCATCTTGTACACATGACTTAACATATCCATTCCTACCACTTGCATTTGCATCATATGTGCTAGTTGTGGTTTTGCCATATCCACCATAAGCATCAACCATTGGTGATAAATCTATTGTAGTATCTCTACACGTCACTTGATTACCCATCGATGTACAAGTAGCTGTTTTCGGAGACTTGTAATAGTTTGTAGGCTTATTTTTTGTTTGTGTTGTCGTAACCATTGCAACAGGGTAATACTGATAGGCTTCTTTACGGCATTGGCCTTCATACTTATAAGTAAATCTTTGTACAATGTTTTCTAGGTTTTTCTTGTGTTGGATGTTGTTTTGCACTCGTTTGATTGTCGATGAGCATCCGACCGTGAATAAACAAACAGATAGTACTAAAATTAGCTTTGTGTTTTTCATGTAAAACTCTCCAATCCGATTCCAGATTACAAGATGTCTTTATTGTTGTCTATGAGCCTTTTTCTTAAATTACCTTCTAGTAAATTTATGAAGCACCAATTACTGGTATAATGACTGTTACCCCTCCCCGCCCCCTGCAAGTAATTTATGTGGTACAAAATCTGGTACAAAAAGGTTGTATTTTGGTACAAAAGTACAGTAACCTAAAAACTTAGTAGGCGTGAGACTGTTGATTTTACTGATGTTTTGAGTGGCTCGAGAAAGAAAATGGTGCCTCGACCCGGGATCGAACCAGGGACACGCGGATTTTCAATCCGCTGCTCTACCAACTGAGCTATCGAGGCACAAAATGCTGTAAGCGTTGTGCTGAAACTTGCGTTTCGAGGGTGCGTATTAAAAGGCTTTTTACGGTGCAAGTCAACCTTTTTTATCCATTTATTTGTCATTTGCTGATGAAGTGAGCAAAAAGAACAAACTTAATGCTCAAGACATCTAAATATTTACTTACTTGGCGGTGTATACCCTTCAATATCTGGCTCTTTGCCTTCAAACAAATAACCAACCATTTGCTCTTCAAGGAATTTACGCGCCTCAGGCTCCATCATGTTTAACTTGTGCTCATTGATGAGCATAGTTTGTTTTTTTTGCCATTCAGCAAACGCTTCTTTTGAAATCGTGTCAAAAATACGTTTACCGATCTCACCAGGATAAAGTTGAAAATCCAATCCCGGCGCCTCTACGCCCAAGCGTGCACACTGCACCATGCGAGTCATATCTAGTCCTTAACTTTGTACTGTCATCTACTGACTATGAAAAATGTGTCCTTAAGTATTCTAATATAGTCACTGCCGGCGCACAAAGGCCAATTTGCTCAGGCTCATGCCAATCCACCCATATTTTGCCCGAATCGGGTTCGGCGACTTCAATAATACTCGATACATGCACCAATATAGGCTGAATGTTTAGATGAAAATGACTAAACGTATGGCGTATGCTCGGCAATAATTCACTCGTTTGTGCTTTCAGTCCCTCGCGTGACAAGTAATCACTACATTGGGGCTGCGCTAAACGCTTCTCAGTAAATCCATCAGGTGAATCAAACCACCACAGTCCTCCCCAAATACCAGATTCAGGTCGCTTGTGCATCAAGACCCGGCCTTTGTGTACCGGTACAAATACATGAGTGTATTTTTCGGGTTTGTCTTTTTTCGGTTTACGCGCTGGTAACTCAGTCATGCGACCTTGGGCATAAGCCAAGCAATGATCCTGTATTGGACAACGATCACAGCGTGGTTTGGAACGAGTGCAGACCGTCGCCCCCAAATCCATCATCACTTGTGTGTAAGCGGGCAAGCGCTCATTTGGCGTTAGCGATTCTGCAAATCCCCATAACTGCTCTTCGACCGCTCTTAATCCTGGCCAGCCATCCACCGCAAAAAAGCGTGCTAATACCCGTTTGACATTACCATCCAAAATCGCATGACGCTGGCCCATGCTGATCGCCAATATCGCACCAGCTGTGGATCGCCCAATCCCCGGTAACGCCAACACCTCAGCAAACGACTCAGGGAACTCACCATTGTGCTGGTCACGCACCATCTGCGCAGCCTTGTGTAAATTACGCGCCCTTGCGTAATACCCCAATCCAGTCCAATGATGCAGTACATCCTCTTGCGATGCATTGGCCAAAGCTACAACATCGGGGAAAGACTGCATAAAGCGCTCGTAATACGGAATGACTGTGGTCACTTGGGTTTGCTGCAGCATGATTTCACTGATCCACACCCGATAGGGGGTGATGTGTTGCTGCCATGGCAGGGTTTTTCGTCCGTGTTTGTCATACCAAGCTAACACGGTTTGGGCAAAGTCAAAGGCCAACGCCTCACCTCTTATTATTTTACATTCGTTGCTCTAAGCAGGATAATACGCATATATTCCGCAAAAAGCACACAAGAGATATTCAATGGGTCGTTTTCAAACACGCGAAGAAGCCGAAGCAGCCGGTGTCTACATCAGCGAAGTCAAGAGCTTCGTCAAACGCGAAGGACGTTTAACCAAGGGCCAAGGTGCGGCTTTAAAAGAGTTCTGGCCAACCATGGGTTTAGACGTCACAATGGGTATGCTGGATTTTAAATCCGTCTTTGGTAACGATAATCCTGTCGTGGTCGAAATTGGTTTCGGAATGGGTAAGTCATTGGTAGAGATGGCGAAAAACGCCCCCGAACTGAACTTCATCGGCATTGAAGTACATCGCCCTGGTGTAGGAGCTTGCTTGATGGATGCCGGTGAGTTGGGACTAACTAACCTCAGAGTGTTCGAGCATGACGCTATTGAAATATTAGCAAAATGCATTCCTGAACATTCCTTGCACAGATTACAGTTGTATTTTCCGGATCCATGGCACAAAAAACGCCATCACAAACGCCGCATTGTTCAAACCGAATTTGCACAAAATGTCCATGCTCGACTAGCCAAAGGTGGCACCTTACACATGGCAACGGATTGGGAGCCTTACGCTGAGCACATGCTTGAAGTGATGCAAGCGCAAACCAACTATCGCAATACCAGTCCGACGAGCACATATGTTGAGCGACCGGATTACCGACCCACCACTAAATTTGAAGTCCGTGGCCAAAAGCTTGGTCATGGGGTGTGGGATTTGGTGTTTGAGGCAATTTAAATGCTAGCACCACAAAGCCAAGTTATTGTGCGCAACGCTGAACTGTTTACTCATGGTAAATGGTTACTTGTCAACGCGCCAGAGCGAGCTATTTTAAGCGAGTTTCCAACTGAATACGTCAGCTGGCAACAGACTATAGATCATCATAAGCAAGGTGTAGAAAACGAAATATTTGGCGCCTATCCAGAACCTGAAGCCACTTTTGCAGAGCTCACTGGTGCTATTGTCTATATGCCAAAAAACAAAATCCAACTGCAATGTATCCTTCACAAAGTCGCCTCTTTGTTAGCATCAGGCCAACACATTGCCTTGGTTGGACATAACAAGGAAGGTATCAAAAGTGCGGATAAAGTGCTTGCGCCGTTTTGTTCCAGTGTCAATAAAGTAGACTCAGCCAAGCATTGTGCTTTACTAGTTGGCGTAGTCAAAGACGACATCTCACCATTTGCCATGCAAGATTATCTCAGCGTTCAAACCTACACATTAGGGGACCACTCGTGGCGTGTTGCGGGTTTGCCCGGCGTATTCAGTCAAGCTCGTATTGATGAAGGGTCTGAGTTTTTGTTGCGCAACTTACCTAACAAAATGTCAGGGAAAATATTAGATTTTGCCTGCGGTGCAGGCGTAATCGGCACCTATATCAAGCAAACCATGCCTAATGCGACAATGACACTATGCGACAATAGCGCTATTGCGATCGAGACGGCGCAACGGACTCTACAACTCAATAATATTCAGGCTCAGGTTATCGCTAGCAATGGTCTTGCCAAAGTCGAAGGACAGTTTCAACACATTATTTCTAATCCACCCTTCCACACAGGGGTTAAAACCGATTACGGCATTGCCGATAAGTTCATCGAACAAAGTCAGCAACACCTAGCAAAAGGTGGCGAGTTACGAATTGTTGCCAATCGTTTCTTGCCCTATCCAGACATACTTGAAGCATGTTTTGGCAATGTGCAAACGATTGCACAAAACAATAAATTCTCAGTTTATGCTAGTATAAAGCGGTAATGGAAATGGAACCCTTTAAGGTACATTATGAAAATCGCATTTGTTGTATCAGAAGTAGAAGACATCATTAAAACCGGTGGTTTAGCAGATGTGGGCAAGGCTCTGCCACTTGCGTTAAAAGCATTGGGGCATGATGTGCGCATTATCATGCCTGGTTATCGCAAGGTCATCGCAGGGCTTAACGCACCGCAAACCATCACGACTCATGTCCATGAGCACTCACAGTGTGACCTGTACACTACGGCATTAGAAGATGTTCCGGTATATTTAGTGGGCCATGACTATTTTGACCGAGATGATTTGTATGCGCAAAACAATCAGGCTTTTGCCGATAATGGCAGTCGTTTTGCGTTTTTCTCACAAGCGGTTTTGGACGTTCTACAAGCCATTGAATTTTATCCCGATGTGTTATCTTGCCACGATTGGCATACTGGTTTGACCCCGTTTTTTTTGCAACAACACAACGCCGGATGTCACGCGGCAAGTATTCCATCAGTGTTTGCGCACACTAAATCCGTGATCTCCATTCACAATGCAGCCTTTCAGGGAGTGTTTGGTTATGACCAAATCCCCCATCTAGCCCCTTTTGGCCACCAATTGCATGCACATGACCACGACGTTATTAATATGCTCAAACTGGGGATCATTTACGCTGACAAAATCACCGCAGTCTCTCCAACCTATGCTCAAGAATTACTGACTCATTTGGGCAGTCATGGTTTGGCGTTGCAGTTGCAAAATCGTGCGATGGATCTCAAAGGAATTCTTAATGGCTGTGATTATACGCAATGGGACCCGCAAACCGACCCAACGCTTCCAGCGCATTATTCTGCCGATGATTTATCTGGTAAAACTCAGTGTAAAAAATCATTACAGGAAGCGTTTGACCTACCTTTAGATCCAAACGTCCCTATGTTTGGCATGGTGTGTCGCTTAACGAAACAAAAAGGTTTCGATTATTTGATGCCGATTCTGAGTCAATTAATGCAGCACAAAATGCAACTTGTCATCGTCGGTACAGGCGATCCCTACGTATGCAAACAGCTCGCAGATTTTCATGCGGTGCATCCAACCAAATTTGCGTTTTTCGAAGGTTTTTCCCACGAATTAGCTCATTTAGTCGAAGCTGGGGCTGACTTTTTCTTGATGCCATCGGAATTTGAGCCATGTGGGTTAAATCAAATGTATTCACTTGCGTATGGCACCTTGCCAATTGTTAGAGCCGTCGGCGGGCTAAAAGACACGGTCATAGGCTTAGACCAACAACGGCATGAAGCAACGGGGTTGAGTTTTGCTGCCCCTGAACCGCAGGACTTGCTGCACACGATCAGACGTGCTTTGCTTCTATATCGTGAAGCACCAGAAGAATACAGTGCCATTCAGCAACGAGCCATGCGTGTGCGCTTTACTTGGGATGCCTCAGCCCAGCAATATGAATTACTGTTTAAGCAAATGTTAACAGAATAATCGACTTTGGTTTTAATCAAACTAAAGGTATGTTTTTTTACTTTTTTTTAAGCTAATATAACGAATATTACTATAATCTATAACATTTTTTTAAGAGACACTTACATGCAAACGCCTAATATCTTAATTGTTGAAGACGAGGTAGTGACACGCACTACGTTAAAAAGCCTCTTTGAAGCTGAAGGTTACAACGTCTATGAAGCAGAAGACGGTGAGCAAATGCATGACTTTTTCGCCAATAACAACATTAATCTTGTGATCATGGACATCAACCTTCCGGGTAAGAACGGTTTGATCCTAGCCCGTGAAGTGCGTGACCGCAAAAATGTTGGCCTTATCTTCTTAACTGGCCGTGACAATGATGTCGACCGCATCCTAGGTCTTGAGATTGGCGCTGATGATTATCTGACTAAGCCATTTAATCCTCGTGAATTAACCATTCGTGCTCGCAACTTACTCTCTCGTACCACAAATACCAGTGACGACGACGATTTGCCAAGCAAGGTTAAATTCAACGGCTGGACATTGGATGGTGATAGTCGTTGCTTAGTTTCTCCAGCTGGGAATGAGTTCCGTTTGCCACGCAGTGAATTTCGTGCCTTGCACTTATTCTTATCTAACCCGGGCAAGATTTTGACTCGTGAGCAACTCATTATGGAAATGACCGGTCGCGAATTACGCCCAAATGACCGCACAGTTGACGTAACCATTCGTCGTATTCGTAAGCACTTTGAATCAGAGCCGGGTGAGATCGAGCTCATCGTCACCATTCACGGCGAAGGTTATCGTTTCTGTGGCAGTGTTGACGCCTAATTGAATACATTGATTTCGCGACAAAGCCAATCAATGATAAAATTAAGCTAGTTTTAAAACTGGCTTTTTTTATGTCTGATACCCAAGTTAAACAAATTGATGTGATCGTTATCGGTGCCGGAGCGGCAGGCTTATTTTGTGCCGCGACCGCAGGCCAACGAGGACGTGATGTATTGGTATTAGATCACGCCAAAAAAGTCGGACGCAAGATCCTGATGTCTGGTGGCGGACGTTGTAACTTTACCAACATGTACGCATCACATGAGCAGTTTTTGTCACAAAATCAGCACTTTTGCAAATCCGCGCTCAAGCAATATACTCAATGGGATTTTATCGATTTGATCAATCGCTATCAGATCCCTTATCACGAAAAAACCCTTGGCCAACTGTTTTGTGATGACTCTGCAAAAGACATCGTTAAACTGTTATTGGATGAATGTGCGTTAGGGAACGTAACCATTCAGACCCAAACCGAGATCCTAGCAATAAATAAGCTAGATACAGGTTATCAAATCAAAACCAATCAGGGCGAATATCAATGCGAATCTTTGGTGATTGCAACCGGCGGCCTCTCAATGCCCAAGCTAGGCGCATCTCCCTTTGGCTATCAAATCGCCGAACAGTTTGGCATGAGCATGGTGCCAACTCGGGCAGCTTTAGTGCCCTTTACCTTGCAACCTGAAGATAAAGAGGTTTTAAGCATGCTCAGCGGGATCAGCGTTAATGCCTCAACTGAATGCAATAATGCCCTGTTTAACGAAAATATCTTGTTCACCCATCGCGGTTTATCGGGCCCTGCGATACTGCAAATATCTTCTTATTGGGAAGCCGGACAAACGGTGACAGTCGATTTGGCTCCCAATGCTGATTTGCACACCGTATTAACTGAAGCTCAAACATCCCAACCCAATGCTCAGCTATCTACTGTTTTGGGACCTTTTTATGCCAAACGCCTTGCCAATACCCTACTGCCCTATTTGGGTATTGATAATAAACCAATGAAACAATATCAGGGTAAACAACTTGTTGAGGTGGCGCAAAAGCTTCATGGCTGGCAGCTAAAACCAAATGGTACTGAAGGTTATCGCACCGCTGAAGTCACCATTGGCGGGGTCAATACCGATCATTTCTCATCAAAGACCATGGAGTCGAAAGAGCATAAGGGGCTGTATTTTATCGGTGAAGTGCTGGATGTGACCGGCTGGCTCGGGGGATATAACTTCCAATGGGCGTGGTCGAGTGGCTATGTGGCGGGAATGGACTGCTGATTTGTGGGAAGTATAAATAAATACATATCAGATTTGTAAGACTAAAGGGGCAGGAAAAAGGCTGTATTTTGGTCGAAGTGAAGCTCAAGACGAGATCAATGCCAACAATACAGCCTTACTTAATTTAAATAATTTCAGAGGAAATTAAAATTCTTCTTGGTTGGTTGCGCCAATACGGTGAATACTTAAGTCAGCACCTTTGTATTCTTCATCTTCACTCAAGCGTAGTCCAGATACCGCTCGAACACCACCATAGACCAATGCACCGCCGATTAAAGCTATAGACACTCCAGCAAGTGAACCGATAAGTTGTGACATAAAGGATACGCCACCTAAACCGCCAAAGCTTTCCAAGCCAAAAATACCACAGGCGAGGCCGCCCCATACGCCACAGATACCGTGTAGAGGCCAGACACCAAGCACATCGTCAATCTTGGTTTTGTTTTGCATCCAAGTGAATGACAAGACAAAAATCGCACCTGCTACACCACCTACAACCAATGAGCCCATCGGATGCATCACATCAGAACCCGCACACACAGCAACTAAGCCTGCTAATGGTCCATTATGAATAAAACCTGGGTCGTTTTTACCGAACCACAGTGCAGTTAAAATGCCGCCCACCATCGCCATTAATGAATTAACCGCAACCAAACCGCTTATCCCATCAAGAGTTTGCGCCGACATGACATTAAAACCAAACCAACCTATGCACAAAATCCATGCGCCTAAAGCTAAAAACGGAATATTAGAAGGTGCAAACGCAGTGACTTTACCGCCCTTCATGCGACCATTGCGCATACCCAGCATAATAACGGCCACCAAAGCTAACCAGCCACCCATACCATGCACCACAACAGAGCCTGCAAAATCGTGGAAGCCTGCGCCAAAAGAACTTTCTAACCACGTTTGGAAGCCATAATTACCGTTCCAAATAATGCCTTCAAAAAACGGATATACAAAAGCGACGGTTAAACCAGAAGCAATTAAAAATGGGTAAAATTTAGCGCGTTCGGCAATACCACCCGATACAATCGCAGGAATGGCTGCTGCGAAGGTCATCAAAAAGAAGAACTTCACCAAATCATAGCCTGAGTTTTCACTCAAACTCGCTGCGCTAGCAAAAAAAGTCGTGTCATAAGCGATAAAATAGCCTATGAAAAAGTAGCATAAGCACGAGATACCAAAATCAGTCATGATTTTGATCAACGCATTGACTTGGTTTTTATGACGTACGGTACCAACTTCTAAAAATGCAAAGCCTGCATGCATGGCAAACACCATGATGGCACCTAGTAGAATAAATAAAGTATTTGCACTGAGAAGCAAGGTCTCAACGGCACTATTGACTGTGTCCATTTGGATTTCCTAAGTGTTGTAATTACTCTAACCACGAGCATTTTTTGCTGTTATGTGGTGCGATGTGCGTGAATCCGCATCTTGTGATGTGGGATAAGCAATTAACGAGCCAAAATGGATAACCTTAAATTTCAATCACTTAAATTTTTTCAAGTAATTGCACAGTCAAGGTGCGCACCAAAAAAGAGCAAAAGGCACCGTTATAGTGCTGATTTTATATGCAGTTTTGTCATTTTACTCTACACAAAAATATCAACTAATGTGTATCATATAAAAGACTAATGTTAATTTACGTTTAAAGACTTATCATGCGCAATTTATGCTTTTTATCTACTGATAACCTCGAAGACTTCTTTGTCTGGGATAGCCTGTGCGAAGAACCATTTGCAGAAAAGGGGTTTACCGTAGATACTGCCTCTTGGCACAACTTTACTCATGACTACTCTCAATACGAAGCCGTTATTGTTCGCACGACATGGGATTATCAAAACAGTGTGACCGAGTTTTCTCAATCTCTGGCACGTATCGAGCAGTCTGGTACCAAGCTCATCAATCCGTTGCCATTGATGTTGTGGAATATCAATAAACGCTATCTGCGCACCCTCTCTCAGCAGGGCGTCCCCATCATTCCGAGTATTTTTTTAGATAATCTAAAGGGTATCGAATTGCATGAGTTTTTTGAAGATTTTGCGTGCGATGAAGTTATCTTTAAACCCCTAGTAAGCGCAAACTCTGATAACACCTTTCGCGTTTCAACCAAGACATTGCCAACCCAAGAAGCCGAGCTAAAAAGTGTTTTTGCTAATACAGAGTGTATGGTCCAGCCATTTTTGTCGGCCATTGTGGATGACGGTGAATACTCTTTATTTTTCTTTAATGGGCAGTATTCGCATACGATTAAGAAGGTGCCTAAAACAGGGGATTTCCGGGTCCAAGAAGAACACGGTGGGCAACTGTATTCGGTTCAACCAACTCCAGCGCAACTTGATGTCGCGCAGAAGGTACTGACTGCTTTACCCAGTGAGTGTCTTTATGCTCGAGTTGATTTGGTAGACAACAAAGGTCAATGGCAATTGATGGAAGTGGAGCTTATTGAGCCCTCTTTGTATTTTAATATGGATCCTGACTCGCCCTCACGGTTTGTCACGGCGACCATCGATTATCTAGCAAAATAGAGCTTATTTGAATAAATGCGGATCGAACTCGTGACCAAGTTTCTCGGTTTTGGTTTTGAGGTAGTTCTTGTTGTCTTCTGTCATCCCATGATCGATGGGCTTGCGTTCCACAACATTAATACCCAGTTCCGTTAACGCTTTGACCTTTTTGGGATTATTCGTCATGAGTTTGACGTTTTGCACGCCTAAATGAGCCAGCATAAACTGACACATCCCGTATTCTCGCAGATCTGCATCAAACCCCAAGTGCTCGTTTGCTTCAACCGTATCAAGGCCGGTATCTTGTAATTCGTAAGCGCGGATTTTGTTGAGCAAGCCAATGCCCCGTCCCTCTTGACGTAGATATAACAAGACCCCAATGCCGTTTTCAACAATATTTGACATAGCTTTTTCTAATTGAAAACCACAATCACAACGTGTTGAAAATAACGCATCTCCAGTCAAGCATTCACTGTGTACGCGAATAGGTACGACATCATCCGCTTGCCACTGGCCATAAGTCAAAGCCACATGTTCCTGTTGCGTCTCAGTATCAACAAAGCCATGAATGGTAAACTCGCCTTTTCGAGTTGGGAGTTTGGCAGCACTGACAAATTGGTATTTTTGCATCTTTTGGGTACTCAGTTTCAATGGGCGAGTATAATACCCACTTTTACGCAGACATGCGAGTATAAGCTCAACTTGAGCAAGACAAAGCAATCCCTTTATTGTCCGCTTCGGGCGCACTTGCCCAATAGCGTTGTTCACTGGTCGGCTCAAACGGATTCATCAACGCGTCTAAGTAACTATGAAACAAAGAAAAATCACCCTCTTGTGCCGCAGTAATGACGCTTTGCGCATGATGATTACGTAATACAATAGCTGGATTGACTTGTTGTAGCTGGATTTGAAATTCCAAAAATGGCGTCGGGCCGATGATCTCTTGATAACGTGTTACCCAATTATCAAAACGCTTAATGTCCACATAATCATTCCGCAGTGCTTTAATCGCTTGCCAATCAGACGCATCCGCTAGCGCTCGAAAACTCAAATGATAGTCTCTCGCGGGTTGTTGCAACAAAGTCAAAAACTCAGTCGCGACTTCAACATGTTCTTGACTAAAGGGCATGGCTAAGCGCTGACACATTAAACGATGATATGTATCTAACAACATCGGTTCATAAGTCTGCAACGCCTCTTTGAGCTCATCAATCGATGCATAACGCCGAAACGCTTGACCCAACGCATTTAAGTTCCACAAACCAATGCCTGGCTGGGCTGAAAAGCGATAACGTCCTTGATGATCTGAACGATTACAAATGTAATGCGGTTCAAAATCATCAAAAAAAGCATAAGGACCGTAATCAAACGTTATCCCATGCACTGACATGTTATCCGTGTTCATTACCCCGTGATTAAAGCCATAAACTTGCCATTGTGCAATCAGCTTAGCCGTAGATTGAATGATGGCTTTGAACATGGCTAAATGAGGATTATCTGCTTTGCTTTGCTCGACAAAATGGTACTTGAACGCGTAGTCAAATAGCGCATCGAGATTGGTTTGGTCATCAGTGTGGTGATAGTACTCAAAATGCCCAAAGCGCAAGTGACTCGGTGCGGTTCGGATCATCATTGCCGCGCGCTCTTGCTTTTCTCGATACACCGGCTCATCCGTGGTGAACAAACACAAGGCTCTTGAAGTTGGGATTCCAATAGCGTGTAAGTATTCACTCGCTAAATACTCACGAATTGTGGAGCGCAACACCGCTCGACCATCAGCGTGCCGAGACCAGGGTGTCGGCCCTGCGCCTTTAAGGTGCAAATCCACTTTTTTGCCATTAGTATCAATGACTTCAGCCAACAACAATCCCCGACCATCACCTAACATGGGATTCCACTGACCAAATTGATGACCGCCGTACTTTTGTGCGACTGAATGTTTGTTTAATGGGGTATCTTCACCAAAAATTTGTGTGACTAATTCATTACCTTCTAACCAACTGTCAGGAAGTTGTAATTGCTCCCAAAAAGACTTGTTAACAACTTGTAACTGAGGCTTGTATAATGGGGTTGGCTTAATGGCAGGAGCCGTTTCTGCCAGTTCCTGCGCATAAGTGTATGTAAAATGTGCCGACATAATGAGTTATTTTAGTTAAGACTAAACCATTTTACCAAAGTCATGCGTATGTAACAGGGCTATTTGAGGATATATTATGATTACTTTGCACCACCTTAATCATTCACGCTCGCAACGAATTTTATGGCTGTTAGAAGAGCTCGAACTCGATTATTCCATTACAACCCATTCGCGAGATCCAAAAACGCAATTAGCGCCACAAAGCCTAAAAAAGATTTTTGCATTAGGTCGCTCCCCTGTTGTCACGATTGAACAAGCGGATAAACCGACCATCGCCCTTGCTGAAAGCGGCGCCATCGTTGAATACCTTGCCACACATTATGGCAAAGCGGATCTGCGTATAGGCCCTGATGAAGAAGCCCATGCTGATTATTTATATTGGTTACACGCTTGTGAAGGTACGATTATGCCTCCACTCATTGCGGAACTGGTTATGGGCAAAGCGAAAGCCAAGAAAAAGCCATTTTTAGTGCGCAATATCGCGGATAAAGTCATTGATGCGATTATGGATGCATATTACCGTCCAAACGGTCAAGCCAATCTTGCTTATGTCGAAGCATACCTTGCCAAACGGCATGCTGCAGGCGAGACATTTTTTGTTGCCGACCGGTTTACCATCGTTGATGTTATGATGCTGTTTCCATTAGAGGCTATTTGTGCAACACGCAATGAACAAACTCTGCCTCATATCAAACGCTACGTTGACGCAATGCAATCTCGCCCAGCTTATATAAAAGCCCTAGACAAAGGTGGCGAGTATCAATTTGGCCCCAAAAACGCCGCCTAAATCAGTCAGTCCTTGGTTAGATGCGTTTCTATCACACGCAAAAACGCATCGCCATACTTGTCTAACTTTACGCGCCCCACCCCATTGACTTGTAAAAAGTCAAACTGTGTTGTCGGCAGTTGTTTGGCCATATCCACCAAAGAGGCATCGGAAAAAACCACGTATGGCGGGATGTCGTGCTCATCGGCAATACTTTTGCGCAAGGCTTTAAGTTTGGCAAATAACGCCTTGTCGTAATTCTGAGTCGCATTGAAAACCGGTTTGCCCACACTCGTGCGTGGGACCGCTAATTCAAGAGACACTCTGCCTTGCAACACTTCTTTGCTCGGCTCGGTTAGTTTTAGTGCGCCATACTCAACAATATCGACGCGCAAATACCCAAGATGAACTAGTTGCTGGATGATGTTGTGCCAATATTCATCTGAGCGGTCTTTACCAATGCCAAAGGTAGATAGTTGATTGTAGCCTTGCTCAACGGCTTTTTGTCCGCCACGGCCTTTTAAGACATCCACCACTTGATTGGCCGTGCCCTGCATCCGCATTCGATAAACACATGAAAGGACTTTTTGCGCAACTTGTAAGGCAGGAAAGTGCGTGGGCGGGTCTAAGCATACATCACAATTTCCACATTTATCGGCGCTGAATTCAGCAAAGTAATTGAGTAAAATCTGCCTGCGACAGGTTTGCGCTTCAGCAAAACGATGCATCGCAGAAAACTTTTCTAACTCAACATTTGCCCTTGGTGAATCAGATTGTGTGATCCAATCTTGCATTCGAGCAGCGTCTTTTTCACTGAACAACAAGACCGCCTCTGCCGGCAATCCATCCCGCCCAGCTCGACCGGTTTCTTGATAATAGCCTTCGATGCTGCGCGGTAGATCGTAATGAATGACATACCTGACGTTTGATTTGTTGATCCCCATGCCAAATGCCACTGTGGCGACCACCACATCAACGTCGTCATTTTGAAACAATCGTTGCGAGTACTCTCGATCGAAGCTCTCCATCCCGGCATGATAGGGAGCGACTTTGTAGCCTTGCTCTTTGAGTTTGCTACTGACCTCATCCACGCGCTTGCGGCTATTACAATAAATAATGCCACTGCCATCTTGGCTGCGGATGAACGATTTTATTTGCTCTAGCGGCTTATATTTGTTGATGACCGAATAGCGAATATTGGGTCGGTCAAAACTGGATAGCTGAATATACGGATTGCGCAGATTGAGTTGTTGTTCGATGTCGGCTCGGGTAGTCAAATCCGCCGTTGCCGTCAAAGCCATCATAGGAATGTCTGGTAATGCCTGACGCAGTTGCCCTAGTCGACGATAATCTTGACGAAAATCATGCCCCCACTGGGACACACAATGCGCTTCATCTACCGCAATCAAGCCAATCTGTAACTCTTGTAAGCGCTGGATAAAATCGCGTTGCAATAATCGCTCGGGTGCAACAAACAAAATATCGAGCCTCTCTCGATGCATATCTTGATAGACCTGAGCGGTTAGTTCAGGTGCCTGGGCGGAGTTCACGAGCGCCGCTCTGAGACCGACTCCTTGACATTGTGCAACTTGATCTTGCATCAACGAAATCAAAGGTGACACCACCACTACCAAGCCTTGTAGTACAAAACCCGGAAGCTGGTAACACATGGATTTACCGCCACCCGTAGGCATTAACACAATAACATCACGGCCACTGAGCGCGGCATCTAACACCCCTTGCTGACCAGGTCGAAATTGACTGTAACCGAATTGTTGCTTGAGCACATCAACAAGTTGTGGTGTGGTGTCTAACACATGAAAACCAAGGAAATACAGAATGTCTGTAGTGTAGCAGAAGGCCGATCATCTGCCCATCAATCTGCTTGCAAATGCCTAAGATTTGGACAACAATGCGCCCTCACTCAACACAGGTCACTCTATGCTTTCGCGTTCTTATTTTATACCTACCTCTACCGCTCAGTCTGGAGCATTATTCGCGATTGCTGCGTACTTTATGTGGGGGCTTGCCCCAATGTATTTTAAGGCCTTACTCGAAGTTCCTGCACTTGAGATCCTCATGCACCGTGTCGTTTGGTCAGCAGTGGTATTGGGTGTGTTGATTGTCGTATTTACCCAATCAGGCAAAGTTGTTCAAGCATGTCGTTCTCCCAAAATTCTTGGCACTCTCGTGTTGTCAGGGCTGATCCTTGGCTTTAATTGGGGCTTGTTTATTTGGGCGGTAAACAACGACCATTTGCTTGAGGCGAGTCTTGGCTACTACATCAACCCGTTGTTTAATGTGTTGTTTGGTTTTGTATTCTTAGGTGAGCGTTTTCGACGTTTACAGCAGATTGCCGTCGGCATGGCAGTGGTGGGTGTAGCAATTCTTGTGCTGACGTTCGGCGATGTCCCCGTCATCGCTTTGGCACTAGCCGCTTCATTCAGTATTTATGGCTTGATCCGCAAACAAATCGCGGTCGATTCCATGCCCGGTTTATTCATTGAAACCTTGTTGATGTTGCCTTTTGCCCTGCTGTTCTGGCTCAATACTGATTCACCAACGATTGATTTTACGGTAAATTCATTTGAATTGAACACCTTGCTGATATTGGCGGGCGTAGTGACAACCGCGCCACTCCTGTGTTTTACCGCTGCAGCACGCCGTATTCGTTATTCTACCCTTGGTTTCTTCCAATATATCGGTCCGTCTTTGATGTTCGTTTTGGCGGTTTTCCTATATCACGAGCCGTTTACCCTTGACCGGATTGTGACGTTTGCCTTGGTCTGGTCAGCGCTTGGTATATTTGCGTATGATGCTTGGCGAGACGCCCGCTCAAGTAAAAACTGAGCTGATGGAAAATTGCAACTAGTCTATTTATAGTCTATATTTAAACCACTATCGATTGGAATATAATATGCCTATACAAACCATAAGTTATCTTAAACAAAATGCAGCTGATTTGTGCGTAGAAGAACCCTTAGTCATTACGCAAAATGGAAAGCCTAAATACGTTGTAGAAGACTATGCGCAACATCAGTTCAAGAATGAAGCCTTGGCAATGATTAAGCTTGTTACTTTATCCGAAAATGAGATAAGTAATGGGGATACAGTATCAATTGACGATTTCAACAATGTAATCAAACAAAAGTACCAACTAAATGGAAATTAGGTTTGCGAAATCGTTTTATGTACAGTTTGACTTATTAGTGATGCATTTCGCACCGTATTATCCTGCGAATAAAGCTGCCGAGAACATCTTAAAAACGATAAACGACTTTGCAGAACAGGTAAATTCTCATCCAGAATCGTGTCCGCTATCACCACACCTTGTTTCCTTAGGCTTCAATGCCTATCGCGAATTCAACAAAGGACATATCAAGATCATCTACAAAATCAACAAGCAGTACATTGATGTTTTGCTGATATGCTCTGAGAAGCAAGATCTAGAAAAGCTCATCGTCAACTACTGCCTGATCAAGTAACTACAATGGCGTCAATTTAGCGAAGCCCAACACCAACCACTTCGTACCAAAATCATCAAAATTGACTTGTACGCGAGCAGTTTCGCCAGAACCTTCATAATTCAAAACCGTTCCGTCGCCAAACTTAGCATGGCTAACGCGCATCCCTAAGCTGAAACCAGTCTCAGCAAATGCCTCATGACTGGCATTATTACTAAAGCGATTATAAACCGGAGTCGATACGTTTTGACGCAGGCGGATTTCTTCTAGGAACTCACTTGGGATCTCACGAATAAAGCGCGAAGCGGTATGAAACTTGTCTTGCCCATATAAACGGCGACTCTCGGCATGGGTAATATAGAGCTTTTGCATCGCTCGAGTGATCCCCACATAGCACAAGCGACGTTCTTCTTCTAAGCGGCCAGGCTCATCATTGGACATATTCGAAGGGAACATGCCTTCTTCGACTCCTGCCAAAAACACCAGCCCAAATTCCAATCCTTTCGCTGTATGGATCGTCATTAACTGTACTGCGTCTTGGTCTTTTTCAGCTTGATTGTCACCGGCTTCCAATGAAGCATGGGCTAAAAAGGCCGAAAGTTCGGTCATATCTTCGGCTTCCATTGGCGGCTCAAACGTTTTACACGCCGTCACAAGCTCTTCTAAGTTTTCCACACGCGCTTGGGCTTTTTCGCCTTTTTCCGCTTGGTACATCGCAAACAAACCTGAGGCCTTCATGGCGTGGTCGGCTTTTTGTTCTAAAGGCAAAGGCTCAATGTGCGCAGCGATGTTTTCCACTGTCTCAATAAAGGTGTTGAGAGAATTGGCCGCTCGTGGACTCATGCCCTTTTGCTGAAGTAAATGCTTACTTGCGTCCCACATACTGAGATTATTGGTACGAGCATAATCACGGATCACACTGATTGACTTATCACCTAAGCCTCGCGCAGGTGTATTGACGATGCGTTCAAACGCCGCGTCATCGGCTGTGTTATTGACTAAGCGCAGATAACTCAATGCATCTTTGATCTCTTGCCGTTCAAAGAAGCGCAAGCCGCCATAGATCCGATAAGCCAACCGCTCGTGCAACAATGCTTCTTCCAAAACACGTGATTGAGCATTGTTGCGGTACAAAATCGCACAGTCAGATAGCGCATTGCCATGCTCAAACCATTCTTTGATCTTTGACACGATAAACCGCGCTTCATCCAGCTCATTAAAGCCTGCATACAAGCTGATTTTTTCACCCTCTTCATCTTCGGTCCAGAGGTTTTTGCCCAAGCGCCCTTGGTTGTTAGCGATCACTGCGTTTGCTGCATTGAGGATAGTGGCTGTAGAACGGTAATTTTGCTCAAGCCGAATCGTCGTGGCCTGATAGTGCTCCAAGAACTTATTAATGTTATTCACATTGGCACCGCGCCAGCCATAGATAGACTGATCGTCATCACCGACAATCATCGTGTGATTTTGGTCGGATTTGAGTAGGCGTAACCATGCGTATTGAATATTGTTGGTGTCTTGAAATTCGTCCACCAAGATCGCTTGAAAACGACGCTGATAATGCTCTAGTAAAGTGTGGTTATCGCGCAATAATTCAAACGCCCGCAATAACAACTCACCGAAGTCGACCAAGCCAGAACGCTCGCACGTATCTTGATAAGCTTGATAGATATTCTTGAGAGTTTGTTGATTGGGATCGCCAAAAGTTTCGACATCCTTAGCGCGCAAACCCTCGTCTTTATTACCATTGATGAACCACTGCGCCGATTTGGCTGGCCACAGCTTTTCGTCGAGGTTTAACGCTTTGATGGTGCGTTTAACCAAACGCAACTGATCGTCTGAATCCAACACCGTAAAGCCATCGGGTAATCTTGCTTCACTGGCATGCTTGCGCAACAAGCGGTGGGCAATACCGTGAAATGTGCCCATCCACATATTGGGTAATGGCTGACCTTGCAACGCTTCGATGCGACCTCGCATTTCACGAGCCGCTTTATTGGTAAACGTAACGGCCAAGACGGACAATGGAGAAACACCCACGACATTCATTAACCAGGCGATACGATGTACCAACACTCGAGTTTTACCCGAACCCGCGCCTGCTAATACCAGTTGATTTTGCTCAGGCGCCGCAACCGCCTCACGCTGATGATCATTAAGGCCATCTAAGAGTTCAGAAACATCCATCGTTTATACCAATTGCAGTAGTTCGTTTAGATTGTCGAGTTGCACACATGGCAGAGCTCGAAAAGGTTCTTTACGCAAATACATAGAGCGGTTTGCAGCGTACCAGGCGGTTGCCATGCCAGCTTTGTGGGCGCCCCACACATCGTTGTATGCATTGTCCCCAACGTGAAGAATGTGCTTAGCTGGAAGGTCTAAAATATCCATTGCTGCATCAAACATATCGGGATGAGGTTTGGAGCGATATTCTGTATTTGCATGATAAATATGTGAAAAATACTGACTAATGCCAATTGCTTCACAGTCGACGTTGCCATTCGTAATGGCAACCAATGGGATACGTTGAGCCAAGCTCTCTAATACGGCATGTACAGAGTCATCTATCGTAAAATCACTGCGTACAGTATAAAACTGTTCAAAACAAGCCTGCACGGCTGTGTTTAACTCTTCGCCCTGATAGCCTGCACTTGCTAACCCCAAGCGCAAAGAAGCTAAACGTAGCTTACCCATGTCGTGTTTGAGCTCTGGGTGCTGTTGTAGTGCTTCCGCCTTAAAGCTAAACCAATGCATTGAACTGATGTGTTTGGCCAAAGGATATGATGAAGCAATAAATTGCATTAGACTTTGCTCAGCCCGCATAATAATAGGCCAATTGTCATAGAACGTGTCGTCCAAGTCGAACGTCATGGCCTTGGGCATTGCAAATGGTCTAAAGCATCTCATAAATTCACATCTTACGTTCTGACTTTGAGTAGAACCTGCTCAAGTAACTGTTTTAAAGGCAACAAAAACAATGTATCCATATCTGGATGAAAGTGCGATGGATCCTCTGATCCAAGCGCGAGCAAGCCAAGCTTTTCTTTTGTTCCTAATAAAATCAGAGCACAAGAACCAACTTGTTTATCATTAAAAATTTGTCTTACTTCGTCTTTAGCGAGTCGGCCAAAAAAGAAATCGCTTTTTTTGAAGCGCTTTTCAATCAGCTTATGATGTTGAAAATCAGCCAAATCAGGCCGTGTCACAAATACTTGCAAAGCAAAATTCGTAAATGCCAATTCACCACTAAACGATGCTGACAGTGCCTCTTCCACCTCATTTATACTCTCACAAACGTACAAAGACTGCATCAGACTCGCAAAAATCTGAAATAACTGCTCATTGTGGTCGGCATGACTGATTAATTGTGCTAACTCTTGTCGTTGTTGATGCAACTGTTGTCGTAGTTGGTCAGTTTGTAATTCCACCAATGACACAGTGCCCGGGTGTAAGTTTGGTAATTTTAGCTCCGGCAATACTTCTGGATTTTCGACAAAAAAACTCGGATTATCAATCAAATACTCCGCGATTTGTTCAGGCGTCAATACGTGTTGACTCATAGTGGTATGCATCCTTCAAAAACGATTTCCGCGGGTCCTGTCATTTTGACTGGCTGATCGGCATTAGGCCATTTGATGAGTAGATCTCCTCCTGGCAAGCTGACTTTGACCTCACGATCGAGTTTGTCTTGCACATGTCCCACGACCATCGCGGCACATGCGCCTGTACCACAAGCTAAGGTCTCGCCTACCCCCCGCTCAAATACTCGCAGTTTGATGTGCTTGCGAGAAATAACCTGCATAAAACCAACATTGACACGAGCAGGAAAACGCTCATGCGACTCTAAACGCTCGCCTACACCAAGCACATCATATTCATCCACATCATCGACCATGATCACGCAATGCGGATTCCCCATTGAGACCGCACCGACAAAAAAGGTTTGCTCATTATCACGAATAATGTAGGTTTTTTCTTGTTTTTGCGCCTGCAACGGAATGGCCTCAGGCTTGAAATTAGGCATACCCATATTGACTGTGACCTGCCCATCGCGCTCGAGATACAATACAATATTGCCGGATTTGGTGCTCACCGCAATGCGATTTTTGTTGATCAGTCCCTTGGCTTTGACAAATCGGGCAAAACAACGCGCGCCATTGCCGCATTGCTCGACTTCACTGCCATCAGCATTAAATATGCGATAGTGAAAATCTTGTTCCGGATCATAAGGCGGTTCAACTAACAACAGCTGGTCAAAGCCAACACCAAAATTACGGTCGGCAAGCTGTTTGATTTTTTCCGGTGACAAATACACATTTTGTGTGACGCTATCGATGACCATAAAGTCATTGCCACATCCGTGCATTTTGACAAATTCAACCGTGTTCTTATTATTTCTATGGTGATTATGTTTATTCAACGATGCTTTCCAATGCCCATAAATCTTCTATGACTTCACGCTTGCGAACTACGTGAACGCTATCGCCATCTACTAAAATTTCAGCCGCTCTAGCCCGTGTATTGTAATTCGACGCCATGACAAAGCCATATGCTCCAGCACTTTTTACAGCCAATACATCACCGGAAGCAATTTTGAGTGAACGGTCTTTCCCTAGAAAATCCCCAGTTTCGCAAACCGGACCCACTACGTCAAAATTGTGCGTTGGCGTCGGATCATCTTCGCCTCTTGGTGTGACCGGGACAATATCCTGCCAGGCGCTGTATAGTGCAGGACGTAATAAGTCATTCATTGCAGCATCAATAATAGCAAAATGCTTATCTTCGTTTTGTTTGAGGTATTCCACTGTGGTTAATAGTACACCTGCATTAGCGGCAATCGCTCGACCTGGCTCCATAATCAATTGCAAATCCTCTCGACCTTGCATACGGTCAGCTATTGCAAACGCATAATCATTGGGATGTGGCGGTAACTCGTCTTTGTAAGTAACACCAAGGCCACCACCCACATCGAGGTGTTTGATATGAATCCCTTTTTCAGCAAGCTTATCAATTAAGCCAAGCAAGCGGTCTAGCGCGTCAACAAAAGGCGCCGTTTCGGTCAACTGTGAACCGATATGACAATCCATTCCTTTGATTGCAAGGTGTGCAAGCGACGCTGCATACTCGTAAGTGGCAATGGCTTCTTGATGCGGTATACCAAACTTATTGGCTTTTAAACCGGTCGAGATATATGGATGTGTTTTGGCATCGACATCTGGATTAATGCGCAGTGAAATCGGCGCTTTGACGCCCATTTCTCCAGCCACTTCATTAATGCGATCCAATTCGGCGAACGACTCGACATTAAAACACAAAATCTGTTGTTCCAGTGCAAAGCGGATTTCATCATGCGTTTTGGCCACGCCAGAAAAAACCACTTTGCGCGGATCACCACCTGCAGCAATGACACGTCCCAATTCACCACCAGACACGATATCAAATCCAGCGCCCAGTTTGGCGAGCACACTTAGCACACCTATATTGGAGTTCGCTTTCACTGCAAAACAAATCAGATGAGGATGATCACCCAAAGCTCTGTCAAAGGCGAGCCAGTGACGCTCTAACGTCTTACGTGAATAGACATACGTCGGTGTGCCATGGTGTTTTGCTATCTCAGCTAAAGACACATCTTCAGCAAATAAAGTTTGGTTTTGGTAAGAAAAATAATCCATTTCAACGCTCTTGCATGGAGGGAGTGCTCATCGATGGTACTTGTTGATTGGGTTTAGCCGGTTCAGGTGGTAAACGCAGAGGCCCTTTTTGCCCACACGCACTTAAGCCGAAACAAAGACAGAGAAGACACAAAAAACCAATCAGTTGGCGACGCATAACATTTCACACAGATTCATGATGCGCTTATGATCAGCAACCCGCTTACAAATTGCAAGTAAAAACAGGTCTTCTGAGTGAGATTTTACGCTAATAGATTAATTCACGTGCTCGTTTTAATACGTCTGCGGGAAAGGTCACTTGTTTCCACAAGGCCTGACACAATGTTTGTGTGTCATTATAATCTTGAGCCAGTAACCAATTCACCAAAACCTCTGGCGTTTTAGGATAAGCAATGATTGGATTATCTTTGAGTGATAACCAATCTTCAATCGTTTCTGAACTCAAAATACCCATGTCTTCGCATAATCCAAGAGCCTTTAACGTAACGATGTTAGATGACTGCTCAAATTGCCCGTTAAGTGGTTTCAACAACAGCTTTTTACCTAGGCGTAGACTTTCTGATGATAACTCAAAGCCCCCATTACCGATGACTCCTGCGCAGTGTTGTAAGGCGTATTTGAAGTTGGGTTTAGATAGGGGTTGCAAGGATACATTTGCCTGCTTTGAAGCCTCTTTGATATCCGGATGAAACACTACAAAATCCTGCTCGGAAATTGGCTGCAACACGTCTATCACTTCGGCTAGATCTTCAAATGGCAAATAGACAACAACTGATTCTCGATTCGGTCGTATGATGGGTTCTTCATGAATAAATGGAGGAATAATCGGGGAACCAAAATGATACCAATGTACCCCTAGACTGATATCACAAGGGGCAAAGTATTTCATGATAAGTTGGTCAGTAAAGCCTTTTCCTGATTGTGGAACAGGATATTGGAAGGCTGCTTGATGCGAGATACTGATGGATTTTATTCCTTGTCTCTTCGCCGCCCACGCTGTTATTGGCTCAAAGTCATTGAGCACCAAATCGTATTGGCATAGATCTAATTGTTTTATATCTCGATAGGCTTGAATCGGGCTATTTTGACTAACTGTTTTCCACGGATCCACGCATCCTTTGTGTGTGAAAAATGTCAGCCCTCGGAAAGTGCGATACTCCCCGAAGACTTCCATATCAAAATAAGCATCTGCGTCTCGTCCTGAGAAATAAAAGTCCACCGTGACATCATCCCTGAGCGCAAACGCTTGTGCCATAATTCGAGCGCGAGCAATGTGGCCATTCCCTGTCCCTTGCACGCCGTAACATATTTTCATTATTATTTTAGATTCCTTTCAAACTCATTATCCCAATGAGTGTTCCTAAACTTGCACCAAGTATCACGTCAGTTGGGTAATGCACCCCCAACAAGATTCGACTCATACCGATCCCGTATGCCCAAAGGTACGCTATCGGCATGACAGCCGGATAAAAGTAACTCAACATGTAAGCCATCAAAAACGCCGCCGCAGTATGGCCACTTGGCAAACTGAATTTATCCGATGGCGTAATGTGCGCCTTAAAATTTTGCAATAAGTCTGCAGGCCGTGCCCGTTTGAACATTTTTTTCAGCATTAGGTAAATGGGTATCTCTAATGCATAAGCCATTAAAGCAGTATACAAAAATGTTTTACCATGCTGTGGTTCAAACAACCACAAAGCGATACCTATGAGCAGATATAAGTGCCCATCACCCGTTCTGGATAAGTAGATGATCCGACGACATTGTTTGTGTTGCGTGTAGCGATAAATCCAAACCACAATTTGGGTGTCTATCGCTGTAATCGCGGCTAGTCTCATCAAATCCACCAATTCGTTTTGATAGATTTAACCTTACTTAACTTTTATGACTAATCGGTGACACTTTGTTTAAACTAGTGTGACGATTATTTGGATTGAGGTGCAAATAATGTATTGAGATAGGCAGCAATACGAACGCCAGCCATCGACAAACGACGTTTGACCGTAGGTGAATGATCGTAGAGATATTGCCATGATAATTGGCATTGCTCCATCTCAGCACAACGACGATACTCACCTGATTGCGGATAGGTGTCATCGCGTAACGCTTGGCTTTCATTGATATAGACTAAGGGATCTGATGTAGACCAAGCCTGTCTTTGTTGCTCTGTGATTTTGGGGCTCAGCCACTGATACCATTCGGTATACGAAAGCTGTTTACGATCAATCAAACCACTATCCCACACTCGGTGAAGATTGGACATTTCCCAAAAAAACTCAAGCTTCACATCATTGCCACCGCGGTCAGTACCGTTGCCAACATGCAATGGTTGATGCAAATCACCAATAATATGCACGATAAAATGCACTGCACGGCGACGCAACTCAACTGATTGTGCTTTGTCTGTCGCAATCTTACTAAACTTCATAAGTGCCGTATAAGCATCGCCCTGCTTTGGTGCATGATGTTCATCGTGATAGGTTTCACCATTAGGAACAGTGACATAATGATAGGGACCGGCTTCTTTTTGCCAAAATGGGTCTGGATTAGAGCGATTATCATCCGCATATGTGGATATTTCAGCGAGAGACTCATGCGGAAATAATACCTTTAACGCTTCTTGTGCATCTTTGGAGAGGTAATCTTGTGCAATCGCACCTGATACTCGATGACCTATTTGCCCCCAAGCCAAGGCCTGTGCCGAACCTAACACCAAACACATTGCAATAATTAACTGTAGATATTTCATGACTGCCTCTTAATTTTATTTTATTCGACACAAAAGGCTATTTGCCGTAGCCCCAACGCTGCATAATATCTTGTGACACACCAACATGGTCCAAAATACGCGCCACCACAAAATCGACCAAATCACCAATAGATTGAGGTTCATGATAAAACCCCGGAGCTGCCGGCATGATCGTTGCGCCCATGTTAGAAAGCTTGAGCATGTTTTCAAGATGAATACTCGAAAAAGGCATTTCTCGAGGCACTAGAATGAGCTGTCCACGTTCTTTTAGCACCACATCGGCACCGCGCTCAATCAAGTTGTCCGAAGCGCCCATCGCTACTGCTGATAATGTACCAGTGGAACATGGACAAATTATCATTTGTTTGGGAGCAGCCGAACCAGAGGCCACAGGAGAGAACCATTCGTCTTTTCCACAGACAATAATCTGATCAGGTTGCGCCGCAAAGCGCTCAGTAAAAAATGCTGCTTGAGCATCTTTACCTGAAGGTAATTGCAATTGCTCTTCTGTGGCAAATACCACTTTGGCTGCACTGGAGATTAATACATATACTTGATAATCCGCTTTAACGAGCAACTCCAATAAGCGCAAAGCATACGGCGCACCGGAGGCACCTGTAATGGCCAGTGTGATGCGTTTTTCCCATGGTGTAGGTACAGACATTTGGTTATTCTCCGAACTTCTCGCTAAGTGCGTCAATGAGTTTACCGTGGATCCCTGCAAAACCGCCATTACTCATCACCAAAATATGATCCGACGGCTGTGCTTCAGCCACAATAGCGGCAACGAGCTTGTCCACATCTTGATAAGAATGCACAGGCACAGTACTGGCATTGGCCACTTCGTGCATTGACCAACCTAAGTTGGCCGGTTCAAACAAATAGACTTCGTCTGCATCCGACCAGCATGAGGCTAGCGCGTCTTTATGCACGCCTTGCTTCATCGTGTTAGAACGCGGCTCCAATACCGCTAATACGCGCTGAACGCCTACTTTGGCTTTTAAACCTTTGACCGTAGTGGTGATCGCAGTGGGATGATGAGCAAAATCATCATACACGGTGACATTGTTGACTTTGCCTTTGATTTCCATACGCCGTTTGACGTTGACGAACGATGTAAGGGCCTTGATTGCCACATCACATGTCACTCCGACATGATGCGCCGCTGCGATGGCCATCAAACCGTTATGCACATTATGATCGCCAATTAAGCTCCATTCTACATTCCCTTGAAGCTCGCCATGATAATATACTGCAAAGCGCGAACCGTCTTCACTGAGCTTATCAGCCGCCCAATCGCGAGACAAAAACTCTTGCTCTGACCAACACCCCATCTCCAGTACATCTTGCATATTATGGTCGTGTTTTTCGGAAAGAATTAACCCGTTTTGTGGCACTGAGCGCACAAGGTGATGAAATTGTTTTTTAATCGCGTTCAAATCATCAAAAATATCCGCATGATCAAATTCAAGGTTGTTCAACACCAAAGTACGCGGTCGGTAATGCACAAACTTAGAGCGTTTATCAAAAAAGGCACTGTCGTATTCATCGGCCTCAATCACAAAGAAGTTGCCTTCACCCACACGCGCAGACACGCCAAAATTCTCTGGCACGCCCCCAATCAAGAATCCAGGTGTATAACCGGCGTCTTCCAAAATCCACGCCAGCATCGAGGAAGTCGACGTTTTGCCATGAGTACCCGCCACACCAAGCACCCATCGGTCTTTAAGTAAATTATCCAACAACCACTGCGGACCAGAGGTATAGGGTAAGCCGCGATTGAGTACATATTCTACTGCGGGATTACCGCGCGACATGGCATTGCCAATGATCACCATATCCGGCTCAGGTTCAAACTGACTGACATCATAGCCCTCAGTTAAAGTGATCCCTAATTGCTCGAGCTGGGTGGACATCGGTGGATAAACATTGCGGTCTGAGCCTGTTACGGTGTGGCCTAACGATTTGGCAAGCGCAGCAATACCGCCCATAAAACTGCCACAGATCCCTAAAATATGTACATGCATGAAAGTAGGATGCTTTTATGATTAGATTTATGGGGTAATACTTTAGCAGATAATGGTATGAGATCGAAGCTGGGATTTAACATTACCTCGGTTTTTCGTTACACTTAATACTGACCCTACATCTACAATTAATACAAGGACATAACGTCTTATGAAACGACTCAATTCCCGGTTGCAACAGGATGGTGCGCCTCTTGAGCTCATCTTATTGATCCGTACCTTATTAGCCGGCTGTAAAGAAATATCATTCCGTGTCAGCCAAGGTGCGCTAGCTGGAGTGCTTGGTTCAACCTTATCCGAAAATGTACAAGGCGAAACCCAGAAGAAACTCGATGTCATCTCGAATCAAATCCTAAAAGACACATTGTCTGAGTCTGGCTATGTCAAGGCAATTTCCTCTGAAGAAGAAGACGATGTCGTGCCGTGCAATCCCGATGGTAAGTATCTAGTGAGTTTCGATCCGCTGGACGGCTCATCTAATACTGAAATCAACTCATTGATCGGAACAATATTTTCTATTACACATGCCCCACAATGGCTAGACGCGGATGATCCTTCTGCATTTTTGCAACCTGGTACGCAAATTGTCGCCGCCGGCTATGTGCTATATGGACCCTCTACTATGTTGGCGATGTCTACGGGTAACGGTACACACTTGTACACGTTAGACAAAACCCATGGCGGATTTTTGGTGACCCAAGCCAATATTCAAGTGCCTCGCGAAACCTCAGAATTTGCGATCAACGCATCGAACCAACGTCATTGGCATGCACCGATGCAAGCTTATATGACCGATTTACTTGCAGGTAAAGAAGGCCCTAGAGGTCGCGATTTTAATATGCGCTGGGTAGCGGCAATGGTCGGGGATATCCATCGTGTACTGTGTCGCGGCGGTATTTTTGCTTATCCACAAGACAAACGCGACCCTAAAAAACCCGGTAAGCTTCGCTTGCTGTACGAAGCCAATCCTATGGCCTTTTTGATGGAAAACGCTGGCGGTGCTGCCAATACTGGTAACGGTAGGATTTTGGAAGTCATGCCGACTGAAATACATCAGCGTGTGCCAGTTTTGATGGGCTCGGCCGATGAGGTAGAAACCTGCTTGAGCTATTACGCAAAGTAATCACCTGTATGAATTATACTTAACACTGTTATACAATATCTCAAACAACAATGGTTGGGGTTAATATGCGGTTTTTAATGGTGTTAAGTATATTAGTGAGTAGTTTTGTACTCGCTCAAGAGCCAGTGGAATTGTATTGGGAAGACATGGTGCCTCAAGACTTTGTGCCCTCCGATGTCACAATTGATCATCAAATGAACATGAGTCAAGCTGATCCAAACGCGCCTGTGTTGGAATCATTGAACAATCGCTTGGTCAAAATCCCAGGATTCGTAGTCCCGTTAGAAGGCACGGCAACTCATACCAAAGAATTTTTGTTGGTACCTTACTTTGGTGCCTGTATTCATGTTCCACCGCCACCCTCTAATCAAATCGTGCATGTGACTTTTGCAGAAGGCATTCCAATTGAAAGTCTTTATGATGCGGTATGGATCACTGGCAAACTAACCACCACTCGCTGGGAAGGCGATATTGCGTCGGTTGGCTATTCCATGAAAGGTATGGCCGTAGAGTTGTTTGAGTAGATCCAATAGCACCTTAAATACTCCCTATTGCAACATAGGCTTTAGAAACCGACCAGTATGTGAGACGGTTGATTCGGCAACTTCTTCTGGCGTGCCTTGGGCGATGATTTGGCCCCCTCCTGAACCACCCTCTGGACCGATATCAACAATCCAATCTGCTGTTTTTACCACGTCTAAGTTGTGCTCAATGATCACCATGGTATTGCCCGCATCCCGTAAGCGATGCAGCACCTCAAGCAGTTGCTTGATATCATGGAAGTGCAAACCCGTCGTTGGTTCATCTAAAATATACAAGGTTTGTCCTGTATCGCGTTTAGACAGCTCTTTGGCAAGTTTCACACGCTGTGCTTCACCACCGGATAACGTCGTGGCAGCTTGGCCTAAACGAATATAGCTTAAACCTACATCCATCAAGGTTTGTAGTTTGCGATTAATTGCTGGGATCGCATCGAAGAACTCGCGCGCGTCTTCGACCGTCATCTCTAAGATTTCGTGGATATTTTTGCCTTTATAGCGAATTTCTAGCGTCTCACGGTTGTAGCGTTTTCCTTTACACACGTCGCACGGAACGTATACATCGGGCAAAAAATGCATTTCGACTTTGATCACCCCATCACCCTGACATGCTTCACAACGACCGCCTTTGACGTTGAAGCTAAACCGACCTGGCTTATAGCCGCGTGACCGCGCTTCTTGGGTACCGGCAAAAATTTCTCGAATCGGCGTAAATATTCCAGCATACGTCGCAGGATTAGATCGCGGAGTACGACCTATCGGGGATTGGTCAATATCTACGACCTTGTCTAACTTATCCAAACCAGTAATGGACTTATACGGTGCTGGCTCATTGGTCGTCGCGTTGTTTAGTTCGCGCTGGGCTATTTTGTAAAAGGTATCGTTGATCAAGGTCGACTTACCTGAACCTGACACCCCTGTGACACAGGTCATTAAGCCCGTTGGGACTTTTAACGTCACATCTTGCAGATTGTTGCCCGTCGCACCAGTTAAGGTTACCCAACCACCTTTTTTGGGTTTATTGCGTTTGGTTGGGACGTCTATTTTTTCTCGACCTGACAAATATTTCCCCGTTAACGAATCGGGAGAACCCATAATATCGTGCATAGTCCCTTGGGCGATGATTTCACCACCATGCACACCGGCTCCGGGACCAATATCAATCACATGATCAGCTTCTCGGATGGCATCTTCATCGTGCTCAACCACCAACACCGTATTACCCAAATCCCGCAAGTGTCTCAACGTTTTAAGTAAACGCTCGTTATCACGCTGATGCAGGCCAATACTTGGTTCGTCGAGCACATACATCACTCCAACTAAACCGGCTCCAATTTGACTTGCTAAGCGAATGCGCTGCGCTTCACCACCCGATAACGTATCGGCACTGCGTTCTAGCGTGAGGTAATTAAGACCAACATTGACTAAGAAATTAAGACGATCCTGAATTTCCTTTAGGATTTTTTCAGCAATTGCCGCTTTTTGCCCCTGCAGCTCCAAGTCATTAAAAAACTTCAACGAGTTTTCAATCGACATGGTCGTAATAGTCGGTAAGCTAGTGTTACCAACAAAGACATTGCGAGCTTCCAGACGCAATCGAGAGCCGTGACATGCCGAGCAAGGTTGCTGTGAGAGATATTTGGATAATTCTTCACGCACTGTATTGGACTCAGTATCCTTGTAGCGGCGCTCCATATTGGGGATAACTCCCTCAAAAGGATGCTTGCGCTGCATGATATCGCCACGCTCATTGATGTACTTGAAATTAATGGCCGTTCCTTTAGAACCATGTAATACAATATCAATGTGTTTTTTATCTAAGGTATTAAGGGGTTTCGTCAAGTCAAAGCCATAGTGATCAGCGACCGCTTGTAGCATTTGGTAATAATAAAAACTGCGCTTATCCCAGCCTCGAATCGCGCCACCCGATAAGGAAATTTCATCGTTAACTATGACTCGCGACGGATCAAAGAATTGTCTCGTGCCCAAGCCATCACAGGTTTGGCAAGCTCCAGCTGGGTTATTAAACGAAAATAAACGCGGCTCTAACTCGACAATACTGTACCCACAATGTGGGCACGCAAAGTTAGCTGAAAAAATGATTTCTTCTTTGTCTGGTTCGTCCATGTACGCGATTTTGGCATTACCACCAGACAGATTGATTGCCGTCTCGAATGACTCAGCAAGTCGTAATTGCAAATCATCACGAACCTTAAAGCGATCGACCACCACTTCAATGGTGTGTTTTTTGTGCAGATCTAACGAAGGAGGGTCCGATAAATCACATACTTCACCATCAATCCTTGCACGAATATAACCCTGAGCAGCAAGTGCCTCGAGGGTTTTGAGATGCTCCCCTTTGCGCTCTTGTACCACGGGTGCCAATAACATCAGCTTTTCACCTTCAGGCATCGCCAATACTCGATCCACCATCTGTGAAATGGTCTGAGCGTCTAACGGCACATCGTGATCAGGGCAGCGCGGTGTGCCAACCCGAGCAAATAACAATCTTAAATAATCGTAAATCTCGGTGATAGTGCCTACGGTCGAACGGGGGTTATGAGAGGTGGATTTTTGTTCAATCGAAATCGCTGGAGACAAGCCTTCGATCAAATCAACGTCGGGCTTTTCCATCATGGATAAAAACTGCCGAGCGTAAGCAGAGAGCGATTCCACATAGCGCCGTTGTCCTTCGGCGTATAATGTATCAAACGCCAAAGACGACTTACCAGAGCCGGATAAACCGGTGATCACGACAAGCTTGTCGCGAGGAATGTCCAAAGAAATATTTTTTAAATTATGGGTGCGAGCGCCGCGTACTTCGATTTTATCCATGGATAACCAAATGCGTATAAATAGCAAACCTGTAGTATGCCATAAATGTGTGTTTTATTAGAGACTTTTACGCAATCCACTGTGTATTGATCACATTGGGTCAAGCTGTGGTAGAATTCGCGAACTTTTTACTCTTTTTTGAATGATTTTGAATCCAACTGAATTAAGAGCGGCCTTTTCACTTGCTGCAATTTATATGAGCCGTATGCTAGGCCTATTTATGGTCATGCCTGTTTTGGCTATTTTGGCTTCGCAATATCACGATTATACGCCTCTATACATGGGACTGGCCATTGGGGGGTACGGTCTGACCCAGGCTATCTTACAGATCCCGTTCGGTATGCTTTCTGACAAGATTGGCCGTAAACCCGTGATCATTGCTGGTCTGATCGTCTTTGCCATTGGTTCGCTGCTAGCGGCTCAAGCTGACAGTATGGTGTGGTTGGTCGTTGGTCGAGTGCTGCAAGGAGCTGGTGCCATTGCGGGTGCCGTCATGGCGTTAGCCGCTGACGTTACTCGAGAAAACCAACGCACTAAAGTGATGGCTATCATTGGCATTAGCATTGGCTTATCGTTCTACCTCGCTTTGTTGATCGGCCCGGCATTAGCGAATAGCGGAGGGTTATCAGGGATTTTTTATCTTACGGCCGGACTGGCATTGATAGGTGTGTTACTGGTTGTTTTTGCGGTACCAAATGCCGTAAACATCGCCCCGATGGGGGATATTTTACCGCAGACGACTCAGCTCAAACACATGTTATTTCATCCTCAACTTGCCATTTTGAACGTCAGTGTGTGCATACTGCATTTACTCATTACGGTTTTATTCATTCAATTGCCTGTGTTGCTCGATGCTCAAGGACTAGACTTAGCCCATCAGTGGCAAGTGTATCTCCCAGTTTTGTCAATGTCTTTAGTTGGGTTATTGGTCCTGATTCGAATGGGGGAACATTGGGTAAAAAGCACTCTATTGCTATCGGTGATACTGTTGATGTGCGCATTTTGCGGTTTGTGGTGGAGTCATCACAATGACGCATTTTCACTGTTCTGGTTGATCGGTATTGGTGTGATATTTTTTACTGGTTTTAACTACCTAGAAGCTCACTTACCTTCTATGGTATCGAGTATCGCACCTGCCGGCGCCAAAGGCAGCGCTATGGGAATCTATGCGAGCAGCCAGTTCTTTGGTGCTTTTTTAGGCGGCACCCTAACTGGTCTATTGGCCAGTAGCTTTTCTAACGCCGTTCTATATACTGTGGTCATTGGCGTATGCATCGCATGGCTTATTTTATTGTCACGCCTGCCTAGGCAAACCCGCTTTAAAAGGGTTACACTTAGCGTCAATATTGCACAATGGTCGGTCGCCGAGCTGAGCGATACACTGCGCCAATTGGATGGCGTAGTCGACATCACCATTGTGGAAACCGAACAAGCAGCGTATCTCAAAGTCGACACAACGCATTTTGATCTCGCGCAAGCACAACAAGCCGTACAATAAGACAGAGGTGAGTCATGGCATCAAGAGGCATTAACAAAGTTATCATCGTTGGCAACCTTGGCAACGACCCAGAAATACGCTATGCGCAAAACGGGAACGCAATCGCCAATTTAAGTGTTGCAACCAGTGAAACCTGGAAAGATCAACAAGGTCAACCTCAAGAAAAAACCGAATGGCACCGCATCGTTATGTATCGACGTCTTGCCGAGATTGCCGGTGAGTATCTTAAAAAAGGATCTAAAATTTACATTGAAGGTAAATTGCAAACCCGCAAATGGCAAGACCAATCCGGCAATGACCGTTACACCACAGAAATTGTTGCCAACGAAATGCAAATGCTCGACAGCCGTGGCGAAGGCAGCATGGGTGGAGGCAATATGGGCGGAGGCAATATGGGTGGCGGTGCGCCACGGAACAATCCAGCGAGTGGCAATACCGGAGGATTCAAGCCATCTGCCGCGCCACAAAAACCAACCCCTCCCGTCAGTGAGCCTGACTTTGATATGGACGACGATATTCCATTCTGAGTCAGCGAAGGCAGTAACAGAAAATCCATTTAGTTGTAACGAAAAAGGGCCTGTGTTAACACAAGCCCTTTTTGTTAAAAGCGGTAACCAATGCTTATCCCCACTACAGGTACACTGCCGATTTCATAAAAAGTTGTTCCCTCATCCAACGGCACGATCATTCCGGTAAGTAAACGAAAATTAACTGAGTTTAAGAAGTGGCTTGGGTAATTTGAGAGTCGAAGCAAAAAACACATGAAAATCATTGCAACTTACCCTAGAATACAACGTTATTGCTGGCAATAGATAACTATAAATAGGCTGTACATGTTTAAAAAACTCCGTGGTATTTTTTCCAATGACCTATCCATCGATTTAGGTACGGCAAATACATTGATCTATGTGAAAGGTCAGGGCATTGTCCTAAATGAACCTTCTGTAGTCGCCATCCGTGAAGAACGTGCAGGCTCACCTCGCAGTGTTGCCGCCGTCGGCAGTGACGCAAAACGCATGTTAGGTCGAACCCCTGGGAATATAAAAGCCATCCGCCCGATGAAAGACGGAGTCATTGCCGACTTTAATGTCACAGAAAAGATGCTTCAGCATTTTATCAAACAAGTTCACGATAATAATTTCCTATTACCATCGCCGCGAGTGTTAGTATGTGTCCCGTGTGGCTCAACGCAAGTCGAACGACGAGCAATAAAGGAATCTGCGGAAGGTGCCGGTGCTCGTGAAGTGTATTTGATTGATGAACCCATGGCTGCCGCCATCGGTTCAGGGCTACCGGTATCAGAACCCACTGGTTCAATGGTAGTGGATATCGGCGGTGGTACCACAGAGGTGGCCATTATCTCTTTGAACGGCGTGGTGTATTCATCTTCCGTCCGTATCGGCGGAGACAAATTTGATGAAGCCATTATCAACTATGTGCGCCGCAATTTTGGTTCATTAATTGGTGAAGCAACGGCTGAGCGAATCAAACACGAAATTGGTGCTGCGTACCCTGCTGAAGAAGTCAAAGAAATTGAAATTCGCGGGCGGAACCTTGCTGAAGGCGTACCTCGGAGCTTTTCACTTAACAGCAACGAAATTTTAGAAGCTCTACAAGAGCCTCTCACTGGCATTGTTTCCGCTGTCATGGTCGCGTTGGAGCAGTCTCCACCAGAACTCGCGTCAGATATTTCTGAGCACGGTATGGTCCTAACCGGCGGTGGCGCTCTCTTGAAAGACCTTGACCGTTTGCTCATGGAAGAAACTGGGATACCTGTCGTGATCGCCGATGACCCGCTGACCTGTGTAGCTCGCGGGGGTGGCCAAGCATTTGACTTGATTGATTTGCACGGTGGTGATTTGTTCAGTTACGAATAAATACGCAAAGGCAACTCAAGTTGCCTTTTTTGCTTTTTTAATCGCATAGTTAGTTGATATGAAACCGATATTTAACATTGGCCCCTCTCTAGAATTACGCTTATTTGTAGCGGTGATTTGTGCGGTCTCGTTACTTATCGCTGATGGACTTTATCAATTCTCTAAACCGATGCGAGTGACCTTAAATTCACTGGTCTACCCAATCAAGTTTATCGCATCACTTCCAGGTGAGTTTTTGGAAGAAAGTTCTGACTTGTTTGTGACTCAAGCTGACTTGTTAGCCGAACGAGAAATTTTGATTTCCGAAATAATGCAACTTCGTGAAAAATCTCAGCGCTTTGAGATCCTTAAGGAAGAAAACGCCCAGCTGCGAAGTTTGATGGATGCGCCTTTGGCCCCAGAATTTCAAAAAACCATTGCAGAGCTGCTTGCTGTTGACAATAGCCCCTATTCACAACAAGTATTGATTAATAAGGGAGCCCTTGACGGCGTGTTTTTGTCGCAACCCGTACTTGATGACCAAGGCATTGTTGGGCAAATAAGTGATATCGCCCCTACTGATAGCCGAGTTTTGCTGATCACCGACATTGCGCATGCAATCCCAGTGCGAATACTGCGCAACAACGTGAGCCTTATCGCCAACGGTTCAGGTAATACCAATCGTTTGAATATCAAATACGTCGCCCACAGTGCAGATGTTGAAATTGGTGATTTGTTAGTGAGTTCTGGTTTAGGTGAAGTGTTCCCTGCCGGTTACCCTGTCGGTATTGTCTCTGACATCGTGCGCGATGAATCCAAACCCTTCGCTCAAGTCAACGCGACGCCTCTTGCACGTCTAGACCGGATCCGCTATTTGCTACTCCTTGATACTCAAGCGACCTTAAGCGATCAAGCCCAACGCATGGATGGCCAATGATCAATCGCATTCACATTCATTTGTCCTTACTGGTGTGTACGGTACTTGAAATCATTCCAATGCCCATTAGCTTTGGTACTTATCGACCAGACTGGTTGTTGATGGGTTTGGTGTTTTGGAATATGTTTCATCCGCAAAATATGAATATTGGCATAGCGTTTTTATATGGGCTAGTCTTAGATGTTTTATTAGGCTATACCTTGGGTATGCATGCTTTGGCGTTTTCGCTGGTTATGTATGTCGCATCGATTCATCATTTGCGTTTCAAAAATTATTCAATCTGGCAACAAAGTGGAATTTTAGGGCTCTATACCGCCTTTTATAATATGGTGTTATTTTGGTTACAACATTGGCTCAACGATGCCTTTTTTCACTTAAATTATTTTTGGCCAATTGCCACGACAATGTTTTTATGGCCTTGGTGTTTTTGGTTGCTCAATCGCGTTCGCAGAGAACGCTTGCGACATTAAGGACAGTCGATGTGGCAACAACGATCTGATTTTGTGCTAGCGTCTTCTTCACCAAGACGCATAGACCTTCTGACCCAACAAAGACTTACCTTTACATCCGCGACGCCGGATATTGATGAATCTGTTTTGCCCGATGAAGTTGCCAGTGACTACGTTAATCGGCTAGCAATAGCTAAGGCCGAAGTGATTGCTCACACTTATCCAAACACTTGGGTCATGGGCAGTGATACCAGTATTGGGTTTGAGAACCAAATTTTGGGTAAACCTTGCGATGAAGCTGATTGCGTGACGATGTTGACGGCTTTGAGCGGGGAGACCCACCAAGTTTATACAGCCACTGCCCTAGTACGGTATAACCCGGAACATATTGAGCGTCACGCTATTTTGAATATCGCAAATGTCACTCTGACAGAGATCTCTGAAGCACAAGCCCGAGCGTATTGGCGCACTGGCGAACCTGCAGATAAGGCTGGAAGTTATGCTATACAGGGTATTGGAGGGGCATTTGTTGCATCATGCGAAGGTAGTTATAGCGCGATTGTTGGGTTACCATTGGTAGAGAGTATCGCGTTATTGCGTAAAGTAGGAGTTATCGATGAGTGCTGAGTTATTAATTAACGTTACACCATCTGAGTCACGTGTGGCTTTGATTGAAAATGGTATTTTGCAAGAAATTCACATCGAACGTCACACCAAAAAAGGACTGGTTGGCAATATTTATCGAGGAAAAGTTTCCCGTGTTTTACCTGGTATGCAGGCGGCTTTTGTTGATATTGGCTTGGATAAGGCCGCTTTTTTACACGCATCAGACATTGCAATTCACTCTGAAGTTGCTGAGGATGTAGCGCCAAGTAATATTGCTACAAAAGATATCCGCGAGCTCGTGCGAGAAGGACAAAGCATTGTTGTGCAAGTGGTCAAAGATCCTATCGGTACCAAAGGCGCACGTCTGACAACAGATATCACTCTTCCCTCTCGCTATTTGGTATTTATGCCTTCAGTGACGCATGTCGGAGTCTCTCAGAGAATTGAAGATGAAACCGAACGACAACGCCTAAAAGAGCTCGTTGCTCCTTTGTGTGACGAACAAGGTGGGTTCATTTTACGCACAGCAGCTGAAGGCGTAGCAGGTAATGAATTAGAGCAAGACGCTGCTTTTTTAAGACGTCTGTGGGATAAGATCAAAAGTCGCTACAGTGACAAAAAACGCTATGTTTTATTTGAGGATTTACCCTTAGCACGTCGTGTGATTCGAGATTTTACTGGCACACCAATAGAAAAAATCCAAATTGACTCGAAACTTGCTTATCAAGAGCTCGTTGATTTTGTTGCCGAATACGTCCCTGAGTTAACTGACAAATTAATGTTGTACACGGGTGATAGGCCTATTTTTGATTTGTATGATGTCGAAAATGAAACGCAACGCGCACTAAAACGACGGGTTGATCTTAAATCCGGGGGTTACCTCATCATCGACCAAACAGAAGCGATGACCACGGTAGATATTAATACCGGTGCCTTTGTTGGGCATCGCAATTTGGAACAAACCATATTTAACACCAACGTAGAAGCGACTCAAGCCATTGCTCGACAGCTTAGATTGCGCAATTTAGGTGGCATGATTTTGATCGATTTTATTGATATGGAGGAACCTGAGCATCAAAAACGTGTCTTACAATCATTAACTCTGGCATGTGCTAAAGACCGCGCTAAGATTAATATTATGGGTTTTACCTCTTTAGGTTTAGTCGAAATGACCCGTAAACGCACTCGAGAAAGTCTTGAGCACGTTTTGTGTGATGAATGCCCAGTGTGTCAGGGTAGAGGCACAGTCAAAACCATCGAAACAGTTTGTTTTGAAATTATGCGAGAAATTGTTCGAGTTAATCGCGCTTATGATGCCGACAAATTTGTGGTGTATGCAGCACCCGCGGTTGCGGATGCATTAATGGGTGAAGAGTTTCCAATGTTGGCGGAGGTTGAGGCATTTGTGACGAAGCAAATCAAAGTACAAACCGAACATTTGTATAGCCAAGACAAATTTGACGTCGTTATGATGTGATACCATACACAAAAGTAGAGTGAGTACGTTTGAGTGAGCGAAAGTAATACCAGCCATTTTTTGCGCAAAAGCATTGCCTTTATGTGGCAAAGTTTTGCGCTATGTGTGGTCTTGGTCGCAGTTTTGCTTTCTGCCATACGCTTAAGTCTACCTCATGTTGACAGTATCAATTTTCAGCTTTCACAGCACCTTTCTGAGCGACTCAACGCGCAGGTAACCATTGAGCAACTAAAAGGAAGTTGGGACAACCAAGGGCCTACGTTAGAATTGGTCAACTTATCAATTTTAGATAACTCTCAAAATGCGTTTATGGTCGAGCATCTTACGATCAGCGTAGATGTCTTTGAATCATTTGCCCAGATGACCCTCATCACCCACGAGTTTGCGCTGCGCAATGCTGCGGTGACGTTATTACCTCAACCCATACAAGATCAAACCACATCAAATGATGATGTTGCTGCTTTAGTTCCCTTACTAAAAACCTTATTTATTGAACAATTAACTTACTTTTCTATCGACAACCTCAATATCCAGTTCCTTGCAGAGGGCTATGAACAAAACTACCGCATCGCGGAACTAAAATGGCTCAACCGCAACAATCAACACACTGGTATAGGGCGCATTTTGAGTGCCGATTCACAGTCTGAGCTTGCGACTTTGTCTATCGCTTTGACCGGTGGCGCCCATGCTCTAGAGGGACAAATTTATTTTGCCGCAGATACCTTACCTGTGCGTGATTTGTTACCCATCAAATTTCGTGAACACGTTGCTGAAACGAGTCTTTTATCCAGCTCAGCATGGGTCGACATTCAAAGTAATCAGATAATTCAAGTTACTGGTCACGTAGCACCAACTGATATCCAAATTCAAAATAACGAACAAAGTATTATTGTTAAAAATGAAGAATTTAATTGGGTAATGCGTCCTGAGCGTGACTATTGGTCGGTATCGCTCAATGAGATCGACCTAAGTGTGAATGATATTGCGACTAGCACTACTTTAGCGGGGCGCTTATACACCAATGGACAAAGTGATTTTGTCCTAACAACCCCAATCCCTATGGCGATGTTTGCGCCCATATTGGCAATAATCAACCCTAAAGCCGCCCCCATAGAACTGACTGGAGAACTTGCAGAAGTCGGTTTATATTGGCTTTCAGACAAAGAGCAAGCCGGTTTTCTACGTTTTGCTAATGCGGGTTGGGAAGCCCAAGAGCACGTTGGCATCAACAATCTTAACCTCGACACTTATTGGCATCGATTAGGGGCGCTAACAGCTATCAGAAGCACCATTGATGCGGTTGATGGTATGTTATTTACCGGCCCCCATACTCTTGCTGAAGATTTGGAATACAGTGAATTATCGGCAGATATTTTTGCAAACATTGTCGAAGATACGTTTGTCTTAGCACCAAGTACTTTAACATTGAAAAGTGAATTAACGGACCTATTTGTATCTGCGCAATACAATACGCGCTTGCAACTGCACGCAAGTTTAGAGCCAGATACCGTCAAGAACATTACGGCTCTTTTGCCCACTCAGCTGATGGGTAAGCAGACTTACCGATATTTGATGCGCGCTTTAGATACAGAGAATCAAACCGGCCAAGTCAAATCCGCTACTTTATTGTGGGATGGTGTGCCGACGGATTTTCCATTCGCCGATAACTCTGGCGTGTTTCAAGCACAAGTCGTGATAGAAGAGGCAGACTTTGTGTTTGCGCCTGATTGGCCAATGTTGGAAAACTTAGCGCTGACACTGGATTTTGTTAATGCAGACTTGTTTATGTATGCACCTAGCGCGACCTTAGGTGATGTCGCCGTCTCTGATATGTACGCATCCATTCCAGGGTTGAACAGTCAATCGGTATTGACCATTGATGCACAAGGCAGTGGTTCTGGCTTTGCGGTTTCTCAAGTCATGCAACAATCAAGTTTAGCTGGCTCTTTAGGCAAAGTATTGTCTGAAAATATCATTGTATCCAATGTATTATCTACACAGTTAAACCTTTCAATTCCTTTATCCGGGTCCAAAGTGGACGCTCAAGGTTCGGTTACTTTTGATGATAATTATGTGTTTATCAAAAATATTGATACCCAACTCAAAAATGTCAGCGGTACCTTGGCGTTTGACAATTCAAACATATCAGCTCCGACGTTAACCGCTAGACTCCTCGAACAAATGATCGATTTAGACCTATCATTGTCTCAGCAGGATAGCGGCTATCAAGCAAAAATTGGACTCAGCGGTGATTTTGATAGCGCTCTACTTGCCGAACAGCTCAATCCTAGCTATGCACAATTAACGTCAGGCTCCGTACCATGGCAAGCACATGTGGATTTGGAGTTTCCCACTAATGGTGATTTTGCATACGCCGTACAACTTGACGCTAATTTACTATCAAGTGAATGGTATTTGCCGCCACCTTTTGCTAATGCAAGAGAATTAATGCTCACTTTAACCGGTGATGCAAAGTTTTCTCAGGTTACCACCCGGTTAGATAACTCGGTGCATTTCACTGGTGCATTACCCCATGCTGAGATGCAGTTTTCTAGAGCCCATCTGCGTTTAGGCAATGCATCTCCTTTAGTTAATATGGGGACAGGATTTAGTATCTCGGCAGCTTTAGATGAGCTTGATGTGCTGAACTGGTACAGCGCGATCAATCACTTACTCGATAGCGAACAAGCCCGAGGCAATAGCTTGTTTGCGCCACCAGAACGGATCTTTATCGAAACTGACGCTTTGCATATTGCCGGCCAGACTTTGCACAATGTTGGCGCCACAGTCAAACAATCCGATAATAATTGGCAAATTGAGCTCAGTTCCGATGAAACTCGTGCAGAAGCTAGTTTGTACAACGACTGGCTCGGAACTGGGGTGGTCATTAACGCACAGTATGTTGATTTGCCCACTTGGTCTTCGGCAACAGAATCGGCTCAAATTGAATGGCAGGCAATGAATCTTCCACCGATTCGTTTCAACTGTAACAAATGCCGTATCTTAGGTAATGACTTTGGCAAAATTGTGATGCATACCTCACCAAACTTAGAAGGTGTTGCTATCGATGAGTTTCGCATAGAACACCCCGAGGGTAAATTATTCGCCTCTGGCCAATGGCGTTTTTCTGGCGCCGAGCGTCTCGCAGAGACACAATTGGAAGGTGTGTTGGATGCAAAAGATTTTGGACAATTTTTGAAACGTTTCAATTTTGATTCAGGTATTGTCGATTCCAGTGCGGATTTTGATTTCGCTATGCGCTGGACAGATACACCAATGGACTTTAATTTTGAAAATCTTTACGGGCAGGTCGATTGGTCACTTTCTGATGGGTATTTAACCGAAGTCAGCGACAAGGGCTCTCGAATTTTTACCCTCGTGTCTCTCGACTCGTTGGTGCGCAAACTCAGCTTGGACTTTCGTGATGTCTTTGCTCAGGGCTTTTTTTATGATGAAATCAGTGGCACCATGAAAATTGAACAAGGCGTCGCAAGTACTCAAGACACATTGGTTGATGGCGGTGCAGGCGAGATCGAAATCACTGGCTTTACCGATTTGGTCGCTCAAGAGCTGAACTATAACGTGTCGTTTACTCCTGATGTAACCGGGAATTTACCTGCATTAATGTATTTTATGGTGAATCCGCCAACCGCTATTGCAGCCCTTGCTGTAAACCAAGTACTGACCGAAGCGAAAGTATTTTCAAATATCAATTATTCCGTTACCGGAACCTTTGCTGAACCTATAATTGAAGAGCTTGGGCGCACCAGTGCTGATATTCAATTGCCTGCGCGTCTTGGTGCGGAGCTACCAGAAGAAACTGATCGTCCTATCAGTGAATTAGATAAGCAAGGCATACCTCTCGCTGAACCTCCGAGCAACAACGGTGGATAATCTCGAACTCGTTGCCATTCAGCTGATCTCTGTGCCCGATGTCGATGCTAACTTTATCGAGGTAACATCTCAGCTTGAACAATGGCAGTCTCAGCGTACCTCATCTCATAACGCCTTGGTGGTGTTACCAGAATGCTTTGCGTTTTTTGGTGGTAATGACAAAGGGCAACTTGCGTTACTAGAGCCCTCTGCGCAAGCATATCTCAAACAATGGTGTTGTGATACCGCTAGAACATTTGGCATTTGGCTAGTGACTGGCTCTATTCCTACCCCAAGCTGTGAACCCAATAAATTGAAAGCAACTTCATGGTTGATCAATCCTGCTGGTGAGATGTGTGCTGAGTATGTAAAAGTGCACCTGTTCGATGTCGATGTTGCAGATAATACACGCGCTTATCGAGAATCGGCTACAACAGTAGCAGGTGAGCAAGCAATTACTTACACTGGCGCAATTGGGCACATTGGCATGGCGGTCTGTTATGACCTACGATTTAGCGCTTTATTCAACGCAATGAGTGCAAAAAAACCATTAGATGTCATTGTGTTGCCCGCCGCTTTTACCTACACTACAGGTAAAGCACACTGGCATAGCTTACTGGCTGCGCGTGCTATTGAATACCAAAGTTATGTGGTTGCGGCGAACCAGGGCGGCGTTCACGCTAATGGCCGAGAAACATTTGGCCATACCGTAATCTATTCGCCATGGGGCGAGCGCATCGCATGTATCGAGCAAGGCTGCGGCTGGATCAGTTGTCACCTCGACCATGAAGCTCAAGAACACATTCGCCAAGCCATTCCAATGGCACAGCACCGCAAAGTATTTTAGGAGACGCTGTGAGTTTAGCTGACGTACAACACAATCTGTTAGACGCTTCCGATATCAGTCTGCACCAGATTGAACAGACATTTGCGCTGTTTGATACCCATCAAGTCGATTATGCGGATATGTATTTTCAATCTTCTCAGCACGAGGCCTGGGTATTAGAAGATGGGATCATCAAAAACGGGAGTTACAATATCGAACGCGGCGTTGGGGTGCGCGCAATCAGTGGGGAAAAAACCGGTTTTGCTTACTCAGATGATATTAATCTTACTGCACTAAAGGATGCGGCTAAAGCAGCCCGTGGCATTGCTCCAAAACTTGATGTAACGCCTGCTCGCAAACACCTCCAGAGTCGTGATGTTGTGCAAAAATATATGCGCGACAACCCTTTACTGGCAATGGCTGAAGAAGAAAAAATCGCCTTATTAAAAGCCTGTGACCAATATATTCGCGCTCAAGCACCTAATGCGGAACAAGTGAGTGTATCCATCACAGGTGTGTATGAGGAAATACTGATCATCGCTACCGATGGTACCTTGGCTTCTGATATACGTCCATTAATCCGCCTGAATGTTTCTGTATTATTAGAAGAAAATGGCCGTCGTGAACGTGGTGGTTCCGGTGCTGGTGGGCGTTATGCTTATGCCTTTTTTACTGCGGAAGAAGACGGCGTACCCTTTTATCAAAGTGTTGCCGATGATGCTTTGCACATGGCTCGAATTAATTTACAAGCCGAAGCGGCCCCTGCTGGCAACATGCCAGTGGTGCTTGGCGCCGGCTGGCCTGGGGTATTGTTGCACGAAGCCGTTGGTCATGGTTTAGAAGGTGATTTTAATCGCAAGGGCGCATCGACGTTCTCGGGTCGGATTGGTGAACAAGTGGCCGCCAAAGGTGTCACTGTCGTCGATGATGGCACGATCCCTGACCGCCGAGGTTCTCTCAGTATTGACGATGAAGGCACGCCGTCCGGATACAACGTACTGATTGAAGATGGGATCTTGCGTGGCTATATGCAAGATAAACACAATGCGCGACTGATGGGGGTGGCTCCCACTGGTAATGGCCGACGTGAGTCTTACTCGCATTTGCCCATGCCGCGCATGACCAATACCTATATGTTGGGTGGCGAACACTCGCCTGATGAGATCATCAACAGTGTGAAGCAAGGCATTTATGCACCCAACTTTGGTGGTGGTCAGGTCGATATCACGTCTGGCAAATTCGTCTTTTCGACCTCAGAAGCTTATTTAATTGAAGATGGTAAAATCACCACACCAATCAAAGGTGCAACCTTAATTGGTAATGGCCCAGATGTCATGGGTAAGATTTCGATGATCGGCAATGACATGAGCCTTGACCGCGGTGTCGGCGTCTGTGGAAAAGATGGACAAAGCGTGCCGGTAGGCGTTGGCCAGCCGACCCTCAAGGTTGATGAGTTGACCGTCGGCGGTACGCAATAATTATTTGATGTGCGCCTTGAGATACTGAAATATCTCGCGAGAGGCCTTAGGTGGCTTATTTTTTTCAGCTTGTTTTTTAGCTTGACGCGCAAGCTGGCGAAGGTGTTGACGGTCAAGTTGAGGATGTGCGGTTAACACCTCGTTAATAGCGTCGTCACCACGCGCGACGATGTCATCTCGAGTGTTCTCTAATGCATGAAAAGCTTGGACAACTTGTCGCTGAGCGACATTCAACATCGTCATTTGGTGCGCAATCTCAGGTGTATTATCACGCTGACGCAAGAGTTTGCCGATAAACGATAACTGGCGACGATAACCGTCTTTTTTGCGATTGATTTTTTGAGCGAGGGTGATCGCTTCTAGTAATTCATCATCCAGATCAAACTCTTTGAGCTTGGCAGGCGTCAACTCGGTGAGTTTTTTGCCCAAATCAACTAACTCTTTGGCTTCTTGCTTGAGTTGGGTTTTACTGACAAATTCGGGTTCGTTGTTGTCTTGAACATCATCAAATTCGGACATAGATTGATTGCCTGTCACAGTGGGTACTTGTTAATTGAGTGCTATTGTATCAAGACCGGCCCTATAATGGATAGAAGTTTTATATGCAACCTATACAGCAACAGCTAAACGACATTCAAGACGCAGTTTCACAAGTATTGGATTTTGCTAAAGCGGCAGGTGCCACCGCGGCTGAAGCCAGCATGTCAAAAGTACAAGGGATCAGTGTCACAGCTCGTATGCAAGATGTTGAGACGGTTGAATTCACCAATGACGGAGGCTTAGGGATTGCCGTCTATGTCGGCCAACAAAAAGGCTCAGCTTCCACCTCAGATCTTTCACCAGACGCGCTCAAACTTACTGTTGAAAAAGCCGTAGCCATCGCTAAACATACTGAACGCGATGACTGTAATGGTTTGGCAGATGCAGAGCTAATGGCCAAAGAGATCGTCGATTGTGATTTGTATCATCCTGTTGCACTTGATACGGAACAGGCTCTCGCGTTAGCACTTGAAACCGAACAAGCTGCACTCGAGGTCTCTGACAAAATCACAAATTCGGATGGCGCAACGTACAACGCCAATATTGGTTGTCGAGTCTATGGCAACTCACATGGCTTTTTAGCTGGATATCCAAGTTCTCGCTATGCGTTAAGCTGTGTCATGATTGCAACCGATGGCGATGACATGCAGCGCGATTACGCTTATGGCATCAATCGCCAAGCAAATTTACTGCCCGAATCCAAAACCATTGGTGTGGAGGCTGCAAATAATGCCCTCAATCGCTTACATGCAAGAAAGGTCAAAACCGGTAAATACCCCGTCGTACTTGATCGCACCATCGCCTCAAGCTTGTTTGGCCATCTAGTGAGCGCCATCAGCGGTGGCAGTCTCTACCGCAAGTCTAGCTTTTTACTAGATAGTATCAATACCCAAATCTTACCCAAATGGTTAACGATACAAGAAGCGCCACATCTAGCAAGCGCACTGGCTAGCTCTCCCTTTGACCACGAGGGCGTAGCCACTATTGCACGAGATATCGTCCTAGATGGCGTCTTACAGACCTACCTATTAACCAGTTATTCTGCGCGCAAAATGGGACTTACCACGACAGGCCATGCTGGGGGTATTCACAACTGGCAAGTATCCACGACGCATGCCGAACAGTCCGATTTGCTCGCGCAAATGGGTACTGGAATCTTAGTCACAGAACTGATGGGACAAGGCGTTAATGGGGTGACCGGCGATTATTCGCGAGGCGCTGCAGGATACTGGGTCGAAAATGGTGTGATCCAATACCCAGTTCATGAGTTCACTCTGGCGTCTAACCTAAAGGACATGCTGGCAAATATCCAAGGCATTGCTCGAGATACAGAAATCCGAGGCTCAGTACACACAGGTTCGATTTTGTTGAGCGAGATGCAGGTGGGAGGCGAGTAATCTTCAATAAATTGATTATTACAGCAAATACACATCAAAGCGATGTTTTTTGCCCTTAATCGCCATACTCGGAGCCTGATTGTTGAGCGGTGGTGCATAGTTGGGGCGTTTTACGACCACGCGTTTATGCGCTAACGCCAAGGCTGGTGTCAACAAATCATCCGCATCGGTATCATGACCAAGCAGTTGTTGCAAAAACTGCATGTTTTTCTTCACGGCGGCGGATTTTTTCTTATGGGGGAACATGGGATCTAAATACACCACATCCACATGCGCTGCTTCTTGAGCAAGCTTTTGCAACGATTCATGGGCATTGCCTGATTTGAGTGAAAGAGCGTCTGCCAACCAAACCAAGTCATCGCGCCATGCCAACCGAGCGAGCCCATCGGCTAACAACGCGCACACCACATTAGCACGCTCTAACATAGTGACTCGGCATCCAACACTGGCCAAGATAAAGCTATCCGTTCCCAGGCCTGCGGTAGCATCTACTACATGCCAATCAGATTGTCCTTTGATACCAACCGCTTTGGCAATCGCTTCATTTTTGCCACCGCCTTTGTCTTTGCGATACGCAAGTGCCTCACTGGCAAAATCAACCATCAATGGCAGTACCTTTGGCAGGTTGATATCCACTAAACCCAAGCCATTTTCGCTTAACGATAAGAATAAGCCTTGAGCCGGATTGCCTGCCGATTTCGGCCAGGCTTGTAACTGCCAGGTGTCAGCAAGGTCTTGTAACCGTGCCAAATATTCTGGTTTTGCTTCTTGAACTATGGTATCCGCTAGACGAATCGGAAAGGGCACACCGCCTATAATACGCAAGTCACTATATTGTTGAATATGCGTTTGTTTAAGCATTGGAATAGTGTCCTTTATATCCTAGCCAGCGCTGTACGATGGCATTGGCGTGCTTGGGATAATGCTCGAACAAATGTTCAGCCAATTGATGGACTTGGCCGAGCATGTGGCCATCTCGAACCAAATCGGCAATCTTGAGATCCGCGATACCCGTTTGTTTAGTCCCCAAGATCTCGCCCGGACCTCGAATTTCTAAGTCTTTTTGAGCAATATAAAATCCATCATTGGACTCTCGTAACACCCGTAAGCGTTGCTCGGCAGTTTTTGACAAATTCCCTTCATATAACAACACACAATGACTTTCCACGCTCCCTCTGCCCACTCTTCCTCGGAGTTGATGCAGTTGTGCTAGGCCTAGGCGCTCTGGATTTTCTATGATCATAAGCGAAGCATTCGGTACATCTACGCCAACCTCAATGACGGTGGTCGCGACCAACAAATCAATTTCAGCTTCTTTAAATGCCTGCATTCGTGCTTGTTTGTCTTTGGCGTGAAGTCGGCCGTGCACTAGGCCGATACGCAGCTCAGGCAACAGTGTTTGCAATGCCGCGTGGGTGTCTTCTGCCGCTTGGCTTTGCAAGACATCCGACTCTTCAATCAAGGTGCAAACCCAGTACACTTGACGGCGCTCAGTAGTCACCACCTGGCGTACCCGTTCGATGATTTGATCGCGTCTGGCGTTGGGGATGACGACTGTTTTGACCGGCGTGCGACCAGGTGGTAATTCATCTATAATTGAAGTATCCAAATCAGCATAAGCAGTCATGGCAAGAGTTCGTGGAATCGGCGTCGCCGTCATCACTAATTGATGCGGGAAACGCCCTTGTTGCTCGCCTTTTTCGCGTAAAGCTAAGCGTTGATGCACCCCAAATCGGTGTTGTTCGTCAATAATAACCAAAGCAAGATTGGCGTATTCCACCTTTTCTTGGAACACGGCATGAGTACCGACCAGCATATTGATGGTTCCGTTTTGCAGTTCGGTAAGCACTTGCTCACGTACTTTGCCTTTGAGTTTACCAGCTAGCCAGCCTACATTTAAACCAAGCGGAGCAAACCAGTTGGCAAAATTTTGCGCATGTTGCTCTGCTAGCAATTCAGTTGGTGCCATCAGGGCAACTTGATACCCTTGAGCGATAACGGGTAACGCCGCCAGAGCGGCGACTAAGGTTTTGCCCGAACCCACATCGCCTTGCACTAAGCGCAACATAGGTACGCCTTGAGCTAAGTCTGATTTGATTTCAGCAACCACGCGCGCTTGGGCATTGGTCGGGGAAAAAGGCAGTTGCTCTAAAAAAGCCCGAGACAAGGGATCTCGTTCCTCAATCGCAAACCCTGGGTCTTGTGCATGATCTCGACGAACCTGCAAAATACTCAGATGATGCGCGATCAGCTCTTCTAAAATTAATCTATGCTGTGCAGGGTGCTTACCTTCCGTTATCAACTCCATCGTGACGTCCGGTGGTGGGCGATGCACGAGGTACAACGCTTCACGCAAAGACACTTGCTGATCATACAGACCCGCTGGGAATAACTCTGCTAACGCACCTTGGTCAAGAGCTTGTAAGGCACTCTCGGTGAGATTTCGCAGAGTGACTTGTTTGATGCCCTCGGTCGCGGGATAGACGGGGGTAAGACTTTCGGCCACTGCAATTGGGGCATCGTCGTGGACAATTTTGTACTCGGGATGAACCACTTCTAGTCCGTTTAAGCCACGGCGCATTTCACCAAAAATTCTCAGACGAGTACCTGGTATAAGTTGTTTTTTTTGTGCCGCCGAAAAAAAGAAAAAACGACAGCTCAAACCGCCCGTCTCATCTGAGACTTTGACCACCAAAGAGCGGCGTTTACCAAATTTGATCTCGGCACTGATAACTTGCGCCACAACGGTTGCATGCAAACCATGATGGACATCGGCAATATTGTAAACACGCGTGCGGTCTTCATAGCGAATGGGTAGGTGAAACAACACATCTTGCACCGTGCGCAAACCAAAATCGTGGAGTTTGTCTGCCATTTTAGGGCCGACTCCTTTGAGCTTGGTCACTGGCATACTGCCTAATGTCGTCTGCGTCACTCGTAATCCCTTTGTTATTATCGTTATGTAAACGTCACTTGTTATTTGGAATATTGTAGCGTATCCCACCATATTTGTGAGGCATCAATTTGTCCTTCCTCATTAATATGAGGCAAAGGTAAATCGTGTTTTAACCACTGTTTGTAAATCGTTGGATGACCACCTTTAAACAGAGCTTTCTGACATTCTTCCTCACTCAATTGTTGAGTGTGATACATACCGGCATTTTGCCGTTGACGCTGAGCTTCGTACAACACTAAGGCCGCCGCTACAGAAACATTCAAAGATTGCGTCATGCCCACCATAGGGATCACGATATCATGATCCGCAAGCGCTAAAGCTTCTGGTGTTACACCGTTTTTTTCTTGTCCCATAATAATGGCCGTAGGGCGTGTGTAATCGATTTCGCGATAATCTAAAGCTGAATCAGACAAGTTCGTTACCAGGACTTGCATTTTTTGCGCTTTGAGATGAGACACCGCATCATCAATCGTGTCATGAGCTTGTACCGACAACCAATCCGTTGCGCCCATTGAGGTGCCACGACGCATGCCAGGGTTTTTTTCCCAAATCGCATGCGCCTGATGGATCCCAACTGCATCACAGGTACGCAGAATTGCAGAGACATTGTGAGGTTTGTGTACTTCTTCCATGAGCACCGTCAAATCCGTTTGACGCATCGCCAACATTTGGCGGATGCGCTGATAACGTTCCGGTGACATAAGCTTACTCAGTGATCAAGATACCATCAATTTCGATTTGTGCGCCTTTGGGTAATGCTGCAACTTGCACTGCCGCACGAGCGGGGTAAGGTTCACTAAAATACTCAGCCATAATGCTATTCACGGTAGCAAAATGTCCTAAATCAATAACAAATATATTCACTTTGGCCATATCATTGAGTGTGCCACCGGCAGCTTCACACACCGCTGAAAGATTTTTGAACACTTGATGGGCTTGCTCAGCAAAATCATCCGATACCATTTCCATGGTTTCTGGTACCAGTGGGATCTGACCAGATAAATATGTGGTGTTATCAACCTTAACCGCTTGGTTATAAGTACCTATAGCAGCGGGCGCACGGTCAGTATGAATGATTTGTCGAGACATAGTTATTTCCTAATTTATGGTTTTGCTCTGCGAATGTCGCGAGACTTTTTGAACTTCTTCGATATTGCGAATTTTACGCATAATATCAGCAAAATGAATACGATTATGGGTGGTTAACACCAAATCTACATTATAAATATTGGACTCTTTTTCGTCTGAATTCATCGAGATGATATTAGAATCCGATGCTGCAATGGTGTTGGTTAATTTGGCCAGTATGCCTTGATGATTGATCAGTTCAATACGCAATGAAACCTTAAAATCGCCATTGACTTCGCCATCCCACTCCATCGGTAAGACCCGTTGCGGTTCATCTCGGGCGAGCTTACGAATATTGGTACAGCCTACCTGATGGATCATCATACCTTTACCTGGATTGAGAACTGCGACGATTTCATCATTTGGGATTGGGTAACAACAGCGAGAATAATGTAACAATAAGCCTTCAGTCCCTTTAATCGCCACATTACCGCGCTTATCTGACTCAGTTAACCCTTCAGTTTCCCCAACCAAACGTCGAGCTATGACACCCGCTAATTCGTTGCCTAAACCAATTTCTCTGAGTAGCTCATCAAAGGTGTTATGCCCCATATCTAACGCGATTTGTTGCAGATCCAGGGCTGGAATATCGTCATATTTGACCGAGCCTAAAGCGTGGCGCAACAAGCGAAGGCCCATGTTCGCTGCGTCTTCGGTTTGCTGGCGCTTCAAGTAGTGACGAATCGCACTGCGTGCTTTTGCCGATACGACATAATTTAGCCAGTTGGCATTCGGTTTAGCGCGTGGAGAAGTAATAATTTCGATGGTTTGCCCGTTTTCTAATGGCTGTGACAATGACGAGTTGCGCTTATCGACTCTGACCCCCACACAGCGATTCCCAACATCTGAATGCACGGCATAAGCAAAATCCACCGCACATGCCCCCATCGGCAATTCAATGATCGAGCCTTTGGGGGTAAACACATAAATTTCGTCTGGAAACAAATCAGATTTGACGTTCTCGATGAACTCAAACGACGAGCTGGCACTTTGTTGCAACTCGAGAATGGATTGCATCCATTTGCGGGCTTTTAAATGCGCACTGGAATCCGTATCTTCGTTATCCTTGTAAAGCCAATGCGCGGCAACGCCTTTGTCTGCCATTTGATCCATTTCATTGGTGCGAATTTGGATCTCAACCGGAATACCATGAGGCCCTTTCAACGAAGTATGTAGCGATTGATAACCATTGGTACGCGGAATGGCAATATAATCTTTGAACCGGTTTTCAATCGGTTTATACAAGCCGTGCATCACCCCTAATGCCCGATAACAATCATCGATGGTGTCAAAGATCAGACGAAATGCATAGATGTCCATGACTTCATTAAACTGCAGTTCTTTATTTTTCATCTTGCGATAAATCGAATAAAGATGCTTTTCTCGTCCCTTGACCAAAGCAGGCAGGCCCACTGAATCAAGTCGAGTGCAAATTTCGGTAAACACATTATCGATGATTTCTTTGCGATTGCCTCGCGCTTGTTTTATCGCGCTTGATAATGCGCGCGCCCGCATTGGGTGCTTTGCTGCAAATCCCAGATTCTCAAGCTCATTCTTCATGTCATGGATACCCAAGCGATGAGCAAGTGGTGCGTAAATCTCTAACGTTTCGTTGGCAATTCGTCTGCGCTTATCCGGACGCAACGCGCCAAGCGTTCTCATGTTATGAGTGCGGTCGGCTAGTTTAATTAGGATGACGCGGATGTCTTCGACCATAGCAAGCATCATTTTTCGAAAATTTTCGACTTGAGCTTCTTCTTTGTTTGAGAATTTTATTTTGTCGAGTTTACTGACGCCTTCAACCAAATCAGCTACCGTATCCCCGAACTGCTCAGCCAAATCCTCACGGGTATAACTGGTGTCTTCAATCACATCGTGTAATAAAGCAGCCATCAGAGTTTCGTGGTCAAATTGCATTTCGGCCAAAATATTAGCCACTGCGACAGGGTGTGTAATATACGGATCGCCAGACGAACGCATCTGTCCTTCATGCGCATCTTGAGCTAAGACAAATGCATTACGTACCAACTGAATCTTATCAGCAGGTAAATAGGTTTCAATGGTCTTTTGTAAGGGTTCGAATAAATACACTAATGCATCACACGTTTAATTGATTATAACGTTTATAGAATACGTCTTATTAAGGTGTGATGCTAGTGTTAGAAAAGGAAAAAAGCTTATTCAGCAAGGATATTAGCAACTGATGCAAATTCTGCAGATTCCGCTCGAACTTGCTCTGCAACTTCCGCTTCTTCTAATGATTCTTGAGTCACTAAACCTTTTTCGATTTCGCGCAATGCAACAACCGTTGGCTTGTCGTTAACGTTATCAACAAGAGGATCTTTACCTTCGATGGCAAGTTGACGTGCACGTTTAGCTGCTAATAAAATCAAATCAAAGCGGTTGCCTACCTGATCAACTGCGTCTTCAACAGTGACTCGAGCCATGGTCTTCTCCGTGTAAAATAGTAAAATTTCGTAAAAGGGGCGTGATTTTATCCTATAAACATCGATATTGCTATATTTTGGACGATAAATTATTTGTTTAGTAATGCATCAATCAGCGCGCGATGAGCGCTATTGACGTACGTCTGAGTCTGACGTTGGGTTTGAACAATACTCCAAAACGCCCTCAACGTTTGTTCAAAATCATCGTTTATCAGCACGTAATCGAATTCATCAACATGCGACATTTCACTTACTGCTTGCGCCATCCGACCGGCAATCACTTCTGCACTGTCCTGCCCTCGCCCAGTCAAGCGTCGTTCAAGCTCAGCAACACTAGGAGGTAAAATAAACACAGTCTGCGCACCTGGAAATTGGGCTTTGACTTGTCTTGCCCCTTGCCAATCAATATCCAAAAACACATCAATTCCGCGCTCCAAGGTATCCGCAATCGCTTGTTTTGATGTGCCATAGTATTTGCCAAAGACTTCCGCCCATTCAAAAAAACCACCTTGTTCAATCAAGGCTTTAAATTCATTCACGTTCACATAATGATAATGCACCCCATCTTCTTCACCGGGTCGTGGCGCCCGAGTGGTATGAGATACTGAAACTTGCAGAGGGTGGTTGTCGGTGCTGTATTGCTCTAATAGCGCCTTGATCAGACTCGACTTACCGGCACCAGAAGGCGCTGATACGACAAAGAGATTTCCTTTAGCAGATGAACTTGGTGTAATAGACATAGGTAAAAAAGACTGAACTAACATTGGATTGCACACTGCGCTCAATGGTAACATAATCAACCAATAAAACACTATGCACTGGCCACGTACAGGAGAGCTCATGGCAGAATTAACCGAATTGGCATATCACAACCTGATTGATGAAGCGTTTATTGCTATTGAAGAAAAAATCGACGCCCTTGAAGAGCCTGATATTGAGGCCGAGAGCGCCGATGGCATCATCACTTTAGTGTTCGAAAACGGCACCAAAATCATTTTGAACAAACAAGAGCCTCTGCTCCAACTATGGGTTGCTACCCGTTACAACGGACACCATTTTAATTACGAAAATGGACAATGGATCGATGAGCGAGGCGCAGGTGAATTTTGGGCGTTTTTAGACGCTGCTATTAGCAAACAGGCCGGTGTCGAAGTGCGCCTAGGGTTAGGCAATGCTTGATTTGTTACCCTCAGTCGTCGTAGAAGCGCCAAGCGAACACAAAGCCACTGTCATTTGGTTGCATGGCTTAGGAGATTCAGGTAACGGTTTTGCGCCGATTGTGCCCGCATTTCAACTTCCCGATGAACTAGGCATCAAGTTCATTTTTCCGCACGCTCCGGTGCGTCCAGTAACGATCAACAATGGCATGCAAATGCGTGCATGGTATGACATCAAAAGTATGGATTTTGGTTCACGTGCTGACATTGATGGCGTACGCGAGTCTGCAGAATCAGTCAAAGCGTTACTCGATGCTGAGATTGCAGCGGGCATTCCAGCGCACAAAATCATTCTTGCTGGGTTTTCTCAAGGTGGCGTGATCACTTATCACCTTGGTGCGCGTTATGAGCATTCTCTCGGTGGTTTGATTTGTTTATCTACGTATATGGCAGAGCCAATGTTATTGCCTTCAGAAAAAACCGACGCCGGTGTCAATACGCCTATTTTTGCTGCGCACGGTACGCATGATGATGTGGTGCCTATGAGTATGGGTGAAGCGGCTTACCAATCGGCTTTGCAAAATGGTTTTGCAGCCAGCTGGCAAACCTACCCGATGCAACACAATGTGCACCCAGATCAAATCAAAGATATCAGCGCGTGGTTACAAGCTCGCTTAGCCGATTAAATCGGCTTTTGGATACCGCAACACAACGGATGAAATATGAGCAGTAAAACCCTAACCATCGCCACACGCAAAAGCCCCCTTGCGATGTGGCAAGCCGAATATGTGCAAGCAGGTTTGTCACGTGCGTTTCCAGATTTGGCAGTGGAGTTACTCCCGATGTCCACCAAAGGCGACCGTATATTAGATACACCACTTGCCAAAGTGGGTGGCAAAGGCCTATTTATTAAAGAGCTCGAAGTGGCCATGATGGAAGGACGTGCCGATATTGCCGTGCATTCACTGAAAGACGTACCGATGGAATTCCCCGAAGGGTTTGGCTTACACGCAATATGTCCTCGCGAAAATCCTTATGATGCGTTTGTCTCAAATAACTACGATAGTTTTGCCGAATTACCACAAGGGGCGATTGTCGGCACCAGTTCATTGCGTCGCCAAGCACAACTTCGAGCCAAACGTCCAGATTTGGTCATTAAGGATCTGCGTGGCAACGTCAACTCACGCTTGGCAAAACTAGACGCTGGTGATTACGATGCGATTATATTGGCCTGTGCAGGGTTAATTCGCTTAAATATGGGTTTTCGCATTAAAGAACAAATTGCTCCTGAAATCTCTTTACCCGCAGTAGGTCAAGGAGCGGTTGGCATAGAATGTCGCAACGACCAGCCGGATGTAATTGTTTTACTGCAAGCCCTAGCCTGTCCTGAAACGACCATTAGAGTGAGTGCAGAACGCGCTATGAATGCCAAACTAGAAGGGGGTTGTCAAATTCCAATTGGGTCATTTGCTGAGTTAAATAATGACGAATTGCGCTTGCGAGGATTAGTGGCTTCTGTCGATGGCAAATTGGTATGTCAAAGTGAGCAAACGGTGAGTCTGATTGGTGACTTTGATGCCCGACGCGAGCAAGCAGCTGCGCTTGGCGTATCCATTGCAGAAGACCTACTTGCACAAGGTGCTGGTGACATCCTTGCCAATGTGAGCATTGATTAACATGAGTGTGCTGTTGTTGCGACCTGAACATAAGATTGCAGCATCTCAGTACGCTTTTGCTCAAGCCGGAATTGAATGTGTTGGAGTGGCTCTACAGCGTTGCTTACCTTGCGATGATCTAGTTGCTAAGATCAAACAGATTGAATGGCAGAGGGTTAAGCATGTGGTTTTTACCTCAAGCGTCGCGGCTAAATGGACGCTGCCACTGCTTCCGGAACTGCATAGCTCATGCCTGATTTATGCGATAGGAAATGGTACTTTTCAGACCTTAGCCCAATGGACAAGTAAAGATCCTTTTTGGTGTAATGGTCATAGAATTTTTCGTGCGCCCAAAGGGGCTGAGCACTCAGAAGGATTGCTAGAGCTTCACCATTTACAACGTGTATTGCAAGAAAAAGTAGTCATTGTAAAAGGTAAAGGCGGTCGAACTGCTTTAGCCGACACATTAACCGATCGTGGTGCGGATGTGGTCACTCTATGCAGCTATGAGCGCTTAAATTTATCTGAGCCAGTGGCTACACATGCTTGGCAACCAGTCGATATTAAGACTATTATTGTCACTAGCGGCGAACAAGTAGAGTTAGCTTTTGCACATTTTGCAAGTCAGTGGCTAAAAAGTTGCACTTGGTTGGCACCTAGTCAGCGCATTGTTAAGATATTACATGAACGCGGTATCGCATCCGTGTTCAATACCAATGGTGCATCGGACACCGATTTAATTAGTACCCTACAAAATATATAAATGGAGTAGCTCATGGCAGCAGACGATAAGGATGTAAAAAACGACGTGATTGAAGGAGAAGTCGTTGATAGCTCATCCGCGCAACGTGACAAGATAGATAGCGATCCCACGCAAGAACCTGCTTCATCTCAACCAGCTACACACCCCAATGAAATCGAAGTAGAAGTGATAAAACAACACGGTCATAAAGGTTTGTGGCTCATCACGACTGTTAACTTTTTAATTATCATTGCTTTGCTTGCAGCGGGTTACTGGTACTGGCTCAACTACATCAAAGTCGAGCGCACCAATCCCCAAATCGAGTTGCTGGAACAACGTTACTCTCGCCTGGAAACAGGCTTAAATGGCGTGTCACAAGAGGTTGCTGCGGTCAAAAAAGTCCTTGATAGCCAAACTGAAACCTTAACGAATTTACAAACCGATGATAGCCAAACAGCTGAAGCGCTCAATCAATTAACCCAGCGTGTTGAACTCAATGAACTGACCAATGAGGGGTTATCCAAGCGCATTGCTGATGTTGCTGGTCGTCGTCCATCAGATTGGTTACTGGCTGAAGCCGATTACCTGGTCAAGCTCGCAGGCAAAAAACTCTATCTTGAGCAAGATGTGCAATCTGCCATAATGTTGTTGAAATCTGCAGATGTGCGCATTGCCGATTTAGCGGATACTTCACTTTTGCCGATCCGAGCCCTTCTGGCAAAAGATATTCAAACCTTGCAACAAGTTAACCAGGTACCTTCAACTTCTATCGCGCTGAGCATTTCTGCTTTGATTGCCCAAGTGGATGCGCTGCCATTAGATACCTTGAAACTCCCTGATCCGGTTGCTCCTGAGGAGCAAACTACCGTCAGCGCCGATGTAGCGAATTGGAAAGCCAATCTCAAGGCGAGCTGGGATGCCATTGTCAAAGACTTTATCTCCGTTGAAGAACGCACTACCGATGTCACTCCATTTATGTCAGGTAAACAACAATGGCTTGCTCGTGAACAGCTCAAATATGCACTGCTCAATGCACAACAGGCGATTTTGCAAGAAGAACCAGCATTGTATATCCAAGGCTTACAAACCGCATTAGATACTGTGGTCGCACATTACCAATTGGATAATTCAGGCGTAGAAGCCTACATTCAGTCAATTCAGGATTTGATTGCCGTAGATACCAGTAAAGACATCCCGGCACAGCTTGATTCTCAAGTCCCATTGACAGAGGTCATTGATGCCCGAATCAAGACCCTCTTTGCAGGGAGGAACTAAGCATGATCCGAGTGATTTTGTTATTGGTTATTTTGGTCGTCGGATTGATTGTTGGACCGAATTTAGTCGGCGAAAAAGGCTACGTCCTAATTGCCCTCAAAAACACCACCATAGAGATGAGTGTGATCAGCCTGGGCGTGATGGTGTTCTTTGCGGTCATAGGCTTCTTGGTCATGGAATGGTTCATCAAGCGCATTGTAGGGATGTTAACTGGATCAAGAGACTGGTTAGGGAGTTGGGGCTCGCGTCGTCGCCAATCGTTTTTCAATAAAGGCATGCAAGCCCTTGCGGAAGGGGATTTTGTGCCTGCACGTAAAGCTCTTCTCAAAATCCGCAATGCCGAATTCAATGGTCTTAATTTACTCGCTCTAGCCGATGTCGAAGCCAAACTCGGCAATGCCCAAGCCGCGCTAGGGTATTGGGACGAAGCCGCGCTCAACGAAGGCAGTGCACTGGCCGCACAATTGACCAAAGCGCGCTTCCTGATCAGCCAAAATGACAGCAAGGCGGCATTAGATATCATCGAAAGCTTAACCATTGCCCAAAAAACCAAAGCCAACGTTATCGAAGTCTGGGCTGAGGCCTTAGCTGCGGCGGACGAGTGGCACGAACTGCGTGAACGCTTAACCGGTTGGAAAAAACCCCTGGGCGGTCGTTACCAACACTGGCAAGATTTGGCAGCAGAGGGCGATTTTGCTTTGATTGCGTGCAATGAAGGTGGCAATGAGTTAATTCAAGAATGGCAAAAACTGCCGCGCGCCCAACGCAAATCTCCTGCCCAACAAAAAGCTTATATTGAACAGCTGATCGCCCAAGATATGCACAGTGAAGCCGAAAAAGCGCTCGTTGAAGCACAAAAATCAGGTCCGCACACACAGCTGTTGCCACTGTTTAAAAAGCTGCATTTAGCCGAGCCCAAAGCCTCAACCAAATTATTGCAAAAGTGGCTAAAGCGCGACAGCGATAACGTGTTATTGCATTCCACACTCGCACATCTTGCGTACCACGCCGGAAATGATGAATTAGCGCAAAGCGAGGCAGAGACAGCCATCGCCATTGAAAAGCGCCAAGAGGATGTGATTCTGCTTGCCGAAATCAAAGCCCGTCAAGCGCATCCAGATGAAGCGCTCGCGTTATACCAGCAAGGCTACAAAGCCAGCTAAGTTTTTTGAAAATGAATGAACATTGTGCATAGCCGATGCCGATGTTCAGTATCGTGACAACATGGATTTTTAATGAATATTGCCCAAGCTATGCAGACGCGTTATGCAACCAAAGCGTTTGACCCAAACCGTACCATTTCAGAACAAGACATGTCATCATTACTGGATGTGATGCGCTTTGCTCCTTCGAGTGTCAACGTCCAGCCTTGGCATTTTATTGTGGCTTCCACAGATGTCGGTAAAGCCCGAGTGAATCAAGGTGCGCAAGGGCCTTACGCATACAACGCACCTAAAGTCCAAAACGCCTCGCATGTCGTGGTCGTTTGCTCAAAGATCCACATGGACGACGACTATCTTCTCTCTTTATTAGAGCGCGAGGAGCAAGATGGACGCTTTGCCAAAGACCCAAGCTTCAAGCAAACCTATCACGGGATCCGTTCAACGTTTGTGAACCTACATCGCTATCAACTCAAAGACACTCAGCATTGGATGGAAAAACAAACCTACCTTAACATCGGTGCCGTTTTGACCGCAGCAGCGGCGATGGGAATCGACGCCCTACCAATGGAAGGGTTCGATTTACCTGCCCTTGATAAAGAATTTGCTTTGCCGGCACAAAACTTATCTGCGATTTGTGTGATTGCGTTGGGCTATCGCGCAGAATCGGATTTTAATGCGGATTTACCCAAATCACGCTGGCCTCTGTCGGATATTGTGACAGAAGTGTAACCAGCAACCAAATAGAACGACTAACTCTCACTAGAGTCGCCTAATAATCCTTTTAGGTTTGCAATGCCGACTGCGCCGACCGCTTTGCGCTGCTCAGCGGTTTTGGTGGGCTTTTTGAACTCCCACTCGACATCGTCTTGGGGTAATTCATACAAAAAGCGAGAAGGTTCAGGCTGGATAATTTCACCAAATTGACGGCGTTCTCGAGAAATACTAAAGGTCAATTCGCGTTGAGCGCGGGTGATCCCCACGTACGCCAATCTTCGTTCCTCTTCGACATTGTCCTCATCAATACTCGATTGATGTGGCAACAAGCCTTCTTCCATGCCGACTAAGAAAACATAAGGAAATTCCAAGCCTTTGGACGCATGCAAGGTCATCAACTGCACCTGATTGCCAGCGCCCTCATCTTCACCACGCTCCATCATATCGCGCAAAATCAACCGGTTTACAACCTCCAAAAGCGTCATCGGTGCATCGGTTTCAGACCCTTTTAACATATCCGTGACCCAGCCGTACAAGGTGGAGATGTTCGCCATACCCATCTCTGCCGCTTTTGGCGATGCAGCATGCTCGAACAGCCAAGCTTCATAATCAATCTGCTTAATGAGGTCACGGATCACCGCAACGGTATCGCCACGATCAGCATTGTCCGACGCTTCGACCATCATCCGAGCAAACTGACTCGTTGCCTGCCACGCTTGAGGGGTCAAGACAGACTGCAAATCACTGTCACAAATAGCCGCAAACAAACCGATTTGTTTCTCATTAGCAAACTGGCCAATCTTCTCCAAAGATGTTCTGCCAATACCGCGATTGGGGGTATTAATGATCCGCAACAGAGCATTATCGTCATCGGCATTCACTAGCACCCGAAAATACGCCATGATGTCCTTGACTTCGGTGCGATCAAAAAACGAAGTGCCACCAGAGATCTTATAAGGGATCTTGTTGTTCATGAGAATTTTTTCAAACACGCGAGCCTGATGATTGCCACGATACAATATCGCATAATCGCCAAACGAGGTCGCATTCATAAACTTGTGCGCAAGCAGTTCTGCTACCACGCGCTCGCCCTCGTGTTCTTCGTTTCGTGCGATGACAATTTTAAGCGGCTCACCGTACTGCAAATTGGCTCTCAAGGTTTTATCAAAAATATGCGGGTTGTTTTGGATCAAGATGTTTGCGCAGTGCAAAATACGGCCGGACGAGCGATAATTTTCTTCTAATTTGATAACTTTGAGACGTGGAAAATCCTGCTTCAACAACTGTAGGTTCTTCGGTTGCGCGCCGCGCCATGAGTAAATGGATTGATCATCATCGCCCACGACGGTAAACCGCGAGCGCTCTCCAACCAATAGCTTGACCAAAATATACTGTGAAGTATTGGTATCTTGATACTCATCCACCAATAGGTATCGAATGTTGGATTGGATTTTCTGACGCGCGGTTTCATTGTGTTTGAGCAACAAGGTGGGCAGCAAAATCAAATCATCGAAATCCACCGCATTATAAGCCTTTAGATGCGATTGATAGCGCTCATAAAAATGCGCGAACTGTTTTTCTCCGTCATTGGCTGCGCGTTTGGCAAGTTGCTCAGGTAAAATCAAGTCGTTCTTCCAATTGGAAATGCAATTTTGTAATAGCCTGATTTGGTCTTTGTCACCTTCAAATACTTCCTCGGTGAGATCCTTGAGCAGAGCAAAACTGTCTTTGTCATCAAATAACGAAAAACCGGCTTTAAGCCCCAATAAATGGGTGTATTTGCGAATAATGTTCAAACCGAGGGTGTGAAAGGTAGACACTTTTAGGCCACGCGCTTCGCGCTTGTCAAGGCTTTGTGCCACTCGCTCTTTCATCTCTTTCGCCGCTTTATTGGTAAACGTCACGGCGACGATGTGCCGAGCGGGCACGTCGCATTCGCGCACAAGATGAGCGATTTTGTTGGTGATTACACGAGTTTTGCCACTGCCTGCGCCCGCTAACACTAAGCAAGGGCCAGAAATGTAGGTGACCGCGTCGTGTTGCGCAGGATTTAATTTCATAAAGAGTATTTTACCTGAATTTGCATGCTTTGCATTGAAACTTTACACGGCTCAGTTACAATAAAAACTGTCTAAAAGGAGAAATCAGCATGTTAGATCCCCAAAAATTAGAGCAATTTGCCAAGCAGATCACCGACGCCATGCCAGAAGGCATCAAATCCATGGCCAATGAAACGGAAACCAAGGTCAAACAAGTGATCCAAGCCCAACTTGCTAAGATGGATATAGTGACACGAGAAGAGTTTGACGTACAAAGCCAGGTATTATTGCGCACCCGCGAAAAACTCAAAGCACTGGAAACGCGCCTAGATGCGTTAGAGAATAACTCAAACGCTGAGTAACTCGGCCCATAGTCCCAACAAACAGATCAAGCCAATCCAGTGGTTGGCTTTGAACATAGCGAAACACCGGGTGAGATCACGCTCTCTTACTTGCCACATGATGTAACCAATCACTGCTGCCATCACACTCAAGCCAGCGAAATACCACGTGCCGAAAATCAGCTCATACCCAAGCAAGGCCAACATCCCAAGCATCACGGCATACAGTAAACCTATGATCGTCAAGTCGTGACGACCAAAGAGTATCGCCGTGGATTTGACCCCAATCTTCAGGTCATCTTCACGATCCACCATCGCATACAAGGTGTCATACGCAACGGTCCATGCCAAATTCGCAATATATAAATACCATGCCCAAGTTGGAATATTTTGATTGATTGCCATAAACGCCATCGGAATCGACCAACTAAATGCGGCACCTAAAACCACCTGAGGTAGATGCGTATAGCGCTTCATAAAGGGATAACTGCTGGCCAGTACCAAGGCCACCAACGACAGATAAAATGTGGCTAGATTCAACTGCAATACTAAGAGAAGGGCCACCAACAAAAGTCCAACAAACATGGCGATGGCTTCTTTGGTGCTTAACAGACCTGAAACCAAAGGTCTCGCATTGGTTCGCTTCACATGACCGTCCACTTTGCGATCAGCGATGTCATTGATGACGCATCCCGCTGCGCGCATCACCAGCACACCTGCAACAAAAATCAATAATACATCCAGTTGCGGTTGCCCTAATGAAGCTAAAACCACTGCCCATAAAGTGGGCCATAACAACAAATAGATCCCGATGGGTTTATCCATTCGCGTGATGAACCAAAATCCTTTAGCCAAACGCATCATTGCGATGCTCCGTATGCTGGTGATGAAGGTAAAAAAACCTCAGCGACGAGCAGTTGTGAATCAGCAAACGCAAACACTGAGCGACGACCAAACAAATCCGCTGTCGCATCCCACGCTTGAGCAAAAGCAGAATCCTGAGTAATTCGCGTCAACGTAAATGGCTGGCGCACAAAGCGCGTATCGTTAAACAAAATTTTGCCCAATGGCTGATTGCCTAGTCCCACAAACTCACCTTGGCAAAGCGATTGAGGGATCACAGAACGCGCAAATACCAAGGGAATGCCCGCGTCATGCAACACGACCTCGCGCACAACATATTGGTCTTCTTGCAACACGGCTCTTTCGCTCGCGTGCAATGGCAAATCCGATTGCTGCACAAGTTGCACAGCAAAGCCATCGGTCACCGACACTAAACGTTCGGTTAATGACTCGGTTGCCAACAACCATTCGCGCGCATGAGAACTCAATACCAAATCGTTATGCCACGATTGGTCGGCTAAGTGTTCAGATAGCGATGTCAGATGGGTCGGCAATGTCACGTAACAGAATCCTTAGTGCTGACTCAAGTCATAAAAAATTCGGTGCAGATCTTACCTTACTTGCCAATACAGTGGTAAATAATTTTGCATAAATCCAATGGTCATTATGCAACAGCTCATACTTACCCTTTTATTCGCCGCGGGAATGTTATCACCGGTTTCGAAAACCCATTGAGAGATGTATTATTTGCCAAATATCTTTATCAGCAGTAATTAACGCTTACCCAACTGCGCAAAAACCACCGCCCAGATCATACCCGCTAGCAATCCGAGTGTATGCGCTGTATTGGCCATATTAACCGGTAAAATATCGACATAACCCAAGGCCAACCAAGCCAGCATGAGGCCAATGACCCCTTTGTTGAGCACAAAGCCCCACTGCGGCCTGAGCCAGCCCAATATCCAGTAAAACCCGAGCAAACCGTAAACCACACCGGAAAGACCACCAAAATTAGGTCCCGACACCATTAATTGTCCTACATTAGAAATCACGCCAATTGACATCAGTAAAAGCAATAAGGTAGAGCGTCCCATGCGCAGTTCAATCTGCTGTCCTAAGATCCACCACCACAACAAATTAAAGGCGATGTGCATAAACGAAAAATGAATAAACGCCGGTGTGAGTAACCGCCACCACTCGTGGGTGACCGCTAACTCATTTAACGGAGCGATAAACAAATGTGAATAGATCCACATACCCGTGTCGCGCAACGGCATCAACATAAAAATAACCGAACTCAGCACCAGTACACTTGTCACCAGTGGGGTTTTAAGTGCTTCATCAAACCATCCTGACGGTACAGTCACAGAGCCTGAACGAATCGAGCGTACTTTACCTGAGTCCCAGCTTGCTGCTTGGTAGCGGGGATCGTGAGGCGCATCAAGATAGTGATTGAGGATAGCTTGCGCTTTGGCCAGGTCTGCCTCGTGCTGAAGCATGACGCAAAACTGCTGAGCCTCTTGTCTCAGCTCACAAGGCAGTTGTTGCGCACACAAGTAATCAACCAGCACTTGGCCGTGAGACGCTTGTCGAAAACACACTAAGCGCACTGGGTCATCCATTATTTATTCCTTGTCTGATGCAACATCCTCTGGAAAGGTAGATTGCCACAAGGTAAACCCACCGTCCATGCTATATACCTCATCAAAGCCTTGCTCGGCGATATAGGCCGCGGCAGGTTGTGAACTGATCCCGTGATAACAAGTGACTACTACTGGTGTCTCATAATCCACTTCAGCCAAAAAACGACTCAGAGAGCCATTATCCAAATGGCGAGAACCCGGAATATGAGCTTGAGCAAAGCTGTTTTCATCGCGAATATCGACAACAACGACTTCGTCATTCGCCAATCGAGCTTTGGTTTGGGCAACGTCAATATGTTTGTAGGTGGTCATTAATGTAATCCTAACTTAAATGGTTAACTTTGCCAGTTTAATATGACTTTACCCGATTGTCCTGATTGCATGGTCTCAAACCCTGATAAATATTCTTCTACAGGCATTTGATGCGTGATGATTGGCGATAAATCTAAGCCACTTTGAATTAAGCTGGCCATCTTGTACCAAGTTTCAAACATCTCACGGCCATAAATGCCTTTGATGGTCAGCCCTTTAAAAATCACCTGATTCCAATCAATCGCGACCGAATCTGGAGGTATACCAAGCATGGCAATCTTACCGCCGTGATTCATGGTATCGAGCATACTGGTAAAGGCTTGCGGAACACCTGACATCTCTAATCCAATATCAAAGCCTTCGCTCATACCCAACTCATCCATCACATCAGACAAGTTAGTTTGCGCAACATTCACCGCTTGTGTCGCACCCATTTGTTCAGCTAACGCTAATCGATATGGATTGATATCGGTGATCACCACATGTCGAGCCCCGACGTGTTTGGCAACCGCCGCCGCCATAATACCAATGGGACCGGCTCCTGTGATCAGAACATCTTCGCCAACCAAGTCAAACGCCAATGTGGTATGCACCGCATTGCCAAACGGGTCAAAAATTGCAGCCAAGTCATCACTGATATTGTCTGGGATCTTAAACGCATTAAATGCAGGGATCACTAAATACTCTGCAAACGCGCCAGCGCGATTCACCCCAACCCCCTCAGTATTACGACACAAGTGACGACGACCAGCACGACAGTTTCGGCAATGCCCACAGGTGATATGGCCTTCACCAGAGACGCGATCGCCGACGGCAAAGCCTCTGACCTCCGAGCCCATGTCAACCACTTCACCCACGTATTCATGGCCTACCACCATGGGTACTGGAATGGTCTTTTGCGACCAAGTATCCCAGTTGTAAATATGCATATCTGTACCACAAATTGCGGTTTTACGAATTTTAATCAGTAGGTCATTGGGACCGACCTCAGGCTTAGGTACATCGGTTAACCAAATACCCGGTTCTGATTTTAATTTGGCCAGCGCTTTCATTGGATGACCCCAAGGTCACGACCGACTTCAATAAAGCAATCAATGGCATAATCAACTTGTTCAAGAGTATGCGCTGCAGACATTTGCGTACGGATCCGTGCCTGGCCTTGCGGTACGACCGGGTAAGAAAACCCAACGACGTACACGCCTTTTTCGAGCATGTTATCGGCCATCGTCGCCGCAAGTTGGGCATCACCTAACATCACTGGAATGATCGCATGATCTTGACCACTCAAGGTAAACCCCGCTGCCAACATCCGCGCACGAAAATGTTTGGCATTGCGTGTTAATGACGCTCTAAGCTCAGCGCCATCCGCCATCATCGCAAAGGCTTTCTGTGCTGCAGCCACAATCGGTGGCGCCACTGAATTAGAAAATAGGTACGGACGAGAACGCTGACGTAGCCATTCAATCACTTCTTTTTTGCCACTGGTATAACCGCCGGAAGCACCACCGAGCGCCTTCCCCAAAGTGCCAGTCAAAATATCTACCCGCCCCATGACATCGCAATGTTCATGTGAGCCTCGGCCATCTTTGCCAACAAATCCCGTTGCATGGCAATCATCCACCATCACCATCGCATTGTATCGCTCAGCTAAATCACAGACCCCTTTCAGGTTGGCGATAACCCCGTCCATCGAAAATACACCATCGGTAGCTATGAGCTTAAAGCGCGACCCTGCAGCGTCAGCTGCTTTTAGTTGCTCCTCTAAAGAAGACATGTCATTGCTGGCATAGCGAAAACGCTGTGCTTTCGATAAGCGCACACCATCAATGATACTGGCATGATTGAGACTGTCTGAAATAATGGCATCTTCTGCGCTTAAAATGGTTTCAAACAAGCCACCATTCGCATCAAAACAGGATGGATACAGAATCGTATCTTCCATGCCTAAAAACTCACTGATTTGCTGCTCTAATTGTTTGTGAATGTCTTGAGTGCCACAAATAAATCGCACTGATGCCATACCAAAGCCATGGCTGTCTAAACCCTCTTTGGCGGCTGCGATAATATCGGGATGATTGGCAAGGCCTAAATAGTTATTCGCACAAAAATTCAGAACATCGCGCTCGCCAACCGCCACTTGTCCTTGTTGTTGAGAGGTGATGATCCGCTCGGATTTGTAAAGCCCGTTAGCTTTTACCTCATCTATTTGCGCACGCAGATGCGCTATAAATGCACTGCTCATATTTATGTATCTCTGTCGTCGATTTTTCTTTTTATGCAAATAGTGTAATTCAGACAGCCATCGCAGTACAGATGCTAAGGTAAATAATTCAAAGAGTTAACTTGTTCGAGGTGGGACCCATTTTTGATCGAGTATGCATTGATCTAGGCTCATTCGTAATTGATGCTCAGGGATCGGTTTGGCGATTAAAAAACCTTGGGCGAAGTCACAATCCAGGTCTCGCAAAAACATATATTGTTCAAGCGTTTCGACGCCTTCTGCCACAACCGTCATCCCAATATTGCGCACCATGGCGATGGTCGAGGTCACAATTTGATCGTCGGTTTTGTTTTCTAGCATACCGTTGACGAAACTCTGGTCAATCTTGATTTTTGTCACCGGCATGGTACTGAGATAGCTCAGAGAAGAGTAGCCCGTGCCAAAATCATCAATGGAAATTTTCACCCCGACTTTGCGCAAGTCGAGCATGACTTTTGACGTATGTTTCACATCTGACACTAGGGTGCGTTCCGTCAGCTCTAACTCTAAGCGCTCAGGTTCAATTTGATACTTGTTGAACATACGCTCAAGATACGGGACTAAATTGCGATCCAAAAATTGCATGGCTGAGAGGTTAATCGCAATGGTTTGTGTTTCATAACCCAGTGTTTTCAAAAACTGTAACGTTTTCATACTGCGTTCAAGCACATAGTAATCAAGGTTAAGCATAAAGGTTGAGTTTTCCAAAATTGGGATAAATTCTGTTGGTGATATCAACCCTTTTTCAGGGTGGCGCCAACGCAATAGAGCCTCAAATCCATGTAAATCATTGGTACGGATGTCAATAATCGGCTGTAAAGCGAGGTAAAAATGTTCATGTTCCAACGCTTCTCGCGCTTCATGCTCCAATTCAATCTTACGGATCACTTCACTATTGAGTACTGCGTCATATAAGCGCTTACTGTTTCCCATTACCTCTTTAGCTCTATACATTGCCATATCCGCTTGACGGATGATTTCATCACCATTGAGTACGGCTGAGTTGCACACTGTCATCCCCAAACTCACCGAAACAAAAAATTGTAAATCATTGATCGCAAAAGGCACTTCAAATAGCGCTAACACTTTATCCGCAACGATATTCGCATCGCGCACATTGGCAATGTCTTCTACTACAATCGCAAACTCGTCACCACCAAAGCGACATACGAGATCGACTTCACGAACTAACCCTCGTAGGCGCTTTGCCAGTTCTTGAAGGAGTTGGTCACCGACCGTATGACCTTGCCCGTCGTTAATTTTTTTGAAGTCATCCAAGTCAATCAAGATCACACCAAAAGGTTTTTTATCCCGGCGCATCCGAATGATCGAATCATGTAAAAAATCATTCAACTTGTTGCGGTTTGCCAGCTGAGTGAGCTCATCATACATAGCCAATGAGCGCAGTTTAGATTCATCATCAGACATTTTTTGATGGAGTTCCGCTAGTTCTTTTGCCAGATGCATTGCTGCGTCGTCTAACATGTCTAGCTCATCAGCGAACGAGCGATGCACTTTCAGTTTCTGCGAACTGAATGCTTCAAATTTATTGTCTTTAATCATAGGGAAGCGTTCAACTAGATTGGTTAAACGCTTGCGATATTTAGCGGTAAAAGAGTAAAAGATAAGACTGAACAACGTGAGAATCACTAATGCCACGATGACGATACTGGTCGCAAAAGCCTCGCGAGATTGTACCTGCGACTGTACATCTTGCATAAAGACCAAATACTGATGATGGTGCTCTTGAGTCGGGTTGAGTTGCACAAAACTGATAAAATACATCTGTCCTTGATGGTTTAGTGTCATGCCACTTTGCAAAAACGTGTCATCTTTCACTTTCGCTAAGGCTTCGGTTACTGGGGTGTAAAGTTTTTTTGTGTTGTACGATGTTTCCACATGGTGATTCAAACGATACCGTAATTGCTTATCCGAAATCACACTGACTTGTGAAATTAATGCCCCGGTCGTCAAATATAAATCCGCCATAATTTGCGTCATAGTTTGTGCAACATAGACGATGTAGCGCTGACCCAGACTATCTGTAAACGGAACTGCAACATACATCAAGCAATCTTGTACGCACCAAATCTGTGGCGCTTGGTTCACTAATGACTGCCGAGTTATATCATAATGTTTGAAGGGAAGCCTTTGCTGACTTGATTCATAAACCGTTTCGCCACGGGCATCAAAAATCCATGCCTGCGTGACTAACTCATTTAACTGCCAAAACGACATTTGCGACTGTAAAGCTTCGGAAAGTTTAGTTAATGAATTATTGGATTGCTCTATCTCTGCTTCGAGTAAGACTGACAAATTCTTACTATGAAGTCTCTTGACCACCATAAACTCTGCAAAGTGCATGTCCAGATAATCCTGTTCCATGCGCTGTATACTGGAGCGAGATTCAGAAAAGGTCATCGTGATAACAAAGACAAGGATCATACACAACAATGCGACCATCAAAATAAAGATTTTTTGGCTAATACTCAGATACTTGGTCATGGGCAAACCAAGATAGTGTAAAGGCTTGAGGCAAATGATGGCAAAAATCATACTCCTTGGCGCCATCCATAGCCATTCAAAAAAATTTCTCTTTATAAATATAGAAAAGTTTGTAGGAATTGCCTGATATTTACTGTGAATAAAATAAAAAATTTATATTGAGAGCATATTTTGCAAACGCTTTATGACTTTGTCTGGTGTGATTTTTCCCATCAAATCGTCACCGTGCGCCCGTTTCCCCCAGCCAAGTGCTTGCCATGGCTTGCCATACTCGGCCTCAATCGCTTCAGGATACACCGAAACAGTGAGTTCAACATAACCATACGGGCCAGTACGTAATGGGTTAGAATGAGCATACAAGCCCAATACGGGAATACCCATCATTGATGCCATGTGCGCAGGACCGGTGTCTGGAGCAATGACACAGACCGACTGTTGTATCAGTGCTGCCATTTGCAGTAAGGATGTTTGTCCAATCAAATCTAACGTAACATTCTGAGTGTGCGCATGGATACCTTTCTGGCAAGCCTTATCTAAAGGACCAGGCCCACCACATAGCACGACATTGATCTCTTGTACCGCACACCAATCGATTACTTTGGCGTAATATTCATTGAGCCAATTGCGTTGAGCTTTGGACGCAGCGGGAGCGATGATGATAAAGCGATCAAGTGTTGCGGCTTGCGCCTGTGCCCATTCCAATTCTGCCTGTGGGATACCTAAATCCCACTTAACTGGCGCCTCCGGCACACCCATCGCATCCGCAAACTGCATAAATCCATCCAACACATGGACTCGCGCGTCACCTTGAATTCGTTCATTGATAAACCAAGAATGCAGTTCTTTACTGCGAGCTTTATCAAAACCGATACGACGCTTGGCACGCACTACAGAGCCTAACCAATTCGCCCGAAACGCAACTTGCATCTGCAGTAGGACATCAAACTCTCGGCCTTTTAGCACACGTTTGAGTTCCGCGCGTGCATTTTTTGCACGTTTATCACAAACAATAAATTCAATACCTGAGGTGTGCTTGAGCAATTGATATTCTACTTTACCGATGATCCAAGTGAGCTTGGTTTCCGGCCAAGCATTTTTTATCCGAGTCACCATCGCTAAAGCGTGAGTCACATCGCCGATTGCGGAAAGACGCATTAAACAAACAGATTGAGGAGGAGCATTTTTTGACATAAATTGGGTAAATTGAGAGCTCAAAGCGATTTTTTTCAGATTTAATACCTGTATTTGATTACAATCTGCTATAAAGTACAAGAAAAAAACCAAGAAACCCAATTCTTATGGCGGAACCACACAGCGATTCACTCAATCATACTGGTGCATGGGAATGGCAAGCGGAGCCACAACCTAAGCAATTTGTGTATGTACCGCAATGCAATCAACACATTCATAGTCGTTGGTTCAAGCCGCATTATTGGCAGGAGCAAAATGCAGTGATGGCCGTGCGCGTGGGTCGAGGTAAAACCTACTTTATTGCTCATGAAGGCCGGACGATGGTGCTGCGGCGCTATTTGCGGGGTGGCATGGTGCGCCATCTGACCAAGGATAAGTTCTTTTATCGCGGTCTCGACCAAACCAGAGTGCAACGCGAGATTGATTTGCTTTTGTACATGCGCACACAAGGGTTAAATGTCCCCAATCCTATTGCCGGCTGGTGTAAGCAATCGATGCTTACCTATCGCAATGCCTTATTGTTGGAAGCGATTCCACATGCTCGGGACTTTCATCATCACTTGTGTAAAGAACCCTTAGCGGAAGACCTATGGCGCCGTGCTGGACGTATAGTTAAAAAGATGCATGATTTGGCTATCTACCATCATGATCTCAATATTCACAATATCCTAGTGGATGCCCAGCAAGCAGTCTGGCTCATCGATTTTGACCGCTGTGAACACCGTCCGCAAGACAATCAAGCAGAGCTTTGGAAAGCGGCTAATATTGCTCGACTGAAACGCTCATTGGACAAGGAGCAAGTGCGTATAAACGAATATTATATGGACGAGTCGCAATGGCAGGCGTTTTTGTCGGGGTATCATGAGTAAAGTGTGGAAGGCTTTTTCCTTGCATATCCCCTTGCGCATTGTTATCGTGCATTTTTGCTCATTACACGGACTTAGCTAATGAAAACCCGCGCTATTTACCCAGGTACATTTGATCCTATCACCAACGGCCATCACGACTTGATCATCCGTGGTGCTGATATGTTTGAGCATGTTATTGTAGGCATTGCGTCTAACCCCTCCAAAAAGCCATTATTTAGTTTAGAAGAAAGGGTTGAGCTGATTACCAAAATTACCGCAGACTTACCCAATGTGTCAGTGATGGGCTTTACAGGGTTACTAGCGGACTTTGCCAAGCAACAAAACGCGACTGTGCTGATTCGCGGACTGCGAGCGGTCTCAGATTTTGAATACGAATTCCAGCTAGCCAACATGAATCGTCGCTTGAATCCGCAGTTGGAAAGTGTCTTTTTGACCCCTGCCGAAGAAAATTCTTTTATCTCATCGACCCTAGTCAAAGAAGTTGCACTACATAACGGTAATGTGAGTGAGTTTGTGCATCCGCTAATCAGAGACGCCTTAGTTGAGCGCCTGCACGGCAATTAGCCCTTTAACCAACAGCAAAACTCAGCGCTGACACACACTGCAATAAAAGGTGTTGCGCTGACCGACCATTTGCGACTTGATGGGCGTCTTGCATTTAAAACAAAGCTCCCCCGCTCTACCGTACACATTGAGATGAAGTCGAAAATACCCCGGATTGCCATCGACATTGGAAAAGTCTTGTAACGTAGTACCGCCTTGCTGGATTGCCGCGGCCAGTACAATTTTAATATTTTGCACTAAACGTTCATAGCGTGCTTTACTGATTTTGCCAGCCTTGCGCAAAGGATGGATCCCAGACATAAACAAGGCTTCATTCGCATAGATATTCCCCACGCCGACCACAATGTGATTATCCATTATAAACTGCTTTACTGTGCAGTTGCGGCCTCGACTTTTGTCAAACAAAGTCTCTGTTGTAAAATCATCGGTTAATGGCTCAGGCCCTAACGCTTGCAATAAAACATGGGGAGGTTCCTCGATGCCTTGCCATAATACCGCGCCAAATTTACGCGCATCGTTCAACCTTAAACACTGACCATTTGCCAGAACAATATCAAAATGATCGTGTTTTTTGAGTGGAGTCTTTGCATCAAATACGCGCAAGTACCCAGTCATTCCCAGATGAATAATAATACTACCGGCTCGGGTGTTGATAAAAATATACTTTGCTCTTCGCGTCACACTATCGATCGACAAATCTTGTGCTAACGTGACTTCACCAGGGACAGGCCAGCGCAATTTTGGGGTACGCACGATGACTTGTGAAATAACTTGACCGGTGATTTTAGGGGCGACGCCCTGACGAGAGACTTCGACTTCTGGGAGTTCTGGCATGATTCTATATTAAAGTGAAATGATGCACCTAGTATGCGTTAGGCTGTGGTATGGATCAAACACAAAAAACCCGACACACAAGGTCGGGCTTTGTTGGAGACATCACCAAATAGGATTATTTGATTTTGGCTTCCTTAAACATAACGTGCTTACGGACTTTGGGATCGTACTTTTTGATTTCCATTTTGCCCGGCATGTTGCGCTTGTTTTTGTCTGTGGTGTAGAAATAACCTGTACCCGCAGAAGAAACTAATTTGATTTTATCACGCATGATCTAGGTTCCTTATACTTTTTCGCCACGTGCACGGATATCAGTTAATACTGCATCAATGCCTTTCTTATCGATGATACGCATACCTTTAGTAGTAAGGCGTAATTTAACGAAACGGTTTTCAGACTCAACCCAAAAACGGTGAGTTTGTAAATTTGGTAAAAAACGACGACGAGTCGCGTTGCGAGCGTGTGAACGGTTGTTACCTACCGCTGGGCGCTTGCCTGTTACTTGACATACTTTTGCCATGACAATGTCTCCACTAAACTATAACATCTCACAAAACTGTTTCATTCAGTTGTTGTGAATAAGAGGGCGCATTTTATACAGCATTTGTACGTTTATTGCAAACTTTTTATGAATCCAATTCTGTAAATGTATAATATTTAAGCGATATTTTTTATCTCTTTTTGTCAATATCTTGATGCTCAGGTAATTAATCCCCGGGCACGAAACGAAACGGCTTGCCCCGCACCTATCACAAAGTGATCCAATATCTTTACATCGACCAAGCCTAACGCATCCTTGAGTATCTGTGTGATATGCAGATCCGCCTCACTCGGTTCGACGTTACCGGAAGGATGATTATGCGCCAAAATCACGCCCGCTGCATTGTATTGCATTGCTAGTTGCACGATGACTCGTGGATAGACCGGTGAACGGTCAATGGTACCCTGAAAGACTTGTTGGTAATGCAAAAAATGATGCTGACTATCCAAAAATATCACCGCAAAACACTCATTTTGAGCATATTGCAATCGACTTTGTAAAAATACTTCGACCGCTTCACTGCTATTTAACTCAGGTGAGTTGTAAATAGGTTGGCTGACAATGCGTTGCTGTACTTCGTGCATAGCACGGATTTTGGCTACTCGTCCTGGACCCATGCCTTTAATTTGTTGCACTTGTGTATCCGTCGCACCGAAAACTCCGTACAGGGAGCCGAAGCGATCCAGTAATTGTTGAGCCATGGTTTCTGCGGTATGGGTCGATTCACGATGTCGTAAACACAGTGCTAATAAAGCGGCATCACTACGCTGTGCGATCGCTACCGATTGTGATTGAATTGAATTGTGCATTAATATGAATTTCCGAGTTTTATATTGGCAAATGCCAAGAAAGTATTGATAATGCCATTTTTGAACTGCGAAAATGACGCGCCACAGGTAAGTGAACCAAAATCATGAGTAATTTACAAAACCAGAAAGTGTTGCTAGGTGTTACTGGAGGCATCGCCGCCTACAAAGCACCTGATCTTGTGCGCAAACTCGTCGCACAAGGCGCACAGGTAAGAGTTATTCTTTCCGCCTCCGCTCGAGAATTTGTTTCACCGCTTTCTTTGCAAGCTGTCAGTGGCAACCCGGTAAGTGAGCATTTACTCGATCCAGCAGCCGAAGCGGGGATGGGACATATTGAACTTGCGCGATGGGCTGATCAGATCTTGATTGCTCCGGCTACTGCGCATGTCATGGCAAAACTAGCCCATGGTCTAGCGGATGATTTGTTGATGACGTGTGTTTTGGCAGCAACTGCACCAGTTACGATCGCGCCAGCGATGAATCAACACATGTGGGCAGCAACAGCAACTCAAGCCAATTTGTCTATTTTACAACAACGGGGCATTCAGATATTAGGCCCAGCTGCAGGTGAGCAAGCCTGTGGAGACATCGGCTATGGTCGTATGCTCGAACCACTTGAGATCGCAGAATTACTTGCACACACTGCAACGCCTCTGGCTGCTGAACCTGAAAGCACTGCACAAAGTGCCCTCCCACTGGCCAATCAACACATTGTGTTAACCGCAGGCCCGACCCGAGAAGCAATTGATCCAGTGCGTTATATTTCTAACCACAGTTCAGGCAAGATGGGGTATGCGCTTGCGATAAAAGCGTTAGAACTCGGGGCAAACGTGACATTAATATCTGGTCCGGTCAGTCTTCCGGAGCCACTCGGTGCGACCACAATTCAAGTGCAATCCGCGGCTCAAATGCATAAAGCGGTAATGGATGTGATTGACCAAGCGACGATTTTTATCGGTTGTGCAGCGGTTGCGGATTATCGCGTGGCGGATGTACCTGACCAAAAAATCAAAAAATCCAGCGATACCATGACGCTCACCATGGTCAAGAATTCAGATATCCTATCCGATGTGGCGCATTTACCAAATCCCCCTTTTACCGTAGGCTTTGCCGCAGAGACTCAAGATGTGGAGCACTATGCCAAAGACAAACTAAAACGTAAAAAACTCAATCTCATTGCCGCCAATGATGTATCCAATACCGATATTGGCTTTAATCAAAATCAAAACGCCATTACGGTCTTTAGTGCCGATGAGAAAATACAACTTCCGCAACAAGATAAGCTTGCAATTGCCGAGCAACTTCTTACAATAATCTCAAGACACGTAAGTACTAACTAACAAAAGGATCGTTCCATGGCTGAGCAAAAACGCAAGCCCAATCGTCGCGCCCACATCCTCCAATGCCTTGCCAGCATGCTTGAAAACAACTCCGGCAAGCGCATCACTACTGCTGCGCTAGCTGCCGAAGTCGGCGTATCCGAAGCCGCTTTGTATCGCCACTTCCCCAGTAAAGCTCGGATGTATGAAGGACTGATTGATTTTGTGGAAGACACCTTGTTTTCGCGTATCAACAAAATCATCAATGATGAAAAAGACACTGCTGTGCGCATCCAAATGGTCTTGCACTTGTTTTTGGGTTTTAGCGAAAAGAACCCAGGTATTGCACGGATCCTTCATGGTGATGCGCTGACTGGCGAACACGAGCGCTTGCGCAGTCGAGTGGCCAAAATTTTCGAGCGCCTTGAAACCCAAATCAAACAAATTTTACGCGAGCGCAAAGTGCGCGATGGTAAAACGTTTAGCGTTGACGAGAGCGCATTGGCCGCCTTGCTCACCAGCTATGTTGATGGCCGAATCAACGCCTACATTCGCAGCGAGTTTAAACGTCGGCCCACCGAGCAATTTTCTGAGATTTGGACGAGCCTCAAAGCACAGTACTTTGCCTAACGAAACAAGCGCCTAAGCCAAAAAATAAACCCCGTTAGCAATCAGTTGACGGGGTTTTTGTTAGCATCAGATATTACTGAGCAATTTGATTATATGCTTTACCGAAGGTTTGTCCAAAGAAGCTATCCGGATACCAGCGCGGTCTATCATCGGCATTCGCGACCTCAAGCCCAATATTAAAGTTCACTTGCGTAAAATTATACGCTGCGCCCCAGTGAAACTCCTGATTCATATCATCTTGTGGCGTGTGATAATTGGTTTTCAAAAAGTTCATCAACACGTTCTCAGCGTCGTCATCTGCATCAAAGGAAGTAATACCAGTGATCAAGAAAATCGCCGGAATCCCTTGTTTGACAAAGCTATAGTGATCCGAGCGCGTAAACAGGTTCATCTGAGGCCAAGGATCAGGAGTGAGCGCTATATTCGCATTGGCCGTTGCGCGTTCAACGTATTGCCCCATGGTCGAGTGTTCTGCGCCAAACGCAATCACATCGGCAAAATTAAACGTGATCAACGGCATATCCAAGTTCACATTTGCGACAATACTCTCTAGAGGTACCGTTGGATTTTGCGCATAGTAATCCGAGCCCAGAAGCCCTTTTTCTTCGGCCGTAACGGCTACAAATAACATTGAGCGTTTGGGTTTTTGCGGAAGTTGTGCAAACAATCGCGCGGTTTCCAACATCACCGCCGTGCCAATGGCGTTATCGAGCGCACCATTATTGATCTTGTCTTTTTTAACGGACTTACCGACACCTAAGTGATCTGAGTGGGCGCTATACAAAACATATTCATTTTTGAGTATTGGATCGCTGCCTTCAACCATACCCACTACATTCGGTGAAGTGATATCTTCATGGCTCGAGCGCGCTTTGATCGTAACGCTCGCATTCAATGCAAAACCATCAATTGCCTCGTCATTGGCCATTTTTTCATACACAGAATCCAGTGATTGTGGCGCATTCGCAAACAGGATTTGTGCACTTGGTATGGGTAGATACGCTCCGCCTAATATCTGTGTCGAAGCACTTGATGCATTGCCATCGGCATTGAGCCAGTCCATACGCTCAGAATGAATATAGTTGAGTTGTCGAGAATAAGGACGCGTCTCTTCTTGCTCCGGATCGGATATTACAATCACCCCGATGGCACCGGCATCTTCAGCGTACTTGCGGCGCATCGAGCTCGACGCTAGATGTGCGCCGACATCTGTCAACATGGCTTTGGGTTTACCGGATAAGCTCACAATGATCTTGCCTTGCACGTCCACATTCGCAAAATCGTTTATCCCGAATTCTGGTGCCACAATGCCATATCCTACAAAAACAGCCTCAGCAGTAAGGTCCACTTCAGTGTCATTCATGCTGATGCTGGTCATAAATTGTTTTGGATAGTCCAGTTCAGTTTCGGCATTGGGCGTGCGAATGGTCAACTGTGGCGAGGTTTGATCTAATTTGCCTTTGCGTAGCACCAAGCGTTGCATGAAGCCATCTGTCCCAGCTGGTTTGAGTCCATATTGAGCAAATTCCTGCGCGATGTATTCACTCGCGGCTTCGTGTCCTGGCGTGCCTGGAAAACGTCCCGTTAATTCATCGGAAGCCAAGTATGCCATGTGCGCTCGAATGTTGTCCGTGCTGGCTTTACCAATTTGTACCTGCGCTAAAGGTTCTTTTTGAGTTGAACTGCACCCAGCGAGCGCCAACAACCCTACAAGCCCGAGAGTACTGACCCGGCCTAATCTACTCGACATGCTCTATCCTTATTGTTTTTAAAATGATACATCACTAAATATCTTAACTGAGATGCAGAAACCTTGCTTGAAATTTTTTTCTGCTCCCCAATATTACATAATGAAAGACACAATGATGAGTTCGAATATGGACAACAACAATCCTTTATACAAAATCCAATTTGTCAGCAACGGCCAGCGCTATGAGTTGTTCGTAAAAACTCTGCGTCAAGATTCTTTGTATGGTTTTGTCGAGGTGGGTGATTTTGTCTGGAACACGCATACCGAGCTCGTCTTAGATCCAAGCCATGAGCGTCTCAAAGATGAATTTGCCGACGTTACCTCGACCTTTATCCCGATGCATAATGTCCTGCGCATCGATACTGTCAAAAAGCACGGCACTGCCAAAATCACAGAGCTTTCTGATAAAGTAGCGACCTTTCCTAGCCCAATTTACACCCCAAAAAAGTAAGGATAGCAGGGGCTTGTATTCTTTGTTAGACTGAAGTCTTAACGCAGTCAACGGAATATTTTATGCGCATCTTTTTCATTTTTTTTGTCTTTTTGACCCTGACTCTAGGCGGCTGTAAAAGCACGACGTCCGCCTCGATAGAAACCACATTTGATGCGTTATTAGAAGAAATCTGGCAGTACGAACAAACTTCGCAATCGGGTGGACGCGGCGTGTCAGCGGTACCTTCTCTGCCCAACATTACGCCCGAATACAAAGCCGAGCGTCACGCGCAATACATCTCCTTTATTGAACGGGTCAATGCATTCAGTGATACTGAGCTAACCGAACAACAACAAATCAGTAAAGCGATCCAGTTATATCGTTTGCAAAACTATGTGGATGAATACATCTACAATGCCCACCTAATGCCAATTACTTCTGAATATGGCTTTCACAGTAGCTTGCTGAATGTGCGCTATCGGTTTGGTTTTACTGAGTCTTCTGATTTTGAACAGTATTTGGATGTGTTAGAGCAGATCCCTTTATACATGGCACAGCAAATTGATTATATGCGTCGTGGTATTGCGCTAGGCAAAACACAGCCTCAAGTTGTGCTTGAAGGGTTTGAACAAAGCATTGCAACCATCATCAAAGACGACCCAACCCAAAGCGCATTTTATGCACCGTTTCAAAGCATTGCTAACGAGGCGCTGCAAGCTCGAGCAAGACAAGTTATTTTGACCTCGGTCAATCCTGCATTCCAGGCGTTTTACGATTTTATGGTCGAAGAATACAAACCCAACGCAAAAATCAGTATTGCCGCAAAAGACTGGCCAAATGGTGCTGCCTATTATCAAAACCGAGTCCGTTATTATACGACCTTAGATATGAGTGCCGAAGCCATTCATGAGATCGGCTTACAAGAAGTGGCTCGTATTCGCGCACAAATGCAAGAGGTACTCGATGAGCTGAACTACACCGGTAGTATCAATGAGTTCATTGAATTTTTGCGCAGCGACCCGCAGTTTTATGCCGCTAACTCAAAAGCGTTAATTGAGGCTGCGATGGTCATGTCAAAACGCATGGATGCTCTGTTGCCTCAGTTGTTCGAACATTTGCCAAGAACGCCGTATGGCGTGGCGCCAGTACCAGATGATATCGCTCCCAAATATACAACGGGACGCTATATATCTCCGCGCAATGACAAACAACCCGGCTATTATTGGGTGAATACTTATGCGTTGGACAAGCGTCCATTGTATGCGCTTCCTGCTCTGACTTTGCACGAAGCAGTGCCAGGGCATCATTTACAAATATCTTTAGCCAATGAAATGGAAGACTTACCCAACGTGCGTCGCTCAACCTACATTTCAGCATTTGGTGAAGGCTGGGGCTTGTATAGCGAATATTTGGGTGTGGAAGTCGGTTTTTATCAAACGCCTTATGAAGAATTCGGCCGCTTGAGTTACGAAATGTGGCGAGCCTGTCGTCTGGTGGTTGATACCGGAATGCACATGTTGGGCTGGACGCGCCAACAAGCGCTTGATTACATGCTGGAAAATACTGCTCTGAGCGCCCATAATGTCAGAACGGAAATTGACCGGTATATTTCGTGGCCGGGACAGGCACTTGCATATAAGTTAGGGGAGATCCTCATCAAAGAATGGCGCATGAAAGCAGAAGATGCGCTTGGAACCGATTTTGATGTGCGGCGCTTCCACACCGCCGTGCTCAAAAATGGTAGCGTGCCTTTGCACATGCTCGAACAACAACTTACGCAGTTTATTGCAGATGAACAAGCTCGTATCAAATAACGTTAAGGAGTAGGTGGGTTCAATGGTCAATCGAGTAGTATCTTTGTTCGCTATATGTTGTTTAGGCCAAATCTTATTAGCTTGCTCTGAACCGACATCGATGCCGACCACCAAGCCAAATCCGCCGAACGTTATGACGCCTAGCGCGGGTACGATAGATACCTATCAAAACTTCCACTCTGATTTCGTTGCCTCAAGACGAGTGAGTGTTTGGTTACCCAAACAATATCAAACCTTAACTGCGAAAGGCCAGCGCTTTGCTGTGTTGTACATGCACGATGGTCAGATGCTCTTTGATGCCTCGGTCACCTGGAACCAACAAGAATGGGGCGTGGATGAAACGGCGCAAACACTAATAAATGAGCACCAAGTTATTCCCTTTATTGTTGTCGGGATTGATAATGGTGGAGATCAATTGCGCTATGTCGAATACATGCCACAAAAACCCTTTGAAGCCCTACCAAAAACGATTCAAAATCAAATCTTTACCCGCCAAGAGCATGACAACAAGATCCAATCTGATGCGTACCTACGCTTTATTGTTGAAGAGTTAAAACCATTTATCGATACGCAATATGCCACTATCACGACGCCTGAAAATACGTTTGTGGCGGGGGCGAGCATGGGTGGATTAATAAGTTGGTATGCTGTGGCAGAGTATCCGGATGTTTTTGGCGGTTGCTTGTGTTTATCAACGCATTTTCCTGGTGGATATGAATTACAAGATTTTACCGTATTTAATGCTTTTGCCGATTACATGGCCAAGCACTTGCCAATGAAAGGTGAACACCGCCTGTGGTTTGCCTATGGTGATCAAACTCTGGATCAATATTACCCTCCCTATCACGAGGCTCTGCAAAAGAACTTTACACAATGGGATGCTGATCCTGAAACAGTGACTATTCAATTTTTTGTAGGAGACGACCATTCCGAAAGCTCTTGGCAAAAGCAATTACCTCTCGGCCTGATGTATATTTTTTCTCATCAGCAAAACAGTGATTAATTTTTCGATCCAGCTATACGTGTTAACAGGTTTTTTTTGTGCGAATTCGCTGACATTGGGCAATGTAAACATGATGTTAACTCAATCCTGCCCGCAGAACACCTTAATCTTTTAAGTCATTTCAATAATTTTTTATATTGAATTCAACTATAATCAAACTTAATCAATTAAGAAAATTTTACAAGAACGCTTGCATTTTACATTCCGTTAACGTATGTTACGACACTGCTACATAGCACACTTAGAACATTCATGTGATGACAACGGGGACAAAAACATGAAAACACAACTATTTAAGCCAGCTTTGCTGTCTTTGGCTGTTGCTTCAGCCTTCACTTCAGGCGCTGTTTTAGCACAAGATGCTAATCAACAGGCCGATAACGTAGAAGTAATCGCGGTTAAAGGTATCCGTGGTTCACTTATCCGTGCTCAAGCGGTTAAACAAGATTCAACATCAATTGTTGAAGCAATCTCTGCTGAAGACATCGGTAAATTACCAGATTCATCTATCGCAGAATCACTTGCACGTCTACCTGGTCTAGCCGGTGAGCGTGTGAACGGACGTACTTCAGGTATTTCTGTACGTGGTTTTAAAGAAGATTTCGTTGGGACGTCAATCAATGGCCGAGAAGCAATCTCTATCGGTGATAACCGTGGTGTTGAATACGACTTATACCCATCAGAAATTATGACTGGTGCAACGATTCACAAATCAGCGTCTGGTACTTTATTAACTCAAGGTATCGGTGGTACGGTTGATTTACAAACGGTTCGCCCATTAAACGCTGAAGAAACGTTGACGGTTACTGGTATCTACGAAGCGTCACAAGCGCCTGCTGATAACCCGGATTTTGACGACAAAGGTCATCGTTATTCACTATCATTTGTTGAAAAATTCGCTGATGACACAATCGGTTTAGCGGTCGCAATCGCTTCTACTGAATCACCAAACAACCAGCGTAAATATGGTGTTTGGGGTTACGGTGCCAACCCTGACGGTCAATTCCTACCGTTCGGTTTAGATTTGAACTCTCAGTCTACTCGTTTAGAACGTGACACAATCTCTGCTGTATTACAATTCCAGCCAAATGATGATTTAGATATTGTTGTTGATTATTTATCCATTGATTATCAAGACTCAGGTGTTTTACGTGGTTTCATCGAACCGTTTAATGGTGATAATGTCACTGGTTCTGGTGTTAACAATTCTGGTACACAAATCCAAGCTAACCCAGTATTACGTACTGACCCGTTAAACAAAGACGGTCAGTTGGATTCTTACGGTATCAAACTTGAATATGCATTGAACGACGACTGGTCCGCAACGGTTGACTACTCTTACTCTGAAGCAGACAAGTTCGAGCAACGTGCAGAGTCTTATGCAGGCTTAGCTCGTTCAAGCAATCAATTATTTGGTAGCCGTACATTTGAAATGTCTTCTGAAGGTGTGTTTTTTACAGGTCAAACTGGTCTAGACGCTTTTGCTGACCCGAATACATTACAACTAACTGGCCCACAAGTATGGGGTGGTGGTCTTGCTAACTTAGCGTCAGAGTTCGATACTCCATTAATTGATGGTGATACTGATTACTTATTTGCGCAAGACGGCTTTAACAACAAATTCAGCATCGCTGAAGAGTTAACACAATTCAAAGTTGAAGTTGAGGGCAACTTAGACAACGAGATGGTACAAAAAGTCACATTCGGCTTAGCGTACACAGACCGTTATAAAGACAAGATCAATAACGGGAACTTCGCCACAGCGTCCACTTTCCCATCTACTGAGTCGGTGACTGCCGCAAACGTGCCAGTGTACGGCTTAACAGATTTGACCTGGGCTGGTTTAGGCTATGTTGTCGCCTATGATGGCGCTGCACCTTATAACAATGGCTACTACACTCAATATGACGGTGAGTGGTTAGAACCAGACCGCTTTGGTGACTCGTACGTCATCGAAGAAGAAGTCACTACATTATACTTCCAAGCTGACTTCGCAACTGAAATCGGCGGCTTAGAAGTATTTGGTAACTTTGGTGCTCAATATGTAGATACATCACAAAGCTCTACTGGTACTCTAGGTGTTATCGGTGCGAACTTCCGTGTGTGTGACGTAAACGGTGACGGCCCTTCTTCATCTTCACTTGCACAAGGTGCGGATCCATTAACATCTATTGTTGATTTATCTGAGTTTGTAGACGATGAGTGTAAAGTAGAAGACGGTAATGATTACTCACACTTCTTACCTTCATTCAACATCAACGCTGAAGTGGCTGACAATACATTTGCACGTTTTGCAGCGTCTAAGACAATTTCTCGTGCACGTGTTGACCAATTGCGCGCGTCCGGTTTCGTGAAATTCGATCTAAACGATCAATTTATTACCTTAACTAACGAGGATGTGGATGCCGGTGCAGGTTCACCTTGGTCAAAAGTAGCCGGTAACCCGAAACTTAAGCCACTTGAATCAAATAATTTCGACCTTTCAATCGAAAAATACTTTGACGATGAAGGTTATGTTGCGGGTACGTTCTTCTACAAAGACATCGTAAACTACACTCGTGCTGCAAGCCCACAAATCAACTTCCGTAATGATGAGTTCAATAACGGCGCGGATTACTTTGTACCAGGATTCCATGACCGCACATTACCAGAAGACGTAATCAATAACTTTAGTGGCGATACGTTTGTTGCAGGTACTTATGTTACTCCACCTGATCTTGGTCAGTTCTCGTTCTTCGAAGACGGATTGAAAGGTTCAGTATCTGGTCTTGAATTAACAGCTAACGTTCCATTAAGCATTATTGATAACTCTCTAGACGGTTTCGGTGTTGTTGCTACAGCTACTTTCATCGACGCTGAACTGGACGATGGTTCTTCTATCCCAGGTCAATCTGATGAGATCTTGTCAGTCGTTGCTTACTACGAAAACGAAGGTTTTGAAGCACGTATCGCGATGACGGACCGTGACGGTTTCACAACGTACGAGCGTGGTGGTTCAAACAAGATTGCTGAAGCAACTCGTGACGGCACTCAAGTAGTGGATGCGCAAATCTCTTATGACTTCGAAAATGCGGGTATCGAAGGCTTAGAAGGTCTACGTGTATCACTACAAGGGACTAACATCCTTGATGATGCTGACCAAGTATCACGTGACGGTAACGGCATCGTTACGACACGTCGTGAATTTGGTCCAACTTACATGGTTAACGTGAACTACTCTTTCTGGTAAGCACGCTAACGTTGTAAGAGCAACGCAACACAAAAGGTCTCTTTAGTCTCGGCTAGAGAGACCTTTTTCTTTTTACCGCTATTGTTTTGCGGTATAGTTTTTATATTACATATTTAGGTATGCGTTTCATGCAAGCTATCAAAAAAGTCCTAATCGCGGGCGGTGGTACAGCAGGATGGATGACTGCAGCACTGATGAGCAAGGTTCTCGGCCAGCAGGTACAAATCGCTCTAATTGAATCCGAAGAAATTGGCATTATTGGTGTCGGCGAAGCGACCATTCCGCCAATTCAAACGTTTAACAAATTTTTGGGTTTAGACGAAAAAGCGTTTTTGCGTGAAACGAATGCCACCATGAAACTCGCCATTCAATTTGAGAACTGGCGAGTAAAAGGCGAAAGCTACCTACATACATTTGGTGCCCCAGGGGCGAACTTAGGCTTTTGTAACTTTCAACATTATTGGGAGCGGGCGAAACGTGAAGGTGTACAAGGCTCTATCTGGGATTACGACCTTAATTACCTTGCTTGTAAACAAGGCACCTTTAACAAAATCAATACTCAAAACCCAATTTTCGATATGCCATATGCGTATCATTTTGATTCGGCACTCTACGGTAAATTTTTACGTGGCCTTGCTGAAAAATCAGGCGTAATTCGCCATGAGGGGATTATCGAGCATGTTGCGCAACACCCTGACACAGGGTATATCACAGGCGTGCAATTAACCGATGGCCGTCAGTTAGATGCGGATCTATTCGTCGATTGTACCGGTTCTCGCGCACTGCTTATTCAAAAAACCCTTGGCGTCGCCTATGAAGACTGGTCACACTGGTTACCCGCCAACAGCGCCCTTGCCGTACCGACCGAGCGACATGAAAAAACTGCACCCTATACACGCTCGATTGCTCATGACAACGGCTGGCAATGGCGTATTCCGTTAACGCATCGCAATGGGAACGGGATTGTTTATAGTACGAAACACACGACAGATGAAGCCGCACTTGCAAACTTGATGGGCAACCTCGATACGAAACCGTTGGCCGACCCCAAACAACTCCGTTTTAATACCGGGCGTACCACCAAACAGTGGCACAAAAATGTCATCGCGGTGGGATTAAGCTCAGGATTCCTAGAGCCGTTAGAATCCACCTCAATTCATTTAATTCAATCTGCAGTGGTGCGCTTATTAAAACTGTTCCCTCATCAAGGCATCCAAGCCAGTGCAGTAGAAGCCTTTAATGAAGAAGGCCGGATTGAGTACGAAACCATTCGCGATTTTATTATTTTGCACTACAAGGTCACCGAGCGTGATGACAGTGAGTTCTGGAATGCGATGCGCAATTTAGAGGTGCCTGAACGCCTGCAGCACAAAATCGACTTGTTCAAATCTGTGGGGGAAGTCTTTAATGACCAACATGATATTTTCCGTGATGCCTCTTGGATCCAGGTTATGTATGGCCAAGGGTTATCCCCAGCCGACTATCATCCAGCCGCAAACGCGATGGGCCTTGATGATCTCAAAGCAACCTTAGACAAAGTACTTGCGGCCAAGCAACAACCACTGGCAAAAATGTTACCGCATGACGATTATATTAAAGCCTTTTTAGGAGCGGCCTAATGCAAGTCACATCAGACAAGCAACATTTTGTAATAGTCGGAGGTGGTACTGCTGGCTGGATGGCGGCGTGTCTTTTGGCGCACCATTGGCGAGATAAAGTTGCTGTGACCTTGGTCGAGTCTCCTGATATTGGCATTATCGGAGTTGGCGAGGGCTCGACGCCAACCCTAAAACGTTTTTTTTCCGATTTAGGCATTGCGGAATCAGAATGGATGCCTCGTTGCCATGCGACCTATAAAACCAATATTCGTTTTGTTGATTGGTCGCCAGAGTCTGGTATTGACAGTTATTCACACCCGTTTATCAGTCAGCTGGATACGTTCTCTGAGCGCGCGTTTTATCTTAATTGCCTGACTCGTCGATTGGGGCTGGATGTGGAAACCACACCAGAAAAACTCCTATTTAATGGCTGGCTCGCCAACTATCAATTGGCGCCTGTCACGCCGCCTCATTTTCCATTTAATATCGAATATGGCTATCACTTTGATTCTGGTTTACTCGGACAGTTTTTAGCCGAACACGCCGTACAAAAACTCGGCGTCACTCATATTCAAGCCAATGTTAAAGCGGTCATGACCGCAGCCAATGGCAATATCGATCATATATCTTGTAAAGATCACGATGATATCTATGGTGATTTTTTCATTGATTGCACTGGTTTTAAATCCATGTTGCTGCAAGATACATTAGGTGTGCCGTTTCAGTCTTTTTCAGATAATTTGTTCAACGATTCAGCGGTTGTCTTTCCAACCGAAGTGATGAGTGACTTACCCGTTGAGACTCGTGCAACCGCTCTCTCCGCTGGTTGGACATGGCAAATCCCTCTGACCCATCGCACAGGTAACGGCTATGTATATTCATCCAAATACATCACTAGCGAAGAGGCCGAAGACGAGTTAAGACGACATCTAGGGCTTGGACAGGACGCACAAGCACGTCATTTAACCATGCGGGTTGGACAAGTTGAACAGCATTGGGCGCATAACTGTATTGGGTTAGGTTTATCTCAAGGATTCATCGAACCCTTAGAAGCGACCGCTTTGCATTTAGTGCAAACCAGTGTCGAAATATTTATGGATGAATACGAGAAAGGAAGTTTTACTTCGCAGCAGCGAGATAACTACAACGCGACGATCACCGAGCGATTTGATAGAGTGCGTGATTATATTGTCGCCCACTATAAACTCAATACACGCAATGATTCTCAGTATTGGAAAGACAATCGGAATAACAATAACCTATCTGAGCCATTGTTGAAATTGTTAGATGTGTGGTTCCGCAAAGGCGATTTGACTCAAGAGATCCACAGACAAAACCTCGTGAGTCACTTTGGCGCTACGTCTTGGCATTGTTTGCTCGCTGGGTATGGTACATTCCCTCCTCTTTCAAGCAAACAGCCCGGCACTGGATGTCAGTATGCCGAGCGTGAGTTGGAGTCGTTTTTTGCCGGCTGTATGTTGAACTTTCAAACACAAAAAGAGGCATTATCAGGTTTGTAGTGCGTTCAAATACAAACCTTAATGCCTTCAATAAACGGTCTAATAGAAAAGTATATCCCTTTATAGCGCCTTAAACCTCACCGCAAAACCACCTGACTCGGCCATACGGATAATCAGTGTATCTTTGGCGCTTACGGTTTTCTTCTCCACTGTTAAGGCGTATGGATTTTCACGCCAATCGGTGTCTTTGCTATCGCGATAAATGTGTGCTTCGTAGCGCTGACCATCATCTAAGAAATCCAACGGAACCGTCACGCTGCGTGCATTTTCGTCGGTAACACCACCCAAATACCAATCTTTACCTGAATAATGACGATGCTGTTTTTCTTTACGCGCAGTCACTGCAAAGTCCGCGACATCGCCTTGCAACACGATTGAGTCTTCCCAATCTGTCGGTACATCAAGAATAAACTGAAACGCTTCAGGCTTTTCTAGATAATTTTCAGGAATATCAGCAGCCATTTGTATCGGGCTGTAAAACACCACATACTGGGCAAGTTGTTTAGCCAATGTGCTGTGTGGACGACGATATTTGTGTAAACCATCTTCTTCGGTGCCACCACCAGTTCGCACAAAGTCAAAATCAAATATCCCAGGTGTGTAATCCATTGGACCAGCCAACATGCGTGTAAAAATCAACATCGCTTCATGCTCAGGCGGATTGGGGGTCGACCAACCAGCATTATATTCTTGACCTCGTGCGCTTTCTGTTGCGATCCAATTGGGATAAGTGCGATGCAAACCGGTTTGTTTGACTGCTTCATGTTTGTTAATCGAAATCTTGTGCTTCGCGGCCTTTTGGATATTACGCGTCATGTGATTGATCACATGCTGAGAATCGGTGAACTCATAACGCATAATGCCATTTTCATCTTTGCGCTTAAGATTTTGTCCATGTGCGACATATCCCGTTTTGATTTGACGAACCCCCAATGCTTCGTAATACGGGAAGGCTTTATCCCACTGGGTTTCATAGTTCGTGATGCCACCTGAGGTTTCATGGTGGCCAATCAAGCGAATGCCGTTGTCTAAAGCGTACTTAGACACTTTATTAATATCAAAATCAGGATATGGCTTGGTAAAATCAAAAAGTTCAGAATTCGCAATCCAGTCGCCATCCCAACCTTCGTTCCAACCTTCAATCAATACGCCATCAAAGCCATATTTTGCTGCAAAATCCATGTACTGCAAGGAACGTTCAGTGGTCGCACCATGCTTATCACCACTGCCCCATGTGCACACATCAATGTGCATGCACCACCAAATACCGATGTATTTACCCGGTTCAATCCAGCTCAAATCATCCCCTAGCGCATTCGGCTCATTGAGATTCAAGGTCAAATACGAGTTTGCCAAATCAGGCGCATTGTCACCAATCGTGTAAGTCCGCCAAGGGGATGTCCACGCACCTTGTTTAACGACAGCAAGACCATCAGAACGCGGCGCTAAATTAGCAAAGAAACGCCCTTGTTGGGCTTTCTCTAAACTCATCCCCGCAAAATCGAGTAACGCCGCCTCATGTACCGCAACGTGGGTGCCGTTATCATAGACAACCGTAAATGGTGTATGCACAACCCCTTCCACTTGCTGCATTGGCGTTGAGCGATACAAATACTCATAGCGTTCGCGCATTTGACCCGGGATCCAATACGCATCTGCTTTATGCGAGTCCGCAAACCAAAACTCGGTTAGCTCACGAGTGATGTTAATGTTTTCCGAGCCGTTGTATTCATAGCGAAAGCCGACACCATCGTTAAATACACGCACTCGAACATCAAACTGCACATCAGGTTGTACAGTATTGGTAAAGCGAACCAATAATTCATTGTGATGATCACGAATAAAACGCTTTGCCCCCCAGGGTTGTTCCCATGTTCTATCGTATTGCTGACGGCTGACTTCCTCGACTTTAAAATCGCGATACCATGGATAAGATTGTTCAAAAGTAAATCCTAGTTTCGAGTGTCTGATCAACCGTTCTTGTTTGTAGTCGATGGTGTATTGAGCGAGCGTATTCTCATCCGTAAAAGAAAAAACAATATTTTTATCCGGTGAGCTCACGCTGACCGTTGTCGCATGACTGAACCACACGCAACAGGCAAGAAGGCTTAAGAAGAGTTTCATATGTACATCCAATTTAGCTAAGTTAACTTGATGTTAACATTAAAACAACGTATTACAAGAAAAAACTTAATCGATTAAGTTATTTTTTATGGAGCATCTAATTCAAGCACGATATACTGATTAAAAAGGTTCGAGTCCTAAACATGTCAATACCCATCTTCGTTATTAATTTAGCCGATAGCCAAATACGCTGGCAAAATACCCAAGCACGCTTTGCCGAATATGGGTTAGACGTACAGCGATTAAACGCAGTGTATGGTGCTCACCTAAATGATACTGAAATCGATGCACTGTACAGTTCATCATTAAATCGCCATCAATATCACCGTCCTCTTTCATTGGGTGAAATCGGTTGTTTTGCTAGTCACCGTAAAGCTTGGCAAGCCGTTATCGATAGTGGACACCCTTTTGGCATCGTGGTGGAAGACGATATATCTGTATCGGCACATTTACCATCGGTGATTGAGGCCTTAAGGACACTGTCTTTTGATTGGGATTTGATAAAACTCGCACCCTATCAAAATCGTAGTAGACCAATCGTGTTTCGACATTTTATTGCCAAGGCATTAGAGCTTGTCATTCACAAGAAACCGTTAACTGGTTGTGCGGGCTATGCTATTTCACAATCTGGTGCTGCTAAATTACTCGCTAGTACGCAACCATTCGGACGGCCTGTAGATTCCCAGTTGCAACACACTTGGGAGCATAACATTGATATCTATGCTCTACTTCCGTTTGCCATCCATCAAGACATGGCGTATGACAGTGATATTGGTACTACACGTAAACAACATAGTCAGTCACATCGCTTGCGCCGACTCTCCCAACAAATTTATGCATATTGGAAAAACCGACAAGCCACGAATAAATCCATCGAGAGACTAAAACAAAAATTGCGTCCATAAATTACAAAAATTTACACTTTGCATCGGCAGGAAACATTTTCCTATGCCATATTTTGTGTGTAGATTGATTTGTCATGAGTAAGGAATGCACTATGAAACTATTTAAATTATCCCTTTTAATTGGTTCTCTCACCTTAAGTAGTTTTGGGTATGCAGATAGCACAGACGTCACCAAAGAATACGTTGCACCTGAAGAAACCAAACAACAAGTATTAAATGATGACATTGAACGTATTGATGTGAGAAGCAAGGTGCCTTTACTATATTTTAAACGTGAAGCGATGCTCGCTGAGCTCGACTTTTACGAGACATTTAACGCCATTGCTGACCAAGAACGGTTCAAGATGCGTTGTCGCAAAGAAGCGCGCGTCGGTAGTCGAATTAAAGAAACTCGTTGTTATCCGCAATACTTGTTGCAACGTATGTCTCTAGAAACACAAGATGCGCTGTCATCTGGTAAACCATATCCAACATGGGAAGAAGTTGAGTTTTTAGTGCAGCGCGACAAAGAAGCTTCACTGGCTTATGCAGAAGAGCTCGTATCAAACAATCCAGATTTGATGGAAAAGCTTTATACGATGCAAGCGAAACAACAGCAGTATCTTGAGAAGAAAGCGCTTAGAAATTAAGCGCTATCCATGATGGTTTTAATGAGGTCTTTATTTGTTCTGACGTATGCGCGAAAACTCATCGCATCAGGATTTAATTCATGCATGAGTGCTTTGCTGCGCAATCCTAAAAAGGTCTCATTGAAATCTCGAAAATATTGGAAATTATTCCCAATTTCTTCTGCCCCATCAAACGGAAAACTGCGGAATGTATCCGCATCTACCGGTATATAATTTACGGTTACACCAAGTTCTTCTGCGATAATTTGACTCATCTGCGCGAGTGTCAGTGCATCAGTTTGAATGCCAACCGTTTTATTGATAAAGCGATCAGGTTGTTCAAACATAGGGGATACCGCTTTTCCGATGTCTTCTGCAACATGCCCTGCTAACAATTTATCATCAAATGGCATGACATAATCATAATTTCCATTTGTATTTTGCTTCGGACACATGCCAAAGTTAATCAAATTGTCCCAAAAGAATGAGGTGATTAAATAAGTAGTTGGTACATCGACAAAATAGGCATTTGCTTCATTTTTAGCATCCAAATGCGGCACGCGATAAACCTCTTCCAACATCGGCATACCAGTAAAATCTTTTGGAATATAAGAACGGGTATCTTCAAGCGTTGACCATATCACGTGTTTCACACCGGCTTGTTTAGCTGCTAAAGCAATATTTTGGGCCTGTTGTTTTTCTCGCTCGACCGATAGCACTTCCCAAAAGTTAGTAATGCCAAAAACCCCATACACATCTTCCATTGCTGCGATCAGGCTATCAATATCATCAAGGTTCGCTCTGCATATTTCTGCGCCTTGCTCAGATAAAACCAATGCTTCTTTACTTTCTGGATTACGAGTCATTGCTTTTACCGCAAATTCACCACGAGTGAGTAATGCTCTTGCAACACCACCACCTTGTGCACCTGTTGCACCAATCACTAATATTTTTTTCATTAACAATACTCCGAAAATGCATCACTTATTTGCTCAAAAACATCAGCTGGGGCATTTGCTTTAATTCCACCCATTAAGATTTGTCGTTCCATTGGATCTAAAGCTGGGATTATGTATTTAAACCACAGCATTTGATCTGAAATGCTGAGTGAGGACATGATTCGATCTTGCCAACCTAATATTTCCTCATCTGTAAAATGCGCCCAGATTGCTTCATTTATTGTGGTTTCTTCATGGTGCATATGCAGTAAGTAGTGAGCAAAAAATATGGCCAACTCGCTATACAATGCAGACAATGCATAAGCCGAATCATTACTCGATAACACTCTCAATTTTTGTTCTATTGTTAACAAGGTTGTATGTAATGACTGATGTTCTTTATGACAATCTATCACCGCATCAGGTACTCGTTGCGACAGGGGCAGCATCACATGGTTGTGCTCAGACTCCTGATGTAGTTGCAAAAGATGGATTAATTCGAGGCTTTGTGATTTGAGATCTTGGATGTCGCTCTCGTCATTATGATTAACGTTTCCCATATTTACAAGAAGTTGTGACAATCCATTTCTTAAGCCTTTATGAGGAAATGTATAGATGTTGATTCGCTGATTTTGCATTTTAACCACCAAATTGGAATAACCGTCCAGAAATAAAAACTAAATACACTTTAATGGCGTATCCTTTATTAAGGAAACAAATAGTGTTGATATATCCTATGAAGCCTATTAATTTTGCTAAGCTAGATTTGAACCTCTTGAAGGTGTTGGATTGTCTGTTAATTGAACGCTCAACCACTCGTGCAGCAGAGCGATTACATTTGTCACAATCCGCTGTATCGGCGGCTTTAGGGCGCTTGCGTACAACTTTGGATGATCAGCTATTTGAAAGAAAAGGACAAGCTCTTGCACCTACTCCTTATGCTAGCAGCATAGAGGGTGAACTTAGAGAATTACTCACTCGGTTAGAATGTACATTAAATAGTGGGCAAACCTTCGTGCCTTCAGAATCTCGCCTCAATTTTAGATTAGGGGCATCGGATTATTACGCTGATTATTTGATGCCCAGCTTAGTCAACCGTCTGCAACGAGAAGCCCCGTTGGCAAGAATACAGCTAATCCCACTTGATCCGCACGATCACGTTAATTCGCTTGAGCGATTTCAAAGCGACGCAATCATTTTCCTTTCAACACCCATACCAAGCTGGATGCGTTCACAGGACGTTATGTTGAGCCAATTTAGAATTATCGCACGCAAAGATAATGCGATGCTCAAACAGTGCGGTTTAGCTAATGGGGCACAAATACCCCTTGATGTATATTGTGGCGCTCAACACGGCTTGTATTCACCCAGCGGCGAATCACGTACCTGGGTGGATATTGAACTGGAAAAACGTGACAAAATACGCACTATTACGGCGACGACATCAACATTTCACAGTCTCGCCAAAATAATCGCAAATACCGAACTCATCGCCACCGTACCACAGCAAACAGCGTTAGATATGGCTACGCACTATCCTCTTGAAATTTATATTCATCCCCTTGAAGGTATTAGCTCCAAATTAATGATGGCATGGCACTATCGAAATGATATAAAAGAGGAACAAGCGTGGTTTCGTAACATCATTATACAAGAGTTAAGTCAGTTACAAACGTCGTTAGCAGAACCAAATGCGGGTTAAATATTCGACGAAAAGGCCACATGCGTTGACAATTTAGCCCTTCTTGCTTCTGTCGCATTAATTTAAAAACCCCAGAAACACACAAGGCCCACCCGTTAGGGTGAGCCTTGTGTATAAATAGGAGCTCCGTCCCGGCAAGGTCTACCGACGGTGGACGATATGCTACTCTCCAATGCCAGCACATCATATTGCTATGCTGCATAAACAAAAAAGCCCACACAAGGTGGGCTTTTTCGTTAATAGGAGCTTGGCGATGTGCTACATTACTCCGGGCATCTTGCCCTCCGCCCTTCGGGCCGACCTGCGGTCGTTCTAAATCGTTCCCGACGATTTAGTCACTGCGTTCGAGTAGCACATGACTAAACCCTATAAACACAAAAGGCCCACCCGTTAGGGTGAGCCTTGTGTGTAATTAGGAGCTTGGCGATGTGCTACTCTCACATGGGGAAGCCCCACACTACCATCGCCGCTAATACGTTTCACTACTGAGTTCGGGATGGAGTCAGGTGGTTCCGTATTGCTATCGTCGCCAAGCATAAACTGGTTATGCTTTAACTATCTGGAAAAATCTGATATCGCTCTATTCTCTATTGATAAGTAACACTACTTTATCTTTGTTCTGTAATTGTGTGTATTTCTACACTTGGCTTGTCACACACCTTCCACTTACTCACTCGCAAGCAGCTTAGGCGTTGTATGATTAAGCCGCACGGGCAATTAGTACAGGTTAGCTTAACGCCTTGCAACGCTTCCACACCCTGCCTATCAACGTCGTCGTCTACAACAACCCTTTAGAGACCTTAAAGGTCTAGGGAAGATTCATCTTTGGGCCGGCTTCCCGCTTAGATGCTTTCAGCGGTTATCCGTTCCGAACGTAGCTACCGGGCAATGCCTTTGGCAAAACAACCCGAACACCAGCGGTTCGTCCACTCCGGTCCTCTCGTACTAGGAGCAGCTCCCATCAATCTTCCAACGCCCACACCAGATAGGGACCGAACTGTCTCACGACGTTCTAAACCCAGCTCGCGTACCACTTTAAATGGCGAACAGCCATACCCTTGGGACCGACTTCAGCCCCAGGATGTGATGAGCCGACATCGAGGTGCCAAACACCGCCGTCGATATGAACTCTTGGGCGGTATCAGCCTGTTATCCCCGGAGTACCTTTTATCCGTTGAGCGATGGCCCTTCCATTCAGAACCACCGGATCACTATGACCTACTTTCGTACCTGCTCGACGTGTCTGTCTCGCAGTTAAGCTAGCTTATGCCATTGCACTAACCTCACGATGTCCGACCGTGATTAGCTAACCTTCGTGCTCCTCCGTTACTATTTGGGAGGAGACCGCCCCAGTCAAACTACCCACCAGACACTGTCCACAACCCCGATAAGGGGCCTATGTTAGAACATCAAACATACAAGGGTGGTATTTCAAGGACGGCTCCACATCATCTAGCGACAATGATTCATAGCCTCCCACCTATCCTACACATGTAGGTTCAATGTTCAGTGCCAAGCTGTAGTAAAGGTTCACGGGGTCTTTCCGTCTAGGTGCGGGAACACTGCATCTTCACAGCAAGTTCAATTTCACTGAGTCTCGGGTGGAGACAGCGTGGCCATGGTTACACCATTCGTGCAGGTCGGAACTTACCCGACAAGGAATTTCGCTACCTTAGGACCGTTATAGTTACGGCCGCCGTTTACCGGGGCTTCGATCAAGAGCTTCGCTTACGCTAACCCCATCAATTAACCTTCCGGCACCGGGCAGGTGTCACACCGTATACGTCATCTTTCGATTTTGCACAGTGCTGTGTTTTTAATAAACAGTCCCAGCCACCTGGTCACTGCGACCCCCATCCGCTTAGGAAGCAAGTTCCATCACAGACAGGGGCGTACCTTCTCCCGAAGTTACGGTACTATTTTGCCGAGTTCCTTCACCCGAGTTCTCTCAAGCGCCTTAGTATTCTCTACCTGACCACCTGTGTCGGTTTGGGGTACGGTTCATATAATCATAAGTTTAGAAGATTTTCCTGGAAGCCGGGCATCAACCACTTCAGCTCCGTAGAGCCTCGTCTCGTGTCTCAGGCATATAGACTACCGGATTTTCCTAGTAATCAACCCTACGCACTTTCACGTGGACAACCAACGCCACGATGGCCTAGCCTTCTCCGTCCCTCCATCACTGATTATACAAGTACGGGAATATTAACCCGTTTCCCATCGACTACGCATTTCTGCCTCGCCTTAGGGGCCGACTTACCCTGCCCTGATTAGCATGGGACAGGAAACCTTGGTCTTCCGGCGTGGGGTTTTTCACCCCCATTATCGTTACTCATGTCAGCATTCGCACTTGTGATACCTCCAGCATGCTTCTCAACACACCTTCAACAGCTTACACAACGCTCCCCTACCCAGCGTACAAGTACGCTGCCGCAGCTTCGGTATATTGCTTAGCCCCGTTACATCTTCCGCGCAGGCCGACTCGACTAGTGAGCTATTACGCTTTCTTTAAAGGGTGGCTGCTTCTAAGCCAACCTCCTAGCTGTCTTAGCCTTCCCACATCGTTTCCCACTTAGCAATATTTTGGGACCTTAGCTGGCGGTCTGGGTTGTTTCCCTCTCCACGACGGACGTTAGCACCCGCCGTGTGTCTCCCGGATAGTTCTCATCGGTATTCGGAGTTTGCAAAGGGTTGGTAAGTCGGGATGACCCCCTAGCCTTAACAGTGCTCTACCCCCAATGGAATTCGTCCGAGGCTCTACCTAAATAGATTTCGGGGAGAACCAGCTATCTCCCGGTTTGATTGGCCTTTCACCCCCAGCCACAAGTCATCTCCTAATTTTTCAACATTAGTGAGTTCGGTCCTCCAGTTGATGTTACTCAACCTTCAACCTGCCCATGGCTAGATCACCGGGTTTCGGGTCTATACCTAGCAACTAGACGCGCAGTTAACACTCGCTTTCGCTACGGCTCCCCTAATCGGTTAACCTCGCTACTAAATATAAGTCGCTGACCCATTATACAAAAGGTACGCAGTCACACCACGAAGGTGCTCCCACTGCTTGTACGTATACGGTTTCAGGTTCTATTTCACTCCCCTCACAGGGGTTCTTTTCGCCTTTCCCTCACGGTACTGGTTCACTATCGGTCAGTTAGGAGTATTTAGCCTTGGAGGATGGTCCCCCCATCTTCAGTCAAGATAACACGTGTCCCGACCTACTTAATATGTGAACATTGCATCTTCATGTACGGGGCTATCACCCTGTATCGCCAAGCTTTCCAACTTGTTCCACTAACACAATATCCATCGGCTGTTGCCCGTTCGCTCGCCGCTACTAAGGCAATCTCAATTGATTTCTCTTCCTACGGGTACTTAGATGTTTCAGTTCCCCGCGTTTGCCTCTTACACCTATGTATTCAGTGCAAGATACCAACAAGTGGTGGGTTTCCCCATTCGGAAATCTTTGGGTATAACGCGTTTTATCAGCTCCCCAAAGCTTATCGCAGATTAACACGTCCTTCATCGCCTCTAACTGCCAAGGCATCCACCGTATACGCTTAGTCACTTAATCATACAACCCTAAACCGCCTTTTGTATGCGCCAACACATGAGAGTTGGCATGTTTAAGCATTCGGTTTATTCATTCCACTTGAGCATAAATGCACAAGCTTCGTTGCATGGTGACAAGCTAATCACAGTTCGTCAGATAAAGTAGTTTAGACGTTGGATAACATTATCTTATTGCTAAGAAACACTATCAAACTCTCTCAGTTACTATATCGTTATAGAATATAATTAATATCAGCTTTTCCAAATTGTTAAAGAACATTGTTCTATTAAGATAAACAAAACAAATTGTGTGAACACTACATTAAGAAGTCTACGACTTTCTTAGTAAGGAGGTGATCCAACCCCAGGTTCCCCTAGGGTTACCTTGTTACGACTTCACCCCAGTCATGAAACACAAAGTGGTAATCGTCCTCCCGAAGGTTAGACTAACTACTTCTTTTGCATCCCACTCCCATGGTGTGACGGGCGGTGTGTACAAGGCCCGGGAACGTATTCACCGCAGTATGCTGACCTGCGATTACTAGCGATTCCGACTTCATGGAGTCGAGTTGCAGACTCCAATCCGGACTACGACGAGCTTTAAGGGGTCCGCTTACCCTCGCAGGTTTGCCTCCCTCTGTACTCGCCATTGTAGCACGTGTGTAGCCCTACACGTAAGGGCCATGATGACTTGACGTCGTCCCCACCTTCCTCCGGTTTGTCACCGGCAGTCTCCTTAGAGTGCCCAACTAAATGATGGCAACTAAGGACAAGGGTTGCGCTCGTTGCGGGACTTAACCCAACATCTCACGACACGAGCTGACGACAGCCATGCAGCACCTGTCCCAGCGTTCCCGAAGGCACCAAAGCATCTCTGCTAAGTTCGCTGAATGTCAAGTGTAGGTAAGGTTCTTCGCGTTGCATCGAATTAAACCACATGCTCCACCGCTTGTGCGGGCCCCCGTCAATTCATTTGAGTTTTAATCTTGCGACCGTACTCCCCAGGCGGTCTACTTAGCGCGTTAGCTTCGCTACACACGTATTAAATACACATACAGCTAGTAGACAGCGTTTACGGTGTGGACTACCAGGGTATCTAATCCTGTTCGCTACCCACACTTTCGCACATGAGCGTCAGTCTTTGGCCAGAGAGCTGCCTTCGCCATTGATGTTCCTTCTGATCTCTACGCATTTCACCGCTACACCAGAAATTCCACTCCCCTCTCCAAGACTCTAGTCTGCCAGTTCTAAATGACCATCCCACGTTAAGCGCGGGGCTTTCACATCTAGCTTAACAAACCGCCTGCGTGCGCTTTACGCCCAGTAATTCCGATTAACGCTCGCACCCTCCGTATTACCGCGGCTGCTGGCACGGAGTTAGCCGGTGCTTCTTCTGTGGTTAACGTCACGGCTAGCAGGTATTAACTACTAACTAACTTTTCCTCACCACTGAAAGTGCTTTACAACCCGAAGGCCTTCTTCACACACGCGGCATGGCTGCATCAGGGTTCCCCCCATTGTGCAATATTCCCCACTGCTGCCTCCCGTAGGAGTCTGGGCCGTGTCTCAGTCCCAGTGTGGCTGATCTTCCTCTCAGAACAGCTAGAGATCGTCGCCTTGGTAAGCCTTTACCTTACCAACTAGCTAATCTCACTTGGGCCTCTCTCTGCGCGTGAGCCTAAGCCCACTTTGGTTCGAAAACATTATGCGGTATTAGCTATCGTTTCCAATAGTTATCCCCCTCGCAAAGGCAAGTTCCCAAGCATTACTCACCCGTCCGCCACTCGTCAGCAAAGTGCAAGCACTTCCTGTTACCGTTCGACTTGCATGTGTTAGGCCTGCCGCCAGCGTTCAATCTGAGCCATGATCAAACTCTTCAATTAAAATATATCGAAATATGAATTGTCGTTGTGACACTCTTAATGAGTGCCCACACAAATTGTCTTGTTATCTGATTGTTAAAGAACGTTGAAGCCGGAGCTTCGTGCTTGTTGAGGTGTTCCTCTCAAGCGGGATGCGTATGATACGCTTTTGATTTTCAGTGTCAATCTTTTTTTTATGTTTTTTGTGATTATTTTCACTCAAAACAGATTGCCCAAAAATCCCGCAAACCCAGATAAAATCTAGTCTTGCTGTCGCTTTAAGTGGTTACCCCCTCAAGCGAGATGCGCATTGTACAGACTTAATTTATGCCGTCAACTAAATATAGTCATTTTTTTGCAATATTTCTGATTTTTTTCTGTCACACACACAAATAGTCTAATTCACAAGCATAACTCCTTAGTTTTCTTTACAATGATTACTGTTAGTTAACAACCACAAGGATTTTATTATGCTCAAACGGTTCGATGGCATCTCCCCTTCATTAGGTAAAGGGGTCTTTGTTGACGAAAGTGCAGTTTTATATGGGGACATTACTCTAGGAGATAATGTCAGTATATGGCCATTAGTCGCTGCCCGCGGCGACGTCAATCATATCCGTATTGGCGCACGCACTAATGTACAAGATGGGTCCGTGCTTCATGTAACTCGTAAAACTAAGTCTTTAGCGAATGGCTTTCCGCTTATTATTGGCGAGGATGTGACTGTAGGCCATAAATGTATGTTGCATGGCTGCACCATTGGTAACCGCGTATTAGTTGGAATGGGCGCTATTGTCTTAGACGGTGCTACAGTGCAAGACGATGTATTCATCGGAGCCGGGTCAGTCGTTCCTCCTAACAAGACGCTAGAGTCTGGCTACCTGTACGTCGGTAACCCAGTTCAGCAAAGACGCCCTTTAAAGGAGAGTGAAATGGCATTCTTAAAAGAAAGCGCCGAGAACTATGTCGCTTTAAAGGATGTCTACTTAGGTAAAACTACCGATTAAGCTCTAAGCGTAATGCTTCTAATACTGGGGTTGTGTTCACTCGCTGCCCCGTCCATAATTCAAAGCTCTTTGCCGCTTGGCCAACTAACATACCCAAACCATCGCTGCAGGTTTTTGCACCGGCTTTCATCGCCTGTTGCATGAATGCAGTTTGCCCTGGCAGATATACCATGTCGTATGCCATCTCAATATTTTGATAAAGATTTTTTGGCATATCAGGAAGCTGTTTTTGTAAGGATAAGGTGGTTGCGTTGACGATCACATCATAGCGTTCATTACGCACGCTATCAAAACCACCGGCTGTTAGCTTCTTATGTGAAAACGCTTGAACCAGCTCACGAGCCCTTTGTACATTGCGATTCACTATGTGGATAGATGCAACATGTTGATTAATAAAAGGCATAATGACACCACGCGCTGCTCCACCAGCTCCAATCAATAATATCCGCTTGTCTTTTAATGCTTGATCCTGGCGCAAAATATCCTGCATCAATCCCGGCCCATCCGTATTGTGTCCAAGCAAACCATTAACGGTTTTATATAAGGTATTCACCGCTCCTGCCGTTTTGGCTTCATCGGTTAACTCATCCGCAAGCGCAAACGCTTCCTCTTTAAATGGCGTCGTGACATTGAGGCCAATGTGATTTTTTTTACTGAAAAAATCCGCCACCGCCTCTTTAAATAAATGCTTTTCAACAAGGATTGCATCGTATTGAATATCCACACCAGCTTGAGCTGCAAACATGTGGTGAATAAAAGGGGATTTAGATTGAGCAATGGGATTGCCCATCACAGCAAAGTACTGCATCGCATTATACTCCGTTCAACGAATGCCAATGGTAATGCCCGTACTTTACCGTAATTAATACCGATGAACTATTAAAACTTATAAGCTAATGACAGGGTATAGACCATAGGATCAATCGTAACGGTTTCGACATTACCTGCGTTAAACGTGGCTTCTGTTTCAATGTCAATATAGCGAACAGAGGCATTTAAGCCCAAGTTATCGCTGAACATATAATCAAAACCGACCTGAGCCGACAAGCCAAACGATGCATCCAATTCCAAGTCATCCACACCTAATGCATCTTGATTGGCTTGCGTAAATTCTTCATCAAAAAAGATTGTGTAGTTTAAGCCAACTCCAGCATATGGCTGGAATACAGCTGACGGCTCAGCAAAGAAATAATTCACTGTCACCGTGGGGGGTAAATGCGTGACTTCTGCTAATTTTGCGCCATTAGCGGTTAGGTTGACATCGTGCTTAAACGGCGTCGCAGCGAGTAGTTCGACATTGATGATATCTGTGACAAAATAAGCAACGTTCAGACCAAGTTGAGCATTACTATCAACTGCCAATCTGGTATTTAAGACGCTTGCATCGCCACCAACCAATACTGGAGAAGATGAATCGTCTGGGGATACTTGTGTCACGCCAACACGTACAACAATATCGCCCTTTTCATAAGCCAACGCCGGAGCAGAAAGAGAAGATGCAGCTATCAGAGCAAGTGGCAGTAATGTAGTTTTCATAATATGTGTTCTCTATGTGTAATTAAACTAAACACAGTATGCTAAAGAACCCATATATTTGATTTGATCTAGAACAATGCGCAGTATGCGCTGCGCATTATCGGCTCCAAAGATTGATATAGATCAGATATTGTTTGACGATAACCAATCTTGTGGGGTCAAAAAGGATGACAATTTACCCTGTGCAGAATCTGGAGCAGGCTGATAATTATATTCCCAACGCGCCAATGGCGGCATCGACATCAGAATGGATTCGGTGCGACCACCGGTTTGTAACCCGAATAAGGTACCGCGGTCGTAGACCAGGTTAAATTCCACATAGCGCCCACGACGATAGAGCTGAAAATCGCGCTCCATTGCACCGTATTCACAGCTCTTGCGACGCTCAATAATCGGAATATACGCATCTAGGTACCCCTTGCCAACCGCCTGCATATAAGCAAACGATGACGCAAAATCCGGCGCATTGAGATCATCAAAAAACAATCCACCTACCCCGCGAGTTTCATTGCGATGTTTAAGGTAAAAATACTCATCACACCACTTCTTGTATTTTGGATACACATCCTCACCAAACGGTTCTGACAAATCCTTGGCTACCGTATGCCAATGCACAACGTCTTCTTTGAATGGAAAAAAAGGGGTCAAATCAAAACCGCCCCCGAACCACCAGATAGGATCCTCGCCTTCTTTTTCAGCAACAAAAAATCGCACATTTGCATGAGAGGTTGGAATGTATGGATTGTGTGGATGAATCACCAGTGATACACCCATTGCTTGAAAGTTTCGCCCAGCCAGTTCAGGACGAGCGGCCGTTGCCGACGCGGGCATTTGCGAACCAAACACATGTGAAAAATTCACCCCGCCTTGCTCAATCACGGCGCCATGGGTAAGCACTCTCGTGCGACCACCGCCACCTTCTGCGCGCGCCCAGTTATCCTCTTTGAAACTGCCTTTACCATCTGACAATTCTAAGGTTTGACAAATATCGTCTTGTAACTTGAGTAAAAACGCTTTGACTTGTTCGATCTGTTGGGCGGTCACCGCTTGCATATTCTTTCCTAGCTTTGTGTTTAATCGCGCAGCACCACACCGGTGAGAGCATCCGTTATCTTACTTGGTCTGGCGGTACGATCAACCTCTCCGTCGACTTTATAAACTGAATCACCAAAGTATTCTTTGATTTGGGCCAGATCTCTTGCGGGTTCTTTCCCTGAAGGGTTGGCACTGGTGGACACCATCGGTTTATTTATCGCGTCACACAATACCTTAACGGTTGGATGAGCAGATACCCGAACGGCTAGACTATTTCGTCCACCGCTTAATAAATCCGATATCTCAGGTCGTTTGGGAATGATCCACGTATATGGACCAGGCCAGGTATCACAAGCCGCTTGCCACTGTTCAGCAGTCAATTTATCTTTATCCACATACGCTTCAAGCTGTGCAAAATGACTGGCGATCAAAATAACGCCTTTGTCTTGAGGACGCGTCTTGGTATCCAGCACTCGTTGCACCGCATCCAAATTGTCTGGATCACACCCTAGCCCGAACACAGCCTCAGTCGGATAAGCAATCACTTGTCCGGACTGAAATGCTTCACAAAATTCAGATAAATTGAGATCTTTCATAGGTATTATGGTTGTTGATTGGTTATATGGTCACACTTTGGATACTGACTACATCCCCAAAAGGTTTTGCCTGATTTATTCATCCGCGCAACATAATGCCCCGTTTTGCATTTCGGACAAAAAACCTGAGTCTCTACTGGGTCAGCTTGTGGGTTAAGTGAGCCAATATAATGGCAATCAGGAAATGCGGTACATCCTAAAAACATACCGTACTGACCTTTTTTGATTGCCAAATCACTGGCACATTCCGGACAAGGAGTGCCTGACATGACTTTAATCGTGCTGTCATCATCACTCTTAGGGTTATGAATGTATTCACACTGTGGATAATTGGAACAACCGATGAAAGATTGTTTTTTGCTGAATTTCTGCTGTAACGGAGCATTGCACTGAGGACAATCACCATAAGCTTGAGCCAGTGCCTGGCTCGGCATGTTGCTAAAGAGCGTTGTGTCTATTTTACTCATGAGCGGTAATGTAAATCCCCAAAATAGCGCTTAATGCACTGGCCCTTCGGCAACATCGAACAGCAGGTTTTCCATTTGTGCATAAGCGGTTTCACGACCCGGGGCATTAAACAATACCATCAAAATAACCCATTTGAGGTCTTCTAGACCAAAATCTTTGCTTTCGATTTCCATAACCCGATCAATAACCATCTCACGCGTAATATTATCCAAAACATTAATCTGTTCTAAAAACATGATAAAGCCTCGAGCTTGGGCATCCAAAACCGCTAATTCCGGTTCGCAATACACACGTGTTATGGCTGTGTTATTAGTACCAATGAGATAAGGGGTTTGCTCTGATTCTTGTAAGGCTGCTAGTTTCTCTAACCACAATAACGCTTTGTAAATCTCATCGTGATGAAAGCCGGCTCTGACGAGTTCTTCGGTCAGCTCTTCTTGGTCATAATGAAATTCCGACTCATTGTGAATCAGACTTTCAAATAAATACATCAAGATATCAAACATGATTGCGCCCTCTTATTCTGGTATAGCCACCGGCTCTTTGCTGTACGTATCCAGACAATTCTAACGTGCTTAACTGACTCAACACTTCGGCAATGGGTAATTGCGTTCTGCTCACAATGTCGTCCACAGACGTTACATCTAGTCCTACACTATCTAACAAAAGTGGATTTGCCAAGTCTTGTGTGAGTGTTTTACGATTTTCTTCTATAATGTCAACATTGGGTCTCTCCTTTAGGTTTTCAACATTTGGATAAAAAGAGAGCACATCGTCAACATGATTCAGTAGCATGGCACCTTGTTGAATAAGTTGATGACAGCCCCAGTTCTGCTCATCCAGCACGTTTCCCGGCAAAGCAAACACATCTCGGTTTTGCGCGATGGCGTGTTGCGCCGTCACCATAGTGCCAGAACGCAGGCCAGCCTCAATTATGCAGACACCATGAGATAAGCCACTGACAATGCGATTACGCCTTGGGAAAAAATAAGGTTTGGCAGATTGATGCGGTAAAAACTCACTGATGACGCATCCCCCTTTTGCTGTAATTTCTTGGCGAAGTGCTTGATGCGCTTGTGGATAAGTATAATTCATCCCATGCCCTAAGACCGCCACAGTTGTCCCACCAACCGATAACGCGCCACGATGGGCTGCTGCATCTATACCTTGAGCAAGACCAGAAACGACGACCCAACCACGTTTGGCCAATCCTTGAGATAATGCCTCACTCACTTTTCTAGCCGGTTCGCTTGGATGACGATTGCCTACCACTGAGATGGCCACCCTTTCTAATACTCGCACATCACCTTGCACAAAAAGAAACAGAGGCGGATCACTGATTTGTTTGAGCCAGCACGGGTATCGACTGTCATGTAAGGGCACAAAATGAGTGTCTTTTGGCAACTTAAAAGGTATTGGGGTACCCGTTACGTAACGCTTAATGCAATGAATCTGAGAGTGAGCCAGTCCCATATTGCTCAATCGGTCATCCGCAACGAATGCCAATCGATGCACTGGTTCATCAAGCAATTGCGCCAGTTGATAAATCGTGGCTAAACCTATATTAGGACATTCGTATAAGCCCAAATACGACGCTATGGATGTGTTATATGTATCGCTCATGGTAAGACTCCGAATAAATGAAGCCTATATGCTCGAGCCGACCACGTTTTTGATTCAACTTATGGGCGGCCTGAAAGCGCTCCGATGGATATAGCAGATTGTGCATTGAGCACATAGCCATAACTTAAATTCGCTTGTGAATGCACGATGACCACCTCGCCCACTTTCAAATCAGGTTGAGGCATACCGCCATGCACTAACCAACTTGATTCATCCACATAGATTGTACGATGCACAGTGTGTTGAATATCCAGTCCTGCTTGATACAGCCCCATAATTAAACCCAAGGACAAAGGCTCAGCATGTTGCACAATCACAATATCTCCTTGTGCGAATATCTCTCTTGGCTCTAGACCACCGATCACAACACCCACTTCTTCTTGCGCTAGATGCAAAAACAAATCTTCTGGCAATATTGTCTGAGAAGGCAACAGCCAGTCACCTTGCATGATTTCTTTGTTTTGCTCAAAGACTCTCACCAACCCTCGTTGTTTATTATGCAACTCAGCAACTTCAACATCTGCAATATGATGGGCCACTGTGGCCAGTGGCTCACCATCAATAGAATAGAGTATATGTGACTCACGCACCGCATGTAACTGACCTACCGACCAGTTTTGGGGTAATTGCGCAAATAGTATATCGTGTTTGGCAAACAATAAACTGCCGTTTTGATTGCCTAATATTCGCCCGTGTCCTCGCTCTGATAAATTGAGTACCCGGTCTTGATTAAGATGCGCCAGAACCTTTTGCCAATCAAAATTCCGAATTGGCTCGGGCATTTTGACTGTGCGCTTTCCCTTAGGTAATAAGGTCAGGCTCGGTTTGGCTCGTTGGATCTGTAACTGAGGTTCGCCATCAATATAGCGAATGCGAATACTGTCACCTGGATAAATCCAGTGCGGGTTAATGATTTCGGGATTATTTCGCCAAAGTTTTGGCCAGAGCCATGGATCATTGAGGAACAACTCGGAAATATCCCACAGCGTATCGCCTTTCACTGCGGTATAAACCGTTGGCGCATCGCTGCGAATTATGACCTTAGTTGGACGAACTTGCGCCGTGAGATTAAACGTCATACCCCCGCCTATCAGACATAAGATTATATTGTATCGCCACCTATAATTCGGCATAACCGCTCACCTATCCGTTCGCCTATTTGTTTTGAATGGTGTTAGAATAGCCCAAAAGCACAATACGGAGAGTCCAGTTTTTTTATGCTTGGTTATCCAGTGTTATACTTTAATTAATTTACAGTGAAACCAATTTGAAGGACGGAACATGGCGGTATTAACAGTACTTACCTTCCCTGATGAACGCTTACGTACGGTTGCCAAACCAGTTGCGACAGTCGATGCAACAATCCAAACGCTAATCGCTGACATGTTTGAGACCATGAAAGAAGAGCGCGGAATAGGCCTTGCTGCAACACAAGTAGACGTTCATAAGCAAGTTATCGTAATGGATGTGTCTGAAGGACAAGACGAGCCTAGGGTATTTATCAATCCAAAGATCATTGCTAAAGAAGGCGTCATGATCAATGAAGAAGGCTGCTTGTCTGTACCTGGAAATTACGCCAAGGTCGAGCGCGCTGAGCGCATCACAGTTGAAGCATTGAATGAAAAAGGTGATACCTTCATATTAGAGGCTGACGGTCTCTTGGCGATTTGTATTCAACATGAAATGGACCACCTGGCAGGAAAGTTGTTTGTGGATTACTTATCCCCACTCAAACGCCAACGCATTATGAAAAAACTTGAAAAAGAAGCTCGGCTTGCGGCTCGAGCAAACGCGTAATTCATTACAGGAACTCTTAGTGACACCTTTAAACATCGTTTTTGCGGGAACGCCAGAATTCGCCGCCGATCATCTAGACGCGCTACTGGATTCATCACACAATGTGGTTGCAGTCTACACGCAACCCGACCGCCCCGCGGGACGAGGCAAAAAGCTCACTGCTAGCGCAGTAAAAAGCCTCGCTCTACAACATGATATTGCCGTATATCAACCGGATAATTTTAAATCACCAGAAAGCATCGACGAACTAGGTGCACTCAATGCCGATGTCATGGTTGTGGTCGCATACGGGTTAATTTTACCCAAAATCGTTTTGGACACGCCTCGGTTTGGCTGTCTCAATGTGCACGGTTCACTACTACCTCGATGGCGCGGTGCCGCCCCTATCCAGCGAGCCATCTGGGCAGGTGATGACGCCACTGGCGTCACTATTATGCAAATGGATGAAGGACTTGATACCGGCGACATGCTATTTAAGACCCATTGCCCTATCGAGGCCAGCGACACCAGTGCCACCTTATATAGCAAACTGGCAAAACAGGGACCAAAGGCACTTGTTCACGTATTGAATAATTTAAGTGAATTTAGCCCTGAGCCTCAAAACGATGCGCTTGCCAACTACGCTAAAAAACTGTCCAAAGCCGAAGCCTTGATTGATTGGAAACAGAGTGCTGAGCAGTTAGCCCGCAATGTACGCGCGTTTAATCCATGGCCGGTTGCATTTTTTGAATGCGCAGATCAAGCCGTCAAAGTATGGTCTGCAGTAGTAGATTATAGTTCGTCAACCGCACCACCTGGTTCGATTTTGAGTGCGGACAAAACTGGCTTAGTCGTGCAAACTGGGGATCAAGCGTTACGTATCACTCAGTGCCAGATCCCAAATAAAAAAGCCATGCCCTTTGCCGATGTTTTCAATGCCAGACAAGATTGGTTTGCGCCAGGAACCATATTATGACGCCCGGAGCGAAACTGCGCGCCAACAGTGCCAAAGCCTTATTCGATATCTTAGAGCAAGGACAATCTGCTCGTCAGGTGTTACCCAAATACCAACAAGCACTCAACCAAAAAGACAAAGCTTGGTTACAACATGCCGTTTATGGGGTTTTGCGTGAATTACCTCAGTACCAGCATTGGGTCAGAACCAGTCTCGATAAACCACTCAAAGGTAATAAAAAAGTTTTAGAACACTTGCTTATGGTTGGGTTTTACCAGCTCTATGCCATGCGTGTAGCGGATCATGCAGCCGTCAGCTCAACCGTTGAAGCGGCTTCTATTTTAGGAGGACAAGGGTTAAAAGGATTAATCAATGCGGTTCTACGGCGCTTTGTCCGAGACGATTTAGCCCAACAAAAAGTCACTGGTGATGCCGCACAAGCTGGATTACCGAAATGGCTCTACAAGCAACTACAATCGCAATATCCTGAACAGCTAGAAGATATTCTCAGCGCCATGCAGCAAACCGCACCGATGTGGTTACGCATCAATCCGCGCTATGTTTCAGTGACGAAATACCAACAAATGCTCAAAGATCGAGGCATTGATAGCACCACTGTAGACGCATTGCCTCATGGTTTGTGTTTAGCGACCCCAGTGGTGGTGACAGAGCTTCCAGGTTACCATGCTGGCTGGTTTGCGGTGCAAGATGGTGCAGCGCAATTAGCGGCGCACATTTTACAACCTAAGCCGGGGGAACGAGGCTTAGATGCTTGCGCCGCACCCGGTGGTAAAACTGCACATCTATTAACGTTGCAACCCGATTTAAGTCAACTCGTTGCCTTAGATAATGATGCTAAGCGTCTTGAGCGAGTATCTGACAATTTATTTCGTCTAGGTCTTAATGCGACTTTGTTATGTGCCGATGCAGGTAACCCTCAGCAGTGGGGTGATGAGGCCTGTGGGCAGTATGATTTTATCTTATGTGATGCCCCGTGTTCTGCTACGGGTGTGATCCGCAAACACCCTGATATTCGTTGGCTGCGTAAAGCCTCAGATATCGACCAACTGATCGTCACACAGCAGCATATCCTCGAGCAACTTTGGCAGGTCTTAAAACCTGGCGGGCGTCTGTTATACGCCACCTGCTCTATTTTGCAAAGCGAAAATGCTGAGCAGATCCAAGCCTTTTTAGGCCGTCACTCAAATGCGACGCTGGCAGCATTACCGACTGAAATACTTAACGATTTTACTAATTATGGGGCGATAGGATTGCAAATTACCCCCAATACGGCACAATGTGATGGATTTTATTACGCACTACTGCACAAACACAGTGATGCATGACGTATACAACATGGCGTAAACTGGCATGAAAATAATCATTCTTGGCGCAGGCCAAGTCGGTGGCACCCTTGCAGAGAACCTAGTCGGCGAAAAAAACGACATTACTTTAATTGACGCAAATGAAGGTGCGTTGAGTAGCCTAAAAGATCGATTGGACATCCAAGTCGTGCAAGGCATAGGGTCGCACCCAGACGTGTTACGCCAAGCGGGGGCTGAAGATGCGGATATGCTGATTGCGGTAACAAATTCGGATGAATCGAATATGCTCGCCTGCCAAGTTGCCCACAGCATCTTTAGTACACCAACCAAAATCGCCCGAGTTCGCTCCGAACAATACGTGGTCTACAAAGACCAATTGTTCAAACACCAAGATATTCCCGTTGATCACATTATTGCGCCCGAACAGCTAGTGACCAAAGCCATCAAACGCTTGATTGATTATCCTGGTGCATTGCAGGTCGTTGAATTTGCCGAAGGCAAGGCCTCGTTAGTTGCAGTAAAAGCCTATTACGGTGGACTATTGGTTGGTCATGCATTATCCGCCTTAAAAGCGCACATGCCCAATGTGGAAACCCGAGTTGCAGCGATTTATCGTCGTGGGCGCCCAATTCGTCCATTAGGGACAACCGTCATTGAAGCCGATGATGAGGTCTTTTTTATTGCGGATACCAAACATATTCGCGCGGTCATGTCTGAGCTACAAAAGCTCGAAACCAACTACAAACGCATCATGATTGCTGGGGGTGGCTTGATTGGCGCTGGTCTAGCTCGACGTTTGGAGCACAATCATTACGTCAAACTGATTGAATTTAATGAAAAACGCGCCAAGTTTTTGTCCGGTAATTTGGACAATACGATTGTGCTCAATGGCGATGCTTCGAGTTTTGAGCTATTGGATGAGGAAAACGTCGACAACATTGATGCCTTTATCGCGGTGACGGATGACGATGAAGCCAATATCATGTCGGCCATGTTAGCCAAACACATGGGCGCCAAAAAAGTCATGACGCTTATTCAAAGGAGCGCGTATGTGGATCTCGTGCAGGGGGGCGATATCGATATTGCGTTTTCACCGCAGCAAGCCACTATTTCCGCATTGCTGACTCATGTGCGCAAAGGCGATATCGTTAATGTTTACTCACTTCGGCGTGGCGCGGCAGAGGCCATTGAGGCCATTGCCCATGGCGATGAAAAAACCTCAAAAGTGGTTGGCAAAGCCATCGGTGATATCAAACTCCCGCCGGGCACAACCATTGGCGCGGTAGTGCGGGATGATGCTGTAATCATTGCTCATTCAGATACAGTCATTCAAGCGGATGACCATGTCATCATGTTCTTAGTGGATAAAAAATACATTCCAGATGTGGAAAAGCTGTTCCAACCGACGGCATTTTTCTTCTAAGCATTCTTAGTATACGAAATACGAATTTACGAGCGCCAGAAGGTCGGAGAAAACAGAACCAATAAAGAGAATATCTCTAAGCGGCCGAACAACATGGCCAAAACTAGGATCCACTTACCTGAATCGGTCACACTTGCATACGTGCTTGCCACTTGACCTAAGCCTGGGCCCAAATTGTTTAGCGTCGCCGCTGTAGCGGTAAATGCAGTAATGTCATCCATCCCGGTGCCAAGTAATGCAATCATTATCACCACAAACACAATTGCATAGGCCGCAAAAAATCCCCACACCGCTTCAATCACGCGATCAGGCATCGCCCGCTGGCCAAGTTTGACAGAATAAATGGCCTTGGGGTGAATCAAGCGATTCACCTCACGCTTACCCTGCAGGTAGAGCAAAAACACACGGATCACTTTGAGGCCGCCACCCGTTGAACCGGCGCAGCCACCAATGAAACTCGAAAATATCAATAACAAAGGCAAAAACACCGGCCATGCCGAAAAATCCGTTGTCGCAAACCCAGCCGTGGTACTAATAGATACAGCTTGGAACATGGCTTGGTCAAAAGCAATTTCGGCAGACTCATAATAACTGTGTTGTATGAGCACCAAGAAGCATACCGCAATGACAGCAAATTGAATGACAAAGAACGCTTTAAACTCCGGATCACGCCAGTAGTGTTTGAGCGAACGACCTGAAACCGTGGCAAAGTGAAGCGCAAAATTCAGCGCGGCGATCCACAAAAATATCACGCACACAAAATTAATCAGCGGTGAGTTAAAATATCCTAAACTCGCATCATGAGTAGAAAATCCACCAATGGCGATAGTGGAAAACGCATGACATATGGCATCAAACCAGTCCATTCCCGCCATATAATACGCAACGGTACAAGCCGTCGTTAAACCTAGGTAAATAAACCACAATTGTTTGGCGGTTTCGGCAATTCGCGGGGTCATTTTGGTGTCTTTAACCGGTCCAGGGGTTTCGGCGCGATACAGCTGCATACCACCCACACCTAAAAGCGGCAAAATAGCGACCGCCAATACAATGATCCCCATACCTCCTAGCCACTGTAGTTGCTGTCGATAAAACTGCATCGATTGGGGTAAAAACTCGATGCCTTCAATCACGGTGGCACCGGTTGTCGTTAATCCGGAAAAGGATTCAAAAAACGCATCCGTGAGTGACATGTTTGGCTGTTCAAGCAACGCAAAAGGCACCGCACCAAAACTACCTAACACGATCCAAAACAACACCACGATCAAAAAACCTTCCTTGGCGCGCAAATCGCGTTTGTGATGACGGTTTGGATACCAAAACACCAAGCCGGTAATAATACAAGTGAAAAAAGCAAGGACAAAGGGTAAACCTGAGCCATCTTGATAAAATAAGGATACAAATGCAGGGGGCAACATCGTCACACTGAATAAGGCTGCGAGCAAACCTAAAATGCGAATAATAGATTGATATTGCATATTTGTAAGTGGTAATGATGAATTTACCCTATTATGTGCCTGTCGACACAAAAGCGAAACCCCTTACCGGTATTTTTTTCTAATAAAATGAGAACTTTAGAAAATCTTCTGAATTTGTAGTTGTGTTTTAATTGATAGCTTGCTAAATTTCAATCAGTAGATCAGGATGATTTAGTAATACATTTTCGACTAGAATTCTCTTGTTTGGGGTCGCAACCGCATCATTGCGCGTATTATAAAAACTAGAACCACCTTTACATCGGACCGTAATTTAAATTCTCATTTTTCGCTTGTTCATAATAATTGAACTCTTTTACATGCCTAAAATCCAAGTTTAACCACAAAGTTATCCACAGCTTTTAAATCTAACGATCTTCCCCTATAGCCAATAAAATCAAGGTGTGGCATCATGTAGCCATACATCATAACTATAAGTATTCACATGTCAGACAGTCCTGCTCCATTCATTCTTGTCGATGGTTCATCTTACCTATTCCGCGCATTTCACGGCATGCCGCCAATGTCCAACTCGCAAGGGCAAGCCACTCATGCCATTTATGGTGTGATCAACATGCTCAAAAGTCTTCTAAACACTTATCAGCCAACGCATATTGGGGTGGTTTTTGATGCCAAAGGTAAAACATTCCGCGATGACATTTATCCTGAATACAAAGCGAACCGACCTCCTATGCCAGATGACTTGCGTAGTCAAATTGCGCCATTACATGCAATTATAAAAGCAATGGGGTTACCCTTGTTAGTAGAAGAGAACGTTGAAGCAGATGATGTGATTGGCACCTTGTGTAAAAAAGCCTCGGCCAAGGGGATCCCAACTCTTGTAAGTACGGGTGACAAAGATATGGCACAGTTGGTTAATGAGCACGTTACTCTAGTCAATACCATGACCAATGTCGTGATGGATCCAGCTGGCGTTGTTGAAAAGTTTGGCGTTGGTCCAGAACTCATTATTGATTTATTAGCGTTACAAGGTGATAAGGTCGACAACATTCCTGGAGTCCCTGGGGTAGGAGCCAAATCTGCATTAGGTCTATTGCAGGGTATTGGTGGGATTGAAGATATTTACAACAACTTAGATCAAATTCAGACGTTGGCGTTTCGCGGGGCCAAAACACTTGCACCTAAAATGTTGCAGTATGAAAAAGAAGCAAGATTGTCATACGAGCTTGCCACGATCGCGGTGGATCTTGACCTACCTTACGAAGTGACCGATTTAGATATCAAAGCACCGGATAATGATGCGCTTGCTGAGCTATATCAGACATATGAATTCAAGCGCTGGTACAAGGAAGTCAGTGGTGACAATTTCACTCCAAAAGTAACCTCACCAGTAATCGCAGTGACTTCACCAGATACCACCCATGCCGATACGTCTACTCCGACCGTACCAACGGTAGAGCAACCACCAATCAATCGCGATGCGTATGAAGTGGTATTAAGTGAAGCACACTTACAACAGTGGATTGAGCGCTGTGAGCAAGCGCCTTTATTTGCCATTGATACGGAAACCACATCATTGCATTATCGCGAAGCTGAAATAGTTGGTATTTCTTTGTGTGTTGGTCCCAATCAAGCCTGCTACATACCCGTTGCGCATGATTATCCTGGAGCCCCGGAGCAATTGCCAAGAGAGCAAGTGTTAGCACAGTTAAAGCCATTACTGGAAAACCCCAAGCCACAGAAAATCGGCCACAACATCAAATACGATCAAAATGTACTGGCCAATTACGACATCGCTCTAGGCGGTGTCACCTTTGATACCATGCTGGAGTCGTATGCACTCAATAGTGTACAAAAACACAACATGGATGATTTGTCGTTGAGCCAGCTTGGTCATGAAACCATTAAGTATGAAGATATTGCCGGTAAAGGCGCGAAAGCCTTAACGTTTAATCAGATTGATTTAGAGGTAGCTGCACCTTATGCTGCAGAAGATGCGGATATTACGTATCGCTTACATCAAGTACTCTGGCCTCAGCTGGTTGCCACTCCAGCACTAGCGAATGTGGCACACAAACTCGAAGTGCCATTGTCTAATGTACTTGCGCAAATGGAACAAAACGGTGTGTTGATCGACTCACAGCGCCTAGCTCAACACTCTCAAGCGTTGGCAGTTCGGATCATGGAGCTCGAAAAACACGTACATGAACTGGCTGGTGAATCATTTAATTTAGGCTCTCCCAAGCAACTTCAGCATATCTTATTTGAAAAGATGGGGCTGCCCGTTGTCAAAAAGACTCCTAAAGGTGCCCCATCTACCGCTGAAGAAGTACTTCAAGAACTGGCTATGCAGTATGAACTGCCAGCAGCCATTATGGAGTTTCGTGGCTTAACCAAGCTCAAAAACACGTATACCGATAAATTACCACAGATGATCGACCATCGCAGTGGGCGTGTGCACACCTCATATCAGCAGGCCGTGGCAGCAACTGGTCGCTTATCTTCCACGGAACCTAATCTGCAAAACATACCCATCCGCAATGAGGAAGGACGCAAAGTGCGCAAAGCCTTTATTGCTCGTCCAGGTTACAAAGTGGTTGCGGCAGACTATTCACAAATTGAATTGCGGATCATGGCGCATTTATCACAAGACGAAGGGTTGTTGAATGCGTTTTCCAAAGGGCTTGATGTGCATAGGGCTACAGCTGCCGAAGTATTTGGCGTGGCTTTAGAGGACGTTGCAACCGAACAACGTCGTGCGGCAAAAGCCATAAACTTTGGTTTGATCTACGGTATGTCCGCATTTGGACTGGCTAAACAACTCAATATTCCGCGTGGTGAAGCTGGTCAATACATCAACACCTATTTCGAGCGCTATCCGGGTGTAAAACATTACATGGAATCGACACGGGAAGCGGCAAAAATTACAGGTTATGTGGAAACAGTTTACGGCAGACGTTTATACTTACCAGCCATCAAATCCTCCAATGGCGCACAACGAGCAGGAGCTGAACGTGCGGCAATCAATGCACCCATGCAAGGAACTGCTGCGGATATTATTAAATTATCGATGCTCGCGGTGGCCGATTACATCAAGCAATTAGACAACCAAGACGTCTACATGTTAATGCAAGTACACGATGAACTAGTGTTTGAAATCAAAGAGGATTCACTTGATACGCACGTTCCTAACATTATTCGAATTATGGAGAATGCCGTATCGCTCTCTGTCCCCTTGATTGTGGAGGCCGACGTGGGTGATAACTGGGACGAAGCCCATTAATTGAGCACAAGATGAAAACATAGAAAAACATCAATGAATGTCATCATTGTTGTAAATTTATCAACATAAAATGTTGCAAAGGCACAGATTTAGTCTTTTTTTGATGGTTTTTTCGTAATTTTATTACAAAAAACTTGCGTTACGCTTAATTTCGTTTAAACTTGCTCTTGTAGGGTACAGAGGTTTGTTTAAACCTTTGCTTTGAGCCTCAGCGTTTGCTGGGGCTTTTTTTATGGATTAACGTTTTGTTCGGATGGATTTACCACTTCTTCACCTGCGATGAATAGTCCCATGCCGGCTAAGATAGTACCAGATACCTTGTTTTGAATAATTTGAGCCTTTGGGTTGTCCTTGATCCAACGTGTCATCCTTGTAGAAAAAAACGCAACAAGCAAATCACATGGTATTGCAGTAACGACGACGATACCTCCTAATATCAACAATTGCGTTTCAATTGGACCGGCTTCAGGAACCACAAATTGTGGCAAAAAGGCCAGAAAAAATAAGGCAGTTTTTGGATTAGAGACTTCTACTATTACACTTTCGTAAAAAATGTTTGTTCGTGTCTTTTGGGCTAAATGCCCTTCAGAAGAAGGAATAGTGTCACTGACAGATTTAGTCAAAAAATATTGAATACCGAGATACACCAAATACGCAGCACCTAGAAGTTTCATTGCCATATAGAGTGCTGGAGAGTATTTAAAGAGGGCTGATAAACCTAAAACCGTTGCCACAACATGCACTAGACCTCCGACTGCAAGCCCAACTGTAGCAGCAATTCCACCAGAAATACCTTGAGCAATTGAGCGTGCCATAACATATAGATTGGATGGCCCTGGTGAGATATTCATTAAAAAAGCAGCTACAATAAATGGAATTAGCATTTCAATCGGTGGCATATCGCTGTCCTTTCTAGTGAAAAAAAGTTTAACTCAATGGAACTTATACAAATAAACACACTCTATCTATATAGTTTTTGTGTGTTTCTCTTTGTAGTATGTCCAAACCCCTAGTCTTCTGCTAGGGGTTTTTTATTGGCTATTGGCGCGACATCCAACCAGGAATTCAACGTCTTTTCAAGTTCAGGCAGGCCCAAACGGTTGAGTGATGAAAAGGCATGAACCGTGACATCCCCCATAAACGCTAAAGCAGCCTCGCGAACCATCATCAGTTGAGCTTTGCGTTTACCGGATTTGAGTTTATCGGCCTTAGTCAATAAACACAGAACCGGGATCTTGGCAGAAACCGCCCAATGAATCATATCTTGATCTAGATCTTTGAGTGGATGACGGATATCCATTAAGACCACCAACCCTTTTAGACATTCTCGTTTTTCTAGATACTCGCCAAGCGCCTTTTGCCATTTGATTTTCATGGCCAGTGGCACTTTTGCAAAACCATACCCAGGTAAGTCTACTAAACGCTTGTCTTCTTCTAGCTCAAAGACATTGATCATTTGGGTTCGACCAGGAGTTTTACTGGTCCTGGCCAGGTTTTTTTGTCTGGTTAACGTGTTTAATGCACTGGATTTGCCAGCGTTGGAACGCCCGGCAAATGCAACTTCAATACCGCTACTTTGGTCTAAATGACGAATGTCAGGTGCACTGGTTAAAAACTTGGCTTTTGTATAATAACTCATTGATCTCTTTTGATTTTTGCTAACGACGAACACTAGGTTGCCGACATAGTATGTACCAAATATCAGAATTTCATGCTAATATTCGCGCGCAAATGTTTTGTATCGAAAGCTAAGCGTGTAATATATGCATAATAACACGGCACTTTAACCATGCGTAGTGGCTGCGTAATTTTTAATTTTATCGTTTTAAGAGAAGCAATATGAAAAAACTAGGTTTGTTCTTCTGTTTATCACTTGTTAGTGCTTTCGCAACCGCGAACGATGCACCGGTTGGTGATGCAGAAGCAGGGAAAGCAAAAACTCTTGTGTGTGCGGCTTGTCACGGTACCGATGGCAACAGTTCTATACCAATGAATCCAAAATTAGCAGGACAACATGCCAACTACATAGTGAAACAATTGCAAGAATTCAAACTTGCCATGCAAACAGGTGGCAAAGAAGGTCGTAATAATGCCATTATGGGTATGCAGGCTAACGTTCTATCTGAACAAGATATGTTAGACATTGCTGCGTATTACCAAAGTCAAGAAAGCAAGATCGGCGCGGCTCCTGAAGATGTCATTCCTGCTGGTGAAGCGTTATATCGCGGCGGTGACGCAGAACGCAAAATCACAGCTTGTATCGCTTGTCATGGTCCACGTGGTAACGGCATGGGCTTAGCTGGTTTCCCTGACATCAGTGGTCAACACGCTGATTACACCGCAGCCCAACTTAAAATGTTTCGTTCTGGCGATCGCAACAACGATATGAACGCCATGATGCGAGACATTGCTAAGAAGCTAACTGACGAAGATATTGAGATTCTATCTCAATACTTGGCTGGCTTATATTAAGTATTGATTAAGAAAACAACATTTTTAGCAACTTTTACATTTTTTTTACAAAAAAGCTTGTCATTGTGAAATTTTCGTGTAATCTGTCATTCCATTGACGGATGACTACGATAAAGCGTCTAGGAAGACCCAGAACAACAAGCTATACTCTGTCAAAAATAATAAAAAGAAGAGTTGCAGGTAGCACCCTTACCTTCGGGTAAATACGGGAGAAGTGTTGTCTAGCAAGTTTACAAAGGTGATAATTCGTTATCACCTTTTTTCTTGGCCGGAAGAAAATATTATCATGCTCTGCCCTTTATGTTCATCGCCCCGTTCTCATCTCTTTCACCAAAGCAGTAAACCGCTTCAACGCGATTACTATCAATGTAATGATTGTGAATTAGTATGGGTGCCAGAAAAGTTCCACGTGGAACCACAAATCGAGCGCAATGAATACGACTTACACACTAATCAAATCGGTGATCTGGGTTACATGCGTTTTCTTAATAAAGTGGTACCGCATATTGCTGCGCATTTCAAAGTTGCGCAACCAATCTCTGAGGCTTGGCTAAAAAACGTTACGGAAAAACACGCCAACACCGCCATCACGCCTAAATATAGACAGCCTACATCTAACATTACTGGCATAGATTTCGGTTGTGGGAAAGCGCCAGCACTTGCAGTACAACTATATGAACTCGGGTTTACGATGAACGTGTATGATAAATTTTTTGCTGCATACACTGACAATCTTGAACAAGAACATGATTTTATTGTCAGTACAGAAACTATTGAGCATATCTATGAAGCTAAAAATACATGGGCTCTGTGGCATACTATGCTCAAATCAGATGGCTGCTTAGTCGTCATGACCCAAAGAGTCAAGAGTCGCGATGCATTTGCCACTTGGCGCTATATTCACGACCCTACTCATATTTGTTTTTATTCAGATAACACAGCACGCTTCATTGCTCAGGAATATGGCTACCATCTCAAGCTGATTCAGCAAGATATCATGTTATTCACTCGGTAAAAAAGTAACAGTCGAGCTGGACTTAAGGTATAATGCTCACGTTATTCACTGATATAGCATCACATGGCACATAGTAAAAAATCACGTAAACCAGGTAGCATAGGTGTTGCCAAATCACACACCAGCAAGCCTGCACGCAGTAAAAACGCTCCCAAAGTTAAAAAAACCAAGGGCAATCAGCCAGGATCTAGACATTCTGTGGCGCAACACCAGCAAAAAAATGTTAGCCAAAGCAAAACTGATCCTCGTATTGGCAGTAAAAAGAAAATAGATTTAACACCTAAACAAGCCTCAGCACCTAAACCAGTGAAGCCAAAATATGCAACACCTGCGCAAGAACTTGCTGCGTTAGAAGCTGATCAAAGATTATCAGCGTTACTCGATCAGTTCGACTCTGGAAAAGTCCTCAATAACGACGACCAACAATATCTGGATAACTGTATGTCTCGCCATCAAATTTTATGTGATTTGCTTGGTATCAATAACGATGCGGAAGATGAGGATACGAATTCTGATGATCCCTTTGCACAGTTTGATGCTATTGATATAAATGATTTTAGATAAGGGAATAAAGCGTGCTTGAAGTTGGTATCGTATTGGGCTTACTGATCATCTTAGGATTGGGCTTTTATGCCGGTAAGTTGTTATTTCAACTCAAACAACAAAACAGCAAACAAGCTAAAATGCGTACCGAACGTATCGAAAACATAATGGTTTCAGTGCGCACAATTGCTATGGCCATGGCACAGCAACAATGTGACCTGTCTGAAGGCGTAATACGCTTAACGAACTTGTTAAATGCTTTACCAATATTACCTGCACCAGATTTTCGGAAAGAATACCCAGCCATTTATACATTACATGATGAAATTGCACAGTTTGCTACCCATGAGAAACGTTCGGCACTGAGCAAAAAAGAAAGACGTTTAGAAGACAAGGCAAGAGAAGCTATCGAAGCGCAATACGAAAGTAAAATTATGGATGAGGTTGAACGGCTACAAAAATATTATCCACAACCATAATTCGTGGATTTTGTGAGCTTTCTCACACATTTAGGCTACTCAGATAAGTCACTTCAAGGTATACTCTAGAGCAAATTTTTAAGAGCAACACATAGATTATTACCTGTTATGTCTCAATATGATGTAAAAACTTTTCAAGGCCTCATTCTCGCCTTGCAAGATTATTGGGCACGTCAAGGATGTGTCATTATTCAACCTTTAGATATGGAAGTCGGTGCCGGGACATTTCATCCTATGACATTCTTGCGCTCACTTGGTCCAGAACCAATTTCCAGCGCGTATGTTCAGCCCTGTCGTCGACCGACAGATGGCCGTTATGGCGAAAATCCAAATCGTCTACAACATTACTATCAGTTCCAGGTGATGTTAAAACCCTCCCCGGCTAACATACAAGAATTGTATCTTGGTTCGCTTAAAGAACTAGGCTTTGATCCACTGGTACACGATATTCGTTTTGTTGAAGACAATTGGGAGTCTCCAACCCTTGGGGCGTGGGGCCTAGGCTGGGAAGTTTGGCTTAATGGTATGGAAGTCACTCAGTTTACTTATTTCCAGCAAGTAGGTGGTATTGAGTGCAAACCGGTGACGGGTGAAATTACTTATGGATTAGAGCGCCTAGCGATGTATGTTCAGGGCGTAGATAGTATCTACGACCTCGTTTGGACAGAGGGGCCATTTGGCAAAGTAACCTATGGCGATGTGTTCCACCAGAACGAGGTAGAACAATCGGCATATAACTTCGAGCATGCTGATGTGGACGCGTTGTTTGCTGCATTTGACCAAAACGAAAAAGACGCTCTGCATCTGATAGAGCAAAATCTACCTCTGCCAGCTTACGAGCAAGTTATGAAAGCCTCTCATGCTTTTAACTTGCTCGACGCACGTCATGCTATTTCGGTTACCGAAAGACAACGCTACATATTGCGTGTACGCACCCTCGCCAAAGCGGTAGCAGAGAATTATTATGCGGCGCGAGAAGCGCTAGGTTTCCCAATGTGCCCAAAGGATGATGCCTAATGTTAACCAATACCTTACTTGTTGAAATCGGCACAGAAGAACTTCCACCGAAAGCATTAAAAAATCTAGGTTCCAGTTTTGCGCAACATTTTGCTCAAGCAGTTAGCGATGCCGATTTCACCTATAGCGAAATAAAATGGTATGCAGCGCCACGTCGCTTAGCCGTACAATTATTTGATCTTACCGAACAACAACCCGACAAAGTTGTTGAAAAACGTGGTCCAGCGTTGAGCGCAGCATTTGATGCTGACGGTCAACCAACAAAAGCCGCGCTAGGTTGGGCTCGTGGCAATGGCATTGACGTGTCTGAAGCAGAAAGATTAGTTACAGATAAAGGAGAGTGGCTGCTACATAAAGCACAAGTGTCTGGCCAACCGATTGCAGCTCTGATTGAAGATTTAGTTAAACAAGCCGTCGCAAAGTTACCGATTCCAAAACCCATGCGTTGGGGCAGTTCTGATGTTCAGTTTATTCGTCCAGCCCATACTTTCACGGCCATGTATGGTGATAAGGTTTTGCCTGCTACCGTTCTAGATATCACCTCGGGTAATACAATACAAGGTCATCGTTTCCATGGTAAATCACTCTTTACCCTTTCTCATGCAGATGCATATCAAAGCGAATGTGAAGCGCATTATGTCTACCCAGACTTTGCAGCGCGTTGTGCCACCATTGCGGATGGATTAGACGAGCAAGCAGCGTCACTTGGTTTACGTGCAGATTATAATCAAGATTTGCTAGAGGAAATTGCATCACTGGTCGAATATCCTGTTGTCATGCAAGCCTCTTTTGAAGCTCGATTCTTAGAGGTGCCGAAAGAAGCATTAATTTATACGATGAAAGACGACCAAAAATATGTTCCTTTACTGAACGAAGATGGTTCTTTGTCGAATACCTTCTTATTCGTCAGTAACATCGCTTCAAGTGCACCTGAACATGTTATTGAGGGCAATCAAAAAGTCATTCGTCCTCGCCTAGCAGATGCAGAGTTTTTCTTTAATACAGATAAGAAAAAATCACTAGCGGATCGCTTGCCTGAACTGGAAAGTATTTTATTCCAGAAGCAGCTTGGTACTATGGCTGAGAAAGTAAATCGTATTAGTCAACTTGCTGAATTTATTGCCTCAGAAATTGAAACCAATACAGTAGATGCCGCTCGTGCAGGCCTTTTATCTAAAACCGACTTAATGTCGGAAATGGTCATGGAATTTCCTGATGTTCAAGGTGTTATGGGCAAATACTACGCCCTGCACGATGGAGAATCAGAATTGGTTGCGTTAGCCATTGAGGAACAGTATCTACCTCGTGGTGCGGGTGATGTGATTCCTTCTAGCGATGTGTCTGCTTGTGTAGCATTAGCTGATAAACTCGATACCTTAGCGGGTATCTTTGGTATTGGTATGTTACCTAAAGGTGACAAGGATCCATTTGCATTACGTCGTGCTGCGATTGGCGTGCTTCGTATCATTACTGAGCGCAATTATGCTTTAGACATTTCGGTTTTACTTGATAAAGCCATCGCACTTTATGGTGATAAATTATCTCATGCAAACGCGTTACAAGATGCTACAGATTTTGTGATTGCACGTTTCCGAGCCATGTATCAAGACCAAGGCTTCTCCACAGAAGTAATACAATCAGTTGAAGCACGTAATGTAACCAAACCAGCCGATTTTGCTGCACGAGTGGCGGCGGTTGCACAGTTTATTACTTTACCAGAAGCGGCTTCACTTGCCTCTGCAAATAAACGAGTTGCTAATATTTTAAGCAAGCAATCATTTACTGGCGGTTCAATTGATCCAATGTTACTTGAAGAAGAGGCTGAGCACGCCTTGTTCTTAGCGATACAAGCACAGCAGTCTAAACTTAATAATTCAGCTGATTATTCTGAACTGCTAGCGTCTCTTGCCACGTTGAAAGCGCCAGTAGATGAGTTTTTTGATAATGTGATGGTAATGGCTGACGCGGAGAAATTACGCAACAATCGACTTGCCTTATTGCAGGCTTTACGTGAATTATTTTTGACGACTGCAGATATCTCTTTATTAGCACAAAAGTAATATGGTTTAACTATGATGATGAAATGCATAAAATTGATTGGCACTCTATCAATTGCCGCTATAGCATTAGTTGGTTGTAGTTCTTCACTGAACATTCGTGAATACTTACCATTGCCAGTGGAGTCAGATACTCGAGATTATTCGTCCATGTATTTACGTGGTGTATTTAATTGGTGGGAAGCTGACGCAAAACATCAATTACGTGTATTTGAATCAAACTATATTGTTGATATTGAATTGATTGCAGATGGCCAACCTTATGACTTCAAGCTGGCGGACGCAGTTTATTCTAGTGAACATAATTGCGGCTCGCTTTCTTCTTTAGGCATTTTAACTGCAAACGAGGCATTCACGTTACATTGCGGGGACGCTATTTATAACCTTCAGTTCACCCCCAGTGAAACGGGGACTTATCGTTTTACGATCAGTCCTGGTGTTACACCAAGTATCACGATTTCACAACTTTAAATCTCAATAGTCAATTTTACCGCGCAAGCTCTTTGTAAGGCCTGCGCGTTTTTTACTGTCTAGCCTTTTCTTTCTAGCGGTAAAACTAGGTTTCGTCGCCTTCCTAATTTTCTGCTCAATTGTCACTGAACTTATTAGTGCGACTAACCTTTTTATTGCTTCTTGTTTATTACGTTCCTGAGTACGTTCCGTTTGAGCTTTAATGATAACAATACCATCTTTTGTAATCCTTGAATCACTGAGTTCCAGTAAGCGCTTTCGATATTTTTCGGGTAATGAGGAGTTATTCACATCAAATCGCAAATGAATCGCTGACGATACTTTATTGACATTTTGCCCGCCGCTGCCCATCGATCTAATGGCAGACAACGCTATCTCATCTTCACTAATTTCTAGATTGGGCGTAATTTTGATCATGTATCACCTCGATAACTAATCACAATCATAGAACAATTTTGGCAAAAAAAAACTGTGCAATAGCACAGTTTTCTTAATTAGTTTACACAATTAAACGTCAAGATTTTCAACGTTTAATGCATTTTCCTCAATGAAGTTGCGACGCGGTTCAACTTGATCTCCCATTAGAGTGGTAAATAACTGGTCGGCACCAATTGCATCTTCAATAGTAACTTGCAGCATACGACGAGTCTCGGGATCCATGGTAGTTTCCCATAACTGCTCTGGGTTCATTTCACCTAATCCCTTATAGCGCTGGATATACTGACCGCGTTTAGCTTCATTCAGTAACCAATCCACTACCTCAACAAATTCAGATACAGGCTTGGTTCTTTCTCCACGTTGCACATAGGCTCCCTCACCCATCATCCCATTAATAGCCGCATTCAACTGTGCTATTTTTTGATACTCACTCGATTCAACAAAATCTTGACCAATGTGATAGGTGTAATCTATTCCATGCATACGCATAGTAATGGCTAAATAATAGTTATTTAATTCTTCGTCTTTACCCACCTCAGCTAAATAAGTTGCACCATCAACTTCATCTTCAGTTAACGTATCAACAAGATTTTTACCAAAAGATACTAGGGTATTTTCATCTTTCAGATCCTGGGTCGTTAGCACTTGGCTATAGATAAGCTGTTTCAAGATAGCAAGTGGCATTTTGCGCTGCATACGCCCAATCATCTTCTCAACACTTTGATATTGTTTAACTAAAGTTTCTAGTGCAACGCCTGAAATACCAGGCGCACCGTCTTCCGTGATTAAGGCTGCGTTGTCCACTGCGATAGCAGTAAGGTAAGCATTTAACGCGTCGTCGTCTTTAAGATATTGCTCTTGTTTGCCTTTTTTGATCTTATAAAGGGGTGGTTGTGCAATGTAAACATAGCCACGCTCAATGATCTCGGGCATTTGACGATAGAAGAAAGTCAATAATAAAGTTCGAATATGCGAGCCATCGACGTCTGCGTCAGTCATGATAATAATACTGTGATAACGCAATTTATCAGGGTTGTATTCGTCTCGGCCAATTCCACATCCCAAAGCGGTGATTAAGGTCGCTACCTCTTGTGAAGATAGCATTTTATCAAACCGCGCTTTTTCGACATTCAGGATCTTTCCTTTTAACGGCAAAATAGCTTGATTTTTACGGTTACGACCTTGCTTAGCTGAACCACCCGCAGAGTCACCCTCCACTATGTATAGTTCTGATGAAGCCGGATCTTTTTCTTGGCAGTCCGCTAGCTTACCTGGAAGACCAGCTAAGTCTAAGGCGCCTTTACGACGTGTCATTTCTCTTGCTTTGCGTGCAGCTTCACGCGCACGAGCTGCATCAATAATCTTACCAACAATCGTTTTGGCATCATTTGGATTCTCAAGCAAGAATTCTGTTAACAACTCACCCATAGCGGTCTCTACCGCAGATTTCACTTCAGATGATACAAGTTTATCTTTGGTCTGCGATGAAAATTTAGGGTCCGGTACTTTTACACTGATTACCGCAGTTAAGCCTTCACGAGCATCGTCGCCAGTTGCATTCGTTGCGTTTTTATTTTTCTTGTTGAGTCCTTCTTTTTCCATGTAGTTATTGAGGGTTCTAGTTAATGCGGCTCTGAAACCTGCTAAGTGGGTGCCACCATCTCTTTGAGGTATGTTATTGGTGAAACAGAAAATACTTTCTTGAAATGAATCGTTCCATTGCATCGCTACTTCAACTGCAATACCATCATCTCGCTCGCTATTAAAATGAAATACTTTTTGATGTATTGGAGTCTTTTTGTCATTCAAATATTCAACGAATGCTTGAATACCACCTTCGTATTTGTAGTGATCGCTTTTTCCATCGCGTTCGTCTTCTAGAATGATTGAAACACCAGAGTTTAGAAAAGATAATTCCCTTAAGCGTTTCGCTAGAATATCGTAATGGAATTCTGTATTGGTGAAGGTATCAGGACTCGGCCAGAAGCGGATTTCAGTTCCTGTAGATGACGTTTCTCCTACCACAGCTAATGGCGCTACTGGCTCACCATGCTTGTATTCTTGCTCGTGCGTCTTGCCATTGCGCTTTATGCGAAGACGCAGTTTATGTGATAACGCATTCACAACAGAAACACCCACTCCGTGTAAACCGCCAGATACTTTATATGAGTTATCATCAAATTTACCACCAGCATGCAAAACTGTCATGATAACTTCTGCTGCGGATACGCCTTCCTCTGGGTGAATTTCCGTTGGAATACCACGACCATCATCGCTTACCGACACAGAACCATCTGTATGAATCTTTACCTTAATATCACTACAGTGGCCAGCTAGTGCTTCATCAATTGAGTTATCAACTACCTCAAACACCATATGATGCAAACCTGTACCATCGTCTGTATCACCAATGTACATCCCTGGACGTTTACGAACTGCATCGAGCCCTTTTAGGACTTTAATACTGGACGAATCATAGTTATTTTCTTCAGACATATGCTACGGCTCCTCTTTCACCTGGCCATGTTCCACGTGAAACATTTTTTTATCATTATATTTATGTGTAAAGGAAAGTTGGTCTTGCTCAATGGCGGTTACAAACAATTGTGTTTCCGTTTTGAGTAGTTCGTCTATGAACAATTCGCGTTTTTGTACATCAAGTTCAGCACCAATGTCATCCAACAAGAATACGCCTTGCTTTTGACTATGATGATTCAAATGTAACGTTTGTGCTAATTGCAGTGCTGCAACTAGCATTCTTAGTTGACCGCGAGATAAACGTTCGACCGCGTTTACTCCATCTACCAAAACTTTCAAATCAGCTTTATGCACACCCACTGAGGTGTACCCGACCTTTTTGTCATATGCCATCCTACTGTTAAGCGCAGTATGCAAATCCATCGACTGATCCCACCCAAGATTATACGATATTTCAACCAAAAACTCAGGTAAAAATTGCTTTGAAATGCGAGTAAAATCGCTTTTTATTGAATCTATATAGCCCTGCCTGGCTACATGTACTTTTTCCCCGTACTGAGCCAACTGCGCATTCCAGTAAGCAAATTGTGCCTCATCGGTGGAGTTCGATTTTTGTAGTTGTTTTAGTAGTGCGTTGCGTTGTTTTAGAATTTTTATATAGTGTAAGGATATAACATAAAAGGATGGTTCCACGTGGAACAATCCCCAATCCATATAGCGACGTCTTTGATTTGGCGCACCTAATAACACATCCGAAGATTGTGGTGTAAATATTTGAACGGGTATATAAGAAACTAAGTCCGCCAAACGCTGAGATTTTTCCCCATTAATCGAGCACAAAAACTCATCTTTTTGATTTCGCAATAGGCCAATTTTATGCTTATTTTCATTTTCATCAATGCATTGGGCAAACACGGAAAACTGTTTGGTTTCTGATTGAATGACAGACCGATGCTTATTAGTTCGAAAAGAACGACCATATCCAAGATAATGAATGGCTTCAAGAAAGGAGCTTTTTCCAGAACCATTCTCACCGATAATAATGTTTAACGAATGAGATGGTTGAACGTGAGCTTGAACAATATTGCGAAACTGAGTAAGTTGCAGTTGTTCCAGTTTCATTTTGATTTACCCAACGAAATACGAGTACACCGAAACAGTATCCAACTCATAAAATTGGGCAATGCCAATGCTATAGGCGCATTGGCATAATGACGTACAAAGCATCAGGATTGTGTGCAGATTCAATCAATGCACTGGCGTTTGAATCGGATAAATGAAACTTAACATGGTCAGTTTCAATGTTATTCATCACATCTATTAGGTATGCGACATTAAACCCTATCTCTAATTCCTCGCCATCATAAGTGACATCTACTGCTTCTTCCGCTTGTTCTTGCTCAGGGTTGTTGGCGGTGATCTTCATTAAACCAGATGCTAAATTTAAACGAACACCACGGAATTTTTCATTTGATAAAATAGCAGCACGACTAAAAGCTTGCTTCAACTCAACTTTGTCCGCAACGACTTCTTTGGTAGTTTCTTTCGGGATAACACGACGGTGATCTGGGAAGCGCCCATCTACAAGCTTACTGGTAAATACAAAATGCGTTGCTTTGATACTTATGTGATTAGTACCAATTTTAACTTTTACTGCAGTGTCATCTGCCTCGATCAAGCGGGAGATTTCCATTACCCCTTTACGCGGAATAATCACTTGGCGAGCCGGTAATTCTGCGGTTTGATAATCAAGGTTACATAAAGCCAAGCGATGTCCATCCGTTGCAACGGTGCGCACTAAATGCGATTCCGTTTCTAGAGACATGCCATTGAGGTAATACCGAACGTCTTGTTGTGCCATAGCAAAGCTAGTGGAATCAATCAAATGCTTGAGTTCTTTTTGAGAAATCACAAACTCAACATCACCCGACCATTCCTCAAGATTTGGGTAATCATTTGCACTCAAAGTAGAAAGCGTATATTTACCACGACCGGCTTTAATCAATGCTTTGTTATCTTTAACCGAAAATTCAATCTCAGCGCCTTCAGATAAGCCACGACAAATATCAACAAGTTTCTTGGCAGGTACCGTGATTTCGCCTTCCTCAGCGTCCTCAGACAAATCAATACGAGAAATCAATTCTACTTCCAGATCAGTACCCGTTAACCACAATGAATTTTCATGAACCTTTAATAGGATGTTAGATAGAATTGGAAGAGTATGGCGACGTTCAATGGCACCAGAAACAAGTTGTAATGGTGTTAAAAATTGATCACGACTGATGCGAAATTTCATTGCAGGTTCCCCAAATTACCTAAGCATTATTGTTATTTATGAAGACAAGGTGCGAATTAAATTCTTATAGTCTTCTTTTATATCATGATTTTCTTCTTTTAGCTGTTCGATTTTTCGACAAGCGTGCAATACGGTAGTGTGGTCACGGCCACCAAAGCGATTGCCAATCTCTGGCAAGCTGTGGTTAGTTAACTCTTTTGCCAATGCCATGGCGATTTGGCGAGGACGAGCCACACTGCGACTTCTTCGTGCCGACAGAATATCAGATATTTTAATTTTATAATACTCTGCAACGGTTTTTTGTATGTTTTCAATTGTGACTAATTTGTCCTGTAGAGCCAGTAAATCGCGCAAGGCTTCACGCACAAAATCAATTGTGATCTCTACCCCCATAAAATTAGAATTAGCGATGACTCGATTCAATGCGCCTTCTAATTCTCGAACATTTGAACGCAAACGCTTTGCAATAAAAAAAGCAACTTCGTCAGCTAGATTGATCTTATTCTCTTCGGCTTTACGCTTGATGATCGCAACGCGAGTTTCTAATTCTGGTGGCTCAATCGCAATCGTTAACCCCCAACCAAAACGAGACTTCAATCTATCTTCAACCCCTTCAATTTCTTTGGGGTAGCGATCCGATGTCAATATTATTTGTTGATTACCTTCTAACAAGGCATTGAAGGTATGAAAAAACTCTTCTTGAGAACGATCTTTATGTGCAAAAAATTGAATATCATCAATTAATAACGCATCCACAGAGCGATAAAAACGCTTAAAATCTTCAATGGCATTATTTTGTAACGCTTTAACCATGTCCTGCACAAAACGTTCAGAATGCATGTAAATAATTTTGGCATCAGGCTTTTTTGCAACGATACCGTTCCCCACCGCATGCAACAAGTGAGTTTTACCTAAACCTGTACCACCGTAAATAAACAATGGATTATATGCACCGCCTGGATTATCGGCAACGGATGACGCCGCAGCTCGTGCTAATTGATTAGATTTACCTTCGACAAAATTTTCAAATAAATATGTCTTGTTAATGTTACTTTTGTGTTCCGCTGCGATGGGCTTTGCAGGGTTGCTTGGTTTCTTTAATTTAAACGAAGAAACCGGAACGCTAGATGGCTTAGGTGGATCAATAGAGGTATTGACTGAGGCACGCACATTGGAATCATTAATCGGCATCATGCGTTTGGGAAAAACATCAAACAAGATCTGAGGTGCATTATTACCGCGAAACTCTTCCAACAATCCCGCAATTGTGTCCAGATAGTTATCTTTTACCCAGTCAAGTACAAACCGATTTGGAGCAAATAATATTATCACTTCGCCTTTTGGCGTGACAGATTCCTCTGCGCGAAGCGGTCGGATCCACATATTATATTGCTGTGCGCCAACCGTGTCCTGGAGTCTTTGTAGACATTGCTCCCATAATTGCATCGTGCAAGGGCCTTGTTTGTTCTTATGTAACCGTTAAGTATACTCATGCTTGGATAAGCTTCAATAAAAAAATCAAAAATAATCACAAGCAATTGATTTAAATGCATTTATCTGGAAAACAGCCTGTGAATAACTTTCATCCAAAACAGTTTTATTTAAGCTTTTCACAGCGGTTTTTCAGCACCAATACAAGACATTTTGTGGATAAGTCTGTTAATAAACCATGAGTATCACTGTATACCTATGAATTACCGCGCGACAGAGCAAACTCTGATCACGGGACTTTCTCGCTTAAGTTTGATAAAAACATGCTTAAACACAGAAAAAGATTGACATACAACGGATTCATCTCTATTATTCTGCGTCCTTTAATTTTAACTACCAAAAGGTGTTGGTCATGAAAAGAACATTTCAACCAAGCAACTTAAAGCGTAAGCGTTCACACGGTTTCCGTGCGCGTATGGCAACTAAGAATGGCCGCAAGGTCTTAGCTGCTCGTCGTGCTAAAGGTCGTGCTCGTTTATCAGCTTAATGTGCCGCACAGACCGTTACTAAAGTGGGTCAGTTTGCCTACCCAAGAGCAATGCGTTTATTAACGCCTGCCCACTTTAGCAATGTGTTTGCTGATGCAATCCCTGCTCCATCAGCAAAAATCACCCTTCTCGCTCGCTTCAACCCAGATCACAATCATCCTAGACTCGGCGTTACAATTGCCAAAAATCGTGTACGTAAGGCACATGACAGGAATCGTTGTAAACGGATTATTCGCGAAAGTTTTCGGCTACATCAACACAGCCTACCAAATATTGATATAATCGTGATCGGTAAAAGTGGTTTAGACCAATTATCTAATCGTGAAATGCATCAACAGTTGGAACATTTATGGCGCAAACTCGTGAAACGCTGTCGCAAACATGGCGCACTATAACCACTTGGCCATTCGTTTTACTGGTAAAAATATACCAATTAGTATTATCGCCTTTTTTAGGTCATAATTGTCGCTTTCATCCAACGTGTTCAAGTTATACAATACGTGCGTTAGAAAATCATGGGTGCATCAAAGGCTTGTGGCTAGCCATAAGACGGATTAGCAAATGCCATCCATTTCATCCAGGTGGGAACGATCCTGTACCTGAAAAACATAATGATAAAGATAGTAAGTAGATAATCGTATGGAATCCCAACGCAGTTTTATTCTTATCGGCCTGGCCTTGGTCAGTTTTTTATTGTGGCAAGAATGGCAAAATGCCTATGGTCCTCAGCCTGTGGTCAGTGCCGAACAGCAAGTTGAACTGCCAAGTAATGCCGTCGCCTCAGTCGCGGGGCCACAACCACTTGGCCAAGACGTGCCAGTCGGTGCAGATGTACCCAAGGAACTTCAAACGCAAGCCAGCGCTTTACCTGTGGCAGATGCAGCGCAAGCGCAGAATGATCGTTACATCAGCGTCATCACTGACACATTATCTTTGCAAATCGACCGCATTGGTGGCGATGTGGTTAAAGCGGATTTATTAAAATACCCAGTTGAACAGGGTTCTGAAGAACCATACAGCTTATTGCGACCCACGGTGGATGGTTTATATGTGGCACAAAGCGGATTGATTGGCGCAAATGGACCGGATGCCAATCCCGAAGGTCGTCCTTTATACAACGTTCACGCCAGCAAATTTGTGTTGGAAGGTGAGACCTTACGCGTCCCTTTAACTTGGGTGGGTAATGATGGCATCGGTATTACCAAGACGTTTATTTTTACTCGCAACAGTCATGCAATCACATTAGAACAGAGTATCAGTAATAACACATCCGGTACTGCTGTCGTCCAACCTTATGCGCAATTAAAACAAACTTTTGATATGCCAGAAGGCTCTGCGATTATGCCGACCTATCGCGGTGCAGCATACGGTACAGAAGAAGAGCAATATAGCAAATATTCTTTCTCAGATATCGAAGACGAAAACTTGCGTGCTCCGACCCCTGCAGGTTGGATTGCTATGATCGAACACTATTTTTTATCCGCATGGGTACCCCCGCAAGATAGAACCAACACAATTTATACACGTGCGATTGGAACTGACTTTGCGACCATTGGTTACACGTCTGAACCAGTCAGTATCGCTCAAGGTGAAACCGCTGTATTAAATAATATTTTATACCTTGGACCAAAAGACCAAGATACGTTGAGAGAATTTGCCAAAGGACTTCAACTCACTGTGGATTATGGTTTCTTATGGTTTATTTCAGAATGGTTATTCTGGTTACTGCAAATCATTCATGGGTTTGTCAATAACTGGGGTGTGGCCATTGTCATTATCACCATTATTGTTAAGGGCCTAATGTATCCGCTGACCAAAGCGCAATATGTATCTATGGCCAAGATGCGTGAACTGACTCCTAAGATCCAGCAGTTAAAAGACCGTCACGGTGATGATCGCCAGAAGATGTCTCAAGCCATGATGGAAATGTACAAAAAAGAAAAGGTCAACCCGATGGGTGGTTGTTTCCCTCTCTTGTTACAGATGCCGATTTTCTTAGCGCTTTACTGGGTATTCTTAGAATCAGTCGAGTTACGTCAAGCACCCTTTTTCTTATGGATAACAGATTTATCAGTAAAAGATCCTTGGTTTGTCTTACCTATTTTGACAGGTGTATCCATGTGGGCGTTGCAAAAATTACAACCGATGACTATGACCGATGAGATGCAAAAGAAAATCATGCAATTCATGCCTATCATGATGACCATCTTTTTTATGTTCTTCCCTGCAGGTTTAGTTCTTTATTGGTTGATCAGTAACATCATCACCTTAGTCCAAGCGAAAATGATCTATGCCGCTATGGAAAAGAAAGGCTTAAAATCTAGCTAATTTATTAGAAAAATAATACGAGGACAGAACTATGCCATCATTTGATATTGTTTCAGAAATTGACAAAGTAGAAGTCGCCAACGCGGTAGAAAACGCGAAACGTGAGCTTGCAACGCGTTTTGATTTTCGCGGTGTCGAGGCGTCATTTGAATACAATGATGGCGTAGTCAAAGTCAAAGCCGAAGGGGACTTTCAAATCCAGCAGATGATTGATATCTTGCGCAACAACTGTGTTAAGCGGGGCGTGGATACTGCATCACTTGAACTCAAAGACAGCGACCACACTAACAAAACCTACACGCAGAATGTCGTTTTCAAGGAAGGCATTGAACAAGCCGTCGCCAAGAAAATCGTCAAACTCGTCAAAGACGCCAAAATAAAGGTCCAAACGGCTATCCAAGGTGAGCAATTGCGAGTAACTGGTAAAAAACGTGATGATTTGCAACAAGTCATGGCGTTGGTCAGAGAATCTAATCTAGGCCAACCATTCCAGTTTACCAACTTTCGCGACTAATTCAGCATGGCAAATTTGCCAGAACAACACGATACCATAGTTGCCCAAGCCACTGCCATTGGCAAAGGTGGCGTTGGGATCGTGCGTGTTTCTGGGCCACTCAGTCATGACGTTGCTGTCGCAATCCTGGGCCACTGCCCTGCACCTCGATATGCCTACTATGGCGATTTTAAAGACCATGATGGAACGGTGCTCGATCAAGGCATCGCTATTTTTTTCCGTGGTCCAAATTCCTTCACAGGAGAAGACGTCATTGAGTTTCAAGGGCATGGCGGTCAAATCATTATCGATTTATTGCTCAAGGCGATTACCGCGCACAATAAAGTAAGACTAGCCCATCCAGGTGAATTTTCTGAACGCGCATTTCTCAATGACAAATTAGATCTCGCCCAAGCTGAAGCCATTGCGGATTTGATTGATGCATCATCTGAGCAGGCTGCACGTTCTGCCTTGCGCTCACTGCAAGGGGAATTTTCCTCGAGAATTCACGCACTCGTTAACGATATTATTGGTCTTAGGATGTACGTCGAAGCGGCCATTGATTTTCCAGAAGAAGAAATTGATTTTCTCTCCGATGGTAAGGTGCAAAAGGATATGGAGACCATCCTTGATGCTTTTGCCGCGGTGCAGCGCGAAGCCAAACAAGGGGCTATTTTGCGCGAAGGGATGAAAGTCGTGATTGCTGGACGACCCAATGCCGGCAAATCCAGCTTACTCAATGCCCTAGCCGGTCGTGAAACAGCGATCGTCACCGATATCGCTGGTACGACCCGAGATGTGTTATCTGAGCATATTCACATCGATGGTATGCCTCTGCACGTGATTGACACCGCAGGTCTGCGAGAGAGTCCAGATAAAGTAGAACAAATTGGCATCGAACGGGCTTGGCAAGCCATCGAAACCGCGGATAGAGTCTTATTTGTAGTCGACTCAACCGAATCACACGCTGCTGATCCACATCAGATTTGGCCAGAGTTTATGGCGAAACTCCCACCGAATATGGGAGTCAGTGTCATCCGCAATAAGGCTGACTTAAGCGGGTTACCCGTCGAGCAAACCGAAGTAAACAGTTATCCGGTACTGTCGCTCAGCGCAGCCAATAAAGCGGGTATCGATTTGCTTGCCGAACACCTAAAAGCCTGTATGGGATTTGTCACCAATACTGAAGGACAATTTTTAGCACGCAGACGTCATATCAACGCCCTTGCGGTTGCTGGTGAACATTTGCATATTGGTTACGAACAACTGATGGGGCATTTTGCAGGCGAATTATTGGCCGAGGAATTGCGTCTAGCGCAACAAGCACTTAATGAAATCACCGGAGAATTTACTTCTGATGATTTACTTGGCAAAATCTTTTCATCCTTTTGTATTGGTAAATAAGGTTTATCACATGGCGCACATTACCTCTCCATTTTCAATCATTGTTGGCTCCATGTTAGGCGCAACCGAATATGTTGCGGATGCAATCAAGGCCAAATGCGATGAACTAGGTTATGCCGCTGAAGTGTATTTTCAACCTCAGTTGGCCGAAATTGATCGCAACACCACTTGGGTAATCTGTACTTCTACTCACGGTGCAGGCGATTTGCCAGACAATATTCAGCCTTTTCACGATGAGCTTACTAATATTACGCTAAGCAATACCTATTATGTGATAGGGTTAGGAGATTCGTCTTATGACACCTATTGTGGTGGTGCTGAAACCATGCACAAAACCATGCAACAATGCGGCGCGTCGGCATTAGCCCAGCCCAAACTGATTGATGTGTTACAACACCCGATCCCTGAAGACATTGCAGTGGATTGGTTTGCTGAGCAACTCGCCTAATGCTAACTGATGCAGAATACGCAGCGCTATTGGAAGTAGAATCCAATGCTGCGCGAAGTTTATATGTGTTAGGTTTACGTCCTAATGCTCATGCAGTGACTGGAGCGACACAACCGATTCACTATCCTTCTCTGTGCAAAATCGTTAACACCAAAGACGAGCCTTTTACCCAAGGACGTCAAATCAATCGATTGTTCAAACACTTGCTCAAACAAGGTTTAATCAAGCTCGGTACAGGGCAAGATATCGAGCATTCTCTGCGCGAGCAACGCCTTGTCTTACCCATGATGATCGTTGCGAACGAACCCTATATCGAATTGCACACGAAGCGCTTTGGTATGCACATGCAGTGGACACCTGATGAGCGTTTATTTTCAGAATTAGCGCAACTTGTTGGATTACTTGATAAGCAATATATCCAAGAAGATATAGGTGATTTTATCAGTTATTGGATGGGTCGTCCGGATAAGCAATTTAGTCAATTTCAGTGGACGCAAAAGTTCGTATTACAACGCAAAACCAAAATGGGACAACAGGCACAGCCTGCAACACACACTGTGGGCTATCAAAGTGTGTCACAAGATGGCAAAATACAGGTTGATGACAAAACCAAAGCGTTCATAGAGCGTTATAAAGACAAATCAATCAAATAAACGAGGGTCGCGTGGACAATTTACAAGACAAAATCGCCAGTCTCGGCAAGCGTTTGGGCAAACTCACTACACCGGAAACCGTCACGCCATATCATGAACTCCGTGCCCAATATCAAGCTCAAGCCAATCGCGATATTGCCGCGTTACAAGCACAAAGTAAGCAGCAACGTATCGCGTCGATTTTTGGTCAAGCCGACCTCAATCCGAATTGGCGTTTTGACACGCTAGTCAATGATGCGGATGACATGAGTGAAGCCATTAGTTTTGCGCAATCCTTTATCCGTGCTTACGACGATCCAAATTTTCGTGAGCAATCATCGCACATGTTTATTTTTTATGGAGACTACGGGCGTGGCAAATCGCATCTAGCCGGTGCTATTGCACATCATTTGATTGAACACTTTGAAACCAGTGTACTGTATCGCCAACTATCCAGTTTACTTGAAATGCGTTTTTATTCTTATGATTACGATGCCAAAGACGGTGTGGCTGAACAATTTAGAGAGATCCAGCAAGACTTACTGAATGTGGATTTACTCATCCTAGATGAAGTCTGTGTGAATGAAACCATGCTCAAGAAAAACGCGCAAAGCTGGCTTGGTAATTTGTTGCGTCTGCGCCAAGCCGCTAAGAAAAACTGCATCCTGATCACCAATCACTCACTCAAAGATTTGAGCATTGCTTTGGGCAAATACTGTACCGAATCCATCAAAGAATACGATACCTACAAAATCCAATTCCAAGGCCCTTCCCGACGAGAAGAATTTGTGGACGATGCGGTCTCGCATACTCCGGTCACTGGATATCAACCCAACCAAGTAAAATAATTAATAAGCCTACTATTAATAAGCGCCGGTGCCAGATTCGGTGGTGGGCCAAAACTTGTGCTGCGTGCCTCAGGTGGCAGTGTCAACATCAAAAAAAGTTAATCACAAAATTGAATCTCGATAATTATTGAACTATACCGACTTATTCACAGCTCATACAGTTCTGTGGATAAGATCGGTATTTGTTTGGGGCTATGTTCGGTATGAATCGATCATAACTTTGCATCAAAAACCACTTGTGGATAAATCAGCTTTTTATACACAGGATGTACGCAGTTACAAACCGATCTTAAGTTGAGTTATGATCTCTGTAGTAGATTGTTTTTATTAAATAAAAAACAGTTATCCCAAGAAAACGTCTCACTTAATAATAACAATAATAAACTAAGATCCATAAAGTATGTTTTATATAATTATCCTCGCACTTCGCACAAACCTCTTTTCTCTTTTACAAAGACAAAAAAATTAGGCACAACATCACCTTTAGGCTAAAATATACCCGATTAAAAAATTCAAGGTATCCTTATGTATTATCAACAAGCGTATGACGTCATAGTCGTGGGTGGTGGCCATGCTGGCACCGAAGCTGCGCTTGCTGCCGCACGGATGGGCGCAACCACTTTGCTTTTGACCCACAATATGGAAACACTTGGACAAATGTCCTGTAATCCAGCCATTGGTGGTATCGGAAAAGGTCATTTAGTCAAAGAAATCGATGCGTTAGGCGGCGTCATGGCACATGCCATTGATAAAGCTGGGATCCAATGGCGTACCTTGAATGCTTCAAAAGGGCCAGCGGTACGTGCTACGCGTGCGCAAGCTGATCGCAGTTTGTATCGCAATGCCGTTCGACACACATTAGAGCATCAAAATAACTTGACTATCTTTCAGCAATCTTGTGATGACTTGATTGTCGAAAATGACCGTGTCACTGGGGTTGTTACCCAAATGGGGTTAAAATTCAAAGCCAAAACGGTCGTATTGACTGTTGGTACGTTTTTAGGTGGAACGATCCATATTGGATTAGAAAATTACAAAGGCGGTCGGGCAGGTGATCCACCATCCATCGCTCTTGCTGAGCGTTTAAGGGCTTTACCATTTAGAGTAGATCGCCTAAAAACCGGTACTCCGGCTCGCCTAGATTCACGCACCTTGGATTATTCCAAGATGCAGGAACAACCAGGTGATACACCACTTCCGGTATTTTCATTTATGGGCAGTGTTGCCGATCATCCAGAACAGATCCCATGTTACATTACTCATACCAACGAACGGACCCATGACATTATCCGTGGTGGTCTGGATCGCTCGCCAATGTTTACGGGTGTGATTGAAGGGGTTGGTCCACGTTACTGCCCAAGTATTGAAGACAAAATCACCCGTTTTGCAGATAAAACTTCGCATCAGATTTTTGTTGAACCAGAAGGTCTCAACTCGATAGAAATTTATCCTAACGGGATCAGTACTTCGTTGCCTTTTGATGTGCAGTGTGACTTGATTCACTCCATTGCGGGCTTTGAAAATGCACACATTATTCGCCCTGGATATGCGATTGAATACGATTTCTTTGATCCACGCGATTTGAAGCAATCACTCGAAACGAAATATATTGATGGCTTGTTCTTTGCTGGTCAGATTAATGGCACTACAGGTTATGAAGAAGCCGGTGCACAAGGTTTGCTTGCAGGTGCCAACGCTGCGTTACAAGCAGCTGATAAAGAAGCGATTAGTTTACGTCGCGATCAAGCATACATCGGTGTATTAATTGATGATTTGGCGACATTAGGTACTAAAGAACCGTATCGGATGTTTACCTCACGTGCTGAATACCGTTTGTTATTGCGTGAAGATAATGCGGATCTGCGTTTGACCGCCCTTGGCCGAGAAGTTGGCTTAGTTGATGATGTGCGATGGGCGGCATTTAATGAAAAAATAGAACTCATTGAGCGTGAAAAACAGCGTTTAAAAGGCCAATATATCCATGCTAAACACGCTTCGGTAAGTGAACTCAATAAAGTATTGCGCAATCCTGTGACGCGTGAACATTCATTAGAAGAATTGATCCGTCGTCCTGAAATGACTTATCAAACGCTGATGGGCATTGAGAGTTTGGGTCCAGGTCTGAATCATGTTCAAGCGGCGGAACAAGTTGAAATACAAATCAAATACGCTGGATACATTGAGCGTCAAAAAGACGAGATTGCCAAAACTCAGCGTCATGAGGAAACTTTGTTGCCAGCGGATTTTGATTATAGCCAAATCTCTGGGTTATCCAACGAAGTGGTAGCTAAGCTGAGTGAGTCTAGACCAGAAACCATTGGCAAAGCGTCTCGTATTTCAGGTATCACCCCAGCGGCAATTTCATTATTGTTAGTGTATCTCAAAAAACACAACATGTTGCGCAAGAGCGCATAGACATGGAAAAAGCACAGTTACTCGACTTTCTTGATTCGCTCATTGCTAAAACAGACCTTGAGGTGAGTTTTTCTCAGCGTGATGCTCTCATAGAGTATGTATTGCTCATCAACAAGTGGAATAAAGCCTATAATTTAACTGCAGTGCGTGATGTCAAAGAGATGGTCGTCAAGCACATCATGGATTCCATTATGGTGATGCCGTATCTAACAGGTCAGCAGTGTATTGACGTTGGCACTGGACCGGGTTTACCAGGGATCCCTTTAGCCATTATGTGCCCTGACAAAGAATTTACCCTTCTCGATACTTTGGGTAAGCGAGTGCGTTTTTTGAACCAAGTGGTCTACGCCTTAGGCTTAAAGAATGTGACACCGGTTCAGGCAAGAGTCGAAGAATATACCGAAAATAACGAATTTGATGTCGTGATCTCACGTGCGTTTGCGAGTCTTAAAGATATGTTGCACTGGTGTGCACATCTGATACATTCTAAGGGTGAGTTTTTGGCATTAAAAGGCCAAGATCCTGTTGATGAAATTAATGAGTGTCAACAAGAATATGAGGTTTCAAGTAAGTATGCGCTTACTATACCAAATTTAAATGCTGAACGACATGTGCTCATAATTCGTCCAAAATAAATATAAATCACAGGTAGTGACAGAACAGTGGCAAAAATTATAGCAATTGCAAATCAAAAAGGCGGTGTCGGCAAAACCACCACCGCTGTGAATGTGGCTGCGTCGATGGCAGCGACAAAACGCCGTGTATTGCTCATTGATCTTGACCCACAAGGCAATGCGACCACAGCGAGTGGGATCACCAAACACGATGCCCCCGCTACCTGTTATGAATTGCTTATTGAGGATATGCCGGCCAAGGATGTCATCATTAAAGAAACGACTGGCAAATATCACTTGATTGCTGGCAACAGTGATAATACCGCTGCAGAAGTAAAATTAATGGAGCTTTTTGCCCGCGAAGTTAGATTGCGCAAAGCATTAGAGCCGATACGAGAGCACTACGACTATATTTTTATCGACTGCCCTCCCTCTCTGTCACAGCTGACGGTCAATGCGCTTGCCGCTGCAGATTCGGTGATAGTCCCGATGCAATGTGAATATTATGCATTAGAAGGGCTAACAGAGCTAATGGGCACCATCGAAAAACTCGCTTCTGTGGTTAATCAAGATTTGTGTATCGAAGGCATTTTGCGCACCATGTACGACCCACGAAATCGTCTGGCCAATGATGTCTCAGAACAATTAAAACGACATTTTGGCACGCAAGTGTACCGCACTGTGATCCCTCGCAATGTCAGATTAGCAGAAGCGCCAAGTTATGGTGCCCCTGCCATGTATTACGATAAGACTTCTACCGGTGCAAAAGCCTATCTGGCACTGGCCGGTGAGATTTTAAGACGAACTCAAGCAGCCAGTAAACAATCTGCATAGGTGTATAGGTAACTATTATGTCAGGAAAAAACAAAGGCTTAGGACGCGGATTGGACGCGTTATTAACGGCGTCACGTGCCGTACCAGCGCCGACTAGCGAATCTCGATCTGATAATAGTGACTTAACGTCTTTACCCATCGAGTGGTTGCAACCGGGAAAGTATCAACCGCGCAAAGATATGTCACCAGAAGCACTAGAAGAGCTTGCTAGTTCCATTACGGCACAAGGTGTTATTCAGCCTATTGTGGTGCGTCCGGTTGGAGTTGAGCAATACGAAATCATTGCTGGTGAGCGTCGTTGGCGAGCATCGCAGATGGCACAACTGCATGAAGTCCCCGTCATTATTAAAGATGTACCGGATGAAGCGGCCGTAGCCATTGCCCTAATTGAAAATATTCAACGCGAAGATCTCAATGCGATGGAAGAAGCTCAAGCGTTAGATCGTTTGATTCTGGAATTCCAACTCACCCAACAAGAAGCGGCAGAAGCCGTCGGCAAATCACGTTCTACGGTCACTAACTTATTGAGGTTAAATTCATTAGAAAATGAAGTTAAAACCTTACTTGAACACGGTGATATTGAAATGGGTCATGCCCGAGCTTTACTCTCGCTCACCGGTGAGATTCAGGTCGACGCAGCACAACATGTTGCCGGTAAAGGGTTAAATGTCCGTGAGACGGAAAACTATGTACGACGTCTCAATGAGCCCAAAAAAGACAAACCCATTCCTACCATCGATCCAGATGTTGAAAAATTGCAAACGCGTTTATCTGAACAGCTCGGTGCAGCTGTAAAAATTAGTCATAATGCCAAAGGCAAAGGTAAGTTGACGATCGATTTTGGCAATCTTGACCAACTGGATGGGATCCTGGCTCACATTGCTAAATAGCCCAGATGCGTAGCAATTTTGTTAATGACTTTTTAGCAAAACATTACATGTAAACATCTGTTTAAACCCTCTGTTACGACTTTGGCACTAAGCACTTGGTAGGAAATCTGAATAGCGATGGTCCCTTAGCCTATATTCTCCCTAGATCATTCACCAAAACAATTAACCCCATAACTTGTATATAGAAATGATTATTGTTGCAAAAAAAATCCTGACAAGTATACTCATCATCGCTAAACATAGGTAAGAAAGAAAGAGACAACAGTGGCTATCGCGATAATCAGTAAGGGCGTCGTATTAGCCAAACGAGCATTGATTGCTCAGAGCGTGATTGCACTATTAATAGTAATAACAAGTCTGCCTTTTTTTTCATTTCCCACAGTACTGAACTATGCAGCAGGCGCATGTATCAGTATTTTACCTAATCTAGTGTTTACCTATTTTGCGTTTCGTTATAGTGGCGCAACCAAAAAACACTTAGTCATGAAGAGCATGAGCCAGGGCTCCAAATTAAAACTGGCGGCAACAATTATATTATTTGTGATGGCATATCAGCTGTTACCTACCGGCCCGGTGGCATTACTTGTAGGCTTTGCGATCACAACTGCGACTCACACCATCTCTGTCATGTGGTTGAGCGCAAAAGGATGAATTTTAAATTACATATGGGTTAAACAATGGCATCTGAATATAGTACTACCGATTATATCAATCACCATTTAACTAACGCCGTGATGTGTACCACCGAAAATGGCATTGCCTTTAATAAAGCGTGTAAAGACGCTGGATTTTGGGCTTGGCACGTGGACACCTTAGCATGGTCGATTGGTTTAGGGGTGTTGTTCCTTTGGATTTTCACCAGCGCAGCTAAAAAAGCCACCACGGGTGTGCCGACAAAAGGCCAAGCGTTTATCGAATTAGTGGTTGATTTTGTCAATCAAAACGTCCGCGATACTTTCCATGGTAAAAGTGCCATCATCGCACCACTGTCCCTGACAATTTTTGTTTGGGTACTATTAATGAACTTGATGGATTTGGTTCCTGTTGACATCTTACCGACGATTGCTGGTTTGATTGGCTCTACTTTCTTTGGTATGGACCCACATGACGTATACATGAAAGCGGTACCAACTACGGATTTGAACTTGACCTTCGCCTTAGCGATTGGTGTGTTCTTCCTAATCCTTTATTACTCTATCAAAATGAAAGGCGTTTCAGGTTTTATGAAAGAACTAACGTTACAGCCGTTCAATCACCCTGCGTTTATTCCGGTGAACTTCATCTTGGAATCAGTAACGTTACTTGCACGTCCTGTGTCTCTTGCACTGCGTCTGTTCGGTAACCTGTACGCGTCTGAATTGATCTTTATTTTGATTGCTACTCTTGGGTTCTTCCAGCTTCCGCTGCATTTCCCTTGGGCAGTATTCCACATTTTGGTTTTACCATTACAAGCGTTTATTTTCATGATGTTGACCATCGTGTATTTAAGCTTGGCATGTGAAGACCATTAATTTTTTTAACTTTTAATTTTTTAACTTTAACTTAACTCGGAGAACAAAATGTTATATATCGCAGTTGCTCTATTAATCGGTATGGGTGCTTTAGGTACGGCAATCGGTTTCGGTTTATTAGGTGGTAAATTCCTAGAATCTGCTGCTCGTCAACCAGAACTAGCGCCTCAGTTACAGGTGAAAATGTTCATCGTAGCGGGTCTTATCGATGCGATCGCAATGATCGGTGTTGGTATCGCGTTATACCTATTATTCGCTGTTGGTGCTTAATTTTTTTACGAACATTCTTTAGCGAATTTAAATAGGAGAGCGGTCAAATGAATATCAACGCCACTCTAATAGGTCAATTAATTGCGTTTGCGGTCTTTGTATGGTTCTGTATGAAACATGTATGGCCACCGCTTTTAGGCGCAATTGAAGAGCGTCAGAAGAAGATAGCCGATGGCTTGGAAGCTTCTGAAAAAGCTGAAAAAGACCTAGAAGAAGCTCAAGCACAAGTTGCTGAGCAATTAAAAGATGCCAAAGCGCAAGCAGCGGAAATCATCGACCAGGCCAAGAAGCGTGCGTCTCAAATCGTAGACGAAGAAACGCAACGCGGCCACGCCGAGCGTGAGAAAATCATTGCTCAAGGCAATGCCGAGATCGAAGCTGAACGCAACCGTGCCAAGGAAGAATTGCGTAAGCAAGTCTCTGCGCTAGCCGTTGCAGGTGCAGAGAAAATCTTAGCGCGCGAAATCGATGAAAAAGCTCAAGCCGACATTGTTGCAAAACTTGTCGAAGAACTATAAGGGAGTCTGAGCCATGTCTGAATTGACTACAGTTGCTCGCCCTTATGCCAAAGCGGCTTTTGATTTTGCAGTCGACAAAGGCGTCGTAGCACAATGGCAAGAAATGCTTGTGTTTGCTGGAGCCGTTGCCCAGGATGATGCGATTAATAACATCATCACCAGTGCAATGAGCGCAGACAAACTGGCCGAAGTTGTCATCGGTGTGTGCGGCGAACAAGTCGACGAGAACGGTCAGAACTTAATTAAAGTTTTGGCAGAGAACCAACGTTTACAAGCTTTACCAGCAATCGCTGAGTTGTTTAACGAATTCAAAGCTGATTATGACAAAGAAATCGAAGTCGATGTCAAATCTGCGCTTGAGTTAGACGCTAAACAGCAAGATGCGCTTGGTAAAGCCTTAGAGAAACGTTTGGCACGTAAAGTGAAGCTTAATTGTAACGTGGATCCAAGTGTTGTGGCAGGCTTAGTCATTAAAGCCGGCGACATGATCATTGATGGTTCCGTCCATACTAAATTGAACCGTCTATCAGACGCGTTGCAAGCATAACGGGGATAAGAGCATGCAACTTAATTCCACTGAAATTGCAGAACTGATCAAAAAACGAATTGAGAAGTTTGAAGTAGTAAGTGAAGCTCGAAACGAAGGTACTATCGTTGGTGTAACCGACGGTATCATCCGCATTCACGGCCTAGCCGATGTCATGCAAGGTGAGATGATCGAGCTTCCAGGTAATCGTTACGCTATCGCACTTAACTTAGAACGAGATTCTGTTGGTGCCGTAGTGATGGGTCCTTACGCGGACCTACAAGAAGGTACAAAGGTCCAAGCAACTGGCCGTATCTTAGAAGTACCTGTTGGTAATGCATTACTAGGCCGTGTTGTGAACACGCTAGGTGCGCCAATTGATGGTAAAGGCGCGATTGACGCAGACGGCTTTGAGCCAGTTGAAAAAATCGCACCAGGTGTAATCGAACGTCAATCAGTTGACCAACCAGTACAAACTGGTTATAAGTCTGTTGACTCGATGATCCCAATCGGCCGTGGTCAGCGTGAGTTGATTATCGGTGACCGTCAAACAGGTAAAACAGCTTTAGCCGTTGATGCCATCATCGCTCAGAAAAACACAGGCATTAAGTGTGTGTACGTGGCGATTGGTCAGAAAGCATCAACGATTGCCAACGTAGTACGTAAGTTAGAAGAACACGGTGCATTAGAAAACACCATCGTGGTAGCTGCATCTGCTTCAGAATCAGCAGCACTTCAGTACTTAGCACCATATTCTGGTTGTACTATGGGTGAATATTTCCGTGACCGCGGTGAAGATGCGTTGATCATTTATGATGACTTATCTAAGCAGGCAGTTGCGTATCGTCAGGTATCATTGCTATTGAAACGTCCTCCAGGTCGTGAAGCATATCCTGGTGACGTATTCTACCTCCATTCGCGTCTACTTGAGCGTGCTGCTCGTGTGAACGCGGACTATGTTGAGAAATATACTAACGGTGAAGTGAAAGGTAAAACAGGTTCATTAACTGCATTACCAATCATTGAAACGCAAGCGGGTGACGTATCTGCATTCGTACCAACCAACGTAATCTCAATTACCGATGGTCAGATCTTCCTAGAAACTGACTTGTTTAACTCAGGTATTCGTCCTGCGGTTAACGCCGGTATTTCAGTATCGCGTGTTGGTGGTGCAGCGCAAACCAAGATCATCAAGAAACTTGGTGGTGGTATCCGTTTAGCACTTGCTCAGTATCGTGAATTAGCGGCGTTCTCTCAGTTTGCATCGGATCTTGATGATGCAACACGTGCTCAGTTAGAGCATGGTGAGCGTGCGACTGAATTAATGAAGCAAAACCAATATGCACCTTTATCGGTTGCAGAAACGGCTTTCTCATTGTTCGCGATTGAAAAAGGTTTCCTAAAAGACATTGACTTAACCAAAGTCCTAGACTTTGAAGCGGCACTTCATTCATACATGAATGCAGAGCAAGCTGAACTAGTTAAGACTATCAATGAAACCGGTAACTACAACGACGACATTGAGCAACAAATCCATGCAGCGATCACTAAATTTAAAGAGACGCAAACGTGGTAATCAATGTGCCTTTACGCGGTAACGTGTAAAGGCTAATCGTTTAGTAACGGAGAAATAGTCATGGCTAGCGGTAAAGAGATAAAAGGTAAGATTGGGAGTATCAAGAATACTCAAAAGATTACCAGTGCGATGGAAATGATGGCTGCGTCCAAAATTAAAAAGGCGCAAGACCGGATGGCGGCTACCCGTCCCTACGCACAAAACATGCTAAAAGTGATTGGTCATATTGCCAATGGTAGTTTGGAATATCGTCATCCTTATATGGAAGAACGTGAAGTCAAGCGCGTTGGTTATATTGTAGTATCGACAGACCGCGGTCTGTGTGGTGGCCTCAACTCAAACGAGTTCAAATTGGTTGCTAAAGATGTTGCAAAATGGCAAGAACAAGGTGTTGAAGTTTCTTTTGCAGCACTTGGCGGCAAAGCAGTGGGTTTCTTCTCACGCTTTGGTGGCAAAGTCCTAGCAGCGGAATCTGGTTTGGGCGATAAGCCTAAATTAGCCGACATCGTGGGCTTGGTTCGCGTGATGTTAGACGCTTACGATAATGGTGATTTAGATCGCATTTATCTGGTGTATAACCACTTCGAATCTACCATGTCACAGGTACCTGTGGCCAATCAGTTATTACCTTTGCCAAAGTCGGAAGACGAAGATTTACAGCATCGCTGGGATTACATTTACGAGCCAGATCCAAAAGAAATTTTGGAAACATTAATGGTTCGTTACATTGAATCTCAAGTGTATCAAGGGGTTGTTGAGAATGCTGCAGCGGAACAAGCTGCCCGTATGGTGGCTATGAAAGCCGCAACGGATAACGCAGGTAATCTCATCGACGAATTACAGTTGGTATACAACAAAGCACGTCAAGCAGCGATTACTCAGGAAATTTCTGAGATTGTTGGCGGCGCAGCAGCGGTGTAGGCAAGGTTTATTAAGGTTTAAAGAGGACAAATTATGAGTCAAGGTAAGGTCGTCCAAATCATCGGTGCGGTTGTGGATATTGAATTCCCACAAACTAACGTACCGCGTGTATATGATGCACTAAAAGTGACCGATGGTGACTTAGCGGGTCTAACCCTAGAAGTGCAACAGCAACTAGGTGGCGGAGTTGTCCGTGGTATCGCACTAGGTACTACTGATGGTCTACGTCGTGGACTTACTGTAGAAAACACGGGTGAAGCTATTCAGGTTCCAGTGGGTACTGCCACACTAGGCCGTATCATGGACGTATTAGGTAACCCAATTGATGAAGCGGGTGACATTGGTGAAGAAGAGCGTATGTCTATTCACCGTGAAGCACCTAGCTATGAAGATCAATCAAACGCGGTTGAACTACTTGAAACTGGTATCAAGGTAATCGACTTGGTCTGCCCATTTGCTAAGGGTGGTAAAGTTGGTCTATTCGGTGGTGCGGGTGTTGGTAAAACCGTAAACATGATGGAACTTATTCGTAACATCGCGATCGAGCACAGCGGTTACTCAGTATTTGCTGGTGTAGGTGAGCGTACTCGTGAAGGTAACGATTTCTATCACGAAATGAAAGATTCGAACGTACTAGACAAAGTATCACTAGTATACGGTCAGATGAATGAACCACCAGGTAACCGTTTGCGTGTTGCTTTGACTGGTTTGACAATGGCAGAAAAATTCCGTGACGAAGGTCGTGACGTACTTTTCTTCGTTGATAACATCTATCGTTACACGCTTGCAGGTACTGAAGTATCAGCACTTCTAGGTCGTATGCCTTCTGCGGTAGGTTATCAGCCTACGCTAGCGGAGGAAATGGGTGTACTTCAGGAGCGTATCACGTCAACTAAGACTGGTTCAATCACATCTATCCAGGCCGTATACGTACCTGCGGATGACTTGACTGACCCGTCACCAGCAACGACGTTTGCTCACTTAGATGCAACCGTAGTACTTTCACGTGATATCGCGTCTTTGGGTATTTACCCTGCGGTTGACCCGTTAGATTCTACTTCACGTCAGCTTGACCCATTAGTTATTGGTCAAGAGCACTATGATACAGCACGTGGCGTTCAATCAGTACTTCAGCGCTATAAAGAACTAAAAGACATCATCGCGATTCTTGGTATGGATGAATTATCTGAAGAAGACAAGCAAGTGGTATCACGTGCTCGTAAGATTCAACGTTTCTTATCTCAGCCATTCTTCGTAGCAGAAGTCTTTACCGGTTCTCCTGGTAAGTACGTCTCTCTTAAAGACACTATTGCTGGCTTTAAGGGCATCTTAAACGGTGATTACGACGATTTACCAGAGCAAGCCTTCTACATGGTTGGTTCAATCGAAGAAGCAGTAGAAAAAGCAAAAGCGTAAGGCTTTTGCTTAACTACTGACACCACGTATAAGGGGGTTATATGGCAACAGCAACAGTACACTTGAGTGTAGTATCGGCGGAAGGCGCTATCTTCCATGGCGATGTCTCTGCAATTCAAGTGACAGGTAGTGAAGGTGAACTAGGTATTCATCCTGGTCACGCGCCACTATTGACAGCCTTGCGCCCTGGAATGGTTCGTTTAGTTGAGAACGGTGCAGAACAATTTATCTATATTGCTGGTGGTACCTTAGAAGTACAACCACAAGCTGTTACGGTACTGGCTGATACAGCCGTACGTGCAGAAGACCTAGATGAAGGTGCGGCACAAGAAGCTAAGCGTCACGCAGAAGAACAAATTGCGAATCCGGGTGCTGACTTCGACCATAAAACTGCTGCCTTGCAGTTGGAAGAAGCCATTGCGCAGTTACGTCTCATCAAACAGATGTCACAATTACGCAAATAAGCTCGACAATATTGATAATAAAGACCCAGCTTTGTGCTGGGTTTTTTTATGTTTAATCATTAAGAAAAAAACCTAAGAAAAAGGCTTAGAGATTAAATAAAGAAACTTATTTAGAATGAAATTCTAATTTTAAAATAGGTTTACAATGAAATATTTAGTTGTCTATATTTTCCTTTTTTGCTGTTGGGTATTTTCTACTCCTACCTTAGCCAATAATGTGCCTGTTGGTTATAATTTGGTACGAACCGTATATTCTGGGATGCCTTTAACAATAAGGTTGCTAGGAAAGGATGATGATGGTGATGCGTTAATTTATCACATTGTCACCCAACCATCTCATGGCATTGTAACCATTGAGAATAATATTGTAACGTATCGCGTCAAAGACGATTACTCAGGTGAAGATCACTTTACGTATAGTGTGTCAGACGGTATCGCGCAAAGCGAGCCAAAAACAATTACTATTAAAGTCATTAAATAGTGTATTAATCTAAGAAAAAAGCTTAGATACCGCTATTGAATTGCGGATTCAATGATTGTTATTATAAAAGACTGTTAACTATTTTTAGGAAAATGATGTGACCTCAGTTGTATTAGTTGACGATCATCAAATGGTCAGGGATGGCTTTCACCAATTAATTGATATTGAGCCCGGTTTTGACGTAGTCGGAAGTTATGGCAGTGTAGAGGAAGCAATAGCTTCTGGTGATTTAGACAAAGCTGAAATCCTTATCACAGATATATCTATGCAAGGTGATGACACTGGGTTTGCTTTGGTTGAATATGTCAATACTCATAACAGTTATTGCAAAACCATTCTGGTTAGCATGTACGAAAATACTCATTACGTCAATCAAGCCCGTAATTTAGGTGTGAAAGGTTTTGTGAGTAAGCGCGAGGCATCAGATTCTCTCATCTTTGCACTGCACCAAATTAACCAAGGCGGTGTCTATTTTAGCAATGACATCAAACAATTAATGCCACAAGCTGAAGCAACATTGCAACAGTTCAATGAGTTGACTACCCGTGAACAAGAAGTATTTTTGGCTTTAGCCAAAGGGTATGAAGTAAAACATATTTCGAGCATCTTAGATATTGCCGTCAAAACAGTTCATACCCACAGACGTAACATCATGAACAAATTTCAATACAATTCTACTTTTCAAATCACCAAATTTGCGTTAAAACACGGCATTATCCAGCATACTGAATTATGTTGATATTCAATCAACAAATCAATGGCTGAGTAATGCGGACGCTAATATACCCAATTGCACTTTTTATTTTCGGTTGCCTGTTTGGCTTTATCGGTTATTTCATCACGTTACAATACGAACTTATTCCAGGCATGGTGAGTTGGTATGTGCCTCATGGAATAAAGCTCGTTGCGTTGTTTATTTTACCATTTCGCTATTGGTTAATCTTTTTATTGGGGTGTAATACCGGAGACAACACCTATTTATATATGGTTGTGGATGCCGCCGCAAACTCTATGGTGACGTTGTTGCAAGGCGCAATAAGCTTTACCTTGTTGGAAATGGTTACCGGTGTCGTCATCAGTAAGTTAGCAAGATATTTTGTCAAAGGTTCATGGTTTCATTTGCACAGCATTATGTGGCTTATATTGCTGACGCTTGCCTATCGGTTGATGTACCTTTCAGCGGCAGCACTGTTGGAGCTTGGATTTTATGCCAACATCCCTAGCAATGTGTACATAGAATACTTTATCGCGCAGCAACTCTCTGGGTACTTGGTGGGATTTTATTTTTTCACTTGTCATCTCCTTTGGTTGTGGCATTCACAATGCGACGATACACGACATCGCACCTCACAAAAAAACGTGATTTTTGTGGTCAGTGTCTTGGCGTTATCTATCCTGGGCTTTTTGCATATCACGCCGCACTTAGATTATCTGTTAAGGATTGCGTTGTTTATTCCACTCATTCTGATGGCGGCACGGTTTGGATGGTATGGCGTGATGTTGACCTCCATAGTCGTTAAGACCAGTTTATTGGTGTTTTTGTGGCAAGCAGAAGGGGCTTTGCTGATTGAATATCAGCCTTATATGCTCAGTTACAGCTTGGTTGCCTTACTGATAGGTGCAGTATTGTATGAAAAGGATAATGCGCAGTATGCATTAGAAAAGCAAAACAGCTCGTTAGAACGAATGACTGAGCGCCTTCAAGTGTTAGGGCGTAATATTTTGAATAATCAGGAGCGGGAGAGGCAGTATTTATCGCAAGAGCTGCATGATGAAGTCGGGCAAAATATCATCGCATTGAAAACCACTATTCGGATGCTAGAGGTAAACAACCTGCATCCCCAAAAAGCCATTGATACGCTTAAGGTCCGAGCGGATGATATCTACAGCAGTGTTTATCATCTAATGCATTGGCTTAGACCGGTCGTCTTAGATGATTTTGGTTTGTACAACACGTTAGGAGGAACCTATTTTAGGGAAAAATTAGACAGTGTTGGCATTGTATATCAAGTCGATCGTCTCGAAGAGTTGGCATTATCTGCGTTAATGGAAACCGCTATTTTTCGTATTGTACAAGAGGCGATTACCAACACGATTAAACATTCTAATGCGACGACCTTTAGACTGAGTTTGTTTCAAGAAGGTCACTCCGTCCGGTTGATATTAAAAGACGATGGCGATAAACAACATCTTTCGAGTGCCTCAAATACGGGTAAATTTGGTTTAGAAGGTATACATGTTCGTGTCGCAGCACTCAATGGCTTTTGCATAATCAGTGATTCAGATGGCTTTTTGATTGATGTCCAACTACCATATGAAATGAGATAAAGGAGAATAAATGATTTTGTATGGCGATACACGCTCGGGTAACTGTTACAAATGCCAGTTAACTGCGGCAATGGTTGAGCGCATTCAAGCCGCCCCTGGCTTTGCAGCAATGCATGTCTGATTTACCCATCACACCTAAGCTTTCAAATATCTGTCAAACGCTCGTCAAAGAGCGGCGTTTGGTATTAAGTGCGGAGCCTGGAGCGGGTAAATCGACCCAAGTACCACTGGCATTGTTAGCCGAGCCGGAGTTTGGTTCGCAGCAAATTATCTTACTGGAGCCTCGCCGAGTTGCGGTCAAAGCGTTGGCAGAATTTCTAGCTGCGAGTTTAGGTGAAGTAGTCGGCCAAACAGTTGGATATCAAGTGCGTAATGAAGCGAAGCACAGTTCGAGTACACGCTTGATGATTGTGACTGAAGGGATTTTGACGCGCAAGATCCAATCCGATCCCGAACTAGAGGGTGTCGCTTGTGTAATCTTTGATGAATTTCACGAGCGCAGCGTGCATGCCGATCTCGGTTTGTTGTTGTGCCGAGAGATCCAACAAGGTCTCAGAGAAGACTTGGCGGTACTTGTAATGTCAGCGACTTTAGACAGTGAACAGGTTAGTCAATATCTTGATGATGCGCCAGTTATTACCTGTGAAGGGCGAAGTTTTCCCATAGACATTGAGTATCAGCCATTAGCGATAGATAGTGCTCCTTCTCCGCAAATAGGCAAAAAAATCGCCGCAGAACTAAATCGTACATCGGGTGATATTTTGGTTTTCTTAGCGGGTCAAAGCGATATCAGACGGGTACAGCAATGGTGTGAAGATAATGTTGCCGGAGCAGCGGAGTTTTATGCTTTGTATGGGGCAATGGATCTCAGAGCACAGCAGAGATTGATGCGGCCCACAAAAGATTCTGCTCGGCGGGTGATATTGGCAACGAACATTGCCCAAACGAGTTTAACGATCCCGAATATCACGAGTGTGATTGATACAGGATTGCACAAAATGGCACAGTTCGATCTCAAAAGCGGATTGACGCGCTTGGTGACACAAAAAATCAGCGCTGCCGATGCGACGCAAAGAGCGGGACGCGCTGGGCGAGTTCAGGCTGGCCGTTGCATTCGTCTGTGGGTACAGTCGCAACAGCTCGTGCCATTTACACCTGTAGAGATTGCGCGTGTTGATCCGACCGACTTAATGCTTGAGTTGACGGCATGGGGATATTCTGTGTTGTCTGATGCACCATGGCTTGACGTGGATTGGCTTGATGCACCGCCGATGCATCATTTGGGATATGCTCGTGATGGCTTACAAAGAATTAATGCAATCAGTCGCAAGGGACAGATCACTGCTCACGGTCAAGCGCTACTGGGTTTTGGTTTGGATTGGCGCAGTGCGCATATGATTTTGTGCTCATTGAATCGTTCATCAGATACCGCTGTGGCAGCTGTGGTGTTGGCTGCACTCCTAGGAGAGCGCGATGTGTTACTCCACGCTGATACTGTGGATGTTCGTTTGCGGGTTGCGGCGGTCATGGCGTTCTGTAATGACGAACCAGTGATGAAAAAATATCATCATGGGGCGATGGAGAATATTGCGCGCACGGTACAGCGTTTATGCCGAAAGTTGTCATTAGCACTTCCTAAAAAGTTGGCCGATGGTGCGGTTTTGGAAGCCTGTATTATAGGGTTTGCAGAGCGGTTGGCGAAACGATCAGGCAAGGGGTATACCATGGCCATGGGACGAGGCGTCGTACTTGACGATGTGGATGGTGTCAGTCGTTTTACATGGTGTATTGTGCTTGATGCGGATGCGCAATACAGCCATGGTCGAGTGTTTTTAGCCATGCCTGTAATGGATGACTCGATCTTAGCGAGCCTTCCTGTGCACACGATTGTGCAGGCTAAATATTCTAACAACACATTGAATATTATTGAGCGTACGAGTTTTGGCACCTTGACCATACAGGACAAAGTGATTGCTGAGCCCAATCCTGAAACCTATCAAAAAGCCCTATGCGATGTTATTCACACCCAAGGACTAGGTTTTTTGCGCTGGGATGACGCTTGTGAGCGCTGGCTGTCACGGGTCAAATGGCTAGGCATAACCTGCCCTGATAGATTCCCTCAGATTGATGAAGCGTATTTGCTACAAAACATCGATTCTTGGTTGTTAGCGTATCAAACGCCTACTATCAGTATCAAAGCCTTACAGCAAGTCGCGTTGATGCCCTTGTTAAATGCCGTGTTGGAGTATGAGCAACAATCTTTGTTGGCCAAGGAAGCACCGGAAAGTTATCTCGCTCCAAGTGGTCAACAAGTCAGTATTCGCTATAGTCATCAGCATGCACCGACGGTGAGCTTGCCACTGCAATGGGTCTTTGGAGAGCTTGCTTCACCTAGGTTGGGGTGTGACAAAGTACCGTTGAGATTTGAGCTCTTGTCGCCTGCTCGCAGACCTATTCAGACGACACAAGACTTGGCGGGGTTTTGGCAATCATCCTATCAAGATGTCGCCAAGGACATGCGCGGTCGCTACCCTAAGCATCGTTGGCCAGACGATCCATTATCTGCCACAGCTGGGGCGTCGATTAAACGCCGCTAACGTTTTGCCAATATATCTCACTCACAAGCAAGCCAAACTCGCCTGGTTGCTTATCCGTTAACATGAAGCTCATTTGTTTGACGTCTTGCCAACGTAAAGGCTTAGCGTCAGGGACTGCCCGACCACGCCATGAAGCCTTAAAATCATCAAGAGACAAAATATGGGTCACGGTTTGATTCGGCACAGTATCAATACGCGCAAAATAGGCAATGGCATTCCATTGCGTTGAGGTACGAAAACGAACCTGATAGGTACGACCATCCCCCGTGACGGTGAGCTTTAGCTGTGCATCTGATGGGATCTTATCCTGTGGTAAATAGACTTCACGACGAATGGAGGCAAAACCGCCGTTGTTTTCAACGGACATTTCACCCAAAAACACCAACTCAAAATTGTCATTGGTTGCTATATAACTCTGTGAGATGCCACCCATAACGCGATCGTCAACGCTAAACCATGGCATATTTTTGTCAAATAAACTCAATTGCCATGCTCCAGTTGTCATTACAGATAAGAATAGATAAAGAGATAGGATCATGTCATTTTTACGCTAACCGGAAAAATAAGTTCATCGATGTTTGAAATAGACGTTTAGAAAAGAGATTTAAAATGAAATTTCGGTACTCAATCCAAACACGAGCGCTTCTTTGGTCGAAAGCGTACTGTTTTGCGGTTGAATATACTGAATTTGCGGTTTGACCAGATAGCGATTGTGCCACTGTTGTTGATAGTACAACTCATAAATGACAGGCGCGTCTTCTATGATGGGGCTTAGTGTTTCTAGGTACGTGGCTTCGACACCAATGATGCTTTCTGTGGTTGGCGTGTCAATGATCTTCCACTCTCCTGCCCACTGCACAGCACTGCGATGTAGCCAATGTTGAATGTTGGCTTCAGACGTGTCAGATAAAGAGAAATCAGCAATTACTGGTTCCACGTGAAACGTGGTTTGTAAGTCATCAGAGTCTGTGCTGAATGCTTGAACGGGCGAAATCCATACGCCACACAGCAAGCACACAAAAAGTGGTGTGCGCATATCCATTGCCTAGTGTTAAGTGAGTGTTAAATCTTATCGACAACTTCACTGTAGTATTAAGAGGTTGGTGTGTAAATAGATTTTTCTCAGACTTATCTAGAAGGGGATATCGTCCATATCGTCGTCAAAATTCGGTTCTGACACTTGATTGGATGGCGTAGAAGTTTGCGGCGGATAACTTTGTGATGGTTGCGCACTCTGTCCATTGTTTTTTTGCAGTTTCCAGCCTGTGAGGTTGTTATAATACTTGCCGTTGTACTCGCGACCACGAAGATTAAATGACACAGTCACGTCATCGCCCACATTGAGATCGTTGAGCAAATCAGCTTTATCTTTCAAAAACTCCAATGAGATGTCTTGAGGATAACTCCCATCGGGTACGGTCACAATAAGTTCACGCTTAGTAAACCCACTTGCAAAGGTTTGTGGTTCTTGAATGATTTTAACTGTACCGGTTAATTCATAGTTCATTGCGTTTTCCTTTATTCGGGGGGTTTATCTAATGTGCTTATTATACACGGTTTGCTGAGCACAGGTGTTTGAGGCTTCAGAAATTAAAAAAATATTACCTTTGTGGCAAATTGCACATCAAAAAGCTGAACTCATGGTCGCAGAAGATGCTGTACAAACCCATTACCATGCAAATTGCTAAATAGGGCAACTCCATCGCAGTTCGATTACCCAAAAAACTCGTGAAACAATTGGGGCTTAAAGAAGGCGATAATATCGAGGTCGACTATCGAAAAACGCTTGGTTATCTCGAGATGACGCGAATGCGCGATAGTTTTTTTGATACTTATATCATTCTTTACTTATTAGATGATAATAGCCACAAAGCAGAGATTGCTGAGTCATTGCTTAAACAAGGTGGGCACATTAGTATCCAAGTGCTAAACGAAACCTTAGTGAATCTGTTAAGTCTTTCAGCACTTGTTATTCTGGCGCGTAAATCACTTCCACATCATCTGCCGAATAGTGTTGCTCGACTTGCCAGAGATCGTAAGTTGCTTGTAGGTTTAACAAGATTTAATCAAAACCCCCACTTCTGAAGCGCTTCCCGATTCGCCACCATCACCTGCTTCGCTTTTCCTATTTGTTGTTTATCCTCATCACTCAGTGCTTCCCCTTCAGTCTCCCCCTGTGTTGCATCTGGGATGTCATCGGTTAAATTAAGCTGCAACATCTTGAGCAGGTAGGTCAACAAAGAGGCTCGCACTGTTAATACGCGTTGCCCATCTGTCATGCCATAATCCCGAGCAACGACGGCTTGTTGTGCTTCGGTCAAATACGGATGTGGGACAATCACCACGTCCACCATAGTATGCCAATTGATATCCTCAGTAGAGTCGATTGTGGCCGGGCCTTCTTCAATCACTTCTCCGACAAATCGCGTTAATACAAAATCCCGAAAATCTTGATTTTTTTCGCAATACGCCCGCACATGCCAACGCACTCCCGAGTGGGCAATGGCGTGTGGCACGATGATTCGACCATCTTTATTGGGCGCGTTGACTGATCGATAATCCACATCAATACGCAAATTATTGGCAATGGCGCGATTGATCCCTTTAAAAATCTCAGGCTCAATCGCAAAACGAGGCATTGGCAGAAACTCAGCATTAGGCAAACAAAATACGTTATGCGCCGCCGTTTTGTTGTGTGCACTCAAGCGCTGCACAAAATCAAGGTACTCATCTACCTTCCCTTGGGTCAAATATGGCGTAAACGTAGCGCTCGCAAGGTGACGCTTGCGCGTATTGCAATACGTAAAATTCGTATCACTAATGTCCTTTTGATAGGTCTTGACGATTTTCGATACTTGAGGACGACCTAAACCGAAATACTCACACAAATGATTACTGCAAAACTCGCCTTCCCATTGCAACAACACTTCGATGAGCTGGTAGCGTTGGAGGGTTTCAAATTTGGTCATGGACGGCATCCTTAATGGTCTGATTGCGGTTTTGCGTAAGGTATGATGAAATCATTCTATGAATTAATCAGCCCACAGACAACCTATGAAAAAATTGCTTGCCGAACTATCATTATATCCACTCGATAATCAGTATATTCCACCCATCAAAGATTTCATCGAGCGACTCAATCAATATCCTGAGTTGTATGTCAAAACCTCAGCTACGAATACACTGGTCATGGGTGAGCATCAGCGGGTGATGGACGTGATCAGCAAAGAGCTTGAAATCACCCATGAGCAAACGGAACAAGCGATTTTGGTGTGTAAGTTTTTAAAATGTCCGGAGGATTTTGGGTAATACCAACATTGGTAAATTAAGTACAAAGTATTGCTCGATCACAGCCACTCATCGGTATCTTGTCCTCCTAGTACGGCCATTATCTCTACCATACCATCTTGTTTAACTCTAAAATAAATACTGTCTGAACCGTAGACACATCTTCTATAACCCAAACGAATATGGTCGACTGACTGATAATTAAGAGGGTTTAAAGATATATTTTCGAAAGTTTTAAAGAACCCCCAAAAATACTGGTCAGCACGTAACTCTCCAAATGAATTGAACCCATAACGATAAATTCGTCTCAAATCTTCTTTGGCATTAGATGATATTTCGTAGGAGACCATTTATCCTTTTAACTCGGATTTGAATTCATCTAATATTTCTTGTGGTGATTGAGAGACGAATCCACTCATTTCAGCTTCTGCAAGTTTTTGATTAATTGCTTCGGCGCGTCTAGCACGTCGAATAAGGTCGTTAACGATCTCACTTTTGTTGGAATAGTCTCCTACATTTTCAACATGACTCTTTAGCCATGCATCATTTTTTTCAGTTAATGTGATACTTTGACGTGGCATAATTTATACTCGAATTAAGCTAATCTCTGGTGTAATTATACACCAGCCGTGTGGAGTTACCAAAAAATCGTGTTGTTTAAAAAATTGGCTATGTATCTATGTTCAGTTCCCGCAGTAAAAAATTCTACGCCACACACTCCACCTCCAAACGACTTCCCTGACTGTCTTTGTGTACCAAGATTTTGTTGGGGAACTGATCTTTCATATGCTCGACATGACTGACCAAGCCAACCGCTCGCCCACTGGCTTGTAAGTCACTCAAGACATTGATCACAAGTTGCAAAATATCACTGTCCAATGAGCCAAAGCCTTCATCAATAAACAGCGTTTCCAGCTGAATACCGCCAGCATACTCTTGCACGACTTGTGAAAGTGCGAGCGCTAAGGCCATCGACGCAATGAAGGATTCGCCTCCAGATAGTGAACTCACCTCGCGCAACGTACCGGTGTGATTGTCGACTACCCCTAAGTCGAGTCCTTTGCCGCCCCGCCCTTTGCTGTCGGTGAGTCGCTCAAAATGAAATTGTCCTCGCGTCATATGGGTCAAATGGTCCGAGGCGACACTGAGCACATCATCTAGCATGACGCCTAACACATAGCGATGTAGGCTGACTTTGTTGTCCGTATCGCCATTGGCAATTTTGGCCAGTGGTTCAATCGCATCGAGCTGTGCACGCAGATTGTGATTCGCCGCATCTAGCTTAGTGAGTTCATCAGCGACGTGAGTTAAGCGTTGTAACTCACGATTGGCATCATCACGTTGTGCTAATGTTTCAGTCACCTTAGCCTGGGTATTTTCCAATACTGTTTGTAGCGCTTCTAAGTCGGGGCGCTGTTTATCCTGCAGTTGCTCATCGAGTTGGGCGAGTAACACCGTATTGGCAGTGAGCGCATTGTCGTGAGACGTTATCTGCTCTTTCAGAGTGTCTGACTGTTCAGTTTGCTGGATTGCTGCTTGATAAGCCGCCTCATCAGATAATGGACTCTTGGCAAGTTGTGTTTCCCACTCTTTTGTTGCTTTATCCAAAGCCTCCTGCTCTAAAATAAGCTGTTTCTGGGCATTTTCCGCGTTAGCTTGTGCGGCAGCGAGTGTATTGGTTGCATTTTGTTCTGCTTTTTGCGCTTCACAGAGCGCGTGTTCTAACCTAGAAATAGTACTTGTCACAGTTTGCAGACGTGCATTGACGGCCGCCGTATCTCGCATCGAGTCAGGTATCTGCGTTATCAACTCATCGTGATCCTGCTGTAACTGGGTAAGCTGACCTTTTAATCCCTCTATCGTATTCACCGATGTTTGTATTTGTGTACGTTGGGAATCAATAGATTGCTGCAACGTTTTGGCCTGTTGTTGCAGCGTCACAACGCACCGACTGGCTTGCTGGGCTTGAGTAATGTGTGTTTGGAGCTGACCGATCCTTGTGTCAATGTCGGATTCACTTAATGAGCGGTGTTCGCCTAAGGCATCAAGGCAGGTTTGCAAGGTGACTTGTGCCTGTTTAAGCTCGGTTTGTACCGTTTCAAATCGATTGTGATACTGCTCTAATTTTACACGCGCGTCTTGTTCTACTTTCAATGCATCATCAATGGCCTCTTGAGTGACATTGGGTACTCCGACCAAGGCTTTGGCTGGCTCGGGGTGTTCTGTGCTCCCACACACCAAACACGGGGCATTGGACTGCAGTGTTTGAGCCAAGACATATGCTTGGTTTTGGTGCCAATGCATTTGCAAAGTTTGTCTTGCCTGCTCCTCCTTTGAGACCACTTGCTCTTGTTCAGCAATAGCCGTTTTCCCTTTGGCAATACTGGCTTCAGCCTCTTTGATGTTGGTAGCGACCTTATCCCGCTCGACGATTTGGGTTTTGACTTGTTGCGCAGCATGAAGCTTGGTTAACCACGACGATTCAGTCTTTGCTATATCTTGTCGGGTCGTAATATCACTCAATAGCTTGGTCAAACGTGCTTCATCTGCTTCAACTTGTTGCGTGGCTTGCGTTAGCCCTTGTTGTAGTGAGCCGACGTGTTGTTGCTTGCTCGTTTGCTGAGTGATTATTTGTTCGAGTTGAGTGAGCTGTTTTTGGGCGGTGTCTAACGTGGTTTTTTCAGTATTCAATGCTGGAATTTGTGCGGCAGATTGAGTGGCTTGAGCAAGCGCAGTCGATGTTTGTTCCAGTTGTTTGTGACGAGTCTCAAGGTCAGCTTGCTTTTGCTCGTTATCCCTCACCGCGTGGTCAAGACGACCGTTTGCTTGGATGCGCTGTTGCGCAAACGGCGCTAAATATAGCGCAGCTTCAATTTGTTTGACTGTGCGTTGATGTTGCGCAATGGATGCTGTGGATGCATTGAGCCTTGCTTGTTCTGCCAGCGCCTGTTCGTGCTTGGTGAACAGCTCAGCAAGCGCACTGCTTTTATCAAAGGTTTGTTGCGCTTTGGTTTGTTCGGCAACCGCCGTTTTGTATGCACTGTCTGCATCCTGTTGCACAGTGGTGGCGGCTTCTATTTTCGTATTGAGGGCTTCTTTATTTTGCACCTCGACACTGGCAAAAAGATTCGCTCGTTGAGTAAGCCCATGCGCATTGTCTGATTTGAGTTTCTTATACTGCTCAAGAAGATGATTGGTAATATCTTGGTACATAGTGGTGCTAAACAAGGTTGCGTAGATTTTTTCACGTACCGCAGATGATGAGGTGATGATTTCGCGAAATTGACCTTGAGGCAATACAATGACTTGCGCAAATTGTTCAGCGGTCAGTCCAATTATGTGTTTGATTTTGAGGTCGGTTTCTCGCTTTTGCTCGGCAAAATCTGCCCACTCACCCTCGTCGTTTAGTATCGAAAGCTCAACGGTTTCGGGTTTTTCGTTTTTGAGTTTAGGTGGATGATATTTGGGTTTTCTGATGATCCGATAGGCTTGCCCACGCACTTCAAACATCAATATTACTGAAGCTGTGCCATCCGGAATACAATGGTCACACAGCAAGCGTTTATTTTGACTCGTATCGATACCGGCTTCGCCATAAAAAGCAAATGTGATGGCGTTTAAAATAGTGGATTTACCCGCTCCTGTGGGTCCTTCAATCAAGAAGATCGGGTTGTGTCCAAACTTGGTAAAATCAACGATTTGCTCATCTGCATAAGGACCAATGCTGCGCACGCTCAAGGATAATAACTTCATACTAGATCCTCTGTGTTCTCAGTATGTGCCATCTCTTTTGCATCATCTATGTTCCCTGAGCTAACCGAGTTAATTGCGTTGTTAAGTAATTGGGTTTGTGTATCATCCATGTTTGAAAGCCCCTCACTTGTATAAAAATCTTGAACGATGTCTTGTGCGGAACGCTGTTTGATATTGGCCACCTGAGATTGAGCGTGCCCCGTTGATAACTTACTTTGTTCTAACCCCGTATTACGCAGCTCCACGATATTAGGGTAATACTCACGCAAGCGACTTAATGGATTGTGCGCGCGTTTGACATCCGTTAATTCGATACGAATAAAATCATCTGGATTGGGATCGCTTGGCGCATCCTTAAGAATATCCTCAAAGGTATTTTTTATGATTCGGACATCCCGTAAAGGGGAAATAGGGAGCAGATCATACTGGGATTCCCCTTGGGAAAGTGTCACTAAGGTCACGGATTTATCATGGTTCGCTTCGGATAACGAGTATTTTAATGGAGAGCCACAATAGCGAATATGTTCTGCGCCTTTGTGATGAGCGCTGTGCAAATGCCCTAGCGCGACATAATCAAAATCCATCATTGGCTCGGCACTCACTTGATCGCTTCCCCCAACGCTTAACGTACGCTCTGAATCAGTGACTTTACCGCCTTGTACAAAGCAATGGCTCAGCAACACTTTGGGCGAGTTTGATGTATGCGCCGCTTTGACTTGCTCTACCAACAAGGTGTGGGCTTCGTCATAGGTTTTGACCGAGTCACCTGTCGCAGCTCGCACGGAGATTGGATCACAAAAAGGAATGCCATAAAAATACACCGGCTCATCGTCGCCCAATATCACAGGCTGAGTGACGTCTTTTAAGTCAGTGAGTAAATACAAACCGGCCCGCCTCACAGCCTTTTTGTTCATCCCCAAACGCACGGGGCAATCGTGATTACCTGAAATCAATACGACAGGGATATTCAGCTCATCTCGGCAGCGGTCGAGAAACGATTCAAACAGCGCAATAGCTTCACGGGCGGGTGTTGAATTGTCGTACACATCGCCAGCGATGATCAGCGCATCGACTCGGTTTTGTTCACAATATGCTAAGATCTGATCAAGCATATGCGCTTGTTCGTCATGCAGGCTGATGTAGTTGAAGTGTCGCCCAATGTGCAAATCTGAGGTGTGAATAAATCGAAACATGCTGATCCCAGTTGTAAGAGAAAGTTAACTATAGCATGAGAAGTCGGGAGTAAAAGGACTGAAAATTTTTGAGGACAAAGATATGTTGCTTTTGGCAACAGATGATTAGATTATCCGATTCGACTGTCTTGCTCCAAGATTTTGCGAAGAGCTTCTTTGACGGGCACAACGTCCTGTTTTTGGATGAGTGCCAAAGCCGACTGGTTACCAAATTCCTGTCGAGGAACTGTTAGCCACGCCGCCATATCTTGTAAATTATCCCCCATCACCATGATCAGGTGATCAATAACGGGAGACAAGTCGATGATCTCGTTTTGTTCCAGTAAGGCGTTTAGCTGTGTAATAAAATTGACTCTGGTCATAAGCTTATCTATGCAATGTTTTATATTTATAAAGGTTTGGCCGTTACAAAGATCATTGCGCAGCAAATAACAAACCGCTCTACATATCTTTCCGTATATGTAGGATGAATTTATACAACTCCCCATTCTTAACTTTTTTGTGCTTAGCGTGTTGCATTGGCTGCTCGCCTCAGACTGAGCGTACAACTCCACTCTTGTATAGCGCTCACCAAGCACAAGCTATGCACCACTCGCTGAACCAAATCGCTTTTTTACCCGAGAGCAAACGATCTGTGGATTTAGTCGCGAGTGTCATTACAGGGCAAGAAGTGGCCGTGGTAAGGATAGAGGTTAAGCGCGAATACCCAAATAGTTCAGTAGAAGAACTGATGGAGCTGGTCAGTTTTACCTTGACTGGGCAAGCAATCAATCTGTTGCCAAGTACCGTAGAAGATTTTCAAAAAAAACATCGCATTTTTGGTTTTGTGGAACCTGAAATTTACCAACTTGATGAGACAAAACAGTTATTAGGCTATGTGTACAAAACACCCAATGCGCGAGTATAGGTGATAGTCAATTTGTCCTTTGATACTCATCAAATCCCCTTCCCTTTGGGTTTTATGAGTAGTACCAAAGTCAGTATTTGGCACAGTGATACTGAAGAGTTTGCGACGTTTGTTACGCAAAGGCCATTAAGCATACAACCACTGACGCTGGTGATTGTAAAAGTATAAAACGCTATGTCAGCAAGCCCTTTTGAAGCATACTCGAAGCAAACCACAGTAACAAAAAAGCCACAACAAAAATTGCGATAGTAAAAGCTAACGCGGCGCCTGAGTACAAATCCGCCGGTGCCTCGGAAACAAATTGATAGCCAAAGCTAATAAACATGCCCGCAATGGAGGCAAGGTTAACTGTATAACAAAATAGGGAATTAGCAAATTACGCCTGTGGCCACATAACCAGAATAGCTGCAATGGCGACGAGCATGAGCGCGAGCATGTCTTTTTTGGGGATAGGGGTTTTGAGGTACACGACCGAGACCAGCATCATAAAAAATATTTCAACCTGCCCGAGCGTTTTGACCAAAGGAACGGCCATTAATGCCATGGCATGGAACCAGCCAAACGAACCCAGAAAGCTCGCCACACTGGTAAAAACAACCAATTTCGGGCGACGAAACATCAAGACCAAATGGGTGCGTTCACGTTGCCACATATATCCGACTAGGACCACCGTTTGAAATAGGATCACCACGAGTAATACCCATGAGGCTCGCACCAAAAAATGCCCCTCCAGCACTAAACTTGCCTCGCGAACCCATAAAGAGGTCAACGCAAACGCAGTACTTGAGGCTAAGCCGATGCCTGCGGTTTTCCAACTGATGGTTCGAATCCCACCGGACAGCGAAAACATCATGACCGCGATGCCACCTATCACGACACCCACCCAACCGTACAAGGACAACGTCGTACCAAAAAACAAGATCCCCAATACAGCCGAGACGGGCGCCTCGCATTTGGCAAGCCCTGCCCCAATGGCAAAGTTTTTTTGTTTAAACAGCACCACCATAAGCCCCGTCGCGACAATCTGCATGACCCCAGCCAAAACACAAAACTGCCAAAAGGCAAACGGGAATTCACGGATGACACCAAGCTCTGTTTGTTCAAGTGCGATGACATAGACAATCGCAAGTGGTCCTGCCCACAAAAATCTGGCCAGTGTAACTCCACAAACGGATAAAGTGCCGCTGAGCTGGCTTTGAAAAGCGTTGCGCCACGCTTGGCTAAACGCGGCAAGAAAGGTAAAAAAGACCCAAGTCACATCAGGTCAACTAGCTATAATGTTGACGCAAGTAAGCAATGATATCGTTTGATTCGTACATCCATTGAGTGGTGCCATCGGCTTGGTCAATACGCAAACAGGGCACTTTGATTCGTCCCCCGCCTTGTTCGAGTTCAGTGCGATAAGGGGAGCCTTCGGTGACGGATTTTTTGGCAATGGGAAGACTGAGTTTGAACATCGCCCGGCGTACTTTAATACAAAATGGACACGCGCGAAAATGATACAAAGTCAGGTGTGACGTTTGCTCGGCAATGGCGTTTTGTTCTTCCACACTGCGCTTACGAGGCAAGCCTCGAGTCAGCAAATCAAGCAATACAAACACGTAACCCAGCGCATTGCGCACTATTTTGACCAACATATCTCGCCTCAAACGACCTTAAAAAGAGGCCGTATTATACACGCACAATCAGGATTAAAAAAACTGTACGTTAGTCTTGAGGTCTTCGCGTGTTGTGCGCACTTGATTGGCTGGCGCATCCGGGTCGGCATAGCCAAATGACATGCCAAATAACACCCCTCGTTCTTCGGGAAGCCCAAACATCTCGCGTATGGGATCTGGGAATTGACCTAACGCACCCTGCATACAATTGCTGATGCCGTGCTGCTGCATGATCAAAGACAGCGATTGCGCATAAATGCCCATATCGACCGCGCCCATAATGTCGAGGTATTTATCCATGGTAAAAATCGCCACGTGCGGCGCATCAAAAAACTGCCAGTTCCGGAGCATCGCCATCTGTCTAGCGCGCTTGTCTTCTCTGGCGATGCCCATTGCGCTATACAAGGCATTAGCTGAGCCAAACTGACGTTCGCGGTGTTCATTTTGATAAGCAATCGCCCAATTAAAATCAGGATTCGGCGGTTGTTGTTGCATCACCGCATGGACTAAAGCTTGGCTTAGGGCATCTTTTTGTTCGCCTGAAACCACCAGCGTTTGCCAAGGTTGCACGTTGCAGTTGGACGGGGCTCGCTGAGCTAAAGCAAAAATCTGTTCCAACGTCTCCGCTGGTACTGGTTTGTCTAAAAACGCGCGACAAGAGTGTCGCTCATTGAGTAGGGAATTTATGTTCATGTCGTTAGGCTTCTCTTTATTATTGTATTGACTGCATTACCACATCAAATCGTCGGGCACGACAAAGTCTTTGTATGGGTCATCTTCGTCTACTTCGTCCACTGCATCCTCGGGTGCAGGGCGGATCACAAGGTCTGGCATGCGCTCTTCAATTTTGTTGCCCACACCACCGGGGATCACCTTGTACACACCGTCAGCCACAACAATAACCAGTTGTCCATTGAGCAGCGATTTGCGAATGGCTTCGGTTACGTAAATGGTTTTGATTTTGCCATCGACGACGAAATTGTATTTTTCATCGCCTTTGTGCGCCACGATATTCACGTTGATCAGTTGTTTGATTTGCGCAGCGATTTCGCGCTCGCGGCGCTCAGCCTGTTGTGCCTCGTTAAGCGCCTTGGAGCGTTCGAGCTCCGCTTGACGTTTGGCTTCAACCTCCGCCTTGACTTCATTGGCAAGGGTACGGGATTTTTTCTTCTTTTTGGCGGCCTTGGTGGCTTGCTTTTGATTGACCAAGCCGGCCTTTAACAATTGGTCTTTTAATGACACAGGGAAACTCGCTTATTTTTTAAAATCAACATCGAACTCGCCGATCAACGGATAACTTGGCGCGCCCAAAAACTTCAAAGGATGATCGAGCATTAAGTCTATCACAATCGGGACTAAGCATTCCAAAATCGCCACCGCGTCAGTAATTTGAGCTCGATTCACCTGACCATTCCACGTCGCGCCACCATGCATCAGCTGATTGCGAAGGGTATAAAGACGTCGCAAAATAATACTCAACACTTTGTCCGTACGCTCTGTGGATAAGGCAACATTAATCAGCCCCTTTTCTTGAGCAAATTGTCGTTGCCAAGCGCTCTCTTCTATTTTACCTTTTTGAAACTCCCAAAAAGGCTGAAACACGTATTGATTGTCGAGCAATACACGGATGTGTGAGGAAAATTGCTGCCAGGCTAATTCATATAAAGCTTTATTTTTATCCAACTCGACTAATTTAGCGATGAAGCGACTGAATAACTCGGTTTCGTTGTTGTAGAAGTTTTCGTGCTCCTGACCGTAGGCCGCATTGAACGCAATCCACAAAAAGATAAACTGACTGTCTAAATCCCCGTCACTTTGCTCAGCCCGATCGAGCCAGCTCAACGCTCGGTGGATGCGGGTGCCCACTGCACTGGGAAACTTGTCACGCTCTTGGCGTTGTTTGGCTTTTAACGTTGCGTGTCGAATGATCATACGTTCCATCCGTATCCGTATTATGAATATACAATAAATCAAATCACAAAAATGTCATACATTTTTTGTAGTCTCTACGATGGTTTGTTTCATTAGGGGGCATTATGCGCGCGATACTTCTTTTATGCTTGCTCGGGTATGTAGCGAATGTTTTTGCACAACCGGTGGTTATTGCACATCGTGGCGCATCAGGGTATTTGCCTGAGCACACTTTGGAAGCTGCAGTTTTAGCGTATGCGCAAGGTGTCGATTACATAGAACAAGATTTGGTTTTAACAAAAGATGGTCAGCTCATTGTTCTGCACGATATTGTGTTACAAACGACGACCAATGTGGCCCAGGTGTTTCCAGATAGAGCGCGCGAAGACGGACAATTTTACGCGATTGATTTTACTTTGGCGGAGATCAAGCGACTCAATAAATACGAGCGTCAAGACGCTCAGCTGCAACAAGTCTATCCGCAACGATATCGCGCCAAGCAAGGTTTCCAGATCAGCACTTGGGATGAGCAAGTTGAATTAATCACTGAGCTCAATCGTCAATTTGGCCGTCAGGTAGGTTGGTATCCCGAACTAAAAGCCCCCGCTTGGCATGCTGAGCAGGGCCAAGACATCCTTAAAATATATGTAGAGTCATTAAATCAAGCTGGCATGAATACAAAGGAAGCACCAGTGATTACGCAGTGCTTTGATTGGATCGCGACTCAAGCTTTGCGACAGCAATACGGTTTGCAAACCAAGTTGGTTCAGCTTATTGCCGAAAATGATTGGACGGAATCGAGCACCGATTATGATGCGCTAAAGACGGAAGAAGGTGTTGCTCAAATGGCGAAAATCATTGATGGAATCGGACCGTGGTTGCCACAGTTGTACGATATGGATACGCAAAAGCCAACCGCTTTTTGGAGCGCATTACAAACAACAAACTTGGTGGTTCACCCGTATACCCACCGCGATGATGCGTTGATTTTGGCAAGTTCACCAAAAGAGCAGTTACAACTGATATTTGAAACGCTTAAAGTGGATGGTGTGTTTACCGACCAACCCGTTACGACGGTACTATTTCTAAATAAATAAACTTACGCTTGTCTGGTTAAGTGACTGCAACCGCTGTTTGGGGACGCTCGTTTACCGGCAAGTGAATCAGAGCTGAGAACAAGCCGACCGCGATCCCAATCCACCACACCATAATATAATCGCCGTAATAATCATATAACGCGCCACCGAGCCAAACGCCTAGAAAGCCGCCGATTTGGTGGGATAAGAACACCAAGCCATACAAGGTGCCCATGTATTTTAGGCCATAGATATGACCGATAAGTCCAGCCGTCAAAGGCACCGTTGCTAACCATAGTGCACCCATCAAAATCGAGAACAAGACGACCGCTTCTGGGGTGATCGGGTTCATAATAAAAATAACAGAGATTAAAGTACGTAAGGCATAGATTGACGCTAGAAGGTATTTGCGCGAATAGCGATTGCCAAGCAAACCAGCCAAAATGGTCCCGCCAATATTGGCAAGACCAATCAAGGCAATGGCCATGGCGCCCAAGCCCGATGTCGTAGTCACACCCAACGACTGAATCAAGCTAGCAGGGCTGATCGCTGAGCACATTTCCGTGATTAATGCTGGAAAATGCGCGGTAATAAACGCCAGTTGATATCCGCAACTAAAAAAGCCCACAAACAAAAAGATAAAAGTTGGATCTTTGACGGCACGTTTGACCACCACACCAAGAGGCTCATCCGCTGCAGTATTAGATGTAACTGTGGGTTTGGGCACCTTAAGCTTCTTGACAAAGAGCAAGGTTACCAAAATGATCCCAGCAAACACCATAAAGACCTCTTGCCAAGGCATACTGGCAAGCAGCGACTGCGCCACTGGAGGGCCAATCAATTGACCGACAGAGCCCGCAGCAGTGGTGATACCGAGGGCTACTGAGCGATGTCTATCTGAAGTAGCCCGTCCTACAATCGCCAAAATCAAACCAAATCCAGTCCCAGCAATACCAAAACCTATGACCATTTCCAGTAGCTGATGTTGCCCAGGAGTAATGGCAAAAGCAGACAAAAACAAGCCTAATGCATAACAAAAGATCCCTGCAACGATGGCTTTGCGATCGCCGTATTTTTCCGCCAAGGCCCCAAACATCGGCTGGCCAATACCCCAAAACAAGTTCTGGATGGCTATGGCAAGTGAGAACTCACTGCGCAACCAACCGAACTCGCCTGCGACTGGTATCTGAAACAAGCCAAAAGAAGAGCGGATCGCAAAGCTGATCATAATAATCAAACAGCCTGCAATAAGGATGGGGTGCATTAAGCGGTCATATTGATACGAGGTGGTTGAAGTCGTGCTCATGTAAATATCTAGATGAAAGTATATGGGCTGAGTATATCAGTGCGCTGGGAGACTGCAATGAATCGTGTATTGATATATCCAGATGGTGTTATCTGTGAGGTCCACCATAGAGTGCAAGACGCTCTACAGAATTATGGGGCATGTACAACTAAATTTAACTTTTCATTAAATATAGTGGATATCGCACAAAAGACACAAAAAAACCTCGAGGAATTCGCATCGCTCGAGGTTTGTAAGAAGATAAAAGCTTATTCTACGCCTTCAATCATATATTCAATGGCTGCTTTAATGTCGTCTTCAGAACATGAGCCACAGGTACCCATTGGCGGCATTGCATTGATACCATTGATGGCATTTTGCCATACTGTATCAAAGCCTTTGGCGTCTAAACGAGGTTTCCAATCCGCCGCATCTTTGGTCTTTGGGGCGCCTAACACACCACTAGAATGACAGGCAGTACAGGCTTGGTTGTAGATATCTTTACCTGAGCGAGGACCGGCTGCTGCTGTCGCGGCAACCGCACCAGCAACTTTTACTTGGCCATAAGGTTTGATGCGCTCAGCAACGTCTTCATTGGCTTGCACCATGAATAAAGTACCGGCAGCAATCGCGATGGCTAATAACTTTTGAACTTTCACGAGCTTCTCCATAAATACGGCAGTAATCGAATAGTAATGCCGAAAAAACAAACTTTCACCATTATAACGACAATTTTGCGTTGAACAATAGCTTTTAGTTGTAATCTGCGGATGGTGGCTTTCCTTGATGCGGATCAATCCGTTTATGTATAAGGTGTCCTAGACTAAAAGCACATAGCAGTCACAGCGATGATACAGCAAGACAATTATGGAGAACCGATAATGTCCGTTCCAACCAACCTTATTGTCACAATTAATACTGAGCATGATGAGCATCCATCTCTGGTAACGGCAAAAAGATGGATGCAAGCGTTTTCAGGACGAGTGCATTTGGTGACGTCCGTCTACGATTCGATTGCACAATATGCAGAATACTTGTCTGATACTACTTATGCGTCACTTGAGCAACAGCTTATGCGTTATCAAGAACGCAGGCTGGATGCCATTCAAGCTGAGTTAGAAAAAGAAGGTATTTTTGCTCAATCCCACGTGCGTTGGGCGCCTTCTATTGCGCATGCTATTCACGTACTTACCCAATCCATGCAACCATGTGTGGTGATAAAGCGGTGCAGTGAAGATGGTCAAACACACAATCCATTTGCAACAGCGATCGACCGGCAATGTCTGCGTTCGGCGTATGCCCCGATGTTATTGGTCAAAAGACCACAATCTGATTACCAAAAAATCATGGTCGCAATCAATCCGTTCGTCATGAGTGCACAGCAACAGGCTCAACTCGATGCCTTGATTGAACAAGCGAAAACTATGCAACGGGCATGGGGGTGTGATGTACAGTTTGTGCATTTTTACCAATCGCCGATGCAACTCGATGTGCTAGATATGGGCGCTCGGGATTATGCTGAATTTATGACAAATGTCGACGCCCATCACGAATGCCTAATGACCAACTTTGCCCAGCGTTATCAGATCAACCCGTTCCAATGTCGCGTGTTGGCAGGGGATGTTAAGCAAGGGATTGCTGAGTATTGTACGGAACAACACACGGATTTACTGATGATTGGCACGGCGTCTAGGCAAGGCATTGATGCATGGTTACATGGTAATACCGTTGAAGAAATCCTGCGCAAAGTCGATTGTGATATATATTGCGTACCAGTGCCGCAACGAGTGGAGCAGCCCCCATTGGTTGCATGAAAAATTTGTGTTATGTTTTTCTGTATATCTCACGGAAATACAGCGATTCTGCATGACCCAATCTGTCCAGTTTGACAGCACCCAAGCCAAACTTATATCCATTAATTCTGGCAAGCATTTTGTGTCCGCCCCCCCTGGTGCAGGCAAAACTGCCTTGCTCACGGCAAGGCTGAACACCGCAACCGAGCACTTTGCGGACAAGGACATTGCGTGTCTGACCTTCACGGTGCGTGCGGCACTAGAGATGCAACAGCGCGCGGAGCAAGTGCTGGTTGATAGACAACCGTTTATCGGTAATTTTCACGCCTATTGCATGGAATTATTGCGCAAAACCGGGCATCCCAAATTTCGTCATGTGCGCTTTGCAACGCTATTGCCTGAGGAGTATTGCAAAGAGCTTGTGGCACTTGCGGTAGGCGACACCAAAGATGTCGCACCAGATTACACGGATGTGCCGGAGGTAATGTTCGAGCTGTGCGATGCCCAAGCTATCGCGTCGAGCAATGTCTACCAGCCTAGTTGGAGCAAGGTCATGCGCGGAGCATATACGGCACTGGCCTTGCTGACTCGAGCGGAGCCTGAGGCTCAAGCCATAGGAGGTGCTATGCTAGCACCCAACATGGCGCAGTATGCTGCCGATATCTGTCGAATCACTGGCATTACCTTTGGCAATTACGAGCATGCGATTATTTTGCTTTATCGAGTGTTTCAAGCGTATGCGAAGCAAAAACGCGCATCGAATGCGATCGATTTTGATGATCTATTAGTGCATGGCTTTGCGTTGCTGTTAAATGAGCCCAAAAGGTTGAGATTTGTGCAAGTCGATGAAGTGCAAGATCTCAATCCATTGCAATGGGCAATTTTGGATACGCTGTGCGATGAGACCACGCATGTGTTTGCGGTGGGCGATGAACTGCAATCGATTTATGCCTTTTTGGGTGCGGATGTTGCGCATCTGCATGCGCGTACCAGTGCTTTTACCTCGCATAGATTAGTCAACAATTATCGCGCTCAGCCTCCCCTAGTTGATATTCTCAATGCTTACCGAGCACAACACTGGCAACTACCGCCGATTCAAGCTCAGCAATCCATTACTGATCCGGCAAGTACCTTGTTGATTGGTGCAGCAAATGTGGTCGATGAGGTGGATATGGCTGTGCGTGGAATCTCTCAAATTCTGGCCGATCCTTCACGCAATATCGGTATGCTGTTACCAACCAATAAGCTAATCGACGTGTATTGTGGGCGCTTTTTATCGATGGGACTGGACTTTTTTCGGGTAAGTGAAAATGATTTAATGCAACAGGTTGCGTTGCAAGATGCTTTTTCACTGCTGCGTATTCTAAACGGTTCGGGGCAGCGCGTGGATTGGTGGTCGGTAGTATATCGTCTGACTCGATTTGGAGCTGGGTCGCGCTACACGCGCAAACACATTATCGCGATGGTCAATGCGTTCGCCCAAAAGCGCTTGCCCCTCGAACACGTGCTGCTCGGTGAAACGGAAGTCTTTAAGTACCCCTATCAACAACTGCTGCACGCGAGTGAAACCGGCGTGGTCATCTTTGATACTGAAACTACGGGCTTGGATTTTATGTCTGATAAAATCATTCAGCTGGCCGCGGTCAAAGTGGTCAACGGACAGATAGTGGCTGAATTTGATGAGTACGTCAGTATTGAGTTTGGAGGTAACAATTCCGATCTACAGCAGGCCTTTTTGGACAGTCAGCACGTCCATCATATCACGCTCGAGCAGGTGCAAAATGGCGATACTTGGGCGAATGTTCTGGCGCGGTTTATTGCTTTTGTTGGTGAGTGCCCACTCCTAGCACATAACTTAAAATTCGACGCCGAAATGCTCAAATCCAACAGTGTTGACTTGAGTTTATTCGGTACACTTGAGCATGATTTGTATCGCATGTTGCGCCGTCCATGTTTTGATACCCTGACCTTATCCAGAGTGCTTTTACCCAAGCAAACCAGCTATCGTTTGGAATCCTTACTCGATGCATTTGGCTTAGATGGAGTAAATAGTCACAATGCGTTGGATGATGTGAAAGCCACCGCATCGTTATTTAATCTGCTGCTGACGTTTTTGCCAAAATACCTTGCCAGTGCTGAGGCACTGTTGGATCAGTATGCTGAGCTTATCAAACCGTTCCGCCATGCTTGGCACCATCTTTCACAGGAGTTGATCGATTCTCAATGGCTCTCCTCAAATCTCACCTTAGCAAAGTGCATCGATGATTATCTTAATTACGCTAGTCGACAAGACCACTGGTATCAACCCGAATCCTTGGCCAATGTGCAACAACAAGCGCAGCGCAAGCTCTATCCGTGGTTGGATAAACACGGTTTACAGGGGATTTTATCCCATCTGATTGATGTGAATGTCTATGCCAATGCAAAAAGACCAATCGAACAACAGAAAGCACAAATGGTCGGCCAACTTGGGACATTAAAAGAAACGGATCTCATCGACCCAGAACGCGATAAGTTAGTCGTATCCACCGTGCATCGCGCCAAAGGTTTAGAATTTGATACCGTGTATTTGCCCTGTTGTGTGGCCAATCAATATCCGCGCTGGATGCCCGATAACCTCCCTCAAGCGGAGCGCGAAGCGGCAATTGCTGAGAGTAAGCGGTTGTTGTATGTTGCCTTGAGCCGTCCCAAAAACAAACTCATCGTCAGTTATCATCAATATGACGGGCGCTTTAACCAAAGATTGACGGACTTTTTAGCCAATAGCGTGGCGCACTTTGCATATCAGCGATAAGTTGGTATTCTTTTTATAAGATTGATGAGCAATAACAATAACAAGACAGGAAGGCATCATGAATACTGCAACCAACCAATCCACTTGGGTCATGCGTGCGCTCGATAAAGTCGAACGCGCAGGTAATAAGCTTCCCGATCCCGCCATTATATTTGCCATTTGTCTGGCCGTGGTCTGGGCATGTTCTGCCATTTTTTCTTCGATGACTTTTGAGGCTATCGATCCGCGTTCTGGCCAGCCAGTTGAGATCAATAACCTCCTAACTGGCGCAGCATTAGCCGACTTTATGAGTCGCATGGTGACCATTTTTACTGGGTTTGCGCCGTTGGGAGTAGTGCTAGTGGCCATGCTAGGGGTTGGCGTTGCCGAGCATTCTGGGTTCATTAGCGCAGGACTCAAACGCATCTTAGACTCGACGCCGCGCACCTTGCTCACACCGATGGTCGTGCTTGTGGCGATTGTGTCGCACACGGCAACCGATGCAGGTTATGTATTAGTGATCCCATTGGCTGGTGTGATTTTTTATGCGATGGGGCGACATCCTCTCGCGGGAATAGCAGCGGCCTTTGCTGGGGTCAGTGGTGGCTTTTGCGCGAACTTCATTCCGTCGGCGATTGACCCGTTGCTGCAGTCATTTACGCAAGAAGCTGCACAACTCATTGACCCCAATATTCAGGTCAATACGCTCAACAATTACTTTTTTAACTCGGCGTCTTCGCTGGTGATCATTGGAATTGCTTGGTATCTCACGGACAAAGTAATTGAACCTAGGTTGGCCGATACCAAGGTAGATGGCGACCCGAATGAGATTCCTACATTTGAAGAACTCGATACGACACAAATCCGTGCGTTGCGCTGGGCGTCGTTTACATTATTAGCAGGTCTGGTGGCATTATTTGCCATCCTCTACCCTGAATCCTCCCCGATGCGTGACACCAACGGCTCTCTTACGACCTTTGCCGCACCAGTGATGCAGTCGATAGTGCCGATTATCTTCTTGTTATTTTTGCTACCGGGTATTGTGTACGGCTATTTGTCGGGGACGTACCAAAGCACCAAGGACATGATTGATTCGATGACCAAAGCAATGCAGGGAATGAGCTATTACATCGTAATGGCGTTTTTCTGTGCCTTATTCATTGATGCGTTTGGCAAATCGAACTTGGGCGTGTTGTTGGCGGTGAATGGCGCGAATTTCTTAAAAGGGCTTGCATTACCGGCAATGGTGACAATTGTTGGGATCATTTTGTTGACGGCGTTTGTGAACTTATTTGTGGGTTCGTCCTCGGCAAAATGGGCGCTGTTGGGGCCTATTTTTGTCCCCATGCTGATGCAGCTGGGTATATCACCCGATTTGACGCAGGCGGCATATCGCTTGGGTGACTCCTCATCCAATATTATCACCCCATTAATGCCCTATTTCCCATTGGTCGTGGTGTATTGTCAGCGCTATGTTAAAGGTACTGGGATTGGAACATTACTCTCCCTAATGCTTCCTTATAGTATATGTTTGTTGGTGTTGTGGACGTCGTTTTTCCTCATCTACTGGAGCCTTGGTATTCCTTTGGGTGTGGGCGCGAGTTATGAATACATACCATCATAATTGGCGGTAATTACTTTTTATAGTCAAAAGTTGGAACAACCTTTGCTCTAGTGATATTGGTATAACAACAAGAGTAAAGGAAACATGACGATATGTGATACTGCATCACGGATGATGCCCTACAATAGTGCAAAAAAACAAGTGCTTGCCCAGATCAAGCGCATTTATACTGATTCTGGTCTATCAAAATCCGTTCCCCTAGAACAAGCTCATCATTTGATTTTGGCGGAGAATGTGATTTCACCCATGTCTGTACCTCCGCACGATAACGCAGCGATGGACGGCTATGCTTTGGCGCAACGCAGTCAGTTCTATAATCCCTTAGAATACATCGTGGTTGAGACCGTCCTAGCGGGCGATGTGCCACATAAAGCTTTAGAGCCTGGGCAATGCGCTCGGATCATGACTGGCGCTATGCTGCCACCCAATACCGATTCAGTCGTGATGCAAGAGTTAGTCGAGCGCAAAGGAGATATGATCCGACTTGAGAGTTTTCCGCGACAAGGGAGTAACATACGTCGTTGTGGCGAAGATATCGCATTTGGCGCGCCGGTTTTTGTGAAAGGGCATCAGTTATCTTCTGTGGACATTGGGCTGTTAGCGTCATTGGGCATTGCTCAAGTCAATGTGATAGAGCCAATAAAAGTCGCCCTATTTGCCACTGGTGATGAATTGCAAGAAGTTGGCAGACCTCTGGCGGAAGGACAGATTTATGATACCAACTCCCATGTTCTGTGCTCAGCATTAAAAGCTTTAGGCTGTGAAGTCCTGAACTATGGGATAGTCGAAGATGACTTAAATGTAATAAGAGAAATGCTGATGGAAGCAAATCGTCATTGCGATGTGATTATTACCTCTGGTGGGGTGTCAGTCGGCGATGCCGATTTTGTTAAGACGGCATTGGCGGAGCTGGGTGAGGTGGACTTTTGGAAAGTGGCCATGAAACCAGGTAAACCTTTCGCGTTTGGGCACTTGAGCAACAGTGTATTTTTTGGCTTACCAGGCAATCCAGTGTCTGCAGTGATCACGTTTCAACAACTCGTCATCCCCGCACTTGAAATGATGCAAGGCAAAACACCGACCGAGTTACCCTCGTTTTGGGCGATTGCCAAAGAGCGCATTCGCAAACGAGCGGGACGCAAGGATTTTCAACGCGGGTATTATGAAGTTCATAAAAACGGGCATCTGCATGTATCGGCGTTAAAAGGACAAGGTTCGGGGATTTTATCTGGGATCAGTCGAGCCAACTGCTTGCTGTTACTTGAATCTGACCGAGAGGACATTATGCCCGGTGAACAAGTACAGATTTCGTTATTTCACCCGGCAGTACAGGGCTAATGGAGAAGAACGAAGTCTTATGTGACTCTGAAATACTGCGATATTCGCGTCAGATCATGCTGCCATCGTTTGATCTCGAAGGGCAAGAGCGACTGTTACAAGCACATATATTAATTGTTGGCTTAGGCGGACTAGGCTGCACCGTTGCACAGTTTTTGGCGACCTCAGGTGTGGGCCAGTTGACGTTGCAAGATTTGGATGACGTTGAAGCGAGTAACTTACCCAGACAAATTTTGCATCAGCCCGATTCGGTTGGACAAGCTAAAGTAGATTCTGCCAAAAATACGCTCAAGGCGCTCGCGCCAAGTTGTCACATCAAGGCTATGCATATGCCATTTGTTTCTGGGCACGACGTGAAAGAGTATGATTGTGTGGTGGATTGCACTGATAATTTGGTGACGCGCAACGCGATCAACGCAGCTTGTTATCAAGCGCAGGTGCCATTGGTGTGTGGCGCGGTCATCCGTTATGAAGGGCAATTAGGTACTTTTTTTACCCGTGATGATTCGGCGTGTTATGCCTGTATATCGAGCCACTTTCGTGCACCAGAGATGAGTTGCAGTGAAGCCGGTGTCTTATCTCCAATGGTTGGGATCATCGGCTCGATGCAAGCTACGGAGGCGCTCAAGATCATCAGTCAATGTGCTATACCACTACACAATCAATGGTTGTTATTTGATGGGGCGACCATGCAAAGTCGCATTTTTGATATATCACACCACCCTGATTGTCAGGTGTGCTCGAAGTGACACGCTTTAATTTTTAGGTGCCGCATTCAGAGCCTCTTGCCACTGTTTTGGGGTATTGGTATTGAGCCAAATGCTAGGGTCTAAAACTGGTAAAATCATTGCCTTGGCCCAGCGACAAAAATCCCCGAGACGATACTGACCTTTGCTTTGCTGTGGTTGGGTGAGTCTTGATTCTAATTCGGACAGTACGGCAATTTGCATCGGCAACCAGATAGGTAAAGGTTGCTGATCAAAATGCACGACATGGTGTGACGACTGACCTGCTTTTATCAGCTCTAACAAAGGCTCAGTGGTCATTAGCGGCTGATCGATTGGAATACATAATAGGGCATCTGTGCGGTGCTGTAATGCTTTCATCACCGTATGCAAGCCTGATAGCGGACCGCACTTGGGATAGTCGTCACCTATCACCTCATAGGGGGTGTGGTGTGACACATTGGCATTGATCACAATATCTTGAATAGGCAGTGCTTGTAATAATTCACAGCCAAAGGCCAACATGGATTGTCCGTTGCGCTGTAAGGTCGCCTTATCCTGTCCCATGCGTTGGCTTAAACCGCCCGCTAATATAACGCCTGTAATGTGCATCTGTGCTCCCTAATTTGACTTAATACCTTTTCTTGCTAGCCACCGAGCATGGCGAGATGTTTGGTTGCACCCACTTGTTGTTCGTGTAACTGGTGGGCTTTTGCTTTAGTGAGCAGTTGTTGTCTGAGCCAATGTTGCAACAGCATTTGTTGTGAATCGTCTTGCAACAGGTGTCTCAGAGAATGTCCTTCATCCGCAAACAAACAGGGATGCATGGCGCCACGCGAAGTAACTCGTAAGCGATTACAACTTGCACAAAAATCTTTGCTATATGGCATGATAAAGCCGATGGATCCCACGTAATCTGGATGCGTCAGGGTCAGGGCTGGCCCCGTTGTGTCGGATTTGGCTTGCAGTGACCAGCCACGTGCTTGTAAACGCCGATAAAAATGCTCTGCATTAACATGGTTCTCATGAAAATATTTTGTATTGTCGCCGGTTTGCATCAGTTCGATAAAACGCAAAGAAACCGGCGTTGTTTTGATCCATTGCAAAAACTGATGCCACTGACCTAAATTATATTGAGCCAACATGACGGTGTTCACTTTACAGGGTATGCCCAACGCAATGGCTTTTTGTAATCCATCCATGACGCGTGTAAATTGACGAGAGCCGGTAATGAGCTGAAACTGCTCTGGTATGAGACTATCAATGCTGACGTTGAGTTGGGTCAATCCGGCACGTTGCCAAGTTTCGATATTGCGTTTTAGGTTAAAGCCGTTGGTGGTTAAGGCGATTTCTTTTATCCCTGGAGTCTGCGCGATGACTTCTATGATCTTTGTCAGATCTTTGCGTAATCCCGGCTCTCCACCTGTGATACGAATTTTACTGACGCCTTCAGCAGCTAAAGCACTCACCAAACGCTTTATCTCGGCCACACTTAAATCAGCTTGCTGTGCACAACCATTGCCCTGGACTTTATTATCACTGCAGTCGTAGCCATCCGGTAAGCAGTAATTGCATTTAAAATTACATACATCGGTGATTGATAATCGCACGTAAGCAAATTTGCGCTGATAGCCATCAACAAGCATAAAGGGCTTCTTAAATAAGGTTGTTCGTATTCATCTGATTGGCCTTTCAATAACCATACCAATGTAGTAAAGCCATATAAAACAATAAGATAATTAAGCACAATATGAATTTTTTTAGTGTATTTACAAGAAATGACCTAATAGAGTGCATTCAATGAAAAATCTGCTCCATTTTGTTTCAATCTGCACGAAAACCAACAATATATTTTGTAAACACATTGTTTAATATCAATAAAATCAATGAATTGCCTTATTGGTATGATACTTGATTTATTAAGACACCCTATTTTATTTAATCAGACAGGATGCCTAATGAGTCAACCCACATGCGTACTGGTATGCGCCGAAGATGAGCTGAGTTTGACCCAATTATCTGAAGCATTAACCACTTCACCTTATCGCGTAAAAACCTTTGCAGGAGCCAGTGCTGAGATGTTAAAGGCAATACAGATAGAATCGCCAGACGCTTTGATGATTGCTTCGGATACTGACCTGGGCAGTGCATTAGATGCTTTGCACATCTTACGTGAGTTACACCCTATTCCTGTGGTGATATTTGCACGACAATACAACGCCGTGCTGATGGAAAAGCTTATCGCGCTTGATATCAGCGCCTATGTGACAGGCGATGCCGAATGGCACCGCGCACCTGATGTGTTAGCCACCGCCATCGCTCGGTTTGATCACGCTCAAAGCTTGCACAAGGAACTTGCAGATACGAAGGCCGCTCTAGCGTCGCGAAAATTTGTTGAGCAAGCCAAAGCCATTTTAATTGAGCAAAGAGGGATGATTGAAGCAGAGGCGTACAAAACCATTCGGAAGATGGCCATGGATAAGGGACAAAAGATGGAAGAAGTAGCCAAAACCATCATCGACATGTCGCACCTTTGGCTCAATCAATCTAAGCGTTTGGGTTAACCCATGAAGACGCACTTTAAGCAATCGGTAGAATGCACCACATGTCCTTATTGTGGCGTTGGCTGCGGGGTCGATGCAACCGTCATAAATGACAAAATTACGGCCGTTAAAGGCACGCAACACCATCCTGCTAATCATGGCAAACTGTGTGTGAAAGGCACGCATCTGGCCGATACTGTGGGTAGAGACGGCCGATTATTAAATGCGGTTGTCGATGGCGAACCAGTTTCGAACGAACTTGCGAGCGCTGCGGTTGCTGAGCGATTTAATCAAATCATTCAAGAGCACGGTCCAGATGCTGTGGCCTTTTATGTCTCTGGGCAAATCCTGACAGAAGACTATTATGTCGCCAATAAGCTGATGAAAGGATACATAGGCTCAGCTAACATCGATACCAATTCTCGTTTGTGTATGTCATCTGCCGTGGCCGCCTATAAGCGCAGTTTTGGCAGTGATACGGTGCCTACATGCTATGAAGATATCGATCTCACACAAATGCTGGTGCTCGTGGGCTCAAACGCCGCGTGGACGCATCCGATCTTGTTCCAGCGCATGCAACAAGCCAAGGCGAACAATCCTTCTTTCAAAATTGTCATTATCGATCCTCGCGAGAGCGCCACGTGTGACATCGCTGATTTGCATCTCCCGATCAAGCCAGGTAGTGACATTGCCTTATTTAATGGTTTGCTGAATTTTATAATTGAAAATGGTGCTGTGGATGATGTGTTTGTTGCGCATCACACCGAGCAGTTCACGCAGGCTGCAGTGTCTGCCTCAGCTTACTCACTGGCCGAAGTCAGTGCGATATGTGGAGTCAGTCAAAAGGCGATAAGACAATTTTATCTATGGTTTGTGGAAGCTCCAAGTGCATTGTCTTTTTACTCCCAAGGCGTTAATCAGTCCGTACAAGGCGTGGACAAATGCAATGCCATTATCAATTGCCACCTTGCGATAGGGCAAATCGGCAAGCCCGGTGCGGGGCCTTTCTCAATCACTGGCCAGCCCAACGCGATGGGGGGACGAGAGGTCGGCGGACTCGCAAATATGCTCGCCGCACATATGAATATCGAGACCAAGCAACATCGAGATTGGGTACAGGATTTTTGGCAATCTCCGACTATGTGTCACACCTCGGGATTAAAAGCGGTGGATTTGTTCGAAGCCATCGGCTCAGGACGAGTCAAAGCCGTATGGATTATGGCAACCAACCCTGTGGTGAGTCTGCCCAATCGCAACGCCATCGAACAGGCTTTGGCCTCATGTGAATGCGTGGTGGTGTCTGAGTGTTTTACCCAAAACGATACTCTAGCATACGCCGATATTATATTGCCTGCGTCTACCTGGGGTGAAAAAAACGGCACAGTGACCAATTCAGAACGATGTATTTCGCGTCAACGCGGATTGATTGCACCTCCTGGTCAGGCCCAACACGATTGGCAATGGCTGACTCAGGTTGCACAAGCGATGGGCTTTACCGAAGGATTTAATTATACCCACCCGCACGGCATTTTTGTTGAACATGCTCGCTTATCTGGGTGGTGTAATGGAGATGATTATCCACGTAGGGATTTTGATATTTCAGGTTTGGCTGAGCTAACTCGAGCTCAGTATGATGCCTTAGCGCCCATTCAATGGCCAGTGAATCAAGAGCATCCCTATGGCACACAACGCATGTTTGCCGATAAGCGTTTTTTTACCGAGACTGGCAAAGCCAGATTCATCCCAGTGACGTTGCAACAACATCAAGAACCAGCAGATAAGGCATATCCTTGGATCTTAAATAGTGGTCGGTATCGCGACCAATGGCATACGATGACCCGCACTGGCCGAAGTGCCACACTAGCGGCGAATCAAACTGAGCCAATGCTTGCATTAGCACCTAAAGATATTGCTGAGTTAGGGTTAGTCGAAGGCGATTTGGCAGAGGTTAAGAGCCCTTATGGGAAGATATTAATGCCATTTACCGAGGCCAAAGGACAACGAGAAGGAACGTGTTTTGCTCCGATCCACTGGACAGCACAAACGGCGCCGAGTGCCAATGTGGCGCGTTGCTATAGCCCTCGAAAAGATGCGATCTCTGGGCAACCCGACAGCAAATATGTCAGGGTGAGCATTGCGCCAGTCACTCCCACTCAGCATTGGCAAATATTCTCACGCCATGAAATCAGTTTAGATTTGCCTTATTGGGCAAAATTGCCAGTTGCGGAGTCGGGTATTGGCTATGTCGCTGTATCAATCGAGGCGGTCGAACCGGTGTCTTTTATGAATACTTTATCGAGCGATGGCGAATGGGTGCATCTATCAAATCAGCCCAAGGGTCAGTTTAGTGCCGTGTTGCTCAAAGACGGACAGATCCAAATGATGGTATTTGGGCAACCCAATAAAGAACTTGTGCCATGGCCATGGCTCTCCTCGTTAGGGCAAGCAGGGATATCAGCAAAAGAGGCAATAGGAGTTTTATTGTTGCGCGATGTGCCGCTGGAATTCAGTCAGGGTCAAACCATTTGTTCCTGTTTTAAAGTGGGCGAAAACACCATCACCTCGCATCTATCACAACACCCCAATGCCACCTTAGAAGACTTGGGCAAAGCGCTACAATGCGGTACCAACTGTGGCTCGTGCCGTCCTGAGCTCAAACAAATTATTGAACGTGTACAGGCACCTAAAGTCAGCCTTGAACACATTATCCACACCACAAACACTTTGGTATAACGTATGAATCCCTTTACTCAATACATCAAAATCATCGGCCGTGGGCAACGCGCGGGACGTTATCTGACGATGCAAGAGGCGCACGATGCTTATGCATTACTGCTCTCGGGACAGGCCACACAGGCTCAAGGGGGCGCGTTTTTGATGTTATTACGAATGCGAGAGGAGAGTGAGACTGAACTCGCTGGATTTGTGTCCGCGGCTCGGGCAATGGTGAGTCCAAAACTCAGCTGTCTAGAGGTGTCGTTAGATTTGGGAGGTTATGCGGGTAAAAGGCGTCACCTGCCATGGTATTTACTGGCGGTATGGTGTTTGGCGCAAAATGGCTATCGAATATTTTTGCATGGTCATACTGAATCAGCATCACAGCGCTTGTATGTTGAGTCAGTATTGGCGCAGTTGGGCTTGCCGATTGCTAATAATGCGATGGAAGCACAACGCCAGCTTGATGTCAGTGGATTTTGTTATATGCCTTTGGGAACGATATTGCCCGAACTGTGTGAGGTCATCAGCATGCGCGATGAGTTAGGTTTGCGCTCAAGTGCTAATACGATTGCGCGGATGCTGAACCCTTGTCAGGCGCCCGTTAGTTTTCATGGGGTACATCACCGACACTTTGATGCACGGCATGTAGCGACGGCCCAACTTCTCAATGATGCTCATGTGGCGTGTATTCGTGGCGAAGGTGGTGAGCCGGAAGTCAATCCTGAGCGGGTGACGGAACTGCATCAGTTTTGTGCTGGAAAAATCACTCAAACCGATGTGCCAGAAACGCTAAGTCAATGGCAAATCAAGCCACGACACATGGAGGTAGAGAGCCTACTAGATGTGTGGCAGGGTGAAGAGAGCAATCTCTATGGCAATGCCGCGGTACTTGCAACTTTGGCTCAGTATCTCATGTGTCTACACAACCTTGAATTTGATGAAGCGGCGTTGCGGGCTAAGGCCATGTGGCATGCGCGTCAACGCCATTTAGTCGGCTGTCACCCAACGAGTACCTTGCGCGGTGATTTCTTTTTTCCAGAACGGCGCGCTTGATTTGAGCGTGTCCATGATCCATTGGCACGCGGCAAACGCGTCTTGTCTATGAGGGCTTGAGACTCCGACAAACACGATTTGATCGGCTAAGCGCAACTCACCGACGCGATGCACAATAGTAATGTGATTAACTGCAAACCGCTCAACCGCGGTTTCAGCCAGTTCATGTAGCACTGCCTCAGTCATGCCAGGGTAATGTTCTAGCGCCATCGCTTTGATATCGTGCCCTTGATTGAACTCCCTGACTCGGCCAACAAAGGTCACAATCGCTCCGTCTTGAATATTGTCTTGAGTGAGTTGTTGATACAAAGCTAAAGTATCAAAATCTTTTTGTTGCACGGCAATATTGAGCATTTAACCTCCTGTTACGGGTGGAAAAAAAGCCACTTCATCTCCGGCGCGCACCGGATGTTTTGCTTGAACAAGGGTTTGGTTCACCGCCATCATTAGTTTGTCATCGCTAAAGGCATCGGCCCATTTTGGATCCCTGTCTTGTAGTATAGACAATAAATCTTCGAGCGTAGTGATACGTTGCGATGGCATGCTCAGCGAGCGGCATTTTAAGATATCAGCTAGTTGGCCAAAAAATAATACAGTAAGCATAATCGATTCCTATTGAGAGTGGCGCCAAGCGCCGGTTTTGCCACCGGTTTTACTGATGACTTTAATGTCTCGCATGACCATGGCAGGGTCAGCGGCTTTGACCATATCAAATAAGGTCAATAAGGCGACGTTAACGGCAGTGAGCGCTTCCATTTCGACGCCGGTGACGCCCTGTAACTTACATAAGCTATCGACCTTAATGCGTCCTTGTTCGGGCTCACAAGTGATGTTGACTTCCACTTTGGATAAGGCCAATGGATGGCATAATGGGATCAAGCTCGCGCATTGTTTGGCGCCTTGAATACCGGCAATTTTGGCAATGGTGAGCACATCGCCTTTGCGATGATTGGCTTGCATGACATCCTCTAATGCGGTGGCATTGAGGTAAATAAAGCCTTCGGCTGTCGCGGTTCGCAAGGTACTGGATTTGTCACTGACATCGACCATATTCACTTCAGATTGGGCGTTGAGATGGGTTAAGCTCATTCGTTCTATCCTCGACTAGTACACTGGTCTACAGGGCGTAAATGCGCCACAAAATTACACGGGCGATGGGTGGCATCGAGTTGTGGCGCGACCAATGACCAACCGGTACGGCACGCACCAGTGCTGCCAGGTAAACAAAAGATTACCGTGTGATTGGCAAGCCCCGCTAAACAGCGAGATTGAATAGTACTGGTGCCAATTTCGGCAAAAGACTGCTGACGAAACAGTTCACCAAACCCTTCTATGGTTTTATCAAACAACACTTGCATGGCCTCTGGCGTCGAGTCTCGACCGGCAAACCCTGTGCCACCGGTGGTGATGATCACATCGATATCGGGATCCGCTATCCACTGCGAACTCACTGCGCGAATTTGATAAATATCATCGGGCACGATGACTTTGGTTGCACAATGGTGACCTGAATTGAGCACCAAATCCACCAAGGTGTTACCCGAGGTGTCTGTGTCGTCATTGCGGGTATCGCTAATGGTTAAAATGGCGATGTGTAATGGTATAAATGTTTTGGTGGCGGACATATTGTTTATCTCATTAGGTGTCTGTATCTGGTTAAAGGGGGCCAAAATAGGCATCAATGTCACTTTGCACATTCAGCTCTAACGCTGCTAACTGTTTTGTCGTGATCGATGCGACAAAATAGCTAGTCTGATGGGTTAAAGTGACATAGGCACAATGGTCTTCTTGTTGTATTTGGCTCACAGTCGTACTTAGGCGGTTGGGAAAGCAAGCTGATAAATCTTGGTTGCTCAAGGTGATTTTGTCAGCAGCAAGTTCTGCTCGACCAGTTTGTATGGCAATTGTCGAGCTGACATAAAGGCCAGTGCTTGAATGTTGCAGAGTGATTTCTCTTCGTTCCTCGTCTTTTGTTAACAACAAGCTGTTGCTGCGGGGCAATTGCATGTGAGTTTGAATTTTTGCCAAGTGTTTATGCGTTGGCCCATAAGCCAATATGCGATGACGATCTAAAAACAACACCGTGGCGCAGAACTGCACAATATCACTGAGCTGATGGCTGACCATGACAATGCGCCGACGATGGGTGTGTTGCAATTCATGTAATGTGCACAACAAGCGTTGGCGTTGAGGATGGTCTAACGCGGTAAAGGGCTCATCCAACAGCAAGATAGGCTTACCGCTAGCCAGTGTGCGAGCTAAAGCAAATAGCTGTAATTCACCGCCAGAGAGTTGGTCATAGGTTCGATGTTTAAGATGTGCAATGCCTATCAGGGAAATAATCTGTTCTAGGCTCAGGTTATTTGGCCATTGTGTGTGACGCATCACAGTGGTTAAGTTTTCTAGCACGGTTAAATGCGGCAACATGGTGATCTGTTGTGATAAATACACACAAGGGTTATGTACTATGTCGGCTGGGGAATGGCTTTTGTGTCCGACGCTTAAATGAATTAATTGGCCTTTGCTGAGTCCTGCAATGGCTTTGAGTAAGGTCGATTTACCTGCACCTGTCGTACCGAACACCCCCATGATCCCAGGTTCCAAATCCCACTCAAGACTGATCCCTTCGTTGCTGGTTATGGCTAATCGAGCTCGTATCATCATAGCTTGACCATCGAATGTTGGGGGTTTAACCAATACAATAGCCATAAGCTCAAGGCGCTGGTCACCAGCAGTAATAGGGCACTTTGATGCGCACTGGCATAATCTAGCACCATAATTTGGTTATATAGCTCAACGGATAACACACGCGTTTCACCGGGGATATTGCCCCCAATTAATAAAATGAGGCCAAACTCGCCCATGGTGTGAGCAAAACCTAAAGTAGCAGCGGTGATAATGCTGGCTTTGCAGACAGGCAGTACGTGGAATAAGATGCAACGCCAACGAGGCACCCCTAGACTTTGCATTACCTGATAATAAGCCAACCCCGTTTGTTGTAATGCTTGAATTAAGGGTTGCATGACAAAGGGCAAAGAGTAAATGAGCGAGCCTAATAATATCCCACTGAAACTAAACGCCAAAGTTGAGCCAGTCAGAGTTTGCCAAAATTGACCCAAATAACTGTTGGGTGCTAATAATACCAATAGATAAAATCCCAATACCGTTGGTGGCAAGACCAAAGGTAATGTAATCAATGTTTGCAATAGAGATTTGGCTTTGCCCCGATATTGTGCAAGCCACCACGCAGCGGGTAGGCAGATGATCAACAAAATCACCACCGTGCAAACAGCAAGCGTGAGGCTCACAAGTAAGGCAGAATGCGGGGTTACCATGATATTTCTCTACTGTTGTGCGTATCCCATGCGATACAAATATGCCTGTTGTTCAGGCGCGAGTAGAAAAGTAAGAAATTTTTGTGCCAGTTTTGGCTGTTTGCTGTTTGCGACAATGGTCGCACCTTGTTCAAGAGAGGGGTGATGCTCTGCTGCGATCACGCTGAAATACTCGGTGGTGCTGGTTGTATTACCTTGGGCTTGGGCGAAACGCAGCTGACTTAAAGCGATATAGCCACCATCAGCATGCCCGCCTTCAATTAACTTAAACGCATGGTTGATATTGTGTGCGTGGACAATGCGGATATTGGAATGATCTTGAGCAGTAATAATGGCTTGCCCCGCGCGCCCATAAGGAGCGAGTTGAGGATCGGCAATCACCAAGGTTTTGGTTTGTTGATGATTTACAACGGGTGGACGCTTTGGTGTCCACAACACCAGTTGCCCAACGGCGTAGATCTGAGGGGTTGAAGCAAGCTGTCTATCACTCAATGCCTGAGGATAGGCCATATCCGCGGACAAAAACACGTCATAGGGCGCGCCTTGTTGGATCTGAGCATACAACACACCGCTTGCACCTGGTATCAGGTCAACGTCAATCCCGTGTTGACGGGTAAATTCTTCACCGATGATATGTGCAGCTTGTTGAAAATTGCTTGCGACCGCCACTTTGAGTGATCGACCGCAAGCATTCCCTGCCAAAAGGAAACTGAGGAATAAGCCAATATAAAGGTTATGCCACATCAGCCTTTTTCGCGTCCGTTGACTTTATTTTCGAAGCAATAGGCTCCACTTTACGCTGTTTTTCATACAAAAAGGTTAATACCTCAGAGCGATAGTGGTTGTATTGTGGATCTTCTGCCAGCGCTAATCGCTCACGCGGTCTGGGTAAATCCACATGGAGAATTTCACCTATAGTCGCCGCTGGACCATTCGTCATCATCACGATGCGATCTGAAAGTAACACGGCCTCATCCACGTCGTGTGTGATCATGATCACGGTATTGTTCAGTTCTTCTTGAATTTCCATTAACGAGTCTTGCATGTGCGCCCGGGTTAACGCATCGAGTGCGCCAAACGGTTCGTCCATGAGTAACACTTCGGGTTGCATGGCCAAAGCACGGGCAATACCCACACGTTGTTTCATCCCGCCTGAGATCTCATCGGGACGTTTGTGCATCGCATGATCCATGTGCACTAGCTTAAGATTGTGTTCGATCCAGTCTTTTTTCTCAGCTGGGGTTTTGCTGTTAGCAAACACTTGGTCCACGGCAAGTTCGACATTCTGATAAGCGGTCAGCCATGGCAACAAAGAGTGGTTTTGAAACACCACAGCTCGGTCGGGGCCGGGCTCAAGCACTTCCCGACCACTCAAAATGACGCCACCCTTGGTCGCGTTATAGAGACCTGCCACCACATTGAGCACAGTGGATTTACCGCACCCTGAGTGACCAATTAACGAGATGAACTCGCCTTTTTGGATTTGTAAGTCAACGTCTTTTAGCGCGGTAAAATTGCCTTTAGGTGTGGGAAATACCATGTCGATTTTGCTGATGTTTAATAATGGTTCCATGATAGTCTCCTAGCGAATTTGAGTTGATTTGTCCCACGACAACCAGCGTTGTAACAGGAGCATTGAACGGTCGAGCATAAAGCCGATGATGCCAATCACAATGACGGCGGTCATAATGCGGCTCAGTGAAGAGGAGCTACCGTTTTGGAATTCATCCCACACAAATTTGCCTAAGCCAGGGTTTTGCGCGAGCATTTCAGCGGCGATAAGCACCATCCATGCGATCCCTAGCGATAAACGCATCCCAGTAAAAATCGCTGGTACTGAGGCGGGCAGTACGATTTTGCGAATGTGAGTCAAGGTGGGTAAGCGCAAGACACGAGACACGTTGGTCCAGTCCGAATTCAGTGACGCGACGCCCACCGAGGTATTCATGACCATTGGCCACAAACAACACAAGGTCACAGTGATCAAAGAGACGATGTAAGATTTGGCAAACATAGGGTCAGTACTGACATACAAGGCACTGACCACCATGGTCACCAGTGGCAACCAGGCCAAAGGGGACACTGGCTTAAAAATCTGAATAATCGGGTTGATGGCCGTGTTCAGAGACTTACTCAGGCCAATGGCTATACCAAGAGGAATGGCGATGACGGCGGCGAGCACAAACCCGCTCATCACTGTCACTAAGCTTGTGCCAATTTGGTCGATGAAAGTTTCTTTTCCGGTGAAGGCGCGTGTTTTGGGAACATAGTTGGGATCTTTGGCTATGCGGTCGGCATTGCGTTGTTCTTGACGTTCATAAAAAGCGGCTTCCTTAGCGCGAGAAGCTTGATGCTCATCAATGAGATTCACAACTTGTTCGGCTACCGCTTGTGGGCCAGGGAATTTACCTAGCGATGTGTCAATTTTGCTGGCACCAAATGACCAGAGCAAAATAAACACCGCAAGCCCCAAAATGGGCAAGCTGACAGATTTGATGAATGTTTGTAACACTGGTGGCAATTTTGCCTGAAAGCCCACGTCGTAACGTGAGGTCGTAAAATCAGAAATAATATTTGGCATGGGAATTCCTCACTGCTTGAGCAGGTAGGTGCACCGCACCGCACCTGCTCCCAGTTTGTTACAGTTGTTGTTGTGACTTTAAGCCAATGGCGAATTTGTCGATGTATTCGTTGGGCTTAGTGCCGTCATAGACGATGTTGTCAATAAAGTGGGTTTGCGGTGCTCTAAAGCCTGTCACACCATCAAGGCTAGTAAACATCGCGGCTGGCACTATGTCTTCTGCAATTAATGATTCAACTGCTTTCATGTAAATGTCAGGACGATAGACTTTCTTGGCAACATCTAGGTACCAATCGTCCGATTTGCCTTCACTGATTTGGCCCCAGCGACGCATTTGTGTGAGATACCAAATCGCATCGGAATAGTATGGATAGGTCGCGTTGTAACGGAAGAACACATTAAAATCAGGGACATCGCGTTTGTCGCCTTTTTCGTATTCAAACGTCCCCGTCATTGAGTTTGCGATCACTTCATAGTCAGCGCCCACATATTCTGATTTGGCGAGAATTTTGACGGCTTCTTTGCGGTTGGCGTTGTTGTTCTCATCTAACCAAATGGCGGCGCGGATCAAAGCACGAGTTAAGCGAATCGTGGTGTTGGGGTATTTTTCAGAGAAGGCTTTGGTGATGCCGAAGACTTTTTCTGGGTTGTCCTTCCAGATCTCATAATCAGTGACGACGGGTACACCAATCCCTTTAAATACGGCTTGTTGGTTCCACGGCTCACCCACACAGTAACCGTATATAGTACCCGCTTCTAAGGTGGCTGGCATTTGCGGTGGGGGGGTTACAGATAATAAAGCTTGGGCGTCAATTTTGCCTGATGTGTCGCCTTTGTGCGGCGCGTAATAACCTGGGTGAATTCCCCCCGCTGCTAACCAATAACGCAATTCATAGTTGTGTGTCGATACTGGAAAGACCATGCCCATGTTAAAAGGCTTGCCGTTGTCTATGTATTTTTGCACAACGGGTTTGAGCGCATCTGCTTTGATTGGGTGAACGGGGCGTCCGTCGTCCATCTTTGGAATATTGGGTTTCATTTCTTCCCAAATATCATTTGAAACTGTTATGGCATTGCCGTTTAGGTCCATTGAGAACGGTGTAATGATCTCTGCTTTGGTGCCATATCCAATCGTGGCGGCGATGGGCTGGCCGGCAAGCATGTGAGCACCATCCAAACGCCCATCAATGACCCCATCTAAAAGCACTTTCCAGTTGGCTTGCGCTTCGATGGTGACGTACAAACCTTCGTCCTCAAAATAACCATTTTCATAAGCGACCGCGATCGGCGCCATATCGGTGAGTTTAATAAAACCAAAGGTCAGCTCTTCTTTTTCAGGGTAGCCTAATTCAGCATGTGCGCTGTACGACAAGGCAGCGGTGACGATTGCAACACTGGTCAAAAGGTTGCTGGCAAGCTTGCCAACTCGAGTATGGTTGAGGGACATGGTTATCTCCAATTGTCTAATTCGTCTGTGCCCAAAACAAAAAAAGCCACTTCCCGCAGATGCGAGAAGTGGCGACTTTGCCTGTGAACACAACACTGTGTTTTGAAACTACAATAGAGTTAGCAGATATGGTGCCATGTTGTAAGATACTGTTTTTGTTATGTTTTATGTTTGTATGAACGAAGGAGGGCGATTTGATTGAGTCCTGCTGGGGCAGGTGTGCACTGTTATGGGGCGCGAGTTAAAGCGAGACTTTTTCCACAGTCATGGTGAGAGTGTTGTTTTGATACACCGGTTTAAATCGGAACCCAACTTGATATAGGCAGTTCATCAACTTGTCGATGCTGAATTTTTCAATACGGCCATTGACTAGATCGCTCACTCTGGGCTGTGTCAAACCAAGGTGTTTCGCCGCCTGGACTTGGGTCCATCCATTTGCTTTGATGATGTCCCGGATTGCAATCATTAAGTCAGAACGAGTTTGTAGTTCTGATGCTTCAGCTTTGTCGTCAGTGATTGAATCAAAAATGTTTGAAAATTCGAGGATCATGATTAGTTTCTCATTTAATAAAGTCTTTTGATGATATTCCTATATTGATATATATACAAGCGCTGATATATTAAGGTGTTAACTTTTTCATGAGCTTGTACCTTTTTTTTGCAGTATCTAAAGCCTGTTTGTCGACGCCATTGGTTGTCTTGGTAAAGGAGTGAAGAATGAAAACGGCATCTGAAAATTTTGCCACATAAATCGTTCTATAAGCAGGCCTGCCGTTTTCAATCAACTCTACCGCTCCCACTCCAACACTTTCTTTGAGGTGTTTGAACTTGCTAAATGGTAGTTTGTTTTGGCAAATCGCATTGAGATCATTGGCGAAACGTTTTCTAGTTTTGGACGGTAATGCTAAGAATTCTTTCTTGGATTGGTTATTGATAAATTTGAATGTTTTCATTACCGAATAGTTAGGCGTGGCAAAATCAATAACAAAATGTTATCAAATTGACTTGTACTTGTATGCTGTTCTAACGATCGGTAATGAGGGTTATCTGTCCACTCACCTAACCTGCACGGCCCCATTCTCTAGGCGAACCGAAAAGGTTTTGAGGCTGATCTCTGGATCGTCTAAACACTCTCCAGTGACTAAGTTGTATTGCTGTTTGTACAAGGGGCTGGCTACGACGATTTGCTCGCCAATGGTGCCGACTAAACCTCGCGATAAAACGCTTGCTTTACCGTGTGGGCAGTAGTTTTGTACCGCGTATAATTGATCTTCGCTCGTGCGAAAAATGGCAACTTGTTCCTTACCGACAAGCGCACACACGCCAGTAAATGGCGTGATGTCATCTAGCGTGCATACAGTTTCCCAAAGGTCGTTTTGTGGTGAATTGGCTAACATAGTTTGGCTCCTTAATGTGTTTGATCCAGGCGTTATTTGGCAACGGTAATTGGAATCAGCTCTGCAACGGGTTTGGTTGCAATGCGCGCTTTATTCTGACCGCGGTCTGGTTCATAGGCTAAGCTATCATCGGTCGCATCCGAGTTAATAAAATGGGCAAAACGCTTTAAACGCTCAGGTGATTGCAAAGTTTTTTTCCATTCGCATTCGTAGGTGTCAATGACACGCGCCATGTCCGCCTCTAACTCAGCACCAATAGCCAATTTATCATCGATGATGACACTCTTGAGATACGCTAAGCCACCTTCCATATTGTCCATCCAAGTTGAAGTACGCTGTAGGCGGTCCGCGGTACGGCAATAAAACATCAAGATGCGATCAATGTATTGCAACAAGGTCGTGTCATCGAGATCGGACGCAAATAAATCAGCGTGACGGGGTTTCATCCCACCGTTACCACAGACATATAAGTTCCAACCTTTATCCGTGGCGATCACACCAATGTCCTTGCCTTGTGCTTCGGCGCACTCGCGGGTGCACCCTGAGACCGCCATTTTGAGTTTGTGTGGTGAGCGCAAGCCTTTGTAGCGCATTTCTAATAAGACGGCCATGGAAACCGAATCCAGCATACCGTACCGACACCAAGTGCTGCCGACACATGATTTGACGGTGCGCAGAGATTTGCCATAGGCATGACCGGTTTCAAACCCTGCATCGGTAAGTTCTTGCCAAATCATGGGAAGTTCGTGCAATTGCGCGCCAAAAAAATCAATCCGCTGACCGCCGGTGATTTTGGTGTAGAGGTCGTATTTTTTGCCAATTTCACCGAGCGTGATCAAACCGTCGGGGGTAATTTCACCTGCGGCGATTCTAGGCACCACTGAGTAGGTGCCGTCTTTTTGCATATTCGCCAAAAAAATATCGTTGGTGTCCTGCAGATGAATATGGTCATCCGCTAGGACATACTCGTTCCAATAGGTTGCCAGCATCGAGCCAACGGCCGGTTTACAAGTCATACAACCCATGCCTGAACCATATTGCTCGATGAGTTCGGCAAAAGTGCGGATTTTTTTGGTGCGAATAATATCGAACAACTCTTGGCGCGAGTATGCAAAGTGCTCACAAAGATGGTCGTTGACTTCGACGCCCATTTTTTCTAATTCACTGTTAAGCACCTGTCCCATCATGGTGACACAACCGCCACAACCTGTGCCTGCTTTGGTGCAAGATTTCAAACTGGCAACATCGGTCGCGCCATCGGCAACGGCTGCGGCGATATCGCCTTTGGAGACGTCGTGGCATGAACAAATTTGCGCGGAATCGGGTAATGCTGCCACACCTAGTGCACTGTCTACGCCTTCTATGGCAGGTAAAATCAGCGTTTCTGGTTGTTCAGGCAAGTCCATGCCTTCTAACATCATCGGTAATAACGTCCCGTAATTGTCGGTATCACCAATCAGTACTGCACCGAGTAACTTGGTGTTATCTGGGGATACTACAAGGCGTTTGTACACCCCTTCTGGTTGATTAAAATAGGTATAGGTTAACGCGCCTTCCGTGCGCGCATGGGTATCGCCGATACTGCCCACATCCACGCCCATGAGTTTGAGCTTAGTACTCATGTCCGCGCCTTGGAATAGGATGTCCCCACCCGTTAAGTGAGACACGGCGGCTTTGGCCATGCTGTAGCCAGGGGCGACGAGACCGAAGATCCGATTCTGCCACAACGCGCATTCGCCAATCGCATAGATATCGGGATCGGAGGTTTGGCAATGGTCATTGATGACAATGCCACCACGCTCGCCGAGCTCAAGATCGAACTGACGGGCTAACTCATCTTGCGGACGAATGCCGGCTGAAAATACAATCATATCCGTTTCTAAATGCGTGCCATCGGCAAAGTTCATGCGATAGCGACGAGAGTCACCGGCGACGATTTCAGTGGTGTTTTTACCGGTGTGAACACTCACCCCTAAAGCTTCGATTTTTTCTCGTAACAGGGCACCGCCCCCTTCGTCCACCTGCACGGCCATTAATTGAGGCGCGAACTCCACGACATGCGAGGTGAGTTTGAGATTATGCAAGGCATTGGCACACTCAAGCCCCAGTAAACCACCGCCCACAACTACTCCGACTTCACTTTGTTCAGCGGATGCGGTGATGGCCTCGAGATCTTCAATGGTGCGATACACCAAACAATGTGCTTGGTCTTTGCCCGGAATCGGCGGGACAAAAGGGAAAGATCCTGTCGCTAGGATGAGTTTGTCGTAGGATTCAGTGATCCCGTTGACTGTGGTGATGATTTTGGCTACGCGGTCGATGTACTCGACCTTGTCATTGATTAAATATTTTACCCCGTGCTCGTCGTAATAAGCCTCAGAGGTCATCATCAAATCCTCGACGGTCTTACCGGCAAAGTAACTCGATAATTGAACTCGGTCGTAAGCGAGACGTGGCTCTTCAGAAAACGTCGTCACCGAGAAATGAGCGGCTTCAGGGCTGTTCACTAATGTCTCAATAAACTTATGGCCGACCATACCGTTGCCGACGACGATGATTTTTTGTGTAGTTTTTTGTGTAGTTTGTTGTGAACTAGGTTGTTCTTTACTAAGTGATGCAGACATAGCAACACGTCCTCTTTTTATCAGGGGCAAAAACGTGTCATTACAAGCGATATCAGCGTTGATAAAGCGGTCTTTGTATAGATACCGGCGTTGGTACGGACAAATGACAAAAGAATTTAAATGTTATTTTATTCAAATTAGCAAAGCTTGTGCCAAAGGTTATGTAATTGATTCTATTGGTTTTTGTATCAATTTGGGCGGGTGTGAATGCACTGTTATTAAGGCAACTGCACCAGTTTGATGCAGGCAGACCTACCGTTAGTGGCATATCTGAGATATATCCATTCAACTAACTCTCATCTTGTGGGATGCAGTGATTCAGGCGATTGATTAGGATTAAAAAAGTCACGAACCGCAGTGAATGATACGTGACTTGATCAATTGTATCGGTTAAACAATTACTGGGTATAGATGTTGCGCAGTTTTGCAATGTCCGCATCAGTTAGCCCGACCTCGCGTTTCAAGTAACCTGCAACAGATCCATACTCTGCATCCAATACTTCAAAAGTAATATCCCGTTCTACACCTAATACCGAAAGTACCATAGCCGAGATAAACCCAGTGCGGTCTTGGCCTGCTGAGCAATGTAAAATGATGGGCGTTTGTTGATTCAAAAGTGTATCGAAATACAGTTTAATTTGAGGCAATTGCGCTAGGTGTATCATTTTGTAGAACGAGACCATATCAAATGACTTACCCGCTTTTCGTGTTTCCTAAGGTAGAGTATTTTTTGACAATAAAGTTCTCCTTTTCTGGCATTAAAACTATACTTTTTGTCAGTCACGAGACATAAGTATTCTCGATACACTTGCATGGCAATCAAGCACAAAAGAGAAAATAAAAAAATGCAATATTTAACTCAAAGTGAAATCGAAGAAGTGAATGGTGGTGTGGGTTTGCCGGGTGCAGGATTTGGTGCTGCATCGGGTGCAGTGGGTGGCCCCGTAGGCAGTGCCGTCATCAAGTTCGGCCTGAGTAAAATTAGCTTTTACGGCGGAGCCACACAAGGTCTTGTCAGTGAATAGTTTAATGAACCGCCTCCCTGTTGGGGGGCTTTTTATCGTTCTGATTCTGTTTGGGGTGTTATTGTTATCACTTAACTCAGAACCGTATGTGCAGTCGCTGTGTTTATCTTTGGTCTGTGTGAATGCATTGAACGCGTTTGTCTTTCCGTTTAAATCGACCTTATCTATGTTACAGGATGGGTCTACCTTGAATCAGTGGCAGCGCAGGTGGCTAAAATCACAAATCGTGGTCATATTGGTTGGGGCTTTTGGTATAGGGCTTGTTTTATGATGATTCATATTCTACCCCCTTCTTGGCGAAATCTTTGTCCTCATCAATATACGATTTAGCGTATTGTTTATTATTTTGAATGGTCAAAAAGTGCCGCATCCGTTGGAGAGAAATTTTAAATACGGTTGAAGTAATGAGTGAATATTCAGTCAACGTCAAACGCCTCATCCAATGATGTGGGATTGAGTACGTTAGATACTTGCTTAAAATGCGCTATCGTTTTACATTGTCTTTACAAGAATCAGAATAAAGACCATTAAGACCATGAAAACAAAAGCTTTTACTAAAACACTTATTGCCTCACTGTTCATCGCGCCAGCCCTCTCGTTCGCTTCCACGACGGATGATATAGTGGCTCAAAAAGCCGCCGCCATCGAAGACAAAGTCATCGCTTGGCGTCATCATTTACACGCGAACCCAGAACTGTCTAATCGAGAATTCAAAACCGCTGCCTATGTCGAAAAGCACCTGCGTTCATTAGGGCTTGAAGTACAAACCGGCGTTGCCATTACCGGTGTGGTCGCGGTATTGGATTCGGGCAAACCTGGCCCCACAGTGGCACTGCGCGCGGATATGGACGCCTTGCCGGTCAAAGAAATCAACGATTTGCCTTACAAATCCACCCAAACGGCGGAGTTTGAAGGTAATGTTGTGCCGGTGATGCATGCGTGTGGGCACGACACGCACGTTGCTATGTTAATGGGGGCAGCCGAAATTCTAACCGGCATGAAGGATGAACTGCACGGCAAAGTGAAGTTCATCTTCCAGCCTGCCGAAGAAGGTGCGCCTCGTGGTGAGCGAGGTGGCGCAGAAGTCATGGTCGAAGAAGGTGTTCTTAACAACCCAGACGTGGATGCGATATTTGGACTGCACATCAGTGCCAATACCGATATTGGCAAAGTCAGGTATCGTCATGGTGGGATCATGGCGGCAGTCGATCCGTTCAAAATCGTCGTTAAAGGCAAGCAAGCTCATGGTGCATATCCTTGGAAAAGCGTCGATCCGGTGACCACCTCAGCACAAATCATCATGGGCCTGCAAACCATTGTCAGTCGCGAACTGCGCTTACTCGATGATGCCGCAGTCGTCTCAATCGGCTCCATTCACGGTGGCAATCGCTCCAACATCATTCCCATGGAAGTCGAGATGGTGGGCACTATTCGTACCCTGAACGAAAAAGCACGTCAGCACATGTATGAAGCCGTTCCCCGCAAAGCCAAGGCCATTGCTGAGAGTATGCGCGCAGAAGTCGAAGTCACTTTGCCATTAGATTATTCTTATCCGATTACTTACAACGATCACGATTTGGTCGATCAGATGGTGCCGACCCTAGTGCGCACTGCTGGCGAGGATAATGTGATTTATTCCGAAGCGGTAACGGGCGCGGAGGACTTTTCGTATTTTCAAAAAGAAGTCCCAGGGTTATACATGTGGATAGGCGGTAAACCGCTGGATGTGTCGGTCGAGGATTCGCCTGCGCATCATACGCCGGAGTTTTATGTGGACGATGAAGGTATGAAGTTGGGCGTGAAGTTACTGACGAACTTGACTCTGGATTATATGCAAAAGAATATGGAAAATACCCAATAATGCGAACCGTTGGTCTTATTGGGGGCATGAGTTGGGAATCCACGGTCAGTTATTACCAAGCTATCAATCGCGGGATTCAGGCACGTTTGGGTGGCCTTCACTCGGCTAAGATTGTTTTGGAAAGTGTCGATTTTGCGCCAATCGCCCAGATGCAAAGTGATGGGGAGTGGGATAATGCCGGGCAAGTTCTAGCCGAATCAGCCAAAACATTACAAACCGCGGGTGCCGATTGTGTCTTGATTTGCACCAATACTATGCACAATGTCGCCGAACAGGTAGAAAATGCCATAGATGTGCCGCTTTTGCATATTGCTGATGCCACCGCTCACGCGTTGCAGGCCGATCACATCGGCAAAGTGGGTTTGCTGGGCACGCGATTTGCGATGGAGAAGGATTTTTATAAAGGTCGTTTAACCGAGCACTACGGCATTGAGGTCGTCACGCCTTGTGAACACTCACGAACCATCGTGCATGATGTGATTTATAACGAGTTGTGTTTGGGTCGCATCCGCGATGACTCTCGCCAGCAATACCGAACTATTATCGATGAGTTAGCTCAACAAGGTGCGCAAGCGGTTATCTTAGGTTGTACCGAGATCGGGCTGTTAGTCAAACCGACGGATACCGCGATGCCATTGTATGACACCACGGCCATTCATGCTCAGGCGGCGGTGGATTTTGCGTTAAAAAAGGTGTGATCCTCTAACTATTCGCCTTCACTATTTGTCTTAGTACCATCGGCAAGATCCCTTTGTGTCGAATTTGCTCCAGTTCTGAGGACGTATCGACTCGTGAACTCAAAGTCAGTTGATGCCTAGAGCCATCAGCCCGATGGATTATGAGCTCGACCGAGCCCCTTGGCGTGAGCTGGTCAATGCCTTCAATATCAAAGGTTTCTGAGCCATCCAAGTTGAGCGATTTGAGAGTAACATCAGCCGGAAGTTGCAACGGCAAAATCCCCATCCCGACCAAGTTTGATTTGTGAATACGCTCAAAGCTTTCGGCAATGATGGCTTTTACACCTAACAGTGCAGGTCCTTTGGCTGCCCAGTCGCGAGATGAACCGGTACCATATAATTTGCCACCAAACACCACCGTTGGTGTATTAGTAGCGTGATATTTGGCGGCCGCATCATAAATCGACATTTGCTCCCGAGGTTGTCCCGATTCATGGTAGTGTGTCACGGCCCCCGTTGACCCCGGCACCATCAAATTACGTGCTTTGACGTTACCAAAAATACTACGCAACATCACATGGTGATTGCCGCGACGTGCGCCTAGTGACGTGAGATCATTTTCCGCGACCCCAAGTGACATCAGATACTCTCCCGGAGGCGAGTCCGGTCTGATGCGGCTCACCGGCGAGATGTGATCGGTGGTGGTGTTGTCATCACACATCACGAGCATTCGGGCATGGTGAAGGTTTGAAAGCGCATCGTGTGGCGCCTCTAGCGAAAATTCATCAAAGAACGAAATCTCTTGAATATACGTCGATTGCGCATCCCACTGGTATACTGGACCTTGAGGGGCTTCTAGGGAACGCCATGTCTCCGGACCTGAGAGGGCATTTTCATAGGTTTGTCTAAACGCCTGTGGGTCAAGGCACTGTTTGAGTGTGTCTTGGATCTCTTGATTCGATGGCCAAATATCTTGCAAAAACACATCATGTCCTTGAGCGTCTTTGCCTAAGGCATCTTTAGTAGGATCGATTAATACGGTTCCGGCTAACGCCATCGCCACGACAAGCGGAGGAGACATCAAGAAGTTCGCATCGACATCCGGATGCACTCGACCTTCAAAATTACGATTCCCCGATAACACCGATGCGGCAACAATATCATGCTGTTGCAAAGCTTGCTCAATGCTAGGCGCTAAAGGCCCTGAATTGCCCACACAGGTGGTACAACCATAGCCTGCGGTATTGAATCCCAGCGCATCAAGATGCTGTTGCAAGCCTGCTTTGGTCAAATAGTCCGTTGCCACTGGAGAGCCCGGAGCAAGGGAGGTTTTGATCCCCGCTGGGACTTGCATGCCCAATTCGTTGGCTTTTTTGGCCACAAGGCCAGCCGCGACCAGCACACTCGGGTTGGATGTATTGGTACAGGCGGTTATGGCGGCAATGACAATATCACCGTCTTTTAGGGAACGCTCTTTTTGCGCAGTAAACACCCCATCTGCATCGGCCTGCATGGGAGTAACTGTGGCGGTTTCAGGTGTGCGCTGGGTATCGGATACGTTGTCTGCAAACACGTTACCGATTTGTGATAACGAATGACGGTCTTGTGGCTTTTTGGGGCCTGCTACCGAAGGCTCAACAGTTGATAAGTCCAAATATAGGGTATCGGTGTATTCTGGAAGTGGTTGCCCAGGTGTCCAGGTCATCTGTTGTGCCTGGTGGAAGGCAAAAGGCACATCGCCATCACGACCGGTTGCACGAAGATATTCAGCGGAGACTTCATCAAACGGGAAAAAGCCCATGGTCGCCCCGTATTCAGGTGCCATATTGGCGATGGTGGCACGGTCTGGCAAAGAAAGACTCGCCGAGCCTTCACCGATAAATTCCACAAATTTACCGACTACGCCTGCAGGATATTTGCGGAGCATCTCAGTGATGGTTAAGACCAAATCCGTTGCGGTCACACCTTCTTGCAGCTCTCCGGTGAGCACCACACCCACAACCTCTGGAGCAAGCATTTGCATCGGTTGACCCAGCATAGAGGCACCGGCTTCGATACCACCCACGCCCCAGCCGACGATGCCCAATGCATTGGCCATGGGCGTATGGCTGTCCATGCCAATCAAAGTATCAGGGATCATTAAACCGTCCATTTCCAAATAACCTTGTGCTAAATACTCTAGATTGACCTGATGCACGATGCCGGTTTGCGGAGGAATGATACGGATGGTCTTAAACGCTTGAGCACCCCATTTCAAAAAAGAATATCGCTCAACATTGCGAGCCGCCTCAAGCTCACCATTGATACGCAGTGAAGCAGGACTGCCAGTGTTGTCCATCGTCACCGTATGGTCGATGACCAAATCCGCACGGACTAAGGGTTCAATGATTGCAGGATCTAATCCCATGCGCTGCACCGCAGAACGCATCGCTGCAAAGTCGACAATCGCGGGGGTACCGCTCAAGTCATGCATAATGACTCGTCCGGCGGCAAAAGGGATTTCTACTGGCTGAGTACCTTTGTGTTCAGGCCATTGTCCGAGCGCTTGTAGCTGTTCTTCGGTGACACCATGTTTGCCAACATTACGGGCAATCCCTTCCAAAATTGGACGTAGCGAGTAAGGTAGTCGCTCTAGCTTGATGCCTAGGGCGTCAGCCGTGGCTGGTAGACTGTGGTAGGAATACGCGGTACCGCTTAACGTTTTGACCGATTGCGCAGGAGAAAAAGCCGTAGAATGAGACATGGATGAGCACCTTGTAGGGATAAATGCATTATTGTCGACAATAATAGCTTTTTTAGGGGAGGATGCAACTAGATTAAAGTATTATGGTTTTTTATTGTCGACACTTTTGCGCCCGTAAAAATGTAAAGTTCGCATCAGCGTTGGGTGCGGATCCCCAAATTGAGAGCCTGAACAATGTCGGAGGATTCAAATTGGATCTGGCACTGCAAAATCATCATTTGCCCCCAGATAAAACGCAGCCGATTGGCCTCGGAGGTCTGCCAAAAGGTTTTAGTTTTGTTGATAAACGCTTTTACAATATCAATATGCCCATCCTTATATAAGTGCCTGACCAGTGAAAAGTCGGGCCCAAATGCACTCAAGAGCATGGGATCTTTGATATCCAAAGATGCCATAAGTGAGGCTTGTGTCGCCTCCATATCACCTTGCCGATAGGCGATCCAAGCGCGAGCCATATTAATCGCATGATTCTCACTGCTGAACTCGTCCAGTACTAGACCTGCGATGCGTTTTTCCATACTCAAGGCTTCTGAATACGACAATAGAGCATCGATTTTTAGCCTGGCCTGCGCAATGGGATCAAGCTGCGCACTGTAAGTTAAATGCCGGGTTAAGGCGCTGATGCGCTGAAATGTATGGTCTTGTGTTGCTGAGTTGGTTTGCTCAATACGCTCATATTCGCGCAAGGTTTGGGTGTACATGCGCTCATTGTTTTGCGCAAAGGTAGCGAATCGAGAGTCGATGTAGGCATGGTATTTGGGATCTTGGCAGCCTTGAGCATACAATGCATGGCTTTTGGGTGGCAGCGCAATCAAAAATAGCAATAATATTAGATGCAGGAGGTTCATGAGCGGATACTGAGCGCAATATGTGCATGGTGTTAGCATGAAAGTTTAAACGAAGGCTATGCAAAAAAAGTTTTTTACTAGTATGATTATTGCACCAACCCCATGGCGCTTTGCTTGTGACCCTGAAACGTTTGCAATAAAGAAGAAAACACTGCATTAGCTCCTATACACGCATCATCTAAATCAACTTCAGTAGCGATACATTGCTCAAAATGTTTCAAAAAGTTGTGCCATTTGCTAGGCGTTCCCATGCCATAACCATTGTAAAACTGACAAGGTATCTGGTCGCCAAAATGGTGTTTAAGATGGCGTGTAATCATAGCTCCACCCAAAGTGGATCCTTCCAAAACATAGAATGCGCCAAGAGCTTGTTCTGGACTAGCTAGGTCGATTGAGGTTACAGCGCCAAGTGGGAGCATTTGAAGGGCGTTTTGATTTGCCAAAATGTATTCTTCCATCTCAACAATCCGCGCAATATCTTTCTGTATAATGTTAAATCGTTCTAATCTGTCGACAAGATCAAATATAGCAAGGCTCTTAAGTTGAGAAGCAATATGCACCATGTTTTTGTCAGTCCATAATTGCCATTGCATCAAAATACTTTGATATTCTAATAAAGTGACGTCATCGGCCATTAACCGGCGCATCGCATGACAGCTTTCCATCTGTTGGTGTACAGCTCGAGTCGCTTCCTTTACTGCAGATACGGCAGAAAAAGGGATAAAATGTTTTGCTAGTTGTCGCTCCATGCCTAATTACCTGTAATAAGTTGACTTAATCGAATCACCATAGTAGTGCCTACGTTTTTGGTGGAGGATATCTCGAGGTGTCCTCCCATGGCTCTTACTAAGCTTTCAGCAATTGGGAGTCCAAGACCAGACCCTTCCTTATTTGAAAATCGCTGATAAGGTTCAATGCATCGCTTTTTCTCTTCTTCAGTCATGCCGACACCCGTATCTGTGACCGTGATTTGAACTTGACCATATTCTGTCTCTGAACAGCTGATACTCACCTTCCCACGATGCACATTATATTTGATGGCATTTTCAAAAATGTTGATCAATACTTGTCGAATTCCCCTTGGTTCTGCATACACAGTGCAGTTACTACATTCGAAGATAATCTCAATTTCATGCTTGTCGGCGACAGGTTGAACTAAATTAATGATGTCTTGGATGAGTGAATGAGCATCAATGACACAGAAATTTTTATTGTCGATAGTATCAATGAGTGTCGAGCTTTTTAGTGTGTAATCAATCACATCTTTCATTAAATACGCAGATTTTTGTAGCGAATCAACAATTTGCTTTTCTTTTGCTGAAATATCACCGACAAAACGCATTTTTAACAAGTCAGACAAACCAATTAAGCCATGCAAAGGGGTTTTTAGTTCATGAGAAAGCTTGGCGATCATCTCGTTGCGGAGTTTATTTTCAGAAATGGCCCGGTCACGTGCTGCAATTAATGATTTTTTGATGCGTGTGGCTTCTGTGATGTCAGTAAACTCATAGACGATGAGTTTTACCGAGGTTTCATTGGGTCTATCAAGGTTGATATAATCAAACAAAATCCCCTTTCTGAACTCGACTTCTCTGACGCCGTAATTTGCAGTACTAATTGTAAAACTTTGTCCAACCTGGGTGTTGTCCAATTCGGTAATGCCCAGCGATAGCATGAATTTTTCAAAGGGCGTGCCAATGAGTTCGCCCAAGCTCACATTGAAAGACTCAGAGGCAACGTTATTGATGGCCAAAATTTCGCTCGACCCTTGTCCTCCTTTTTCTATGCCTATCGCGATACCCGAAGAAATACTATCAATAAATTCACTGGCACTGTTGCGAATTTGCTCGCGACGTTTGACCGTGTAATCCCCCCACTAAACCACAGTAGTCATAAGTAGAAAATTCCAATAAAATAAAATGAAGGAGTTTTCTAATGCGTAAATCAAAATATAGTGATAGCCAAATAATGGCAATGATCAAACAAAACGAAGCCGGAGTGTAGGTGCCTGATTTGTGTCGAGAGCATGGCATGAGTAGCGCTCAGTTTTATAAATGGCGTGCAAAGTTTGGCGGTATGGACGCTTCGATGCTGAAGCGACTTAAAGAACTTGAGGACGAGAACAAGCGTCTTAAAAAGATGTATGCTGAAGAGTGTATTAAGGCAGACATTCGACAGGAGATCATTGAGGGAAAGCTGTAACGCCATTCTTGCGACGCGAGATGGCGAAAAAACTCGTATCCGACAGACAGTTTAGTATTCGTTTGGCCTGTGCCTGCGTCAACATCAGTGAAAGTGGCTACCGCTATGTGCCTTTGCTATCAAGCGAAAATGCATTGGTTGCAGACTGGCTATTGCGATTGACCGAAGCCAACAAGCAGTGGGGTTTCGGTTTGTGCTTTTTGTATTTGCGCAACGTCAAAGGATTTAGTTGGAATCACAAACGTGTTTATCGTATTTACCGAGAGCTTGAACTTAACTTACGGATAAAGCCGCGAAAACGCATTAAACGAGATAGACCAGATGCCTTAAGTGTGCCGCTGGCGAAAAATCAAGTGTGGTCAATGGATTTTATGTCAGATACCTTGGCTGATGGCCGCAGCTTAAGAACGTTTAATGTCATTGATGACTACAATCGTGAAGGCTTAGCGATTGATGTGGACTTATCTATGCCAAGCGCACGAGTTATTCGTTCGCTAGAGCAAGTAATTGAATGGCGAGGCAAACCAAGTGCCATTAGATGCGATAACGGCCCCGAATACATCTCGAATGAACTCGTAATTTGGGCGAATAACCGCCACATAACGTTACTTTACATCCAACCTGGCAAACCGACTCAGAATGCTTATGTCGAGCGTTTTAATCGAACCGTAAGACACGAATGGCTGAACATGCATATGTTTGAAAGTGTTGCTCAAGCACAAGAGTTGGCAACGAAGTGGTTATGGTTATACAATAATGAACGACCCAATACAGCAGTTGGCGGTATACCGCCAACTGCTGTGCTAAAGGCAGCTTAATGAATTTCTACGAATGATTGCTGTTTAAAATGGGGGGATTACATTTTCATCACTGTTACCTCATTTGACTAACTAATTATCTATACACTTTTTTATGAATTCATTTGTTTTTCCGGCCAGCCCCCGAAGGTGCTTGATGACAACTCCAAGGCTTATGAACAGAGTTATCTTTGATGTTCTGATCAACAAATTTATAGTAACTTTCTTTAGTATGTGTCCACCAATCATCATGAACATCTACGCCATACTTACGGATTACCACCTCAATCCCATCAAGGCTTACGTTTGCGGCATCATAGGCAAGGTGTATTTCACCTTCTTTGATGTTGTAACTAACTTCATCTATACCAAAAAGCTGATCTATTTCTTTTACTAACTCGTCACAGCTTTCTTCTGTGACATTGCTAAGCTTTAGATTTCGAACAACTAAATTTTGCTCTCTAACGCCAACTCTATGATCTAAATCGCTCATAATTTTTCTCCTAATGTTTGTGTGAATGCTGTTGATTGCTATCTTTCATTTCTTCCATTTTGCGGTTCATCTGCGGCATCATGTTCCCCATCATTTCTAAATGATGTTCAGCCATCTTGATTTGTTGATGCATTGGCATTTCTTCCATGTTTTTGTGCATGGATTGCATCATCTTCATCATTGAGCGGTGATGTTCAGCCATCATCTGCTTTTGCTTTTCAGGATCTTTTTCAGCTTTAATGGCATGGACTTCCTTTTTCATTTCCATCATTTTTGAATGCATTTTTCCCATGTTCTCATGCGACATTGCCATGCTTTGATGCATATCCGATTTGTTCGCACCTTCATGTTTATTCTCATTGTTTTGAGCAAATAAGCTTGTGGCCGCCAATAGTGAGCTGACAAATAAAATTGATTTACCTAACATTTTCATGATTTTTACCTTCTATGTTCTTATTAAAATTTGGAATCCAACTTGGTGTCGATTCCATATAGCTATGGTACTCCGAACCAAACTCGGCAATAGCTTGTGTCTCTTCGCGTTTCGCTAGCTTGACGTAAACAACGACTAAGATTGGAAACATCGCAAGTGTTGGGATGGTCGGCCACTGCAATAAAAAGCCGAACATGATTAGAATGAAAGCTACGTACTGTGGGTGACGACACCTCGCGTACCATCCTGTAGTAGCCAATTGATGGTGTTTTTGCGCGTGATGCAATACGTTCCATGCTGAAGACAACATAAAGAAACCTGCCACAATAAACACCATACTCGCTATATGAAATGGGTCCCAATGGGCATCACCTTCCAAACCAAAGAAAGTATGTAATAAGTGCCCATTTTCATGCGCAAAGAAGTTAACTTCTGGGTAATTTTCAGTTAACCATCCAGACAAAAAATAGATAGTTAAAGGAAAGCCATACATTTCAGTAAATAGGGCGACAATAAAGGCGGAGAACGCTCCTAGGCTTCGCCAATCAGTTGATGTTTTTGGTTTGACAAAACTAAAGGCAAAAAAGATAAAAATTGCTGAATTCAGTATCACCATTGACCATAAGCCATAATCATATGTCTCATTCATCACTGTTCTCCTTCTTATGCAATTCCTTGCGTCCTTCTTCTAACCCTTGTATGTAGCCATCGCGATAGGCTTCATTTTTATCCGTGAGTTCTTGAAAGCTCTCTTCCTTTTTGTCATCAGGCGCATGTGAATGATCGTGACCATGTTTGCCGTGACTGCCATGCATAAATACATGCATCAAAGGACATAACAGCAAAATTAAATAGGGAAGAAATTGCAGAACATGTTGTCCATGTTCAAAGATTAAAAAATAGGTGGCTGCGGCAATAAGCACCAATGCAGCCCAACCTGTAGGTGTTGACCAAAAATTAGGGTGTTGATTTTTCATATTGCCCTCCTAAACGACCTTTAAGACACCGCGATACATTTGCATCTGACAATGAAACTCATGCTCTCCCGGTGATAAGTTCAATAAGGTAATTTGAGTAATTTCATTTAATTTAAGCTGCTCACTTATCTCCAATGATGGAATAAGCATTGTTTCAGCGCAGGGTGATTGATCTTTGCGCATAAACTTCAGAGTGACAGGCTGGCTAGCAGACACTTGAATTGAGGATGGTGAATACACGCCATCCCTCACTTCAATGAGTACTTCACTATCTTGAACAATTGTTTTATTGGGTTTGTATAGCCAAAACCACCAAACAATCATTGCAATTAACACTAAGCCTAATAAGTTAATTATCATCATTGTGATTCTCCTAATGCTTACTTTCTATGAGTTTTGGGCTTTAAAAAAGCGAAGTCGATTTGCATTTGACACTACGGTCAATGACGAAAACGCCATTGCAGCACCAGCAATTACAGGGCTAAGCAGAATGCCAAAGAAGGGGTATAGAACCCCCGCAGCAAAAGGAATCCCGGCTACGTTATAGACAAACGCGCCAAACAAGTTTTGTTTGATATTTCGTAAAGTCGCTTTGCTTACCGCGATGGCATCAGCAAGGCCATGAAGTGAACCACGCATCAGGGTAATATCCGCGCTTTCAATCGCAACGTCTGTACCTGTGCCTATAGCAAAACCAACATCAGCTAACGCTAGCGCCGGAGCATCGTTGATGCCATCACCTGTCATACCAACGATTTCGCCACTGCCTTGTAGCTCTTTCACCTTGTTGGCTTTGTCTTCTGGCAGCACTTCAGCAAAAAACTCGCTAATGCCCGCTTTTTTGGCAACAGCGGCAGCGGTTTCCTTGTTATCCCCCGTTAGCATGATGACGCGTATACCATTGGCCTGAAGACGTTGGATAGCAGAGATTGAGTCAGACTTGATTGGATCTGCAACAGCAATTATTGCGGCAAGCTCACCATCAACAGCAAAATACATAGGTGTTTTAGCTTCTTTTGCTAAAGACTGGGCTTTTCCAACAAAGCCAGTGAGGTCTATGCCTTTTAACTTCATTAGTTTATCGTTACCGAAAAGCAGGGCTTTATTGTTGCAGTTTGCTTCTACACCAAAACCCGTAATGGCGTTAAAGGCTTCAATTTTTAGTAACTCAATATCCTGATCTAACGCACTTTCAACAATCGCTTGCGCTAAAGGATGCTCTGAGCCGCTTTCTAAACTTGCTGCAAGCTGTAGTACGTCTTTTTCGTCAGTAGCTTTTGCTAAAATAATATCGGTTACCTTAGGTGCCCCTTCAGTAATAGTGCCCGTTTTATCTAAAATCATGGCAGTGATTTTAGAGGCGGTTTGCAGTGCCTCACCGTTGCGAATAAGCACTCCGGCTTCTGCTGCTTTTCCTACTCCCACCATGACAGACATGGGTGTTGCCAAGCCTAAAGCACACGGGCAGGCAATAATAAGCACAGTAGTTGCTGAAACGATGGCAAAAGCAATGGCTGGCTCAGGTCCAAAGTTAAGCCATGCTAGCGCACTTAACACAGAGGTAATCATCACGACAGGTACGAAAAAAGCTGAAATAACATCGGCCAAACGGCCAATCGGCGGTTTTGAATTTTGTGCTCGTTTCACCATATTGATGATTTGTGCAAGCGCCGTGTCTTTACCAACGCGTGTGGCTCTAAATAAAATCATGCCTGATTTGTTCAAAGTACCTGCGACAACCTCATCTTCTTCAGCTTTTTCAGCAGGCATAGGTTCGCCTGTCAGCATGGACTCATCAATAGAGGTGTGTCCTTCCAATACCACGCCATCGACGGGAATTTTTTCACCCGGTTTTACCTTCACAATATCGTTAAATAAAACCTGCTCAATACCTATCTGAACTTCTTTGTTGTCACGAACCACGGTTGCTGTTTTGGCTTGCAAGCCGATAAGACGTTTAATGGCCTCAGAGGTTTTACCTCTGGCTTTGATTTCTAATGCTAAACCTAAATCAATTAAGCCAATGATCATGGCGGTAGCTTCAAAATAAACATGCCGTGCCATCAATGGAACAGCGTCAGGTGCAAACACGACAACCATCGAATACAACCAAGCCGTGCCTGTTCCTAAAGCAATTAGGGTGTCCATATTGGCTGAATGATTTTTGAAGCTCTTCCATGCTCCTACATAGAAATGCTTGCCTGAAAAATACATAACACCAAAAGTTAAAATGCCTACAACCAACCAAGAAATTCGTTCAAGGTTTGTTTCAACCGTCATTTCTCCAACTACAATGCTGTAGATCATCAAAGGAACGCCGAGTGAAAGGGCAATAAACGTATCGCGCATTAGCTTCTTATAATATGCCCAATCAGCCGCCTCTTTCTCATCAAGCGCATCTGTTGCTGAGCTATCATCAATTGGCTTCGCGTTATACCCCACTGACTCAACAGCTTTGATCAATTCTTTTGTTTTAGCTGTCCCATAAACTGTTACTGTCCTATCAGCAAAATTCATTTCCGCACTGACGACTCCAAGAGTTGCCTTCAACGCCCCTTCAATTTTGCCTACACAGCTAGCACACCCAGCACCTTCAATGATAAGCTGTTGGTTATGTGATACTTTCTCCAACGTATTCTCCTTACTTTTACACGAAGAGGATTGAGCTTTTGCCTGACAGCAACAGCCTGATTCAGTTTTTATATTTGTGTTAGTAGCCACCCTTTTTCCTCCTATGCTTTTTTAATTTGCTCAAAGTTTTCGATGAGATGACAAACCATGTTTGCAGTCGGTGCTTTGTCTTCCATTTCTTCCCATTGAGAAAGAGCTGAAGACATTTTTCCTCGAAGTGCCAACATTGCTTGAAACTGTTTTTCTGTTTCTTCAAGCCGCTCTTTGATCAGGCTTCTGACTAATGGGCACGCACTTTTACCATCTTGAGATTCATTAAGAATTTGCTTGATATCAGCAACGGAAAAACCAAGGTTTCTGGCACTTAAAATGAATTTAAGTCTCGATACCTCCTTATTCGAGTATGACTTGTAGCCGTTCACTGACTTAGCAGGTTTTAACAGTCCCAATCGCGTGTAATAGCGCACCGTATCAGCAGTCGTTCCAAGGCTTTTTGCCAGCTCTGTTACTTTCATATTTACTCCTTAGTTTTTCACCTAAGTTTGTACTCTCACCTACAGCTTAGACCTGTGTCTAAGACACAGGTCAAGCATATCCTTATGATTTAATGTACTCAGCTATCGCTTTTATCTGTTGCTCGTTTAGCGGCATTTTAGGCATAGGAGAAGTTGATTTATTAAACTGAGGGTTTTGGAGCTTCTTAATAAAGAAGCCGATCCCTTTGTTTTTAATCGTTTCATCTAACGCTGGCCCAACAGTGCCACCATCACCTTTCAATGAATGGCAGCCTTGGCAACCAAATTGAGTAAACAATTGCTTTCCATCAGGCGCTATCATCTTTTCTGGCGCTACTTTTTTTGCCAAAGGTACGCTTTGGCTAGTTAGTTCCAAAAATTCAAGAACAGCTTGCGTTTCTTTACCTGTTAAATGCGCCTTTTCTCGCATATGCGGCATAATGACTTTCCATTCGGGAATAGAAAATTCATGAACAGCGCGAGCGTTATGGCATCTTGCACAGTTGTTATTGATCACTTCTGCACCGGAAATTTTCTCTTGTGCATAAGAACTAAACGCAGAGAAAAGAGATAAGCTGACAACCAGTAATATTTGAATAATTGATTTCATCTAAGTATCTCCCCTTAAAAGCCATAGCTGTATTGGATAGCGAAGCGCTTGTCGTCTTCCCCATCGTGAACGGTGGTATCTTCGTATGTCGCCTTAATGACAGCTCGACTGTCTAACCAGTAATTAATGCCATAAGCCCAACGCTCTGCTTCGTTAATTTTATTGGTCTCAGCATATTCAACGACGAAATCTGTTCACTGTAATACATTGAACATTTTTCCTGCCATAAAGGTTGCTTGGAGATACCAACCATTGCGATCAAATGTGATCACTTTGTTTTCTTCATGTTCATCTTCTTCGAAGGCATCGGTTTCTGTTTTGATGTATTCCCCTCTGACGATGTAATGGTTACCAATCCAGTTGATATCAAAGCCAGTTGCCGAAAACCCTAGTTTTTCGTCATCATCGTATTTTGCCGTGTAATAGGAAGCACCAACCTCAATGCCCGGAAGAAAAGCATAAGCAATACGACCGCCAAACGCTTTATCTGAATTGTTATCCGAACTCGTCGCTTCAAACGCTAGTTCAGGAAGTTCCAAAGCATGATCATCAACTTCCTCATGCTCGTCTTCCTCTTCAGCATGTTCATCGACAACCTCTTCTTCGTGTTCATCCTGCACAGGCTCTTCATCATGGGCATCTTCTTCATCGTCATGAGGAGCCTCGGCAGCAAGCCCGTTGGTCACGTATACGTCAAAGAATATTTTTTGATTTTTACCCAAAGGAATTATGTGTTGAATACCAATACCAATATCACTCATCACGGGTAACAAACCTTGCATAGGTTGATAGCCGCCATGACCGCCTAACCCACCATAAATACCGGGAGAAAATGCTGAGCGATTTATCCAACTAGGGTGTTGATTCGGCCCATACTGGCCGAATGGGAGTAGAAATTTACCTGCTGTAAAAGTAGTTGTATCAGAAAGGAAATAATGAATATCAGCGTATTCAAGCTCGACTTCAGTTTCCCCGTTTTCATCGACTGAGATCTCAGTTTCAGCTTCTATATGCATTTTGTCATTGAGACTAAACAAGAAAATAGGTACAAATCGCGCACTGAATGCACTGGTATCCATCAATTTACTGTCTTCGTATTTTACGTCTCCATACCCCGCTAACGCGAAGCGACTATTATTTTGTTGTTCATTCGCTAAGAGGTGCCCACTCGCAACAGCGGTAGCTATTGCAAATGGCAATAATTTGAGCATGTTCATCATGCCTCCCAAAAATATTGTGCTAATTGTTCAAAACAGTTGGTTATTTAAACCAATGAATAAATCGTTCTATTTTTGATGGGACTGGCGAAAAAAAGACGCACTGATCCCGTGATTAGCCAATAATTGGGGGACGATAAGGTAAGAGATGGATGCCAGAGGCTGGCGGGGGTATCCGTTGAATAATTAAGTCTAAGTTAATATTGCTGCTATTTTCTTCTTCCTCTTGCACAAGATAGGCATTTAAATGAAAGCTTGCACAAAAGCCACCTTCACAGCATAGACAGTCACCAGCTTTACATTTTTCACACTCTTCATTGGCATGATTGTGTTTAGAATCTTGCAAATTTTCAGTGTGATGGTGGGTATTGTCATGCATTGTTTGATGATGCATATTTTTGCTTGGTTGCATAATATGCGTATCGGAAGAGTCCTTATGATGTTCTTCACAATTCATTGGTTTAGCAGTAGCAAAGCCATGCTGCGTAAGCAACACAGTAATCACCACTATTTTAAACCACCTGAAAAGTCTAAACATTTTAATTCCTTCTATAGCATTATTAACACTAACAGCTTATGCAAATATTTCATTGATCTTGGTCAAAGTTTGAACTAAAACCTACGTTCTAACCTAGCCCTTAAAGTCTACTTCAAAGCTTTTTGCGTACACGTTTAATATATTAACTACTCTAGTACTGCTGAGTTTACTAGCCCCATTCTACTTTTAATAAGAACAACAAAGCCGCCATTAATAGCCACACTAATCAACGCTTGATCTTCAAAAATAATGCCGCCTAGCTTGTAGTCATGTTTGAAATCGGTCACCTCTAATTGGCTGACAATAACAAGCTCTCCTTTCAATTTTACTAAGATGCCGAAATGCCCATATTGACGTGTTGCTTGCCTAAATTGTTGAGTGTCATTACGCCACGACATGACTCTTCTTTCTATACTAGGGTGCTTCCAATAAGTAGCCAATCGTTCTTGTTGTGGCGTAGCGCCCTCATAGATAGTTTCGAGATCATTTAACAAGGTTTGCAGTAAAGATTCCGCTAGCAAGCTTGACTTCACCATTATGGAGGAAATGGATTCATTTTGTACTACTTCAAATTGCTCTTGGAGTAAGATATCTCCACCATCAAGTACATCCGTGAGTTTATGTATACTGACGCCTGAAAATTCTGGTAGCTCAACTAAATATGTTAGTGGAGTAGGGCCTCTTCCTTTAGGTAAAAGCGTGGGGTGAATATTGAAAGCATATTTTACATCTGTGATCGGCAGTCTATATCCATAGTCAGCAACGACAAAAAGAGTCACTCCAGATTTTATATGTTCATCAAGCTCTTCTTTCGTCGGTTTTAATGAACGTGTTACTATTTTATGTATATCACTAAGCCGTTTAACGATACTTGCATTTTCCTCTACATCATTGATATAAACCGCTTCAACACTTAAGCCTTGCTTAATCAAAAGTGCCAAACAGTTTGAAAATAGATTGTTTCCAAAATAGACGACTTTCATATTTAATTGATCCATTCTATGGCGCTAAAACCAGCAAAAAGTAAAGGTTGATGAAGCAGATAAATCAGTAAAGAGTGTTGACTAAGCGATGTCACATAAGGGGATATTGCTTTTTGATTGGCTGGACCCAAACCAAAAATTCTGAAATGTGTAGCCCAGATACCAAGCAAGGGCAAGGCTAGCCAAGGAAACGGAGTAACTAAGTCACTAGGATGTTTTGAAATATAACCTTCAATATAGTTAAAAGGCCAATTCCAAGGTATCTCTAAAACTATATATGCTGTAAAAGTAAGCATAGATAATAGCAAAGCAAGTTTAGGTCTTCCGACCAACCATACTAACAATACTGTTGCGACTGCAATAAAGTGTAAAACACCAAAGTAAATCCAATGCTCAGGGAAAGTAATAAGTGACGATAAGGTCACTAAGAACGCCGCGCTAGATATCTTAAATAGCCGCCAACACAACTTCTTCGATGATATACCACCTTGGTAGGAATAAACCAAACTGGCACCAACCGAGAATAAGAACAAGCTTACAATTATTGCTCTTAACTCTTTCCAGAAAAAACCATTAGGTATGTCTGTTGTAACATAGCCAAAATGGTTTAAATCCCAGACAAGATGAAAAGCCACCATCAATGTAATTGCGGTAGCTCTCATCAAGTCAATGTAGCTATTTCTTTGCACGATTTCGACTAGAAGAATGGCTGTGTAACACCTTCCACTCACCATCTACTTTCTTAAATAGAAACGTTTGAAACCCTGTTTTATCAAAGGTTTTTCCTGATTTTCTCACTTCGCCTTTTACCGCTGTATCGGCAAGTGCCCAAGCAAAATCACCTTCAATATGAATTTGGATATTAGAAAAATCCAAGCTTAGAAAAACTAACGCATCTTTTTCTGGTTCAACATGGTGTTCAACCAAATCGTTAAGCCCAACATTTTGACCACCTGATTCAAAATACCTTGCTCCTTTAAAATCAAGAAAGTGCTTGCGAAAAGGCTTACCATCGCCATTTTCCCAACCATATTTAATTTGATGAATGATATGAGTAATTTGCTTTTCATCATCCATGTGGCTTTTATCATGCGCATTTGAAAAAAATGCCAGCATACTCAGAATGCTAATTAATATATATTTAGTCATTTGTTGTTCTCCTTTGTTTGACCAATAAATTAATGTGACCAATGAATGTGCTTGATCTTCCATTCACCGTTTTGTTTTACGAGAACCATTGTTTCCATGCCTTGATAATCACGCTCTTTGCCTTTGTAAGTACCTTTAGTATGACTGCGCGAAGCAGATATAGCGGTACTTCCAAGAATCGTTACTTGATGTTCAAGTGTTTTGCTCTTCATAGAAGCGAGGTATTTCATATCCGACAGCATATGGTGATGGGCGTATTCATCAGCACTTCTTTCAACACGACCTCCCTCGTAGATGGTCATATCATCAGCCAACTGTGCTCTTGCTAGATCCTTATTACCCGTTTCTAGTGCTTGATGAAATGCCAAAACGACTTTTGCGGCAGGGGTATCTAAACCTTTAAACAAACCTTTGTCTTTATTCTTATTACCATGAGCGTTTGCTGCGAAACTAAACGTCATTAATAAAACGAGTAATATATTTATTGTTTTCATTTTCATTCTCTCTTTTAGGTTTTAATTTGCAGGGCCAACAACACTAGTAAGCCCAGCAGTTACCGATAAAATGGCAAAAGCTACTACCATTTCTATCGAGATAGATTTAGATAGTGCTTCTCTGCCATCTTTATTTTTAAGTTGTGGGACGAGTTTTAATTTATGCTTAGCTGCGATGCCCAATATCGAAGTCACGAGAGCTAATTTAAGTAACAGTGTTTGCCCATAGCTTGAACTAAACAGTTCTTCAACATTTCCGACTAATTGAAAAGCTAACCAAAGGCCAGCAATTAACAATAGACTCACCGCGATACTTGCTTGCCTTCCAAACTTGTCCATCAATGAGTAGAGCTGCTCATAGTCCGGTTCATGGCAAGCTTGTTTAAGCGGAAACAACGCTCCGAACCACCAAGCCATAACAAGCACGTGGAATATCAGTAAGCCTTTTTCAAATATGCCTAGCTCTGATACATGGCCCAGTAGCGTGAAGGAGTACGCTAGGGTTAATAAGCTAGACACTAACACAATTTGTTTTAAGTACTTGTTCAGTCCAAGATATTTGAGTTTAATGCGTGACGTTATCGCGAATATCGCTAGAGCCAATCCAAGACCTCGAAGTAGAGATCCATCACCGACAGATGAGTCCCACATTATCGCCAACATATCAGGGTCTAGCGCCCCTTGAATGCCTTCTTCAGCCATTGCACCAGTACTAGCAAAAAACCAAACCACATTAGTAATAAAAGCGACCAAGGCTGAAGTTTTTGTACATTTTAGGTTCGCTATTTCAACATTATTATGAGATTCGTTATGCTCAAATATTTGCCTGAAAAATGTATAACCAGCAATACAGGCAAAGCCGACGTAAAATACAATTTTGGACAGTACAATAACGGTATTCCAAATAATCATTTCCATAACAAACACTCTTTAATATTGAGAAAATACAAACCTATTGCTCAGTGTTTAACACTAAAGTGGCATAATCACTGTGATAAAGCCCATCTGCTTTTTCAGGCAAAGTTATTGCAACGGCTGCAAACATGACAGTACCCGATACCTGCTCTCCAATAGAAAACATGCCGCGAGAATCAGTTGTATATTGATAAAGATCTTTTGCAGAATCTCTGACCTTAACTTCATGGTGAGGTAGAGGCTTACCATCGAGTAGAAGCTGAAAGCGACCTGCATCATCACTAGCAGTTATAAATTCCAGCTTTTGACCGACAGGCTTCAAACTTAAATCTTGGCTATTCTTGCAGCTTTTAACGCAAATCAAACTTTTTGTATGTTTGACGTAACTTCTGTGTAATGCAGGCTTTCCCGGTAATGCTCTAAATGCCTGCTTAATAGATTCTGATGCACCTATTTCCTCCAAATATCCTTCGGTATTTTCATGTTCGATATCACCAGAGCGTTTTTTAGTGCTTATAGCTACCACCCCAAAGCCAGCTTCACTTGCATTGAAATTAACGGTTAAAAAAGCTTTACCATCTTTAAATAATGGGTCGGCTACATCTTTTCCATTTAGTTGAACCGTTGACGAAGAAATACGCTCTTGGTTTACGCCCCATGTAAGGTCAGGAAAGCTCAATCCGCTCGCCATTCTAACCTCAACGTTACTATTCATTTCCCAAACACTTTGAGTTGGAAGCAAAAATGTCTCGTGAGCCAGAGCTGTAGGCAATACAAGCATGTTCAAGGTAACTAATAGTCGAGTAATTACTCGTTTAATTTTTAAGTTTTTAATTATGTTCACTCTAAATTCCCGTGTTCGCTATAAATATTATTTCCAATAATCTTGCAGAGTTACTACTTTCTCTGAATGATGAGAGCTAATAAAACAATAATGGTGCTCTATTAAAAGAGCACCATTACAGCCTTATTTAAACCTGAGTTTGCTAAACTCTGCTAGATGTTTTCAACTCAAAATTAGTGAACCATAAAGCCAAAACTATCTTTCATTTTATGCCCATCTTTACCTAAGAAAGTAACATCAACAACATAGTTAGCAGGTGCAAGTTTCGGTAGCTTCCACGTAAATTCGGTATTGGTTTCTTTAGTAGGTTTAAAGCCAAACTTAACCTTTTCACCTTTTTTGTTTTTCAATGTAATTTTGACTACACGAACCTCTTTACTAAATGCCAACCTTAACTCTTCTGGAGTCTTCATTAGCATTGCATTATCAGCAGGCACGCTTTTTTCAAGATGCACATGCGCGAAAACCGCACTACTAAAAACAACGCTGATTACGGTTAAAAATTTAATTAATGTTTTCATATTTACCTCTGTTTAATTTATGAATTAACGACTAAATTTGTCTTTGAAAATTTGATTACTGGGTATACCAACATCAGTAATTATTTGTTCCACTTCACTCATCATTGCTTCTGGGCCGCACAAGTAAAATTCTGTAGACAGGAATTTTACGTTTTGGCTCAAATACGGCAGAAGTACTTGTTGTACATAGCCAGAATGCCCTTGCCATTGTTCTGAAGGGTTAGAAAGTGTAGGAATATAAGAAAAGTTTTTATGCTGCTCACTCAATAAGTTCAACTCATCGCGGTACAGCAAATCATCTTCAGTTCGCGCACCATAGATGAGAGTCAAGTCACCTTCATCTTGGCGTTTTTTCAACTGTTCAAAAATGATAGCTCTGAGTGGGGCAAGTCCTGAGCCAGCGCCAATAAATATGCGAGGAACCTTTTTACCTGAAGTAGCATAAAAGTCAGAAAAAGGACCTTTTGCGATTATCGTTTCACCAACTTCGAGTGACCCTAAATAGCTTGAACCTATACCTGCTTTATAACCATCCTTAGCAGTTTGCCAGCGGATGTTGAAGGTTAGCTCATCTGTTTCTTGATTAAAGTTAACCAAGGAGTAATGGCGAGTTACGCTGTCATGTGAAAACTTTCCATGAGAATAACTTTCCCAGTATTTTTCAAAGTTCTCAGGCATATCATCTGGGCGTAGGCTATTCATCCCTGCTGGCACGTCAAATTGCATATATGCACCAGCTTTAAATTCCAATTGCTTGCCTGATTTCAGCTTAAATTTCACTTCCTTGATAAAAGGAGTAATGAAATTTGTCGCAACCACAACTAGCTCATGATTTTCAATATTGAGATCAGTATTAACTTCAATCGAACTAATTTCAGAGAACCTATGCTGACATCCAAGCCGATAGCCTTCCTTAAGTTGCTCCTGAGATAAATGTTCCTGTTCAGATAGTGTGATAGGTAATTTAGTTGAACTTAAGAACACGCATTTGCCACAAGTACCGCCACCACCGCAACTTGAAGGAAGGTATACATGTGAACTAGCTAGCCCCTCTAATACAGTTGAGCGGTCAACTGCTGAGATGTCAGTAATAGTATTTTCATTGGAAAAAGTCACTGCCACTTTTTGCCTGTTAGTGCCCCAACTTAACTTCAGTAAACCACTTCGATACTGTTGTATCAGCCAAGTAACACCAGTAACTGAAAGGAATAGCGTTGCAAAAGCAAATGCAATGATCAACCAATGGTTAAATCCTCCAGAATTGCCATAGTCCATAAAGTGAAGCTTCATCATCAGATCTTTCAATCTGAAATCATCATTGGCATGGCGAAGCACTTGGCCTGTAATACTATCTAAATAAATAGTTGTATTATTCTCATCCTCAACGACAACTTGCCACATAGGATTTTGTTGCCTTACGTGATCAGAAAATGGAGGTTGAGATAACACTGGAGTAGTAAACTTACCCTCTCCTGAGTAGGAGTTTTTTGCCAAAGTTAGTACTTGTTCTTCAGCTAGACTAAATGGCTTTCCTGTTACAGCATCAAATAGCTTTGAGTGGCGTTCTTGATAGCTATGCTGCCCCTTATCGAACACTAAATGATAGTAAGGCTGATGTAAAATCCATATAAGTTTTACTTCTTGAGGTGCTTCACTAGTAATGTCTTTAAAAGGGATAAATCTAAAGTCTGTAATGTTACCTTCATGATGAGAATGAACTCTAAGCTCATTACCACTGGCTTTACTGTGATCCATCAAATTGAAGTAAAGGCCCGTTCCCAACCAAATAAGCAGTTGTAAACCAACAAATAAAGAAAGCCATTTGTGTAACGTTGTATTCAACTTAAATAGTCGCATTAAATGACTCCCTTTTTATTTGGGGAAAGCACTCGATAATAAGTCAATACTGCGCCAGTAATTGCTCCCATTAGACCTAGAGTGGCAACTAAGAACAAAAACCAGTTAGATACGTTTTCTCCATCATCGTAATCCATAATATGAAAACGCCACATCCAATCAAACAAGCGCCAGTAATCATGCCGCTTGGCAACGAGTTCGCCAGTTTGTTGACTTATATAAAATGTTGGTGTGGCGAATTGCTCAAACGTCACTCTCCAAACTGGTAAGTGTCTTGGAGACAATTCAGCAGGCATATCAGTCACTGACTTAATCAGCCTTGTGCTGTTGATTTCATGATTCATCGCATAGTGATATTGCGCGATTTCTTTAGCTTTGATTTCATCAACAAGGGCTTGAACAGCCCCTGTTTTAGCATCAATTGCCATTTTCCCCTGTTCTCCATTAATAAAAGAATACAAAGGGTTGCCCATGCTTTGGGTAAGCGAGACTTGGCTAGCTTGAGGGTAATCCGCAGCTAGCTTTGCAATGGAGTAATCCACACTAGCTAAATCTATTTTGGCTTCCTCGCTCTTAGCCAAGGTTTCGCCGTGTATATAGTGAATATCCATACTCACCATATACACGCCAGTAATAGACCAGAAAAGGAACTGTACTCCCACAAAAGCCATTAGCCATTTATGGTACTTCCTAACTCTGCTAAGCATTATTCTTTAGCTCCGCGTTAGAAAGCTCTTTATTAAAGGCATTTACTTCAGGCTTTTTAACGATTGAATAAATGGCTGGAAGCACAATTAGTGTTAACAAAACAGCACTTGTCATTCCGCCTACCATAGGTGCTGCAATACGACTCATTACCTCAGAGCCTGTACCTGTACCATATAAAATAGGCATTAAACCGATAATGATTGTGGCAACCGTCATCATAACAGGGCGCACTCGTAAGCCTGCACCGTGCAATAATGCATCTTGGTAAGCATCATCTGAAATAAGTTCTGCTCGCTCCTCGGCTTTTTCCTTAAGTTCAGCGAGTGCTTGATTGAGATAAACCAGCATTATCACACCTATCTCAACAGCAACACCAGCCAGAGCAATAAAGCCTACACCAACAGCTACAGAGAAGTTAAAGCCTTCTAAATACATCAGCCATAAGCCACCGATCATCGCCATTGGCAAGGTCACTATGATGATCGCAACCTCACTAAACGCTCTGAAATTCAAATAAAGCAAAATAACAATTATGGCGAGCGTCAATGGAACAACATAAGTTAGCTTGGCCTTCGCTCTTTCCATATATTCATATTGGCCAGCCCACGTAATTGAATATCCTGCTGGTAATATTAGGTTGTTGGCTAAGTGTTTTTTTGCACTTTCAACATAAGTACCAACATCAACGCCCTCTATATCAATGAACGTCCAGCCATTAATACGAGCATTTTCGCTTTTAATCCCCGGAGGACCTACTTCTACTTTTATTTCAGCTACGTCACCTAAAGCGATACGTTGCCCATTAGGAGTGACAACGGGTAATCGTGATAACTGTTCCGGAGAGTCTCGATAATCTTGTGGGTATCGCAAGTTGACAGGGTAACGCTCTTGCCCTTCAATAGTTTGAGTGACATTCATCCCTCCAATAGCAGTTGACACTACTTGCTGCACGTCATCGATATTTAATCCAAAACGGCTTGCCTTTTCACGCGAAATATCAACTTTAATATATCGTCCACCTGCAACTCGTTCAGAATAAACTGAAGCTGTCCCTGTCACCTCTGGTAACAATTGCTCTATTTGTTGCCCTATCTCTTGAATCGTATTTAAATCAGCTCCTGCTACTTTAATACCTACTGGCGTTTTAATACCTGTTGCCAACATATCAATACGAGTTTTGATTGGCATAACCCAAGCATTCGTCAAGCCCGGAAACTTAACCAACTTATCAAACTCAGCTTTTAGAGATTCTGTTGTAACTCCCTCACGCCACTCTTCTTGAGGCTTCAACTGAATGAAGGTCTCAATCATAGTTAGAGGCGCGGGATCAGTTGCAGTTTCAGCTCTTCCTACTTTACCAAATACTGTTTCAACTTCTGGCACTGTTTTAATTAGCTTGTCTGTCTGCTGTAGAATTTCTCTTGCCTTACCAATGGAAATTCCCGGATAGGTAGTCGGCATATACATAAGATCGCCTTCGTCTAAAGGAGGAATAAATTCACTACCAATTTTATCGACAGGCCAAAAACCAACAATCGTCACTAATATTGCTGCTACTATTGTCGATTTAGGAAACTTCATAACTTGCTTTAAAACAGGCATGTAGATAGCAATAAGCAGTCTGTTTAAAGGGTTTTTCTTTTCTGAAACAATTTTTCCTCGAATAAAATACCCCATTAAAACAGGAACTAATGTTATCGCTAAGCCTGCTGATGCGGCCATTGCATATGTTTTTGTGTAAGCAAGTGGAGAAAACATTCTTCCTTCTTGCGCTTCCAAAATAAATACTGGCAAGAATGAGACTGTAATGATGAGCAAACTAAAAAATAGTGCTGGACCGACTTCACTTGCAGCTTTCGAGACTATTTGCCAACGATTTTCATCCGTTAGTGGCGTTTTTTCCATATGCTTATGCATATTTTCAATCATCACTATCGCACCATCTGTCATCGCGCCAATAGCAATAGCAATACCACCTAATGACATAATGTTGGCATTAATTCCTTGCATGTGCATGATGATAAATGACGCTAAGATGCCAATAGGTAAAGTAACAACTGCTACAATTGATGAGCGCAAATGAAATAAAAATGCAACACATACAATTGCAACGACCGCAAGCTCTTCGAGTAATTTACCCCAAAGGTTTTCTACAGCTTCTCCAATTAGGCCAGAACGGTCATAAACCGTGACTATTTCAACTCCTTCAGGCAACCCTTTTTTTAACTCTTCTAATTTAGCTTTTACACCATCAATTGTTTTTTGTGCGTTTTCGCCAAAGCGCATAACAACAACACCACCAACGACTTCTCCTTCACCATTTAGTTCAGCAATGCCTCGTCTCATTTGTGGACCTAGGTTGACTTCCGCCACATCGCCAATGGTAAGCGGGGTTCCTTGTGCGTTAACACCAAGAGGGATCAACTCTATGTCGGAAATACTTTTGATATAGCCAGTTGCGGTAACCATGTACTCTGCTTCCGCCATTTCAACAACTGAGGCACCTGTTTCTTGGTTACCACGTTTAAGTGCCATTTGAATGTGACTAAGTGGTATACCGTAGGCTCTTAATTTATCGGGATCGACTTGTATTTGATATTGTTTAACCATGCCACCAACAGCAGCAACCTCAGAAACTCCCGGTACAGTTTGCAATTCATATTTTAAGAACCAATCTTGAATACTACGCAATTGGCTAATATCTAAGCTGCCCGTTTTGTCTACAAGGGAATATAAATAAACCCAGCCAACGCCTGTGGCGTCAGGTCCTAGTTGTGGGCGTGCGGTAGCAGGTAGCGAAGGGGCTACTTGACTTAAATATTCAAGTACTCTGCTCCTTGCCCAATATAAATCGGTGTCTTCATCAAAGATGACATAAACAAAGGAGTCTCCAAAAAATGAATACCCCCGAACTGTAATAGCCCCCGGAACTGACAGCATTGCTGTTGTTAAAGGGTAAGTAACTTGATCTTGCACTACTTGTGGTGCCTGACCGGGATAATTCGTTTTAATTATCACTTGAACATCAGAAAGATCTGGTAATGCATCAACTGGTGTATTTTTAATTGAGAATAACCCACCACCAATCAAAATTAAGGTAGCTAAGATGACGAAAAAGCGATTACCTATCGACCACCTAATAATTGATTCAATCATTATTTATCTCCTAACTTAATGATTTGAATGGTCAACAGCACTTTTAGGTTCATGCTTTAGTTGCTCATTTGATTCAAGATAGATTTCAGTGATAACCAAATTATTTCTCACCTCAAAAGTGAAAGTGACGTTATCACCAACATTGAAATCAACTATTTCTATATTGTCCGCGACGATAAAATCCATCGTCGCAGCAGGTCTATCCCATTTCTCTATTGGGCCTCGGCTAATATTTAGAATACGCGTATCAACATTAATCGCATTGATTAGACCTGATACTGTTGCTGAAGATACTTCTTCACCTATATCAGCGGCCTCACTCATGATATGAATTCCAGTAATTTCATATCCACCATCTTCGGTTTTACTCACCTCAAAGTGCAAAGATTGACCAGACTTTAATGAGTCAATATCAACTTTTTCAGCCACAGTAAAATCCATAACCATCTCAGGCCAATCCCAAGCTTCAGCAGGGCCGTGACTGATATTAACCATGCGATGCCCAGTCATAACACTATTAACATCACCTTGCATCCAAACAGAGTTGGGCACTTCATCGTGAGTCATTCGTTTAAAGTCAGAGCTTTTACTTGATTCAGAATCAATCAAGAATTGAGCTGATGTCACCACAACATCATCTTCATTAAGGCCCTCTAAGATTTCGATACTATCGATATCAACACGGCCAATAGTCACTTCAATAGATTTAAACTGGCCATCCCCTAACGCAAGTACAACTCTGTCTTGTTTACCTGTTCGAATAACAGCTTCTTTAGGCACAAGTATGGTGCTATCAGCTTGATTAGCGTGAATAGAGACTTGTGCGAACATGTTTGGTTTTAATTGATAGTCTGGGTTGTCAAACTTCAACCTCACTCTGAGTGTGCGTGTTTTACTGTTCAAGGTTGGATAGACATAATCAACGACACCAGCCCAGTCCTCACCGGGTAAATAGTCAAGTGTCATTGATACAGGAAGTCCCTCTTCAATTAAGGCTGCGTCACGTTCAAACACTTCTGCTTCAACCCAAACTTGATCTAGCTGACCAATGCTTAATATGGTGTTTCCCGGCTTTACATAAAAACCCTCTCTAATCTTCAAACCATCAACAACACCTGCCTGAGGGGAGTAAAAGGTGATGTTTTGCTGAACCTTTCGTGTCTTTTCTAGCTTTTGAATAAAGTCTGCTGAAAGCTGTAACGCTTTAAGCCGATCTTTGGCCGCCGCAATTAAGGAACTATTATTGCGCTTTATAGCTATTAATAGTTCTTCTTGCGCGTTAACTAGCTGAGGAGAATATAGTGTATATAGAGGCTGCCCTTTCTCAACAGGATTACCTGCGGCTTTGACGTAGAGCTTTTCTATCCAACCATCTACACGTGGATGGATGTGAATTAGCTTATCTTCATCATATTGAACGTAACCTACGGTTGATATTTCAGTATGCATATTTTTAAGCTCAACAGGAGCTGTGCGAACCCCAAGATTATTCACTACATGAGGCGCGATTTTTACGGCTCCGGGGCCAAAGTCATCACCAGATGATCCTTCTTCATACACAGGAATTAAATCCATACCCATAGGCGACTTACCGGGCTTGTCACGGCGGTAATTAGAATCCATCGGTGCAACCCAATACAGCGGTTTTTTCTCTCCTGATGTAGCTTCATTGCCATTACCGCTTGAACCTGTACCTTGATATAAACTTAATGCTCCAGCACCTAGTGCTGCCCCAATGATGATGGCGGCTACTAGTTTCAAATTTGGTGTTTTAGTATTCGTTGACATTATTTTTCTCCAAATTGCTGATTGGATAAGTGCTGATTCATTCTGTGCGAAGTGTGCATTGGCTTATGCTCAGCATTTGAGTTAGTTTGAGAGTACGAAAAGAAATAGTTAATGCGAGCAACTGTTTTAAGTGCGTCAACATCAATTTTTAAGGCTGATATTCTGGCATTTAATTCGGCAATTCTTGCTCGAACAACTTCGGCAAAATCGCCATCATCGTTGGTGTAAGCCGTCAATGACGCTTCAGCTTGGTCATGCGTTTGTTTGAGAAGTTGTTTTTGATAAATAGACTGCCTGTCAGATAAACGTTTAAGCTGTCTAAGCTCCTTTTCCACCGCACTGATCATTTGTTTTGTCAGCAATAATTTCTCGGTTTTTATAGCTTCTGAATCAGCAATAGAAGCTGCAACTTGCTTATCTTGTCTATTCTCAGTGAACAAAGGCAAATCAAACGTTACCCCAACAGAAAATAAATCAGCTCGGCTATCACCAGAAGGCATATTGTCACGATAGGCATAGCTCGCATTGACACCCCATTGCGGCTCATATTGCTGTTTGGCTAACTCAACTCCTTTTTCTGAAGCTTTGCGTTTTACATCAATTGCAAGTATGGCTGGATGATTAGCAAGTTCCTGAGCCAATAGATTTCTTGAGTAATTAGATGCTGTTAGGACTGTTGGATTGTTCAATCGAATCGAAGGCAATTCTTTTGAGACGCTAAACTCTAGTGGTTGCGCGTCAAAGTTGAATGATTCATTTAAGCGAGCAGCATCGTAAATATGAAGCCACTCATTAAGGCGAGCGATTGTCGTTTCTAGTTTCTGCTTTTGCGAAGTTAACCTGTCATCTAACTGCACGATTTCCAATTGAGCACGAATAACATCTTGCTGTCTGGTTTTACCAACAACGTTTGAGTAGCTAGCTTTAGCCACTTCTGCCATCTGCTCAAAAAGCGCCCAATCTTCTTCTATCAATTTAATGGTCTGTTGGGCTAAGTAAGCATCTAGCCAAAGCTGTGACACTTGGCTTTTCAACTTCGCTTTACGATCCTCACGTAGCAATGGAAATTTCGTGGACTCGATTTTTAACTGGTCTTGTTTGATCTCTAGACTATCTCCTCTCGGAAACATTTGAGAAACACCAACCTTTAGCTGAGTCATTCCTTCCTGATCTAAATCCCAAGTATCTGTTGGTAAATTCATTATCCCTAGCGATACTTTCGGGTCAGGCAAAGTACCTGAAGCGATACTTCTATTTTCAACCGCACTTTGTTTCAATCGGCTACCATGAAGCCAAGGGTCATTTTGCTGAGCTAAGGTGATAGCTTGTTCAAGCGACACTACTTTCTCAGCTTGAACAGAGAATACAGATAAGCCGAGCAGTAGCGCAGTTGAAAGTGACGTAAGGTTTGAAGCGTTCAATTTCATTAGAATTGCTCCTCGTATGTCTTAACTTTTGCATAGACTTCACTCGTTCCATCTTTAAATAGAATTAACACTTTGTATGGCATAAAGCGGTCACCGACTTCCATACCGGGAGAGCCAACTGGCATTGCTGGAACTGAAAGCCCAATCGCATTCGGGTGCTCTTCTGATAAGAACTGCTGAATAAATTTAGCAGGTACGTGACCTTCAAAGGCAAATCCGTTTCTACTCACTGCCGTGTGGCAGGAACGGTAATTAGGCTTGATACCATACTTAGTTTTGATGTTGCTGATGTTTCGAAAATCTTTGGAGTGCGCAACAATCCCTTCGTCTTCAATATGAGTTATCCATTTTTTACAACACCCACAAGTAGGGGTTTTATAAACGATTAACTCCAAAGGTGTTACGTCGTGATTGTCTGCATGGTTATGTTCATTAGCGTTTGCAAACGCAGGTGAAAGCAGCATTACAACTGCTATTTTTAAATACTTATTGATCATTTTTGCCCCCAGACATCGCTGGAAAATATCTATAGCGCTACGACGCTATATTGACTAACAGAAAAATTAATTACATGTGCGCAAAATTTGGGCGCACTAATCCTGTATTAGGCAAAAATTGGTGGACGATAAAGGGAAGTGGAAATTGAATGAGGTTGTTTAGATTGCAGAGCAGCTACAGATTCACTCAATATTTGAATATCTGTCGAATCAACACTGGAATATAGGACTGTCGTAGATGAGCAAGCATTTGCAGGACAAACACATTCAACATCACAACAATCTTCTGATTGACCATTACTGCTTTTATTCATATCACCATGATCCATTCCTTTATGATGACTCATCTTGGAATGATCCATGTTCATGTGTGATTCGTGAGAACCTGATGACATTTCGCAAGACATAGCAGAATACGCAAATGCTTGCCCTACAAAGGCAAACAGCATAAGCGTTATTACTAAGACTTTTGAAAATGCTTTAGACATAAAATTCTCATAAAAATATACATCGCCTATACTAATGTAAATTTTCGACTAAGTAAATTGATACTGTGTAAACATTTATGAATATTTGATTATCGTCAGTTTTTTCAAAGGGGTACATGTAGCATTCATAATCTCATTTGACGGTTAGTAGTCAAAAGTTATACCAGTGCACATGGTTGATACATCTCTAATTCTGACTCGTTTATCTTGTAAATGCATATACATCCCCGTCAAAGGTATTGATATACAGCGAAGGAGTATGCTCGCTTATTGATAAACAATACGTCCTTAATGACATTAATTTAATGTCTCGTAGACTCAAAATGGTCACGTTAGGTGCTCACGATACTAGCGACAAATCTCTATTGTTAGTTGAGAGAGTTTGCCGGGGAACTCAAATCTGTTCGTGTGGGTAAGAAAATAACTATTAATTAGCCTGTATCAATAATCAAGGTGAGTTAAAAAAGAGTCTTTTATACATCACTTTAGCTATCTAATGACTTAATTATCCCACACCCTTCAATGGTATTATCAGAATTACACGTACTAGCCATTTGTTGTAATTCGTTTTTTAAGGCTTTTAATTCTTTCATGCGTTTTTTTACCAAAGCTAATTGTTGCGCAATCAGCGCATTTACACTTGAGCAACTTTCCTCTGGTTTATTTTTTAGGTCGATAAGACGTTTAATATCTATAAGAGAGATATCGAGACTGCGACAATGTTTTACGAATTCTAATTGCTTCAAAGCGGTAACGTCATACAATCTGAAGTTACCTTCTGTACGCTCTGGATCAGAAAGTAATCCTTCTTTTTCATAGAATCTAATAGTTTGTATAGAACAACCGGATGTTTTCGATAATTCACCTATTTTCATAATATTTTCTTTTTAAACTTGACTCTATAGTTACTATAGGTTTTACACTTGAATTATACAAGTAAGGCGGAGTAAAAAAATGAGCGGTTGTGGCTGTGAAGTAGAATTAAAAGATGACCAACAAAAAACAGTGCTTTATTGGCTTTTAGCCATAAATGCCACGATGTTTGTATTTGAAATTGGTTTAGGTTGGTTATCTGAATCAACCGCATTAATTGCTGATTCGTTAGATATGCTAGCTGATGCTATCGTCTATGCCATTGCCTTATATGCCGTGGGGAAGTCAATCCAACATAAAGCTTATGCAGCATTAGTAAGTGGTTATTTCCAATTGGGGTTAGGGGTTCTAATTCTTCTCGATATATCTAGGCGACTAGTTGGAGAAAGTGAGCCTCATTCTTGGTTTATGATTGGAGTTGGTTCTGTGGCATTAATCGCTAATGTCATTTGTTTGATGCTTATACGAAAGCACAATAATGATGAAGTGCATATGAGGGCTAGCTGGATATTTTCAGCTAATGATGTGATCGCAAACCTTGGTGTCGTATTTGCTGGCATCCTTGTCATGGTGCTAGAACAACGCTGGCCTGATATTGTTATTGGTAGCATCATTTCAATGTTAATTCTTCGAGGTGCTTACATGATATTAACGGATGCCAAACAAGAATTAGTATCGGCTCAATATACATCTGAAGTATCAGATAAAAATAAACAATCAACCTGCTGCAATTCAAAGTAAGGAAGCTCTTATGAATCAAGAATATCTTAAAAAAACTGAGATAGTTAATTTTGAACACCCCACTATCCAATCATTAATAACAGAGCGAAAATGGCATGTGCTTGATGACTACAACAAGATTGGCACTGCTTATCAGTTTGTAAAAGACGAAATACTATTTGGCTATAACGAAAGCGACGATATTTCCGCAAGTAAAGTTTTATCTGACGGATACGGGCAATGTAACACTAAGGGCAACCTTTTAATGGCCTTATTACGTGGATTAGGAATTCAGTGCCGATTTCACGGGTTTACAATAGATCAGCAATTACAAAAAGGAGCTATTCCTAACTATGTCTTTTGGTTAGCACCCAAATACATTATTCACAGTTGGGTTGAAGTTTACTTTGAAGGACGTTGGATCAACTTAGAGGGCTTTATTTTAGACAATCAATATCTCACTTCAATACAGCAAAAGTTTAATCAAATAAATGGTAAGGCCTGACTTCTCTAGACACTTTCTACCCGTTTAAAATATTCACGCTCAAAGTTATTTGGCGATACCCTATCATTTTTTGTATGTCGGCGAGTGGGATTATAAACCATCTCAATATAATGAAACACAGCTTGCTTAGCTTCAGCTCGGTTTTGATAAATTCGACGACGTATTTTTTCTTTCTTTAAATTGCTGAAAAAACTCTCTGCGACGGCATTATCATGACAGTTACCACGACGACTCATACTGGGTACAATATTGTATGCATCAAGTAGCTTTCTAAATTGCCGACTGGAATATTGAGAGCCTTGGTCTGAGTGCAAACTGACCTGCTGTTGAGGCTTTCGTCGCCAATATGCTGCTGTAATCGCTTGCATTGCTAAGTCCTCTGTCATTCTATCGCTCATGGACCAACCAACAATATTACGTGCGAATAAGTCCATGACGACGGCCAGAAAAAGAAAGCCTTCATGAGTTTTAATATAAGTAATGTCGGTCACCCACCATTGGTTAGGTCGCTCAACATTGAATTCACGATTCAACTTATTTTCGGCTACAATATCACTTTTACCGCCGTAATAACCTCGTGGCACTTTGTACCCTCTTTGCGCACGAATGCCTGATTTTCGCATTAAGCGTAAGATCCGATCACGGCCACAATATTCATTGGCATCACGAAAGTCCATGTAGATGTTACGGTAGCCATGAAAACCACCGCTCTCTATCCAAAACTGCTTAATTTTTTGTGCAAGCTGTTGGTCTGCCCGCTCTCGCTTACTGATTGGCGATTTAAGCCAGTCATAATAACCACTGGGATGAACCTCTAGCACTCGACACAAAACTCTCACGGGATAACGTGAACAACGAGACTTTATAAACCGGTATCTTTCTTTGACTCGCCGGCAAAGAATACCGCGGCTTCCTTTAACAGGTTCCTTTCTTGCTCAAGGCGCTTCAACTCACGTTTTAACCTTGCATTTTCAGCTCGTAAGTCCTGGTCTTCTACTCGTGCTTTAGTTGGCTTTGAAAATCTTTTAAGCCACGCATAAAGCGTCTTAGTGCTTATACCGAGACGTTCTGCAACATCGTTAACAGCGTAGCCATGGACAGCAACTTGATTCACTGCTTCTTGCTTAAACTCGTCTGTATATCGGATACCTTTACCCATGATTTACCTCTTATGGTTATAGTTACATTTTTACCATAAAAAGTGTCGGGAAGTCTCAGGCCTTACCAAAAAGACAATTTCTGTGGTTATGGTGTTGCAACAAAATGTTTTTCATCACCAGATACAGATTGGCGCGGAACCGACACATATATTCAAAAAGAAGGGATTCACGACGACTTTGGACTTTATAATTCCCCTGATGAGTTTTATCTTGAAAAAGGCACTAATTTGTCTGGAGTCAAACGCTGGATGTATCAAAAAGTGATCCGCCACCTAATAAATTTCAATGTCATTAATCTAAGAAAAAATAAAGCGCTGGAGGTACAAAATGCATAGTCATAGTCATAGTCATAGTCATAGTCATCAACATGGAACAGACGACAGGATTGGTTGGGCATTTTTTCTCAATGTTACCTTTACGATCATCGAATTTATTGGTGGTTGGCTCACCAACAGTACCGCTATTATGGCTGATGCGGTGCATGACTTAGGAGATAGTTTATCGATTGGCTTTGCATGGATATTAAGTCGTTTTTCAAACAAAGCAGCGCCAGATAAATACAGCTATGGTTACCGCCGACTTACACTGTTCGGGGCATTAGTAAATGGCGTTGTATTAGTAATTGGCTCAATTTGGGTGTTGTTTGAAGCAATTCCAAGGCTAACCAACCCTGAAATGCCTGTAGTTGAAGGAATGTTAGGGCTTGCGATACTCGGTGTTGCCGTAAATGGGTATGCCGTATTCAAATTAAAAGCTGGGGAAACTTTAAATGAAAAAGTACTAACTTGGCACTTACTGGAAGATGTTCTGGGTTGGGTCGCCGTTCTAATTGTTTCAATTGTGTTGTTATTTGTAGAACTGCCAATACTAGACCCACTGCTATCAATTGGTTTTACATTATTTATTTTATTTAATGTTTTCAGAAATCTAAAATCTACACTTGTTTTGTTTCTTCAAGCCGCTCCAGATGAAGAAACTCAACAGAATATCAAACAAACTTTAATTAAATTACCTGAAGTTAATGGGGTTCATCACATGCACTTTTGGTCGTTAGACGGAGAAAGTCATGTACTAACAGCTCATTTGGAGTTATCTAAAAACTCAAGTGTGAATGAACTCGTTGCATTAAAACAAACTATCGCAATTGAACTTTCAGAATATAAATTGTCTCATACAACCATTGAGTTTGAGTTTCCCAAAGAAACTTGCAGAGATGAGCATGAAAAAGAAACATAGAGCTAGTCTCAACTGTCGCTTCTTGTTATAGTTTTATCTCACAATTTTATGGGTGTCTATTTTGAATTTCACTGTTGCTTTAAGGATAATATTAGTTCTTTCGATTGTTCTACAATCGATAAGCTCTATTGCGTCTGCAACTTCTGAGAATCATCAAATCGATGTAGAGCACCTGCAAACTCAACATGACCATAAAGATGATCGCGATATTTTAAATGAAAACGCTGATGATGAACCTCATGATATCAAGGATTGTCATCATTGTGGTCATTGTAGCGGCAGCCACTTATCGTGGATATTAATTAGCAATTCAAATAGTGCAACAAAGTTATATAACAACAACCTAATACCTTATCAATTCGATCAAACAAAAGAATTTTTAGACGCTATATTACGCCCTCCTATTTCTTAAATTTCTAAATTATATCCGTCCATTTATCGATTAAAAATCGGTAAATGAGAGATTATTAATACTTAAAATTTAAGAAGTCTTATGTATAAATATATAAAAAATACAGGCACTTGCCTGTCATTCTGCCTGCTTGTAAGTATTTCATATGCCGCTTACAGCAAGCAAAAAAGTGAGTCGTGGTTAGACACACAAATAAATAAAGATCCCGAAATAATTGAAGCAAGAGAGTTGTTAATCGCAAGCAATCATCATGCAAAAAGCTTAACTCAGGCAATATATAACCCTGAGCTTGACGCAAGTTTTGAGAAAGAAGGTGATTTTAATAACTATTCAATCGGTTTGAGTCAGACCATTGATTTTTGGGATAAACGCTCTGCCAATACGTCAATTGGCGAGATAACTCTTTATGCCAGCCAGCAGCACTTATTGAATTTAATCGATTCAAAAAAGGCCGATGCGTTAATTGCTTTGACAAATTGGCAATCAGCGAAAGATACTGCACAGCTATCTACGGAGAGAGAAAGTCAACTGCAAACCTTACTTAGTATTGTGGAAGACAAACAAAAGGCGGGAATACTTGAGCCTCTAGATGCTGAGCTGGTTTACTTAAACTTGTCTCAAGTTTTTAGTGAAATAGCTGAATATCAAATAGAGCTAAAAAATGCTGAGGTTAAAGTTAAAGAGCTGCTGCCTGATTGGACACCAGAGTTAGCCAGTAAAATCTCTATTGATTTCGATGTTGAAAACTATTCATACAAAGCTGAATGGATTGAACAACACCCCCAAGTACAATTGGCTAAAGCAAAATGGAAAGAGCAACAAGCTAAAGCACAACTAACAACCATAGAGAATAAAGCTAATCCCACCATAGGGATTAGCGCAGGAAAAAATAGTGACGATAATATCGTTGGCTTAACATTCTCTATGCCTTTGAATATCAGAAATAACTATTCCGATGCTACTAAAGCGGCATATTCAGAAGCCGTTGCTGCGGAAGCTTATTTCCAATCCATTTATCGAAAACGCTCTTTTGAAGCTCAGGCCAACTATGAATCCCTCATGATCAGTAAAAAATACTATCAGCGATGGCAAAACCTTATGCAAAACCGAATTGATAATAGCGCGAGGTTGCTAAACGCTCGTTGGGAGGCTGGAGACATCAATACTTCAGACTATCTAATAGCGTTGAGCCAAAGAGCTGATGGATTGCACTCAGGCATTCAACTAGAAAAACAATTTAGACTCTCTGAAATAGCCTTCATTTGGAGCATGGGTCAATTATCTAAGTTTAAGATTTAATTAGTTAAAACGGCAATTAGAAATCTTAAACGTTAAAAGAATATAGGTAAAAAAATGAATACATTATTTAGCAAAAAATTATTAGCAATAGTAATTAGTGGACTTTTTTTAGGTGGGACATTAAGCGGTGAAGTGTATGCTCTACAAGTAAATACAATTGAACCTGTAACAGCAAATCCCAAAAAACATAAACACGAACACTCGGAAAGTGAAGAAAATCATGTAGAAGAAGGCCATCAGGAAAATGAAGGCAACCATTCTGAAAAAGACACAGAACATGACGAACATGGTCACGACCAAGAGAGCAAAAATAAAGAAACTGAAGAGGAACATGAAGAAGGTATTACTCTAAGCCCTCAAAAAATGTCACTAGCCAATATTAAAGTTCAAAGCATAAGACCTGATTATCAATTCAGTACAATCTATGCGCCCGGAGAGGTCAAAGTAGATGGTTATAGCAGCTATGTCGTTTCTCCCCGTACCGAGTCAGTGATAATAAGCAGACATACTGCACTCGGTGAACACGTAGAAAAAGGACAAAAGCTGGTCACCCTATTTAGTGAAGCAATGGCTCAAGCTCAAGCTGACTACTTGATTGCGTCAACTGAATGGCAGCGAGTAAAGAAATTAGGCAACAAAACAGTAAGTGAAAGTCGTTTACTTCAGGCTCAAACCACATTTAACGCCACATACGGAAAACTTATCGCACTAGGGTTAACTGAAAAAGCGATAAAAGACATATCAAATAAAGACATAACTTCGTTTGGCCAATATTCGCTAGTAGCTCAGCGAGAAGGAGTAGTTTTACAAGATGACTTCACCCAAGGCCAACGAGTCGATGCGGGTGATACTATCATGCTTTTGGCAGATGAAAATAAGCTGTGGGTGGAAGCTAAAGTATCACCCAACAAAAAGCTCAATCTATCAATCAACTCTCCGGCAATAGTTAAATTAGAAGGAGAGGATTATAAGGCAAAAGTTATTCAGGAAGCCCACACGATTGATCCCATCACTAGAACTCGAATCATTCGCCTAAGTGTTAATAATGCAGATGACAATCTCCATTCAGGCATGTTTGTTAAAGTATATTTTCAATTTGCCACTGAACAAAAAGTTATGGCCGTTCCAGAAGAAGCGCTAATTAGAAGTGCGGACGGAGATTGGACCGTATTTGTTGAGGATCATCCCGGTGAATTCAAAGCGACAGAGGTTGAGTTAGGTCGTTCTCTAGGTAATTTCAGAGAAATATTTGGTTTAGAAAGTGGTACTCGTGTGGTCACTCAAGGAGCGTTTTTTGTTGCTTCTGAAATAGCTAAAGGCGGATTTGATCCGCATAACCATTAAGGAGAGCCGCTATGTTTAATAAAATTATAGATTGGTCTGTAAACAACCGACTCCTTATTTTGATTGCCTTATTTGCCACTATTGTTGGCGCAATAATGGTGATCCCAAAACTGAACTTGGATGCTTTCCCTGATGTGACCAATGTTCAAGTCGCGGTTAATACTGAAGCGCCGGGGCTTGCCGCAGAAGAAGTAGAACAACTCATCACTTATCCGATTGAAGCGGTCATGTATGCGTTACCTGATGTTGAACAAGTACGTTCAATTTCCAAAACAGGGCTGTCTGGCGTTACTGTCGTTTTTAAAGAAGGGACTGATATCTATTTTGCACGGCAGCTCGTCTTTGAACGGCTTCAAGCTGCAAAAGAGTTGATACCTGACGGTGTAGGTACGCCTGAAATGGGACCAAATACGTCAGGGTTAGGTCAAGTATTTCAATACTTGCTCGTGTCAGATAAAGACGCAGGATATGACTCAATGGCGCTCAGAAGCCTCAATGATTGGATAATCAAATTGCTGATTATGCCAGTTGATGGTGTCACAGATGTCTTATCTTTCGGAGGTAATGTTAGGCAATATCAAGTGAACATAGCTCCCTCTAAGCTCCTTGCATATGGATTGTCGCAAGAAGATATCGTTAATGCACTTGATAGTAACAATGCCAACGTTGGCGGTTGGTATATAAACCGAGGACAAGAGCAGCTTGTTATTCGAGGAACGGGTTGGTTCGAAAGTGGTGAAGCAGGCATTAGCAACATTAAGCAAGTACCTGTAAAAACCGTAGATGGTACTGTTGTGACGGTTTCTGATGTAGCCAAAGTTGAACTAGGTAGTGAAATTCGACAAGGTGCGGTCACTATGACCCGTAAAACGTCCGAAGGAAAAGTTGAAAACCTAGGTGAAGTTGTCTCAGGCATTGTACTCAAGCGTATGGGTTCCAATACAAAAGCAACCATTGATGGTATTAATGCACGAATTCCACTAATCAATCAGGCATTACCTAAAGGTGTTCGATTCGAACCCTTCTATGATCAAGCTGATTTAATCGAACAAGCTGTCAGTACTGTAGTCAATGCACTAGCACTTGCCTTTATCTTTATTTGTATCGTGCTTGCCCTGTTCTTAATGAATTTAAGAGCAACGTTTCTTGTTCTTATTTCCATTCCAATATCGGTAGGTATTGCATTAATGATCATGGCTTGGTGGGGAATTTCTGCCAATCTTATGTCACTAGGTGGCATTGCCGTAGCTATTGGTATGCTTGTGGACGGCTCAGTGGTCATGGTTGAAAATATGTTTAAACATTTAAACCACCCTGATTCAACACACCAACAAAGTGTAGAAGCACGTGTTCCTAGTGATGATACTGATCCCTTTGCAATAGAAAAAGATGATCATGGTATCGAGTTGCGGCTAAAACAAGCAGGAAAAGAAGTGGCTCGCCCAGTATTTTTTGCTGCTTCTGTCATTTTAGTCGTGTTCTTGCCTTTGTTTAGCTTTGAAGGCGTCGAAGCAAAATTATTCCAGCCAATGGCAATTAGTATTATTTTAGCCATCATTTCAGCTATTGTTGTTGCCTTGTTTATCGTACCAGCACTCGCCACTTTCATGTTCAAAAAAGGCATAAAAGAAAGAGAAAGCTTTGTCGTTAAACCTTTAGATAAGCTATATAAAAAGGGGCTTAAGTTTGCACTTAAACGTACCAAGTTAATTGTTGTTACCTCGCTAATTATGGTTGTTTCGGCTTTTTCAATTATACCTTACATAGGTACTGAATTCGTTCCAGAGCTAGAAGAAGGAACAATTAACTTAAGAGCAACTCTTGCTCCTTCTTCTAGTTTAGATACTGCATTGATGGTTTCACCTATATTAGAAGAAAAGTTGATGGCATTTCCTGAAGTTACTTATGCACTAAGCCGTATCGGGCGACCTGATATTGGCGGCGATCCTGAACCAGTTAATAACATCGAGATTTATATCGGACTTAAACCTGTATCCGAGTGGACCAGTGCTTCAAACCGTTATGAACTGCAAAACAAAATGGAACAATCGCTTGAAGAGTTTCCGGGACTTTTACTGAACTTTTCTCAACCAATTGCCACCCGTGTAGATGAGTTACTATCTGGTGTAAAAGCACAACTAGCGATAAAGCTGTTTGGACCAGACCTCAATCAATTGGCAGTTAAAGGGCAAGAAATAGAATCGGCAATTAAAGAAGTTGAAGGCGCTAGAGATGTTGCGCTTGAACAAATAGCTGGTGAAGCTCAATTAGTTGTAAAGCCAAACAGACAAGAGCTTTCACGTTTTGGCCTATCGGTCGGTGATATAATGGAAGTGATACGAGATGGTATAGGTGGAGTTGAAGCAGGACAAATCATCAACGGGAATGAGCGTTATGATATATATGTGCGTTTAGAAAAAGAATATCGTAGTAATAAAGAAGCTATTTCTGATATTCGCATTCAGTCACCTACAGGTTCTTGGGTTCGTCTTGGTGATGTTGCAACAATCTCTTTTGAGTCAGGCCCTCCGCAAGTGAGAAGAGATGATGTGCAACGACGTGTTGTTATCCAAGCCAACGTGCAAAATAGAGATATGGGCAGTGTTGTTGCCGATATCAGACAGGTAATCGCCGAGAAAGTCGATTTACCTGCTGGCTACTCTGTTGCCATTGGTGGTCAATTTGAAAGTCAACAACGAGCACAACAACGGTTAGCTATAGTGGTTCCTTTATCTTTGGCGCTAATTGCTCTTTTGCTTTACTTCGCATTTGGCTCAGTTGGTCAAGCCATGTTGATTTTAGTTAATGTCCCATTGGCTGTTATCGGCGGTGTTTTCTCCTTATATTTCTCTGGGCAATACTTGTCCGTGCCAAGCTCCGTTGGCTTCATTACACTATTTGGTGTTGCAGTGTTAAATGGTGTGGTTATGGTTGAAAGTATAAACCAGCGAATTAGAGATGGCTTAGAAGTCACTGATGCTGTTTTTGAAGGAGCAACTTCTCGTTTGAGACCTGTTCTTATGACAGCAATAACATCTGCATTAGGTTTAATACCGATGTTAATGTCAAATGGTGTAGGAGCTGAAATACAACGACCACTGGCAAGTGTTATAGTTGGTGGTTTGATAACAGCAACATTACTCACATTGTTTGTTTTGCCTGTTTTATATCGCTGGTTCTCCAAAAAGAAAATTGAGGAGTTATCCCGCTAATTCAATTTTCATCAATTGTGAAGCTTCCAAGTCAAGGTATATGAATTGGAAGCTTCGCTTTATTGCTATCACTAAAAAGCTAGCTATTTCGTAAAATTACTAATCTGATCGAATATTGAATTTGTTGAAGTCATTCTAGACTCCTTATTTTCGTTATTTAATGACTTTTATGTTGCGACTTAAGTTGCTCTCTCATTTCTAAAACTCGATCTGCCGAATAAACTCCTGCCCTCATAACAACCAGTTCAACAAATGAAATATCAATTAACTTATGGTCAGCATCAATCACATAACAACTCCCACTGTAATCCCCCCACTAAACCACAGTAGTCATAAGTAGAAAATTCCAATAAAATAAAATGAAGGAGTTTTCTAATGCGTAAATCAAAATATAGTGATAGCCAAATAATGGCAATGATCAAACAAAACGAAGCCGGAGTGTCGGTGCCTGATTTGTGTCGAGAGCATGGCATGAGTAGCGCTCAGTTTTATAAATGGCGTGCAAAGTTTGGCGGTATGGACGCTTCGATGCTGAAGCGACTTAAAGAACTTGAGGACGAGAACAAGCGTCTTAAAAAGATGTATGCTGAAGAGTGTATTAAGGCAGACATTCGACAGGAGATCATTGAGGGAAAGCTGTAACGCCATTCTTGCGACGCGAGATGGCGAAAAAACTCGTATCCGACAGACAGTTTAGTATTCGTTTGGCCTGTGCCTGCGTCAACATCAGTGAAAGTGGCTACCGCTATGTGCCTTTGCTATCAAGCGAAAATGCATTGGTTGCAGACTGGCTATTGCGATTGACCGAAGCCAACAAGCAGTGGGGTTTCGGTTTGTGCTTTTTGTATTTGCGCAACGTCAAAGGATTTAGTTGGAATCACAAACGTGTTTATCGTATTTACCGAGAGCTTGAACTTAACTTACGGATAAAGCCGCGAAAACGCATTAAACGAGATAGACCAGATGCCTTAAGTGTGCCGCTGGCGAAAAATCAAGTGTGGTCAATGGATTTTATGTCAGATACCTTGGCTGATGGCCGCAGCTTAAGAACGTTTAATGTCATTGATGACTACAATCGTGAAGGCTTAGCGATTGATGTGGACTTATCTATGCCAAGCGCACGAGTTATTCGTTCGCTAGAGCAAGTAATTGAATGGCGAGGCAAACCAAGTGCCATTAGATGCGATAACGGCCCCGAATACATCTCGAATGAACTCGTAATTTGGGCGAATAACCGCCACATAACGTTACTTTACATCCAACCTGGCAAACCGACTCAGAATGCTTATGTCGAGCGTTTTAATCGAACCGTAAGACACGAATGGCTGAACATGCATATGTTTGAAAGTGTTGCTCAAGCACAAGAGTTGGCAACGAAGTGGTTATGGTTATATAATAATGAACGACCCAATACCGCCAACTGCTGTGCTAAAGGCAGCTTAATGAATTTCTACGAATGATTGCTGTTTAAAATGGGGGGATTACATAAGAATACATTGCCTTATCTAAGAAGTTTTCTTAGATAAACCTTATTTAGATAGAATACGTTGACAACGCACGAGGATGGGCAAAGCCGTTCACATAAAACGTCGTATTGCACTCCTTCTAGGTATTACCAACCTAACATATTGGTTAATGCACAATGATCGTAATCGACCTTTAAAAAGAGAGCTGTTTTAATTAGATAGTTAAGTTGTTAACATTTTCTGAAAGTAGACAAAGCGCTTCTCTTCTTTCCTCCAAGTAATCATGCTGATTATACACAGCTTCTACACCCTTGAGCTTGTGATTCAAGCATCTTTCAGCTACATGGCTAGAGGTACCTAGTTTTGCTAACAGTGTTCGACATGTTCTTCGTAAATCATGCACTGTGAAATACTCCATATCGCCCATCAGGTTCTTCGAATGCATAGATTGACGTATTTCCCTACCAAACATCTTAGATATCGCTCTGTTCAGCGTATCTGAACCCATATGAGGCGATTTACTACTTCTACGATTTGGAAATACGTACTCCGAACCACATGCACGTACTTCTAGCTCTTTTAGCCAGCTAATGACTTGTCGCGCCAATGGAATATCAATCCCTACATTAGTTTTACTTCTTGCGGCAGGTAAGTTCCATACAGCAGCATCTAGGTCAAACTCATCCCACTTTGCCTCACAGAGCTCGGACTTTCTGACGCCCAAACAAACTAGAAGCAAAACAGCTAGGTAATTATCCTGACCAAACTGTTTAATATGCTTTTTTGCGGTCTGTAGGAATACACCTAGTTCTTCTTCAGTTAAGGCGCGTTCCCTAGCTTGCTCGATACCACCTGCGTCTTTTTGCGAAAATGCGAGTGCAGGGTTATATTGGAGTAAGTCTAGTTTTACTGCATGGTTAAACAGCTGTTTGCAGTAACCTAGAGCATCGTTAGCGATAGTTGCTCGTCCGCTCTTACTAATGTTGCTCAACACTGTTCGGATGTCTCTAGCAGATAGCTGATCTAACTTTATTTCACCTAAAACCGGAGCGATGTCTTTTTTGTAAACGCGTTCAGGAATTTGACTGTTTTTGATTCTTTGGCTCACGCTTACAAACCAGTCCTCAAACAAATCATTAACCGTGACAATGGATTCTTGTTCAGCACGTTTCTTTTCGAGCAATGGGTCTTTACCATCTCTGGCTTGTTTCATTTTAGTGCTGGCTTCATACCTAGCGTCTTGCAGACTGAGGTCATTTAACTTACCCAAAGTCATTTCTTTACGCTTTTTATTATATGTGTACCTTAGCATCCAATAAGGCGAACCGGACTTTGGAACGACAAGGTATAGCCCTCCACCATCGGCATGTTTACCAACATCATTCTTGCTAACTTTTGACTGAATTGTTTTGACAGTGAGCTTACCTGCGGTACTCATAATGCTTCACGACTAGTTGTAGATAGGAAGATAATACCCACCACTTTCAGGTAAGTAAATGCATTTTTACCCACCAATTTGCCCACCGATTATTTCTGGATTTTGCTGGATTAATGAAGACTTCCTTGGACTGAAACATAAAAAAGCCCTTTATAAAAAAGGGCTTTATGGATGTCTATGAATTACTCAGGATATTATTCGATATTCTGGATCTGCTCGCGCATCTGCTCAATCAAAACCTTCAGCTCCACCGCTGCTTGCGTAATCTCCGCACTGATCGACTTCGACCCTAACGTATTCGATTCGCGATTAAATTCCTGCATCATAAAGTCCAAACGACGCCCAACGGCTCCGCCTTTTTTCAGAATCTTACGGGTTTCACCGACATGAGATACCAAACGGTCGAGCTCTTCGGCCACATCGACTTTTTGTGCCAACAATACCAGTTCCTGCTCAACACGGGCTGAATCCAGCTCAATCTTGGCTTCTTCAAAGCGCGAGCGAATCTTGTCCTGTTGCCATGCCAACACCTCAGGCATACGCTCAGTGACTAAAGCCACTTGGCCTTCAATGCCCACTAAGCGCTGTTCAATCATCTCGCTCAAGTTCACCCCTTCATCGGCACGGGATGAGATGAAGTCCGCAAGCGTCAAATCAAACTCAGCCAACAGCTGCGCATTAATGGCATCCATATCCGCTTCGGCAGATGCCACTACACCTGGCCACTGCAACACTTCCAAACGGCTCAACGACTCAGGCCCCTCAATCGGCAAACTCTCAGCCGCAGCAATTACCGCAGCCGCCAACTCTTGATTGACATTTAATGTGCTAGACGCGCCAGGGGCTGGCATGAAGCGCAACGTACATTCGACTTTGCCACGCTGGAGTGATTTGCGGAAACGCTCGCGCAATACTGGCTCTAGTCCCCGAAACTGCTCGACCAAGCGAAACGACGTTTCGAGATAACGTTGATTTACTGAACGAATTTCCCACACGGCAGAGCCCCAATCGGCTTTGAGTTCTCGGCGGGCAAAGGCAGTCATACTGTAAATCACGGGCGTTTCCTATCAAAAATATTAAAACGCGCTTAGTGTACACTATTTTAAGCCATATGGTTAATGACGCTGTCACACATGTTGGGCTATAATATGTGCGTTTATTTTACCTGCTTGTTTATCTGCTAAGGATTTTTTATGCGCGCTGATGGCCGTACTGCCAACCAGATCCGTCCTGTGACGATCACCCGTCAATTTACCTGTCATGCTGAAGGCTCTGTCTTAATTGAATTTGGCAACACCAAGGTCATCTGCACCGCGACTGTAGAAGAGGGTGTACCGCGCTTTATGAAAGGCAAAGGTGAAGGCTGGATTACGGCTGAGTATTCAATGCTACCACGCTCAACGCACACTCGCTCTCAGCGCGAAGCCGCACGTGGTAAGCAAGGCGGTCGTACCTTAGAAATTCAGCGCTTGATTGCACGCTCACTACGAGCTGCTGTCGATCTGAAACTCCTTGGCGAAAATACCATTACTCTGGATTGCGATGTCATTCAAGCCGATGGTGGCACGCGCACGGCCTCTATCTCAGGTGCCTGTGTGGCACTGGTTGATGCCATCAATCACATGCGCGCCAAAAATATCATCTCAACGAATCCACTCAAGCACATGATTGCGGCAGTATCCGTGGGCGTTGTCAACGGCGAAGCGGTGGCTGATCTTGAATACACCGAAGACTCAGTAGCCGAAACTGACATGAATGTTGTCATGACCGAATCGGGTAAATTGATTGAAGTACAGGGCACAGCTGAGGGCGAACCGTTTAGCTTTGATGAGCTCAATGAGATGTTGGGCTTGGCCAAAGACGGTTTATATGAAATTTTTAACGCACAAAAATCTGCATTAAATCAATAAGGAGCGCCTGAACCATGCAAGATTATCAACGTGACTTCATTGAATTTGCCATTAAGCGCAATGTGTTACGATTTGGAGAATTTACGCTCAAATCTGGACGAGTCAGTCCGTATTTTTTTAATGCTGGCTTATTCAATACCGGTAAAGATTTAGCCACTTTAGGTCAGTGTTATGCTGCGGCTTTAGTGAACGCCAAGATCGACTTTGATGTGTTATTTGGTCCGGCTTACAAAGGGATTCCGATTGCTACAACCACGGCCGTGGCCTTATCCACACAGCACAATATCGATACTCCCTATTGTTTTAACCGCAAAGAAGCCAAAACCCATGGTGAAGGTGGCAACTTAGTAGGCGCAGATTTGCAAGGGCGCATTATGTTAGTGGATGATGTGATCACCGCAGGGACTGCCATCCGAGAATCTATGGAGCTTATTGCGCAACAACAAGCGACATTAGCGGGTGTATTGATTGCCCTTGATCGACAAGAAAAAGGCCAAGGTGAGCTCAGTGCAATCCAAGAAGTTGAGCGTGATTTTGACACTCAAGTGGTCAGCATTGTGACGATGACGCACGTAATGGAATATTTGGCGGAAAAAGGCGATGAAGCCGAGCACTTGCAAGCCATGCGCGCCTATCGCAAACAGTACGGCATTGCCTAACCGCATGACCGAACAGCCTGAAAACCATCAACCCGTTCTAATGCAGGCCGACCAGACGCTTGATGCGTTAGGTCTGCGCTGTCCTGAACCCGTAATGATGATCCGCAAAACCATTCGGCACATGGCGGATGGACAAACGCTTATGATCATCGCCGATGATCCGGCAACAACCCGTGATATTCCGAGTTTTTGCCGATTTATGGATCACCAATTACTAAAAAGCGATACCACTCAAGAGCCGTATCGCTATGTGATCAAAAAAGGTCTTGATTAAGGTTTTTTGAACTTCAACGTCCAACGGTCTGTGTTTCCAGTCACCGAGCGTGCGCCCACTTCGTATTCTAATTCGTCATCCTCGCGATAATGTAGGTCTGAATAGCCAACAAACTCAAATCCCGCAGCCTGTATTTCTAAAATAGCTTTGACTGGGTCGAAACGACGGCGGTTTGAATCATTGAAGGGTTCCATGTGTCGAGCGGTGTGATCAACCACCCCATAAATACCGCCTGATTTAAGCGCTTTAAACGCCGCATCGTTCATGGCCTTGCGACCCTCTTCGCCGAAGTTGTGGTAGTTGCGGAAGGTCAGCACCATGTCGGCATCGGTCACACCGTAGTCGCTCATTTCTAGCGAATACAACTTTGCGCCTTCCTCACGCCAGATTTTGGCATCTTTGGCGACCACATTGATCTTGTCAAAAGGCGCTTCACCTATGAGGTTTTTCTCAACTCGGCTAGTGCCCAATGCGACATAATACTCGCCTTTTTCATGCAGTACGGGTGCCAAAATCCGGGTATACCAACCGCCACCAGGCATCAGCTCAACCACCTTCATGTCGGGCTCAAGCCCAAAAAACGCCAAAGTTTCTGCTGGCTTGCGATTGCGGTCGCGATCTGCATCACGCTCTGGCCGTCCATCGGCATTTTGCGCTTGTTTGACTAAGCTTTTTAAATCCGAACCGCCATGGTCACCGTGATTGTGTGCTAACCCGCTAAAGCTGGAAACTGCAAGCCCCATTAAGCCTGCTATTAACAAGTTTTTTGTTACCTTCATTCTGTCGTCCTTTTGTTATTATCTATATCTAATTGAATAAATACGTGCGCCCTATCCAGATGATCACGATGCATCCGGATAAGATCGTCACTGCTTTCCACTTATATTCACGCAACATCGCTTCGGCACGATCACCAAAGCGCAAAACCAACCAAGCAATCCCAAAATATCGCAATACTCGAGAAATCGCGATCGCTACAAGATACCAGCCTAATGGATAACCGGATGCTCCGGCTGCAATCATCGCAAGTTGCAATGGGATCGGTGCAATACCGGCAAGAACGATAAACCAAAAGCCTTCTGTGTTCATGCGCCACATGATGTCATCAAACGTGGCTTGATCGCCAAATAAACTGATTATCTGCGATTCAAACAAGTTAAACACCCAAAGACCAATCGCATAGCCTAATAAAGCTCCTACAATACAACCTAAGGTTGCAACGGTGGCAATGTGCCAAATTTTATCACGGCGTAATTGCGACACTGGGATCAGAACGGTCTCAATGGGGATAGGTACGACAGTGGATTCGGCAAATGATGCTGCGCCAATCCCCGCCAACATGTGCTCTGACTCGACCCAGTGTTTGACCTTGCGTTTAAGCGTTCTGATCATCCGTGATCACTGTAAACTGTGCTTGTAGACTTGACCATCTTTCATCACAAACGCCACGTTTTCTAAGACGGTGATGTCCTCTAGAGGATTGCCTTGTACCGCGATCATATCAGCCAGTTTGCCTTCGCTGATTGAGCCCAGTTCCTCTTCAATGTTGAGAAGGTCAGCGGTATGCATGGTTGCACTCAAAATCGCATCATGCGCTGGCATGCCCGCTTCCACCATAAGTGCAAATTCTTGTGCATTGGTACCATGTGGACTAACCCCCGAATCGGTACCAAACGCAATCTTAACGCCATAAGCATACGCCTTACCGAACGTGTTTTGAATCAGTGGGCCAATCGCTGCAGCTTTAGGACGAACCACTTCAGGGAAGAAGCCTTTGATCTTGGCTTTTTGCGCCACAAAGTTACCCGCAATGACTGTCGGCACATAAAACGTACCAGCTTCGACCATTGCTTGCATGATTTCTTCATCCATATAAGTACCGTGCTCAATCGAATCAACTCCTGCTTTAATCGCGCGCAACATACCTTCTTTGCCATGCGCATGCACCGCGACCGTCATGCCGTAATCTTTGGCTGTTGTAACGATCGCATTGAGTTCGTCTTGCATAAACTGTGGGTTTTGACCGTTTTTTGCAAGGGATAATACGCCCCCTGTTGCGGTGATTTTAATGAGGTCTGCACCGTCTTTATAGCGTTGACGCACTGCTTTTCGAGCATCTGCCACGCCATTGACCACGCCTTCTTTTGGGCCTGGATCACCCATAATGTGGTCTGTTGTGCCGTTAGTGGGATCCGCATGCCCTCCCGTGGTCGCGATGGATTTGCCAGTTGTAAAAATACGAGGACCCACAGCCATGTCACGGGCAATGGCTTTGCGCAACGCTACGGTTTCATTGTAGCTATCTCCCAAATTACGAACCGTGGTAAAACCGGCCATAAGCGTTTTTTCAGCAAAATGAGCGGCGCGCAGGGCATAGTCGGCACCATTTAATTGGAAGCGTTGCATGTACGTGCTGGGGCCTTCATGTTGATAAGAGAGATGCGTGTGCATGTCCATTAAGCCGGGCAGGACAGTATGTTGAGATAAATCAATGACCCTATCACCGTCATTCGCCTCAACAAACCCTTCACGTATGGCATGAATCTTGTTTTCGCGCACAATGATCGAATGATTTTGTAGGATTTGCTTCTCTTCGGCAGTAATAATGGTGCCAGCATGTATGATTGTATCAGCATTGCTCAACGCACTTATACATGCGAGAAGTGAAAGGGCTAAGAAACGCATAACGATTTTCCTTTTTGTTAATTTTATATCGTATCTGCCCAATCTACGAAAAAAAAACGACAAAATCCATCTTTATCTCATGCGCTTAATTTTGTAGTGCACTGCGTAAATCGCGTAATTTGCGCATGACCAAACGCATATTTTCAGGCCCCATGCGCAAGAACTGTTTTTGCGCAGGACTCAATGCCTCAAGCTGGGGATTTGCGAATTGATACATGGCACGGTCAGTTTGAACTGCAATCGGTAAGCTTACAACAGGGGTATCTAGTAGCTGATTGATGGCTTCAATGAGTGTGTCATTGAACGAACTACCAGGTGTCGATATTTCCTCAAATTGAGCGTTGAGTTGTTCGGAATATTTGGCGTATAGCGCTAAGATATCTTCCGTTTCCATTTGTGCAAAGGCTTCAGCATAAGGACGATAGCGCTCAAAACTAACCGGATTAATGTAGAGCATGTTGGCTTGTTTGTAGACACTGAATTCGGCCTTGGGCGCACTCAACAAATAGTTGTTAGCGGGGAGATCACCTTGGGCTGTATTGACAACACTGGCAACTACTCGACTCAAAATCCCCTCGTTCACGACTAAGGTGGTGAGCATGGGTACCTTGCTAAGCGCTAAGATGGTTTCTTTGACCGCCTGATCCGAAATATCCAAAGGTTCGGGGGCGACCACCACTTCCTCAGGCTCGATGAACTCCGATGTGACCTCAGCTAACTCTTCGACATTAACTTCGGGCAGTGGCGCAACCTCCACAAACTCTTCCGCAACAAATTCTGGCGCGGCGTCTACTACCTTCTCTGCTTCAGGGATGGCTGGTGCCATATCATCGACTTTTTTTACAGGTACTGGTACCGACACTGGAGCGGGCTCTACTTCCTCTGAGCTAGGCCAGAACACAAAGACTAAAATCAACACGAGCAACAGTGCGATGGCAATCTGAATGGATGGGAACGGTTTACCTTGTTGATTCGTCTCTGTCACGTCAAACAATCCTTAATACGGTTGAAAGTTTATTTTGTTAGTCATCTAAATCTTACATTGAGTTCCGCAAAAGCGGAATAAGCATTATGACTTTTGTGAATTATTCAGGAAGCTTTCACTTTCGGGATCTTTTCAGCACCTAAAAGGGTATACATAGTATGTGACGAGAACAGCGAAGCTTATGAAGTTTTATCTTGCAGAATTTACCCCAAAAAAACACATTGAACGTCTTGAAGTCCAGTCTTTTGAGATGAATGTATACCTTGTCAAAGTGACCATCGCTGGAGAGACTGGATTTGTGTATGATGCAAAAGACAACATTGCACGCTTTCACAGCACCCAGCACATCCGTGAATTTTTTCATCAATGCATTGTCGATGATGCGTGTATGGTGCATGATTCACCTTATGATGAAATGATTGGTAATCCCCCAAAAACGCAGCAGCCTCTGGCGATGCCGTTTTCCTTGGAGCAACCATATTAACTAAAACATAGGAAAGACTTTGCAAGCGTTGATAACTTGGCTCGCATTGAGCGATATCCGACCCAATGAGCGCAAACCTTACATACAAGCCTTCAGTGACATCAACAGCGCTTGGATCAATGAGTATTTTGTATTGGAAGACAAAGACCAAAAGACCTTGGGCGACCCTGAGACTTACGTCTTAAAACGTGGCGGCGAGGTGTTATTTGGTTGTATCAATAATGACGTCGCAGTCACCTGTTGTGTACTAAAAATAAATAATGACTTGTACGAGTTATCCAAAATGGGTGTCGCTGAAGCTTACAAAGGTCAAGGACTCGCATCACTTTTGGTCCCACAAGCCATTGTGACAGCCACCCGCATGGGAGCCAAGACGTTATTTTTAGAATCCAATAGACGTTTAACCAACGCATTGGCTATTTATGAACGACATGGTTTTAGGGAAGTCCCCATGCAAGATACGCCGTATGCACGTGCCGATATTCGAATGGAGATCATCCTATGAATATCACGCCTTATACCTTACGAGGTTCCGCTTCGTTTGTTGGTAATGACTACGTTACGACACACCACTCGTTAATACCCGAACAACATTTTACCGTTTTTAACCCTGTTACGCATGAAATCATCGTGCATCTTCACAGTGCGTCGGCAAGTGATATTGAAACGGCATTACGGTTAGCCAGTCAAGCTATAAGTAAGTACCCGCTACCGCTTACTGATAGGCAATCCCTGTTAGTGAAGACAGCTAACTTGATCGAAGAACAGATTGAATCACTGTCACAGTTACTCAGTAACGAATCCGGTAAAACCATCAGCGATGCCAAAGCTGAAGTTCATTATGGCATAAGCTATCTGCGTTATTATTCACGTGCGTCCAATGTGCTCGCCGAACCGGAACAACACGATGGTTTTGTGGTAGAACAACGTCCCGTAGGGGTCGTGGGTGCGATCACACCGTGGAACTTTCCCAATGCGATGATTTTGCGCAAAGCCTCTGCAGCCCTTGCGGCTGGTTGTCCATTTATCGTGAAGCCATCCGAATTAACGCCATTGTCTGCGCTGGCGATTGCTGAGTTGATGGCGCAAGCTGGTTGGCCACAAGGTTGGTTTGCTGTGCTTGTCAGTGACCATGCTAAGGAGGTGGGACATATTCTTACCTCTGATCCGAGAATTGCCAAATTTACTTTTACCGGTTCTACGGCGGTGGGCAAACAGCTCAATGTACAATGTGCCCAACATCTCAAACGGGTGTCGATGGAGCTCGGTGGTAATGCGCCATTTATGGTTTTGAGTGATGCTGATATCGATTTAGCAGTGAGCGAGTTGCTTAAAAACAAATTGCGCAATGCCGGTCAAGTCTGTGTGGCGGCTAACCGGATATACGTGGCAGAAGCAATCTATCAGGATTTTGCAGACAAATTGAGTCATGCGCTAAGCAAGCTCAAATCAGGTGAACCTCACGATCCACAAACACAAGTTGGCAGCCTGATCCACTCCAAAGCGGCGAGCAAAATCGCAGCCATAGTCGAACATGCTCAAGCACAAGGGGCAATAAGACTCACCGGGAAAGAATATCGAGCGGGCAGTGCTTATTATGATCATACGGTCCTGACCAATGTCAAACACGATGACGATATTTGCCAGCAGGAAATTTTTGGGCCAGTATATCCACTTATTAGTGTGGCATCAGACGATATAGAGGATTGGCTAAAATTAGCCAATGATACGACCGCGGGATTGGTAGCCTACGCTTTTTCGCAAAATTCAGATTCTATCAAGCGTTTGAGCAGCGGTTTGCGTTATGGCATGTTGGGTCTTAATACTGGAGTCATTTCCAATGCAGCTGCACCGTTTGGTGGGATCAAGCAGTCCGGGTTTGGTCGCGAGGGCGGCACGCAGGGATTATATGACTACACGGCCGCGCATTACATTAAACGCGTCTAGGGTCGTTTGAGTTGAATATTCAATAAAGTGCGTTTGTCGCTAAATTGCAATGAGCGCACTGATTTGGTTTGCTGATCAAATTTACCGACCGTCTCTAAACCCTCGAGGTTGACCAAATTACTTTGTTTCGGCCACACATCAACCAGCACTTCATGCCGAATATCCAATTCAGTCAAATCATTTGGCATCGGCGCTTCTTGATATACGTAGAAAAATCGACCATCCACTTCGTAACCAACCAAAACCAAAGGCAGGGGTTTTGTATCGGTATACATGCCGAAGCGCTCGGTCACATACTGAGCAAACTGACGTTGTGTGTCACGTTGCTTTAATATATCTGCATCGCTATTAAACAGTGTTTTGACCGCGTGTTCGGCATCGTGCATATATAAGCGATGTACTACTTCAAGATGGTTGCTCCGGAGGTTGTGGGACACTGTGGTCACGCCGGCTTTTTGCTGATGCGCATGCACTGGCATCATGGCAAGCCACAAGATACTGACGCAAACACACGTCAGTATCCGCCAAGAGATAGCAAAAGAGTTGAGTCTCATTCAGGTTGTTCCGTTTCTGGCTCATCGGTTTTGAGCTCAGTGGTAATATCGTGCATGATGTCACGATACACTTTGCCACTGCGTTTTTTGCTCTTATATGCTTCAATGCGCGACGGGATAATTTGGCGTGGGTAGTGATTGTTGTGCACATTCACATCGGCCGTTTCCCAGCGCGGGTCAACCGTGGCGGATACAACGGTTTTGTCAGTGATGATCAGCTTGCTGACCGCTTTGGGACTGCGTCGCCAAATCTCAGCGGGAATACGGACTTGCTCAGTACTACCGTCGGCGTACGTTAACTCCAATATGATTGGCATAACCAAACCACCAAGATTAGAAAACGCAAACACATAATAATGTTTATCCTCTTCCAACGCACGAGCCAGCGCGACTCGTTCCCAGTCTTTAAGCCCATCTAAAAATTCACGATATGCATTGCGCTCTTTATTGGTCACAGTGAAACGGTCGTTATCATCGTAAAAATCACGAATATCTTTGAAGCGTTCGACCCATAATGTGCGACCTTCTGCACGATTGCGCTCGTCGGTCAGTGACAACGGCTTATCTGCTTCAGCTTGACGCTCTCGAGCAAAGTCAATGTCTGGGTCAAGCGTGTCTAAACGCAGTTGATAAACGCTATCTAGACTGATATCTACGTGGTCAGTGGTATAAAACCAACCATACCAAAACCAATCTAGATCCACGCCGGACGCTTCTTCCATCGTCCGGAAAAAATCCGAAGGTGTTGGGCGCTTAAACTTCCAGCGCTGGGCAAATTCTTTGAACGCAAAATCAAATAATTCGCGGCCCATAATGGTCTCGCGTAAGATATTTAACGCTGCAGCAGGCTTGGTATAAGCATTGGGGCCAAGGCGTAAGACCGAATCAGATTGTGTCATGATCGGCACCTGAACCTCCGACTTCATATAATCGACAATATCACGAGGTTCAACTCCCCAAGGAATATTCGGGTCCCACTCACGTCCGGCAACGCCATCCAAAAAGCTATTTAGACCTTCGTCCATCCAAGTCCATTGACGTTCATCTGAATTTACGATCATGGGAAAGTAAATATGCCCAATTTCGTGGATCACCACGCCAATCAAAAAGCGCTTTTCTGCTTGAGAGTAAGTGCGAGTACCATCGTCCTGCAAGGTCGTACGAGGACCGTTAAAGGTGATCATTGGATACTCCATACCTCCCACTGGGCCATTCACTGATTGCGCAGTCGGGTATGGGTAAGCAAAAGAAAAACGCTCATACACAGCCATGGTGTGAATGATCGATTCGGTGGAGTATTTTTGCCATAACTCCCCCCCTTCTTTAGGATAAAACGACATCGCCATAACCAATGGCATGTCCGGATCATTTTGACGATAGCCTCTGGCATCCCAAGCAAATTTACGTGAGGATGCCCAGGCAAAATCTCTCACATTGTCGGCTTTAAAACGCCAGGTTTTTTGTTTAGTGGTAGCGGTTTTTTCTGCTTCCATTGCTTCTTCAGGTGTGACCACAAAGACGATGCGTTCAGCCGTTTCGGCTTGCTTCAGGCGACGTTGTTGTTCATCAGTCAAGACATCGTCAGGGTTTTGTAAAACCCCGGTTGCTGACACTATGTGATCAGCAGGAACCGTTAACGACACATCGTAGTCGCCAAACTCTAGGGTAAATTCACCTCGACCGATGAATTCTTTGTTGGTCCATGCTTCATAATCGGTATAAGCCACCATACGAGGGAACCACTGTGCAAGGAGGAAAATATCATTTCCGCCCTCACGAGGATCATCTGGAAAGTGCTCATAACCAGAACGAGCAGAAACGGCATCTTCTTCCACTATATTAAAAGCAAAATCGAGGCTAAAGCGTATTTTTTCGCCAGATTTTAGGGGCTGGGGTAAATCCACGCGCATCAAAGTGCCGACAATGGTGTACCGCAGCGGATTACCGAAACCATCCACGACGCGAGAAATATCATAACCCACTTCGACATCAGCCAAAAACTGCTCACGACGCAACATGTCCAAAGATATTTTGGCAGGTGCTGAATCGGTGGCGGCTTGCGTAGCAGGACCTCGGGTGCCAATCCCCCCAAAGGTTGTGGTCAGGTTGGCCATTGAGTCGGGTTTAAAGCGATTTTGATCCAGTTGCACCCACAAATACTTCAATGTATCTGGAGAGTTGTTGTGATAGACAATATCTTGAGTCGCTTCGATGCGACGCTTGTCTTCGAGCAAACGAGCAGCGATGGCATAGTCGACCTGTTGTTGCCAATATTCATGCCCCGGCTCACCTGCAGCATTACGATAGACATTAGGAGTGGGTAAAATCTCATCAAGTTGACGGAATTTGTCTTCAAAATCCCCTTTGGTTTGTTTGACTACGGTTGCGTGCGCGACTACCGAACAGCACAGTAATACGCTCAAAATCAGTCTTTGCATAGTTATTTCTCTTAAAAATAGTGGAAATATTTTAACGAAATTCTTGCTCTCTCACAAACCTCGTCATTTTCTGTTCAATTCAGGTGGTTCGTTACCTAGTAAATAAGGCGCATAAGTGTTGGTTTGCTAGGCAAAATACAGTATTCTGTATACACAGCAAAACATGTTTTTTCATCATTTATGCAAGCATTTTCATGGCAACGTGCAGTGGTCAAAGTCGGCAGTTCGTTAATTGCTCCAGATGGGCCCGAGCATGGTTGTTCAGCACAGTATTTATTAGCCATAGCCGGGTTTATTTCTAACGCTCGGGCACAAGGCAAAGAAGTCATCATTGTTTCCTCTGGCAGTGTCGCGGCCGGCCGTGCCAGTATTCCGGTGAATCACACCCCGAGTATTGCAGAAAAGCAAGCCATGGCCGCCATCGGTCAAACCCAAATGATGAGTAATTGGGCGCGTTTTTTTGATGCTCCTTGTGCACAAATTTTGCTGACGATGGACGATTTGTATGATCGTGAGCGGTACGTCAATATTCAAAATACCTTACGGGAGTTGCTTAAGCACGGTGCAATTCCCATTGTCAACGAGAATGACTCGGTGGCGATCAATGAGCTTAAAGTCGGCGACAATGACAACCTAGCCGCCTACACAGCCTTGGTTGCGGGCGCGGATACTTGTATTATTTGCACAGATATCGATGGCTTATACACCGCCAATCCTCGAACTGATGCAAATGCTCGATTACTCACTGTGATTCCAGAGATTACCCCGCAGATTGAAAAAATGGCTTCTGGCGCTGGCACAAGTGTTGGGACAGGGGGGATGCAAACCAAGTTACAGGCGGCGAAGCGATGTGCGCAAGCGGGTATTCAAACTCTTATCGTCAACGGCCGTAAAAGTGAAGTCTTTACAGCACTGGCTGAAAATAATAATCCAGGCACCTTATTTATCCCTCAAGCAAGTTTGCAAAATGCGCGAAGCCATTGGCTTAAGCATACTTTGCGTAGCAAAGGCGAATTGCATATTGATAAAGGTGCTGCTTCGGCATTGCTAGAACGAGGTGCGTCATTACTGCCTATTGGGGTGACGAAAGTACAAGGTGCTTTTGTCGCTGGTGATGCAGTCACGGTTTATTATAATAGAGTCCCGGTTGCCAAAGGGCTGAGTCAGTATGCGCATACCGAAATGAGTCTTTGTTTAGGACTCAATAGCGAGCAAGCCAAAGAAAAACTAGGCTATCGAATTAGCGAAGAGGTCATCCATCGTGATAACCTAGTAAGATTAGATAAGGAAGGGTAAGATGTCATTTTCGATTGAACAGTCTGCAAAAAAGGCAAAATACGCGGCGAGACAAGTTGCCCAACTGAGTTCAGAACAAAAAACGAACGTCCTATTAACGGTTGCAGAGACGTTACTGAATAATACCAAAGCAATTATCACTGCCAATCGCGAAGACTTGGCGCAGGCATTGGCTAGTGGTATGGACAAGGCAATGCAGGATCGTCTGATGCTCGATGAGCAGCGTATCAAGGCGATAGCACAAGCGGTAGTGGATATTGCCCACCAACCTGAAGTGGTTGGTCAAATGAGCGACCCGCAAACCATGCCAAGTGGAATCCGCGTACAAAAAATGAAAATTCCCTTGGGTGTCATCGGCATGATTTACGAATCGCGCCCAAATGTCACTATCGACGCGGCGGCACTGTGTTTTAAAGCTGGAAATGCCGTCATCTTGCGTGGCGGCAAAGAAGCGTTACATTCCAATATGGCCTTGGCAAGGTGTTTACACGATGCGTTCGAGTTACACCAAATAGATACTGCAGCCGTCACTGTGATCCCCGATCCAGATCGCGAAATTCTCAATACAATGCTGACCTTATCGGACGATATCGACTTAATTATTCCACGGGGCGGTGAAGGCCTTATTCGTTTCGTTTCTCAACACAGCCAAATTCCAGTGATTCAGCATTTTAAAGGCGTTTGTCATATGTATATTGATCAGTTTGCCGATGCCGACAAAGCCCTTCGCTTACTCGAAAATGGTAAAACACAAAGAACCAGCGTCTGTAATGCCTTAGAAACCGTATTGATTCACTCGGCGCAAGCTGAATCCTTGTTACCGAAAGTGGCTCATATGTTCGCTAAACACGCTGTAAAAGTGCACGCGTGCGCAAAAAGCTTGCCTCATTTTGCCAACGTGGAACTGGATGTCGTTCCGGCATCCGATGCTGACTGGGAAGCGGAATACCTCGCTATGGAAATAGCCGTGCGTGTAGTAGATGATTTTGCGCAAGGCATTGAGCATATCCAAAGATACAATTCAGGTCATACAGAAGTCATTGTCAGCGAAAATAGTGAGCGTCAGCAGGCGTTTTTACAACAAATACATTCTGCAGTGGTCATGGTCAATGCGTCTTCGCGTTTTTCTGACGGCGGTGAGTTAGGCTTAGGAGCAGAAATCGGAATTTCTACCTCCAAACTTCATGCGTATGGACCGATGGGGGCTGCGTCCCTGACGACGGAAAAATTTGTCGTGACAGGCGATGGGCATATACGGGGTTAAATGTCGTCCTTTTTCTACTTTATTGTTTGTGCCCTGATTTGGGGCTCAACTTGGCATGCGATTAATTTCCAAATTGACTATGGCAATCCATCTTATGCAGTTGCCTTTCGCTTTTTATTTGCTTCATTCGTGTTAGCTCTATTTATTTGGTGGCGTCGGCTACCCATGCGCTTTCGCATTACACAGCATCTGACGATGTGTCTTGCCGGATTATTTTTATACACCCTGGATTACTCATTTTTGTATGTTGCACAACAACATATTATGGGTGCCTTTTTGGCGGTGTTAAGCACGTCCGTCATTTATTTTAATGTGATTTTACGACGCGTATTTCTGCGCAAACCGATTCGCCGCGAAGTGGTCATAGGTGCAACGTTGGGATTCGTTGGGATCTGCTCGATTTTTTATCCGGAATTACGTCAGTTAAATTCGAGTGAAAGTTTGAAGTTAGGGCTGATATGGGCGTTGTGTTCATTTTCTTCGGCGAGTATTGGCAATATCATTTCAGAGCATTTACTCGATGATGTCTCGGTGGTGGCGTTTAACTGTTACTCCATGTGTTATGGGAGTGTGGTGATTTTGCTTGGCTTGCAATTATTGGGCATACCTTGGCAGTGGCCAGAAGAGGTCGAATTTTATGCGGCGCTGGCCTATCTCTCTATCTTCGGCTCTGTTATTGCTTTTGGCTGTTATATGCTGTTAGTGCAACGCCTTGGTTCTGATAAAGCTGCCTATGTTGTCTTAGTGTATCCTGTGATAGCTCTCTTCATCGCAACTGTGATGGAAGGATATCAGTGGTCCTTGCTGGCCATAGTTGGCGTTGCTTGTATTGGCTTGGGTAATTATTTAGCCTTGAGGCAACAAAATACGCAGGAGATATCTGTTGAGGCGAACGTATGAGCCAGCCGCATAATGATAAAACCGCACACGCACAAGCCACCCTTAGCCTACCTGAATTTGTCACCTTAATGGCCTTGTTGACCTCATTGGTGGCGCTGAGCATTGATACCATGTTGCCAGCCTTGAGCATGATTGGCGATGATCTAAACAGTCCGAGTATGCAGCATACCCATATGATCATCACGTTATTCTTCTTTGGTATGGCTTTTGGTCAGCTCGTGTTTGGGCCAATCTGTGACAGTTTTGGAAGGCGCTTTGGGGTATATTTAGGATCTTTGATTTTTTGTCTTGGCACCTTGATTTGTATGGCGGCAACGACCATGGAAGTGATGTTGCTTGGCAGGTTGATTCAAGCCTTTGGCGTCAGTGGTCCAAGAATCGCGACGATGGCAATGATCCGCGATATTTACGTTGGCGATCGCATGGCGCGGGTGATGAGTTTTATTATGGTGGTGTTCATTATGGTGCCAATGATGGCACCCATTATTGGACAGGCTATTTTGCGCTATTTTACCTGGCATTATATTTTTGCGTTTTTCTTTGTTATGGTGATTCTATCCGTGCTGTGGTTGGCTCTACGTCAACCGGAAACCCTAGCCAAAGCAGATCGTCGCAAATTCACTTGGTCTGAGTTCTTCATCGCGAGTCGATTTATCCTCACACATCGTGAGGTCTGGCCTTATATGCTGGGAATTGGCTTAGTTTTTGGTGGGTTTTTAGGGTATTTAGGTGCGACCCAGACGATTTTTGTTGGCTTTTATGATGTAGGTGATTGGTTTGCCTATATTTTTGCAGCATTGGCATTCTCAATCGGGTGTGCATCTTTGTTGAATGCCCATTTGGTTGAACGTTTGGGTATGGTGCGTTTATGCCAGTTAGCTTTGAGGGGACACTTATTACTGAGTGTGATGTTTGTCATTGCACAAATACTTTATCAAGGTCTAGCACCTTTGCCCGTCACTATTGGTTTGCTATTTGTAAACTTTTTCTTTGTCGGGATCTTATTTGGAAATATCAATTCTTTGGCGATGGAGCCTTTGGGCGAAGTGGCTGGCCTTGGCGCAGCGTTGTTGGGTGCGGTAAGTAGTGTAGTAGCCGTGTTAATTGCTTTGGTAGTGGATGCGTTCCTGGTGGATACATTGATCCCTATTGGGATTGGCTTTGTGAGTTGTTGTATTTTGACAATGAGCTTGTTCAAATATGCGCGAAATTAATTTGGCTTAAGGATCTAGCACTTAGCACAAGTAATCATGTGGCATACGACAAAGAAAATGCAGTTGGGAATATGAGATTTACCAGGTGATACACATAAAAAACCCGGCCAAATTGGCCGGGCAAAGAGGGCTTTATAAAAAAGCACCTAACGACAGAACTGTTACCTTCTTAGATGATCGCTTTCATGTCACTCATGTAACCACGAAGCTCTTCACCGATGAATTCAACACCCGTTTCACGGATGGCGCGATTCACTTCCACTAAACGCATGTTATCCACTGCGTTTGATGTATCACTTAGACCTGCACCAAGTAGTTCAGCGCTCAAGGTCGGCATGACTTTCTCTGCCAATAATGGGATGGCAGCGTTAGCAAATAAATAGTTACCGTATTCAGCCGTATCTGAGATAACAACGTTCATCTCATACAAGCGCTTACGGGCGATGGTGTTAGAGATAAGTGGCGTTTCATGGAGCGACTCATAGTAAGCTGATTCAGGTAAAATGCCTGCTTCAACCATTACGTCAAAGGCCAATTCAACACCTGCTTTGATGCAAGCAACAATGAAAATACCCTTGTCGAAAAATTCTTGATCATCGATCTTCCCGGTGAACTCTGGTGCATTTTCAAATGCAGTTTCACCTGTTTCAGCACGCCACTTAAGTAAGTTAGCATCGCCGTTGGCCCAATCTTCCATCATGGTTTTTGAGAATTCACCACTGATGATATCGTCTTGGTGTTTTTCAAATAATGGACGTAGAATGACTTTCAATTCCTCAGATAGATCATATGCTTTGATCTTGGCTGGGTTAGACAAACGATCCATCATGTTGGTCACACCACCGATCTTCAATGCTTCAGTGATGGCTTCCAAGCCGTATTGCAATAATGCACCGGCATAAGCTGGGTCTACACCATCTGCAACCATTTTTTCGTAGCCTAATACGGCAACGGCTTGTTGCATACCACAAAGAATGGTTTGTTCGCCCATCAGATCAGATTTGACTTCTGCGACAAATGAAGACTCTAGGACACCTGCGCGGTCACCACCAGTTGCCGAGGCGAGTGCTTTAGCAATGGCCCAGCCTTTGTTTTCTGGGTCGTTTTCTGGGTGAACAGCGATAAGAGTAGGTACACCAAAACCGCGCTTATATTCTTCGCGTACTTCGGTACCAGGACACTTTGGTGCACACATGACAACTGTGATATCAGAGCGGATTTGCTGGCCTTCTTCGACGATATTAAAACCGTGCGAGTAGCCTAAAGTTGCGCCCTGTTGCATTAATGGCATGACCGCTTCGACCACTGCAGAATGCTGCTTGTCTGGGGTAAGGTTATAAACTAGGTCCGCAGTTGGAATAAGTTCTTGGTACGTACCGACGGTAAAACCATTCTCAGTTGCACGAACAAAAGAGTCACGTTTTTCGTCGATAGCGGCTTGGCGTAAAGCATAAGAGACGTCTAGACCGGAGTCACGCATGTTCAAACCTTGGTTCAAACCTTGTGCACCACAACCGACGATGACAATCTTTTTACCTTTCAAGAAATCACAACCATCAGCGAATTCACTGCGGTCCATAAAACGACAACGACCAAGTTGGTCAAGCTGTACGCGTAAAGGTAAGGTATTAAAATAATTAGCCATGCTTATACTTTCCAATTCCAAAAATTAACCCGCATCGCGGATATTTACCATTTCAATATCAATCAGTGACGATTTGAATGTATCTTAGCCGATGTTTTTTGTTGGATAAAATGATATATTTGCAACCTAGTGTTGCGTAAATCGCAACAATTAGTATTTTCACTTTATCCAAGAGGGTTTATGGACATTCGCAGCTTGCAACTTTTCCATCATTTGGCGCAGTCATTGCACTTTGGCAAGACCGCACAAGCCATGTTTATTACCCCATCGACGTTAAGTCGTGCCATCACTCGGCTAGAACAAGAAACCCAAGTGACCTTGTTTGAGCGCAACAACCGTTCAGTCAGTTTAACCCATGCGGGGGAGATCTTTTTAGTCTTTGCCAGTAATACTTTGGCCGAATGGGATCGCGTAAATAGCCAATTACAATCGAACCAAACCCAGTTGAGAGGCGAGTTAAGCCTGTATTGTTCGGTGACGGCATCGCAATCGCATTTACCAGGTTTACTTGATAAATACCGCTCTTTGCATCCTAGTGTGGAATTAAAATTGCTGACTGGAGACCCTGCTGAAGCTGTGCAAAGAGTACAACAAAAAACCACTGATGCGGCAGTGTGTATTCATTACCCAGAGTGGCCAGAAGACGTCATGTTTCAACATCTGGACGACGTGCCTTTGGTGTTGATCGCGCCAAAATCTTCTAAGATTCAGCGTATAAAAGATGTCGATTGGACCCAGCAGCCTGTCATTATGCCTGAATCAGGTCCATCTCGTCGAATCGTACATCACTGGTTCGCCGAGCATAATATTCGTCCACGCATCTATGCAACCGTTGGAGGCAATGAGGCCATTGTCAGTATGGTCAACTTGGGCGTTGGCTTGGGTTTTGTGCCCAAAATTATTCTCGATTATGTGCGTCACTCTAATCGCTTATATCAAATCACTGTACCGGACATTGAAGCTTACCGTTTGGGTTTATGCTGTCTGGCAAGTCGTGCCTTTGAACCCAAAATCAGCGCGCTGATGGAGCTAACTAGCGGTTAACTATTCTATTGGGTAATTAATTGTTGGCATAACCGGTCGAAACTCCGGTACTGTAATGCTTCAGCAATGTGTTTGGGCTTTATGTCAACCGCATGGTCGAGATCGGCGATGCTGCGGGCAAGCAAAATCAGCCTGCTGATCATGCGTGCGGATAGCTGATATTGTTGATGGGCCTGTTCTAACAGCCTTTGCGTATCAGCACAAAGTTGAATGCACTTGATCTGAGCGGGTGTCAATTGACTGTTGAGGCATCCTTGACGCTGTATTTGTTTTAGCTGTTGAGTTTTCACAAGTTGTGCCAACTCTTTAATACCCGGTTCATTAGCTTTGTTCGGTGCTAGGTTCGGTCGAGTTTTAGGGACTTCACATTGCATATCAATGCGTTCTAGCAAAGGGTCAGATAAACGATTCAAGTATCGTATTGTCGCATCCACACTACTCCTGTTATTTTCTACAGATCCAGTTGGACTTGGGTTAAGCGTAGCGATGAGTTGAAAATCACAAGGCAGACTGAGCGCGTAATGAGCCCGATGTAATCTGATCTCACCTTCTTGTAGCGGTTCGCGAAGTTGGTCTAACAGGGGTTTGGCAAACTCAGTTAACTCATCTAACAGCAGCACACCATTATGCGCAAGGCTTATGGATCCGGGTTGGGCTCGATTGCCACCACCAAGTAGTCCTATTTTGGTCACACTATGATGAGGGCGCTGCAGCGGAGGCCTGTTTGAATTAGGCATTGGGCGATTGGCTAACGAGTGCAAAGTTAACGTTTCAAAAAAAGCATTTTTAGGCAGATCGGGCAGCAAATTAACGAGTTCACAAGCTAGCATGGTTTTGCCCGCACCCGGAGGGCCATATAACAATATATTATGGCCACCGGTTGCCGCGATTAACAGTGCACGTTTTGCGCCATACTGACCCAGAATCAAATCCCATTGTGAATCGATAAACTGACCGGTATGCTGCTTAGGCTGAACCGGTGCTACGCTATTCAACCTAGCATTTGCTTTAGATGAAGTAGATGCGTTCAAATGACCGACTACCTCCTTTAATGTCTTCGCAGGAAAGCACAATTCCGGATAAAAAGGCGCAACCTCATTGGCCTGATGAAACGAAAAAATCACTTTTTTTCCTGTATTAATCGCTTGTTTGATGCCTGGCAAAATACCGCTGACCGCCCGCAATTCACCTGATAAGGCAAGTTCTCCTAAAAACACATAATCGTGTAATTGCTCTGCAATGATTTCGCCTGCGGCAATGAGTATGCCAAGCGCAATTGGCAAATCAAATCGAGCGCCAAACTTAGGTAAGTCTGCAGGGGAAAGGTTTACGGTGACTCTTTTGGCTGGGAAAGTATAACCAGAGTGGATGATGGCGCTGCGCACCCGTTCTTTTACGTGCAGATGTGAACCACTGGCTAATCCCACTATCTGAAATTGTGGTAATCCTTTGGTGATGTGAATCTCTGCAGTGACATCATGCGCGGTAAAACCAATGACGGTGCTGGTGTGCAAAGTCGCCATGCTCATTTTAATTCTCCATACAAACGGTATACAGAGATTGTAATGCTCAAGCATGTTTGTGATGGCCAGTTTTACAAAATCCGGACTTTGGGTCAGCGAATAGAGGTGTTAGACCAAAAAACATTTGCTTTTTGCTCAAGCTTGAGGCTAACTATACATAGAGCACTTCGCTCTTTCAGTGACGAAAATCTAACTTTTTACCATTTCTGCTAAAGAGATCAATTCTCTTGCTTAGTGCTATCGAATCGCGATTTTCCAGTGTATTATGGGCGCGTATTGAACAATTTTTGGGCGTGAGCAAGGTTGCTTAGCCCTCTACAGGAAACAGAAAATGGCTAAAACCCCAGCAGAAAAAATTTGGTTTAACGGTGAAATCATGCCATGGCGAGATGCGACTGTGCATGTCATGACGCACGCAATTCACTACGGTTCATCGGTATTTGAAGGTATCCGCGCTTACAATACGCCGGATCAAGGTACGTGTGTATTTCGCTTAAATGATCACAATCGTCGTTTATTCGATTCTGCCAAAATATATCGCATGACCATCCCTTACACGCTCGACCAAGTCAATCAAGCGACGATGGATATCATCCGCGCCAACGAGCTCAAATCGGCCTACATTCGTCCAATCGCTTTTTACGGTGATTTAGGTATGGGAATACAGGTGCCATTTGGTCAAGAAACTGAGCTAAGCATCGCCGCCTTTGAATGGGGTGCGTATTTAGGTGAGGAAGCGTTAACGTCTGGTGTTGATGCAGGTATTTCATCGTGGAGCCGGTTGGCTGCCAATACCCTTCCTACCGGTGCAAAGGCCGGTGGTAACTACCTATCATCGCAATTGATTTCAATGGAAGCGCGACGTCATGGGTATGGCGAAGGCATTGCACTAGATGTCAATGGCTACGTCTCCGAAGGTGCTGGTGAAAACATCTTTGTGATTCGTGATAAAGTAGTAATGACGACGCCAAAAACAGCGGCGATTTTACCAGGTATTACTCGCGATACCTGTATGACGCTTCTCAAAGAATTAGGCTATGAAATTCGCGAAGAAAATATTCCGCGTGAATCCATGTATCTTGCTGATGAAATCTTTATGTGTGGCACCGCAGCTGAAGTCACGCCAGTCCGCAGTGTGGATGGCATTGCCGTTGGCAACGGCGGTCGCGGTCCCATCACGAAAGAAGTGCAAGATATGTTTTTCGGCTTGTTTAACGGTACCACCGAAGACAAGTGGAATTGGTTAACACCCGTATATAAATAAGTTTTAAAAAAGAGTAATAGCAATGCCTAAACTACGTTCAGCAACAACGACTCAAGGTCGCAATATGGCCGGTGCCCGTGCATTATGGCGCGCCACAGGAATGAAGGATGGGGATTTTGGCAAGCCCATCATAGCGGTTGCGAATTCCTTTACTCAATTTGTACCTGGGCATGTGCACTTAAAAGATCTGGGACAATTGGTCGCCCGTAGCATTGAAGAAGCTGGCGGTGTGGCTAAAGAGTTCAACACCATTGCAGTGGATGATGGTATTGCCATGGGCCATGCTGGTATGTTGTACTCGTTACCATCAAGAGAAGTCATTGCCGACGCGGTGGAATATATGTGTAATGCGCATTGTGCCGATGCCTTGGTCTGTATTTCTAACTGCGATAAAATCACACCGGGAATGCTCATGGCAGCCATGCGCTTAAATATCCCTGTGATCTTCGTATCAGGTGGTCCAATGGAAGCTGGGAAAACTAAGCTTTCTGATCAAATCATAAAGCTGGACTTAGTCGATGCTATGGTGGCCGCGGCAGATGATAAAGTATCCGATACCGATTCAGAAGAAATCGAACGCTCAGCGTGCCCGACTTGTGGTTCGTGCTCAGGCATGTTCACGGCAAACTCAATGAACTGTTTGACCGAAGCGTTAGGTTTATCCTTGCCAGGCAATGGTTCGATGCTTGCCACTCACGCCGATCGCGAACAGCTCTTTATCCAAGCCGGTAAAGAAATTGTTAAGTTATGCCAGCGTTGGTATGGTGACGACGATGAAACGGCACTGCCACGCAATATTGCCAACTTTAATGCGTTTGAAAATGCCATGAGCTTAGACATTGCCATGGGCGGTTCAACCAATACGATCTTGCATTTGTTGGCCGCTGCGATTGAGGGTGAAGTACCGTTTACGATGGATGATATCGACCGTTTGTCGCGCAGAGTCCCGCATCTATCAAAAGTCGCGCCAGCCACACCTAAGTACCACATGGAAGACGTACACCGTGCCGGTGGCGTAATGGCGATTTTGAACGAATTACACAAAGCCGGTTTATTGCACGGCGATGCGCACCACGTACTGGGCAAGCCGATGGCTGAAGTAATCGCCTCTATGGATATCACTGTGGATAATCCAGATGCGGACAAATTTTACCGAGCCGGCCCAGCTGGAATCCGCACCACTAAGGCATTTAGTCAAGATTGCCGCTGGGATGAAGCTGATACCGACCGTGAAAATGGCTGTATTCGCTCAGTGGAACACGCTTATTCACAAGAAGGTGGTTTGGCAGTGTTGTTTGGTAATCTTGCTGAGCGCGGCTGTATTGTTAAAACCGCTGGTGTGGATGAGTCGATTTGGAAATTTACCGGACCTGCGCGTGTCTATGAAGATCAAGACGATGCCGTTGCAGGTATTCTCAATGATGAGGTCAAATCAGGTGATGTCGTAGTCATTCGCTATGAAGGCCCCAAAGGAGGTCCAGGTATGCAAGAAATGCTCTATCCCACCTCGTATCTCAAATCCAAAGGTCTTGGCAAAGAGTGTGCCTTGATCACAGATGGTCGTTTCTCCGGTGGTACCTCTGGCCTTTCTATTGGTCATTGTTCTCCAGAAGCCGCCTCTGGTGGTGGCTTGGCATTGGTCGAAAACGGCGATACGATCGAAATCGATATCCCGAACCGCACTTTAAATGTTGCGTTATCCGATGCCGAGTTAGAGGCGCGTCGCGTGGCAATGGAGGCACGTGAACGTCCTTATAAGCCAGTTAATCGTGATCGAAAAGTATCACTTGCATTGCGTACTTTCGCGATGTTGGCAACCAGTGCTGACCAAGGCGCGGTCCGCGATCCAAGTAAGGTAGAAGATATCTAACATGACAGTAAGCGCAAACGAGTATTTAAAAAAGATTTTATTAGCCCCTGTCTATGAGGCGGCGGTGCAATCTGATTGTATGCAGATGACACGTTTATCAGAAACCCTTCAACAGCAGGTATTTCTGAAGCGTGAAGATCAGCAACCGGTAAAATCTTTTAAACTTCGCGGCGCTTACAATCGCATCGCTCAACTTTCACAAGCGCAGCTGGATGCTGGGGTGATCGCAGCTTCTGCTGGTAATCACGCACAAGGTGTGGCGTATGCCGCCAAGCGCAAGCAAATTAAAGCCACCATTGTGATGCCGGAGACTACCCCAGACATTAAGGTCGAGGCGGTGCGCAACTTTGGTGGAGAGTATGTCACTATTGTCCAGCACGGAACCAGTTTTGATGCCGCATCCCATAGAGCCAAAACGTTAGCTTCTGAGCTGGGAATGACGTTGATCCCTCCGTTTGATGACCCAGATGTCATCGCCGGACAAGGCACTGTCGCGCGTGAGTTACTCGAACAATGCCCTGATTTAGAGGTGGTGTACATTGCGGTCGGTGGTGGTGGCTTAGCTGCTGGCATGGCCGTTTATCTCAAAGAACTCAATCCAACTATCAAAGTCATCGGTGTAGAGGTCGATGAATCAGCGTGCCTTAAAGCGGCACTTGATGCCGGTCAACCAGTAACTTTACCCAGTGTGGGTATTTTTGCTGATGGTGTGGCGGTCAAAACCATCGGTACCGAGACCTTTCGTTTGTGCCAGGCGTATTTGGACGATGTGGTCACAGTGACCAATGACGAAATCTGCACCGCCATTAAAGATATTTTTGATGATACTCGCGTCATTGCCGAGCCTGCGGGTGCGATGTCGGTTGCGGCAATCCGTAAATACGCAAGTGACAATCAAGGTAAAAATGTCGCAGGTATTTTGTGTGGTGCGAATATCAATTTTCACACGTTGCGTTATGTCTCAGAACGCTGTGAGTTAGGGGAAGGCAAAGAAGCTGTCTTAGCCGTTGAACTCAAAGAAGAAACCGGGGCATTTAAGGCGTTTTGTGAAACCTTGGGCTCTATACTGATTACTGAGTTTAACTACCGATTTGCCAGTGCGGACAAGGCACATGTCTTTGTTGGGATTAAGCTCAAAGGTGGCATGGCAGAGTATCAGGCCATCACGACCAAATTGACTGGGCACGGCTATCAATGGATGGACTTGTCTAACAACGAATTAGCCAAATTACATGTGCGTCACATGGTCGGCGGCAAGCCCCCAATCGCTATCAATGAGCGAGTGTTCGGCTTTGAGTTTCCCGAGTATCCCGGTGCATTATTACAATTCCTCAATACGCTTGGCGCGCGTTGGGACATTACCATGTTCCATTATCGCAACCACGGGGCGGCCGATGGCTTGGTCTTGGTTGGCTTTAATCTGCCAGATGATGCTTCACAAGAATTTGAATCGCATTTAGCCGAACTTGGGTTTGCGTATCAAGAGCATACTGCTGATCCGGCGTATCGTTACTTTTTGGCCAGATAGCTCTGCATGCTGAAACATTCGCGTAATGCTTCATAAGAATGTCACTCAACGTTGTTAAGGTGAGTTATTAGTTCCACTTGTGACTCACAACATGAAAGTTTTCGTTTATTTACTCTGTTTGTTGTTCTCAGCTTTTACTTTGAGTGATGAAAAAAATGTCGCCCGAGATCTGACCGGATTTGAAAATCCTGACGAAGCGCTACCCTTATGGGAATGGGGGTTGGCTGGTGGCGCGGGTGTTTCTCCTGATTATCCGGCTTCCGCTGAGACTGATCTCGTTGTTCTGATGATACCTTATGTCATATATCGTGGAGATACATTTCGCTTTGGTGACGGTCAAGCACAAGCTGTCGTGAAAGAGACGAATCGCTGGCAATTTGATGTGTCTTTAGGTCTTGCCTTTCCATCGGATAGCGATGATCAATCCATCAGAGAGGGTATGCCTGATTTAGATTTGTTTTTTGAAGTCGGTCCACAAGCAACTTATCTAGTTGTAGATAAGCAATACAAGGGCGGAGGCGTAGGACGTCTGAAAGCTATTTTGCAAGCACGTGCAGTTTCTAGCACTGATTTTTCTAAGCTAAAACATCACGGCTATGTTTTTGAGCCCGAATTGGTCTGGCAGCAGCGTGGACGCTGGTTCTCTCACTCCGCTTTGACCGTACGACTTGGGGCAACATTTGCAACACAGGGGGTGCATAGTGTTTTTTATGATGTCGAACCTCAGTTCGTCACTGAACAAAGACCGCTTTACGAGTCAGATTCTGGTTATTTAGGGTCAAAGTTTACCGTGGGGTTATCCTTGGAATTAACGGATAACCTTAGAGGATTTGTCGGTGGCATCATTAATTTTAATCAGGGTGCGGCGAATCGCGATAGTCCATTATTTGAAAAGGATATCAGTTACAGCTTCGGCGCTGGCTTCGCATGGCGCTTGTATAAAAGCGACCGCAAAGCCAGTTATTAAGTGTTAATCCAGCTTCTCCAAATGCTGCACCACTTCTGGCCACACCAACTTATCCACTAATTCTTGCAGGTTTTCTGAGGCTTCATTCAGCATCAAGGAGCCTTGCTCGTTCGAAGTTACCAATTCATTTTCACGTAATCCGTTGATCAACGTAGCAAAGACATTTTTGTCCGAAAACTCCGGTGAACTTACCCCAAACAGCTCCGATAACCGCTCGGCGATTTTACGGGCATCTTTTTCCAGGGCGCTGCGTGAGATCTGCTTGTGAATACTTAATACATGCAAGACGATGGCATAGCGCTGAAAAGTATCTTGCATCACGCGAGAGAGTAACCATGCTGAATGGAAAGCAGGGCTTGAAGCACTAGGTGCGGTCAGTTGTTTGCCTTCCAGTAATAACCCTTGTGCAATAAATTGTTCAATAAAACGCTCGGTCATGGCCAATGCATTTGCTAAGCTAAGGTAGATAAATAACTCTTTTTGCAATAATGGATAGACAATTTTGACAGTGTTTATGATGGCTGACTTGCTGGTGGCGGCGCCACTAAATACCAACGCCATAATAAGACTGGGTAACGCAAAAAGGTGAATAATATTATTGCGATAATAAGTCAACGCAGCTACCTTATCAGGCAATGGAGCGATCATTTTGCCAAAATCGTCTTTGTCTACTGCAAAACGTTTGAGGGACAATGTGCTTTGTAACAATGTGTCCGCGTCAACATCTGGGATCGTTGCAGTGGTCGAAAACGGCACAGCTCGAAACAAATCAAGATAATCAGCAATGGCTTGACGCAACTCGTTTTCACTCATTTTATAGGTTTTAGAAGCAAGCAAGCACAATGACGTTAATGCCATGCCATTAATTGCCGCTGACTTATTAATTTCTAACATGACATCATCAGCAAGGCGATTGACGGCGGGTGATAACCAGCTTGGTTTTTTGTCTGTTTCGTCGTTCGGTAAAGACCATTCTGGAGCGTGTTCATCGAGGAATTGGTTCAACAAAATGGGCTCACCAAAATTCAAATAGCCGTGACCATAGTTCCGGAGCTTTTTGATGGCGGACAGTACTTGAAGCGGAGATTCTTTCTTTTTGGCCTTGCCGCGAAGCTCCTTCATATAACTGCCCACTTCCATGACGTTTTCATAGCCAATGTAAACCGGCACAATACTCACAGGGCGCTGAATACCTTTTTGCATGGCTTGCAACGTCATGGCCAGCATACCGGTTTTGGGAGGAAGCAAACGTCCCGTGCGTGAGCGACCGCCTTCCGGATAATATTTGACGGAGTAACCTTTGTTAAAGAGCAGTTCTAGGTATTCTCTGAACACGGCTGTGTACAGTTTGTTGCCCGCAAAACTACGACGTAAAAAGAAAGCGCCCGCTTTGCGGAAAATCGGTCCTGCAGGCCAAAAATTAAGATTGATACCTGCCGCAATATGGGGTGTGACCAAGCCTTCGTGATAGATGACATAGGTGAGCAGCAGATAATCCATGTGCGAACGGTGACAGGGTACATACACTATTTCATGGCCATTGCGGGCGAGCTCACGCACAGTGGCCGCGTTGTTGACACTGATCCCATTGTAGATCTTGTTCCATATTGGAGTGAGAATCCGGTCTGCAAAACGCACTAATCCTTCGCGATAATCTCCGGCGATTTCATCTAAATAATCATGGGCAAGTTGTTTGGCTTTCATTGGCGTGATGTTTTTGCTTCGCACTTCTTCGCGCATCGCAAGTTTTACTGCTTTTGCACCCACAACAGCACTGTGTAAGGTTTGTCGCTCGAGTAACGTGGGGCCAGTTAGTCCTTGTCGTTTGCGCTGGAAGTGGGTGGCGGCTACTCGTAATAACTTTTTGGCGATGTGCTCATCTGAACCATGTTGGTCGGACATGAATTTGGAAGAGACGGCTCTAGAGTAGGAAACGAAGTTATCGCGTCCCAAAAACATCACGATAAATAGTTTGCGTACCCAGCTGGGTGAGGCAACATCGACGACGAGATCGCTAAAATTTGGCTTGCTTTTTTCTGGCGCACGCCCCCAAGTAACATAGGCTGGGACAAATTGAACATCCATGTCAGGATGCTGGCGATGGATATTAAATAGCTCAGTAAATTGACGTTCTATATCCGTTTTACGCGGTTTTTTGCCAAACACTGGCATCGTGGTATGAAGGAACAATGCTCTAGGGTACTTAATGTCAGTCCCCGGTAATATTTGACTTGCTAATGGGCTTGGCAAGCCAACTTTGCGTGCAGAAAAGGCAAGTGCAAGTAAATCGGCTATGGACCGAGTGTGTAATAAATAGATAACCGGTTTTTCGGAGTCGATATGCAGCTCATCTTGGACTTGAGCAGGAATGGTATGAGCTTTAACCAGAACTCGCATTGGCCAATACAGTAAAAAAGCAAAGAGTTTACGCCACCAGCGCATAAATCGGTTCCTATATCTAAATTTGGGAGAATTATACGCAAGGTCAACCTGCATATCTAGCAATGAGTTTCTTAGAAGGTTGCATTTTGAAATATACTGGATATACTACCAGTAACTGTATTAATGAACAGGTGACTGATGAGACCGATTACGCCACGCCAGCAAGAGATTTTGGATCTGATAAAGCAATCCATCCTTGAAACCGGAATGCCTCCCACTCGTGCTGAGATTGCACGGCAACTGGGGTTTAAGTCACCTAATGCAGCTGAAGAGCACGTCAAGGCGCTCGCCAAGAAAGGATTTATTGAGATTTTGTCAGGTACCTCACGAGGGATCAAGCTGAATGTGCCATTGGAGGACGAACCCGAAGAGAGCGGTTTGCCGTTGATAGGACGTGTTGCAGCAGGCGAACCTTTATTGGCGCAAGAACATGTCGAGTCCCACTATCAAGTCGATCCTGATCTTTTCCGACCCAATGCGGATTTCTTATTACGGGTCAGCGGAATGAGTATGAAAGACATTGGCATATTAGATGGCGATCTTTTGGCGGTACACAAGACTCAGGATGTACACAATGGGCAAGTTGTTGTGGCAAGGGTTGAAGATGATGTGACAGTTAAACGACTTGAGAAATCCGGGCAATATGTGTATTTACACGCTGAAAACGAAGACTTTAAGCCGATTGTCGTCGATTTAGCCGAACAAGCGTTCAATATTGAGGGCATTGCAGTAGGAGTCATTCGCTCAGCCGACTGGATGTAATATTTTAAATACCTTTATAGATCAATATCAAACCGCAAAATATAACGTTTTGCGGTTTTTTTTTAATTTTTGAGCGAAGGTGTACAAAAAAGGATCATTTTTCAAATTTAATTCAAATAAACATATTGCTCAACATGTAAACATCATTTAACATAGACTTAACAAAAGAAAGGTTTCAAGTTTACAAGTCCATTCTTATTATTTACAAACTTAAATTTTATCTTAAAAATCGGCGGAGGTGTTGAGTGAAAAAACTCACTAAATTTTTCCTCGCATGTTGTTCTGTGTTAGCAAGTGTGCCTATTTTGGCGGACACAGCAGAGAGTGCGGGGCGAAGCGATTTGAATTTACGACAAGGCGTTACAGATATTAGCCAGCAAGTTTATGACTTGCACATGTTGATGTTTTGGATCTGCGTCGGCATTGCCGTAATTGTGTTTGGTGTGATGTTTGTTTCCATTATTCGTCACCGCAAATCAAGAGGCGTTAAACCGGCTAACTTCCATGAGAGTGTCAAAGTAGAAATCGCTTGGACAGTCGCGCCGTTTGTTATTTTGGTTTTGATGGCGATACCTGCAGCACAAACTTTGATTGCAATGGAAGATACTTCTGAATCGGACTTGACCATATTAGTAACAGGTTCGCAGTGGAAGTGGGAATATAAGTACATGGACAGTGGTATCAACTACTTCTCAAACCTTGCCACTCAGCGTGAGCAAATCAATAACAAGTTTGCTAAAGGTGAAAACTACCTGTTAGAAGTGGATCGTCCTCTCGTCATTCCCACTGGGCAAAAAGTCCGTTTCTTAATCACTTCGGATGATGTGATTCATTCATGGTGGGTACCGGACTTTGCTGTTAAAAAAGACGCTAACCCAGGATTTATTAATGAAGCTTGGACTATGGTTAATGAACCAGGTGTATATCGCGGACAGTGTGCAGAGCTTTGCGGAAAAGACCACGGCTTTATGCCAATTGTTGTTATTGCCAAGTCTCCTGATGATTACGCCATGTGGCGCGATGAGAAGCTCGAAGCTATCGCTCAAGCACAAGCAGAAGAAGAACGTTTGTTGGCCATGAATATGTCTTTAGATGAATTAATGGAAAACGGACAAAAGGTCTACATGGCGAAATGCGCCGCATGTCACATGCCAAACGGTGAAGGTCTTCCAGGTGTATTTCCTGCTATAAAAGGCAGTAACATCGCATTGAACGACCAGCCAAAACACATCGATATCTTATTAAATGGTGTCACGGGTACAGCCATGCAATCATTTTCTAAACAGTTAACTTTATCTGAAATTGCAGCAGTGATTACTTACCAGCGTAACGCATGGGGTAACAACACTGGGGATGTGGTTCAAGCCAAAGACATCCACGCAGTAGCAAATGGTAATTAGGAGTAGCACACAATGAGCACAGCAACTGATACTCTTGAGCACGATGCGCACCATGATGACCATCATCATGGTCCTGCTAAAGGCATAAAGCGCTGGTTGTTCACCACGAACCACAAAGATATTGGTACTTTGTATTTATGGTTCTCTTTTATAATGTTTTTAACTGGTGGTGCGATGGCGATGGTCATTCGTGCCGAGTTATTCCAACCTGGTTTACAAATCGTTGATCCGAACTTCTTCAACCAGATGACGACGGTTCACGGCTTGATCATGGTGTTTGGTGCAGTCATGCCGGCGTTTACAGGTTTGGCAAACTGGTTGATCCCAATGATGATTGGTGCACCAGATATGGCCTTGCCACGCATGAATAATTGGAGCTTCTGGATCTTACCATTTGCTTTTGCGATTTTGATCAGTTCACTGTTTTTACCAGGTGGTGGCCCAGCGTTCGGTTGGACTTTTTATGCACCGCTATCTACCACTTATAGTACTGATTCGACTGCCTTGTTTGTGTTCTCGGTGCACATTATGGGTATTTCATCCATCATGGGTGCCATCAACGTTGTGGTAACAATCTGGAATATGCGTGCACCAGGTATGACCTGGATGAAGATGCCAATGTTTGTATGGACGTGGCTGATTACGGCGTTTTTGTTAATTGCGGTCATGCCAGTGTTGGCCGGTGTAGTGACTATGGTACTCACCGATAAATACTTTGGCACAAGCTTTTTTGATGCCGCCGGTGGTGGTGACCCCGTCATGTTCCAGCACATCTTCTGGTTCTTCGGGCACCCCGAAGTGTACATTATGATTTTACCGGCGTTCGGTATCATCTCACACATTATCCCAACGTTTGCGCGCAAGCCATTATTCGGTTATGCCTCAATGGTGTATGCGACCGCATCTATTGCGTTGCTGTCGTTCATTGTATGGGCGCACCACATGTTTACCACAGGTATGCCGGTGGCAGCTGAAATGTTCTTTATGTTTGCCACTATGTTGATTTCGGTACCAACCGGCGTCAAAGTCTTTAATTGGGTGGCAACCATGTGGCGTGGCTCAATGACATTTGAAGTGCCGATGTTGTTTGCTATTGCATTCGTCGTCTTATTTACCATTGGTGGTTTATCTGGCTTGATGCTTGCGATCACTCCGGTTGATTTCCAGTATCACGACACGTACTTTGTCGTTGCACACTTCCACTATGTATTAGTATCAGGTGCCGTCTTCTCAATTATGGCTGCAGCATATTACTGGTTACCAAAGTGGACTGGCGTAATGTTTGATACCACATTGGCAAAATGGCACTTCTGGTGTTCATTGATTTCAGTCAACTTACTGTTCTTCCCTATGCACTTTGTTGGACTGGCGGGTATGCCACGTCGTATTCCTGATTACGCGTTGCAGTTTGCAGACTTTAACCAATGGATCAGTGTAGGCGGTTTCGCATTTGGTTTATCACAGTTGATATTCTTAGCTCTGTTAATCAAAGCGTGTCGCCACAAGGGTGAACCAGTATCAGACAAAGTCTGGGATGGTGCTGAGGGTCTAGAGTGGGAAATCCCATCACCAGCCCCTTATCACACCTTCGATACACCACCTGTAGTTAAGTAATTGATACAGGTTTAGGAGTAGGATTTATGAATCAAGAACACACCCCATCAAATACACCACAAGAACAAGAAAACTCGCGTTTGGTGGTGAAATTAGTGGGCATTGTTCTTGGTATGTTCGGTTTCGGTTTTGCTTTGGTACCTTTGTATGATGTATTTTGCGATCTAACAGGTATCAATGGCAAAACCAACGAAACTGCAGCTGTGTATTCTGCGCCTGTTATCGATACAGAACGCGAAGTAACTATTGAGTTCATAACCAAAACCATGCGCGGTATGCCTTGGGCATTTGAAGCCAATACCCAACGCATCAAGGTTCATCCTGGTGAGCTGCATACCGTCGAGTTTTATGTCAGAAATCCCGCGTCGCGCGATATTATTGGGCAAGCAATACCGTCTGTATCACCAGGTACAGCTGCCTTGTATCTCAATAAAACTGAATGTTTTTGTTTCAACAATCAACCCCTTCTATCCGGGGAAGAGGCATTAATGCCAATGCAGTTTTATATCGATCCTCAATTACCGAAAGATATCGAACAGTTTACCGTGCAATATACTTTGTATGACGTCACTGAGGCGGCAAAAGGCGTAGCTAAAGCACAAGCAGCTATGGGTTCAAAGTAAAGGAGAAAAAGAATGGCACAACAGCAAGAATACGAAAAATATTACGTCCCAGAATCCAGTATATGGCCTATTGTCGGAGCAGTTGCACTGTTTCTTATTGCCGTAGGCGCAGCGAACTTCACGGTTGAAATGACCAAGGGCAAAGAAGGTTACGGTGGTTATATTCTAACTGTCGGTATTATTACCTTAATTGTCATGGTGACCGGTTGGTTCAAGAATCAAATTGATGAAAGTATGGCTGGGCTGTATTCCGCTCAGCTAGGGCGCTCCTACAGACAGGGAATGGCGTGGTTTATTTTTTCTGAAGTGATGTTTTTTGCGGCATTCTTTGGGGCGCTCTTTTATGCTCGAATGATTGCGATCCCCTGGCTCGGTGGCGCATCAAACAACGCCATGACCAATGAAGTATTGTGGCCGAGTTTTGAAGCAATGTGGCCGTTGGTGCAAACGCCTGGCGGTACTGAGACATCGCCAATGGGGTGGTTCGGTTTACCTCTTGTCAATACATTGATTTTGCTAGTCTCATCCGTCACCTTGCACTATGCACATGTTGGTTTAGAACAAAATAAACGCAAACAGCTTACTTGGATGCTGGGTGTGACGATTTTGCTCGGTGTCATCTTCTTGGGTTTACAGGTTGAAGAATATATCTACGCATACACTGAATTAGGTTTAACCTTGGATTCGGGAATTTATGGCAATACTTTCTTCCTATTAACCGGATTTCACGGGATGCACGTTACTTTGGGGACTATCATCCTGATTGTGTTGTTCTTCCGTGTACTAAAAGGGCACTTTACTCCGGACGAACATTTTGCGTTTCAGGCGGGCAGCTGGTACTGGCACTTTGTGGATGTCGTATGGGTGATGCTGTTTATCTTTGTATATATATTATAACGTTCAAAAGAAAGCAAAAAGCAGCGCAATGGCGCTGCTTTTTAATCTAAAGTCTACTTAGTATGGTCTAGGATTCGGCTCAATCAGGCCGGTGGCAACAGCGAGAATAATGATCAAAAAAATGCCTACCGAAGTTAACACACGACGACCAATGTACTTAGACATATTTTCATCTGTTTTGCCTGGTTTAAGCATGATACGCATCGCTTTAAACAGGTTAAAAATCATAAAGAACAATAAGCCAGTAACTAATATTTTTAATAACATGATTATCCAAGGCTATATTTTGTGAGTGATGGTAAGAGTTTAACATTTTTTTCACATTTAGTTGTACTAATTGTTTTCCTTGCGTTATGTTCATTAGGAGTATGGCAATCACAACGATACAGCGCCAAAATGGAGCGTGAAGCGCAAATTGAAGCAAAGCAACAACAGGTTCGGTTTTCATTAAAAGAGATCATCGATTATCAGGAAGATATTCGAGATTTGCCTACCTTTGCTTCTGGCCAAGTGCAAAGTGATCGTATTTTTTTATTGGATAATCGTCAGTTTGAAGGTCAGGTTGGCTACGAAGTGATCGTGCCTATGCAAACCCAATATGGGGCTGTTCTCGTCAATTTCGGCTGGATTAAAGCCCCTGAATTACGCAATGAACTGCCCATTATAGTACTACCCGAACAGATAAACGATATAGAAGCAATGGTCACAATACCTGGTATGAATCGTTTTGTCTCAGAGACTGCGACTGACGATGGCGTGTTCCCAAAAGTCATACAGGAAGTCGATTTTGGCCGTTTGAGTAAGTTCAGTAGTATAGAGCTTTTGCCTTTTATGCTGACCTTAATTGAAACCGACGTTGCTTTTAAACGCCGTTGGCAGCCAGTCGTGATGCCAGCGATAAAACACCTTGGCTATGCCGCACAATGGTACGGATTAGCCATTGCTTTAGTAGTCATTTATTGGCGTTTAGGAGCCAAGCGCAAACGCAAATAATAATTAGGAGTTCGAATGTCAGCCCCAGTCAAAAGCAATAATAAAAAATCTCTCATACTCGTTGCCATTGTCTTCATTTTACCGGTGATTCTGGCAAAAATTGCCTTAGATACGGACTTTTTTAACCGAGGTGTGACCAACAAAGGGGAATTACTGAACCCAGTCCTAGATCTTACTCCGGTACTGGCGGAAACTGAGCCCAAATGGCGGATGGTGTACGTCTTACCCGACGAGTGTGATCTCAGATGTGAAAACACTCTGTTTGCGATGCAACAAGTTCACCTCTCCCTTGGCAAGCACGTAGAACGCGTCGTACCCGTTGTGATTAGTACCGAATCAAGCCATAAGTCATTGCTCAATAGCACTTTTTGGCAGAATGTTTACACTCGATTCGGCGCACATGAAGGCCCTCATACCATCCAAATGTTAAATGTCGAACAAAAAATTGTTAATGACATGTTTAAAAATGTGGAGTTAAACGGTATATTTGTGGTTGATACATTAAATAACGGCATGCTGAAACACCCAACATTTGAAGACGAATCGGAGGCAGTTGAAGGCAGCCGCGCATTATTAAGCGATATCAAAAAACTGCTTAAGCTCTCAAGAATAGGATAAATAAAAAGTATGAGAAAGTGGGCACTTGCAAGTATTTTACTTGCTTTAATTGTGATTGTATTAGGTGCATACACCCGTTTAACCGATGCGGGATTAGGCTGCCCTGATTGGCCAGGGTGTTATGGTCACGTAGGTGTGCCCATGACTCAAGAAACCATCGATACGGCCAATGCTGCATTTCCTGAACGTCCTGTCGAAGTTGAAAAAGCCTGGAATGAAATGATCCACCGTTATGCAGCCTCCACTCTTGGGTTGTTTATTGTCATCATCACCGGTCTGGCATTGTTCAAACGTCAACATAATCAGCCTTTAAAGTTGCCTATTTTTTTATTGCTGATGGTGTGCTTTCAAGGGGCCCTAGGGATGTGGACCGTGACACTTAATCTACTGCCAGCGGTAGTGATGATGCATCTTCTGGGTGGTTTCACAGTGATATCATGCTTGTTTTTGCTGTACTTGCGTTTAACCCCATTTAGTATTCCCTCAAGTAACCAACACATGCGAAAAACCGCTCCTTGGGCACTGTTGGGCATGGTTTTATTGGTCATACAGATTGCGTTAGGTGGCTGGACCTCAGCGAACTACGCATCGCTAGCGTGCACCGAGTTACCGATTTGTGAAGGTAATTGGACCGAGCGACTCAATTTTGCAGGGGCGTTTAGTATCCCAGAAGCAGACAATTACGAATTTGGCGTGCATCCATATGAAGACCGAATGACCATGCATGTCATGCATAGATTTGGCGCCATTATTGTGACCGCATATATTGTGTGGTTAGCATTGCGCCTATGGTCACAAGCACATTCTCATTTGATTCGCCGTTTGGCGGTCACCATGGGAGTGGTGTTAACCGTCCAAGTCGCTTTGGGCATTTCCAATGTCGTGTATTCATTACCTTTAACCGTTGCCACGTTACATAATGCGGTTGCGGCCTGTTTATTACTGGTAATGGTCATGATTACATATATTTTATATCGCAGAGTCTAGGAGTTTTTCATGGCCAATACCGTTTCTCTCGCCAAACCAGACCGTTCTAGTATTAAACGCGCAGTTTGGCGTGATTATTACGAAATGACCAAGCCCAATGTGGTATTGTTGTTATTGCTCACTGCGTTAGTCGGTATGTGCTTGGCAACCGAGACTTGGGTCGAGCCGCTGGTACTTGTGGTTGGTCTGTTTGGTATTGGCGCGCTTTCATCAGCAGCTGCGGTGGTCAATCACGTTGTGGATGAACATATTGATGCCAAAATGGCGCGCACCATCAATCGACCGATTGCCAAAGGAAGAGTGAGTAAACAAAATGCCTTGTGGTTTGCGTTTGCTCTGGGAGTGGCGGGCTTTGTAGCCTTAGCCGTCTGGATCAATATGTTAACGGCGGTGCTAACTTTTGCAGGCTTAGTGGGGTATGCCGGTATTTACACCATGTACCTGAAACGTGCAACGCCACAAAATATTGTTATCGGAGGCCTAGCAGGTGCCATACCCCCCTTACTAGGCTGGACTGCGGTAACTGGCGAAATCCATGCTTATCCATTGTTACTTGTGCTGATCATATTTACTTGGACACCCCCACATTTTTGGGCGTTAGCCATCCACCGTGAAAAAGATTACGCCAAAGCTGAGATACCCATGTTACCCGTGACCCACGGAGTGGAATTCACCAAAACCTGCGTATTGCTGTACACAGTATTACTGTGCGTGATCGGTGTCATGCCATATTTAATTGGCATGTCGGATATGTTGTATTTGATTGGCTCATCTGCATTGAACCTTGGCTTTGTATATTACGCTTGGAAGTTAAAATATCACCCAGAGACAGGTACTGCGATGGCGACATTTAAGTATTCAATTATTCATTTGATGTTATTGTTTGTGGTATTGTTAATAGACCATTACGTACCGATAACTCTATGAAATCATTAACCCATCAGCGAGGCAGTGTCTTATACGTCATATTTGGCGTGATGGCATTAATAGTTGGTTTTGCCTTGTATAGTATTTCCCAAAAAGCCAAGGGCCCAGAACAAGCATCAAATACTCAGACTAAACAAGCAGACACACAGTACATGCAGTGGTACCCACAAGCGCGTCAATTAGTCGATTTTAATCTCATCACGCATGAACAGCAGCCAATGACCAATGCGGATTTGCAAGGTCACTGGACGTTGGCATTTGTGGGTTATACTTTTTGTCCGGATATCTGCCCCACAACGCTTGCTCAATTGGGCCGCGCCTTTCCTAAGATTGCGAATATTCCCTCAGAGCACCCGGTTCAGGTATGGTTTCTATCCGTCGATCCCAAACGCGATTCCCCACAACGACTTAAAGAATATGTCACGTTTTTTAACGAAGAATTTATCGCCTCAACAGGTGAGCATAAAGAGTTATATCCTTTGGTTCGCAGCATGGGCATGATGTACTCGATGAGCGATGATACCTCCAAACCAAATTACTTGGTGAACCACTCTGGTTCGGTCGTTGTCATCAATCCAGATGGTAATGTCATTGGTCGGTTTAAACCACAACACATACCCGGTCAAATCGCGATCAGTGATACCGCTCAAATCTTAGCGGATTTACCTGCGATCATTGGTGGTTAGGCGGACGCCCTCTAATGGGAGAAAGCTTTAAGCTAATCTGGAAAAGCCCTTAGCTAATCAGGAAAAGACCCGTCGGCACGTGCCTTAAAAAACGGCTGTGAATACCAGTAAAAACGCCCCGTGTGCTTTTTGCTCGGTGCAGTGCAATTGATCCGCGAGCGTCCGGTCGGAAATTGTTCAGGCAACGGTATAGTCAATACATTCCCATCTCGTGTGGTTTGTATGCGCTCACCTTGCCAAAAACAGCTCACCATCGACATGTAGAAATCCTTATTATCTAGGGTTAAACTCATGCTCGTTGGCATTGGATCAACCACCACAGGATCAGAAATACTGTTACTCAATACCGGAAATGCAAGGCTCGCCAATTTGGTCTTGAGGGTGTTCAAATTAGCATAGCGACCGCCTGCCGGAAAACGCGGAATTGCCCCAAAATCACTAAAACTCGCTACCCCACCAGAGTACTGGGCAAAACTCACATACCCCCGCTCGGTTAGCGTATTTTTGAGCTCAGTATTGTATTCACCAAAAGGATAGGCTAGATATTTCAAAGAATAGCCGATTTTTTCGGTCAGCTGGCGCTCGGCTTCTTCTACATTGCGGACTACTCTATCAAGCCAGGCTTCATCGGATTCATTGTCTAAGCGGTTCAACATGTGCAAATGGTCAAGGGTATGGTTGGCAAAATCCGCCCCTTGCTTCTCCATTATCTCAATCTCCTCCCAAGTGAGCTGATTACGAGCCACACCAATGGCGGGAGGATTGACAAACACGGTATAAGGAAAGCCGTATTGCGCCATGATCGGGTGGGCGTTTTCGATAATATTGGCATAGCCATCGTCAAAGGTAATGGCGATGGTTTTGTCTGGTAGTTTTTGTCCTGATTGCAAAGCTTCAATCATCGCCTTCAGTGGCATCACATGATAATGCTCGGCTAAGTACGCCATGTGCTCGGCAAACACATCGGGGCGCGTTGAGGTAATGGCCGGGGTGTTAGCCGCAACGTGGTGGTATTGCAGGATGACGGCGTTGTCGAGTTGCTTTTTAGACTTTTTGTCATTCTGCGCGAATGCCAGAGAATGAATACTAAGTAATGAGATAAACAAGGATATAGCGAACCAATATCGAACTTGGTGTTTTGCCACTGGGTAATAACCTCCGACGTGTTAAGTATCCCCAATCTATCTCATAAATTTATGATGTTCAATCGTATCTTCTATTCAATTTTCTGTTCATATCAGCATTTGCACTAATGTGTGAGTCCCCATTGTCACCGCAACACGCCTTTGGTTTCTATGGTGTGGATTGTGGTGATCATTGGTGTGATTACTGCCGCAGGGCGGGATAACTTGATCACGCTTGGCTTTGCGTTTATCGTATGGGTCGCCCTGCAAAACATCCTTGGTTTAATCTTGGGCTATGGTGCCGCAAAGCTAGTAAAAATGGATGAACCATCGGCGCGTGCGATTGCGTTTGAATTAGGTATGAAAACTCTGGCTTAGCCTCGGGTATTGCGGTGGAGATGGCAAAAACTGCAACCATGGGTTTAGCACCTGCGAGATTTGGTCCTGTGATGAATATTAACGGGTCAATCTTGGCGTCGTTTTGGCGAAGAAGTGCTAACGGGGATGTAAAAATAACGAAGGATAAGCTATCAGAATAAATTGACTGAATAGAAGTGAGAAAACACTTCGACAATTCATTCTCAAAGACAGAGGTACAGATGTTACCTAACGCACACTTTTTTCTATGACACTACCAACCAGACACCGCACCCTACTCGCCCTGGCTTTGCCCATGATTTTGGCCAATGTCTCCCAACCGATCCTGGGCTTGGTGGATACCGCGGTGCTTGGGCATTTGGGCGATGCACAGTTTTTGGCGGGAACAGCTGTTGGCGCGTTTTTGATTGCACAAATTTTTTGGTTATGTGGATTTATGCGTCAATCTATGACTGGTTTATCTGCCCAGCAAAAAGGGGCGCGGGAGGCGGCGAAGGCATCACAAGGTGAGTGGGATGATCTCGCCCGTGGCTTGCTATTTGCTTTTGCCGTAGGGATATTACTCGCTATATGTCATCCCCCCTTGCTACAACTCATGCAGCACATCACTGACCTGCCAACACTCGCTCAATCAAGCTTGTCTGAGTATTTTGTCATTCGGATTTGGAATGCACCCATAGCCCTGGCGAATCTAGTCGTGATTGGCTATTTGGTGGGCCAGCAACAAACCCGCGCGGTGATGGTGATTCAGGTGGGTATTAATGTGTTGAATATCATCTTGAACATTGTCTTTGTGTTTGGGTTTGATCTGGGGGTGAACGGCGTCGCGATTGCCACCGTCGTCGCTGAATGGTGCATGTTGCTTGCAAGTCTGTATTGCATTGCCAACTTACACCTCAAGGACAACACAGCGAGGTTATCAAGCGATTGGTTCACGCTGTCCGCATTTCGCCGACTGCTAGGCTTAAATCGAGATCTATTTATTCGTGCATTGATGTTGCAGGCGTGTTTGGCGTTTTTGACTTATCAAGGCGCGCGCTATGGCGTGGAAGCGGCCGCCGTAAACGCGATTTTAATGCAGTTCTTTGTGCTCATTGCTCTGGGTTTAGATGGTATAGCCTATGCCATCGAAGCTATGATTGGTGAGCGTGAAGGGGCAAAGAATCGCAATGGTTTATGGGAAGATATTGGTGTATCGCTGATTTGGTCTAATATCTTTGGCGTTGCGATTACGCTTGTAATGGCGCTGGGGTATCCTTGGTTTGTGTCGCTGTTGACCAATCAACCACTCGTCATTGTTGCAGCACAGCCCTATTATTGGATCATGGTCGCGCTACCCTTCTTGGCGCACTGGTGTTATTGCTTAGATGGGATTTACATTGGGCTAACGCGTGGAGATATTATGCGCAATAGTATGTTCATTAGTGCCTTGTTTGGCTTTTTTGGCCTGTATTGGCTGATGCAGTTGTTATCACTTGGGGCGGGGAATATGGCTTTATGGATTGCGTTGTTAGGGCTACAGGTGACGCGAGGAACCACGTTGGGTGGACACTTGTTGTCTATGTATTACCACAATCAAAGCAACCGATTAAAGCGCGACGCAAATATGCCCAAATAACCGTATATTGCTAATACAAATCCGGCAAATAGAGGAGCAATCCCAGCGGTGGCTAGCGAGCTCACACCATACTCAAGCATGATGCACAACAGCCCAAAACGAAAGGTTAGTAAACCATACAAAAAAATGCGCCAACTCCGTTTGGGGTTGGCGCCGTGTCGTTGAATGAAATATTAATATCCGGGACGCATCTGTGGCTCATCCTGAACTAATGGGGTTAGTAATAAGAGTGCTCGCCAGCTTGGTGTTCAGTCGCGTCTTTCACGCCGGTTAACTCACCTGGGAATTGTTCCAACAATTGCTTCTCAATACCTTCTTTAAGCGTGACATCGACCATAGAACATCCATTACAACCGCCGCCAAACTGTAGTACCGCAACACCGTCTTCAGTAATTTCGGTGAGTGTGACTTTGCCGTTGTGCGAAGCAAGCTGAGGGTTTACTTCAGTAGTAATGATGTAATCTACGCGCTCAATGAGTGGCGCGTCTGCATCCACTTTCCGGGCTTTGGCGTTTGGTGCTTTTAGTGTGAGTTGTGAACCCATTTGGTCGGTCACATAATCAATCTCAGCTTCTTCCAAAAACGGGGCTGATTCAGGGTCGACCACGGCATCAAAACCATTAAATGGCAAGCGAACATCATTGGGCTCAACGGCATCTGGCGTACAGTAAGATACACCGCATTCAGCACTTGGCGTACCGGGGTTCACCACAAATACTCGAATGTTGGTGTTGGCTTCTTGGTTCTGTAAGAGTTTGACGAAGTGTGCTTGAGCTGCTTCGGAAATACTGATCATCTCATTATCCTTTGCCAATTGGCGTCATCAGTTATGTAAATCACAATAGGGTAAGTATACCATTATTACTTGAGTAAAACAGTCAAGTATTGGCTTTTTTCATGTTTAATTGCATAATATGGGCAAAATATAAAAAGGACAATGATATGCGACAGATTTTGGCATCAGTATGTGCCCTGTGTATGGTGTTCACTAGTTCACACCTCACTGCCGACAATGTTTTCTACCCCAAATCAGATTTGGATTACCTACCCACGAACGTTTCCTATGACCCCAAAATTAGCCTACCTCAGGAGGTGCTGGGGGATGCGGTTGGTACCTGGCATGTGCGTCATGACCAGCTCGTGACTTATATGAAAACTTTGGCGCAGCAATCGGATCGCATTCAACTTGAGGTCATTGGTTATACGCATGAAAATCGCGAACTTTTGAATCTGACCATCTCTCACCCGGATAACTTGGCTAATCTTGGCGCAATTCAACAAACTCATATGCAGCATATTGACGCAGGTACTCGTCCAAAAAATGACGCCCCGTTAGTCTTGTATATGGGGTATTCGATTCATGGCAATGAGCCTTCAGGCAGTAACGCCGCCTTGTTAGTGGCGTATTATCTGGCAGCGGCCCAAGGCGAGAGCGTTGATGCCTTATTGCAAAATGCCGTGATTTTGCTCGACCCATCTTTGAATCCAGATGGTCTAGCCCGCTTTGCGCAGTGGACTAATATGCATAATGGGCAAAACCCGTCGGCTTCTCCTTATCATCGCGAGCATAGAGAGCGTTTCCCTAGCGGCCGTACCAATCACTATTGGTTTGATTTGAATCGCGATTGGTTGTTGCTCACGCATCCTGAATCCCAAGCTCGTGTAGCACAATATCAAGCGTGGCGTCCGCATATCTTGACGGATTTTCATGAAATGGGTACCAATGCAACGTATTTTTTCCAACCTGGAGTACCTGATCGCACTCACCCATTAACCAATCCAAAGAATATTCAACTTACCAATGTGCTGGCCCAATACCACGCTAAGGCATTAGATAATGAGCAACAGCTCTACTATACCCAAGAGCGCTTTGACGACTTTTATTATGGTAAAGGCTCAACTTATCCCGATGCGCATGGCACAGTCGGGATCTTGTTTGAACAAGCTAGTTCACGAGGGGCACAACAGATGTCAGACAATGGCTTGCTTAATTTTCCGATGACAATCAAAAACCAAATCGCCACGACGTTTTCAACTTTCCAAGGGGCGTTAGAGAATAAATCCGCGTTCTTAAATCATCACGCAGCGTTCTATCAAGAGACGCAAACTCTCATTAAAGAGGATGACGAAGGCGGATTCTTGGTCAGCTTGAGTGATGACCAGACCCGCAACCAAGCGTTTGTCGAAAAGCTCAACGCCCACCGTATTGAACTGTCTTTGCTTGACAAAGACGTGCGCAAAGACAACAAATCTTACCAAGCCGGAAAAGCGGTTTTTGTCAGCCTTGACCAACCACAATATCGATTGCTCAAATCTCTGTTTTCTGAGCGTAAGTCTTTTCCCAATAATACCTTCTACGATGTCTCTAACTGGAATTTACCACTGGCTTATAATCTTGACTATGCGCGTTTGTCCAAACGCGAAGCCAACAAAATCAACGCATCACCGATTACTGAACTGGCCATTGACGCACAGCCATTGCAATCTGGTGCTGTGGCGTATGTCTTGCCATGGCACGATGCTAAAGCGCCAGCGGTATTACAATTTTTATTAGAGCAAGGCGTCAATGTGCGCTTGGCGACTGCTCCGTTCACTGGGAATGACACATTAGGTAATAAACTGAGTTTTACGCCCGGTGCAATGGTGTTTAATGTTGGCTTGAACCGTCACGTGCCATTGTTTGATTTGTTAAACGAAGCACTAGCACAGTATCCAATCAAAATGCACAGCCTCGCAACCGGTTTGACGATTGAAGGCATTGATTTGGGCAGCCCAAGCATGTTACCGCTGGAATTGCCCAAAGTCGCTATTTTGACTGGGGTGGGCGTATCTTCCAATGCGGTTGGCGCAATATGGCATTATTTTGATACGCGGGTTGGTTTGCCATTAACCATGTTAGACAAAGATCGTCTGGCGGATGTGGATCTGTCCAATTTTACGCATCTGATTGTGGTGACTGGTGTCTATAATGACCTCGATGAGAAGCGCCAAGCGCAAATCGAATCCTGGCTTGAGTCAGGTGGTACTTTGATCGGCCAACGTATGGGGTTGAGCTGGCTCAGCGACATGGGCTGGCTGCAAGCGACAGTAAAATCTCGCAATACTGTGCGCAATGCCGTGATGTTTGAGAATATGCAGTATGCCGATCGCAATATTTATCGCGCGTTACAACAAGTCGCCGGCTCCGTGCATCTGGCCCAAGTAGACCCGACGCACCCTCTGCTGTGGGGAGTCACTCACAACCAGACACTGCCACTTTTCAAAACCAGCAGTTTGCTGCTCCAAGCAGACGACAAACCTTTCATTGAAGCGGCCAAGTATACATCATTCCCACTCGTGGCCGGTTATACTGCGCCAGAAGTGAACGAGTTGATTGGCAATACCACAGCACTTGTTGCGCACCGCAAAGGCAAAGGTCGAGTCATTGCCATTGTGGATCCGGTCAATTTTAGAGGCTATTGGCGCGGTACAGAAAAAATCATGGCCAACGCCATCTACATGAGCCCTGCTATCAACTAAAGCGTGGTCAAAGCTCAGCTAACCCAAGGCACCACACAGCAATATACAAGTGTGGTGCCACCTTGTGAATCGCTTGGCATAACGCATTCATCGTTGCCCCAGTGGTGATTACGTCATCGACGAGCGCGATGTGTTTGAGTCCAATCAATGCATGGTGATCCACCGTAAAGGCATTGGAAAGGTTGGCTTCTCTATGTGCTTGTTGTAATTCAGACTGACGTTTGGTCGCTTTTATACGTTTGGCAGCATGTACTAGATGAGGGATAGAACTGAGGGTGCTTAATCTATCTGCAATCAATGCCGCTTGATTAAACCCTCTATGGCGCAGTCTTTTGGGATGCAAAGGCACACTGATCAGAGCATCTGGTAGCGTATCTACCAAAGCAAAGCGTTGCTCATACCAACGATCAGCTAACCATGTAGACAAATCAGCACGGTCGTGAAACTTAATTAAAGGGATCAGATAAGTCAGAGGGTAGCGATACTTATCAAGGCAAATCAATGTATCGCACTTGAGATGAGATAACCGAGGATGCACCCAAAGTTGTTCTAATATTTCTGATTGCACCTGCACATCACTGCGCCACAACATATCCTGTTGGCAGACAGGACAAATGACTGCTGTGCTTGGCATATCGCAGAGTAAACAGATATTAAACTCACGCATGACAGCATAGCATTGGTCGGAGGTATTTTTGCAGGTTTGGATGAAAGAGAAAAACACGGTAAAATGCTCGCATCAAAAAGCTTCAGCCTACCTCAATGACTCAACTTTCACAGCGGATCTTAAGCCCAGATTTAATCACTGATACTCACCCACCTATTGTGTTGTTGCATGGCTGGGGATTAAATAGTGGAGTGTTTGACTCCCTTGCAGAAGATTTGTCACAGTACATGGGGGTAATTTTGCTCGACCTGCCTGGCTTTGGTGACAACGCACATATTCCTCTTGGGGCAATTGAAGAAAGCGCTGAGCTCATTAGTCAGCAACTCCCCAGTCGATGTCACTTACTTGGCTGGTCATTAGGTGGCCTACTCGCTCAACAAATTGCGCTACTGTCTCAGCAAAACCTCGCTAGTCTGTTGTGTATTGCAACGAGCTGCCAGTTTATGGCGCAACCCAATTGGCCAGGGATCAAGCCAGAAGTGCTACAGGCATTTGAAACTCAATTAGCGCATGACTACCGAACAACAGTGCAAAGGTTCCTCGCCATTCAAGCGATGGGAGCGCCTAATGCGAAAGCTGACATATTGGCTTTGAGAGAGGCTATAGCACGTTACCCCGAACCCTGTGAAGCCAGCTTATTGCAAGGGCTGAAATTATTGCAAACGACTGATTTGAAAACTCAAATTGGTGATATTAAGGTGCCCACGTTGAGGCTTTATGGTCGGCTTGATGCATTGGTTCCAGTCAAAGCAGCTGATCAAATCGCCGTACTCCAACCCAAAGCGAAGACTGTTATAATGGAACATGTTTCTCACGCGCCATTCATGTCGGCGCGTGAAGCATTTGTAGAAGAAATTATTTCTTTTGTTTTGCCATAGCGGCGGCAAACGCATCGGCCATACCCCCACTGAGATTGGCGGGTTGTGCACTGCGCTGTCTGCCACTGTAATGATTCTGTTGTGGTTTGCGTTCGTTGCGTTGTGAGCCAGAAGGTTTCGAGACTTTTTCTGCAACGATTTCATCATTCAGGCGCATCGTAAGAGATATGCGTTTGCGCGCAATATCCACTTCGACCACTTTGACTTTGACCACTTCGCCGGTTTTGACCACATCTCGAGGATCGGAAATAAAACCATCAGTCAACGCAGAGATATGCACTAGACCGTCTTGATGCACCCCAATATCGACAAAGGCGCCAAAGTTTGCAACGTTCGATACCACGCCCTCTAAGATCATGCCCGGCAAAAGATCTTGTATGGTCTCAACACCTTCTTTGTAGCTAGCGGTTTTGAACTCAGGGCGAGGGTCTCGTCCGGGCTTTTCTAATTCACTCAAAATGTCTTTAACGGTAGGCTCCCCAAACGTCTCATCAATAAAGTCAGCAGGTGCTAATTTACGCAATACCCCAGTATTTCCGATTAAATCATTGACTGCCTCACCGGTTTTGAGCAAAATTTTGTCGACCACAGGGTACGCTTCAGGGTGCACAGATGACGCATCTAATGGGTTTTGTCCGCCGTTGATACGCAAAAATCCAGCCGCTTGCTCAAACGCTTTGGGCCCCAAACGCGCCACTTCCAATAAATCTTTGCGCGAACCAAAGGCACCATGCGCATCACGGTGAGCCACGATGTTTTGTGCTAAAGTTTTATTCAATCCTGAGACATTAGCTAGCAAAGACGGCGATGCGGTATTCAAATCTACGCCAACCTTGTTTACACAATCTTCAATGACCGCAGTCAGAGACTGGCCAAGATGCGATTGCGAAACATCGTGCTGGTATTGGCCAACGCCAATGGCTTTGGGTTCGATTTTAACTAATTCTGCCAGCGGATCTTGTAAGCGACGTGCAATCGATACGGCACCACGCAAAGAAACGTCTAAGCCTGGTAGTTCTTGTGAGGCCAGTTCTGAAGCTGAATATACTGAAGCTCCAGCTTCACTTATGATGATTTTTTGCACTTTGAGTTCGCTGTGTTGCTTAAGCATCTGGGCAACCAGCTTGTCTGTCTCACGCGAGCCGGTGCCATTACCAATACTGATCAAATCCACTTTGTGTTGCTGACATAACATCGCAAGGGTACGAATGGATTTATCCCATGCATTTTGTGGAGGATGGGGGAAAATCGTAGCAGTTGCTACCACTTTACCCGTGGCATCGACGACAGCGACTTTGACGCCTGTGCGAATACCTGGGTCAAGTCCCATAGTCACTTTGGGTCCAGCTGGCGCGGCCATAAGCAAATCATTGAGATTTTTAGCAAAAACATTTATCGCTTCGGCTTCGGCTTTTTCTCTTAATGCATTGAATAGTTCGGTTTCCAAAGAGAGTAAAATTTTGATTTTCCACGTCCAGGTTACTACCCCTTGGAGCCATTTATCCGCCGGTCGACCGGCATCGCTGATGTGATAATAAGCCGCGATCATATCTTCGCATTCTGAGCGGGTCAAAGGGCTTTCAGCATTTGGGTCAAGCGTAATATTTAAGGCTAAAAAGCCTTCATTGCGACCGCGAAACATTGCTAGGGCACGATGCGAGGGAACGGTTTTGTATTTTTCTTGATGGGCAAAATAATCGCTGTATTTGACGGCGTCTTGTTCTTTGCCAGCCATGACTTTGGCAACGACAAAGCCATGCTGTTGCATGTGGCTACGCAGTTTTTGCAGCAACATGGCATCTTCTGCAAAACGCTCCATCAGAATAAACTTAGCGCCATCTAACACAGCCTTGGTATCGGCAAACCCAGCATCGACATTGATATAAGCTTCCGCTTCGGTTTCTGGCGTGCGTTCAGGTTCGCGATAAAGTAAATCCGCGAGTGGTTCAATGCCCGCCTCAATGGCGATTTGGCCTTTGGTGCGGCGCTTTGGCTTGTAAGGCAGATATAGGTCTTCTAATAGTTGCTTGGTTTCTGCTGAGTTTATCTGTGCCTCAAGCTCTGGCGTCAACTTGTCTTGCTCACGAATGGACTTGAGAATGGTTTGTTTGCGATCAGCTAGCTCACGTAGATAGCCAAGGCGAGTCTCGAGAAGACGCAACTGAGCATCATCCAGACCATTGGTGGCTTCTTTGCGGTAACGTGCGATAAACGGAACCGTGGCGCCTTCATCTAATAAGGCGACGGCGGCTTGAATTTGTTGAGGCTGAACGGATAGTTCGGATGCAAGAGTTTGGATAATCATGAATGCTGGAGAATATCGGAAAAAACAGCATTATACTGGCAATGTGATAATGGATTCAACCAGCCTAATCAGAGTATTTACGTCCTAAATGCATGTAGATATTTGTCAATGTAAAACGCTTTCTGCTTGCTTTTGTACTGCATGACATAGCGGGGATGCTCAAGCGGTACGATGTCATCAAAAAAACCATATTGTTGATTCAGTTTACACAAAAAATCGTAGTTCTTGCCATTGCCAAATACAAAGACTCGCTTAGTACAGACGCCTAACGCAATTTGGTCACGAAGTGCTTTGAGAATAAACGGCATCACCGCATCGGTAAGCGCTTTACTGTCGTAATAGTTGTAGTTGACTTCACGTCCTTTGGCATTGAGTTTGGTAAAGCCTAATGGGCAAACCGCACCAATAAAAATATCGCGGTAGAATGCCTCGGCACCACCGTATGCTTCAATCACATCGTAAACGAATACCGATGATGGCTCATGTAAGATAAATGGCGCTTCAATCCCACATACCTCGGCGAGTCGTTTACTGTCGGTAAATGGAATACCAGTTGCTCCAGCGCCTAAGCGCCCTGGGTTGATGCCCAAAATGAGCCTGCGAGGCCGATCATCTGAGTAATATTTGCGATAGAACTGATCAGAAATAGCACGGCTTTGACTCCCTTCAACATATGGATTCATCATGCGCACCCCTTCGGGTAGAGGCATGCTTGCGTCTAAGCCGTGATTAAACTCGATCACTCTTTGGGCAAAGCTCGTCATAGATTACTCACTGTCATAATGGATGTCGTTGATAAAATACAATGTTTTTCCATTGGGTGTGCGCACTTCGACTTCATCATCGACTTCTTTGCCGATCATAGCTCGCGCAAGAGGCGAATCAATTGAGCAGGGTGCGCGATGAAAACTCACTTCATCTGTCCCTACAATCTGAACGGTTTTGCATTGCCCTGCTTCATCTTCTAGCGTCACCCAAGCACCAAAATACACCTTACCTTGTTGAGCTTTGTTCGGCTCCACCACGGTCACAGCTGCAAGGCGCTTGCGCAGATGCCTTACCCGGCTATGGATTTGCCGTAACCGACGTTTATTCATAGCATAGTCGGCGTTGTCCGAACGATCACCAAGGCCAGCTGCCCAGGTGACTTTTTGGGTGATCTCGGGACGCTCCACTCGCCATAGCTGGTCTTCTTCGGCTTGTAAGGTGCGATATCCTGTTGGGGTAATTAAATTGGCTTTTTGCATACCTGATGAAATGGCCGACAATGAATGATTATGATTTAGTGTACCAAAATACGGGTAAACACCGACAGTAAATATCGACAAAGTAAATGCCTTAATCGATTAACATTCATAGCGTGAATGTTTGATATGTCGCAAATTCCCATATCGTCTTACGTGCAAGCTTATATTCTTTTGCTAATATACAAGATGAACCCTACAAAATTACAAGAGAACACAACATGAATACCCTAAATTACCAATCATTCATGAATACCCCAAGCGATGCATTATATTCATCGCATAACGAGCCAGTGATGATCAGCAACGGTGAGGAAATCACTCACGTTGTTTTGACTGCACAGGAATATCAGAAGTTACAGCAACAAGCAGAGCACACTACTACTAATTAAGGTGTTTCTTAACAGTAAAATAACCGATTTTTTCGAGCAAAGTAGACTTTTCAAAAGGCTTTGCTAGATGGCCATTCATACCTGCGGCTAAACAGGCTTGCTTATCTTCATCCATGGCATTTGCCGTCATGGCAATAATGGGGATGTGTCGCCAATTATTGTGCTTGCGAATATGCTGAGTGGCGGTAATACCGTCCATTATGGGCATCTGCATGTCCATCAAAATGATATCAGGCAGGCGTTTCTGGTCTTTTAAATAATCCAGCGCCTCATGTCCATTTTCTGCAATATCCACGCTGTATCCCTCTGATTCGAGCATATTCAGCGCCACTTCTTGATTGATGTAGTTGTCCTCTACTAGCAATATCCGGATGTGGCGAGTCAGTTCGTCTTTGCCAACTAAGGTCGACTCTGAACGCTGTATTTTATGAGATAACCCTTCCAAAATCGTTTCGTACAAACTCGACTGCGTGAGTGGTTTGATAAACACACCATCCACCAGTGTCAGCTGGTCCGAAGCAAAATGAGCTTGCAAGCCTTCGCTTGCACTGAGCAACATATACACTAAGCGATTGGAAAACGCTTTGGTCAAACTGGCAATTTGTTGTAAATCAGAGGTCAATTCTTGGCGTTGGTCGTTGCGATCAATAATAATCACCATGGACACACTAGGCAGTGCTTGAATTTGTGAAAGCAGTTCAATTCTGTTGTGACAGACAAAGGTTGGCCAACCAAAGTTACTGGTCATTTTGGGTATAATATCTAATGCTAGTGCATTATCCGTATAAATAATGGCATGTACGTCGTTGAGCAGAACATGATTTAAGTTATCTATTGCGTCTTTATCCAAATGCGGCATCTCAGCTTTGCTTAGTTTCAACGTAAACGAAAAGACCGAGCCTTGATGTTCTTCAGAGCGCACTTCTAGTTGACTGTCCATCAGCGCCAGCAATGATTGACAGATATGTAAACCCAACCCAGTACCGCCGTATTTTTTTGAATCCTGTTCGTGGACTTGTACAAAACTGTCGAAAATACGCGCTTGATTCGCTTGTGAAATCCCAATCCCAGTGTCTTCCACTGAGAATGCTAAGGTGACCATTTTGTCACTTGTTGCAAGCTGTTGCACAGTGAGTTTGACATAACCATGGTCGGTAAACTTAATAGCGTTATTGCACAAATTGAGCAATATTTGGCGAATCCGAATATCATCGCCTAACAGATATGTATTGAGATTGGGTTCAACATCAAACCACAACTCGATGGACTTATCTTTGATCGAACTGGACAACAGCGTACCCACTTCACGCAACAAGGTATCCAACCGAAAGGGATGTTCCGAAATATTAAGCTGATTGGCTTCGAGCTTACTAACATCCAAGATGTCATTGAGGATGCGAGCGAGAAGTTTTGAAGAGTTAAAGCCATTGGTAGCATAGCTCATTTGCTTATTGTTCAAAGGCTCATTTTTGAGCAATTCAAAAAAGCCCATAATACCATTGAGTGGGGTGCGTAATTCATGACTCATGTTGGCCAAAAAGCGCGTTTTGACACTGAGCGCATGGTCGGCTTTCTCTTTAGAGACAGTGGCTTCAAAAGTCGTTGCTTGTAAGCGAATTAAAGCTTTATAAATCCATGCCATCAGTGCAATAAAAATAAGTGTGGCAATCAGTAGATACGGCAACAAGGTTTGCTTTTGTATAGTTTCAAACAAAGAGCCTGGACGTTTGAGTGGATAAGCAACAAATACCTGTGGACGCAGGATATCTGAATCTTGTTGCATATAGTGTATTCGACCCAAATACCACTGGTCGTCGATGTATCGGGAGCCATTAGATAATGCCTGCCATTGCTCGAGGTGTTGTTTGGCAAAATTTGCCTTAGGTCGATCAACTAGCCATCCCCACAATTGATTGATGTTCGGATGCGCCAAAAAATACCCGTGCTCGTTGACCAAATAAATTTGGTCTTTGACCACATCTGCCAGATCCGAAAATAACTCAGTCGATGAGTAATTGATGACAATGAGACCCAGTGGGTGTTTCGCGATGAATCGAATCGTTGGATTATAAGGGATTTGTACTTGACCAAACTCTTGGTTCAAATCAAAGTCTGTGATTAGAACTTGTCCTGTCTCGAGCTGTATGCCATTGATAAAGTAATCTCGATTCGCTTTATTTTGCAAAGTATCTGGGGTAATCACGCGACCATCTGTTGGACTATTTTCAATCCTCAGTAGCTCATCGCCATTGGTATCAATAAATCGAATTTGTTGATATTTATTGTGGGTGATAAGGATGTCAGTCCAATGTTGTAATATATGTTCGCGTTGAGAGAGCACAGAATCTATAGTGCCGAATGGCACACCGCGATTGATTAATAGCAAGTCTTGAACTACGTTGGAAAACTCTGCATCAAAGATGTTCTCAAGTAGGGTAACTTGATTTTCAACTCGGACAACCTCTAGTGCTTTTTGCTGTTCAACTGATTGTTTGAGCTCAAGCCATACCAAACCACCTAACACGAAGATAATGAGCAATGAAGGTATCAAAATCTGGAGTAAGGTAAGACCGCGTTTCATTCATAATCCATGATATAAATTTAGAATTAGTATAGACTAAAAACGATTAATTTATATACGTTTACTAGAAAAAGGGAGTGCTAAGCTCCCCCTTAAGAGATTGGTAAAAGTGTTACTCGTTTGCAGTCGCCGGTTCTGCATCGACCACATCAATTAATTCAACTTCAAAAATCAACGTTGAGTTAGGTGTAATGTTACCGGTAGCACGAGGGCCATAAGCGAGTTCAGATGGAATGTAGAACTTATATTTGCTGCCTTCTGACATCAACTGAACCCCTTCAGTCCAACCCGCGATGACACGGTTAAGAGGGAAAGACGCTGGTTCTCCACGCTTGTATGATGAATCAAATTCAGTGCCATCTAATAAGGTACCTTTGTAATGGACTACGACCGTGTCGGTTGCGGCCGGTTTAGTGCCTGTTCCTTCAACGAGTACTTCATACTGAAGACCTGATTCCGTGGTGACAACGCCTTCTTTTGCGGCGTTCTCAGCTAAAAACGCTTGGCCTTTAGCAATATTGTCTTCCGCTTGAGCACTGGCAAGCGCTTCTTGTTTAGTGCGCACTTCTTGATCAGCATTGCGAATAATGGTTTGCATTTCTTCCATGCTTAATACGGATTGCTCAGCAAGTCCATCTAAAAAGCCGCGACGTAACGCGTCTTCATCAAATGGTAAATCTAGCTCTTCTAACTGCGCTTTGCGTGACAATGCAAACGCACCCATGCTTGAACCTAGCGCATAAGATTGGCGCTGCACGTCCGTGGTTAATTCGATTGGCGTTTGGGCTTCTTCTGGCGCTTTAGTTTGTTCGCCACAGGCCGTTAACCCTAATACAGATAAGGTGGCTAACGCCACAATTGAACGTTTCATTATAGGAATTCTCCGTTGAGTGTATGTGATCAACTAGCCAGCATTGGCTATCGTCGAAAAGATACTACGCAATCTACTGTAAAATCAGGCAGATGCCAACACCTGAGCCTAAAAATCCTACTTCTGGCCTGGTTATTAAGTGCTTGTTCAGTTGCCTCTAAAGTAATCGATGCTTTGACAAGTGTGAAAGAGTCGCGCATGATGCGTACATGAAAAGTGCGCAGATCAAAACTTGGTACGTCTATCTTTTGCAGTGTGAAAACGACATGTTGTACTGTGGCTCAACTAACGACTTAGAGCGACGTTACGCCCAACACTGCGCTGGGAAAGGCGCGAAATTTACTAAGATTAATCGGCCCCTAGAACTCTTAGCGTATCGGGAGTTTCCTGACCGCAGTGCTGCCTGCAAAGTCGAAGCGCAGTTAAAAAAAGTGCCTAAACACCGCAAGATCACTTGGTTAAAAAAAGATGGTTAATCTCGTGAGTAATGATTTTTGCTCAAATAATTGACAGGCTCTCGTAACAAGTCCAACCATTTAAACGGCATATCATTAGATGCAATGAACAGCACTCGAAATGGCGTATTAGCGTGAATTGCTAACCAACAAAAGCGGTTAATCACCATCAATAAGCCACTACACAAAACAAAAAGTATAAAGCCGTAGCCATCAATATAGTATTGATAAATTCCGCACACGATGATTAGAGGCAGTAAGATTTGTGTACGAACAATATTCATTTTGCATGCATATCGAATATCATTGGCGAGAATGTCTCAGCAACAGTCAAAAGACATACGCTTTTTGTAAACCGTCACGACGAATAAACAGATAACAAAAAAGGCAACTTGACCGACAAAAAATAAATATCTTGGGTTATCGAAGATAAAATGAAAGTATCCCACTAATGTGGATAACAAAATTAACGCGGATGTCCCTATCTGCAGTTTGCTCGAGGAGCTTTCATATTGCATAATTGAAATCAAAGCAAAACACTACAAGATTTTGATAATCTCTTACTTTTGTTTTTTTGGCAATATTAACGGCCTAGTTTTGTAAGTTATACGACTAAAGTGAGACAAATGAACTCATTAGAACAGAAAATAATAGATTTAGAAACTCAATTAGCGTTTCAAGAAGATACGATTGAAGCGCTCAATCAAGCATTAGCGTCACAGCAGAAACAACTCGATGATGTGCAATTTAAGCTCAAACATGTACTAGACAAGGTCAAAAGTATGGAGCCAAGTAACATTGCATCGGCGAGTGAAGAAACCCCGCCGCCGCATTACTAACAATTAGCACCTCGATGATGAGGTTAGGGTTTAAATACGCCAATTACATCTGCGGTATTTTGGCCGGCGCTTTCTACGTCGGTTTGTGATTGAGTGTCTTTGTAATCACATTCAACGCACTGTAACTTTTCGACGTTATTTTCAAAATACAACATGATGGAATCTTGGGCTTTGCAATGCGGACAAGTGGCTCCGGCGATAAAGCGTTTACGTGTTTTTTCTTGTGACATAAGGTTTAGTTGGTAGTAAATAAGTTTCGCATTATTTTAGTACGCTCATTATACGCAAATGCATCATAAAATCTTTGCGAATTTAGTGGTAGAATGCGCGCCTAAAGATATTATGATTTATCCTGTAACATGATCAAACTGACTCAAGTCTCGTTTATGCGAGGCGCCGAAACACTGCTCGAGCCGTGTAGCATCGATATTTTTACCGGACAAAAATGCGCTATTATCGGCGCCAATGGCTGCGGTAAATCGTCTATGTTTGCCATGCTTACCGGTGGACTGGCGCCTGAGACTGGTGAGTTATCCATTCCCAAACAATGGCGCATGGTCTCCGTTGCACAGCATACCCCGCAGACTGCACTAAGTGTTTTGGAGCACACCATTCAAGGTGACAAAGTATTGAGTGACTTGCGGGCTCAGTTGGCGCAAGCGGAAGCGGCTGATCACGGAGAAGAAATCGCACGGTTACACGACGCACTCGCCAGCGCTGGGCATTATGATGTCGAAGCGCGAGCCGCGACTATCTTGTCGGGATTAGGTTTTAGTCAACAGGCGCTAGCACAACCGGTCAATGATTTTTCTGGTGGGTGGAAGATGCGCATTAATTTGGCCCAAGCTCTTTTATGTCCGTCGGATCTGCTCTTACTCGATGAACCGACTAACCACTTGGATCTAGACGCAGTTATCTGGTTAGAAAAGTGGTTACAACGATATGCGGGCACCTTATTACTGATTTCACATGATAAACATTTTATCGATGCCATTGCCGATCAAATTATCAGCTTTGAACAGCGTCAGCTGAAGACGTATACCGGTAACTATAGCGCTTATGAAAAGCAAAAAGCAGAGCGCTTGCGCCTACAAAGCCTAGAATACAAGAAACAACAAGCGCACATTGCGCATTTAGAAAAATTCATCACTCGCTTCAAAGCCAAGGCCAGTAAAGCTAAACAAGCTCAAAGTCGTGTGAAGCAGCTCGAGCGCATGAGTTTACTGGCGCCGGTACAGGCCGAAAACCCATTTAGTTTCGCTTTTGCAGAGCCTCAAGCCTTGCCTAACCCACTGGTGCAAATGCGCGATATTCAAGTCGGCTACGGTGATAAGGTCATTTTGAAAGAGGTCCAGCTTAACCTGGTCCCGGGCAGTCGCATTGGTCTATTGGGTCGCAATGGTGCAGGTAAATCCACTTTGATTAAGTTATTAGCGAATGTTCACGGTCCAATGCAAGGTGAGTTTACGACGGCTCAGGGCTTGGATGTGGGGTATTTTGCTCAGCATCAGGTGGACACACTTGACCCCGAAGCCAGCGCATTGTTACATTTACAACGCTTAGATGAGCAAGCCACCGAACAGTCGTTGCGAGATTTTTTGGGTGGTTTCGGCTTTCAAGGTGACCAAGCAACACGCCCGGTGAAGCCTTTCTCGGGAGGTGAGAAAGCCCGCTTGGCATTAGCCATGATTGTTTATTTGAAACCAAACTTATTATTGTTGGATGAGCCAACCAACCACTTGGATCTGTCGATGCGCGATGCGCTGAATTATGCGCTGCAAACCTTTACCGGAGCTATGGTGTTGGTAGCTCACGACCGAACGTTATTAGAGAGTGTGTGTGAGGACTTTTATCTCGTTAATGCCGGCTCTGTCGTCCCGTTTAAAGGCGATTTGGACGATTATACACAATGGGTCTTACAAGAGGCGAAATCCGATAAAGATGCAGATAAGACACTCTCGTCAGATAGTCAAATCACCGAGGATGAACGCCCGAAAATTCTGGATAGGAAAACCCAAAAGCGTCTTGAAGCCGAATTTCGACAACGTACCAAACCCCTTCGCGATGCCATCACTCGCAACGAAAAGATAATGAATTCTGCTCAAACACGCCTAAGTGAAATCGAAAATACATTATTGGATACCAGTTTATATAATGCTGAAAACAAGGCGCAATTAACTGCCCTATTGCAAGAGCAAGGGGAGTTGCAACTAAACGTCAATGAAGCAGAGGAAGCTTGGTTTACTGCACAAGATGAGCTAGAAACGCAACAAGGGATTTTTGAAAAACAATTACATGAGGAGTTGCTGTGATCATTGTTGATTTACAACACGCATCAGACTCGTTGTGGGCTTATTGTTTGGAGCGCTATGATTACCCTAATGTAAAAGAGTACTCACTCACTTGGCAAGATAAATATAATGGTAATGTAAATGCTGTTTTTGCTTTATTATGGGCACAGCAAAGTGGCGTACTAATGCGCGCATTGGATGCCCCTAAATGGCAGCATTTGGTTACACAAACTCAACATGTGTTAGTCGATCCGATTCGTGAACAACGCAAGACCATCACGGATAAATCCTCCCCATACTATGCGCTGTTATTGCAGGATGAGTTGGATGCCGAACGACGTCAGCAACAGCATTTTTTGCAATACATCATGACCTTGCAAGAACCTAGTCCTGCATTACAGAGTCATTCGCATTTTATTGACTACATTGATTGGCACTGCACGACGCAGTTGCATTCATCGAGGTTTAGCGAAGGTATTGAGCACGCCAAACAACTCGCGTCAATGATTACCGCTGTTGCGAAAGGCTATCATTAATGGCGGAGTTGTATTCGGCGTCAGTCACATCACATCAGACAGCGTTTGGGCACATCACACCTTTTGCGTTCACAGCGCCCTGGTGGGCCAAAAATCGACATGTGCAAACGATTTTTGGGCGTTACTTTGGTCAGCATCCAACGATTGCTTTTGAGTCTGAACGTGTCGAGTTAGACGATGGCGATTTTATTGATTTGGCTTGGGCACACAAACCAACCAAGTGCCAAGGCCTGGTTATCTTGTTTCATGGATTGGAGGGCTCTAAGGACTCACATTACATCAAACATGCAGTGCATGTCTTTTCACAACAGTATCATTGTGTGGTGATGCATTTTCGTGGGTGCAGCGGGGTTGCTAATCGAACCCCTAGAGCGTATCACTCCGGTGAAACCAGCGATGCCAAAACCATTATTCATTTGCTACAAAGCCGATATCGTCATCAACCAATATATGCAATCGGTTTTTCCCTGGGTGGCAATATGTTGTGCAAACTCAACGCCGAATATGCCGATCAAAACCCGCTCAGTGGCAGTGTTGTGGTGAGTGCGCCGTTACGGCTCGATGCGTGTGCTAAAGCTATTAATCAAGGCTTTGCCAAAGTTTACGAGCGCCGTTTATTACGCAGTATGCAAGCGAACTTGAAACAAAAAATGCAAACCATGGATTATATGGGAAAAGTACGCGTTGAGGCACATGAGGTCGAGCAACTAACCAGTTTTGAATTATTCGATGAAAACGTTACTGCGCCATTACATGGCTTTACTGGGGCACAAGATTATTATGCAAAATGCTCTGGGCTTGGATTTTTGCATGCTATTGAAAAGCCGACCCTGGTGATCCATGCTCAGGACGATCCGTTTATGAACGCAGATGTCATTCCCAAAGCACATCAACTCAGCGCATCTGTGGCGTATGAAATGAGTCAAAATGGCGGGCATGTGGGTTTTTTTACGGGGCCTCCTTGGCGGATCAAATGCGATCACCTCGCCTTGCGCGCACTGGACTTTTTTACTGAAATAGGTGAAAAAAAACCATGATCGTACCGTGGCAAGAGATCTCAGAAGACACATTGCATCGTCTTATCGAAGCGTTTGTGTTGCGTGAAGGCACTGATTACGGGGAGCACGAGATCCCTATGGCAGACAAAGTTCTGCAAGTGCGCATGCAGTTAGAGCAAGGCACGGTGGTGATTGTCTACTCAGAGTTACATGAAAGTATTAATATCATCCCGAAGGAGAAACTCACACGTAGTAATTAACTAAGGCTTCCCAATCGACAGATTGATCACCTAACACCATAAAGTTTGGGTTTTCTAAAGATTCACGTTGGTTGTAGGTAATTGGCTCAAAATCGACATTGACAATACGACCACCGGCTTCGTTGATGATGCATTCAGACGCACCCGTATCCCACTCGCCAGTGACACCCAAGCGCATAAAAAAGTCAGCTTTGCCTTCTGCGATGAAACAGGCTTTTAACGAGCAAGACCCAGTGGGTAAGGTTTGATAGGTACGAGAATTATCTAAGCGGCGCAAGACGTTTTCACGTTTTTGACGGCGGGAAATGGCTACCACCACAGGCTCTTCAGCGGGCGCAATGAATTGTTTGACATGAATTTGCTTTTGTTCAATGGCGCAAGATTTGTAAGCGCCTTCGCCTTTGACTGCATAATATAAGCTTTCTCCTGCGGGCCAATATATGACACCAATGACAGGCTGGTTGTTTTCAATTAAGGCTATGTTCACAGCAAAATCGCCGCTGCGAGCAATAAACTCTTGGGTACCATCAATCGGATCGATCAGCCAATAACGCTCCCAATCGACTCGGTCAGCCAGGGCTAAGTGTTCGGTTTCTTCCGACATGATTGGAATATCAGGCGTCTTGGTCTGAAGAATGTCCATAATGATTTCGTTGGCTTTGTAATCAGCGCTGGTAACTGGCGATTCATCGTCTTTGGCGTATTCTTCAAAGTCACCGCTGTCATATATTTCTAAAATAGCATGACCAGCTCGTTTGGCGGCATCTTGGGCGATGGCAAGTAAATCAAGGTATTGCATAGGACTCTCAGTGGTGCTCCCGTAATAGTTTATCGACCATTAATAGCGCAACGATACTGCGGGCTTCGGTAAAGTCTTCGCGGGCGAGTAATCCATTGATGTCGGCAATTGGCCATTTGACCACTTCAAGTGGTTCTGGCTCGTCGCCTTCTAGGGACTCTGAATACAAATCACGGGCGATTAAAATGTGCATCTTGGCGTTAAAAAAGGTGGGTGCCATAGATACTTGCGTTAAAAAGCGAATGTCGTTAGAGCCGAAGCCGATTTCTTCTTTGAGTTCTCTGTTGGCCGCTTCTTCTGGTGCTTCACCTGTATCAATTAAGCCTTTAGGAAAACCCAATTCGTAGCGATGCGTGCCAGCGCCGTATTCGCGGATCAGCAAAATGTGCTCTGGATCCGCAAAAGGCACTACCATCACTGCGCCTCGCCCGTGACCAGCCATTCGTTCAAACTCACGGGTTGCACCGTTGGAGAACGTTAAGTCGACCTGCTCGACCGCAAAAAAACGACTTCGCGCAACAATCTTGCGCTCAGTGATAATGGGTAAAGGCTTATTTGGGTCAATCTCTGGCATAGGCGTAATTGGCGAGAAGAACTGCTTTTATTTTTTTCAATGTTGATATAATCATACCGTTTTTTTATGTTAATGGTAAGTAACTTTTTATGGCAAAACTGAATTGGTCAGAGATAGAGACGGTACTTTTAGATATGGATGGTACGCTGCTTGACTTGCATTTCGATACGTTTTTTTGGTTAACGTTAGTACCACAAAAAATCGCCCTTAAGCACTCAATATCCCTTGAACAGGCTAATGCAGTAATGGCTAAAGAGCTTGCCAAGGTGCAAGGACATATTCAGTGGTATTGCTTGGATTATTGGAGTGAATTGCTCGATTTAGACATCGCGACGATGAAATACGAGGTGGAACACCTAATTGCTCTGCGTGAGGACACATTACCGTTTCTGGATGCGCTCAAACAATCTGGTCGTAGAGTTATCTTGTTGACTAATGCCCATCAAGGCAGTTTATCACTAAAACTTGAGCGCACAAAACTCGATGAACACATCGATGAAATTGTCTCGACGCATCAATACGGCGTTCCGAAAGAGTATCAATCTCTGTGGCAGAAGGTGCATCAAGATTATGGATTCATCCCAGCAAAGACATTATTTGTTGATGATAGTGTGCCGATCTTATGCGCGGCACAAAAATACGGGATTGAACATTTGCTCGGTGTCGAGAACCCTGACTCACAAAAACCACATAACGTGATTGATGCCTTTCCATCTGTGAGCGATTATCGAGTATTACTTTCTGATATTACTGAACATACTGTCTAGTGTTGTTGTCGAGCATTTTCTCCTGCAACACCTGAAATGGTGTCTAGTTCGGCCATACAGTAGCGGTTGCGGCCATCGCGCTTAGCACTAAACATCGCATCATCAGCCGCTTGGAACAGAGATAGGGCACTGTGACCTGGCGATGGATAGACGGTCGCGACCCCTAGACTGATACTCAAATAAGCATTGCTCGGAGAAAGTTTGTGGTTGATTTTGGCATCGCGAATGATTTTGAGCATTTGTTCGGCTTTTTGTACTGCTCCGAACGCATTACAATCGGGTAATAACAACACAAATTCTTCGCCGCCAATTCGCGCGAAAATATCAGCTGTCCGATTGGAAACCCCTTCAAGCAGTCGAGCTACATTGATTAAACAGTTGTCTCCCTCGGCATGACCATACGCTTCGTTGTATTCTTTAAAGTAATCTATATCAACTAAGATCATCGACATCTGATGGTGGTAACGGATGCAGCGGGCCCATTCACGTTGCAGAACTTCATTGTATTTGCGCCGATTGGCAACCTGGGTAAGAGGATCATAAAAGGCCATTGCCTCTAAATATTGAGATTGTTCTTTGAGACGGATATGAGTTTGAATACGTGCCTCAAGTTCTTCAAGCTGAATCGGCTTAGTCACATAATCCACGCCACCTGCATTGAAGCCTTTGGTTTTATCAAGAGTGCTATCGAGACTCGACAAAAATATAACCGGAATACCCGAGGTGGATTCTTCTGCTTTGAGCCGTTGACAGACCTGATAGCCATCCATTTCAGGCATAATGATATCAAGTAAAATCAAATCTGGTTGTGGGAGTTGTTTAACTAAGCATAATGCTTCATGTGCTGAGGACGCAAAAATCACAGAGAAATGGCCTGATAGACCATTTATAATCAAATGCAAATCAATAGGACTATCATCGACTACGAGCACTCTGTAAGTACGGTTATTCACGTTATTTGAAAATGCACAGAGTTTGTTACCATATAAATCCATATCAACACACACTTTATGTTCCAATGTTGGAAGTATTGACCCAGATCTTAGGTTTCGCAAATTTTAATATTAAGTTATGTCCTTTCAGCACCCCTTTACCAAGTGAATTGGGTATAGCCGTCGTTTCCAGGTTGCCCAAGAAAACGACCTACTGCTTTGATTTCATTAGGCATATCTTCAGGTATGTTAAAGCGACCATTCACTCGCAACGACTGTAAATCGCGTCCAGAGGCGACAAAACTCAAGTTCAATGCATTCGGCTCAGCCACATCAATGGTTAAGTTTTGGTCAGAACAACCAAGCGTTGCATTAAATGTTCCCATTTCGACCAAGCCTGAAGGGGCTAACACTTGGGCATTGCGCCATTGACCCGTACCTGAAATGGCTTCGCAAAGTACTTGCGTTGCGTTCATCTGTACCGAGGCGTCGGCTAATTTGACCTCAACCGGGCCTTTGGCCAAGACCTTCATCGGTAAATTTGCACGATTCAAGATTGTTTGTGCGGGCATGCGAATAGTCATATCAGATAACGCAAGATGTTGCTTAAACAAAGACATGACCGCATTGCCTTTAAGATAGACCTGATTCGTTTCTCGAATATTGCCCACATGTAATTCTAATCCGACTTTTCCAGTCAGTAAACGCCAAGGCGACAAAGACCAGCGCACAGAGGTTAACTCAGTATGGACGACGCTAGCACGCTGGATTTTACCGTGCCAAATACTACCACTGACGCCAAACAGTTGTAAGTTTGCTGGCAGATCCAAACGATACACAAGCTGTTTAGCAGGAAGTGTGGCCAGCAAACACACCACAAAAAATAGCGTTCCGATTAGTCCCCAGACGACCTTACGAGTCATTTGCCAAGCTCCAAGCGTCGTACTTTAACCATTCCCGGAGCATTCCCTTCGGTGACATCAATTTGCAGAATCTGCGCACCGCGTTCTTCAATTAGTGCTAACCAGCTCATGAGTTGGTTAAACTCGACTTCGTCGATAAATACTTGAACTTCTTCGCCCCGAGGTTGAATGCGAGTGAGCGTAATTTGGCGTTGACTAGCGGTTTGATTCACAACTTGAACCAAGGTGCCTTCTAATCCTCTTGAAGCAGAATCATTGGCGGGTAGACTGCGTACTTTGCGTTGTTGTTGTGCTACCCAAGTGGCCAGACTCTCTTGTTGCTGTAAGCGCTTGGCTTGGTCCGTCACGGCTTGATTCACCGGTTGCCAAATCAACCAATACACCGCGCCAAAAGCAATGACGACGCACATCACTTTGAGGAGGAATTGGTCGCGCTCAGATTGTTGTTCGAACCACTGTTTTAATTGCAAGAGCATGAAAAAACCTTTTAACTTTTGATGATTAGCGCACCGATGACGCGATTATTTTGATTGTTAATAGCACCTTGCGTCACCGTGTAACCGGCTTCGGAAGCTTTGTTTTTGAAGCGTTCTAATTGACCAAAATTATCCGCTACCGCTTGCATGCGAATTTCCCCTCGTTTGTGATCAAAACGAATGGATTGGGCTTTAATATTGCCGGCTGCAAAGGCCGTTCCCAAGTTGCCAAGCATCTGAATACCCGACACTGCACCACCGCTGTTCTCGCGTTGCTGCACATAACGGGTGATCGCTCGTCGCGGGTCGCGATAATTGCCAAGACCTGGAAAACTCTGCGCTATATTGGTTTTGATAGACGTTTGCAACGCATCGTTTTGTGCCTTTAACTCCGTGTATTGAAAGCCTTTATTGGCGAGCGCCAACCCAAAAGCGAGCGCCACTATCGCTGCAGTATTGCGCCAATATAACCAAGTCGTGTTCGACGTTGCTTTCACTTTATAGGTTTGTTGTAATAAATTACACTCAGGTGAATCGCTATGTTGCGCCAAAATATGAATCGGCAGTTCAAGTTCGGCATCGTTGATTGTGACAGGAACAGGTAATGTGAAGGATTGTTTCAACTCCGCAGTTAATGTCCTTGCTTCAGTGAGCTCTGGATGCTGCTGGATATAGCCTTGCAGGGTCATCCCCATCCACGATCGTTCCCCCGTCATCCCTTGCCATTGTCCGTGGCGCCAGAGGATTTGATCGTCAAGTTGCAAAAGACTCAAAGCATCTGGTGAGGCAGGCAATGCCAGTACATCGGGGACCATGGTATCGCACACAAATCCCGCTTCAGATAACCAAGCTTGCCATTGTTGCATTTGTTCATGACTGACTAAAGCTAAAGTTTGCTCGTTTTCTATGCGGGGGCCCAGTGCAATAAAGTGCTCATCGACATCAGAGGCCATATCGTCTTCTAACATAAAGCCAATCGATGCCATGACTTTGCGTCCAGCATTGGGAGGCAAGGAGACTGCAGCTAAGCGTACGGCAGAACTATCGACAATCGCTCGCACGGGACGCCCACCGGCGCGTTCGTGTAAAGTGCTTAACTGCTGCGCATCTGGCAAAATCCCTGAGGCGAGAATCTGACTTGACGCACTGTCCCACATGCCCCAATAAACAGGCTGTTCTGCGCGAGCGCCAAGACGCAAAATAAGTTGTTCCACGATTAAAATCTCCCAAATTTGCGATGCACAACCGTCAGTTCATTATCGTTACTTACGCGCAATAGACTGCTGAGGAAAAAACGACTCTGATCGTATTGTGTTTCTGTACGCAAAGTAAAATATTCTGTGCTAATTGTAAACCATGCTTGCATCATTGGGTCGAGTTGCAAGGTGTTGAGTAGCGGTTCATTAAAAAAGGCTTGGATGTCATCATAGCCATCTTCAGGACGATTGCTGATGAGATTTTGCGCATCCGCTTCCGTTATATTGAGTAACGCACTGAGTAATAACGCATCTTCTTCCGTTAAGGTGTTGATGTTGACAGTCATCATGTGCTCATTGGGAATGACGCATACATACTTGAGTAATTCAGGTAGCCAAGCGATATCCACGCCATTAACCAGGCGCAACTCGGAGATATCAGCCAAAAAGCGATTTGCCGCCAAGTAGGGAAACGCTGTACCGCGATAGGTTTCATCTTCCGCGCCAAGTTGCCGAGCTTGTGAATCCTCATCAATAAAATCCAGCAGACTATCTCGCACCACCTCAGCATTGTAGGTATCGTTGCCATTGACTCGTCGCACTAATTCGGTAAATGCTTGGGCCAAATCACCAACACTAGTCGTGCTAGTTCCATTGGACTGAGTGGAAGCTTGTTGAGCCGGTGCTGTAGATGTTGTGGGAGTAGACGATGCGGACGCTGAACCCGTTGTCGAGCTGGAAGCGGAGGCGGATATTAAGGCGTTAATATTAAAACACGCTTGGGCATCTTCAAGTTGTGCGGTGATCATGCCGTTTTCAATTGGAAAGGTAATGGGCTCAGCCCATGGCTGATTCAGGTGAATGATGCCATTACTCAAACTGAGTACTTCCTTCATCGCAATTGTGGCATATTGTTCTGCCCCTAAGGCAAACCATTGGGCTTGATTTTGGGCTTTGATGTTGGCGGTGCGCTGCCCTTGCAATTGTAAGGAAACGCCCATCTGCATGGCAATAATGCTGACTAAAGCGACGATAAATAACACCACTAGCAAGGCCGCGCCGCGCTGATGTCGGATCATGAGCTTACTCCTTGCGGCAAAATAGCAAATTCACGGCGAATTTCACCAAAGGTTTCAGAGGTGATGACAATCGCAATGCCACGAGGGAGTTGTTTACCTGTGAACTGTTCTTCCCACTGGATTTCATTGCGATTGTTGGTGCCAATGGCGAACTCAAATATCAAATTAGACACATTAGGTAATAACATCCGGGTTTGCGGTTCGGTGTTCGTCACATTGTCAATAAAAAATGTATAGATCCGTTCCAGCTCATTACTGCCGTTAAGACGATAGCCAACGCCTTGGAGGTTGGAACGAGGCTGGCGTTGTAATGGATTGGCCCAGCCGTTGCGGGTAAACAAAATACCATCTGCTAGGGAGTCGGCAACACCATTTCCCCCTTGAATCACGACTTCATTGTCTTGACCTGACAGACGAGGCGCTAAAGCAATAATTTGAGACATATCTCGTTCGATCACCATCATACTGCGCTGGAGCATTTCTAGCTCTTGCATTTGGGTATCCGAGGCTTTGGCAGAATCAATCACGCTACTCAAAACGGTACTTGAGGCCACCGCAATAATGGCAAGAATGGCGACAGCCACCAAAATTTCGATTAGGGTAAACCCGTGATGTCGGCCTTGCACAATCATTACGAACGTTCCACAGGTGGGGTAAAGAAGGTCACAACATCGGTAATGGTTGTTTTCATATCGGAATCAAGGCTGACCCAGACTCGAACTTGAACCATATCGTCCACTTCGGTTTTGCTCACATCTTGACGCCAGTACCAAGTCCTATCGAGCATTGTCATCTCACCCTTAGCATTTTTTTCCAAAGGCCAACGACGTTCGATATGGATTTGATTGAGGCGGTTATTGGCAACATACGTGGCAACCGTAACGTCTTTGATTTGACTCACGCCCGTTAAATTATCACTGGTCGCTTTCAGTACAGCAACACCGGTTAAGCCAAAGATCAACAGCGCAACCATGACTTCAATGAGCGTCAAACCACGTTGTTTCTGCTTAGATAAATGCGTGTGTTTTGGGAGGCGTCGGCGTGGATTCACAGGATATCTTCCTCGTCATACTCCATGATCAATGGCAAAAAGCCTTGTCCTTGTACTTGTATTGCCAAAGGTCGCGCATCGCCAAACTGCTCACCTAAATAAGAAAATTCGACAGCAAAATCACCAATTTCGCCACTGGGATACAAAAATAACTCAGGCGGTGGTGGTGGTTCGTCTTCTGGATCGCCAATCTGCACGCCAGCACTGCTGACCGAGAGTTCTTCGTCAAATAAACTACCAGAGCCTAAAAATGAATCATCGTCTAACCAAGCTAAACCGTCTAGTTTTACCTTAAATGTAAACCGTTCAGGCATGGCGTAGGCTTCCATCCATTGTGCTCCTTCAAGAGGCAGCCATTCTTCACTATCAGACAACTCAACGAAACTATAGGTGAGCGTTTCTTTGTTCAAGCGCACCCCAATTAGAGTTTGATTAAGTACCGCAAAATCAGATGCAATCGCAAGTTTGGCAGCAAACCGTTTAGCTTCTTGTTCAAGTTGTTGCGCGGGCTCTTCACGTAGCGGATTGACGACAATCATGCTTGCGACCATACCCATGACGAGCAGGACCAGCATGATTTCGATTAACGAGAATCCGCGACGAGCGTGCATGGACTATTTTAAGTAGTCGTTGAGATTCCAAGTACCGATATCATCATCAGTGCCTGGCTCACCATCTGGACCATAGGAAAAAATATCGACCAAGCCAACTTCTCCTGGACTGATCAGCTGATAATCATTACCCCAAGGATCTTGAGGGAGACGTTTGATAAAACCTTGCGCAGGATAGTTGCGTGGCATGGGATCAATCTGAGGCTCAGATACCAAAGCTTCCAGCCCCTGTTCGGTGGTCGGAAAAATATTGGTTTGTAATTTATAACGCTCGATTGCGCTTTCCAAAGATTGGATATCGACCGCGGCTTTTTTGAGTTGTGCGGTTTCTTGGTTACCCAAAATTTGAGGCGCGACGATTGATGCCATGATCGCGATGATCACCAGCACTACCATAATCTCAATCAAACTGAAGCCACGGGCGTGGCGCAAAGAGGATATGTTCATTACAAATTCACCATACTGTTAAGAGCTAAAATAGGTTGCAAAATGGCAAGGACGATAAATAAAACAATCGTCGCCATAAAGACAATTAAAAAGGGTTCAAACACTTTAAGACTGATATTGACTAGACTTTCAAATTCGCGATCTTGGTTATCTGCCGCTCGGGCAAGCATCCCTTGTAACTCGCCAGATTTTTCACCCGCAGCAATCATATGCATCATCATCGGTGGGAATATTTTGGTTCGCTCTAGAGACGCTCGTAAACTAGCCCCTTCTTTAACTTGCATCGCCGCTGCCCCAACTTCGCGTTTGATGAAGCGATTGGCAAGCACATCTGAGGCAATGCGCATGGCTTCTAATAATGGCACAGCACTGGCGGTCAAAATTGATAATGTGCGAGCAAAGCGAGCTGTATTTAAACCGCGATTGACTCGACCAATCAAGGGAAGTGATAAAATCCATTGATGATAACGCAATTGAACATGTGGAATAGAGAGTAGTTTACTGACGATTAATCCAATAATAAGTAGAAATACGGCAAATAAAATGCCGTGGTTTTGCACAAATGCACTGATGTCCATCAAGATCTGCGTCATTGTAGGGAGGTCTTGTCCCATGTGGTCAAATTGCCCGACAATTTTGGGCACAACAACGGTCAGTAACATGATGACAATACCCAGTGCAAAGACCATCATAATCACTGGATAAACGAGCGCTTGGATAATTTGCGATCGGGTCTTTTCGCGATTTTCAGTATAATCGGCTAAGCGTTCTAACACGGTATCGAGATGCCCTGATTTTTCACCTGCTGCCACCATGGCCACAAACAAATCATCAAATATCGATGGAAATTCTCGCAGTGCATCAGCTAGAGTATAGCCCTCAACGACCCGCGAGCGCACAGCCATAAGCATTTTTTTGTGACGTGTTTTTTCAGCTTGTTCAGCCACAGCGAATAAAGATTCTTCAATGGGCAGGCCAGATTCAACCAAAGTGGCAAGTTGTCTCGTTAACAGGGCAAGTTCTGCTGCGCTGATGCGGTGACGAGTAATCAGGCGACTAAGATCAAATGAGGAAGCGTTTGCCGGTGTCTCTTTGACTTGTTCAACTTCCACAGGAATGAGTTTTTGTTCACGCAGTTGCGCTCGAATTTGCCTTGCGTTATCACCTTCGAGAACGCCTTTTTTGGTTTTACCCGCTAAATCTAAAGCTTCATACGCAAATGCCGCCATGGCTTATTCCTCTCGCGTGACGCGTAAAACTTCTTCAAGCGAAGTGATGCCAGCAAGGATTTTATCGCGGCCATCTGCACGAATCGATGGGTTGGTTTGGCGCAAGTATTTTTCTATGGCTTGTTCGCCCTTACCATCGTGAATTAAGTTCCGGATGGTTTCATCGACCAAAAGCATTTCATGAATGCCGGTACGGCCTTTATAACCGGTGTGATTACATGCGACACAGCCAACCGGTTTATAAATTACCGTGCCCACTCGAGTACCATTGAGCAAAGCGGCTTCTTGTTCGTTGATCGGATGCTCAGTTTTGCACTCATCACATAAGGTGCGGACTAAGCGTTGTGATAAAACACCAAGCAAGGAGGAGGAAAGTAAAAAGGGCTCAATGCCCATGTCCTCTAAACGAGTAATGGCACCGGCCGCTGTATTGGTGTGTAGTGTCGACATCACAAGGTGACCGGTTAATGAGGCTTGTACAGCAATTTGTGCGGTTTCTAAATCACGGATCTCTCCGACCATGACGACATCTGGGTCTTGACGCAAAATCGCCCGTAAGCCTCGAGCAAAGGTCATGTCGACTTTTGGATTGACTTGGGTTTGACCAATACCTTGAATATCAAACTCGATTGGATCTTCAACGGTCAGGATATTGCGATCTTTGGCATTGATTTCAGTTAATCCAGCATACAAGGTCGTAGACTTACCTGAACCGGTTGGACCGGTTACCAAGATGATGCCGTGGGGCTTGCGGATCAGCCCTGAAAAAATCTCGCGATTGCGTGAGGTCATGCCCAAATCAGTGAGGTTCAAGCGCGCGTTGTTTTTGTCTAATAAACGCAATACGACGCGTTCGCCGTGGCTAGATGGCATCGTGGATACCCGTACATCGACTGCACGACCGCCAATTTTTAGCGCAATACGACCATCTTGAGGGACGCGCTTCTCAGCAATATCCAAACGCGCCATAACTTTGATCCGCGACACCAACATAGTAGACATCTTACGGTTGGGTTTGAGAATTTCACGTAATACGCCATCCACTCTAAAACGCACGACAAGTTGGTTTTCAAAGGTTTCGATGTGAATATCTGATGCGCCTTCTTTAATCGCTTCGCCAAGAAGTGCATTGATCAACTTAATAATCGGTGCATCGTCTTCGGTTTCCAATAAGTCTTCGGTTTCGGTTAGATCTTCTGCCAAAGCAAACAAATCAGATTCGTTACCCAAGTCTTCCATTAACTGCTTGGCTTGAGAAGAATCGCGTTGGTACATGCTGGTGAGCAATTCTTCAAAGCGCTCGGCACCGATTAACTTGAGATTAAATGGCAGGCCGTACACTCGCCGTACTTCTGCTACGATTTGCGGCGCCGTGTTATGTGTGACATACACATCGGCCAGCGCATCATCGCTGGTTTGTGCCGCTATCGCATCGAGCAAAATAGTATGTCGCTTAGCAAAACCAAAACTCAGTGTTTTGGCCTCAGCACTTACTGGCGCAGCATCTTGAGACGCTAATGGCTCTGGCGATTCTGGTGCATCAACTAAAGCATCAGTCATGGCTAGTCGTCTTTTTTGTCTTTGGCTTCAAGGTATTCTTCGAAGCTAGGTGGCAAACTAAGAGCGTCGTCCCATGCTGGCAATTCGGGACCTTTTTTGAATGGCATCAAGGGAATACCATCCGCTTGGCGATCGAGTTGCTGAGCGCGAATGTAATTGTATTTGCGATGCGATATCTCATTCATTGTCGCTGCATCACGGACAATTGAAGGACGTAAGAACACCATCAAGTTGCGCTTGCGCTTACTTGAAGAAGTGGATTTGAATAAGTTTCCGACAATCGGAATATCGCCTAGTAATGGGACTTTGCTGACGCTTTCTTGCACTTCTTCGTCAATTAGTCCTCCCAGCACTATGGTTCCGCCGTCATCGACAATGACCGTAGTTTTGATTTCACGCTTGTTAATGGAAATATCTACCGCAGTCGCGCCAGATACGCTTGAGACTTCTTGTTCAATCAAGAGTTGTACTGCATTGCCTTCGTTGATTTGCGGGGTGACTTTAAGCTTAATACCCACTTCTTCACGATCAACCGACTGAGTTTGTAACTGTGAATTTGAATTAGATGAAATGGCGCCCAAAATCGGCACTTCCTGACCAACAATAAAGAACGCTTCTTCGTTATCCATGGTGGTGAGATGAGGTGTCGCCAAAATATTGGAATTGGTATCAGTCGATACAGCCTGTACAACCGCACCCCAACCATCATCAATGATGCCGGCAATTAAACCATTGGCCCCACCGAGTAATTGAGCCAACGGCTGGAAATTACCTTCCACGGTATCGCTCGAACTGACCACTTCGCCATTGGCGGTGATATTGGTTCGGTTGACCTCGCGATTTTCTGCTTGTCTAGCGGCAACGGCCAGCGCACCGACACCCGCAACCCCGTTTGTGAACTGAGTGCCACCGCCATCTTCAGAAACTACCTGCACGCCAAGTGTGGTGCCGTCTCCTTCGAAAACTTCAACAATAATTGCTTCGACTTGAACTTGTGCGCGGCGAATATCCAGCTGACGAATAACCTCTTCTAGCGACCGCATCATGTCAGGTTCTGCAGTGATGACCAAAGAGTTTGAGTCTTCGTGGGCATCAATACTGACTTCGCGATTGTTGGATTTGGCTTTGCTACCGCCTTGTTCTTCGGCTTGAATGGTTTTGGACACGCCTTCAAGGACTTTGACCAAATCTTGTGCTTTTGCGTAATTCAAAAAAATGACTCGCGTATTACCGCTGGTTTCTAATTCTTGGTCCATGCGGGTAATCAAATTGACTAAGCGCTGACGAGCTTTGACATCCCCAGATACGATGACTGAGTTGGTGCGATCATCGGCCACGACACGGGGGGCGGCTTTACCAGCACTGTTATTGTTGCCTTGAGATTTGTTGATGCTATCAATGATGCGCACCATCTCAGACGCTGAGGCATACTTGAGTTTTACGATTTCGACTTCTTCATCACCGGCGCGGTCGACGCGTTCAATGATTTCTACGAGGCGATTAATGGTCGCAGCACGACCGGTTAACATGATGACATTGGACGCATCGTGACTCACGACATTACCGGCGTTTTGCGTATCGTTGAGTTGCCTTAATAGTGGGGCGAGTTCACGCACGGGCACGTTGTATAGAGGAATAACACGAGTAACCATCTCATCGCCATTGAGTAAGTCATCTTCGACTACCGGCAAGTTAGAGTTCTTAGCATCTTTAGAGCGAATGACTTTGAGCACGCCGTTGGGCATTTCGACCACTGCAAAATCATACACTTCAAGGACGTTTAAGAAAAATTGATAGTACTGCGCTTCGCTTAACAGATCGTAACTGCGCACGGAGATTTTGCCACGCACATTAGGGTCAACAATGATGGTGCGTTTTAGGTTTTTGCCAACGATCGCGATGAACTCATTGATATCGGTATTTTTGAAATTAGGAGAGTACTGTGCCTGAGCAAAACTCGGTTGTGAGAGTGCAGTTAAACCAATGGCAACACTGAGCAATGCCGCGATAGAGGCGTGTCGGAGAAAATGCGAAGAACCAAATAACATATGAATACCTTGTTTACTGCCCAGGCAGTGTTAATGTCAGCGATTGAGTGTTGCCGTTACGCAAAATGGTTAGATCCAGCGTATCGGATTCTTTCAGTGTTTGCATAGCCCGCATGGCCTCGCGTGGCAACGTCAAATCTAATCCGTTTAAGCCGATAATGACATCACCGGCTTTGAGCCCAGCACGGGCAAAAAATTCTGGTTGGCGACCGGGACTGACGCGATAACCAACGATTTCACCATCCACCCGTTCAGGATTAATTGCAATAAAGTCAGCAAATTGAGTTGGGTCATTGCGCAGTTTCGCGACCATGTCTTGGTCGAGCTCTGCTTGGGTCGAGGCTTCCTCGATAACGGGCTCTGCTTGAATAATTTGGGCCTCAGAGGCTTTGACAAAATCCACTCCATCAAGCATCAAGGTTTCTTTTACCCCGCGATTGGAAATGATCACGCGATCGGCAAAGACTTGATGTAAGGACGCTTGTGTGCCGTCGATTTTATCCCCAATACCGTACGTAGCTTGGTTATTACCACGAGAAATGATTGCTGCGCCACCGTCTTTTTCCGTACTTGCGACAACGCCGTTTAAGGTGAGGTTGAGTTTGGTTTCCGGCGCATCGGTGACATCTTGTTCAACGACTTTTGGAGTGGACGCTCTATCGCCAAAAATATTCTGACTCAACAAAATATTGATATTTTTGACATCGTCATTGTCTGAAATGGTCACTGAGCTTTGAATTGAGGGTTGAACTGTACTGGGCGTTTGCGGTTCTGGTATAATCTGCCAAGTGATTTGGCTCAGTATGTATAAGATATAGGCAACTGCCAAGACAGCCACGGTAAGACGTACGGCGTTCTGTGTTGAAGCCGTCCAAAAGCGTGAGCTAAGGCTCTGAGTGATCCCAGTGTGTTGTATCATTGTTATTATCTTATACCGTATGTTGACATTGTGGTGTGTACAGACTGAATTAAGTCTGAATTCGCCAAACAGACACGTCGTCTACAAACCGAATAGTTTATATAACGGATATTACATTTTTACGAATGAAAAATACACCTTCAAACAAAAATGCACCGGAAGTTCGACTGGATAAGTGGTTATGGGCTGCCCGTCTGTTCAAAACACGTAGTTTAGCTCGAACCTCAGTACAAGCTGGCAAAGTACATTACAATGGTCAGCGTACCAAACCAAGTAAGGTCGTGGAGCTTGGCGCAACGGTCAAAGTACCTGCCGGATACGATACGAAGGAGCTGGTGATCAACGAGATCGTTGAACAGCGACGTGGGGCTGCGTTGGTACAAGATATGTATCGTGAAACACAAAGCAGTGTAGAGCAACGAGAGCGGAATGCTCAGGCGCGCAAGCTCAGTGCGTTTCACAGCCCCAAACCTGAGACTAAGCCTGACAAAAAACAGCGGCGTCAGATCATTGAATTAAAACACCAATAAACACCAATTAGAGAAATTTATGTCTTTTGATACATTACAGCGTTATTTGTTTAATCAAGCCAATGTGCGTGGCGAACTGGTACAACTACAAAGTGCCTACCAGTCGATTTTGGATTCGTATGCGTATCCACCTCAGATCCAAACTTTACTTGGAGAGCTAATGGCTGCGACCAGTTTATTGAACGCGACATTAAAGTTTGAAGGTGAAATAGGCCTGCAAATTCAAAGCGAAGGCATTGTCAAATACGCGGTTGTCAATGGTACCCATGATTTGAAATTGCGCGGGGTTGCTCGTTGGGATGAGACCGTGACAGAGTTACCGGATAATTTTTCGGATTTGTTTCACAAAGGCTTTTTGGTGATAACGATCACGCCCAAAGAAGGTGAGCGCTATCAGGGGATAGTTGGCTTAGACCAACCGTCCCTTTCCGCCTGTATCGAGGAGTATTTCCTGCAATCTGAGCAGCTTGCCACACAAGTGCGCTTGTTTGCGAGGCATGAAGCACCGGCAATGGCAGGTGGAACATTATTGCAAATCTTGCCGACCTCTTCAGAAGCCACTAATGTGGCCGAGACCACCGAGTTCTCACACCTTTCAGCGTTGACCGAAACACTAACGCCAGAGGAATTATTCACGTTACCGGCCAATGATGTGTTATACCGCTTATATCATCAAGAAGAAGTTGAAGTGTTCACCCCAGCGCCAATTGTGTTTGAATGTCATTGCTCACGCAACAAAACCATGGCTGCACTGCGCAATATTGATGTAAATGAGTTAAACGCGATCATTGCAGAAGAAGGCAGTATTGTGATGAATTGCCAATTTTGTCACAGCGAATATCGCTTTGATGAGATGGATGTGGCATCCATTCATGCGGGTTTTTCGCCCGATGCAGATGGCCAAAATAACTAGTCTTTAACCAGTGGCAGGTTGACCTCTGCCACAAAGCCTCCATCAGGGTGATTAAAATAACTAATCTCACCGTGATGCAGATCCACAATGCGTTTAATGATTGCCAGCCCTAAACCCGACCCCTTAGAACCTCGAGAACTATCGCCTCGGGCAAATGGCTGGCTTAAAGTCGCGATTTGCTCAGCGGGGATCCCCTCTCCAAAATCTCGTACTTGAAAAGTGACAAAGTTACTTTTTTTGCGGTACAAGGAGTGGATCTCCAAATGATTAGAGCCATAGCGAAAGGCGTTTTCGACCAAGTTATCCATCACGCGCTTAATGGCTACTTTGCGCAGTTTGGTGTTGGGAACCGATTGCAGTTTTTGCGCAATGGTGTGATCGTCATCAAAATGCCGCGCTTGCACCACCTCTTCAATTAAGTCATTGATGTTACACATCTCACCGCCTTCTTCATGGCGGGAATTACGAGCAAAATCAATAAATTGGTCGATAATGTCGTTCATATCTTCAATATCGTGCTCAATCCCATCTGCAATCCACTGATTGTCATCATCGAGCATTTCGACAGCCAGTCTAATTCGTGTCAGTGGCGTGCGCAGATCATGCGATATGCCAGCTGTCATTATATTGCGGTCTGCTTCAAGTTGTTTGATACCTTGCGCCATATTATTGAAAGCTTTGGTCACATCTTGAATTTCTTCGGTGCCGGTAGGCGTAATCGGTGGGGGAAACTCGCCACGGCCAACTTGGTTCGCGGCTTGTTGTAGCGCGCGCATGGGTTGGGTCATGCGTTTGACAAACACATAGCTGCCAATGACGGATAAAAGGCTTATTACCAACAAGACAATAGTAAGAGGAGAAAAATTATTCTCAGTCACGCCTTGCATTGGGATCACAATCCAAAGATTGGGATACGAATCGATTTGCAGCCAAATCCGATACGGGGCATCAGTGGACACTCGAACATCACTTGTTTGACCTAATTCATTGGAGATTTGATTGGACATAAAATGGTAAAACGTCGCTTGAGCAAGACCTTTGTCAACCGCTTCATCTTGATTGTAAAAGCGAATATTAGAGGATTTAGCAAACTCGTCGCGTCGTTCAGAGGGCCCCAATAAGTCCTGTAATAACATAGTGTGAACTTGCTTGGCGATCAAAGAGTTGATTTGTTGTGAACTGGGCTGGATAAAATAATAAGCAACGGAGCCATAGGAGACGACTTGATTGACCAGCAACAAGACGCCAATCAATAAAACGGTCTGACCAAAGGCAGATTTAGGAGTCAAACGCATTGATGACGATTAGACCGAAGAGCCATCGGGCACAAACACATACCCCAAGCCCCACACGGTTTGAATGTAACGTGGATTTTGCGGATCTTTTTCGAGCATTCGACGCAAGCGCGAGACTTGTACATCAATACTGCGCTCAAGGGCACCATAGTCTCGCCCACGAGCTAAGTTCATGAGTTTGTCACGGGATAACGGTTCACGGGGATGGGTTACTAGAGATTTTAGGACAGCAAACTCACCACTGGTGAGTGTCATCGGTTTGCCCTCTGCGCTCATTTCGCGAGTGGCAAGGTTGAGCTTGTAGACACCAAATTCAATGATCTGTTCTTCTTGTGCTGGTGCGCCAGGTGCTTCAGACGTTTTGCGTCTGAGTACCGCTTTGGCCCGAGCAAGGAGTTCGCGAGGGTTAAAAGGCTTTGGCAAATAATCGTCTGCGCCCATCTCCAAACCGATAATGCGGTCGACTTCATCGCCTTTGGCGGTCAGCATGATAATAGGAATGGCGTTGTCTTTGCTGCGCAAACGCTGACAGATAGAAAGCCCGTCTTCTCCGGGTAACATTAAATCCAAAACAATTAAATGAAAGTTCTCGCGTTCAAGCAAACGATCCATTTGTTCGGCGTTCGCCGCGGAGCGTACCTGAAATCCTTGTTCCACCAAATAGCGTTCGAGCAGACTGCGCAAGCGCATATCGTCGTCGACCACCAAAATTTTGGATGTTTCTTGCCCCATAAAAAATCCCATATACATTGCCTTGATTGGATTACTATAAGCTAAGCGTAGCAAAGACAAAAGCGCTAATTAGTTACAGTATCAATGCAGGTTGTTACAAAATGTTATTTGCCTTGTAGCCAATCCAATTGTGTTTTGTTGCTTTGACCTCGATGGAGTATTTCTTCAATGAGCGGGGTCAAAATCAACTCCATGGCTAATCCCATCTTACCACCCGGAACAACCAGTGTATTAACACGTGACATAAAGGCGCCATCAATCATTTGTAGCAGGTAGGGAAAATTGATGTTTTTCATTTCACGACGGAATCTCACCACCACAAAACTTTCATCTTGCGTGGGTATTTCACGCGCACTGAATGGGTTGGATGTATCGACGGTCGGCACGCGCTGAAAATTGACATGTGTTCGAGAGAACTGAGGGGTAATGTATTGGAAGTAATCATCAAGCGAACGCACAATGCTGCTCATCACGGCTTCTCGGCTATGACCGCGATCCGTGGTGTCACGAACGATTTTTTGGATCCATTCAAGATTTACGATAGGTACCATGCCAACGAGCAAATCAACGTGTTTGGCCACATCAATGTCGTCGGTTTTCACTCCCCCATGTAAGCCCTCATAGAACAACACATCGGTTTCACTTGGTAGGTCTTGCCATGGCGTAAAGGTGCCTGGCATCTGATTGTAAGGCACGGCTTCATCAAAAGTATGTAAGTATTCACGTGTTTGACCCGTTCCGTTATGACCATATTGTGTAAATAAATTTTCGAGTAAAGCAAAGTCATTAGCGACTGGGCCAAAATAACTGATATGGCGCCCTTGCTCCTGCGCTTTGCGGATTTCTATTTCCATTTCTGGTCGGGTAAAGCGATGAAAACTGTCGCCACTGACTACAGCCGCATTGATATCAAGCGTGCGAAAAATATGCCGAATGGCATTGGTTGTTGTCGTGGTACCAGCGCCGGAAGAGCCCGTGATGGCAATAATGGGATGCTTGGCTGACATAACCGCTTACCTTTGTACTGATCATTATTATTCCTGCATGTAGTATACGCAGAAGCGGGATAAAAGCTACTATTGAAAAAAAGGAGGCCGCAGCCTCCTTTAATCAATGAGCAAAACAGTTACTCAGCTTCTCGAGCAATCGCTCGATAGGCAATGTCTTTGCGATAGAACATGTCTTGCCAGTCAATATGAGACGCCAGTGCATAGGCATTGGCTTGCGCTTCGGTAACCGTCGCACCCATTGCAGTGGCACATAACACTCGACCACCTGCTGTAACGACTTCATCACCAGCAAGGGCAGTACCAGCGTGAAATACTTTGGCATCCGCCGATTCACCTTGGCCTAAACCACTGATAGCCAAGCCTTTGGCATAGCTACCTGGATAACCGCCAGCGGCTAACACCACACCCACTGCAGGGCGAGGATCAAATTCAATGGTGCGTCCAGCTAGCTCACCTTTGGTAGCGGCGAGACACAACTCAACCAAATCAGACTGTAGGCGCATCATAATCGGCTGAGTCTCTGGGTCGCCAAAGCGGCAGTTGTACTCGATGACTTTTGGTGTACCATCAGCTGTGATCATTAAACCGGCATACAAGAAACCAGTGTAGGGATTGCCTTCTGCTGCCATGCCTTGCACCGTGGGTTCAATCACTTCACGCATCACGCGGTCATGAATTTCAGAGGTAACCACTGGCGCTGGAGAATACGCACCCATTCCACCGGTATTCAGCCCTGTATCGCCATCACCGACACGCTTGTGATCTTGTGAGGTTGCAAACGTCGCAATGTTTGCGCCATCTACCATGACAATAAAACTGGCTTCTTCACCATCGAGGAATTCTTCAATGACCACACGAGAGCCCGCTTCACCAAAAGCATTACCCGCTAACATATCGCGAATCGCATCTTCTGCTTCTCTCAATGTCATGGCAACAATTACGCCTTTACCCGCAGCCAAACCGTCGGCTTTGACGACAATCGGCGCACCTTTTTCACGCACATAGGCAAGGGCTGGCTCGATTTCGGTAAAGTTTTGATATTCCGCTGTTGGGATATTGTGACGCGCTAAGAAATCTTTGGTAAAGGCCTTTGAGCCTTCCAATTGAGCTGCGCCTGCCGTCGGACCAAAACAGGCTAAATCCGCTTCGTTGAATGCATCCACTACGCCAATGACCAATGGCGCTTCTGGGCCCACAATGGTCAAATCAATCGCATTGTCTTGGGCAAACGCAACCAGTGCTTCAATATCTTCTACACCAATAGCGACGTTTTCTAATTTTGGTTCGTTTGCCGTGCCAGCATTACCTGGGGCGACAAAGACTTTTTCAACACCCGCGCATTGAGAGGCTTTCCACGCCAGTGCGTGTTCACGACCACCGCTACCAATAATTAAAATTTGCATCATTTTGCTCCTGTTTAATCTGAATTAATGACGGAAGTGACGCATGCCGGTAAAGACCATTGCAATACCCGCTTCATCTGCTGCCGCAATGACTTCCTCATCACGCATTGAACCACCTGGCTGGATCACTGCCGTAATACCGGCTGCAGCGGCGGCATCAATACCATCGCGGAATGGGAAGAAGGCATCTGACGCCATCACTGAGCCTTTGACTTCTAGGTTTTCGTCAGCCGCTTTGATGCCAGCGATTTTGGCAGAATATACACGGCTCATCTGACCTGCACCCACACCGATAGTCATTCCGTCTTTACAATAGACAATGGCGTTAGATTTGACGTATTTTGCGACTTTCCAAGTGAACATCAAATCTTGGAGTTCGCTTTCAGTTGGCGCCCGTTTGGTAACGACTTTTAAATCGTCCATTTCGACCATGCCAAAGTCGCGATCTTGAATGAGCAATCCACCATTGACGCGTTTAAAGTCATAGCCGTCAGTTAACTGGCCATGCCAATCGCCACATGCTAATACGCGGACGTTTTGTTTGGCACTCAAGACTTGGGCGGCTTCATCCGCAATCGTTGGCGCAATGATCACTTCCACAAATTGCCGGTCAATGATCGCTTGCGCAGTCGCCGCGTCTAACTCACGGTTGAAGGCGATGATGCCACCAAACGCAGAAGTTGGGTCAGTTTTATAGGCACGTTCATACGCAGATAAAATATCGTCACCTAAGGCAACACCACATGGGTTAGCGTGTTTCACAATCACACAAGCTGGTACATCGAACTCTTTAACACACTCTAATGCGGCATCCGTATCAGCAATGTTGTTAAACGACAGTTCTTTACCTTGTAACTGCTCAGCGGTTGCAACCGACGCTTCTTGAATGTCATTTTCAACATAAAAAGCAGCCGATTGGTGAGAGTTTTCGCCGTAGCGCAAATCTTGTTTTTTGGTCAGTTGCATGTTGTAAGTGCGGGGGAACTCACTGTGTTCATGGCCGCAGTCTTCCGCACATTCTTGAGTATCAAGACGCGCGCCAAAGTAATTAGCGATCATGCCATCGTATTCTGCTGTGTGTTCAAATGCTTTAATGGCAAGGTCGAAACGCGTTTGATAGCTCAAGCCACCCGCGTTCTCGTTCATTTCTTCTAATACCACAGCATAGTCAGAAGCGTTGACGACAATAGTGACATCTTTGTGGTTTTTGGCTGCGGCGCGCACCATAGTCGGTCCACCGATATCGATGTTTTCAATGGCGTCTTCTAGAGAACAATCTGGGTTTGCTACTGTTGCTGCAAAGGGGTATAGGTTCACAACTACTAAGTCAATTGGACCAATATTGTTTTGTTCCATTACGGCTTCGTCAGTACCGCGACGCGCCAAGATACCACCGTGGATTTTGGGATGTAAGGTCTTTACGCGACCGTCCATGATTTCCGGATGGCCCGTGTAATCAGAGACCTCAATAACGTTCAAACCGGCTTCTGCTAATAATTTTGCAGTACCACCGGTAGATAATAATTCAATGTCTTGGGCCGCAAGGGCGGTGGCAAATTCGACAATACCGGTTTTGTCAGAAACGCTTAACAAAGCGCGACGAATGGGTTGGCTAGTACTCATATAACTCTTCTTGCTAGATAAAAAATAAGGTGGGCGTATAACTTACTGTAGTGCACTTAATACAAATGAAAAGAGCACCCAAAGGTGCTCTAATCTGCGCTTAAGCGCGAACGACTTAGCTCATTCCGTATTGCTTGAGCTTCTTGCGTAATGTACCGCGATTGATGCCCATCATGATCGCAGCTTTAGTTTGGTTGCCACGAGTATAAGTCATCACTTCTTCCAGTAAAGGCGCTTCAACTTCGCTCAATACCATGTCATACAAGGTTTCAATTTGGTTGTTTTCTAATTGTTTTAGGTACTTATTGACCGCTTGCTTAACCGATTCACGCAGTGGCTTTTGCGCAGTCGTTTGGGCGGGCGTAGTTACAATGGTCGTAAATGGAGAAGTTGCATTTTGATCAAACATAATCGAATACTGCTCTTTGTTAAAGTTATCAATTAAGCGACAGAGACACACTCATCTGTCGTTTCAGAAAAAAACATTTTGATGCTTTCGAGTTGCGCTTCAGCGGTCTCTAATGCATTAAAATGCCCACGAAATTGACGTCCTTGATCAAGCTGCGCCATGTACCACACCACATGTTTGCGCGCGATGCGCACGCCGCTAATACCGCCGTAAAAAGCGTGTATGTTAGCTATGTGTTCAAGCATTACAGAGCACTGCTCAGCCAACGTGGGTTTAGGCAAAATTTGTCCCGTCTCGAGGTAATGGATAATTTCACGAAACAGCCAAGGATTACCTTGCGCGCCTCGTCCAATCATCACCCCGTCAGCACCGGTGTATGTCAATACTTCAGCGGCTTTCTGCGGTGTTGTAATATCACCGTTGGCAATCACTGGAATCGATACCGCAGCTTTAATCGCTTTGATGGTGTCGTATTCTGCATTGCCCTTGTACATGTCCGCACGAGTGCGACCGTGTACCGCTAGAGACTGTATACCGTACTGTTGTGCAAGTTGAGCAATGAACACGCCGTTGCGATGTTCTGGATCCCAACCTGTACGGATCTTCAAGGTCACAGGTACTTCAACAGCATTCACTACCGCATCCAAAATCGCTTCCACTTGATCCGGATATTGTAGCAAGGCAGAACCTGCGAGCTTTTTGTTTACTTTCTTTGCAGGACAACCCATATTGATATCGATGATCTGTGCACCGTTTGCAACATTGTGTTGTGCCGCCTCAGCCATGAGATGCGGGTCTGAACCCGCTATTTGAACAGAGCGAACTCCATGTTCACCACTGTGGTCCATGCGCATTTTGGATTTCTCGGTGTGCCACACTTTTGGATTGCTTGAGAGCATCTCAGACACCACAAGCCCAGCACCCATCCTCTTGCACATTTGTCGGAACGGTCGGTCAGTGACTCCTGCCATCGGCGCTAAAAATACATTGTTGTCCAAAGTATATGGCCCGATGCGCATGAATACCTCTTATCTGTACTCTATTTCAGCTTGAATAAAAAACATCCATATCGTACAAAAAATAGCCCGTTTCCATAAAGGGAGTGAGATATTACGCTTTTTTTGTCGGTTTGCAAAGTATAATAATTAACCAAATTGCAATTATTTTGCTTGACAATAATTAGCGCTTTGTTCCATTAATACTAGCCCACTCACCGGAATGTGCAATGTGGTCAATAACAAAAAATTCTGAATACAGATTGGCAATTTCTTCAGCTTGTTCTACCAAGATACCTGAGAGGATGATTTGGCCACCGGATTGACAATATCCGGCAATGATTGTTTTGAGTTCACGTAATGGCGCTGCGAGGATATTTGCCAGTACGACATCGTATTGTTGCGCCGGCGCATGCTCTGGCAAAAAGGCTTCGACTTGTGCACTGACGTGATTGCGTGACGCATTTTCTCGCGTGGCTTGCAGTGCTTGTGGATCAATATCAATTCCGACCATGGCAGAGGCACCTAATTTGACTGCAGCGACGCCTAAAATCCCAGAGCCACAGCCAAAATCCAATACCGATTTGCCCGTTAGATCCAGTCCATCAAGCCATTGCAAACACAATGCAGTGGTTGCATGGGTGCCGGTCCCAAATGCCAGACCCGGATCCAACATGACATTGACCGCATTGGGTTCAGGGATCTCACGCCACGATGGACAGATCCACAACCGCTTGCCAAATTGCATGGCGTGGAAGTTTTCCATCCATTCACGCTCCCAATCTTTGTCTTCAAGAGGATCAAGCACGTAGACAAAATCCTCACCTAAAATCCGCGCCTTGGAGAGACGCGTAATCACCGCTTGCATATCCATCTCGGCGGGAAACAAACCTATGACTTGGGTATCCGGCCACAGCATGACCTCGCCAGGTTTTGGTTCGTATAAAGGCGTATCTTTGGCGTCGACAAAGGTTACGGCCTGAGCACCATTGGCACTGAGCATGTCGCCTAAGCTTTCAGCGTGCTCGGCGATCATATTGATTTTGAGTTGGATATAAGCCATGAAAAAGAAATTACTCTTGAGTTAAAAAAGCGCGCATATCATCGGCCAGCGCTTTAAGTGAAGGATGATGAATATACATCATGTGTCCTGCTTCATAATACTTCATGGTCACACGAGACAAATCGATGTCATTGTGATGCATAGAGTGTTCCGTCGCAAAAAACGGTGTCGCTAGGTCATAATAACCGTTGGCGACGAAAATTCTAAAATCTTTATTTTGTTTTTGTGCGGTCGCCAAAAATGGCGTGACGTTCAAAAAGCCCTGGGATCGAGCGTTGCGTTCATACAACCAGTTCCAGTTGCTAAACACGTTACCACTCAAAATATGATAGCGCACGTTGCGCTTCACGTTGAGTTCAGTGCGGAAATAATCATTGATGGCTGCGGTATAGGCGCCGTCTATGGCGTATGCGGAGGGATCCGCTTCAAATTGATAACTGATGTTATCGGTATTTTGGCCAACATAGCGACTGTCTAAGCGACCCACACGAATGCCACGTTCACGCAATAACGCTTTCATGAATTGAAATTCATTGATGCGCAGATTGGATAATCGCAAAAACTCGGCTGATAGGCCTGTAAATCGTTGTAACTGCTTACTTACCTCGAAGCGCTCTAAATCTGTTGCTCTTTGACCTTTTAACAACGTTGTTGCATAGTCATTGAGCGCAAATTCTCTTACCTCATCCAAAAAGGCTTCTAGCGATACAAAACCAGTGCGGTCAATCGCCTGATGATACCATGCGGTAGCTGCATAGGTGGGCAAAAACGTGATGTAAGGTAGGTCATTGCCCGCTTTAAAATCTCCAGTTTGAAAATCCACTATGGAGGAAATCAAAAATACCCCGCTCAAGTCATACGAGCCCCAACCCTCTTGCAGTTCTTTGACCATAGCACCTGCGCGAGTGGTGCCGTAACTTTCCCCAGATAAGTATTTCGGACGGTTAAATAAGTTATACTCTCGGGTAAAACTGCGCACAAATTCAGACATAATCACAGCGTCTTCTTTGACGCCCCAAAAATCTTTGTTTTCACCGACGCCAATGGCACGTGAATACCCCGTTCCAGGAGGGTCAATAAAGACCATATCGGCAATATCAATTAAGCTGTCAGGATTATCTAATATTGCATAGGGTGGGGAACCGACGGCTTCAGCATCCGAACCAATAACGACCTTCTTTGGTCCATAAATACCCATGTGCAGCCACACACTCGACGACCCAGGCCCACCGTTAAAAATAAATAATACAGGGCGGTTGGGGTTTTTGGTATTGGTCCGAAAATAAGCGGTACTGAATATATTAGCAATGGCCTCGCCAGCTTCATTCAGGATATGCGTATCGCCAGCAATAACCTCATATTTGATGGTTTTATCTTGAATTTTGATTGAGTGTTCCGTGATTGAGCGAACCGGCTCAGGCACTGATGTGGATTCAGCCAACGTCATTGTGGATGTCACACAGAGCGCGAACACAGAACAAATTATGATTGCTAATTTCATTGTTGTTTCCCTAACCCTTATTATGTGTTTTGTCGTCAGGACTAAGTGTACAGAGGCAGTGGAGGGAATACAATCAGAAGGGATGAGCTTGGCTTACACAATCGTAAGCCAAGCAATGGCTTTACTTTAAGGCTTCTTGGTCCAGACGTTACACCAGCCCTTAGAAGACACTTTCTTACTAGGGAATAAGGCGCAAGGTAACCAATCTTCACCTTGAGCTTGGATATATGCACAGTTATTACAGTACTGGCCTTCCACCTTGGATTCATGGGTGTATTTGAGTGCAGCCGCTTGTGGATCAGAAGGATCCACTTGTTCCGCATGAGCGCGTAGGGCAACACCGCCAAAGGTAACGCCGATTAAAGACGCACCTGACCACTTTAAGAAGTCACGTCGGTTTAAGTTTTTCATTGTAGTTTCCTCATTCGTTTAAATTTGATTCGTCTTTATTATCAGTATTGGAATCATTATATTCGCGTTCTTCGCTGGGAAGTTTGATCACAAACAAGATTATGCCAATTACCAGTACCGCGGCAATACCGCAAATAATGATTAGTTGGTCAAAATTTGGGTCGAGATTAGTCGTCATATTCTATTTGTTGTTCTTTGTCGCTAAGCTTTAGCGTACTCATATTGAGCGATGCGTTGGATTTTATGATAACTATCTAAACCGGTAATACCAATAGTATCAATCGCTTCGATGTCTAAATAGCCGGTTTCAGAAACGATCTTTTCGTCAACAAATACTTCCACAATTTGGCCAATGACCAATTCAGTCTGATTGATGTCGAGCTTTTGAATGTCTTGTACCTCAAGGCCGATCCGCAGGTGAGATTCTTGTACATAAGGCGCTTTAAACTCGTGTGAATAAAAAGGTGTCAGGCCCGTTGCCGTAAACTCAGATTCATCTTCAGGATAACGCGCAGACGTTTGATGGGCAGCTTGCGCAATCGAACTGTTGACGTGATTGAGAGTGAATAATCCGGTTTCTTTCATATTTCGCAGGCTATCGCGTGGCACGGTATGAGGACGCATTAACACCCCCATTAAGGGAGGGTTTGCGCCAACGTGAAACACAGAGCTTACGATGGCTAGATTCTCAATGCCATTGCGACCTTTGGTTCCGACTAAGTTAGCCGATTTAACACCCGATAACGAATTGACGAAGTTCGCGCGATAAAACTTGTCCATGTGTCCCAGATCACTGGGTGTATAACATTTCATATTATTCATCATCCCGTTTGGCAATAATTTCTAGTCCAAAACCACTGTCATGAACGTATACTTCAATAGGCGCACAGCAAATTTGGCAATCGACGATTTGTTGTTGCCCCAAATCGTTGTGCAGGTCGACCTCAATGTCGTTGACGACCATGCAATATGGACACTCGAAAGTGTTCGCTTCAGTTAAACTCATAGATACTCCTTTACTAGTGATACGCAATAACCCACAAAAAGAGTCAAAAAAAAAGCACGGCACCTGTCCTTTATGTGGACGCGTGGTCCACTTGACGTTTCATCATCTGATCCCGCGTAAAATGCACCGCCGCACGTTTTTTCGCAAACATTTCGATAAAGCGATGTTGAATCAAGGCATCGAAATATGCCGCATGTGCCACACCGGATTACATAAACGCTATGATGAGATGACGTTGGCGAAGCATTACGACACACTTGATAAAATCCTAGCCGATCCCGAACTGCAACAGCATTTTGCTTGGGTTGCTAAGCAAAAACGCGTATTCTAAATGTATGCGTAAAGTCCTTCCAACCTTTTATTATCTTGATCATTTTGCTGAGTTTTTGCAGTTTTTAACCCAGTACAATGCGCATTTGTTGCGCCCACAAGATATTGAATTCATTACTGTATTTCGGGATCAACCAAAAGATGTGCAGTGTGTGTTGGTGCGCAGCCTCAATCGCAAATACCCTTTTTTGGCACATCATACCTTTGGGTATGATGAAATATCCGACCCGGAAGACGCCATTATCGAATGTCATCGCCTAGGTTGGTTTACCCTGATCCCACAAAGTGAATATCGAACTTGGCTTGCGCAGTTGACTAAAGGGGAATTATTTGGGTTATGTGATGAGTTAGCGCTTCCAGCACCAGCTAAATCAGTCGCAAAACCACATATTTTAGAATGGGTTGAAGCGAGAACAGAGTACGCGCAAGTACGGGAAACGGCATTGCTGCAAAGTTATAGTTATCGCTTGGTTGATGAGGTAATTGAATATGGCTTGTTCTTGTTTTTTGGCCATTTGTCGGGGCGACTGAATCAGTTTTCGATGCGGGATTTGGGCATTATGCGTACGCGCAAACAAGTGACAGAAGGGGCGCGATATCAGCATCTAGATGATGCCCAAACGCACTATTACTGGTCGGTTGCCCTGCGCGATGTGAAACGTGCCAACAAACATGGTTTACCACTACCAGCGCCGGTAGAAGATATTGAGACTCTTAACGGAGTAGGGCAGGAGCTCAGGGATATATATTGGTTTATGTATGGTAAGCGTTGTTTTGCGACCGAGCCGAAATTGGCTGTGCAGTATTGGCGCAAATCTCAACACAGCGACGCCATTGCCAAACGTTTGCGCTATGAATATCAGCATGGTGACAAAGACCAAGTGATTGCCGAATGTGAGGCGCTGATTGAGGAGCCGCCCAACGAGGTCGTTTTGTTTTTTGCGCTGGATTTTTTGGCGCGTAAAACCAAGCAAAAACGCACGAGCATGCTAACCGATTGGCTTCGCAGCGGCAGTGATCTCATCACGTTGGATGAAATTCACCGCAATCGAGTCGAGTTCGCGTGTGTGGAGGTTTATCAACAGCGAGGTATCGAAGCGTACCGTATGGAAAACGAGCCATGGCGCGCATTGTTTGGACTTGTGTTTTGGCCGCTGTTGTTTGATCCAAATAATCCAGCGGGTAATGAGTTTGACCACAGGCCATATCATCTCATTCATAATAATCTTTACACCGAGCGGGCTGATGGCGTTGAAGCTGAACTTGCCAAGCTGCAAGACCCTGGCAAAGCGGAGCGATTGTTACTGCAACGAGCGACGCAATACTACGGTCAAAGCAATGGGATCTTTCGTTGGCACAAAGTCATTCATCAGCGTATGGTGCGTTTTTTTAAATACCTTAAAAGTGAGCAAATCACCAGTATGCTTCGGGCAATGGCACAAAACTACGCGATGTATTGCGATGGGTTTCCTGATATTGCGATTGTCGAAAATGGGCAGTTTATTTTTAAAGAAATCAAAGCTCAAGGTGATGTGCTGCGCAAAAACCAGCTAGTGACCTTGGCCAAAATGCGTGAACTGGGGATCGCGGTAGACATTACACGGGTGGAATGGGGTGTTGATCCAGACCAGATTTATGTGGTGGTTGATATCGAAACCACAGGGGGACGAGCCGGTAATCACCGGATTACTGAAATCGGCGCGGTCAAACTGCAACATGGCAATGTCATTGATGAATGGCAAAGCCTGCTCAATCCCGAGCGTATGATCCCAAAAAATATCACTGCGTTGACAGGCATTGATCAGAGCATGGTGGCTAATGCCCCTCGTTTTGCCGAGATTGCTGATAGTTTGCGGAAGTTTATGGAGGGAACGATTTTTGTCGCACACAATGTCAATTTTGATTATGGCTTTATTAAAGCCGAATATGAACGACTGGGCGAGCGCTTTAGCATGCCTAAGTTGTGTACGGTTCAGCAAATGCGACGAACTTATCCCAAATTACCATCCTATTCACTGGCTAATTTGACCAAGCATTTTGGGATCAGCATGACCCGTCATCACCGAGCGATGTCGGATGCGGTAGCCGCGAGTGAATTGCTCAATATCATTAATCAAGCGCGCAATGAAAACTAATCTTGCATAGATTACGTATATGATGTTTTTATTCAAAATAGTTTCAAACAATGCACCCAGACGATTTTCCCAAAACCCCTCAATCTGAATCGGCCAAACATCGTTCAGTGCGAGAGGTGGCTTCAACTGAACTTGACCCAGAACAAGTCTCTCGAGTGATTGAAATGGCGTGGGAAGACCGCACTCCGTTTGAAGCGATTGAAGCGTTGTTCGGTTTACCCGAAAAAGACGTCATCAAATTGATGAGAGCCAACCTCAAGCGCAAAACGTTCAACAATTGGCGAGCTAGAGTATCCGGTAGAGCCACGAAACACGGCGCATTGCGTAGTCCAGATGTGAATCGAGGGTATTGTCCTACGCAGTACAAAGCAGTGCGTAAGCGCTGACATCCGCTTGCTGAGTGAACTACCCCGCGACAGAGCAAGTCTGATCACGGGGTTTTCTCGCATAAATTTGATAAAATTTGAATTGGGTAAATTTTTGTTCCGGCGAAAGTCGCATTTCATATTGTCTCAACTATATTTAAAGTACCGATCCCTCTAAATCTTGTCGTTGAGAGGTCGTTAACTATCACATCACACTCACCAAATAAGGAAGGATATATATGGGTATGTTGGAATCTTCACCTGTGGTCAGCACGACAACGGATTCAACTGACGCAAAGAACACCGCTATGGTCATGTGGCTAATGAGCAGTGTTTTGGGCGTGATCGCTGGGTTGTTATTCGCGTTTATGCAACGCTCAGAGCCTTATGTTCAAGCACAGGCCAAAGAATGTATGAATTGGGGCATTACCGTGTTGGTGGTATTGATTGTTGGAGCAATAGTCTTTTCAGCCAGTATTATGCCATTCATCGCCATTGCAAACGTGCTTTTTGCTCTAATGGGCGCAATTGCAAGCTCAACGGGATTAAGTTTTAGCGTGCCGTTGAAGTTACGTTTGCTCAAATAATCTTTGTGTCATCCTATGCTATTAAACCGGTCGTATGGCCGGCTTTTTTGTGTAAAGTGATTCTAATACCATTATCTTAATGAGAATTGTTTGCATTAAGGTTTGTTTTCTACTATATTAGCTCCCGAATTGATTTATAGCATACATCGCTCTATAAAAGGGAAGCACCACTTGAAACACTCACTCACATCACTTACTTGCGCAATTGCCATGACTTTTCCGGCCATCGCCACTACGACCGCAGTAGATATCGAAACCATTGAAGTCAAAGCCAAGAACTTATCTGTCAATCATTCCAACGCGGTGAAGACTCCGACTCCGATTTTGGATGTTCCACAGAGTTTATCTATCCTAACGGCAAGTGAAATTGAAGGTCGTGGTATCACAAGCATCAGCCAAATTATCGATTACACCCCAGGCGTAAACACGTCGCAGGGTGAAGGCCATCGTGATTCAGTGGTATTTCGTGGTGTGCGTTCTTCTGCAGACTTTTTTATCGATGGCAATCGCGATGACGTGCAGTATTACCGTGCGCTGTATAATGTAGAGCAAGTTGAGATTCTGCGTGGTCCAAATGCGTTGTTGTTTGGTCGTGGCGGTACCGGTGGTGTACTGAATCGAGTGAGCAAACGCGCTGAACTAGATGATGCCAAAAAATCTACCTATACGTTAAGCGCAGATACTTTTGGCGGGGTGATGGGTACCATTGATACAAACCATGTCTTAAATGATGACTCTGCTTTGCGTTTGAATGTGATGATCGAAAATCTAGAAGGCGACAGAGATTTTTACGATGGTGAGCGCATTGGCTTTAATCCAACATATCGCTATCAGTTAAGTGATTTTACCCGCATCGATTTGTCCTATGAATATATCGATCACGAGCGCTTCATCGATCGAGGCATACCGACGGGCGCAGATGGCCGACCAGTGGATCGTTTACAGAATATCGTGTTTGGTGATCCTGATAACAATTACCACACGGTCAAGGCGAACACCTTCCGTGCCAATATTGAGCACCAATTCAGTGAAAACACTAAAGGTAATTTCAACGTGTATTATGGCGATTTTGCAAAGCTATACGTGAACTTCTATGCAACCGCGTTCGAACCTGCCACGGATGAAGTGGAGTTGGATGGTTACATTGATGAAACTGAACGTAAAAATACCGTATTGTCAGGCAATATCATCAGTGAGTTTAATACAGGCGATATTGAACATACGTTTATGACGGGTATCGAGTACATTCGAACTGATTCTTATCAATACCGTTACAACCCTGTCTTTAGTACCAATAGCGATGATCGTGAGACGTTTTTGGCCACTCGTCCACTCGCCTTTAATGCTTTATCGGGAACGACATTTGGCAATGAAGCGTTCACGGTTGCGTTTACCGATCTCAATGACATGACCGATGTGGATTTGGTAGTTACTTCTTTTTATATCCAAGATGAAATCGCCTTGTCTGAACAGTTTGACCTTGTGCTTGGTGCGCGTTTCGACCGTTTTGATATTACCGTGGATAATATGAAAGTTGATGAAGTGCGTTCACGTGTTGATGATGAAGTCTCGCCTCGTGCAGGGTTTATCTACAAACCACAAGAAAATATTTCATTGTATATAAGTTACAGCGAATCGTTCTTGCCGCGTTCCGGTGAACAGTACGCCAATATCAATGGCAATAATAATCAGTTGGACCCGGATACCTTCACCAACCGTGAAGTGGGTATCAAATGGGACTTTGCTGAGACCTTGAGTTTCACTGCTGCAATGTTTGAAAATGAGCAATCTTCACCGCAAACGGCAGATAACGATCCTGCGACATTAGATGTGATTGATTCGCAAATTGAAGGCTTTGAAATGCAATTATTGGGTCAGTTGAATGAACGCTTTAGCTTTAGTGTGAATTTCTCACAGCTTGATGGTGAGATTGTCAATCGCTCCGGCAATACTGGATTAACCCCGCGTGAGTTACCAGAATCAACCTACTCAGCTTGGGCTCAATATGAAATCAATGACCAAGCCGGTATAAGCCTAGGTGTGACTTATCAAGACGAGAGCTTCATCGACAATAGCAACTCAGCAGTGTTGCCAAGTTACACGCGCATCGATTTGGCTGGTTATTATGAATTCTCGGATGACTTGCGCTTACAGTTGCATATCGAGAATGCCACTGATGAGCTGTACTTCCCGAATGCACACTCTACGCATCAAGCGACTGTGGCAGAGCCTGTGAATGCGAAACTGAAGTTGATAGGTTCATTTTAATTTTAAGTATTAAGTCCAAAAGATAAAACCCAGCTTCTACTGGGTTTTTCATCTTTAGGATATATGTAAAAAGTTCTCAACAATTGAATGATTCAGAACCACGGATAGCGGGCGCAGAGGCATCTTGAAATTTTTATTGTGCTACTACATTTAATTAAATTTCAAAGTAAGGTTCATAAAACTGTAATTATTTTATACATATTATAAAACCTCTTTAATTCATGAGAAAATTAATATGAAGTTTAAAACCTTGATTTTAACTTTGACGACTATTGCTTGCTCAGCATGCACTACTACAAACCCGGTAAAAGAATTTAGCATTGAAAAAGACATTTCTGTTACAGAAGTAGTGGAAACTACCAGCGAAGGACATATGGTAAGGTGGGGTGGTGAAGTTTTGGATATTAAATATTTAGGTAAGAATTCATTAATTATTTTACAAGTAACAGAGCAAAATAGATATATCCGCCCTGATCCTGTAAAAAAAATAGATGATAAATTTCAAGTTGTTATCTTTACACCTAACTTTAATGCAACAGAAGAATACCGTACAGGCGATTTAATTACGTTTATTGGAAATGCAAAAAGGATACAAGCAAATGAGAAATCTTATGTTATTAGGGTGATTCCTGAAGCGATATATTCTTGGTTGGATTTGAGAGAAAATCGCCAGTACGATTCAACAGGTATCATTGCTATGTCTAGTATTGAAAATCAATATTTAACAGGTGCCATTGATTCACCTTGGTCTTCACAGGATGAGACTGATCCAATGATGCGACGTAAGCCTGTATTCACCGTACCTAAAAAGAAAAGTAAAAATTTAGTTTTGTTTAAAATATCATCCTAATCAAAATAATAAGTAGCCCGTACCTTGCTAAAGTCGAGGGTGGGCTACTTATTACTCTATATCTATTGCAGTTTAAATTGTCCGCTCTGCACTCACAGCCGACCCTCAAGATTCTGCCGTGCTGACCTCATCCAATAAGAACAACACGTTTTGATAATCAATGCCCGAATGTTGTGACAATCCAATCTCACAAGTCCTAGAATTACTATATCCCGTTGTGCATTTGCCTTGCACCTGCTGACGAAGCCCTTTCAAGGCACTGGCATTGAGTTCTGGTAACGTCATTCCTTTATCTCCGGCAAACCCGCAACAATGGATCCCCTCTGGTTCGATGATGATCTCTGCGCAGGTTTTAGCAAGGGTGCGCAAATGCTCTGCGATCCCCATTTTTTGACTACTGCAGGTAACATGCAGCGCAACGGGCTCGGTTTTAGGCGTAATCGTTAGTTGCGACAAAATATGCTCGACCACAAACTCGGTCGTTTCATAGATGGGTAATACTGAGCCGTGTTCTTTTAGGCGAAGCTTGCATGGACTCGTATCAAAGACAATGGGGTATTCGCCGTGTTTGGAGTAATGGTTTAAGCGTTGTAGTAATTCATTTGCCTTATCTTGAGCTGTATGTGGAAACCCTTTGGAGTGAAACGGCATGCCGCAACATTGACCGTCGATGTTATTGGGTAAAATGACTTCATACCCAGCCTTTTCAAAGACGCTAAGCACCACCTCAGGCACACTGCGTTGTTCACGTGCCTCTGGAGTTGCCCCCATATTGCGCGTGGCACAACTGGGGAAATAAACCACTTTTTTGTCTGTAGACTGTGTGGTACGAGGAATGTTATTGGCGCCTTGGGGATATTTGGCAAACCACAAAGGTATCGTGCCTCTTGAGGATTTGTGCAATATCGAGCCGACTTTATCTGTGTTATCACGACCAAGAATACGACTGATTTTGGCTGCACCATTAAGACTCGTTTTGACGACACCGGTAATACTATCAAATTGCTTCGCACTGAACTGCGCAATGACCTGACCGAATTTACCGCGCTGTTCGGCACGTAATGCTCTCACCAAATCACCCGTATTAATGCCGACTGGGCAACGTTCGGCACACAATCCAGTCGCGGCACAGGTATCGATACCAAAATACTGATAATCGTATTCGAGTTGTCCCAGTTCTTGGCGCTCTGAATCAATCAAATACCCCTTGTCTTTGAGTTGTTGAATGCGACGCCATACTGCAATTCGCTGGCGCGGGGTAAAGGTCAATTCTTTGGAGGGGCACACCACCTCACAGAACCCACATTCGATACATTTGTCGACAATTTCATTAGCAGCTGGCAGGGCTTTGAGGTTTTTAATGTGGACGTTGTTATCATCATTCAAAATCACACCGGGATTAAGCACATAGGTCGGATCCATGATCTGCTTGACTTGTTGCATCACGCGATAGGCTTTTTCGCCCCATTCGAGTTCAACAAACGGTGCCATATTGCGACCCGTACCATGTTCAGCTTTGAGCGACCCACCAAAACGTACTGCTACGAGATGAGCCACATCTTGCATGAAGGCATCATAACGCGCGATTTGCTCATCCGTATCAAACGCTTGAGTAAACACAAAGTGCAAATTACCGGCCAAGGCATGTCCAAAGATGATGGCTTCATCGTATTGATATTTGACAAATAATTCATGTAAGCCTTGTACACCTTGCGCGAGGGCTTCACTGGGGAATGAGACATCTTCGATGATAACGGTAGTACCCGTCTCACGCACAGCGCCTACAGCGGGGAAAGTCGCTTTGCGAATGGCCCATAGCTGTGTCGCAAGTGTTTTGTCGGTGGTAAAAGTCACTTGCTCGATGGGGGCAAAGCCGGCCACAATTGCTTCTAGCTCTTCAATTTGAGAGGCCAATGTTGTGGCATCCGGTGCTGCCGTTTCAATTAATAAGGCAGTACATTGTGGGTCGCGATCGCAAAAGCTCAGTGGTAATCCTGGTTTGCCTTTGACACTATCCAACGCGCGTTGGTCAAGAAGCTCAGCTGCATCCACGGGAGCCGACTGCAGGCGAGAGGTCAAATCACAGGCCTGAGTCGCATTGGCAAACAAATATAGGCCAGTAGCACGATGAGGGTGTTCGACGACCGTGTTGTATGTAATATCAGCTATGAAACCAAGAGTACCTTCGGAACCCACCATGAGATGCATCAATATATCAATGGGATCGGTAAAATCCGTTAACGCATTAACGGCATAGCCAGTGGTGTTTTTGAGGCGATATTTGTGCGCAATGAGTGCACACAGTTCGCTGTCTCTTTGCACATCTCGGGCAAGGGCGCTTAGATTGTCAAGCAAATCTTGATGGGAAACCTGAAAACTGGCGACGGATTGCGGATCAGCGGTATTTAATATGGTGCCATCCGCCAGCACAATGGTCATCGCCGCGACAGTATAAAAGGTATTGTTCGCAACACCACAGCACATACCCGAGGCATTGTTTGCGGCAATACCGCCAATTTTGCAGCTGTTAATGGATGCGGGGTCCGGACCAATCTTGCGTCCGTATGGGGCTAAGTATTTATTAGCATCTGCACCAACAACTCCGGGCTGTAGCGTGATTTGTTTACCCTGATTATGGATCGTGTGACCACGCCATTCTCCACTCAATGTAATCAATACCGAATCGGTAATGGCTTGGCCAGACAGACTTGTACCTGCTGCGCGAAATGTCACAGGCACATTGTGCAAAAAACTCAGTGCCAACACATCTTGGACTTCTTCAAGTGAATCAAGATGCACGATCAGCAACGGGGTCAGCTGATAAAAACTCGCATCCGTGGCATAGGCTCTGCGTCTTGAGATATCTTCAATTAGCTGGTCCGGTGCAAGGCGTTCGCGCAGTGCACTGAGATAAGACGAGTTAAGAGTGTGCATACAAAGCCCATATTAATATTGCTAGTCAGTAGCTGATAATAGATGTTGTATCAAGATAAATAAATAGTCGCATGGTCATAAATTAGTTTCCCTTTTTGCTATAATAATTTGGTTGATTGATTCTATTAGTGGGGCAAATGTGGGTAAAGTTAAAGCAGATGACATATTTTTGTTTGTACAGGTCGTTGAAGCGGGTTCTTTTGCCAAGGTGGCGCAGCAGCTTGAGATCACCAACTCCGTCGTGAGTAAACGTATTGGACGCCTAGAATCAGCCTTAAATATGCAGTTGCTCTATCGAACTACGCGCAAGTTGAGTTTGACTGATGGTGGTCGTACGCTTTATGAGAAAGCCAAGTTGGCAAAAGTCGCTTTACAAGATGCCCAAGATGCGGTGACCGGTTATAGCGATAACTTAAGTGGAACCATTCGTTTATCGGTGCCATCGGTATCGGCATCAGTGTTAATCAATCAAGCATTGGCAGAGTTTACTCAGCAATATCCAGACATCAATATTGATTTAGTCGTGGCCGATCATTTTGTGGATATGTTGGAGGAAGGCTTTGATTTGGCGATACGTACAGGAGAGTTGGCGGATTCCAGCTTGATTGCGAGGCGTTTGGTGGATTCTGATTGGGTCTTGGTCGCCAGTCCGGAATATTTGCGCCACAACGGTGTACCACAACATTCAAGACAACTGCAATATCACAACTGTTTGACGTATAAATATGAAAGCTCTGGCGCGGATACGTGGCGCTTAGCGGTCAACGGGATAGATTACTACGAGAGAGTCAGTGGTAATTTTCAAGCAAATAATTTGTTATCACTCAAAACCGCTGTGTTGTCTGGTATTGGTATTGCGTATTTACCCAAAGTCGCAGTGCATGAAGAACTCAAAGCTCAATCACTGGTGGCGTTATTACCTGAATACGATACTAAGCAAATTGGTATATATGCGGTGTATCCGAACATGCGTCAACCCGATCAAAAGCTCAAATTACTCATTGAACACATACGCAATGTGTATTTACAACATGAAGATTGGTTTATCAGACAGAAAAAAGCTAGGTCGAAGACCTAGCTTTGTGTTTCTATGTTTAGCTGTTTTGGGGTTCTTAGAACGCGTAAACGGCAGAGAACATTAAGTAGTTAGAGCTTAAATCAGTTGCTTCGTCTTGTGAATATTCACCAAACTCAACACCTGTTTTTAATTTAGACGTTACAGAAGTAATCACGTTAACACCCCAATGAGTGCGGTCACGATCACCTAGATCAGTTGTAGAGTTACCGTAGAAGAAAGTTGAACGAGTTGCATCGTTCCAGAAGTGACGGTATGCAAGAGTGAAAGAAGTACCTTCTTCAACTTTAGTTTCGCCATCTACAGTGATGATGTCAGGAACAGCAACGGTACCTACATAACGACCATATTCACCCTGAGCTACAGAGATACGAAGGTCATTTTTACCGCCCGTTTTGATTTTGGCTGCTGCGTTGAAGCCTACTGCCGTTTCGTCGATACCAGATTGGTCCACTTTACGGAATAATGCACCTACGTTTGCTTGACCCCAGTCACCTTTAAAGTCGTAACGAGCAATGATGTCAGGCATAGATTGCTTAGATTCATCGCGGTCACCGCCGAATGTGAATGGGTTTTCAAGTGCGAAAGAGAAACCGCCGTTAGTATAACGGATTTGACCTTGACGGATAAACGCTTCACCTACGTGCGCGCCACCAAAATCAAGCGTTTCAGCAAGAGCGTGTAGAGGCATAAAAGTAGACCAAGTTTGACCCACTAACCAGTTATCCCACTTGATGAACGCGTGACGAATACGAATACCAGAAGAGTTAGAAATGATTTCGTTACCTTCTGCAGTAGCAGCATCAACTTCAAATACACCGGTTACTTTACCGTGTTGAACTTTAAACTGTAAACGAGACTGGTCGGCATTGAAGTCAGTCTGGCTGAAATCGCCTGCGCCAGCAGAACCGATCCAGTAACCGTCACGGTAAAGGTCACCGTTTACGTGACGTGCGTCCATTTTGATGAAACCGCCAAGAGTTACTTTAGTGTCACCGTCTTCTGCAAGAGTAACGGCAGCGTTTGCTTGTGAAGCTAAGCCAAGAGCAACAGCAGCTGCTGTTAAAGATAATAGTTTTTTCATAGTTGTGTGTTCCCATTTGTGTTAACAAAAAACAAACAGAACATTAATATTCAATTAGCGATTGATAAATACGACTTTGGCACAAGACCCTTGCACAAAACCACGCAATCGGTTTTAACGACAAAGGTCCTTAATAAAATAAAATTTGATGAAAAAACAAACGCAGTTGTAAAAAATACGTAAGTAAGACTTGATGGTTTGTGTTAATTTTGTTGTTTTCTAGGAGTAAGAGATTCTATCTCAGCCCAGACTTTTTCTGCTTCTGCAGTGATCATAGCGTACGCTTTCATATCGCCGTTACGTTGTGCGTGCATGCCTTTTTCAAGCAGTGCATCGTACTTTTTACGAAGCTTTTTCTCGGGATTACTCTTGAACAGTCCAAACATAAAAGGTCCTTTTGTTAGAAAATCATCTAATACTATAATCGTATATGCAAAGGTTTATAATTTTAAAAGTTGATAGACATGATTACGTAATGGTGTTGGAAAAGGGACAAGTTTTTCTGAAAAATTACTCACCTGATCCACAATTGTTAACAGTTCTTGTACTTTTTCAGGGTCAAGTCGAGGTGACTGCTGTTCTAACCAGGTAATAAAATGTTCTTCATCCGCAAAAGTATCAGGGATCAGTTTTGAGAGTTGCGGTAAACAATAGTGTAACCATTCTGTTCGATAACTGCCGAATAACCTTTCTGGGAAACCATATAAGTCGCGAATATCTTGTTCAATATCAACCAGATCATAGGGTTTATCCAATACGATCCTAAGGTAAGTTAACAAGCCGATGTCTTGTGATAACTGTGTTTTTAGTTCAGTGTAAAAAGTTTGCATTTATATGTGAACCTTTTTTGAACAGCCTGCGTAACTATTATGCACTGTTGAAGTGTGTACGCGTTCTTGCTGTTTAGCCCACCTTTTGGTGGGCTTTTTTCTGTTCTAATTTAGCCTTTCGATATGCCTGCGCTGATACCCCAAACCATTGCATTGCTTTTGCAGATAGCTGGCTTTGATGTTTCAAGCCAACCATATGGCTGATGGTTAACATGTCATAGTGGGTATCCAATAACAAATGCTCTGCATGCATGCGCCGCACATCATTAATTATGCTTTGTAATGTCAATCCTTGTGCTTTTAGCTGTCGTTGTAACGCGCGAGGGTGACATTGTAATTGTTGTGCGATCATAGGCAATGACACTCGTCCGGATGGCAACGCCACGGTAATCATCTCTTTTAAACGATATAACCAGAGTTCTGGATTGATAGGGGCGTGATCTTTTTGTTCGGACCATGATTGAGGGATCTGAATCGTTTGTTGCGTATATTTAGCATCAAAATTGAGCACTAATGCTTCGGTATGGGTAGCGATAGGACATTTGAATAGGTGTTTGAGTACCAGCAGTTCGCTTTCAGGTATATGGCTATTGGGTAGCATGAGACTGCGGATGTGCAAAGGATCAGATACAGTTTGTTGCAACATGTGACACGCCAAACTAATCGTAAACATTTGCGCGCTGAGTTGCTGCATAGCTGGGGCATAATGATGATGTATTACAATCCGTAAATTGTGTTCACCCGCATTGAGACTCACCACTAAGCCAGGGATGATCAGAGGCATCACCTCGCGCAAAAGAGATAATAAATCAGCCATACTTTTGCACCGTAATAAAAGATGCTTGAGCATAAATAATCGACTGATGTCTTGCTGTTGTGCAAAATGCGCAATGCTATCAAGCGCTTCACTTTCTCGATAAAGTTGTTCCAACAAAATGACAAATTGCGATAGCGGAATCAGCCGGTAATCGGCATGCAAAATATCTTCTGATAGCCCAGCTTGCCTTAGCACGTAGCTTTTATCGATACCAAAACGTCGACACGTGAGGGGCAATTGACTGATAAAGCTATTTGGCAGAACGAAATAGTTTGGTTTCATAAATGTCGCATTTTAATAAATATTTGTCGCGTAAACATAAAAAATTGTCATAAAATAATAAACACTTGTCGCCTTTTAATAAATTAGTCTCCTAGATTGCATTATAGTTCCTTAAAAAACAGGAGCGATTTTATGCTACATGAATCAAGCTTAGCCAAACCAACAATTTGCTTAATGCTTTTATTAGTAGGTGGATATAGTCTATTGTGTGCAGGTACTATACTCTTCGGATTGCCTTATTGGTTGATTGGGCTGGGACTCGTCGCCTTAGCTTATGGCAGCTTTACTGTAATGCATGAAGCAAGTCACCGTTTGCTTTGGCGAAAACGACCGAAATTAGAAATCTGGCTTGGGCGTCTCGCCAGTTTACCTCTCGGGATCCCTTACAGTGTATTTGTCTATAATCATATGCAACATCATGCTTTTGCCAATCGCAGCGCTAAGGATCCCGATGCTTTTATTACTGGGCCCTTATGGCAAAGTGTGCTAAAAGCTCCTTTAGTCATCGGCCATTATGGATGGTTTTACTTTAAGCAAATTCGTTCGGGCAAGGTGCCGCAGTTGAACCAACAGCGCGTGTTCAATGAGTTATTGGGGTTAGCCGCAATAAATGCAGGATTTATCAGCATCTTTGGGATAACTAACATGCTTTTGTATTGGTGGCTCCCGGCGTGGCTTGCGACCGGAATATTGGCATGGGTACTGGATTGGGTACCACATCATCCTCATCAGGGACGAACACGTGACGATGTCGCACGCAATTATAATTTTATCGGGGCGCGTTGGTTGCTGCTTGGACAAAATTTGCATCAAGTCCATCATGCTCATCCTCATGTTCCGTGGTACCGTTATCGCAACTATATTATGGAACATGATGATAATCTAGCTTAGTGCAACACAAAAAAAAGCCCCTTCAATGAAGGGGCTTAACCAGTCACATTACCGATTACTGCAGACCGAGTTTCTTCTCTAGATAGTGGATATTAGTGCCACCAGCAAAGAAGTTCTCATCTGCCATGATCATTTTTTGCAGATCGACATTGGTTTTGATGCCATCCACTACAAGTTCTTCAAGTGCGTGACGCATCTTGTTAATTGCCTCATCACGACTCTCACCATAAGTAATCAACTTACCAATCATTGAATCGTAAAATGGCGGCACAGAATAACCACTATAGATATGTGAGTCCCAACGCACTCCTAAACCACCTGGTGCGTGGAACATATCGATCTTGCCTGGGCTTGGTAAGAAGGTTTTAGGGTCTTCTGCATTAATCCGACACTCAATGGCGTGACCTTTGATTTTGATTTGAGATTGATCAATTGACAATGGCTGACCTGCGGCAACACGCAGTTGCTCTTTGATCAAATCCACGCCAGTGATCATTTCTGACACAGGATGTTCAACCTGAATACGAGTATTCATTTCGATGAAATAAAATTCACCGTTCTCATACAAGAATTCAAACGTACCCGCACCGCGATAGCCAATTTCAATACAGGCTTTGCGACAGCGCTCACCTATTTTTTCGCGCATTTGTTCAGAAATACCGGGTGCTGGAGCTTCTTCGACTACTTTTTGGTGACGACGTTGCATTGAGCAATCGCGTTCACCTAAATGTATCGCATTGCCTTGTCCATCAGCCAGGACTTGGATTTCAACGTGACGAGGGTTTTCGAGATATTTCTCCATGTACACGACATCATTGTTGAAAGCCGCTTTTGCTTCTGCTTTGGTGGTCGCAATCGATGATACGAGCTCATCTTCACTGCGCACGACACGCATGCCACGACCACCACCGCCGCCAGCTGCTTTGACAATCATCGGATACCCAATACGCTTAGCAATGGCTTTATTGCGTTCATTATCGTCAGTTAATGGACCATCAGATCCCGGGACACATGGTACACCAGCCGCTTTCATCGCGTTAATGGCAGCAACTTTATCGCCCATCATGTTAATAGTTTCAGCTTTTGGACCAATGAACACAAAACCACTGCGCTCAACCGCTTCAGCAAAATCAGCGCTTTCGGCCAAGAAACCATAACCAGGATGGATTGCAACAGAGTTCGTTACCTCAGCCGCGGCAATCAGACGTGGAATATTGAGATAACTTTCTTGTGCTGAAGGCTTACCAATACAAATGGACTCATCAGCTAACAAAACGTGTTTGAGGTTTTTGTCGGCAGTTGAGTGCACCGCAACGGTTTTGATCCCGAGTTCTTTACACGCGCGTAAGATCCGCAAAGCGATCTCACCGCGATTAGCTATCAATACTTTATCAAGCATAAGGCAACCTTACTCGATGACGAATAATGGTTGATCAAATTCAACGGCCTCTTGGTTATCAACCAAGATGGCCTTGATGGTACCGGCTTTGTCTGCTTCGATTTGATTCATCATTTTCATTGCTTCGATAATACATAAAGTATCACCAACGTTGACTTTGGAACCAACTTCTACGAAAGGCTTGGCTTCAGGTGTTGCGGCACGATAGAACGTTCCAACCATCGGAGATTTTACCTGATGCCCTGCTACTTCAGCCGGTGCTTCAGTCGCGGCTGCCGGTGCAGCAGCTGGAGCCGCTGCGGGCGCTGCAACCGGGGCTGGGGCAAGTGGAGCCGGTGCATATTGTACTGGTTGTGCAGAACCACCACGGTGAATGCGCACGGATTCTTCGCCCTCGGTGATCTCTAATTCTGCAATGCCAGATTCTTCAACTAGCTCGATGAGTTTTTTGATTTTTCTAATATCCATTGGAAAAGCCTTATGAGGTTCTTAATTTGGTGAAAAGTTTCTTACTGCAGACATGACAGCAAGTTGATAGCCATATGTACCGCAACCGACAATCACACTTTGTGCGATGTCGCTAAAATAGGAATGATGACGAAATGTTTCTCGAGCGTGCACATTGGAGATATGCACTTCAATAAATGGAATTGCAACACCTAGTAACGCATCTCTGAGCGCAACGCTAGTATGAGTGAAAGCTGCTGGGTTAATAATGATCGCGTCATAGTTGCCCGCTGCTTGATGCAAACGATCTACTAATTGACCTTCATGGTTGCTTTGAAAATGCTCAATTGAACAGCCGTGGTCTTTACCTAGGGCAACACAAGCTTGCATAACATCTGCTAATGTCTCACTTCCATAAACGTCCGGTTCGCGAGTCCCTAGAAGATTAAGGTTTGGTCCATTTAAGATGAGAATGTTCACAAATATGCTCCCAACGTAACGCTATCGTGCAAGATAACAAAGTCTTTGAAGCATTATAGTGAAAATGTGCAAAGTTGCAGTACTTTACTGGTCTTATCAGATAAAAAAGTTTAGCTTTTCTGAACTTTAGTGGCATTTCACTGCAAATTTACCGAAATTTTGACTTCATGCGGGGATGAGTTCATCGTTTCTAACGAGATTTCACAGGTTTCATCAAAATATTTTGCACAACCCTTAATCAGACCCACTGCGAGTTGTTCAAGCTGGCGTGGTGAGCGATAAAGTAAGTCTATGTGGGAGAGGCTTTTATTGATAATACTGAATGTAGGCAACGTCGCGTTTGGATAAAGTTTTAAGACTTCCACATGAATATTAGAATCGAGCTCGGATAACAAATCGATCATGCTGATATTATCGGGTAACAACGAGGTATGACCTTGCATCAGTTTGCCAAAAAGGTATTCCCCAAAGGCCTCAAGTAAATCAGGTATCGCAATGCCGGTTTTTGCTGAAAGTGCCACGACGATTTTTAGTAGTTCGTCAAAATCGTAATGACCCACTCCAGTGTAACTGCCTTCGAGCTTTGTTGAAAGCAACAGCTCATCGACCATAGCGTAACCCATTTTATCCTCGACCATATCGAGTAAGGTTGTAAAAATTATCCCTAACATATTGCATCCTTTTGTGTTGCATTCCCATATGCGAAGACAGGTTTCTAGATAATAAATTCTCTATTGAGATGTATCGTCAAAAATTCGATTTACATGAGTGGCAAATACGTCGGCATCGACAAAACCGGTAATGCGAGAAGTGGTCAGTTCGTTCCCTTCTTTATCAAAGAACATGATTGTCGGAAGCCCAGTAACCTCAAACACTTCCTGAAATTCAAGGTTCGTCGGAGTATTGTCGGTTAAATCAATTTGCAACCACATTGTATTGCTAAGGGCTTTTTGTACCGCAGGATCGGGGAAAGTGTATTTTTCGAATTCTTTACAGGCTACACACCAATCCGCATACAAATCGACCATGACGGTTTTACCCTCGGTATTAGCGCGCTCAATGTACATAGCAAGTTCACCCAAATCTCTTACTTGGGTAAACTGTTCATGGACATCAACTTTTTGTTGGTTCGTTGTGGTGGCTACAGCGGGAAATGTCGGGTTGAAAAAACTCACGCTTTGCAATACCACATAAACGAAACCACTTAATAATATGACGCGGAAAACCCCTCGCGTGAAACTCGCTGATTTTTGCGCATTGATTTCTAACAAATAACCCAATAAAGCTAAGAACAGTCCATACCAAAGCAATTGCGTCCAAGGTTCAACCACCATTCGCTCAAAGAAGAAAATTGCGACGGACAAAATCATAAAGCCAAATATGGCCTTGATCACGTTCATCCAGGCTCCGGCTTTAGGCAGTAGTTTACCCCCGGTTAAGCCAAAGATGATCAGTGGGATCCCCATGCCAAGTGACAACGCATAGAGCGCACTGAACCCCAACAGCAAATCTCCTGATTGCGCGATGAATAATAAAATACTGGTCAGCGGTGCTGTGGTACAAGGAGATGCAATCAGTCCAGAGATCACCCCCATCAAAAAGACCCCAAATACAGAGCCTCCGCGTTGCTGGTTGGACATGGTATTGAGTTTTTCTTGCCACGCGCTAGGAAGCTGGATTTCATATAGGCCAAACATAGATAATGCCAGAGCGATGAAAGCAATAATAAAAATAGTTAGCAGTATTGGGTTTTGCAAGGCAGCTTGAAATTGCACGCCAGCAGATGCAACGATCAACCCCAAAATTGAGTAAGTAATTGCCATCCCCTGTACATAGACAAAGGACAAGCTGAATGCTTTTGACGTACTAATTTGTTTGCCCTGTCCCACAATAATACTGGATAAAATCGGATACATTGGGAACACACATGGTGTGAAGGCTAATAAAGCGCCAAGACCCACAAACAACAAGATTGACCACAATAAGTTTTCACCGCTGGCCAGCTGTTCGGCGAGTCGATATTGTTCTGAAACAACTTGGTTTGAGTCGTTTCTTGTATCGCTATTGGCTTGTGAATTCGCCGCTACCTCATTTAAAAATAAAGATTGTGTGGTGGGTGGATAACATAACCCCGCCTCTGCACAGCCTTGGTAGCGTATTTTAAGAACGCCATCACTGCGCGATTCGATAATAGGATAGGTGAGTGTCACGGTCTCGAAAAACACATCTGAAATACCAAAGAACTCGTCTTCTATCTGGGTGGGTTCAGGTGACAAGGAGGGCTCGCCTACCGTGGCGTTTTTGCCAACCGCTTTGAATTGTTTTTGATAGAGATAGTAGCCATCGGCAATGGTGAAAGTAATGAGTAGCTTATTATCTTTTTGTGTGTAGTCGAGTACAAACGCTTCATCGACTTTAAGAAACGTCGGCTCATCGTTAAACAGGTTTTGTAAGCGATTGTTACCAAGGTCTTGTGCCCAAGCGGTTAAGCCCACAGATAAGAATAAAATACATAGTAAAAAAAAATGACGTAAATGGCGCAATTGCATAATATCCTGTAAGTGAAACCCGTTGGTTATACGTTATTAAACCGACAAAAGTCTATCTTGCTTTCACAACAAGAAGCAAAATAATTTGTTAGGCTATGTGGTCAATGTCCAACACTATACTAGGCAAGGCTTAAGGCAAACTTAACTAGCGCTTTGTCAAAATTGAGGAAATCATGGGTAAGTTATTTTTGTTATTTGTCATCATGCCAATCATGGAGATTGCCGTTCTGATACATGTCGGAGACATTATTGGTGGGTGGAATACTGTGTTATTGGTTATTTTATCGGCCATGATTGGCGCTTACCTAGTGAAACGCGAAGGTGTTGCAACGCTTGCGCAAGCGCAAGTCAAAATCGCTCAAGGCCAAGTGCCTGCCGAGGAAATAGGTTCTGGACTATTGTTGTTGATCGCAGGAGTGCTGTTGGTAACGCCTGGATTCATTACCGATATTTTTGGCCTATTACTCACCTTGCCAACGACGCGACGGTATCTGGCTAGCCACGTGGTCAAAATGGTCAACGTACAAGGTGGCGGATTCACTCATGCTGGTTTCAGTCAAACCGGCTATAGGCAATACAATAGCTCTGGGCAGTACACCCCTGATAAGGATGACATAATTGAGGGGGAGTTCTCAGACCTTGACAATGATACCAAGTCGTCACAGTCAACAGATTCGACGGCGCCAAAACGTTTAGATTGAGTTCTTATTAGCAATCACGTACATTGCCTGTTAACAAATCAATAACAATAGGTAATGGTATGCGATTCGTCATTTGGGGTTTGACCCTACTATTTTCCTCACAATCTCTTGCATCTGACAACAAAGCGCTAGTCGGTGGAAGACTCATTGATGGTTTTGGCCACGCACCTCTGGCAAATTCGGTGATTTTAATCAAAGACAATGTGATTGAAGCCGTCGGAACCGTAGATACTTTACCTGTTCCAGAGACTTACAAGGTGATCTCTACTGAAGGAATGGATGTTCTACCTGGTTTATGGGAAGCGCATGCGCATCTGATGATCACCGGTCATGCCGATTATAGCCATTGGCACCCAGCATACCAAGAACGACTGGCTGAAGAGATAATGCCCGCCAGTGCGGTACAGTTATTGTTAGCTGGGATCACCAGTGCGCGTGATTTAGGTGCGCCATTAGAAGCGTCAATAGCGGTCAAGCAAGGTCTAGCCGATGGTTCTATTCACGGTCCAAGAATGTATATGTCAGGACCTTTTTTGCAACACGAGCCGTATCCTGGCACGGAGAACTATCGCTGGGGTGTTAAGAGCGTTGCCGAAGCGCAAGCTAAGGTCAAAGAACTCAAAGAAGCTGGCATGGATATGATTAAGCTGATTGATCATGACCTAATGCCTCGTGAAGTCGCTCAGGCTATTGTGGACGCAGCACATGCCCAGAATATGATAGTGGTGGGGCACTCGCACAAACCCGATGAAATTCGAATTGGCTTGGATATCGGGATTAATAATTTTGAACACACCGGATTAACTACCGCACCAGAGTTTCCTAAAGACATTATGGACAAGCTCAAAGAGCGCACCGCAAAGGGGCGTATCGCTGGAGGACCACTGTATTGGACGCCGACGGTGGAAGGGTTATTCAATTACCATCGCACGGTAGCCAATCCTGAAAAACTAGACAATACCTGCTGGCACCGAGGTCTCAAACAGGACACGATTGCTGATATTAAAGCGTCTTTAGCAAAACCCGGACAGCTGGCTTACATGCAGCTGACTCCACTGCGTCAACCGACGTTACAGCGCAAAGTCGAACAGCTTAAAGAAGCCGGTGTGGTTTTGTTAGTGGGAACCGACAGTGGTATTCCAACCAAATTCCATTGCCAAAGTACGTGGAATGAGATGGCCGTTTGGGTGCATGATTTTGGTATGGATCCCATGTATACGATTCGTGCCGCAACCTATTGGCCTTCGGTAATGATGGGAGTAAGTGACAAAACGGGTACGATTAGTGAAGGCAAATATGCCGATATCATTGCCGTTAAAGGCGATGTCTTGCGCTTTATGAATTTATTACAAGATGTCGACTTAGTTATGAAGGATGGTACTCTCTACAAATATGAAGGACGAGTTATCGAATCAGCATTGCAACCAAGCGTTCGTGTCAAATAATCTTGCCATTGTCATTTCGACAAAAAAATCAAAAAAATTTTAATAATGCCCTTGAGTTATTCAGGGGTATTCCCATATACGTGTACAAGACGTAACACTAGTTTGCGTTGTAGCACACACTCCGAAGAGGAGTTTTGTTAATGATGTATCCTAATGTGAAATAACAAATGGAGATTAAAATAATGGCAATTCGTCCTTTACATGATCGCGTAATTATCAAACGCGAAGAGCATGAAACTAAGTCAGCTGGCGGAATCGTACTTACTGGTTCTGCAGCTGAAAAATCGACTCGAGGCGAAGTCATCGCAGTCGGTAATGGTCGCGTTTTAGATAACGGCGACGTAAAAGCACTAGACGTAAAAGTGGGCGACAAAGTTATCTTCAACGATGGCTATGGCGTTAAAACTGAAAAATTAGACGGCGAAGAAGTATTGATTCTAAGCGAAAGCGACATCCTTGCGATTGTCGAATAAGCCTAACGAAAACAGATTAAGAGGAATTCGAAAATGTCAGCAAAAGAAGTACGTTTTTCTGATGACGCTCGCAGCAAAATGCTCAAAGGCGTTAACATTCTTGCAAACGCAGTAAAAGTAACACTAGGCCCTAAAGGCCGTAACGTTGTATTGGACAAATCATTTGGCGCGCCAACCATCACTAAAGACGGTGTATCGGTAGCAAAAGAAATCGAGCTTGAAGACAAGTTTGAAAACATGGGCGCTCAGATGGTCAAAGAAGTCGCGTCAAAAGCAAATGACGAAGCCGGTGACGGTACGACTACTGCAACGGTTCTTGCTCAAGCCATCGTTAATGAAGGTTTAAAGTCCGTCGCTGCGGGTATGAACCCAATGGATCTTAAGCGCGGTATCGACAAAGCCGTCGCAGCTGCCGTAGAAGAATTAAAAGGCCTATCTACTCCTTGTGCAGATAGCAAATCTATTTCTCAAGTAGGGACTATCTCTGCAAACTCTGACTCTATCGTGGGTGACATCATTGCTGAAGCGATGGAGAAAGTTGGCAAAGAAGGCGTCATCACAGTTGAAGAAGGCCAAGCGCTACAAAACGAACTAGACGTCGTTGAGGGTATGCAGTTTGACCGTGGTTACCTATCACCTTACTTCATCAACAATCAAGAAAATGGCACAGTTGAGCTTGATAGCCCGTACATTTTGTTAGTTGATAAGAAAGTGTCTAATATCCGTGAATTGCTTCCAACATTAGAAGCCGTTGCTAAGTCATCCAAGCCGCTTTTGATTATTGCAGAAGACGTTGAAGGTGAAGCGCTTGCAACACTAGTGGTAAACAATATGCGCGGTATCGTTAAGGTTTCAGCAGTCAAAGCACCTGGCTTTGGTGACCGTCGTAAAGCGATGTTACAAGACATCGCAGTATTAACTGGCGGCACAGTCATCAGTGAAGAAATTGGTTTAGAGCTTGAAAAAGTCACTCTTGAAGACCTAGGTACAGCGAAGCGCGTTGTGATCAGCAAAGACAACACAACGGTAGTTGATGGCGCAGGTGACGAAGCGGCAATCGAAGGTCGTTGTAACCAAATTCGTGGCCAAGTAGAAGAGTCTTCTTCTGATTATGATCGCGAAAAGCTTCAAGAGCGTTTAGCCAAACTTTCGGGCGGTGTTGCAGTTATCAAAGTTGGTGCAGCAACAGAAGTCGAAATGAAAGAGAAAAAAGCGCGTGTTGAAGATGCATTACACGCAACTCGTGCAGCGGTTGAAGAAGGCGTAGTCCCTGGTGGTGGTGTAGCATTAGTTCGCGTTGCCGCAAAACTGAGCGGACTTACTGGCGAAAACGAAGACCAAAATGTGGGTATCAAATTGGCTCTTCGTGCGATGGAAGCGCCATTGCGTCAAATCTCTACCAATGCAGGCGCGGAAGCTTCAGTGGTTGTTAACACGGTTAAGAACGGCGAAGGTAACTTTGGTTACAATGCTGGTAATGACACTTACGGTGATATGTTAGAAATGGGTATTTTGGACCCAACTAAAGTCACTCGTTCTGCATTACAGTTTGCCGCATCCGTTGGCAGCTTAATGATTACTACTGAAGCAATGGTAGCTGAAGTACCTAAAGATGACGCACCTGCAATGCCTGATATGGGCGGCATGGGCGGCGGCATGCCAGGCATGATGTAGTGCGAATCTTGCTTATTTAGATAACAAAACGCCCTGCAAGTCAGGGCGTTTTTTTTTTGCGATGAACAAGACAATCAATTCATCCATGTGCAAAAAATTGTCGAGAGAAACTGTATATTTTTTCGTGCGTTTTAGCGTCTAATCGATATAATTCGCCTTTTACACTTTTGCCGTAGGTAAAAGCACTGAAATTTAGCCATCTGGATCTGACAAAGATGATCGAACATTCATTACAAAGAGACTGGAATATTGACGAAGCTGATGCATTGTATGGTGTATCTAAGTGGGGAGCTGGTTATTTTGCGATTAGTCAAAATGGCAACTTATGTGTTACTCCAGATACCGCTCGACCTCATATGCAGATTGATTTTACAGCGGTAATTGAAGAGATCCGAGAAGAGGGGATTCAGTTGCCTGTGGTTGTGCGCTTTCACGATGTATTAAGGGCGCAAGTTGCTCAACTCAATGAAACGTTCAACCGCATCATTCATGAAGCAAATTATCAGGGACTTTATCGCGGTGTGTACCCAGTTAAAGTCAATCAAATGCGTGAAGTCGTCGAAGAAATTGTCGATGCCGGTGCACCTTATCACTATGGGTTAGAGGCAGGATCCAAAGCTGAGTTATTAACGGTCATGGCATACAACACCACTCCAGATGCGTTGACAATCCTCAATGGTTACAAAGACGAAGAGTTTATGAAATTGGCCTTTTTGGCGCAAAAACTCGGGCGCAAAGTTCTTATCGTTGTTGAAAAGTTTTCTGAGTTATATCTGATTGTCAAAGTCGCTAAAGAGGTTGGCATTGAACCCATGATTGGCGTTCGGGCGAAACTTTCAGTCAAAGGTCGTGGTAAATGGGAAGGTTCTGGTGGCGACCGTGCAAAGTTTGGTTTAACAATCAGTGAAATTATCAATGCAGCGCGTTATTTGGAAAGTGAAGAACTTGGGCATTGCTTGCAATTATTGCATTTTCATATCGGTTCACAATTAACGGATATCCGGGCGGTCAAAGAAGCGATAAATGAAGGCGCGTTGATTTACGCCGAAATGCATCATCTTGGTTTCCCACTGCAATACGTCGATGTCGGTGGCGGTTTAGGAATTGACTATGACGGCAGTAAATCTACTAATGACTCGTCGCGAAATTATTCCTTGGATGAATATGTTGCCGATGTTGTATACGGCATGCAAGAGGTGTGTGATTTAGAAAAAGTTCCTCATCCAACCTTAGTGAGTGAATCAGGTCGTGCCATTACGGCTCATCATAGTTGCGTGATCACAGAGATTGTCGGCGAGATACGTCCAGATAACGCGGCAGTGGATACCTCCCCCAAAGACGATGAACATATACTGGTTACCAATATTCGAGAATTGAGTCAGACTGAAATTAACAAAGACAATATGCAAGAGGTCTTTAACGATGCCAGTCAATACAAAGAGCAGGCTGATGCTGCATTTAAGTTTCGAGTACTAGATATTGAAGAGGTTGCGAAAGTAGAAACTTTTTACTGGCAGATCATGAATCGTATTCGCAAACAATTGCGCACCGCAGAGTTTATTCCAGAGGAGCTCGAACAGTTAGATTTTGATTTATCCAGTCAGTATTTGTGTAATTTTTCAATCTTTCAGTCGGCAGCTGATACATGGGCAATCGATCAAGTGCTACCGGTGGTACCGTTAACACGAATGAATGAAGTACCTGAAGTCAACTGTTCATTGGTTGATATCACATGTGACTCCGATGGCAAAATCGATCAGTTCACGGTAGGTCGTGAGATATCAAATGTCATCCCAATGCATCAGTTGCGCAGCGGCGAGAACTATTACATTGGTCTATTTTTGACTGGAGCCTATCAAGATGTGATGGGAGATATGCATAACTTATTTGGGCGTCTCAATGAAGTACATATATTCAGTCATGATGATGACCCACAAGATTTTTATATTGAGGAAGTTGTGCGCGGCTCTTCGGTAGAAAATGTACTGTCCATTATGCAATATAATCCAGACTCTATGGCCAAAGACGTGAAGCGGTTGATAGACAAACAAGTCGCCGCAGGACATATCAAGCCTCGAGAGGGGGTAAAACTGACGGACTTTTACGAGAACTGCTTATCAGGCTACACTTATCTCAAACGGTAACGAACAAGATAACGGAAGCGTCAATATGCAACTGGCGTGTGTAGAAGGATATCAATGGACGCCAGTACGCGATATCTTGGCGTAGTTATTTTTCTTTGCAAACATGGGAGTGGTCAAGTCTTGGTCTATAACGAAGCTGTGTTTGAGCAATATATTGCAACGCCATACAAACCGGTGCGAGTGGTAGCGACCAGACAAGCCATCACGGCGGTCAGCTTTGTTGATGACATGGCCCGAGACCGTCCTAACAGTATTACAGAGTCTTGTGTTGCGCAACTCAACGACTATTTTGCTGGAGAGCGTAAACGCTTTGCATTACCCCTAGCCCCGATTGGGACCGCTTATCAGCATAAAGTATGGGCTGGGTTGCAGGATATTGAATATGGTGAAACATGGAGTTACGCTCAACTTTCCCAGCATATTGGTCAGCCCAATGGCAGTCGTTCAGTGGGTAATGCAAATAGCAAAAATCCCATCGCAATAATTATCCCCTGTCATCGTGTTATTGGCGCAAATGGTGCATTGACCGGTTATGCTGGCGGTTTGGACATCAAATCTGCTCTGCTTGCACACGAAAACCCACAAAGAGGATTTTTCTAGAAATATGCCGTTCAAAGATTTTGTTGAATTAATTGTATTAGGTGCGATTTGGGGCGCGTCATTTATGTTGATGCGTATTGCCGTACCTGAGTTTGGCATTTTTGCGATGGTTGAGATCCGCGCTTTGCTCGCTGCGCTGATTTTGTTGCCCTTTGTTGTTTGCCGCAAACAAACGTCGGAGATGTTTGCGCAATGGCGCCATGTCATTGTGGTGGGGTTGTTAAATACCGCGATCCCCTTTTGTTTTTTTGCCTATGGTTCGTTGCATTTACCCTCTGCTCTTACTGCACTATTAAATGGCACCGCAGGCATATTTGGCGCCTTATTAGCTTGGCTGTGGTTGCGCGAGACGATTTCGCATGCGGCGAAGGTAGGCTTTGCTTGCGGTATTTTTGGTGTGTACTTACTTAGTTATGAATCTCTAAGTTTAGAGGGTGTCACCTTGATGCCAGTGATTGCTTGCTTGATTGCAACCTTCTGTTATGGGGTTGCTATTTGTTATTTCAAAAAGTATTTAACCGGAGCTAAGCCCCTAGCTATCGCGGCTGGCTCACAGGTGGTTTCCGCTGTTGTGCTGTTGCCTTTGGTCGTTATCTATCCGGTTACAGTCATGCCATCATTGGAAGCGTGGGGCGCGGTGTTGTTTTTGGCAGTGGTGTGCACGGGTATTGCTTACATGATGTATTTTAATTTGATTGGCAAAATTGGGGCATCCAAAGCCATTTATGTCGGGTATATCGTGCCTGTGTTTGGCCTTATATGGGGTTGGTGGTTATTGGATGAAACCATTTCTCATTTGATGCTTTCTGGTGCAGTGATTATCTTATTAGGGGTGATGCTGACTAGTGGTGGATTAGATCGGGCTTGGCAGTGGTTGCGAGCGAAATAATTTTCCACTTTTACACACTCCTCGCTTTTCGCTACACTATTGCAACTTAGACAAAAGGAATAGACAAGAATGTCATTATCAGTAGTTATTCTTGCGGCCGGGAAAGGCACGCGTATGAAATCTTCTCTCCCCAAAGTCCTGCATCCCATTGGCGGAAAAGCCATGGTTCAGCACATTATAGATACCGTAGATGCCTTGGGCGCAGAACAAGTCAACCTCGTTTACGGTCACGGTGCCGAGCAGTTACAGGCTGCCGTTAAGCACGACAAGCTGAACTGGTGTTTGCAAGCTGAGCAACTTGGCACTGGGCATGCCGTACAACAAGCTCTGCCGCATATCGCAGATGATGCTGATGTGTTGATCTTGGTTGGGGATGCCCCTTTAATCAAAGCGACAACACTTGCCAGGTTGTTAGAGGCCAAAGTAACCGCTGATTTGGCTTTATTAACTGTGCATTTGGACGACCCGACCGGTATGGGACGTATTATTCGTGACGGAGAAAATATCACAGCGATTGTCGAACATAAAGATGCAACGGATGCGCAACGCGAGATCACCGAAATCAACACCGGTATGATGGTCATGGGCGGAGCAGATCTAAAACGCTGGTTAGGTCAGCTTAACAATGACAATGCGCAAGGTGAGTTCTATTTAACCGATGTCATTGCCATGGCGGCCAATGAAGGCAAGCAGATCCGTGCGGCGCACCCAGATAATCCGGTCGAAGTAGAGGGCGTTAACAACCGCGTGCAATTAGCGCGATTAGAATGTGCCTATCAACATGAACAGGCCGAAATCGCCATGCTCAATGGCGCGTCACTGGCTGATCCACATCGTTTTGATGTGCGCGGTACGTTGACCGTCGGCAATGATGTGTCAATCGACGTGAACTGTGTGTTTGAAGGTAATGTTGTGCTCGGTAACAACGTGCGTATTGGCCCGAACTGTGTCTTACAAAACTGTCAAATTGCGGATGGGGCCGTCATCGAAGCTTTCAGCATTGTGCAAGAAGCGATTGTCGGTGAGTACTGTCAAGTAGGGCCTTATGCCCGACTACGACCTGGCGCAGAAATGGCCGAAGGCGCTAAAGTCGGTAATTTTGTTGAAATGAAAAAGACGTACCTTGGCAAGGGTTCCAAAGCCAACCACTTAACCTATCTCGGTGATACCACAGTAGGAGAGGGCGCAAACATTGGTGCAGGCACGATTACTTGTAATTATGATGGTGTGAATAAATCCAAGACTGTGATTGGCGACGGTGCTTTTATCGGTTCGAACTCGTCTTTAGTGGCACCGGTTGAAATTGGCGCACAAGCTACTGTTGGCGCGGGATCGGTATTGACTAAGACTGTGGCAGATGGTGAGTTGGCGATTGCTAGAGCCAAGCAACGCAACTTATCCGGTTGGGAACGGCCAAGCAAAAAATAGTCGTCAAATAGCCATTTTTCGCAGTACCTTGATATGAAAATGCGCGTGTGCCGTGGTGAGTTTTTCACTGAGCAACGCGCGTTTTGCTTCTGAGATACTCCAGTAAAATGGTGTCATTTGTAATAGTGCCTGCCGTGTGTCCTCGTGTTTTTGTACATCAATGGCAAAATACAACTCTTGATTGTCAAGGATCTCAAATCCAGCCGGACAATCATCATCTACCTCGTGCCTAGAGGGCGCATCGTAAACACACTCTTTTAGTTCATAAAGATGTTCTGGAGCAGGATTGACCGTGATCCAAATACCATCATCCTCCAGCACTCGACGGATTTCACTCTCTGACGACGGTGCAAAGATTTGTATTACTACAGACTGACTACATTCTGCCAAAGGAATCGCAAACGTACTGGCCACCGCAAAGTGCGCCTGAGGTAATCGTTTTGCAGCTTTCGCTACTGCGGATTTAGCAATATCAATGCCGCAGTATGCCGAGTTGGGGTATGTATTTTTGATTAAGTCATGCAGAGTCGAAAGGTAGTAGCCTTCACCGCATCCGGCATCAAACAGTCGCAAAGCATCATTAGGCTGGTAAAGTGTGATTATCTGACTGAGGCATTGCGCAAGTGGTGCATAATGCCCTTGTGATAAGAATGTCCGTCGCGCGGTCACCATTTCCGGTGAGTCACCAGGTTGTTTGCTTTTTTTGTGCTGAACAAGATGTAAGTTCACGTACCCCTGCTTGGCAAGATCAAACTGATGCTGATTGTCACACCCCAAGGTACGGTCTTTTTGCGATAGAGGGAGATGGCATGCAGGACATAACCATTGATTGTGGATGGAAGATAGCATAGTGGAAGGAAGTGAGCTGAACATAAAGGTATTGTCTCAAGGTTTTTGAATGGGTTCAAATTAGTCTCTAAGAAAAAGGCTTAGAGCAAATGGATTGCGAAACGAAAAAAACAAAGTATAATTAACTTTCGTTTCGAAACGTAGGTGTGTTGTGGCTGTTGCACAAAATCGTAATTTAATCAAAAATCAACTCTTAAAAAATGACTCTGTGACGGTTTCTGGCTTGTCTAGTCTGCTGGGTATTTCAGAGGTTTCGATTCGAAAGTATTTATCTCAACTTGAACGCGATGGATTTTGCATTCGTACGCACGGTGGTGCGGTCTTGGTACCCGAAAAATCCCCAGTAACACAACCGCTTTCCAAAGTGAAACAAGCCATCGCCAAGACTGCCGCCAGCCTTATTCAACCTGGCGCTCGCATCATTGTAGATAGCGGTTCGACGACTGCTCGCTTGTTGCCTTTTTTGCAACAAATTCCTGATATTGTTGTCATGACCAATTCGTTGCCGATTGCAACGGCGTTAACTGAGCGCAGTAACAACGCGACCATCTTGATGTGTGGTGGTACTTGGGACCCTGTCTCACATTCTTTTCAAGGGCAAATGTCAGAGAAGATGATTGCATCGTACAACTTTGAGTGGGCGTTTGTCGGTGCTTCCGGCGTCGACGTTGATACAGGCACGGCAACCTTTCACGAATTAACCAAACTCAGCCAAGTCATGTCTGATGTCTCTGAACAGACCGTTGTGATGGCTGAGTCAGATAAATTGAGCAAAAAAATGCCCAATATCGAATTAGCATGGTCACAGATTTCGCATTTTGTGACCGATAACCAAATAACAGAAGAAGCCGTTGCGCAGATCCGTACGCATGACGTACACGTCTTGCTGGCGGACAAAGGAGAATAAATATGTGTGGGATCGTCGGAGCGGTTGCAGAGCGCAATGTCGTAGAAATTTTATTAGAAGGTTTAAAACGCCTAGAGTACAGAGGTTATGACTCTGCTGGAGTGGCATTGTTAACCGCTGACGGTGAGTTCAGCCGTGTGCGACGTACGGGAAAAGTACAAGCGCTTGCCGATGCCATCACAGACGATAATGGCAAAGGTTCAACCGGTATTGCGCATACGCGTTGGGCAACACACGGTGGCGTCACGGAAAACAATGCTCACCCGCACACGTCGTCATCGCGTATCGCCGTGGTACACAATGGTATTATTGAAAACTTCCAAGCATTACGAGAGGAGTTATCTGCACAAGGCTATACCATTGCCACTGATACGGATACCGAAACTATTGCACACACAGTACATGCTTTACTTGATAGTCATGATTCGTTGTTGTCAGCCGTGCAAACGGCGGTTAAAAAATTTGAAGGTGCTTACGGCACGGTCATTATGGACCAGGCCGATCCGTCTCGAGTGGTCGTAGCACGTTCAGGCTCGCCTTTGGTCATTGGCTTAGGTTTAGGTGAAAACTTTATCGCTTCCGATCAAATGGCATTGCTTCCAGTCACGCGCCGCTTTATCTTTTTAGAAGAAGGAGATGTGGCTGAAATCACGCGTCGTTCAGTGGCTATTTTTGATGTGGATGGCAATCCAGTTGAGCGTGAGGTCATTGAATCCAATGTCGAACATGACGCCGGTGACAAGGGGCAATATCGTCATTACATGCTCAAAGAAACCTACGAGCAGCCAACGGTTGTGCGCAACGCCTTAGCAGGGCGTTTGGATGCGAATGGTGCGATTGAGGGCATTTTTGGCGAAGGCTCTGAGGTATTGTTAAGTAAAGTGAAGCACGTGCAGATCATCGCATGTGGTACTTCGTACCACGCAGGGATGACCGCGCGTTATTGGCTGGAACAGTATGCTAATGTCTCGTGTAATGTCGAGATTGCTTCTGAGTTTCGTTACCGCAAATCGGTCGTTCAGCCAAACAGTTTGTTAGTGACCATTTCGCAATCTGGTGAAACAGCAGATACCCTAGCCGCATTGCGTTTGGCACAAGAGTTGGGCTATATGTCGAGTTTGACCATTTGTAATGTGGATGGTTCGTCTTTGGTACGTGAATCCGATATGGCGTTCATGACCAAAGCCGGGGCAGAAATTGGCGTGGCGTCAACCAAAGCATTCACCACCCAGCTCACCGCATTCTTGTTATTAACCCTTGCTCTAGGCAAACACAACGGCATGTTGGATGCGGATAAAGCCGATATCATTACAGGTTTGCAGAGCTTACCAGCGAAGCTTGATGAAACCTTGGCTTTGGCCAGTGACATTGAGGACTTGGCAGAAGAGTTTGCGGATAAGCACCACTCATTATTTTTAGGTCGTGGTGAGCAGTATCCGATTGCCATGGAAGGGGCCTTAAAGCTCAAAGAAATCTCATATATTCACGCCGAAGCATATGCGTCAGGAGAGTTGAAACACGGTCCTCTGGCATTGATTGACGATGAGATGCCGGTGATTGTGGTGGCCCCAAACAATGAGCTACTCGAAAAACTCAAATCAAATGTTGAGGAAGTCCGCGCACGTGGTGGCATTATGTATGTGTTTGCCGATAAAGATGCGCGTTTTGAATCGGATGAAACGATGCGTGTGGTACCGGTGCCACATTGTCATGCGTCCATTGCGCCGATTGTGTATACCGTTCCTTTGCAGTTGTTGTCCTATTATGTGGCATTAATTAAAGGCACAGATGTGGATCAACCTCGAAATTTGGCGAAGTCCGTTACGGTGGAGTAAGTTTACCGCTCTGTATTAGGTTCTTGTAAACTGACAATAATGTATCATACTAACCAATAAAGTATCATACTTTACAAAAAAATATCATACTTTGTATTTTTGAGCTATTCTGTAATTAATGGAATAGCTCAGGTGCAATATGAAAGATTTTCTCACTCCTAGTTCTAAAGATGTTATTGAATTATTAGAACCAGCAATAATCAAGCGTTTAACAAAGGAAAAACGCGGTCAAGGCAGCGGAAAAGATTATAAACCCTTTCTAACCGTACGTGACGTTCCAAGTAAAGGGCGCGTACATAGAAGACCCGCATTAACTCATGGACGCATTGTTCACCTACTATCAGATCTTGAGTTATCTGCTTTTCTCCTATTCGACTGGCATTTGTCGATTGTAGACATACGTGAACAATTTCCATTAGACCCCAAAAAAACTTTAAATATCGCCCAACGATTGGGAATCAAACACCCTGCTGTACGTGGAGTAAATCAAGTAATGACAACTGATTTACTAATCGACACTCTTCAATCAGGAAAAATCGTTCCAATAGCTATTTCCGTTAAGTACCGAGAAGAATTAGAGGATGAGCGTGTTATTGAAAAACAAGAACTGGAAAAGCGATTTTGGGAGGGAGAAGGTGTTGACTGGTATTTGTTTACCGAAAACGAAGTTCCTGTCACCTTGCTTCGAAACATAAAGTGGCTTGTCCCACATATCCACAGTTTTGATTTAGATAGCAATGACCAACTAAACACTTTTGAAATTATCAACAGCGCGATTCAAATACACCCTGAAGACAAAATTTCTATTGTTATGAAGATGTTGGATGAACAGCATCAATGTAAAAAAGGTACTTATCTAGCGTATTTCAGGCACCTTTGTGCTCAAACTGCTTTTACATGGAATATGGCCGAGGTTAGCCATCGAACATTAAAAACAAGTGATCTGACCCCTTCTGAGCATTGGATAAACAAGGAGTTTGAGTATGTTCATGCCTAATGATGTGTTTCAGCTAATATCTAAAAAAATTAGAGTCCTTTGGTCAAATAGAGAAGCGGTCATATGGATTGAGTTGGAGAGCGATAAAGCATTGCCTTCTGTTTCTTCCCGACTTGAGTTTGAACATCAAATGGCAAATGGGGATTTATTTTTGATTGATGATCCGTTTATTGAAATTGCGATGACTTTTCCAGTAGCTGGTTCTAAAGCCGAGGAAGTACAAAATAGAGCTTGGGAAGCAATTGAGGATATTGTCACGCGAGAGCCAGAAATATATCAACGTAAAACACGAGGTCAATTACTTACCAATGTAATCAGCGATTCAGGTGCTACCAAACAAACAGTCTATAGATGGTTGCGCAGATATTGGCAGGGCGGAAAATGTAAAAACGCATTAAGTGGTCGGTTCAATTTATGTGGAGGGCCGGGTAAAACCAAAAAACTTGGTGACAAGAAAATTGGTGCACCCAGAACCAGAACAGATGGTGTTGGTGTTAATACAGATGATTCAATCAAGGCTATTTTTAGGGTAGCTATTGAGAAGTGCTTACTAAATAAAAATAAATACGAATTTGACTATGCGTATAACCAAGTATTGATTGCGTTTGGTGTACCTATTCCTTGCAAGCCTGAACATTTGCTTGATGTACCAACAGAAAGACAATTTAAGTATTTTTACGAAAAAGAATTTACATCTATTGAGGTTACTCGAAGACGAGAAGGTGAAATAAATTATGCCAAAGATCACAGACCAGTATTAGGCACATCAACTTCAGAAGTTGAAGGGCCGGGAAGCCGATATCAAATTGATGCAACTATTGCTGATGTATATTTGGTTTCAGCTCAGGACAGAGAAAAAATTATTGGCAGACCTACTCTGTATTTTGTTGTCGATGTGTTTAGTAGAGCCATAGTTGGTATGTACATCGGACTAGAGAATGCTTCTTGGGTTAGTGCAATGGAGGCTCTTTCAAATTCAATGCTAGACAAAGTAGCTTATTGCAAAGAGTTTGGCATCGAGATCACCGAGAATATGTGGCCTACAAGTGGTTTACCAGAATCTATTATTGGTGATAGAGGGGAGATGCTAGGTAGGCATGTTGAAGTATTGAGCAAGAGCTTTAATGTCGGAATAGAAAATACACCTCCTTATCGAGCTGACTGGAAAGGTATTGTCGAGCGTTACTTTAGAACAATCCAAGTGAAAATGAAGCCGTTTGTTGAAGGGTATGTTACTGGAAATACAATAGGCAAAAAAAAGCATGGCAAGGATTATAGACAAGACGGTGTCCATACTCTGTATGAGTTTACTCAAATGATCATTAAGATAGTTCTTTTCTATAATAACGACCATACCTTAACAACATATGATCCAGACCAAGATATTCCTGATACTCTACCTCATAACCCTTTAATGCTGTGGGATTGGGGTATTCAATATAGAACTGGTCGATTACGTAGGCCACCTGTTGATTTAGTAAAAGTAAACTTATTGCCTCACACACAGGCTAGTATAACGGAGCATGGTTTAAAGCTATTTGGTTGTTATTACACTTGTCTGGAAGCGTTAGATTGGGGCTGGTTTGAAGGTAACTATCAAGGACCGAAGAAAGTCACCGTGGCTTATGATTTATACTCAGCCAATACAATTTATCTCAGGCCAAATGACACCTATTCATCATTTATCCGTGCAAGTCTTACTGAAAGAAGTCGCTCATATCGAGACTTAACAGTTTGGGAAGTGTGGGAGAAAAATAACGTCAAGGCAGATGTTGCAGCAACCTCAAAGCTCAAATCTCGTGCAGGCGCTGTTAATTTAGTTACTGATCTAGAAGTTATATCAAAGCGATCCAAGTCAAACCAACCAGAAAACCCTACCATGACTAAAACCGAAAAAGTCAAAGGCATTAATGACAATAAACGCAAAGAACGACAGGCTGAGAGAAAGTCTAAATCAGAAACTTTGTTTAATGAACAACCTAAACGTAAGGAAGATAACGTTACGCAGATAGGCGCTAGTGAGTCAAAGCCTAAGAGCTTTAAGCTGCCAACTAAGTTAACAGATTTATTAAAGGGAGAAGATGCAGATGAGTAGTTTTGACGGTCCGAAATTTAAAGAAGCTGTGTATATTGAGTCAGAGTTAGAAGAATACGCTGATAACCCTTTAATCGCGGCATTACCACCGATTATGAGTCCAATTGAAGTTGTTCAGCAACTCAGCCGCAGACCGACTTTCAAAAAAGAAGAAATAGAGCTGGGCGGTCACATACGAGTTCACGCCATTAGCCGTTTGACTCGTAGCTTTTTTGTACCTCAAACAGTTCATCTACTACTTGAACAAAAATTGTCTCAGCTAATAAGAAAAAGTTATCTCGGCAGAAATCCAAAACACGCAGCATTTAAACAAAAGCTTAATGAAGTTAAAAACATAATTACTAATCAAGACTTAACGACATATGTACATGATGTTGTTGATTCAACAGCGTCATCAATGGCGATATCTGGTATTTCAGGTGCAGGTAAATCGACAGCTACAAATAATCTACTTAACACTTATGACAGAGTACTGTATCACCCAGAATACCATATTTTACAAGTGCCGTGGATAAAGGTTGACTGCCCTTATGATGGTTCATTGGCTGAGTTTTGCGAAAGCTTTTTCATTGCACTAGATAAACGTTTAAATACTAACTACCGCAAAAAATATACATCTGGCAAACCCAGAATTGGTCAAATGATAGCCAATGTCGCCAACCTATGTTTGATTCATGCCGTCGGTTTAGTTGTAATTGACGAGTTTCAGCACATGAATTTGGCTAAGAGCGGTGGCGAAAAGAAAATGATTAATTTTCTGGTGACGCTCGTAAATGTTGTTGAAGTGTCAATTGTACTAATTGGTACTCCAACTGCTTTAAAGCTATTTGCTTCGGAATTCCGTCAAGCGAGGCGAGCATCAGGTGAAGGTAGTATTGTTTGGGATCGATTACCACTAGATGAAAACTGGGATGATTTTGTCAAAGAACTGTGGCAATACCAATGGCTCAAATCGCCCGGAAAGTTAGACGAAGTGATGATCAATGAGCTTTATGAGATATCACAGGGAGTACCTGATATTTTAGTCAAGCTATTTTGCTTAGCTCAAGCAAGGGCTATTCTGTTGGCTAATTCACCAGAAGATGAATGCCTTTCTGTTGAATTACTAAGAGATGTATTTGAGGAAGAGCTTTCAATAGTAAAACCGATGCTCGATGCTTTAAACAGTAAAGATAGAACTGTACTTGAGCAGTGCAGTGATATCGTAATTCCTAAAATTGAGGGGGCACTATTAAATACATTTGATCACCTCAAAGCTGTCCCATTAAATAAAAAGGCTAATATTGAGCTTGGCGAAGCATCTCAATCCGAGGTAGCAAATTCGGCCATACAAACTCTAATGGCTATGGGTATTAACGAAGATATTGTTAGGCCACTGGTATTAGAGAGCGTTAATAACAACCCAGAAGTGACACTAATTCAAATTATTCACCATGCCACTTCTTCATTAAGCGGGTTAAATGAGGCTCCTACAAAGAAAATCCAAAAATCGACACCTAAATATGTAAGTAAAAAAGCGTGGGGAAGACTGGATGATCATGATTTAAGAAAACTACATGCCAGTAAATCAGGAACCATGTATGAGCAGCTATGTGATGAAGGTTTTATTTTTCCAGTACAGAATTTAATGGCGAGTTAAGTATGTTGGCGTATTTTCCAGTACCTTATGAGAATGAACTGCTCTATAGCGTTATAGCTCGATATGCGGTTCATACTGGTCAATTAGAAAATAGGCAAGCAGTATCGAGAGACATTTTTGGCAAACATACTGCTGTTGCAATTCCAGATCTTCCCAGCCACTTACAAGTGTTTACAGAAAGAGTAAGTATCGTTTGGCAAATAGATGTGGAAGACATTATTAAGCATCATACGCTAGCGCCAATATATTTCCCCTTCTTAAATACGCAGCAATCGGCACAAGTAATTCAGTCAATGTATTCTGAGCAAGGTGGCAGTATACATACCAGAGCGGGCATAGCGGCCTCTTCTGTTCGAAAGTCTGAGTATTTTCGGTATTGTCCACAATGTTATCAGGAACAAAAAGAAAACCTTGGAGAACCATATTGGAGCCGTTTAAATCAAATCGCGGGCGTTAACGTCTGTATTAAACATAATTGCCTTTTACAAGCTTCAGACTTACCACTGCACTCTAAACAAAAGCATTTATACAAATCAGCTTCATTAATAGGTGAAATCGCTAAACATGAGAGTACAGAAATTACGGATATTGAGCGCCAATTAATAAACAGATTTGAAACGTTATTAAGTAATCCTGTTTTGTCAGGGTTTACTGAACATCAATGGAGCATGTTCTATTTGAATGTTGCCAAAGAACTTAACCTTTCCAGAGGCAACCAAGCAGATCACAAAAAAATTCGTGAAAAGTTCGAATCAGATTGGGGTCATTTAGAGTCAAAAATATATACATTAGATACAAGCGACAATAATTGGCTAATTTGCTTGTTTCGTAAACACAGAAAATCTTTTCACCCTTTAAGGCATTTAATGGTTTGGTGCTCACTGTTACCGGATACTTGTAATGAAGAAATATTCCGCAAAGTATCAAAACTTCCCAAATCGTTGAAAGTGACAAAATCACAAAAGAAAAATACTGAGGCTATAGAACCAAAGTTATTAGAAGCTAAAAGAAAAGAGTGGCTTGAATTACTGGAGAAACATAATGATCTCGGAGTTAAGCAGATAAGGGTAGCTAGTATAGGAGGCGCATTATACGCTTGGCTTTACCGAAACGATAAAGACTGGCTTATGAATAACAAACCTAAAGTTGTTGCCAAAGTTGAAAATAGGTATGCGCCAGACTACCAAGCATGGGACAAAGATAATATTGAACGACTTAACGTCTTATTAGCTGAACAAAACGCCAATCCTGAACGCAATCGGCTAAGTAAACATTTTTTCATTAAAAAATTACCCCGCTCAAACTCTGTAGAAAAACATCTAGCAGACTTGCCTGAAACTGATAATTGGCTTAATGCACATGCTGAAAGCATTGAACAGTATCAATCTTTTCGTCTATCTAGAGCGGCTGACAAGCTAAAAGAACAAAATCTACCAGTGCAAAGGTGGCGACTTCTAAGAATATCGGGAATTCGAAAAGAAAGTCTAACATCCTTACTAGACCAGAAAATAATTGAGCTTGAAGCCTGTTAACTACTAAACAGTAGTTAACAGGAAGAGTTCGACCTACTTCGTAAAGTTTTTCACCAGAGCAGATCACCCTATTGAATTTGGCACCAAACGAATTTTTCATTGAGCCAATGATTTGCATACTCCGGTTTTAACAGCGCACCAGTTCGGATTAGATAGTGTTCTAGTCCAGTTAAGCAAGCGCACATTTCGACTGAAAAAACGCAGTTGCTTTTAAGCTAATTCAACAAACAAATTTTCTTTGAGAATGGATCACTCTGAAGAAAAAATTCAAGATTAGATCCACGCATTTGATATGTTTTTAATCCATATTTTGGTAAGGCCTGAGACTTCCCGACACTTTTTATGGTAAAAATGTAACTATAACCATAAGAGGTAAATCATGGGTAAAGGTATCCGATATACAGACGAGTTTAAGCAAGAAGCAGTGAATCAAGTTGCTGTCCATGGCTACGCTGTTAACGATGTTGCAGAACGTCTCGGTATAAGCACTAAGACGCTTTATGCGTGGCTTAAAAGATTTTCAAAGCCAACTAAAGCACGAGTAGAAGACCAGGACTTACGAGCTGAAAATGCAAGGTTAAAACGTGAGTTGAAGCGCCTTGAGCAAGAAAGGAACCTGTTAAAGGAAGCCGCGGTATTCTTTGCCGGCGAGTCAAAGAAAGATACCGGTTTATAAAGTCTCGTTGTTCACGTTATCCCGTGAGAGTTTTGTGTCGAGTGCTAGAGGTTCATCCCAGTGGTTATTATGACTGGCTTAAATCGCCAATCAGTAAGCGAGAGCGGGCAGACCAACAGCTTGCACAAAAAATTAAGCAGTTTTGGATAGAGAGCGGTGGTTTTCATGGCTACCGTAACATCTACATGGACTTTCGTGATGCCAATGAATATTGTGGCCGTGATCGGATCTTACGCTTAATGCGAAAATCAGGCATTCGTGCGCAAAGAGGGTACAAAGTGCCACGAGGTTATTACGGCGGTAAAAGTGATATTGTAGCCGAAAATAAGTTGAATCGTGAATTCAATGTTGAGCGACCTAACCAATGGTGGGTGACCGACATTACTTATATTAAAACTCATGAAGGCTTTCTTTTTCTGGCCGTCGTCATGGACTTATTCGCACGTAATATTGTTGGTTGGTCCATGAGCGATAGAATGACAGAGGACTTAGCAATGCAAGCGATTACAGCAGCATATTGGCGACGAAAGCCTCAACAGCAGGTCAGTTTGCACTCAGACCAAGGCTCTCAATATTCCAGTCGGCAATTTAGAAAGCTACTTGATGCATACAATATTGTACCCAGTATGAGTCGTCGTGGTAACTGTCATGATAATGCCGTCGCAGAGAGTTTTTTCAGCAATTTAAAGAAAGAAAAAATACGTCGTCGAATTTATCAAAACCGAGCTGAAGCTAAGCAAGCTGTGTTTCATTATATTGAGATGGTTTATAATCCCACTCGCCGACATACAAAAAATGATAGGGTATCGCCAAATAACTTTGAGCGTGAATATTTTAAACGGGTAGAAAGTGTCTAGAGAAGTCAGGCCTTACCAATATCTAGATGCGAGTGGGTATACTTACAGGACACCGTAATACTTCCACGTTCAGTAAATTTTAACGCGTTGGATAACACATTGTGCACAATTTGTAACAAGAGTTTTTTATCTGTCTTTACATCATTAGGCAGCTTATCCATACCTTTGATAGCAAATTGTAGCGCTTTCTTTTGCGCGTGATATTGATGAATTTGTATAGCGTGTTTGAGCTCGTCAGTGTTAAACCAGTCCAACAAAATCAATGTTTCATGATTCGAAGACTTTTGATATTCCAGTATTGTATTGATGATGTTTTTAAGATGCTTTGTGGCGCGTTTTCCAGCGTCAATCACTGTATCAGACTTCTCTAAAGAGTGGTCTGTGAGCACTTCAAAGGCTAGGTGAATAGCGTTTAAGGGGGTACGTAATTCATGTGAAATGTTGGCCATCAATTTGTCTTTCTGGCGATTCGCGTGTTCTGCATTACGTGCACGCTCATTGAGCAACTGACGATTTTTGTTATTCATTATCAGTAAAATAATCAAAAATAGAGTAAAGATAAGCAATCCAATAATCATCATATATTGGATTTCTTCATAAGAATATTCGATACGCCCTACAATTTGGTAATCTTCACTAAAGCTTGCGGGGTCCAGTCCATAGTGTGCCAGAGCGTAATTGTGATACAAGGCAACAGTAACTTCCATATCGTCCTTTGTGAGTACATCATTGTTAACGATTTTTTCTATCAGTGAGCCTAATTTGAACGGAGAAACGACTAAGCCACCGACATTTTTATACTTGATAAGGTCGAACTCACTACTGAACAGAAACAACACGGGGATGTGATTGGCTTTAAGCCAGTTGAACGCAGCTTGTTCTTGTTGTGATTGCGGTGGATGAGTCAGTAATGCCACTGTCCCCTTTATGAATGAGGGAGGTGTACTGTCCAAAATGACAGATTCCTGGTAATCGGTTTTAATCAATTTTAAATTCGATTCGCTTTGATTTTCTAGTAAACGCTCAGTTAAATAACTGGAAAAACCATTGTAATTACCTACCAATAGCAAATGTGATTTGTTTGGAAAAAGCAGAGAAATGTGTTTAATCGAGTCGCGTAGATTGATATCGGATGGTATTCTTTGTCCAGTCTTGGGTGTCCACAAAATATGGGTAAATAAACGTTCTGCAGCAGGAAAAAAATCAGGATATTGTTCTAAGAATATTCCCGCTGACGAACCTTGACTAATGATACGGGTGATGGGTGTGCTTTCATCAATCCCAGCGATGAGCATCACCGCTTTGTTATAAAGTGGAAAGACATTTGATCTTTCGCTTACCGACAGTGAAGAATAAAAGGTATCCACAAAACTAATGTAAACAGGCGTATTAAACAACGCTTGTTTTAATTGATGGTTAAGCTCTTGGGTAAAGGAAGATGTGCCTGAACGCTCAAGAATAATAAGCGTCGCAGAAGTTGCATTAAATCCCGGCAACACAAAAATAAAAAAGACCAAAAGAACGTGCAGTAAACGTGTCATTTATAATATTCCTTTTACTAATTAGCACCACGTTTTGGTGATTTCGTGAACTGATATTAATTGCAACACAGGTCAGAGTAAAGTTAGATAAACAGATAAGTGCCAGTTCATTACCCAGTGCAGATATCCTCATACAGACTAAATAGTTATATAATGTCTCATACACACAGGGTTAAGATAATAAGAGTCAGCCCATCGATTACTATATATTGGAGCAAGGCAGATATGACGGATGTCCCCATGCGCGATAAACTCAGAGAACAAACAAAAGTCATTATTCAAGCAATACGTTCTGAAGAGCAGATGTTGCGTGATAAATATGCGTTTTTGTCTCATCAAAATACCATTGGGATGCTGATTCTTTTATTTTCAGCCAGTACCATGATTGGGCTTGGCAGTCTGTATTATTATGAGATTTTGCCTGCTTGGTTGGTTATTCTCTTGATTGCGATGGTTGCCTCCATTTCCCATGAATTGGAGCATGACCTCATTCATCGCCAATACTTTAGCAAGATGCCTTTGATCCATAATTTTATGATGCTCATGGTCTGGTTAATGCGACCCAATACAGTCAACCCTTGGTTTAGACGTCATATGCACCTGCATCATCATCAAGTTTCTGGAACCGAACAGGATTTAGAAGAGCGCCTAGTGGGTAACGGCATCAAAAATCCTTTGAAACGTTTGATAGTGATTATGGATGGTCTTCTTGGACTCGTTATGTTTCGCAAAGTATACGAGAAAGAAATCAAAGGCTTTAGTTTTGGTAAAGTGTTCCACGCTGCTTTTCCAGTCGCGACCTGTTATTTTGTCGTGCTCTATACCATGATTGGATACCACGGACTTGGTTTATTTTTGCCAATCGAGACTTACCTACCTGTAATATTCAGTCCTGTAATACATGTGTTTGAGTTTTTGATGGTGGTTTTGGTTATTCCAAATATTATTCGTTCAACGTCTCTGAATTTTGTCACTTCATCGATGCATTACTACGGTGGAGTGAGTCATTTACATCAACAAACACATATCATAACGAGTAAGTGGTTTATGCCTTTTCACCTATTCTGTTTTAATTTTGGCAAAACCCATACGATCCATCACTTTGTGCCTAACCAGCCATTTTATATACGTCAATGGATCAGCCACAAGGTGAATAAAGTCATGAAACAACAAGGCGTGCGATTTAACGACTTTGAAAGTGTAAAAAACGCGAACGCATTCCCTGGATAGTGGTTGATTCACTTCTTAGGCGAAAAAACTAGATTTGCATAGTTTCAACTATTTTGCTGTAACAAATTGTGCCTTGGTATGTTTGGTCGCCGCACGTCCGCCACGTCTTGCGGGTTTCGCCCTTTGTTGACGCTCATTTCGAGATTCTGGTGGGACCAGGTGTTCAGGTCCTCGACCAATCAAATCTTCACGACCCATTTTGACCAAGGCTTTGCGAATTTGTGCGAAGTTTTTGGGGTCGTGATAACGCAACATCGCTTTGTGTAAGCGACGATGGATCTCACCTTTTGCACTTGGTACGGTTTCAGAGTCTTTAGTCACTTTACGCAAGCTATTCACTTCAGTGTGGTACATAGTCGTCGCGGTTGCCATGGGTGAAGGATAGAAGTTTTGTACTTGGTCGAGTTTAAACTTGTTCTCCTTTAGCCAAATTGCTAACTCAAGCATATCTTCATCGGTTGTACCTGGGTGAGAAGCAATAAAATACGGAATCAAATACTGCTCTTTGCCAGCTTCTTTGGAGAATTTGTCGAACAAGCGTTTAAACTCATAATAACTACCCATGCCCGGTTTCATCATCTTAGATAGAGGACCATCTTCTGTGTGTTCGGGGGCGATCTTGAGATATCCACCCACGTGATACTTAGCGAGTTCTTTGACGTAATTCGGATCTTCCACCGCGAGGTCATAGCGCACACCCGACGCAATCAAGATCTTCTTAATCCCCGGCAAATCACGGGCTTTGCGATAAAGGTTAATGGTTGGCGTGTGGTCGGTGTCCATGTGTGCACAAATACTTGGGTAAACACAAGATGGACGACGACAAGTGGCTTCGGCTTTGGGGGATTTGCAACGCAAGCGATACATATTGGCCGTGGGACCACCTAAATCAGAAATGACGCCAGTGAAGCCTGGCACCATATCACGTATGTCTTCTATTTCTTGCAAGATAGATTGCTCTGAACGACTCTGAATAATGCGCCCTTCGTGCTCAGTGATACTACAGAAGGTACAGCCACCAAAACAGCCACGCATGATATTAACACTGAATTTGATCATGTCGTATGCAGGGATCTTAGCATCACCATATACCGGATGCGGTACACGTTGGTATGGCAGGCCAAACACCGCGTCCATTTCTTCTGTTTCCAAAGGCATGGCAGGCGGGTTGAGCCAAACATGCCGGTCGCCATGACGCTGCATCAATGCACGAGCACAACCTGGGTTGGTTTCTTGATGAAAAATACGGCTCGTATGCGCATAGAGGACTTTGTTGTCCCTAACGGTTTCGTATGCGGGTAATTTGACGTAGACATTTTCCCATGGTTTTCGCTTCGTAGTCGGTGCTATCGTGATAGGTTGTGCAGTTTGCGTGACATCCGCTTTGGTCTCAGCATCGGTTGGGCACTCAGGCTCCATAATATATGGAGAGGGAATAGCATCGATTTTGCCCGGCTTATCCAGAGACGTAGAATCGACACCTTCCCAGCCTGGTAAAGCTTCTTTGACGATAATGGCTGTGCCACGAACGTCTTTAATATCTTTGATATCCTCACCTGCAGCCAGGCGGTGAGTGACTTCAATCAGAGGTCGTTCAGCATTACCAAACATCAGTAAATCTGCTTTGGCGTCAAATATGACTGAACGTCGGATTTTTTCCGACCAATAGTCATAATGACCAATTCGACGCAAACTCGCTTCAATGCCACCAATGATCACTGGGATGTGTTTGTAGGCTTCTTTACAGCGCTGGGTATATACCGTGACTGCGCGATCAGGGCGCTTGCCACCTTCATTATTGGGCGTGTACGCATCGTCGTGGCGCAGCTTTTTGTCTGCGGTGTAGCGATTGATCATGGAATCCATGTTGCCAGCCGTTACGCCAAAATAGAGATTTGGCTCGCCGAGTTTCATGAAGTCGTCTTTGCTGTGCCAATCGGGTTGCGCAATGATGCCCACGCGAAAGCCATGTGCTTCCAGCAAGCGACCAATGATCGCCATACCAAAGCTAGGGTGATCGACATAGGCGTCACCAGTGACGAGAATGATGTCGCAACTGTCCCAGCCTAATTCGTCCATCTCGGCGCGCGACATAGGTAAAAATGGCGCGGTACCGTAACAATGTGCCCAGTATTTAGGGTATGAAAATAGGCCTCGGTCGGCTTTGATGGTGGCTTGCATAAAAAAATACTCAATGTATAACCCATATATAATACCAAAGTCGTTGCAAGAAATCGTTAGTAATGGTTCGATTAACTGCAGTAGGGAGCGTAAGTTATTTCGGAAAGACGAGTGTGATTTATTAGTCTAAAGTATAAAAATTCAGATGAGTTAAATGGTTAAGATGTTGATATTTATTGTTTTTTTTGATTTTCGTTCAGTCTGAAAAGCTATTATCTAGTGGTCAAAATGGCTCATTGTGCTAAATTAGTAAAGAGAAAAAAAATTGCTTAAAACATATGAAACTACTGGTTATCGATGACGATGAATATACCTTGTTCCAAATTGCTGCGTTAGCAAGTTGCATGGATTTATCCGTTTATCAAGCAGAAGATGCAGAACAAGGGATCAAGATTTTAGAGTCGATGAACGAACCAGTTATTGTCATTTTAGATATTTTGATGCCAGGCAATGACGGCTTTACTTTTTGCCAGCTAGTTCGCAATATTTCATTGGAACATTCCCCTTATATAATTGCATATTCCAGCCTCTCAGAAAAAGACGTGTTAGTGCAAATACTTGAGAGTGGTGCGGATGATTTTGTACAAAAAGGTCAAAGCAAAAATATCCTTCTGGCGCGGCTCAGTGTTGCCCGCCGCAATATAGAATATCGCAAGGAACAGAGCCATAAACTCTCGTTATTAGATAACGAGATCACTCGCGCCCATAATCATCATTTACTCAATATTCAGTTGATGAATTTGATTGCTTACCACTTAAAATTCACAGCGGCACAGTGTGATACCCTTGATTATGCTAAAGAAGTTTCACATTGGACTGACTATATGTTGTGGATTTCAGATAAATTGCACCATGAAACAAACTTTCTAATCGAGGATGTCATAACATCGATAAGAGATTATTTTGGCAAATCAATTTATCAAGTACGCTTTCAATCTGCTCAAGGGAAACGTCAGCAAAAAATGATGCTAGCCAACTTTAATGTAACTAGTATTCTAGCAAAGAGTTTAATTCGCGTTGTCAGCGCTCAAGAACATCTCCAAAATTTTTCATTCAAAATCGCACAAAGGGAAGTCGGTGATTTTAGTTTTATTGAATTCAACTTGGTAGGCGAAATTACTGATTTTGTATTAGCTCAGCCCAACGTAGAAGCATTCGCTTTTGCACAAAAAGAATTCAATTGTATACATCAAATTAGTGAGTTAACAGGTGGGTATTTTGATACGCAAAAACGGGACGCTTTCATTAGCTATCGTCTCGGCTTACCAACAAAAGTTTTATCAGGTGTCACTATATAGATGCATTAATAGTGGAAAAACGGAAGAGGGTTTGGCAGCAATTTCTGCATACATCAATACGTCAATCTCAATTACCTCTTATATTATCGTCAAGAATATGAACCCATTCTAATTGATGAGACAAGGTTAAGAAGAAAAAAACGCAACCGCTTTCATAAAAGCAATGCGAGATGATGCATTTAAAGTTAACATAGTCATCATTGTTACAGCTCTTAGTGTTGCTAAAAAACATCAATTTCTCAAATTTGAGGCCGATGGTACTATTTTAAAACCAATTTGCCTTGCTCACCTAGAAGCTGCAATAACAAATCAACAAGTGGCACTGTAAGCTACTCAAATAGTAAACATTTGATTGATGGAATGAATATGTCTAAGAATAAGCAACCCTCAAATAAGCTTTATCATGTTTGTATAGGTGCGTCTGCGGGTGGGCTAGAGGCTATACGTGAATTTTTCTTAAAAATGCCATCAGAATCAGGGCTGACTTTCATTGTTATTCAGCATTTGTCGCCTGATTATAAAAGCATGATGCTTGAGTTACTTGAATCCTCTACTTCAATGCCGATTACCATGGCAGAAGAAGGAGTTAAGCCAGAAAAAGACCATATTTATCTCATTCCTCGTAGTACCAACCTCCGACTGAGCTCAGACGGAACGTTTGCCTTAGAGCAACAAGAGCGTTCTAAATTACTCCCAGTTTTGCCTATTGATATTTTCTTCGAGTCGATGGCCAAAAAAGTGGGTGAGCGTGCAATTGGTGTGGTGTTAACCGGAACCGGTTCGGATGGCACGAAAGGCGCCCGATATATTCGCGAAGCTGGCGGAATTGTTTTAGTACAGGATTACCGAACTGCTCGATTTGATGGTATGCCCAAGAGTATTTTTGACAACCGCTTGGCTGATTATGTCGATGAAATTGATATGTTGCCCAAGCGCATTATTGAATATGTCAGCCATCCTCTACGTCAGGGGATCACGCTTGATAATGCATCCGAAGAAACGGTCGCAGATAAGCCGCAAAGCAGTCTATTCAACTTGTTGTATGAACGTTTTAGGGTCGACTTTAGTCAATATAAACCAACTACAGTGGGGCGGCGCATTGAACGTCGAATTGCGAAATGTGGTAAAAGCTCCATCAACCAATATTTGGACTATTGCCAACAATCGCCAAGTGAAATTGAAGAACTGTTTCAAGAATTATTGATTGGCGTCACTAACTTTTTCCGTGATAAGTCCGTTTACGATGCATTACAAAACAAACTGCTTCCAGAGTACATTGAACAATCTAAACGCAACGAGTTTCGCTTATGGGTACCGGGTTGTTCAACGGGTGAAGAAGCTTATTCGTTTGCAATTATCTTTTGTGAATTATGTGAAAAATTCAACTGGGATTTACGCGTCAAAATCTTTGCCACTGACATAGACAAAGAAGCCTTAGCCAAAGCAAGTGCGGGTATCTATCCGCAGAGTATTGCGGCAGATTTACCCAAAGATATCATGGCAAAGTATTTCTCAGTCTCTCAAGAGAGCTTTACGATTGTGCGTAAAATTCGTGAAATGGTCGTATTTGCCCGTCATGATGTGCTCAATGATCCGCCATTCACCAAAATTGATGTGATTTCATGTCGTAATTTCCTGATATATCTCAAGCCTGAGCCGCAGACCAAAGTTATGCGTAATTTTTCTTTTTCGTTGAAACCAGGTGGTGTATTAGTACTTGGGACAAGTGAGACGCTGGGTGAACAAGAGCCAAACTATGAAGTGCTTGACCAAAAGAACAAGATATTTATGAACATTGGCCTCGGTACGTCAGAGCGAACCCTCACTGGACCTCGTGAAGCACTGCTCACGCACGAAGACCGATCTATTCCAACGTTGCGTAGCAGTGCACTGATTGAAACTCGCCGCTCCAATGAGTTGCGCATCTTGGAAGCATTAATTGAGTCTCTCGGCCGCGAGATTTTACCATTTACTTTATTGGTCGATCAAAATCACGAGATATTACGCGTCGTGGGCGATTCAACGAATTACGTCTTGCCGATCCACGGTCGTTTGAACAACCATATTGGCAATATGTTGATTAAGGATTTAAGTACCCCTGTCGTATCTGGATTGGCTAGAGCATTCCGTACTAATCAACCTATTTTATTCCGCAAAGTGGCAATCTTTGGCCGTAATTCACGTGACTATGTGGATGTACGCATTTTACCGGTTTCGATTCGAGGTATTGATGCAACCCCGACACATTCTGCGGTAGTGATTTCGAATCCAGCTATTACAGAAGGCAATAATGCAAATCAAGACGAAAACGAGATCACTCAAGAGTATGAAAACAGTCAGCGTATATATGATTTAGAGCGCGAATTGCAATTCACTCGTGAAAATTTACAAGCCACGATTGAAGAGTTAGAAACTTCGAATGAAGAACTTCAGGCGACCAATGAAGAGTTGTTAGCGAGTAACGAAGAGTTGCAAAGTACCAATGAAGAACTGCAATCCGTTAATGAAGAATTGTCTACAGTAAACACCGAGCATCAACTTAAGTTGACAGAAATGAATCAGCTAAAAGGTGATTGGGATTCATTGATGAGTGCAGCAAATATGTCGGTCATTTACCTAGACAACAATTTGCACATTCGTAGCTTTACGGCACAAGCCGTACGTGTATTTAATATTGCGGACAGTGATATTGGCAATCCTATTTGGAAGATCCCAAATCAATTGAAAGACATCAACATTGATACTATTTGTAAAAATATCATCGCTAATGGTCAGTCATTTGATGGCGAATTCGAGTTGAATAACAACAGTCGTTACGCGCTAAAAATTAACCCAACTCGACCTCAAAACGAGTTAGCCATTGACGGTGTTATCATTGTTTTGCAAATGATTAAAAGCGAAGACGAAGAGTCATCTATTACTCTTGAGTTGTAGTCCCGATGTCAGAACTAATTGCGCTGATCAAACGTCTTGCTGGCAGCAGTGCGTTTGCCAATGGACAAGTGTTGCTGTCAAACAATGCCGTTTCACAATACACAATATTAGGCAACCATATCCAGGCACACGTCACAGATGAAAGTCTTTATTCTGTTACCTTGAACGTCCTGAGCAATGGATATGATGGGGGATGTTCCTGCCCTGAATCGGATGGTTTTGATTTCTGTCGGCATTGTGTTGCTGTTGCATTGCATCATGATGCGCAAGAATCTAAATTAGCGGCTTTAGTTCAAGGCAGTTCTCAAGACAAAATCTCAGCCTTACTGCAAACGATGCCCAGAGCCAAACTAGAATCAGCCCTAGAGCATCTCATCAATAAAGATAAAGAACTCGTCCAGCATTGGGCGTCAAAAGCCGATATTGCCTTTGGTCAATTCGATATCAAAACATTACGCAAGTGGGTAGTAAAAGCATTGCCTTTAAGAGATGTTTGGCGCTATGAATTGGTGCGCAAATATTTTGATAAAGCCCGTAACCAACTAGCCTTAATTCATCCTTTAATTGATGAATTAACGGATACTACGGCACTGCATATCTGTGAATTTATACTGGCTCGATATGACAAAATTTGTGAACGTGTCGATGACTCAGGTGGCTATCGCTTTGCCTTAGAGACGATAATAGAACAACAGTATGTCAAAACGTTTGAGCGCTGGAACGCGGAACGACATACCAAAGTAGTTTATTTACTAAATTTGTATTACAACGAGTTTTTGTATGTCGACCTGGGCGATATCGGAAAGCTGTTCTTGGTTAACGCCTCACATGAGCTTCGTTCTGAATACTATGTCGCACTACAAAAAGAGTATCAGTCAAACTATAAGTCCGCCCCTGATGCGATGCATACTAAACAAATGGCTTCTTCGTTAGCACTGTATTTTGCATCGCAGGATGAGTATTTGAAAGCGGTTGAGTATGCTAAGGTATCTTATTTGCCGATGAGCCGAAAAATTGAAATGACAAACGGTCTAATCAATCAAGGGTACCTAACCGAGTCGCTGACATTGCTTTTTGAGTTAAAAGCCGGTGCATTGCCCCAGGACCTGCAGAGAATCAACCAGATGCTGATCAAAGTGAATCAGATGCAAGGAAAACCAGACGATGCTGTGCAGTTAGCCTTGCAACAATACGCTAAGAACTTTGATATTGCTCTACTCAAATCGTTGGTCAATGATCATAATGTCGCTCCTTCTCAGTTGGTCACACAAGCACGGGCAATCATTCATAAACAGCCTACTCATCGTCAAGAAAAATTATTGTTCTCTTTGTATTTGAATTTTGGTTCTATCCATGATGCTTTAGCACTGAGCCAAAAAGTGCAGTTGAACGATGAAGAGTTACATGGACTGGCGTATCAATGTTTGCAAGAGTGTGTTTATGAAGCAGCATTAAAACATTATTTAAATTTGATTACCCGCAATGTTGATCAAGGACATAAAGGTTACGCTTACATCATTGAGATTTTACAAGAGATCCATGATGAATTTGTTGCACAAGACAAGCCCCTCTCACCATTTTATAAATTGCTCAACGTGCTGCAGGATAACTACGCTAAAAAGCGCAGTTTTGTGATGCTCTTACAGCATCACTTTGATGATGCCAAATAGCTGTGGCTATGGTTTGCGAGCAAGCTCTAATAACCATTCGAATTCGTTTGGTGCAACTGGCATTATGGACAACCTAGACCCTTTTTGAACTAAGCCAAGTTCAGTAATATTGGGTTGTTGCTTAATCATTGACAGAGGGAGAACCTGATTGAATTTTTCGACAAAGGTTAACGCAACCATGTGCCATCTAGGCTGTTCTAGTGTGGCTTTAGGGTCATAATATTTTGATTCAGGTTCAAACTGCGTTGGGTCCACCAACGCGGTTTGAGTTACTTTAGCTAACCCAGCGATTCCTGGCACCTTGCAACTAGAGTGGTAAATAAAGGCCAGATCATTCACGCTCATTTGGTCGCGCATAAAGTTGCGCGCCTGATAATTGCGCACGCCATCCCAACCTTCAGTGCCATCTGGTCGTTGAGCGAGATCATCAATGGAAAACGCATCCGGTTCGGTTTTAAACAGCCAGTAGCGCATAAATACTCCTTATTGCTAACTGGCGTTATGATAAACCATTTATGTTTAAACTGCGCTTATTTCAGGTGCTTTTTGGTCAGCGCTAAAAAAACGGTTGAGCGCTTCCATATCAAGCTCTGTCTGACGAAGCCCTAATTTGGTTCGACGCCATAAAACATCATCCAGTGTTTTACTAAATTCATGGGTTTGCAGATAACGTAATTCACACTCATATAATCCAGCACCAAAATCTCGCCCAAGTTCGTGCTCTGATTTTACCCCAGCAAGAAGATGAGAGGTTAAGGAACCATAGGATCTTACATAGCGTTTCAGAGTGGCTAGTGGAATAAAGGGGCATCGCTCACAAAGTTGTTTCAGTAACGTCGCTGGGTCAGCAAAATCACCGCCGAGCAATGGTGCATGGGCAGTCCAAGCTGATTCTGCATGAGGGAAGAACGTGACCAACTTGTTTACAGCATGCTCGGCGAGTTTGCGGTAAGTGGTAATTTTACCGCCATAGATGTTTAGCAGTAGCGCAGATTGTGCGTCCCCGGTTAATGTAAATTCATAATCGCGAGACAACGCTTGGGCATCCGCACCTTCGTCTTCGAGAAGTGGGCGTACCCCTGAGAATGTATGGACGATATCGGCTACACTAACTTGTGTCTTAAAGTACTCATTAGTGATCTTAATGAGATAGTCCGTTTCTTCCTGATCAATCGCGACATTACGTGGATCGCCTGTAAAGTTCACATCCGTAGTCCCAATTAGTGAAAAGTCATCCTCATAAGGCAATACAAAAACAATCCGTCCATCGGCATTTTGTAAAATATAAGCTTGCTCACCGTCGTGGATCTTAGGGACAACTAAATGACTGCCTTTGACTAAGCGCATGTGTTTGTTATGTCGTTGGGCGACCACATCGTCTAGGAACTGGATTGCCCATGGACCTGCGGCGTTGATCAATGCTCTAGCACAGACTGAGAATTCACCGCGTTGTTCATTTTGCAGGGTAATAGACCAGTGCTCATTAACGCGTGTAGCGCCTGTGCATTGGGTATAGGTCAGTACGTCAGCGCCTTTATCTTGTGCTTGCATTGCATTGAGTACCACAAGTCGCGCATCATCAACCCAACCATCGGAATATTCAAACGCCGTGTGCATCGTATTATTTAATGGAGAATGTGCATCGAGTTTCAGACGTCTAGAACCAGGCAAAATTTCACGTTTTGCTAGGTGGTCATACAAAAATAAACCAGCCTGAATCATCCAGGCCGGACGCAAATGAGGTTGATGCGGTAAGTGAAAACGCAACGGCCACATAATATGAGGGGCTTTCTTTAACAACACTTCACGCTCAGCAAGCGCTTCACGTACCAAACGAAATTCATAGTGTTCGAGGTAACGCAAACCACCATGAATGAGTTTACTTGACTGACTTGAGGTCGCGCTTGCGAGGTCTTTTGCTTCGACCAATAATACAGAAAGACCTCGCCCAGCGGCATCTGCAGCAATACCTGCGCCGTTGACACCACCGCCAACGACGACAATGTCATATTCCATGTTCGTTTGTGTAAAAGACATAAAAAAAGTCATAATTTGTTCATTTGAGAAAAAATATAGCACAAACGAAAATAAATGAAAGTTATTAAGGTTAAATTTTTATGAAACGAACATCATTTTGTTTCATTACACTCATTAATTCACTCGGCGCTTCCCGATCACACACAAAAGTATCGATTTGTGACATGTGAGCTTGCTCGACCATGGCTTGCCGATGAAACTTACTCCCATCGGCAACTAAGATATTGTGTTGTGCATGAGCCAGCATGGCCTGTGAGACCTTCACCTCGCGAAAGTCAAAGTCCAACAATGCCCCGTTGGATTCGATACCACTGATCCCCAAAATGCTAAAATCCATACGAAATTGCTGAATAAAGTCACGGGTTGCTTCACCTATGATCCCGCCATCTTGAAAACGCACTTCACCTCCAGCAATAATGACCGAAAAGTCTTGTTTTTGGGACAGAATGCTTGCTGCATTTATATTGTTGGTAACGACGGTTAAGCCTTGATGTTGCAAGAGTTGTTCTGCCACTATTTCATTGGTTGTGCCGATGTTGATGAACAGAGATGCATTGTTTGGGATAAGCTGAGCGACGCGCTTAGCAATCGCAAGTTTGGCGTTTTGGTTTTCGGCTTTGCGTTGCTGATATGGGGTGTTTTCGATGCTTGATTCGATGCTTGCAGCACCGCCGTGATGGCGTTTGATTTTGCCTTCATCAGCAAGTGTATTAAGGTCTCGACGCAAGGTTTGCGGCGTCACTTTATAGCGCTTCGTTAACTCCTCTATGGTCATATAGCCCTGTTCTTTTACTACGTTGACAATGTCGTATAAGCGTTGTGCTTGTTTCATACCAATATCTTCAATTCTTTAAGTTGTAGTGTTTTAGAAAATGTTCGAAAACGAAAATTTTATGTTGTAAAAACCATGTTAATTTGCTTAGATATACAAAAACAAGGAGACCACATGACTCACTATATCCTATCCATCGATCAAGGCACAACGTCTTCTCGTGCAATTATTTTTGATGCGGCGGGTACGCGTATTGCCCAAGCGCAACAAGAGTTTGCGCAACATTTTCCGCAGGATGGGTGGGTTGAGCATATGCCAGACGATTTGTGGCAAACGACTTTAGACAGCTGTCGACAAGCCATAACTGACGCTGGCATTGACGCGTCTCAAATAGCAACCTGTGGAATAACCAACCAACGTGAGACAACTTTGGTATGGGAGAAAACAACAGGGAAATGCATATATCCTGCAATCGTGTGGCAAGACCGTCGTACAGCACAGTATTGCGCAGAATTTAAACAAGACAAAAAGCTTATAGCGGATATTCAGCAGAAGACCGGATTACTGTTAGATCCTTATTTTTCTGCAAGTAAAGTGCGTTGGATCTTAGATTATGTCGAAGGCGCACAAAGTCGAGCCGAAGCGGGTGAGTTATTATTTGGGACGGTGGATTGTTTTATCTTATGGCAATTGACTAAAGGCACTGCACATAAGACGGATGCGACCAATGCCTCACGCACGCTATTGTTTAATATTCAAAAGCAAGAATGGGACAAAGAATTGCTCAAGCTTTTCAATATCCCAGCAGTCATGCTCCCGCAGGTCGAAGACAGTGCAGCGGATTTTGGTCATATTCACTCAGATTGGTTGGGTTCAGCCATTCCTGTACAAGGTATTGCAGGCGATCAACAAGCCGCTCTATTTGGTCAAACGTGTTTCAAACCAGGTATGGCAAAAAGTACTTATGGCACAGGTTGTTTTATGATTGTCAACACCGGTGAGCAATGTGTTGTATCGGACAATCGTCTGTTGACGACCGTTGCTTATCGGATTGATGGGAAACCCACCTATGCGTTAGAGGGCAGTATTTTTATGGCGGGTGCAACGATTCAATGGTTGCGAGATGGTTTGCAAATTATTCAACACGCCAAAGAAACCGAAGCGTTGGCTAAGCAAGTAAAACAGAACAATTCTGTTATTATGGTGCCCGCGTTTACAGGGCTAGGCGCACCGTATTGGGAACCCAATGCTCGAGGTGCGATTTTTGGGTTAACTCGTGATACAGGTATCAAAGAGATTGTTGCAGCGGCATTGCAATCGGTCGGGTTACAAACCAAAGATTTACAAAAAGCAATGGAGCAAGATGGTCAACGCCCAACAACGTTGCGCGTAGATGGTGGCATGGTGCACAACCAATGGCTGATGCAATATTTAGCCGATATATTGGGGGCTCCAGTGCATGTGCCAAAAGTCACTGAAACGACGGCATTAGGGGTTGCTTATTTAGCAGGGTACCAATATGGAATATATGACTCTCTCGAGCAGATAGGTGAGCTGTGGCAGTTGCAACAGGATTACACGCCTAACTGGTCAAAAACCGAACGAGATGAGCAATATTCACAGTGGCAATCTGCTGTCAAAAGAGTCATCCAAGCTTAACGGTTAGCTTCATAACTAGAATAATCCGGGTGTTGATAAGTATAACTTTGATTAAGTAAAGGGGAGCTTATCAACATATCCGCCGTACTTGGGTTACATGCAACCGGAATGTTCCATACAGCAGCGATCCTTAGAAGCGCTTTGATATCAGGATCATGTGGCATGGCTGCGAATGGGTCCCAAAAAAAGAACAAAACGTCACACCCTTGTTCAGCGATCATTGCGCCAATTTGTTGATCGCCACCCATCGGCCCACTCAGTAGTGCAGTCAATTCTAATTGAGCCACATTTGCAATCAATTTTGCCGTCGTCCCCGTTGCATAAAGTTGATGTTTTGCAAGATGGTTTCGATGGTCTAAACACCACTTTGCGAGTGTGTCTTTCATATTGTCATGTGCTACCAGTGCAATGCGTTTCTGTTTTGGAGATTGATGGGTCGTATATTGCATAATATTAAGTTATGGTTAGTATATGTTATGTTTATATATGAAAGCGTTTCAAGGCGCAAAGATTTTGGAGTAAAAATGCGTGTATTTTTGTTGTTCTGTATGACGTTGACTCTTGTGGGATGTGGTGGAGGCAGTGCTGACTCTGTTTCCGTCACGCCAGTGAACACACCGTCTAATCAAGCGCCAGAAATTACTTCATTTACTTTGGCGAATGTATCTGAGCAAGGATTAGTAACCTTAAATTGGCAAGTGACAGATAGTGATACGACCAATTTGCGTTGTACTTTGACAATGCAAGGGGCATCGCCAGAAACGCATCAAGTGAATAATTGTATTTTGACCACACAGTTTGTGTTTACAGTGGCTCAAAATGGAACCTATAGCGCACGGTTAGACGTCAGTGATGGAAGTGAAACAACCTCCCAGACACTGGCAGTGACAGTTACTCAAATTCCGCCACCGGATACTAGTATACGCACTATGAAGATTTATTATCTTCACTCAAGTGGTTTTTATGCTGGCTGGGGCTTGCATTTGTGGGGCAATTCAGTCGACCCTCAGTATGTTACGACCTGGCAAAATGCCATGCCCCCAACCCGTGTGGAAAACGATTATGCGTATTGGGAAGTACCGATTATTGATGAAGACCAAATTTTTAGTTTTATTGTGCATTTTGGCGACCTCAAAAGTCCGAATTACGATTTGATCCTTACTCCTGCGACCTTTGGTGATACCGTGTGGGTCACTGAAGGCAGTGTCGCGGCAGAAGGGCCTGGAATAACGGCGACTCCATTTAGCACTGAGGCCGAAGCAAGAGCGGCATTAGAACAAGTCATGGCAAACAATGGCAATGAAAGCGAGAGGCTAGATTTTTCTTCCATAGAGCCACTACCGGTAGAGCAAAATATCGCTGATGATTGGTGGCAAAGCGCCAATTTTATGGAGATTTATGTCCGTGGGTATCAAGACTCTGATGGGGATGGAGTCGGAGATTTTAATGGTTTGACCCAGCGACTTCCGTATTTAGCTGAGCTTGGGATTACCGCACTTTGGTTGATGCCCATCATGGAGTCAGCGGATAACGATCACGGCTATGAAACGCAAAATTATCGAGATGTTGAAAGCGATTATGGCACTTTAGCTGATTTTCAAAATATGTTGGATGAGGCTGACCGTTTAGGGATCGCGATAATTATTGATTACGTGATGAATCATGCAGCATCACAAAATCCATTGTTCCAAGATGCGGCCTCAAGTCCGAATCATCCGTTGCGAGATTGGTTTATTTGGAATGATACAGTGGATAATCGCTGGCAGCTGTGGGGACGCACACCCTGGCGCAATAGCCCGTATGGGGTGTATTACGGCGCATTTACCGAGCGCATGCCAGATTTTAATTTGCGCAATCAAGCGGTGTTGGACTATCACAAAGACAGTATGCGATTTTGGCTCAACATGGGGGTGGATGGATTTCGTTTTGATGCGGTTGGAGTACTGATTGAAAACGGCATCGGTCAGCTTGAAAATCAGCCGCAAAACCTAACGGTGATGGGGGAAATGGCGTCTGTTCTAGATGATTATCCTTATGCCTATATTGTGTGCGAAGCGCCAGGACAATTTCGCGATATGGCCAAACCTGATAGTTGTGTGAACGCGTTTAATTTCAGTGCTGGGCATACCATCTTGGAAAGTGTGCGCAATCGCAGTATTTCGGCTGGATTACTCAATGAACTCAATCAAGCGAACCGCGATCAAATGCCGATGATATTGGCCAATCATGATTTTTTTGCGGGTAATCGTGTATATAACCAACTCAATGGTGATATGACGCAGTATCGTTTGGCCAGTGCAATGTACCTATTGCTCTCTCCACAACCGTTTACGTATTACGGTGAGGAGATCGGAATGGCTGCTGGGGCGAATATGCAACCTGACGCATCATTACGCACGCCAATGAGTTGGAATAACGACGCTACACATGCGGGATTTTCAACGAGTACTCCGTTTCGGGCTTTATCTCAAAATGCCTCTGTGAACAATGTTGAAGCCCAGCAGTTAGATAGTTCGTCTTTGTATTATTGGTATCAATCTTTGTATGCATTGCGCAGTGCGCATCCGGTGATAAGTACTGGTGAGATGAACGTGTTAACTAGCAGCAATGAGCGCGTACTTGCCTTTACTCGAACGCATGAAGATTCTAAGTATCTTGTTGCTATCAACGTAGGGAGCCAAAGTGGGACGTTGAGCCATGCGTTGGGACAATCTGCTCTGAGTCTTTTGAATACTGACGACGTTTCTTTCTCGGCTAGCATGGTTTTGCCTCCAGGTTTTGTCGGCGTCTGGCAACTAGCCACTGAATAGATCTCGATCAAGTCAACGGACCTTCTCCCAATCTATAATTAATCTGTAATAGGTTGGGATGTAAAATGGTATGTCTGATAGCGCGTTGATAACGATGTTAAAAATCGTCATGGTAGTGGGGATTAGTTTAATTTTGCTCGGTGTGTATTTCCATGTGTATTCAGATTATATGCACAGCCTAGGTGTCACTGGTATTATCATCAGTGCCTGTTGCGTCGCAATAGGCATGATTATGTCGATACCAACAAAAATGTACCTCACGTTTATCCTAGTCAAACGCGCAAGCGAAAAAAGCGATAGTTAATTTCGGCTACAACTCTAATTCAAAATCCACATGTCCACACGATGTTCCATTTATCTGGACTTCTATTGAATGTTCCCCAGCATAGTAAGTTCGGGTACTGATGGGTTTGATGGTATGGGATTTGATAATCTCCACGGTCTGTTCAGCAGGGATTACGAGTTCCTTCCATTTGAATACTTTGGGGCTTTTTGTTCCGTTGGCTTTTTGATGCCAAACAACGTAATCAATCATCATGCGTTGTTCCTGAGCTGAGGTACTTTCAATTGACAGCTGAATGTCGATTGCTCCTCCCATCAGTATCGATGCGCTTGAAAGCGTCAGAACGACATTCGCTTGTACCCCGCCAAAACCGAATAGCGCCAAGGTTTGAATATGACCTTGTTTAAGCAAGGTGCGACATCCATGTTTGAGTAAACGTTGTCTGGCTTTATCAAGTTGCCACCATGATGTTGCAGTTGCACACACCCAATCAGGATGAAGCTTACTGTGATCGTTTAGATGGTTAGCAACGGATTTTCGTACATAATCACTAGGGTCGTCTTTTAATGCATCCAATATTGGTAAGCTTAACTTTGGATCGGCACCAAGTTCTGGGAGCTTCATCCCCCAAGGTAGAACCGGTCTGGTGCCTTCCGAAGCAAGGCGTCGAACATGCTGATTCGAGTGCTTAGTCCAGTGCAAACATTGTGCGAGAGTGCGCTTGGGAAAGTCTCGTAAAAAAGGCCGTATAGCAAACTCAGCACTGAATCGGCTGGTCATGGCTTCAAGCGCCGTCATACTCAACGCAAAATGTGCATCCGTTACTCCTCTGAGTGCAACAAAATCCGCACATGGCATAATCATCCAACCAGAAATGCCTTCCGGAGCAAAATCTTGGATAGTCCAGCCTGCTTGCGCTGCATCCACTCTTAACGCGTCAAAATCGGGCGCCAGTGAGGCCATTAAGGTCGCAATAGCATCAGCAAAATCGTGCGGTAAATGGTTGACTAAGGCTTGAGTAATTTGTTGTGAACGCGCCTTAAACTCCAAGGATTCGATGTTATGACTTGCTTCATGGACAAAATTTTCAAGTGGGAAATCAGGATAATTCGCGGTTATTGTTTTGCCAAGAGCCGTAATGGATTGATGGTTATAGTGTTGTTTGAAAGACTTTGGCATAGTAAATTCTCAAAGTAACTTAATCGATTAAGTTTTGCTTGTAACTGTGTAAAATAATTGTTAGTTTAACATCGTGTGTTCAATTTTGAGTGAATAAAAAAGTGAAAGCAATTTACTGTATTGGCGAGTTACTGATTGATTTTGTGTGTACCGACAAAGGGACAGACTTATCCATAGGTGAGAATTTTTTAAAAAAACCAGGCGGAGCCCCTGCTAACGTTGCTGCAGCGGCAGCGCGTCTCGGTGGTAATGCGCATTTTGTCGGAGCTGTGGGAACGGACCCTTTTGGCAATTTTTTGGCTGATTACATTACTCAATTCGGGGTAGATACTGATTTGTTGCAACGTTCAGACCGACCGACAACGCTCGCATTTGTTGCCTTAGCTGAAGACGGCGAACGCGATTTTGTGTTCAATCGAGGTGCTGATGCTGATCTGCAACTTAACGATGAGTTGCTGGATATGATCAATCGCGGTGGTTTGTATCACTTTGGGGCGGCGACTTGTTTTTTACCAGGTGCACTCAAAGAAACCTATCGCATTGTATTAGACAGCGTCAAAGATAAAGGGAATTTTATTAGTTTTGATCCGAACTATCGGGATGCGTTTTGGGCTGGACATGAAAAAGAATTTGTTGCGCACTGCCAACCGTTCATTGAAAAAGCCAATGTGGTTAAAGTCAGTGATGAGGAGCTTGAGTTGCTCACCGGTCAAAAGGATATTGAACAGGGTGCTCAGCAACTATTAGACAAAGGTCCGGAGGTGATATTTGTAACATTAGGCGCGAAAGGATGTTATGTCGCTACTCATGAAGAGCATTTTATTATCCCGCCATATCAGATTGATGTTCAAGATACGACAGGTGCCGGAGACGCTTTCATTGGCGCGATACTGTATCAAGTTGCGGTACAGGGGTGGCATACCGATAAGGAACATTTAACCAGTTATGTGCAATTTGCGTCAAAAGTAGGTGGTCTTGTGTGCTCCAAACTTGGTGCCATGACCGCACTTCCGACTCTCGAACAAGTGAATTCAACTGTATTTGTTGAAAAAACAGCCAGCTGATTCAGAGAACCTATACCCAGTATTCGATTTGTTTGTGTTAGGTGCGTGATTACGTCATAATTACGCATCTTTTTATTCCTTTTTCATTTGTTTGGAGCACATGCATGAAAGCATTGTCGGATATTGGTTTAGTGGGTTTGGCTGTAATGGGGGAAAATCTCATTCTGAATATGGCATCCAAAGGCTATACAGTCACCGCCTTTAACCGTTCTTATGACAAAGTGGAAAAGTTTCTAAATGGTCGAGCTCAAGGTAAAACCATTCGCGGTGCAAAGGACATACCTGAGTTTGTTGCGTCGTTAGAAAAACCCCGTAAGGTCATGCTAATGGTCAAAGCTGGCCAACCAGTCGATGATTTTATCGAAAAGCTCATCCCACATTTAGAACCCGGTGACATCATCATTGATGGCGGCAACACGCATTATCCAGATACTAATCGACGCACTCAGTATTTACGTGAAAAAGGCTTACACTTTATTGGTACTGGCGTTTCAGGTGGTGAAGAAGGTGCGTTAACCGGTCCTTCAATCATGCCAGGCGGTGCCCCAGAGGCGTGGCACAGCGTCAAAGACATTTTCCAAAATATCTCAGCCAAAGTAACCGATACTGCAACGGGGGAGCAAGCGCCATGTTGTGACTGGGTCGGTGAAGACGGCGCTGGCCACTTTGTCAAAATGGTGCACAACGGAATCGAATATGGTGATATGCAGCTGATTTGTGAGGCATATCATATTATGCATGACGTGGTCGGTTTGAATTCAGACGAAATCGCTGATGTACTAGAAGAGTGGTCGAAGACTGAGCTCGATTCTTACTTAATTGATATCAGTATTGATATTTGTCGTTATAAAGATACAGATGGCTCACCATTGGTTGAAAAAATCCTCGACACGGCTGGCCAAAAAGGTACCGGGAAATGGACCGGGGTGACGGCGCTGGAGTTAGGGATCCCTCTTACTTTAATCGCTGAATCGGTATTTGCGCGTTGTATCAGTGCACAAAAAGATGCACGTGTAGCGGCTTCATCGGTGTTATCTGGTCCGTCAAAAGCTAAATTTACTGGCGACAAACAATCCTTTTTAGAAAGTTTACGTCAGGCATTGCTGATGGCGAAAATGATTTCATACGCCCAAGGCTATGATTTGATGACTGAAGCGGCCAAAGAGTTTGGCTGGCACCTTAACTATGGTGGCATCGCATTAATGTGGCGTGGCGGTTGTATTATTCGCTCGGCCTTCTTAGACAACATCAAAGTTGCCTATGATAACAATCCCGAATTGTCTAACTTGTTGCTTGATCCCTACTTTAGTGAGACAGTGCAGAATGCACAAAGCGGTCTGCGCCAGGTGTTAGGTCAATCGATTAGTGTAGGCATTCCGACGCCTTGTTTATCAGCGGCATTGAATTATTTTGATTCGTATCGCACAGCTCGACTGCCTGCTAACCTATTACAAGCACAACGCGATTATTTTGGTGCGCACACCTATGAGCGTTTAGATGGTCCTCGTGGTGAATTCCACCATACCAATTGGACAGGACGCGGTGGCGATACTGCCTCAACGACTTACGATGTGTAAAACAAAAGGGAGCTAAACGCTCCCTTTTTTGTCACCAAAGAATGTCTCGAGATACAAGGCTTCCACTTTATCCCTCGCCCAAGGAGTGCGTCGCAAAAACTTCAGTGACGATTTGATCGAAGGGTCTTTGCTAAAACAGTTGATGCGGATTCGGGCATACAGAGGAGACCAGCCGTAATGGGCCTGTAGTTCAGTCACTATTTGTTCCAGCTTTATGCCATGAAGAGGGTTGTTGGGTTGTTGTTGTGTCACGTGATAGCTTGTTCATACATAATTTTATTCAGTATGAAGGAAGGCCTTACAAATGACAAGAGAAGGGGTTAAGAGCTTGTTAATGATTAGAGTGCGCACACTTTTTCGTCATAATGTTGTTACTTTTTTTTAACATTGCACCTTGACCTTTACACTCACAAGGTTATAATCCGAGGGTGGAAGCGCTTACATTTTTGATTATTCGCTTATTTTTTGCATAATTAATGAAAGCGCTTACAATTTCGAAGCACAAAAACAACCACTGTTTGTAATGGGCATGACAATGAAGAAAACACTCTTGAATAAATCAAGAATCGCAGCGATTTTAGCCGCAGCAACCCTTGTCGGTTGTGGTGGCAGTGCCAGTGATTCAGCGACAGTTACTGATATTACAACTGTCAATCCAATACAACCTGTCACTGATTGGCAGCTAGTTTGGGCAGACGAATTTGATGGCAATGCCATCGATGCAGAAAAATGGTCCCACGAAGTCAACTGTGACGGCGGCGGCAACCAAGAACTTCAGTGCTACACTGATTCCGCAGAGAACTCGTTTGTCTCTGACGGCACACTAAAAATTGTAGCCAAACTCAATGAAGGTGCCACAGGTGATAGTGATGATGATTACACCTCAGCCCGACTAAATACTCAATACAAAGGCGACTTTAAGTACGGTCGTATTGAGATGCGTGCAAAATTGCCAAAAGGTCAAGGTACATGGCCTGCCTTTTGGATGATGCCGACAGATTCTGTATACGGCGGCTGGCCGAAGTCTGGTGAAGTCGATATTGTCGAAGCAGTCAACCTTGGCGCAGACCGTGCCGATGGTTCTGAGGAAACTAATATCTATGGCACGATTCATTATGGCGCTGGACCAAGCAGTGATTTTTCTGGTGCGGCTCATACGCCATCAAGTAACCCAGCTGATTCGTTCAATCGCTATGCAATTGAATGGCAAGAGGGTGAAATTCGTTGGTACTTCAATGACGTATTGTATGCGACCCAAAGACAGTCTGAGTTGCGAACTAATTCAAGCGGCGAGGTAACAGGTTTACGTCATCGCGGTTGGTATGCTGAACTCTATGATATTGCGACGGGTCAATTAGAGACAGATTACTCTTCTGCTCCTTTTGACCAAGATTTCTTCTTGATTTTGAACCTTGCAGTAGGTGGTTCGTGGCCGTCATCAGTCAATGAAGGTGGTGTTGATCCGACGATGTTTACTGGTGCAGGTCAAACATATGAAATTGATTATGTTCGCGTGTATCAATGTGCAGCAGACCCACAAACAGGTCGTGGCTGTGAAACGACGGCGCCAGGTTATAATGTGCCAGTAGAAGATGGTGGTAAACTTGTTTCAGGTAAAGCACCTTCTCCAACACTTTCTGCCGGCGAACCGGATCCTATTACTATTTTTGATGATGAAACAAACTTAAGCTGGGTGGCTTGGGACTGCTGCGGCGGCACCACTCCTGCATTGGTCGCTGACGACGCGGCTCGTGGCAATGTTTACGAGTTCACCGTATCTGAATCAGGCGGTGCAAACGGCACGGTATTTGGTTTCATTACGCGTTCTTTGTTCTTACCACAAGATCCTTCATTAGGTATTTCTGCGGCGCCACATAATGCTCTGGCCATGGCTGAAAGTGGTTATGTAACATTTGACGTCAAGGTCATGTCACAGCCGACCGATGCTGACGCACGTTGGATGTTTAAAATAGAAGCAGATGAAGGAAATGCAGGAGCATGGGAACAGCCGTTGTCTAACTTTGGCCCAGCACCAAGTGTGGGTCAATGGACAACATATCAAATCCCACTTGCTGACATTCAAGCAGCTGGTGTTGATTTGACTTCACTTGATGTCATTATGGTATTCCCAGAGTGGATGCGTGGTGCTGGTGCGGTATTCCGTATGGACAATGTTGCCATTTTAGACGGCGCAGCAACGGGTGGAACGCCTGATGTTGTGTATGAACCAGCAGCGTTTACTGAAGCATTCGGTAATGCATCGGTCACTGATAACACGTTTATTTTCCCAACAGGGGCAGAAGCATGGGCTGGTTTTGCTAACTTAAATGACAGCATTTACCCAATGCAATTCCCGAATGGTGGTTCAATTAGCTTCACGGCATTTGTGCCTGAAGGTAGCCCTGACGTAGATGTGCGTTTCGTATTCGAATTTAACCCATATCCAGACGTCAATCCAACCTTTGGTTCGGATGTAGTCACGGTATCCGGTTCGGAAGCTCGTACTTATACAATTGAATTACCTGCGCAAGATGCAGAGAATACGTATTCATCATTCTTGCTGTACCTTAATACCCAAGATGCACCAGTAAACATTACTAATGTCGTGGTTACGCAAAAAGGCATCTCGGCGGGTACGCCAGACGTGGATTACGATCCTGCAGCGTTTACCGAAGCGTTTGGTAATGCGTCTATCACAGATGGTAACACTTATCTCTTCCCCACAGGGGCTGAGGCATGGGCTGGTTTTGCTAACTTAAATGATAGCATCTACCCAATGGAATTCCCGAACGGCGGTAAAGTTACATTCCGTGCGGCGATTCCAGAAGGTGGTGTGGCAGTTGATGTACGCTATGTCTTTGAATTCAACCCATATCCAGATGTGAATCCAACCTTTGGCACAGACGTGGTGACAGTAAATACCACTGAATTAACGACTTATACAGTTGAATTCCCTGCACAAGATGCGGGTAATACATATAGCTCATTCTTGATGTATCTAAATACTCAAGATGCGCCGGTAACCATTACCGATGTCGTTGTGACTCAAAAAGGTCAAGCAGGTGCAGTTGCTGCTGATGTAGAAACTGACCCAGCGGCGTTTACTGAGGCATTTGGTAACGCGTCAGTTACCGAGGGCACTTTTGTGTTCCCAACTGGGGCAGAAGATTGGGCTGGTTTTGCAAACATGACTGATACTATGTATCCGTTGCAGTTCCCTAACGGCGGCAAAATTACCTTCACTGGTTCAGCCCCGGAAGGCAGCTCGGGTGCGAATGTACGCTTTGTGTTTGAATTTAATCCGTATCCAGACGTCAATCCAACATTTGGTGTGGGTCCAGTGTTTGTATCAGGTGCAGAAGCAACCTATACCATTGAGATTCCAGCACAAGATGCGGAAAATACATATAGCTCTTTCTTGATGTATCTCAACGACCGTGATGCGCCAGTCAATGTATCTAATGTTGTTGTGACTCAATATCAAATTGGCGACCTAGAATTACCAGCCGGTGGTAACACAGGTGGTGACGCTGGTGGCGACACAGGCGGTGATACTGGTGGCGACACTGGTGGTTCAAGCTCACCATATGCGGTCATGCAACCATTTGCTGATTCAGGCGCAGTGAAAGACGGCGATACTTATACTGTTCCAAATGATGCAGTAGAGTGGGCTGGTTTCGCGAATGACAATGCAACGTTATATCCATTTAATTTTGCAAACGGCGGTACCATTACGTTTACTGCAGCGTTACCTGAAGGTGGAGCACAGGCTGACGTTCGTTTCCGTTTTGAAAATGCACCTTACCCAGATGTAAACCCTGCATTTGATGCGGGTACAATTTCTGTTAGTACTACGACTCCGACAACGTACACAATTAATGTCGAAGCTCGTCCAGCAGAAGAAAATTACAGCTCTCTATTAATGTATGTTGACACGCGCGATACGCCGGTGATTATTACAAATATTGAGGTAACTGAAACGCCAATGCCTGGTGAGGAAGTTGCTACGGCTGTGATGCAACCATTTGCGGATTCAGGTGCTGTGAAGGACGGTGATACTTACACCGTTCCTGCAGCGGCAGTGGACTGGGCTGGATTTGCAAACGATAATGCTGATTTGTATCCCTTCAATTTCGCAAATGGCGGTACAATTACATTTACTGCTTCTATCCCAGAGGGTGGTGCTACTGCAGATGTTCGTTTCCGTTTCGAAAACGCACCCTATCCTGACGTCAATCCAGCGTTTAACGCAGGTAGCGTGACTGTTGATGCATCAACTCCGACCTCGTATACCATTACGGTAGAAGCTCGTCCAGCAGATGAAAACTACAGTTCATTGTTGATGTATGTGGATACCCGTGATGCTCCAGTTACTATTACCAATATAGTAGTAACAGAAGCTGAAGCGACGGTCACAGCAGCAAATGCAGTAATGCAACCCTTTGCAGATTCGGGTGCAATTAAGGACGGTGATACTTACACCGTCCCTACTAGCGCAGTAGAGTGGGCAGGGTTTGCAAATGACAATGCGGAGCTGTACCCATTTAATTTTGCCAACGGCGGTACCATTACGTTTACTGCAGCGTTACCTGAGGGTGGGGCTCAGGCTGACGTGCGTTTCCGTTTCGAAAACGCACCTTACCCTGATGTAAATCCTGCGTTCGATGCAGGTTCTGTTTCGGTAAGTACGACAACAGCAACAACTTATACAATTAATATAGAAGCTCGTCCTGCAGAAGAAAACTACAGCTCATTATTGATGTATGTAGATACACGTGATACGCCTGTAATAATTACAAATATTGTGGTGTCAGAGAACCCTGCGGCTGGTGAAGCAGTTGCAACTGCTGTAATGCAACCATTTGCAGATTCAGGTGCAGTAAAAGATGGTGACACTTATACTGTTCCTGCTACAGCAGTAGAATGGGCAGGTTTCGCAAACGATAACGCGGATTTGTATCCATTTAATTTTGCAACGGGTGGCACAATTACATTTACTGGAGCCATACCAGGTGATGGCACTCCTGCTGACGTGCGCTTCCGTTTTGAAAAAGCTCCATATCCTGATGTAAACCCTGCATTCGACGCAGGCACTATAACGGTGAGTGGTGTTGATGAAAATACTTACACCATAACTGTGCCAGCACAAGATGCGGCAAATAATTACAGCTCATTACTGATGTACGTTGATACACGGGATGCACCAGTGATCGTGAAAAATATCGTTGTTACTGATTCTGAGTAATGACTGGAGCATAGAGAGTACAAATGATGAAAAATAATACATTTACACAAACTAAACTCGCCGCATCAATTGCAATGTTGATGGGCGCGTCTCTCGCGCTACCAGTTGTGGCGCAAGAAGATGCAAGTAGCGATGACAACGTTGAAGTCATTTCAGTAAAAGGCATCAAGGGAAGCTTGATTCGCTCTGCTGACATCAAGCGTGACAATCAGGGCGTTGTTGACGCGATTGTGGCTGAAGAAATGGGTAAATTCCCCGATACGAACTTAGCTGAATCACTGCAACGTATTACAGGTGTATCCGTTAGCCGAGCCAACGGTGAAGGTAGCCAGATCACAGTACGTGGTTTTGGTCCTGATTTTAACCTTGTGACATTGAATGGTCGCCAAATGCCAACGACGGGCTTTTCGCGTTCGTTCAACTTTGAGAACTTAGCGTCTGAAGGTGTCAGTGCACTTGAGCTTTATAAGACGGCACGCGCAGATTTACCTTCGGGTGGTCTGGGTGCTACAGTTAATATTGTGACAGCGAAACCGCTGTCACAACCTGGATTACAGTATTCGGTAACCGCCAAAATGAACCATGACAGTTCAAATGTGGAAGGTGATGATTATATCCCTGAAATTGCTGCGCTATGGAGTCAGACATTTGCCGATGATCGCATTGGTTTTGCGGCAACCTTTTCCAGTGCGCGTCGTGATTTTCAAAAACAAACAGCGGGTATTCAAGGCTGGCAAGCTAATCAGTCATTACCTAACCTAGACGGTAATGACGCGATTGATGCACGTCCTGTTGATGCAAATGGCGAACTGGTTAAGAATTTCATGGCACCGGATCTGGATGGTGTGTTGCAGCCTACTGCTGCCCACTTCTTTCCGAAGGATATGAACTACGGGATTGAGAATATCTCGCGTAATCGCGAAAACTCTCAATTTACGTTCCAATTTGCCGCAACCGATGACCTTGTATTAACCTCTGATTACACCATCAGTAAAGTCACCACAGGTCGCAACTCTATTGGTTGGGGTATATGGAATAACTTCGGTTCTAACATCAACTCATATCAGCTTGATGAAAACGGTACGGCTCTATACGCCAATATCTCTGGAGACGATGGGTCCTTTACGGCCACTCGTGATACTACAGAGTTTGAGATGCGATCGTTCGGTTTCAATGTTGATTTTGCGGCATCCGATGCACTGAACATTGAGTTTGATTACCACGATTCATATATTACCATTGATAATGGTGCTGACCCAGGTTTGCGTAGTTCAGGCCAGATTATCCTTGGCTCTGCAGCGCTAGACTATAAAGAGTATTCATACTTAACTGGTGATATTCCACAATTCAATGTGATGTGGAATAACGGTACGAATCAATTATTGGCTTCAGAAATTGATTCTAACTTCAGTCAGTTCCTTCACTCACCTGGTGAGTCTGAAATTGAACAAGCTCAGCTGCGTTTTGAGTATTTACCTGAGTATGATTTTGCCCCTGCTTTAACTAAGATTTTAGCGGGTGCAAGCTATACTAAACAGGTTCTTACGGGCACAAGTGGCTGGTCAGGTTTGCGCGGTGGCCCAGGTTTCTTACCAAGCTATACGCAAATTTTCCCAGACAGCATGTTTACACTCAACTCAACCTCTGGTTTGCTTGATCAATTCGCAGGCGGTGGTGCTTCATTGAGTCCTAACTATTACTGGACATTTGATTATGATGAAGCGTTAGCTCGTCAATTAGCAAACATTACTGCAGAGTTTGTGGGTGAAAATGAGTATGTCATTGATCCGTACTACACAACTAACACAACATCATCTGTGGAAGAAGAAACAATCAGTGCGTACATCAATACCACATGGGAGTTTGATGTATCAGATTATTACGTTGTCCTAAATGCTGGCTTGCGTTATGAAGAGACTGATGTCATCAGTCCATCACAAAGTAACATTGCTCGCCAAGTGAACTGGGTTGCACCCTCTGAGTGGATTACTGATTTTGCTGGTATCCAAGAGGTATCTAATGCTGGTGGTTATGACTTATTACTTCCTAATTTAGATATTAAAGTGGATCTAAGCGACGACTTGGTAGGTCGTTTCTCTGCTGGTAAAACCATTACTCGAGCGCCTTTAGGTTCATTATTAGGCGGTTTATCTTTATCGGGTAGCCCAAAAATCGGTGCTCGCACCGGTGGTCGTGGTAACACAAACTTGTTGCCGTTCCAATCTACCAATATTGATTTGACTTTAGAATACTATTACGACGATGCTAGTTACGTAGCGGTTGGCGGTTTCTGGAAATCAGTAGATGATTGGATTGAGACGTCAACAGTAGACGTACAAATCGATGGTTTACATGATATCTATTTAGGTCAACGTTGGAACGATGCGGCGGCTGCGATTACTGGCCGCGGTGAACAAGCGACTGATACAGCTATCTTTAACGAGCTAGTTGCCGGTGGATTTGCGAACGCAAGTGGAGCAATTGAGCCTGATCCTTCATCCGATCCCCTCATCACTTGGCGTTTAAGCTCACCTGAGAACGTCGATGAACGTGAAACCAACGGTGTTGAAATTGCAGTACAACACGTATTTGGCGACACAGGTCTTGGTATTTCAACCAATGCGACCTTTGTTGACGGAGATGTGAAGTATAATCCTTATATTCTAGCAGCTCAAAAAGTACTGCCTGGATTAAGTGATTCAGCAAACTTTACTGCGTTCTATGAAGACGATGTTTTATCGGTTCGTTTAACCTATGCTTGGCGTGAGGAGTATCTGATTGGTCAAGGTCAATCTCAAGGTACTTTGGATGTTCCGCCTCAATTCGCAAAAGAGTATGGTCAATGGGATATCAGCATTAACTATGATGTTACAGAAAACATTACTGTATTTGCTGAAGGGATTAACTTGACGAATGAGACAGAACAGCACTTCGGTCGTTTTGAAGAGCAGTTCTTGTTTGCAGGTCAATACGGTCCTCGATATGCAGTGGGTGTTCGTATCAACAACCTATAGTATTAAATGGCATTATGAAAAGCCCTTGCTGCAAAGCAGGGGCTTTTTTTTGTGTATGCCGGGTATTTTTCTTTGATCTGCGAATGAAATTCTTATGCCGTGCACAATGAAGCAATTCCTTCCTTGTGTAAGCTGGCCGTTCAGGAACAATCCATTTCACCTCAGGCATGTATCTTAGTATAACTAGTTTCATCGAAAGAGATTAATTCTGCTATACGTATTTCATATAGTTATGAATGCAACAAAAAACGCATGACTCAATTGAGACCATGCGTTCTTTAACGGGGACTTGTGTTGATAGTTATATTGCTGCTTATTTACAGCTAATAGTTAACTCACCCTCTACGGAATCGACAAATCCAATATCAGAGAAGCTCACTTGCATTTCACCGGCAGTGATCATACTTAATCCTTCCGATAATTTACCGTAGTTAACACCTAAATCAGACCAGCATTGCGCCGAGACATTAATACGTTGCCATGAACTTTGCGGAAGTTTTGATAATATGGGAGCGATATCCACTACGGTTCCACAATCACTCACAGCACCGCAGTTGATGCCCAACATGAGAGGTGCGTTCGGCGCAGTCGTAACATTGACTAACATGCTCAACATCTTATCGGTAGCAAACGCCGACGAATAGTCCTGAGCAGTGCCGTTACCCGCAAAACGAACTCCAGCATAAGCACCACCTTGTGTACTCAAAGAAAACGAATCTTCTTGTACTTCACGGTCTTGGGTACGATAACTGACCACACCAATTGACTGCGTGCTAGCGGTAATCGGGGCGGTATCAAATGCCGATACCAAGGTCTTGGTCCAAGGCGCCTGTGTGGAACGATTATAGAAAACCAAATCAGTTGCTTGCTGTTGGGTGGTAATCGTTTCAGGCAGCTTATCGCCAAGGGTATCAGTGTCTTGATACGTTAGGCCAAAGCCATATGCAAATAATGGGTCATAATTCGCATCACCTACATTGACAATTTGATTTGGATCTTTTGGCCAAGAGAAGGATAATTTCCCAACAAAATCATGTTGCACGTTGTTATCAGCGTCTCGCAAAATCACATCGGCGATCCCTTCACCTTCTGAGCCAGGGAGCCATACTGCAACGAACGCATCTGATGCGTTTAATTCGCTATTGACCCACAATGGACGACCCGTTATAAATAATGCAATCGTTGGAATGCCTTGGTCTTTAAACGACTTCAGTAGGGCTAAATCTTTTTTGTCATTAGGTGAATATTCTAAATTTGCAATATCCCCCACACCTTCTGCATAAGGTTCCTCACCAAAGACTACAATGGCCACGTCGGGTTTATCAGTAAAACTACCATCGACGCTAAGAGTCGCTTGTCCACCAGCAGCAGTGACTTGGCGTTCAATGCCATCAAAAATCGATGAACCACCAGGGAAATCACTGTTTTCGTTGTTGGTACCTTGCCATGTTATGGTCCAGCCACCAGATTGTTTACCGATATTATGCGCACCATCGCCCGCGACTAAAATGTTTTGTTTGGGCGATAAAGGCAATAAATTATCGCTATTTTTCAGCATGACCAATGACTTGCGCACTGCCTCTCGTGCAACCGCTCGATGTTCAGCAGAGCCTAGTAATTCCGTTTTGCCAGAAAGCGGACGATTGGCAGGACTTGGTTTTTCAAACAAACCTGCACGAACTTTGACACGTAATATACGACGTACTGCATCATCGACCCGTGACATCGGAATGATGCCATCATTGATTTGTTGCAGGGTGTTGGTCCAAAGCGCTTTCCACGACTGGGTTGGTGCCATAAAGATATCTAAACCGGCATTGATGGCTTGAGGACAGCTTTCATTGGAGCAATCTGCGACCTGACCATGGCCATTCCAGTCACCGACCACAAACCCATCAAAACCCATGCGGTCTTTGAGGACTTCGGTTAATAGGTAATGATCGCCGTGGATTTTTTTGCCATTCCAGCGGTTAAATGATGCCATTACGGACTGTGAGCCAGCAGTCAAACCACCTACATAACCCTGAGCATGGATGTTAAATAACGTCTCATCATCTACAACGGTATTACCTTGGTCTACGCCATCAGTTGTACCACCGTCTCCGACGAAATGTTTGACGGTACTGATGACGGTACCCTCGCCCATAAAGTTGTCCTCAGCGTGACCTTGCAAGCCTTTCACAATGGCTTCTGAATAACTACGCACGATATCTGGATGTTCTGAGTAACCCTCGTATGTACGACCCCAGCGATCATTGCGCACGGTAGCAACCGTTGGAGCGAAGATCCAATCAATGCCGGTTACTAACACTTCGGTTGCAGTGACCTTGGCAATGCGTTCAATCAATTCAGGATCGTTGGCAGCGCCTAAACCGATATTATGTGGGAATAATGTTGCGCCAATCACGTTGTTATGACCATGTACTGCGTCAGTACCCCACATGGTTGGAATGGTGGAGCCATCCAATGAATCGTCAATGGATGCTTGATACATAGCTTCAGCTAAATCAATCCACTCTTGTACCGTGGCTTGTTTATTAGCATTAGGGTAGGAGCCACCGCCATTTAAGAATGAGCCAAAACCGTATTGACGCATTTCTTCAACAGTGACATCTCGGATCTCTGGCTGAATCATCTGTGCTAGTTTTTGTTCAACGGTCATCGTAGCCAGAATCGACTCAACTTTGGCTTCTACTTTTGGATCTTTTTTGACACTAATATCAAGGACTGGCCATACCGGATGAGCACCGGAAGTGGAATCTTTCATTTCAGTCATACTCTCTTTTTCCGGTTGGGCTGTCCCACAACCGCTTAATACACCCGCCATAGCCATAGCAATTAATGAGTGTTTGAATTGCATTTTTTTATCCCTCTTGTCCAACTGGCTTGTGACCTTTAAAGCCGTAATACACAATGAACCCATAGCACAACATTGGCAGAACAAAAGAAATTTGTAGGCTAAATGTATCTGCTAAGAACCCCTGCATTAATGGCACAATTGCGCCACCCACAATGGCAAGACATAAGATGCCAGAACCTTGTGCTGTATGTTTACCTAAGCCTTGTAAGGCCAATGAAAAAATAGTTGGGAACATGATTGAGTTAAATAACCCCACACCTAAAATCGCCCAAACGGCCACCATACCGGTACTGTTTACAGAAACAATAATTAATAAAATAGCCATACACGCATTAAATGCGAGGACTTTACCTGCCGCAACATACTGCATCACTGCTGCACCGATAAAACGACCGACCATTGCGCCACCCCAATAGTAAGCAATGTATTTAGCTGCGGTTGCTTCATCAAATCCTGCGATCTCTGGTTGCGCCATGTAGTTAACAAGGAATGACCCAATCGCTACTTCCGCACCCACGTATAAGAAGATACAGATCGCCCCAAATACCAAGTGACGATATTGCCAGGCAGAACCGGTTAAATTAGATGAGTCACTTCCTTCAGCAGCTGAGATTTTTGGTAGTTTGAGTACAGCAAAAATGATCGCAAGAACAAGCAAAGCAGCAGCAAGGATGAGATAAGGTAGTTTGACCGCAGCGGCATCGGTGACAGTATGCTCACCACCAGCACCAAAAATTAAAAACGCACCAAAGAAAGGCGCGATAGTGGTACCAAATGAGTTAAATGCTTGCGTTAAAGTTAAACGGGAAGATGCCGTTTCTGATGGACCTAACACGGTTACATACGGGTTTGCAGAGACTTGCAAGATGGTGATCCCTGAGGCCAATACGAACAGAGCGAATAAGAAGATACCATAGACACTCATTGCCGCTGCAGGATAGAACAATACACACCCTAAACATGCCACAGAAAGACCAACGACGATGCCTTTTTGATAGCCGATTTTGCCGACGAGCTTACCTGCGGGTAAAGAGACTAAAAAATAAGCACTAAAGAAACAAAATTGAATCAGCATAGCCTGAGTGAAATTCAATTCAAATGCTCCTTTCAGAGCCGGGATCAATATATCATTCAGACAGGTAATGAATCCCCACATAAAAAATAGTGACGTTAACGCAATTAATGCGAATCGATAAGTTTGATTGCCGCTACTTGCTGTAACCGACGCATCTGGCGCTGAAGATGCCATATTTATCTCCTAAGACTTGATTTTTTTCGTTGTAAACATTACATTAACAAATGTAAGCGCTTTCATAGCATCTGCAAAGTGTTACACGAACTAAAAATAAATTCAATGAATGTGTGCAATAAATAACAAAAACAGCACCCATCCACTAGCAAGATTGTAAACGAAATGAAAAAATTGGTACTGCCCCAAGCAATTCAAGCACAAGGGAACGACTTTATATTTGGTGTTGCGACTTCGAGCTTTCAAATTGAAGGCGCAAGAGAGCTTCGGCTAGATTGTATCTGGGATACTTTTTGCGAGTTGCAAGGCACGATATCTGATGGTAGCAACGGTGATGTTGCGTGTGATCATTATACCTTGTGGGAAAAAGATGTGTTGATGCTCATCGAGTTGGGCGTTGATGCATACCGTTTTTCGATTGCTTGGCCTCGAGTGATCAATGTCGATGGCACCCTTAATGAAATCGGTATCGATTTCTATGAAAATATTCTTAATCTGTTAAACCAACATGGTAAGCAAGCATTTATCACCTTGTATCATTGGGACTTACCCCAACATTTAGAAAATGAAGGAGGTTGGTTGTCTCGTGATACGGCATATGCTTTTGCCGATTACGTTGCCAATGTGGTTCAGCGCTTGGGCGATAAAGCGGATGCGTATATTACATTAAATGAGCCGTTTTGTTCAGGTTATCTAGGCTATGAAGTGGGTATCCATGCACCAGGACACAAAAACCAAAAAGCCGGACGTCAAGCAAACCATCATTTACTTTTGGCACATGGTTTAGCCATGCAAAAAATTCGGGAATATGCTCCAACAGTGCCTGCTGGGATCGTATTAAATATACATCCGAGCTATCCCGATAGCGATTCGCCAGCTGATCAAAAGGCGGCACAAATAGCGAGTGATTATTTATTTAATTGGTACATAGAGCCGGTTCTAACGGCACAATACCCGGCTTTAATGAATCGTCTACCCGATGAAATTAAACCTGAAATTGCGTCAGGTGACATGGACATAATAAGCGAAAAAATTGATTTCTTAGGTTTAAATTATTACACCCGCGCGGTTTTCAAGGCGACCGAGAATGGATGGTTTGAGGAAGTTGAGCGCAATGATTACCCGCAAACAGAGATGGGGTGGGAAATTACCCCATATGCGTTTACGGATCTGTTGGTTGGGCTGCATCAACGATATTCACTGCCGCCAATTTATATTACCGAAAATGGCGCGGCAATGGCCGACCGCTTAGAAGATGGGCAGGTAATAGATGACCAGCGTATTGATTATTTTCAAACCCATCTTAATGCACTAGCCGATGCCATGGAGGCAGGAGTGGATATTCGTGGATACTTTGCCTGGAGTTTAATGGACAATTTTGAATGGGCATTGGGTTACAGTAAACGGTTTGGTATTGTGTACGTCGATTATGAAAGCCAAGCACGCATACTAAAGAATAGCGCAAATGCTTATCGTGATATGTTATATTTACGAGGTTTATCGCAGTAAGTTGTTGAGGTAGTAGTGGCTAATATTTATCAAGTTGCAGAACGTGCGGGGGTTTCACTTGCAACCGTTTCGCGTGTGATAAATGGCAAGTCTAAAGTTGCACAGCGCACCAAAGACCGTGTCGAAGCGGCCATGCAGGAGCTTGGTTATCGGCCTAATTCCATTGCGCAGTCACTAGCTTCCTCCACATCAAATCGGGTGGGGGTGTTGGTCTCGGTGTTGGATGGTCCTTTTTTTAGTAACATGCTCGCCACTGTTGAGGCAACCCTTCGTGATGCTGGCAAGCATGTTATTATAACCGCCGGTCACAGTGATGAAGCTAAAGAAAAAGAAGCCATTGAGTTTCTGATCAGCTGTCGTTGTGATGCACTAATACTGTGTATCGATTCCATTTCTGATGACTATCTTATTGAACTGTCCAAGCGTAATGTTCAATTTGCTGTCATCAATCATCAGATACCTCAAATTGCCGATCGTTGTTTTATCGTTGATAATGAGCAGGGTGGGTATTTGGCTACCAAGTCGGCTATCGATAAAGGCCACAAGCAAATTGGTTACATCAGTGGCCCTACCTACAAAGAGGATGCGCGCTTGAGGTTGCGTGGTCATCAACGTGCACTCAAAGAGGCTGGCATCGAATTCAATCCCGATTATGTATATTGTGGGGATTATCATGATTCCTCAGGTGAAGCGGGTTTTCAGTACTTACATGCATTAGATAAGCCTTGCACTGCGATCGTTTGCGGTAATGACGATATGGCTACCGGGGTGATATTTGCCGCGCGTCGAGCAGGAATTGATATGCCACAGCAATTATCCGTCATCGGATTTGATGACTTGATTTTTGCACGTTACACCTACCCATCATTAACGTCTGTCGAAAACCCTATTTCAGATATGGGGTCAATGGCTGCTGATTGGATATTGCAAACGGTTTATAAACAACGTATCGGCAAAAAAATTACCAATATGTTTGCAACCAAAATAGTGGTTAGAGATTCCCTAAGCGAGCCAATCCTGCATCAATGACAAATTGATTGTTAACAAATGTTCACTTTATTTTGTTCTTTTATTGAGCAATATTAAATGTATATAAGCCTTAAGTGTTAACATTTTTAACATGAATGAGATAGCGGAAATTGATGTATAATAGGCGATCTTTGAAATAATTCATTATAAATCAATGTGTTATTAACTTTTCCGGTATGGCTTTGATTACTTTACTGCTAATGTAATTCATTACATTTCCCTCCTTTTCGATAACAAACCTTAAGCTTGCGACTAAGGTTTTATATCAAATTATTAACAAATCTATAAACTTTTTAACTGGCGATGGATGTCATGTTCATGGTTGAACAAATGTTTAGCTTATACATCAGGTCCATCAAATTTAACTTAATAGTCGATGTGGTCACTATGGCCGCAGATGACGATTTGGGAGAACTCTGTGGAGAATCAAAGCACTTACTGGCAAGAGAACCTTCGCGTAATCAAGATCTGCTTGGTCATTTGGTTTGTAGTTTCTTTCGGCTTTGGCTTAATTTTAGTTGAACCGTTGAATGCAATCCGTTTGGGTGGTTATAAGTTAGGTTTCTGGTTTGCACAACAAGGTTCAATTTATACCTTCTTAGCCCTTATCTTCTGGTATGGCAAGAAAATGAATGATCTAGATAAAAAATATGACGTGGAGAATTCGTAATGGATGAGTTAAAGATTTATACATACATTGCCGTATTCGGCACGTTTGGCTTGTATTTCGCAATCGCTATTTGGGCGCGTGCGGGATCAACCGCTGACTTCTATGCTGCTGGTGGTGGTGTTACTCCATTACAAAACGGTATGGCAATCGGCGCGGACTGGATGTCAGCTGCATCGTTTATTTCGATGGCTGGTCTAATTGCCTTCTTAGGTTACGGTGGTTCTGTATTCCTAATGGGTTGGACAGGTGGTTATGTACTACTAGCTATGTGTCTAGCTCCTTATATGCGTAAGCACGGTAAGTTTACGGTTCCTGAGTTCATTGGTGACCGTTTCTACTCACGTACTGCACGTATCGTAACTATCATATGTTTGATTGTTGCATCAGTTACTTACATCATCGGTCAGATGAAAGGTGTTGGTGTTGCGTTCTCTCGCTTCCTAGAAGTTGAATACGATACAGGTCTATACATTGGTATGGCGGTTGTATTCGTATACGCTGTATTAGGTGGTATGAAAGGGATTACTTACACTCAGATCGCTCAGTACATTGTATTGATTACTGCATACACAATTCCAGCTATCTTCATCTCGTTCCAGTTAACTGGTAACCCAATTCCACAATTAGGTCTTGGTTCTACGTTAGCGGACGGAAGTGGTGTTTATCTACTTGATAAGCTTGATTTGGTTGTCACTGACCTTGGCTTTAAAGAATATACAACTGCGACGCTTGGTAGCTCATTGAACATGTTTGCATACACGCTTTCATTAATGATTGGTACTGCAGGTCTACCTCACGTTATCATGCGCTTCTTTACGGTTCCTTCAGTACAAGCTGCACGTTCTTCTGCAGGTTATGCGTTAGTATTCATCGCGTTACTATACACAGTAGCTCCTGCTGTTGGCGCAATGGCTCGCTTTAACCTAATGAACACGATTGAACCTGCTCCAGGTCAAAACCTTGAGTATGAGCAACGTCCTCAGTGGTTCAAAGATTGGGAACGGACAGGTCTATTGGCATTCGAAGATAAGAATGGCGATGGCAAAATCCAATACACAGCAGATAAAGCAACTAACGAAATGGTTAAAGTTGACCGTGACATCATGGTACTAGCTAACCCTTCAATTGCGAACTTACCTAACTGGGTTATCGCACTGGTTGCTGCCGGTGGTCTAGCTGCGGCACTATCAACTGCTGCGGGTCTACTACTTGCTATCTCATCATCAATTTCACACGATTTGATGAAGGGTATCTTAACGCCAGATATGAGCGAGAAGTCTGAGCTAATGTGGGGACGTATCGTTATGACAGTATCGATTCTGTTCGCCGGTTACTTAGGTCTGAACCCTCCAGGATTCGCGGCAGGTACGGTTGCACTAGCCTTCGGTCTAGCTGCATCCTCTATCTTCCCTGCGCTAATGATGGGTATCTTCTCACGCACTATGAATGACAAAGGCGCCATCGCAGGTATGTGTGCAGGTCTAGGTGTAACAATGCTTTACGTATTCCAACACAAAGGCATCATGTTTATTCCTGGTACTTCATTCTTAGGCGGCTTAGATGCGAACTGGTTCCTAGGTATTTCACCTAACGCATTCGGTGCGGTTGGTGCAATCGTGAACTTCGCTGTTGCTTTCCTAGTATTGAAATCTACTGCGCCAGCACCTAAAGAAATCGCTGATATGGTTGATAACTTCCGTTCACCACACGGTGAGATTGCGGCAGCACACGACCACTAAGAAATGATTTCTAATCTATATTAGATTGACTTCAAAACCCTCAACTTAGGTTGAGGGTTTTTTGTGTCTACCACTAATAGCGCCCTGTATTATCAACTCTCTTATGGTATTATCACAGTCTCAGTCACAAGCAATTTAACCTGTAAGACAGCATTATGATTAAAGCGTTTTCTAAACTTGATAAACACACCAAAGTGGCGATTTTTATCGCGCCTATTTTGTTGATCCTCGGTTTTGCCGCAGCAGATATGTGGGAAGAGCATAAGGCATCTGAAGTCCGTTTTTATCAAATGACACCCGAAGATGGACAGTGCAATATCTTGACCAAAGAGTGTATTTTGGCGGTCGATAGTTTGCGTATCAGTATTTATGAAGAAAATGGCTTAACCACAGCAAATTCTACATTCGCATTGGATACGATGACGCTATTTGTCGTAGACGAGAATGGCATGTCAGAAACATATCGTATGGGCATGAAAGACAGTCCGCATTATTGGTATCAAAAGACAGAATTAGCCGAGCAACTGGCGCAACCAGGAAGCGAAAAAATACTCAGATTTGTTGCAACCATAGACGGCGGTCAATACATCGCTGAATTCACCTCCCAAACGCCATAACATATTAAAACTATAAATACAAACATGATCTAATAAGACTATAGTCTCGTATGACAAGTAAAACATGGATAAATGGCGTTATGGGAACGCCGTTTCGTTCTTCCAATGTTTTTACACTTTGTCAGGAGGGACGATATGGACGATTATCAGGTCATGGCGGTAAAAACAATTCACAACCCAGAAACCACAATAGCGGCAAAACAAATTGCACATGATCTGCTCATTAACTGTGGTTGGTCTGAGGCAGACATTGAAAAGTGTCGTAACGCTGAGCCTGAAAACGTGGTTATGATATTATTAGCGTAATCAACGCTGTTAATGGATAGAGGCGACATGAGTGAAGCGCTCACTGAAAAACAAAAGATGCTTGCGGGCTTACCTTACATTGGTTGGGATCCTGAAATCTTAAAGGAGCGTAAACACGCTAAAGACTTATGTCATCGCTTTAATCAGTGTCATCCTAATCACTATAAAAAACGCAATGGGATCCTCGCAGAACTGGTCAATCTCAAAGGCCGCGCACATATTGAACCGAATTTCTGGGTCGATTACGGCTACAACATTACCTTAGGCAACAATTTTTATGCTAATCACAATTTGACCATTTTAGATGTGTGTGAGGTCAATATCGGTGAAAATGTGTTTTGTGGGCCCAACGTGACCATTACCGGTGCAACGCATCCTCTTGATCCTATTGAACGGCGCGACACCGAATCGGGAGAACCCATCCACATCGGTAATGATGTCTGGATTGGTGCGGGTGCTATCATTCTACCAGGGATTACTGTGGGGAATGGTGTTACTATTGGTGCTGGAAGTATTGTGACCAAAAATATACCCGATAACGTGGTAGTTGTCGGAAACCCCGCTCGAATAGTCAAAAAAGTTTAACATTAAAAAGGCAACTGTTTCATTGAAGATTTTTTGTGATGTGATAATATCACAATAAACAATGATTCAGAGGGCTTTTGGTTCATGAAAAAAATTTCTGCTTTATCGCTGGCCATCGCATCTTGCTTTGCTACAGCTCAATCTAATACCGGTGTAATTACTGACGCGCAAACAGCTCAACCCATTGCTAACGCCAAAATTACCATCAAAGGCAGCAATACTCTATTGCGGACCAATACCCAAGGTGAGTTTGTTTTACCTGCCGAAGTATCGCAACAAGTGGAGCTGCATGTTGCTGCTCAAAATTATGCTCATCAGACGGTTTTTGTGCAAGATTTGAGCAACCCAATCCAAGTTGGGCTATTACAAAGCTCGATTGAAGTCATTGATATCAGTGGTATGCCGCTGCATGCTTCCCTTGTTGAGTCGGCACTGCCTATCAGCGTCATGGCTGAAGATGAGTTGCGAAACGCACAAACTGCGACTTTAGGGGATACGTTAGCTGATGAAATTGGGGTGCACTCCACTGCTTATGCCGGTGTCGCTAGTAGTCCAATTATTCGAGGTTTGGCTGGACCGCGAGTCCTCATTACGCAAAATGGTCTAGATGCTGGGGATGCATCGCGCATTGGCGCAGACCATGTGATAGCTACGGACACTTCGACTGCACAGCAAATAGAGATATTTAGAGGTCCTGCTACGCTATTTTACGGCAGTGGGGCAATTGGCGGAGTGGTCAATGTAGTTGATGAACGTATTGCTACCGATGCAGACGATGAATTTCAGTTTAACCTAAGTCAAGCGAGCGTTAATGAAGAAACCGCAGGAAGCTTCAATGTAAAACAAGCCTTGGGTAACATCGTTCTCACAGCAAATGCCTTTTATCGCGATGCCGATGAGTACGACATTCCTGACGGTGGGCATCACGAAGAACATGATGATCATGACATGGATGCAGCCAACCACGATGATGACCACGAAGCACATGGACATGAAGAGTATGCAGAACATACAGAAAGAAAAGTTGAAAATTCGCAATATACGAGTGATGGCTTTGCCGTTGGTGCAAGCTACCTGCTCGAAAAAGGTTTTGTTGGGGTATCATTTGGTCGTTTGAATAAAGAATATGGTATTCCAGGCCACGCTCATGGTCATGAAGATGAACACGAGGAGCATGATGAGGCTGATCATGACGACCATGAAGAAGAAAGTGTGTTTGCTGATATGGAACAAGACCGCGTTCAAGTGTTATCGCGTTTAACCTTTAATGATGGCTGGCTGAATGCGATTAACGCAAAGTATTCTTATATTGATTATGCACACGTTGAAATTGAAAACGGTGAAGTTGGAACTGGTTTTTACAATGAAACCCATGAAGCGAAAGTAGACTTAGAATTACGTCCCAAGGGACATTCACGCAATGCGGTCAGCTTACAATACAAGACGCAAGATTTTGCCGCTGATGGTGAAGAAGCATTTACCCCTCATACCGATACTTCAATGCTGGGTTTAGCTTGGCTAGGCGAATATCACGAAGGTAATTTGTTATATCAGTTTGGTGCACGAGTGGAATCGGTGGATATCGATGCCGAACTTGAGGATGGCACTTTGTCTGAGTCATTCACACCGGTTAGTTTCTCGGCAGGGTTGGTCCATGATTACGCACCGGGTTACAACTACAGCATTGCATTATCTAATGCGCAGCGTGCGCCATCTGCAGCAGAGATTTTTGCAAACGGTCCGCATATCGCGACACGGACATATGAAGTCGGTGCATTATTTGAAGTGGAATTTCACGATGGCCACTTGGATATTGAAAATCATGATATAGAAATGGATATCGAAACATCGCAAAACATTGATTTAACGTGGCGGAAATTCAGCGGTGATCTGGGCTTTGTCTTTAACGTTTTTTATAACCGTGTGGATAACTACCTGGCACTCAATGACACTGGTTTTACCTCGGTGATGATCGAACATCACGAAGGTGAGCATGAAGATCTCGACGAGCTCGATGAAATGCATGACAGTGAATATGACGAGCATGGGCATGGGGGTGAATTGCCTATTTATCAATACTCCCAAGTAGATGCTACGTTGTCTGGATTTGAAGCGCAGGTAAACTACCAAATCACGCCAGAACTACATTCATTAGTACAGTTAGATTATGTACGTGCGCGTTCTGATAACGGTAATTTGCCGCGTACACCACCTAAGCGAGCGTTAATCAAAGGGACGTATCAAACTGATGATTATATGGCTCAATTGTCATTGCAACATGTCTTTGAACAAGATAACGTTGCTGCAGAAGAGTCGCAGACAGATGCCTATACACTGGTTAATGCGAATTTTAATTACTATATGGATGTGCAAAATGTCGACTTAGTGTTATACGCCCAAGTCAAAAACCTCTTTGATGAATATGCACAAGTGCATACTTCTTTCCTAAAAGACGAAGCGCCGCTTGCGGGTCGCAATATTAAAGTGGGTATTCGCGGTCAATTTTAATAAAATTGTTGTATCAAAGAAAACCGTGAGTTGGTTGAGGCTCACGGTTTTTTTGTTTACAGCCTAGGATCAGTGTGTTTTACGTCATCACGCTTTTGATGTCGTGTGTAAAACGCTTTTAACTTGGGGTAGGCCGACCAATCACTCATTTGTCTAAATGCGATCCAATCTAATGTTGTGTAAAGACTGATAGATAAAAATTCCCATTCACTAAACTCGCCTGCTTCCAGTAAGTGTTCCAAATAAGCAAAACACAACTGAGCACGTTCCTCTTGTAAGCCGACATACGTTGGAGCTTGTTCTGCAGATATCCCCTCACGACTCAAAATCATCACTTGGACTAATGAATCCAGCACACCATTGATAGTGGCTAAAACATTTTTTTGAGTAATTGACAAAAACGGTTTATCTAGTTTGTCATGAAGGTACTCAGCGATAACATTCGAATCAAATAGTGTCATGTCTCCATCGACCAGCGCCGGTACTTTCATGACTGGGTTGATCTTGGCAAAATCCTCGCGGTATTCCACTTGAAAAACCTGAACCTTTTGAAACTCGTAATCTACGTCTTGTAACAGTAGACGCAGACGTCGCACATAAGGCGACGTCGTAGAACCATATAAAATCATTTAATATCCTTAATGATTGAGAAGCGGCGTTGTAGAGTTAAGCCAAATAACCCTAGTAGCAGAAGCCAGTGCATGCTACCACCACCGCCACCCCCCGATGATGGTGGTGAGACGGGAGGCGCAGTAACCGTGATAGTAATTGTCCCAGTAACGTCTTCCGTACCATCTGTGACGACATAAGTAATGGTTTCTGTCCCAGTAAAGCTTGCCGCTGAGGTATAACTGATGATGTTATTGTCTAATGTAGCGCTACCCGTACCCGAATAATCGATGCTGGTGACGGACAAGGTATCGTTATCCACATCCGTATCATTGGTGAGCACATTAATACTAATGGCCGTTCCTGATGTGGTTGAGCGAGTTTCATCATTGACCACAGGCGCATCATTGACTGGGTCAACTGTGATATTCGCAACAAACACGTCCGCTAACACATCTCCAGCACTGAGCTGTACATTAACAGCAAGGGTGCCATTAAAGTTCGCCGAAGGGGTAATAGTGCTATCTGATACGGTGTAGTTCGCGCCACTTAAAATCACCATGCCCGTGGCTTGGATATTCGTGGTAAAGTCTTCGATGCTAATTTGAACTGGAATATCTTCTTGCGTTGTTGTTTCAGTAAAGCCTGAAACGGTTAACACAACCGGCTCAGGTGTCACATCAACGGTCACCGTTGCGCTAGCCGATTCGCTGCCATCAGAAACCGTATAGCTGATCGTCTCGGAACCGGTAAAGTCGGCCTCTGGCGTATATTGTAACGTCTCTCCAGCAATCACCACTGTGCCATTACCATCGGTTGTGGCTTCGGTGATGGTCAACGTATCGCCATCCACATCATTAACACTCAAATTAATGACATTGTCTGTCGTGTTGGCGACAAAACTGGCCGTAGATGAGGTTGCTGTAGGGGGGTCATTGACTGGCGTTACCGTGACTTGCGCGGCAAACGATGCACTGGTGTTGGCACCTGCGCTTGCTTGTACGTTAACAGACAAATTGCCATTAAAATCTGCACTTGGCGTGACTGTGAGGCCATCAAACGTATAGTGAGTACCGGATAAAACCGTCAGCGTCGATGCCGTTTCGTTAGTGCTAAAATCGCTCAGAGATAACGTAATTGACGCATCTTCTGTCACGGTTAACATACTTTGCCCGGTAATGGTTAATGGAATGCCTTCAATGTCACTCGAAAACGTACCGCGATGCGAAGCAAAAAAGATATTATCCGAACACTTAAGCATTAAAGTTTGGAAGTTTTGACGCCCATTGGTGATGGGTAAATTGATGCTCGCAGAACCATTGTTTGGTAGGTTACTGGCAACTTGTTGGTCGTAGGTAACCCCACCGTTGATAGAGATAAATGCATCCAATGTAGCACAGTTAAAACGCGCAGCGTCTGTGTCATTCACGTTCCAATTTATGCTGATGGGATTGGTCTCAAAAAACTGTCCTGACAGTTCGGTCGTGATTTCAAGAGGCCCAGCGGTATTGTCCACTGTCACGGTCATTTCATCACGTGCTACCCCACCTTGGTTATCTCGAACCGTAATGGAGAAGTCCATTGTTCTTGATGTCGTCGGTAATACTTCACCGATCACGACGTTACCGGAGCGTTGCACTGTGCGATCTGGGATATGGCGACTCGGGCTAACACTTGGCGTGCGCGCACGGATGAGCGGCCCTGTACCTTGGTCGGTTAGTACATCTTCTTCAGAACTGCTTGCGCCACCAAAACCGGCTGCATCAATTTGTTCCCAGCTATACGTGAGGACATCATCAGGATTGACATCACTTGCTGTCGCGGTGAGTTCAAAGTAGGTATTAGCAGGGATTGTATAATCATTACCCGCGTCAACTTCAGGGTGATTGTTACCGCTGACACTGACAGTGCCACAGCTGTTGAGATAAAAACCAAATTGATTTTCATCGACGATCTGACGGTGCTCTAGCATCTGTGCCAACGAAATAGCGTGAAAATTATCATGCACGAAGGTGCTGACATTGGTATCGCTACACAAACCCGCATACGACATAATGGTTGAGCCGGAACCCGGCTCCACAGCAGTTTGTGCAGAACCATTCCCATCACAACTCCCCGCATCACTATTAAAAGTATGGGTTGCGCCAAATTGATGACCGAGCTCATGTGCGACAATATCCACCCAAAACGCATCATTACTGCCTGTAGCTGCGATACCTGAGAGACCGTCGGCTTTGAAGGCTCGACTACATAGTGAGTTGAGCACAGCCAAACCGCCACCGTCAGAATTCACAACATGACCAATATCATAGTTCAACACACCAATCGCATTGTCTTGAACATCTCGATTCAGAGTACCATCGTCTGAGTCATTGTTAAAAGGGTCGGTTTCGGCATCTAGAAAAACCACATCGTCATTGTTACTGACAAGTTCAAACCGTGCACCGACCTCGACTAAAAACACTTCATTGAGCCGATTAGTCATTGCCGTTAACTCAGCCATAACATCTGCTTTGTTTTCTGCACCGATAAATGCCGAATAATCCCCCGTGGCAGTGATTGCAAGACGGTAAGTGATAATACTACTCGATGTACGAGCCTGGACTAGGCGTCGTTGTTTGGTCGCCGTTGGTTGATTGACTGATAACTCACGGATGATTTTTGGGGCAAGTTTATTATGTTGATGCCTAAAATTGTGTAGGGTTTCGTCACTGACTTGATAAACACGGTGTTTGCTCGCATTGACAGGGTCGATAAATGTACGCAACGTCTGCTCAGTGCGGTCCTGCGAAGGAGTATCAAACATGGCGTGCATACCGCGATGTGACCAGTCAAAACGTCCTGTCAATTGTGGATGCTCGACATTCACACCGACATAAGATTGTAATTGTGGGTATTTACGCGCCAATGCCTCAGGTAACACTCGACTAGGAGTAAGCGCATAAGTATGCATAGTGCCATCTGCAGCAGGTACGGTAATGTGCATGTCGCTTTGTAAAACAGAACGTATTGCGTTTGTTTCGAGCCCATAAAAAGTGGCCTCAACACCAAACTGGTCAGTTTCTTTGGCGCTGTAACGTTGCCAATAATCTGCAGCGAATACGCTGGAACTGCACAGTATAGAGATCAGTACGATGGCAATTTTTTTTGTCGTCATTAGGTTAACCTTTTATCGTTGTAAACCGCTTTGTAAATTATTTTTATAGGCTTTCCATGCAGGGATGCTGGTGCTTAATATCACACTGAAAAGTACCCAACCAATATTCATCAACAGCGTGTTATTCAACAGCGTTCTTGACACTGACACGCCTAAAGCTAATGAAAGTGAACTGCCACCTAAGTTAATTATAGCGCTTAATAACATAATACTGGCCAAAATCGCCAAAATAGCTAATGTAAGGGCTTCGAGTTGGATCAGCCAAAATATTTGTCCAGGCCTTGCCCCAAGCGCTCTAAAAACGGCGAACTCAGCTTGTCTCTCGCGCATACTGGCCAGCAACATAGTGACTAAACCGAGTAAAGTTGCAAATACGATTAGCCAAGTAATGACTTGCAACGTGGTTTCTACAAAACGCAAAATTTGCCATAGCTGGTTTAATGTCACACCAGGAATAATGGCACTCAATGGTCGAACGGTATCGCGATTAATTATTCGTTGCAAACTCAGTATGGCAAAAGGATTATTTATGCCTAAAAAAGCAGATGTGATGTCAGTGTTCTCTGGCATAGTAAGTAAAGGTTTGCTTGGGTCAGGGAGAGAGACATCTACCAACACTGACTCATGGTCATGGCGATGAGCATGGGTGTCAGAATGATTATACCGTGCTAGCCGCTTTAGGCTTTTCGGAGGGCTATCATGGGCTTGTGCAAGCGCTTGCAAAGAGGTATACAAAGCATGATCCACTGGCGTACCTGTGGGAGCTAAGATTCCGACGATGAATAGAGGGTGGTCATCATGATGGTGAAAACTCACTTCCCCTAACCCATGCGCGAGTACGATAGATTGACCAACCTGGTAATGTAAGGATTTAGCCACCTGTGCCCCGATAACAATCTCATTGCTGGCGGCAAAGGCTCGCCCGCTTGCGAATGACAACGGCACCTGCTCACCGGTCTGAAAATAATCAAAAAAATTCGTACTCGTACCTACAACCGTGAACCCAGCATGGGTATCGCCCAAACTGACAGGCACCGACCAAGAAACTTCTCGATGTTTACTGATAGCACTGAGGTCGTCCAGAGTCATAGCTGTGGAGGGGACTCCGCGATGGAAGACACTTGACAATAACAAAGTGAGATCTCCAGTGCGTGGCCCGATAATTAAGTCTACTCCAGAGACACTTCGGGTAAAACTCTCTTTTACTTGTGCGCGAATATGCTCTACTGCAAATAATACGCTGAGGCTCAAAAACATCGCGATGAATGTTAATAACACAGATTGTTTACGAAATTTAAGGCTGCGGATCGCCAGACGCAATAACATAAATTATTTTGCTCCTGCGACGGGATTAAGTTGGGACATTGTGATCTGCGTATCACAGTATTGAGCTAGGTTCGGATCATGACTGACGAACACCATAGCACACTTGTTGGCCTGTTGTTCTTGTTTGAGAAGATCCATGAAACTTTGTGTCGCATCCGCATCAAGCGCTGACGTGGGTTCATCAACAAGTAGTAATCGAGGACGATTGAGTAAAGCACGTGCAATAGCCACACGCTGTTGTTGCCCAATACTAATATTTCTCGCCTCTTGAGTTAGTAAGTGTTCGCTTATTGCCAGTCTTCGGAACAATTCTCGTGCTCTTTCTGGTAAGTCCATTTGCGTATTATTGGCAAAATACCCAGCGATAAGCACATTGTCTAAAACGCTTAAATACGGCACCAAATTAAATTGCTGAAACACAATCCCGAGATACTGCGCACGGAAGATATCTCGCTGTGTATTGGATAGTTGCGTTATATCGGTACCTGCTATCTCAATACTCCCTCTTTGCGGGGTAAGGGTACCTGCAATTAGGTTAAGCAGGGTACTTTTCCCAGAACCGGATTTGCCTTGTAAAAATACAGACTCTCCGTCACGCACAACCCATTGTTTTATATCTAGGGTCGGGTGCTCAGATGTTGCGTTTGCATGAGTAAACGCAACTTGGTGTAGCTTGAGTACATCCTGTAGGGTGTTTGTCATTACAGATCTAAATCCATATGATGTAAATAATTTCGCGCTTTGTTGAATTCCCTAAGGCGTGCAAACACATCTAAACCGAGTTGGTCATAGACCGACAGCAAATCAATAAGCACCCAGTTTTCACGGATTTTTTCACCTTCGACCCGCCAAAAATCCAAACTGCGCATGCTAATACGTTTGCCATTTGGGACAATCCCCAGCCACCCATCATCACTGACCGTCATAAACATACCCGGCCATGCGGTATAGCCAACATAATTGTTGTCCGCAAACATATGCCCGTGTTCTGGGTTGCCATCGCGATCAGGAAGCGCATTCAAAAATGGAATTTGATGCCAGTGCCGAAATCCATGTAAACCTCTAGCTGTACCAATGCCACTGGGACCATACCAGCTACAACGCTCATGCCAATATTTAGGAAGTTGCATCGCTTTGGGCCCGCCTGTAGCGTGATTGCCCAAATCGGTACACATATCGGTGACGATGCGCGCTGCTTTTGCGCTGAGCTCTGGCTCAAGAGGCTGAGTTGATATGCCATCTTGAGTCGCTGGAGCTGGCACATGCCATTCACGACCTAAACTCGGAGCTAAAGGCCATGCATTGGCTTGTATCATGAGCTCAGGAATATCCCAAATGGCTTGCATTTCGACTATGCGACCATCAACAAAGCGATAAAATTCATGAAAGCGCATCGAGACCATCCGCCCTGTAGCTGGAATATCTAACCAATCTCGAACCATAACGCCCGTGTAATAGCCACAACAGCCAACCCATTCATGGCCTTTATCGGTAGCATTGGAGATCACGATAGTATCTCTTCGCTCCAAATCGGGAATAGCGTTTAGTAGGGTATCGTAAATTCCGAATAGGTGGGTAATATCATCTAATGTTTCAAATGGAAAACACAGTTGTAAGGTACTGTCTTGCGCAAATAAATCATCAGCCATGAGTTGAGCTTGCGCAAAATTTCCCATGTACATTGAACGGGTGTAATTCAAGATCGCTTGCTTGTTATTTTGCTGTGTCATAGGAAAAAGCTTATTAAGTGTCGTTGTTATTATTGTATTTTTAAACTCTTAGGATACGGATTTATATGGCAATGTCTAGCCATTGTGCGGAACAAAGATGAGAAAGATCAGTAGGTCTCAAAGCGACTTCTAGTCCTCTTTTGCCGGCACTAATATACATCAGGTCAAGCTCTCTAGCACTCTGGTCAATGACGGTTTTTAAGCGTGTTTTTTGTCCCAGCGGACTAACGCCTCCTAATACGTATCCTGTTTTACTTTGTACCATTTGAGGAGAGGCCATACAGGCTTTTTTAGTTCCGATTGCTTTGGCTAATGCTTTTAAGTTAAGAGAGTATGCAACGGGCACTAGAGCAACAACCAGTGTGCCCGAACAGTCTGTGACAAGTGTTTTGAATACTTGAGCCGGGTTCAAGTAGAGCTTGTCTGCAGCGTCCAAACCATAAGACGTTGCATTGGGGGAATGCTCATAAGATAAAACTTCATGAGCGATATTCTGTTGTTGTAACAAAGCAATGGCTGGGGTCATGCTGATACGTGATTACCATTCACCCGTATTTGGCATGCTTGCCCAAGGTTCTTGCAGGGTAAGGTGATCACCCTCCTGTAACAGTTCAATGCTAATCCCATCGGGAGAACGCACGAACGCCATGTGTCCATCACGGGGTGGCCGGTTAATGGTCACGCCACCGTCCTGTAGGCGTTGGCAAGTCGCATAGATATTTTCTACGCGATAAGCAAGATGGCCAAAGTTGCGTCCGCCAGTGTATGCTTCATCGTCCCAGTTGTAGGTGAGTTCGACGCAAGGCGCTTTGTCTTGTTTAGCGCGTTCGACGTCGGCAGGTGCGGCCAAAAAGACGAGCGTAAAACGCCCTTGTTCATGGTCAAAGCGATTGACTTCAACCAACCCTAATAACTCACAATAAAAGTGTAATGATGCCTCTAAGTCACGCACTCTGACCATAGTATGAAGATAACGCATGTGCTAGTTTCCTTTTGCCCTGTCGTTAGGCTGATATTGGTAATATTGTGGCACAAATGTACCATCTTTCTGAGCAGCTTTAAATTGGGAAATACTGGGATTTGATATGAATGCGCTGGGTGGTGTGTCGAGTTCTGTTTGGTATTTTTCGAGCATAACTTTGGCCATGAGTTCATATTCACCGTGTTGTGGAGTGAGATTATCACGGGCTTTGCCGTTGATTTTTTCCCATGTCCGAAAGCCACCAATGCCTAAGACACCAAAAATTATGGGCAAAAACAATTCCGTGTTCATCCCGGGTAATGCATAAAAATCCAATATCGCTTGCACTTGCTGTGGTGTCGCATTTTGTAGAGCTTGTGGTCCCATAATGGCATTGAGATCCAATGTTTGTAAGATCAACCAAGTCCCTAAAGGGCGAACGATGGCTTCATACGCTAACCCAGCAGCACCAATCCAAATAATGGCGGGTCTGGCCCCAGCGACAAATAAACTTGGGTGCTTAGTTTGTTGTAGATTGATTTGCAGTTGAGTGTGTTGCGCTTTGAGTTGAGTGACCAGTTGTTTTAAGGCAATTTTTTGTTGTTGGGTGGCAATATCACCACGTTCTTCATCGGACGTGAACAAGTCATCTATGCGTTTGCCCAACGTATCGAGTAATGTGGTGACCACAGGAATGCGTTTGAATACACTCATGTGTAGTTTCCTTTGCGCTTAAATGCGTTAGCTCTCCTGAGCCAGCCATGCAAGAATATCTGTTGCGTTGCATCATTGGCACAGATCGCTTGATAAAACAAAACTCTCTCGTCACAGATGGCATTCACCAGCAGACTGCCCATGGCTCGATAGACTCGATCGATGCTGCGGATCGTCATGGGTCCTATGATGCCATCTTCTTGAATGGCGACTATCCCAGACAAATTACACACACGTTGTAGGATCTTGATGGCTTTTTGCGGACCATGGTTGACGGCCATATCGAATACAACCCCTTGCACTGCTGGATGCAAAAGGTGAATATTAGGTGCCTCGTAATAGAAGCGTTGGTAGATCAGGTGTGCTTGCTTTTGGGTTAATTCACTCACTTGCGCTGGAAGTGATAGCTCAGGTGCTAATTGGGCAATGATCCGCAAAGTATTGGAAGTAATACCATACATGGTGGCGCCACCACGGTCATCACTGTGACCACTGAAACCACCTTCAAAATCTAGAGTGAGGGCTAAAATATCGTTGAATGTCATGCTTGCTACCAGTCCTTTACTCGTTTAAGCATGGTTTAGATTTGTGGTTTATCGTATTTTTGGTAGTTATTTTTATAATCACCAAAACTTATGTGTATAAATACAGTAATCCATCCTAAAAAGTGATGTATTTTTTTGCAGTATTGCGAACAAGTATTGGTTGATAGTGAAGCATTGGATATACACTCTCAAATGCGAGCATTAGGTATGATCAATGATACATTATGTAGTATCACACCAAATTATCCGGTCTGCTTTTAGCTAGCGCTCTCGTCAATGGCTATCACATCAGCGCTTTCTGCTTCGAGCATCGTACTCGCCTCTGATCCTTTAAAAATTTTCTGAATCGAGTCTTTGTGTTTCGCTAATAGGATACTGAGATCCTCTAACTCTTGATCGGCCAGCTTGACACCTTTGGCTTCGATATACTCTGCTAAGTTATCCGCTACATTGAGCATCTTGTCATATTGATCGGCGGCTTTCTTGTCGGTTGTAACCAATTTGTCCACCCCTTTGTGTTGCACTACGTATTGTGTAATGACGGCCATTGGCTGACTCCAGTGATAAATAATAAATAAAAGTATACGCAAACCACTGGATAAATCAACAGTAAATATTTACAAAATCTCACCAATATTATACTGTATATATAAACAGTATTTGTGAGGTGAGCTATGCTACAAGTTATTCCACTTGCCGCGCAAGCAGGTATTGCCGGTTTTGAATCGCCCGCGGCTGAATACAAACAGCTTGGGCTAGATTTAGATGAGCTTTTGATTGAACACCCTTCTGCAACCTTTATTGGTCAAGCAAAAGGCGATTCCATGGTGGGCTATGGGATTTATGATAATGACCTGTTAATTGTCGATCGTGCCGCGGGCAAAGGTTCATTAGATATCATTGTGGCCAATCTCAATGGCGCCTTTGTATGTAAGCTGTTTGATCGCAAGGCGATGGTGCTGTTGTCCGCTGCCGAGTTTCACGAACCATATGTCATTGGCCCCGGTGATACCTTTGAAGAAGAAGGTATTGTCGTGCGCTCGGTGCGCATGCATCGAGCCTCACGCAAAGTCAGTATGAATTTGGGACAAGATTGATGTATGCGCTGGTTGATGCCAATAGCTTCTATGCGTCTGCTGAGAAGGTATTCGATCCGAGTATTCGACAAAAGCCCGTGGTGGTGTTGACCAACAATGACGGGTGTATCTGTGCGATGTGCGAATATGCCAAACAAACTGGCGTCAAGAAGTTTGGGCCATATCATCAGGTCAAAGATATTCTGGCAAGACATGGCTGTGTCATTCGTTCTTCCAATTATGAATTATATGATGACTTGTCGCGTAAGATGATGGGCGTGATTGCTGAGTTTGCGCCACAACAATACGTATATTCGATTGACGAATGCTTTTTGCATTTTGCCGACATGTTGCCAGAGTATGGTTGGGACTACCACGCGCAACTGATCCGCTGGACAGTATGGCGCAATTTGCGTTTGCCGGTGGGGGTTGGTATTGGATCTACACCTACATTGGCTAAGGCCGCCAGTCACGCCGGCAAGAAGATAGATAAGTTCAAAGGTAATTTTATCGCTGTCATTAGCAACCCTGTTGAGCGAGAGTATATTTTGCGTCGTATGGCGGTGGGTGATGTGTGGGGGATAGGTCGTCGCATCAGCGCTAAGTTAGAGCTGATGGGGATCAAGACTGCTTGGGATCTTGCCTGTGCTTCGCCCAAAGCGATGCGCAAACAGTTTTCAGTTGAGGTTGAGCGCACAGTGCGGGAACTCAACGGTGAAGTGTGCATGCATTGGGATGCGATCAAAGCCGTCAAGCAGCAGATATTTTCAACCCGAGCGTTTGGTGAGAAGGTGACGGATTTGAACAGTTTACGCCAATCTTTGTGTTTACATGCCGAGCATGTAGGGGTCAAGGTCAGGGCTCAAGGCTCTGCAGTCAAAGCGTTAAGGATCTTCGCACATTCCAACCCATTTAGTCGTGACGAATATTATAAAAAAGCGATTGAGCACAGGTTTGCGGTGCCTACGTCTGACACCTTGCAGTTGGTTGGGGTGGCTAGTGCGGCGGCGGAGCAGATTTTTCGTCCAGGGATCATTTTTCACAAGTCCGGCTTGGGAGCAACAGAATTGATTCAGCAGGAATTTGTCCAAGAAGATCTATTCAATGAAGCAGAAGACAGCCCACAGTTGATGACGTGTTTAGATCGGATTAATCAACGTTATGGTAAGTATACGTTGGGGATGGCGGCCAAAGGAATTGTGCCCAAATGGCGTATGCGCAGACAATATTTATCCCCACAATACACAACCAACTGGGCCGATATACCTAAGATTCAGTGTCAGTAATTTTTATATGCTCTACAAACTATTTTGTTGCTGATGCGTAAAGAAATATATTACTTACTAAAATAGAACAATACATTGTTGCCACTCGGTATTATTTTTGATTTAGATGACACGTTGGTGCACTCGGCCTTAGATTTTGCGCGAATGCGTCAAGACATACATTGCCCTGAAGGCGAAGATATCCTTGGCTACGTGGAGCGCTTACGCCAAAGTGACAGCGAGGTGGCAGAGATGGCCGATGCCATCATTATGCAACACGAAATTGTCGAAGCGCAGACTTCCCACTGGATCAATGGTGCTCAAGCGTTTGTTGAGGCGTTGCATGAGCAAGACATTCCAACCGCTATTGTGACGCGTAATTGCCGTGAAGCAACAGCGGTCAAACTACAACGTAACCAGATTCCAATCAAAACGGTAATCACGCGAGAAGATGCTCCTGCCAAACCCGATCCCACCGCACTTCTCAATATTGCTAAGCAGTGGAATATTGCACCTAATCAGATTGCGTATGTTGGAGATTATTTATATGACATCCAAGTGGCACACAATGCCGGTATGCAAGCTTGGTCTTTTGGCTATCAAACTGAAGATTATCCAATCGCACGATATTTTGAGTGTTATCATACTATTTATAAAGAGTTATTTACCTTTTAAATTCAATCAAGTCCTCCTAACACTTGCACTTGCTTGGTATCAGTATCGCCTTTGAGCAATTTTCGCAAAGCATCTTGAATGAGAGTGCGCATACCATCAGTTCTAGCTTGTTCAGCTAATTCGTGTGCGGATACTTTGCGGTAGACCATCGCTCGTAGAGCAGGCGTCATACTCAAAAGCTCATGCACGCCGGTGCGACCTTTGTAGCCGGTATCACCGCAAGCATCACAGCCTTTGGCTCGATAAAGAGTGACGTCATCCTGCAAATCTAACTCTTGCAGATACTTATCCCCGTATTGACGCACGATGAACTCGCGTTCAGTTTCCGAGGCCGTATAATGCTCTTTGCATTCTGGACATAAGGTACGGATTAAACGCTGCGCTAAAATACCAACACATGCATCGGAAAAGTTAACCGGGTCTAAGCCGAGATCGAGTAAACGAGTGATGGTTTCTGGGGCCGAATTGGTGTGCAAAGTCGATAAAACTAAGTGCCCCGTTAATGACGCTTCAATACCTGCATGAGCGGTCTCTTTGTCACGCATCTCACCAATCAAAATAATATCAGGATCGGCGCGCAAAAACGCTCGGAGTGCTGTGGCAAAAGTAAAATTAATTTTTGGCGCAATTTGTACCTGTTGTAAACCTGGTTGGGTAATTTCGACGGGATCTTCTGCGGTCCATATTTTTTTATCAGGAGTATTAAGATGTCCCAAAATAGCATGCAAAGTAGTGGTTTTACCTGAGCCTGTCGGTCCCACAACCAACAAAATACCATGAGGTTTTAAAATCATCTGATGTAGCATTCGCATATTGCTAGGGACGATGTTCATTTTGGATAAAGGCATTGCGCCAGCAGTCGCAAGGATCCGCATAACCACTCCTTCACCTGCTACTGTCGGGATTGTGGCAACACGCACCTCAACAAGACGCCCCGATAATTTGAACGCTAATTTACCGTCTTGAGGAATGCGTTTCTCGGCAATATTAAGATTAGCCATGATTTTGATGCGCGCAATGACGGCATTATGATGCGAGGCAGGGAGGTTATTCAAATCACGACATACCCCATCAACGCGCATTCTAACTCTAGTGGGTCCGTTTTTTTCTGGATCAATGTGGATATCTGAGGCGTTTAACCGTTTCGCATCATGTAAAATACGACTCACTAAGCGAACAATTGCAGGGGCATCATCCGAAAGCTCATCAATCTGTTCGTCGTCTTCATCAGTACTCGTGGATATTTCATCTAAAATTTCATCCATATTACCGGGGGCAGTTGTGGTGCTATTTTCGCCTAAATATTGCAAGATATGTTGGGGTAAGCCGACGGCAATTTCGGGCTGAGTCAAATTCAATGCTTGACCTACTTCCATGATCAGACTGGCATTATTTGGATCAGCCATCAAGATAGTAGGTTTTGCATGAACATCAGCCAAAATAACGACTAAATTGAGTTTAAGATAAGATAAATTGAGCATGTGCTCGTTGTGGTAGATATGATATTGATCAGGGTTATACGTTATAAAAGGCACCTGGTAATGTAATGATAGAGCGGAACCCAAGTCAGATTGCTTTATTCGATGCTCACTCATCAGTTTCTGGCACGCTAGCAATGAATTATTTTTATAGCGAGGTTCACAATACAGCTCTTGCAATGCCTTACGAGAAATGAGTGCTCGATGCAGTAAATCATCCCATGGACGCAAAGTTCCCCCAAGTTCATAGCAGAAATGTTGACCCAGAAGCTCAGCTAACATTTGCCCTAAGAACAAGTCAGTTTCGGCAAACATGGTGTCGCGTTTGTTGATCAATTGTAATACACCGAGTAAAACATCCGCATGGACGATAGGAATACAAAGCATATTGTGAGTAACAAACTGGTTTTGCTTATCGTATTGTTCAGCAAAAGAAAGCCGAGGATGGATCTGTTTTAGGGCGTCCGAATCTCTTGGATCCGGTACCAACAGTGATTGCTTGGAGAGAGCAACATACCCAGCGATAGATTGTGGAGTGATCGGTACTTCAATCTTAACGGTCTGACTACCACTTTTAAATTTGGCAACCAAATCTTGTTGTTGCCGCCGGCGCTGATAAATCGTTACACGGTTACAGGCAAACAGACCCAAAATAACAGGTTGCAAATGTGAGAACCCATCCACAAGCGACGCATGTTGCTTTATTATAGTATGAATGCTAGAAAAATCTTGTGTTCCCGCAACCCAAGTCATGCACACCTAATGTAAGAAATAACGTAAAACGTAGTCTAAACATAGTGCATAACGACAAAAACACATAAAAACCACCATAAATCAGACCGAATGGTCAGTTTTTTGCACAAAGACTTGCATTCATGATAAACACGAGTATAATTCGCGCCCACATGTCAGTTGACTGTAAGGTTAATAGGCAGCTAAACAGGTCTAATTATTTGGTTAGTTGCTCGGTTCACTAGAGCCCTATTAACAACAAACAAAGGTTTCAATTGGAAACCCATAGTTTATTCGCACATCGTTTCTCCCAATAGAGAATGGGACGAAATGGTGATTTTTTTTGTTCTTTCGATTGGAGCTAAATCGATGCCAAATCAAAGAATTCGCATTCGTTTAAAAGCGTTCGACCACAAGTTGATTGATCAATCAACTTCAGAGATCGTTGAAACGGCGAAACGTACAGGTGCTCAGGTAAGCGGTCCTATCCCTTTACCAACTCGCAAAGAGCGTTATACGGTTCTTATCTCTCCGCACGTTAACAAAGACGCGCGTGATCAATATGAAATCCGTACGCACAAGCGTTTAGTGGACATCATCGAACCAACTGACAAAACAGTTGATGCGTTGATGAGATTGGACTTGGCTGCCGGTGTTGATGTTCAAATCAGCCTGGGCTAAATAGAAGAGGGTTATAACAATGGCGATTGGTCTAGTCGGTCGTAAAGTCGGTATGACACGCATCTTTACTGAAGATGGCGTATCCATTCCGGTGACCGTTATCGAAGCGACCCCAAACCGCATCACTCAGTTACGTACTGATGAGACTGACGGTTATCGTGCACTACAAGTAACGGCTGGCGATAAGAAAGCCAACCGCGTCAACAAAGCTGAAGCAGGTCACTTTGCTAAAGCTGGCGTGGAAGCAGGTCGTGGCTTGTGGGAATTCCGCCTTGCAGAAGGTGAAGGCGAAGGTCTTGAAGTCGGCAGTGAAATCACTGTTGAACTATTTAACGAGACGAGCAAAGTAGATATTGCGGGTACCTCTAAAGGTAAAGGTTTTGCCGGTGCAATCAAACGTTGGAACTTCAGTTCTCAGCGTATGACTCACGGTAACTCACTCTCTCACCGTGCGCCTGGTTCAATTGGTCAAAACCAATCACCAGGTAAAGTATTTAAAGGCAAAAAAATGGCTGGTCAAATGGGCAACAAGCGCGTGACTACCATGTCTTTAGAATTGGTGAAAGTGGATGTTGAGAACAACCTTTTATTAGTTAAAGGTGCCGTTCCTGGCGCGACTGGCGGCGATGTTATCGTGCGTCCAGCAGTTAAAGCGTAACGTCGAGGAGTATACTGATGGAATTAACATTAAAAGACGCTAACGGCGCTCTTGAAGTATCAGAAGCTACCTTTGGACGTGAGTTCAACGAAGCGTTAGTACATCAAGTAGTCGTAGCATACAGTGCTGGTGCGCGTCAGGGCTCTAAAGCTCAAAAGACTCGCTCTGAAGTACGCGGTGGTGGTAAGAAGCCATGGCGTCAAAAAGGTACAGGTCGTGCACGTGCTGGTACTATCCGTAGCCCAATCTGGGTTGGCGGTGGCCGCGCATTCGCTGCTAAGCCTCGTAACTTTGAGCAAAAAGTTAACAAAAAGATGTATCGTGGCGCGATCAAGAGCATCTTATCTGAATTAGTACGTCAAGAGCGTTTGATCGTAGTTGAAAGCTTTGGTGTAGAAGCACCAAAAACCAAAGAGCTTTTAAACAAATTAAACGGCTTGAACCTTAACGATGTGTTAATCGTGACTAGCGAAGTCGATGAGAACTTGTTCTTGGCTTCTCGCAACTTATACAAAGTTGACGTTCGTGATGTACAAGGTATTGATCCTGTAAGCCTAATCGCTTTTGAAAACGTGTTAATCACTGCGGATGCGATTAAGCAACTAGAGGAGTCATTAGCATGAACGAAGAACGTTTATTAAAAGTGCTTTTAGCACCTCATATTTCTGAAAAGTCAACTATGGCTGCAGAAGGCAACAACACAGTTGTTTTCAAAGTTGCGACAGACGCGAACAAAGCGGAAATCAAAGCTGCGGTTGAGAAGCTTTTCGAAGTAGAAGTTAACTCGGTACGTACTGTCAACCAAAAGGGTAAAACCAAGCGGACTGGCATGCGTTTCGGCAAACGCAATGACTTTAAGAAAGCCTACGTAGTGCTTAAAGAAGGTCAAGACATCGACTTCGTCGGTGCGGGTGAGTAAGGAGTTAGGAAATGCCATTATTAAAAGCTAAGCCAACTTCTGCCGGTCGTCGTCACGTTGTTCAGGTCGTTAATCCCGATCTACACAAAGGCGCACCTTATGCTCCTCTTTTAGAGAAGAAAAGTAAGTCTGGTGGTCGTAATAACAACGGTCGTATTACAGTTCGTCACATTGGTGGTGGTCACAAGCATCACTATCGTGTTATCGACTTTAAACGTAATAAAGACGGTATCCCTGCGAAAGTCGAGCGTTTAGAATATGATCCAAACCGTTCTGCAAACATCGCACTAGTATTGTATGCAGATGGTGAGCGTCGTTACATTCTTGCACCTAAAGGTGTTCAAGCTGGCGATGCAATTCAATCTGGTTCTGATGCACCAATCAAAGCAGGTAATGCATTACCAATGCGTAACGTGCCGGTTGGTTCAACAGTACACGCCATCGAAATGAAGCCTGGTAAAGGTGCACAAATTGCACGTTCAGCAGGTCAGTACGCGCAAATCTTGGCGCGTGATGGAGCTTATGTGACTTTACGTCTTCGTTCTGGCGAAGTGCGCAAAGTATTAGCCGATTGCCGCGCTACTATTGGTGAAGTTGGCAACGCAGAGCACATGCTTCGTTCATTGGGTAAAGCGGGTGCATCTCGCTGGCGCGGTGTGCGCCCAACTGTTCGTGGTGTTGCCATGAACCCAGTTGATCACCCACACGGTGGTGGTGAAGGTCGTACTTCGGGCGGTCGTCATCCAGTCACTCCATGGGGTATTCCTACCAAAGGTAAGAAAACCCGTAGTAATAAGCGTACCGACAAACTTATCGTTCGTCGTCGCAATAAATAATAGCGAGGATTCACCATGCCACGTTCTCTCAAGAAGGGTCCTTTTATTGACCTACACTTGCTGAAGAAGGTAGAAGCTGCAGTGGAAAAAGGCGACAAGAAGCCAATTAAAACTTGGTCACGTCGTTCTATGATCATCCCAGATATGATTGGGTTGACCATTGCGGTCCATAACGGTCGCCAGCATGTACCTGTGTTCGTCACTGACGAAATGGTCGGCCATAAGTTGGGCGAATTTGCGCCAACGCGTACTTATCGCGGCCATGTCGCTGATAAGAAATCTAAGCGTTAAGAGGAGAAATAAATGGAAGCTTTAGCTAAACACCGTTTTGCTCGTACCTCGGCTCAGAAAGCACGTTTGGTAGCAGATCAAATTCGCGGTCTACACGTTGAAAAAGCACTAGAAGTATTAACTTACAGCAACAAAAAAGCAGCTGTATTAGTTAAGAAAGTACTCGAGTCTGCGATTGCAAACGCCGAGCACAACGAAGGTGCTGACATCGACGAGTTAACTGTCGCAAAAGTATTTGTCGACGAAGGTCCAACGATGAAACGCATCAAGCCACGTGCCAAAGGTCGTGCTGATCGTATCTTTAAGCGTAGCAGTCACATCACTGTGGTTGTAGCGGATAACTAGGAGTAGATTATGGGACAGAAAGTTCATCCTACCGGCATACGCTTAGGTATCAGCAAACCATGGACTTCAACTTGGTACGCTAATACTGCGGAATATGCTGACAACTTGTACAATGATCATCAAGTGCGTCAGTACTTGACGAAAGAATTGAAAAACGCGTCATTATCTAAAATTGTCATCGAGCGCCCTGCAAAGAGCATCAAAGTGACAATCCACACAGCCCGTCCAGGTGTTGTGATTGGTAAAAAAGGTGAAGACGTTGAAAAACTTCGTAACCATGTTGCTAAGCTTGCTGGTGTACCAGCACAAATCAACATCGCAGAAGTTCGTAAGCCTGAATTAGATGCACAGCTAGTAGGCGATAGCATCTCAAGCCAGCTTGAGCGTCGTGTTATGTTCCGTCGTGCGATGAAGCGCGCAGTACAAAACGCCATGCGTCTTGGTGCCCTAGGTATCAAGGTAGAAGTATCTGGTCGTTTAGGTGGTGCTGAGATTGCGCGTTCTGAATGGTACCGTGAAGGTCGTGTACCACTACACACTTTCCGTGCAGACATCGACTACGCAACATCTGAAGCATTGACAACTTACGGTATCATCGGTGTTAAAGTTTGGATCTTCAAAGGTGAAGTATTAGGTGGTTTACCACTTGAAACAGAAGCGGCTAAGCCAGCTGCAGCGCCTAAGAAGAAAGGCCGCAACGCGAAGCGAGAGGGTTAAGATATGTTACAACCTAAACGTATGAAATTCCGTAAGATGCATAAGGGCCGTAACCGTGGTTTAGCGATCGCGGGAAGCAAAGTCAGCTTCGGTACTTATGGTCTTAAATCTGTTGGTCGAGGTCGTATGACTGCGCGTCAGATTGAAGCAGCGCGTCGTGCTATGACACGTCACGTCAAGCGTCAAGGCAAAATTTGGATCCGCGTATTCCCGGACAAGCCAATTACTGAGAAGCCTCTAGAAGTGCGTCAAGGTAAAGGTAAAGGTAACGTTGAATACTGGGTTTGCCAAATTCAGCCAGGTCGTGTGTTATACGAAATGGAAGGTGTTCCAGAAGCATTGGCGCGTGAAGCGTTTGCCCTTGCTGCTGCGAAACTTCCGTTCAAGACAACCTTTGTAACTCGGACGGTGATGTAATGAATGCAGCTGAACTAAAAGAGAAAAGCGTTGAAGAACTAAATGCAGAGTTATTAAACTTATTGCGTGAACAGTTCAACTTACGTATGCAATATTCAACTGGCCAGCTTGAAAAAACTGACCAATTGAAGAAAGTGCGTCGTAACATCGCGCGTGTTAAAACTATTTTGACTCAAAAGAAGGCTGGTAAGTAATGACTGAACAGAAAATCCGTACAGTACAAGGCCGTGTTGTCAGCAACAAAGGTGATAAAACTATCACTGTTGCAGTAGAGCGCAAAGTTAAGCACCCTATCTATGGGAAGTTTATTAAGCGTACTACTAAGTTACACGCTCATGATGAAACCAACCAGTGTAATGAAGGTGATGTAGTCACTATCCGTGAGGTAGCGCCTATTTCTAAATCTAAGAACTGGACGTTAGTGGACGTAGTGACTAAAGCTAACTAATTTTCATCAATGAAAAAACGTAAAAAAGCACCTACGGGTGCTTTTTTATTGTGCGTAATAAATATTGGCTAGTTTATTGGTTGGCGTGTCAAGATCGCTAAATTCAATATAAAGCGTTCTAGAGCCTCGAGTATTATCTAATATGTGCATGGTCAAACAAGTGTTCATTAAGCATTCGCTTTGTGAACACAGCGCAACAGATTTAAAAAATCATTCATTTCTTCTTCATTGGAAAGGGTTGAAATCATCACAGTTACAGGTCAGACTAGTAGTGTTTACAAAATAATAACATTAAGGTCATGTCTATGAGCCACACACTTATTCCTGACGGCATCCATAATTTGGGTGACTTCATCGAGCGAACCCTGACAAAGTATTCAGCTAAGCAAGCTTTTACCGCAATAGGTCAAACCAAGACGTTTGCTGAAATGGACGAGATGTCATACAAATTTGCCTGTTACTTGCAACATGAACTTGGGTTGCAAGCAGGCGACCGAATCGCGATTCAACTACCAAACCTAATTCAAAGCCCAGTTGCATTTTTTGGCGCTATGCGCGCAGGGCTTGTCGTGGTAAGTACTAATCCACTTTATACACCACCTGAAATGCAGCATCAGTTCAATGACTCAGGTGCAAAGGCACTCGTTATACTCTCTGATTTACTACCAAAATATGAAGCCATCAAAGCAGATGTTGGTATTGAGCATGTGATTGTGACGTCCGCTCCACAACTATTAACGGGACAAGCAGTCAGTGATGTTGACTATCCTTGTTATGTGGACGTATTTGTGAAGGGCGCTCAGCACAAATTGAGACCACGTCCTAATACCAGACTAGATGATACGGCAGCGTTGCAATATACCGGTGGCACAACTGGTGTATCAAAAGGGGCTGTGCTGTCCCATGGCAATTTATTGAGTAATAATTATCAGTTCGCAGAGCGTATGGGCGATGCCTTCGTGCCGGGTGAGGAAACGATTGTGTGTCCATTACCGCTATATCATATTTACGCCTTAATGGTGTCAATGGTTAGTTATTTTGGCAACGGTGGTCACTCGATACTGATTCCAAATCCACGTGATTTGGATGCATTCATCGACCAAATCGCCCCGTTCAAGTTTACAGCCTTCGCTGGCATCAATACCTTGTTTGTGGGTTTGTGTATGCATGACAAGTTCAAAGCGCTTGATACCAGCGCTTTAAAAGTGACGACTTCTGGTGGAACTGCTCTGACTGGCGCTGCTGCAGAACTTTGGTTAAAAACAACCGGTTGTACGATTGCGGAAGGATATGGACTGTCTGAAACTTCTCCTGTGGTTTCACTTAACATCCCTGGGCAAGAACAAATCGGCACGGTTGGTTTCCCAATGATCGACACTGATGTGCAAATGCTCGACGATCAAGACCAACCAGTAGCCGATGGTGAATCAGGTGAAATAGCCGTGAAAGGTCCTCAAGTTATGCAAGGCTATTGGAACCGCCCTGAGGAAACAGCCAAAGTGATGACGACTAATGGGTATTTTAAAACTGGCGATGTCGGTGTAAAGCTACCAGACGGTGCCATCAAAATTGTCGATCGCATCAAGGACATGATCATTGTCTCAGGTTTTAATGTGTATCCTAATGAAATTGAAGATGTACTGGTGAAGCATCCGGCTGTCGTGGAAGCCGCTGTCGTTGGCAAACCCGATGACCAAACTCAAGAAAGGGTTGTCGCGTATATCAGTGTCAATGGCGAGGTTACCCCAGAAGAGGTTGTTGCACATTGTCGGGAATCATTGACCGGATACAAGGTGCCCAAAGAAGTGAATATTATTGATGAGTTACCAAAATCGACCGTGGGCAAAATTCTACGTCGTGAGTTGAGAGAGTAACTTTTTTTTTCGACCTGCTTGTCAACGCTCTTGTATCGTGAACGCCTTATGTATGGTTTCAACTAATACATAAGGGGTGACCGGTTTCGCTAACTTGTCTTTGAATAAAGTCTTGTCCTAGTCGAAAATCAGGGGGGCGAACCAAGACTCATATCAAAAACTATAATTTAGTATAAAAAACGGTATTAGCGTCTGACAAGGCCATGCTCAACTGCATAGCGAATCATCTCTGCGACGGTATCTAATTGCAGTTTAGCCTTGATGTTACGGCGATGAGCATCTACGGTACGAACACTGATATGGGTTTGCTCGGCAATTTGTTTACTGGACAATCCCTGGGCGAGATAAGACAACACAGTTTGTTCGCGAGTTGTTAATCGAGCAGCCTCAGGGTGGGTGGGTTTGCTCAACAAAATTTGCGCGATGTTTTCACCAAAATAACGTCGTCCTTGAGCCACCTGAGTGATGGCCAGATACACTTCGTCAGCATCTGTATTTTTGAGGATGTATCCAGAGGCTCCTGCTTGAACCGCGTTGGTAATGTACTCTGCATTATCGTGCATACTGAAAATCAGAATTTTGGAGTGTGGCGATATTTCTAGGATTTGTTCTGTAGCATCGATGCCATTTAGGTCTGGCATCGAAATGTCCATCATAATGACATCCGGTGTCAATGTTCTCAGCTGGGTAATCGCCTCGCTACCGTTATTCGCTGTGCCAATGACCTCCACATCATCATAAAACGCCAAACAGCTCATAATACCGTCGCGAACCATTGGATGGTCATCCACTAATAACACTTTTATCGTCGGACTCATGCAGTTCCCTTCTCGGTATTTTGCTGATCTTTATTTTGGTCGATCGTCGCAAAGTTTTTGGCAAAACTACTCAGCGGTATTTTGATTTCGATTTTGGTGCCACGTCGATTCGATATTATAGCAATTTTGCCTTGATAATAATCCACGCGCTCTTGCAGATTATTGAGTCCAATCCCAAATTTATCAGTATCCTCCGGATTAAACCCTTGGCCGTCGTCCCGAATTTTTAAACTCAACCAATTTTCTGCCATTTCTAAGTCTATGTCCACCCGTTGCGCCTTGGCGTGCTTCTCTACATTGGTCAGACATTCTTGTACGGTTCGATACAGAGAGGTATTGAGTTGTGGCGATAAGAGCTTTCTAACTTTCAGTTTATTAACGGTGACAGCAATTTGGGTACGCTTACTAAATTCTTCGGCGAGTGCTTCAATCGCGGCTGACAATCCTAATTCGTCCAAGATTTGTGGGTGTAAGTGATGAGAGATACGTCTGACTTCATTGATGGTCAAATCTAAGCTAGACGATGCCGCATTGAGCGCTTGCGGTTCAGGGGTATGAGATTTTTTTAACATCATTTTGGTGGCACTTAGGGAATACTTGATCGAGACCAGCATTTGAATGATGCCATCGTGTAATTCTCTCGCAATATAACGGCGTTCGTCTTCTTGTGAGGTAATGATTTTTTGCCCTAAGGCTGAGACTTTGGCTTCATTTTCTTGTTTCTGAGTGACACTGATAGCAACCGCCACAAACAATATTAACATAATGGAAGTGATAGCGACTGCCAGTATGATTAGGCGGGTATTTTGGACTTGGGCATCAATTTCACCTTGGATTTTGTCCAGTTGAGCATAGACATCGTCGAGGTACACCCCCGTTCCCACCATCCAGTCCCATTTGTCGAGATAGGTTGCATAACTAAGCTTATCGGTGATGGCTTCAGTAGATGGTTGAGACCATTTATAAAAATGATACCCACCGCCGTTTTGCGCCAAATTGATCAAGATCTGTATCGTCTTACCGCCATCGGGGTCGGTTAGCTCCCAAAAGTTCTTGCCAATGCGCTCAGGTTGATGAGGTAGGACAATGTTGGTGCCAAACTGATCGTACGTAAAAAAATACCCGTCGATGCCGTCATACAACATCCGTGTGAAGGTTTGGGCTGCGTGTGCTTTGGCCTCTGGTTCTGCAAACACATTGCCATAATAGACATCATCAATGGCGGTGACGGCGAGTGACGTGTAATTTTTGAGTTCCCGTTGCTTTTGTTCAATCAGAAAAGTTTCAAGTGATGCAAGATTTTGCTCGGATAGATCGCGATATTCTTGGGTTACCAGAACATAAGTAAAAACAGCTGTGACCGCGACCTGGACGATGATCAACCAAATATATCGAAAAGAAAACATAATGCTCACAGAATTGTAAATACAATGTTATTTTGCCAAATTCTCCGCCTTATCGCCCTAGACCTTAGTCGTAAAAAAACATAAAGACCCGAAGTGTAAATGCAGAGACATTCTGGCCATCAATCAAAAGCATAGGTAGAACTACCTAGTTGGTATAGGTAGTTTTGCGAATTGGTATTTTGCTTGTATTTGTTAAAGTGATGTTGTTTTTAATAGTACAACAAATTAAAGGACACACACATGAATTTTAAAACTCTCGCCAAGTCATTGTTGGTAGTGAGCTTGCTAGCAAGCCCTATCGCAATGGCAAAAGAAAAAGTGTATCGTTGGAAACTTGCTGAAACGTGGGGACCGAACTTCCCTGTGTTTGGTGATGCGACCAAGAATATGGCCAAAATGGTCGAAGAAATGTCAAATGGTCGTTTGATCATCCGCATCGATTCTTCGAATAAGCACAAATCTGCCCTAGGTATTTTCGATTTTGTTAAATCGGGTCAATATGAGATGGGTCACTCTGCGTCTTATTACTGGAAGGGTAAAGACATTCATACGTTATTCTTCACAACGTTACCTTTTGGTATGACAACTGCCGAACAGTACGCATGGTTCTACCACGGCGGTGGTATGGAATTGATGAAAGAAACCTACGATAAGTATGGTATTTTGTCTTTCCCTGGTGGTAATACAGGTAACCAAATGGGTGGCTGGTTCCGCAAAGAAATCAACTCATTAGAAGACTTACAGGGTCTGAAAATGCGTATTCCTGGGTTTGCTGGTGAAGTATTGGCAAAATTAGGTGCTAAGCCAACGAACATTCCATCTGCTGAATTATATACTGCGCTAGAGCGTAATACGATTGATGCACTTGAATGGGTGGGTCCGTCTCTAGACTTGCGCATGGGCTTCCACAAAATTGCGCCTTATTACTACACTGGTTGGCATGAGCCTGCGACGGAATTGCAATTCATGGTAAATGAGCGCGCATTTAATAAATTGCCTAAAGATTTGCAACAAATCCTAGTTAACGCAATGAAACTCGCTGCTTATGACATGTACACTCAATCTACTCACGAAAGTGCAGTCAACTTGGCGACGATTCAAACCGAATACCCAAATGTGAAAATTCGTTCGTTCCCAGCTGAGGTGATGAATGCAATTAAAGCAGAAAACGACAAATTATTGGTCGAGTTTGCCAACGCCGATCCACAATCTAAGAAAATCCTTGATTCGATTGAAGCGTATCGCAAAAAAGCACGTGCTTGGACCAACTTCTCTGACCGCGCTTACTTAGAGAGCTTTGATTCTCAATAAGTTTTCCGGTTAACATATATAAAGAGGCAACCGCCTGTGGCTGCCTCTTTTTTATGTCACTCATGTCACAACAAGCAATAGGCATATAATGAAAGGTTTACATAAAGTACTCGGAAAATTTATCGATGCGATGGGGAATGTGTGCGTCCTATTGATGGTATTGATGGTATTAAACGTCTTCTACGATGTGTTAATGCGCTATTTTTTCAATAACGTCAGTATCGGCATGCAAGAATTAGAATGGCATTTGTTTGCTGCGATGTTCATGTTTGGTATCGGTTACACACTGAAAGAAGATGCGCATGTTCGAGTAGATATTTTCTATGAAAAGTGGCTTCCTCATACGCAAGCGAAACTCAATATTGTGTGTGCCATGCTCTTTGCATTGCCAATTGCTGGTATTCTAGCCTACTACGGCTATGGTTATGCCTATGATGCATTTGAAATGATGGAAGGCTCGCCTGATCCGGGTGGCTTACCCTATCGTTGGATCATTCGCTCAGTCATACCAGCATCCAATGTGTTTTTAATCCTGTGCATTTTTCATCATATTCTTGAAAATATTCTTGTCTTAGGTCGCCCCAATGTGCACCACGACCACATCCATAATGAGGGCGTCTAAATGGAAGAGTTAATTGGTATTTTATTGTTTTTTGCCGCACTGATTTGTTTGTTCGGTGGGTATTACGTCGCGTTCACCTTCGCGGGTATTTCAGTCATTGTTGGGGTGGGATTCTTAGGCATCGATCTGTTCGAATTTATGCCGTATCGCATCATGTCGATTATGGAAAACACGACCTTGATGGCGATCCCGATGTTCATTTTTATGGGCATTGTCCTGCAAAAAACCGGCTTAGCCGAGCGTTTACTAGAGTCTTCTGCGAAGTTATTTGGTTCAGTATCAGGTGGTGTCGCCATTTCAACCATTGTGGTCGGTGCATTGCTTGCAGCTTCGACTGGTGTGGTCGGTGCCTCAGTCGTCGCAATGGGCGTGATCTCTCTGCCTGTGATGCTCAAAAACAACTACCATCAGCCAACCGCTGCTGGTGTTATCTGTGCGTCGGGCACGCTGGGGCAGATTATTCCTCCGTCGATCATTTTGATTATCTTGGGCGATGTGATGGGAATTGCGGTTGGCGATTTGTTTAAGGCCGCGGTGATCCCAGGGGTAATGCTCATTGGCGCGTATGTCTTGTACATTGTCGTGTTATCTAAATTGAAACCCCATTATTGTCCACCAATTCCAGTCGAAGAAGACCAAGCCACTATCATCAAGCAAGCATTGAAAGACATCGTGCCTCCGATGATCCTGATTGTTGCGGTGTTAGGTTCGATTTTTGGCGGCATTGCGACGCCGACTGAATCCTCTGCAATTGGTGCGGTGGGCGCGTTATTGCTGGCTCAGTTTTATGGTGGGTTAGATATCAAAACCATCGTCGGTGTCTCCAAAGAATCCGTCAAAGTGTCTTCCATGATCTTTGCGGTATTGATTGGTGCAACCGCGTTCTCGATGGTGTTTAGTTACTCTGGTGCTGAGTACTTGGTTGAAGAGTTTTTCTTGGATTTGCCAGGTGAAAAATGGACCTTCATTATTTTGGTAATGATCGCGATTTTGATCTTGGGTTTCTTTATCGACTTTATTGAGATTGCGTTTTTGGTGGTGCCAATCATTACACCTGTCGCGATGGCCTTGGACATTGATTTGGTGTGGTTTGCCATTTTGATTTCGATGAACTTACAGACCTCGTTCTTATCGCCACCCTTCGGTTTTAGTCTATTCTATCTCAAAGGCGTGGCGCCCAAATCGATGAAAACCACAACGATTTACAAAGGGGCGATACCGTTTATCTGTCTGCAGGTAGCGGTGTTAGCCTTGATCATTGCGTTCCCGGATACGTTTATCGTGTTCTAACGAAATCAAAGAACAGTGTGTTGGAACAAGGCCTTGCTGTGGGACAGTGAGGCCTTTTTTACAAGAATGGGTTAATGAGAGTGACTTCGTGCTCAAATTGTGCAAAATCGTTAGTGTTTCTCGTCATCTCACATAATGGGTATGCACAAATCTTCTAATAAAGTCGAGTGATTACCAATAAGTTTCTGATATTCGTCCGTTGATAAAAGCACACCCAAGTTGTCGCTGCAGAAAAAGCGGGTATTTCTGTAGGTATATCGTAATCAATTAGATAGCGCTGATTTTAACTCGTAGTTTGATGCACGCATTCGCGACTATGGTTTGCTGCGACGCGCTTAAAGCAAAAAATGCAAAACTTTGGTAGTTATCAGTTTAAGTAAATCTTAAGTTAACAAAATTATCATAAAGCCATACTCATAAGAGGTGTCTTTATGAAAAAGCATTTTGTTATCAACCTACTTGCAGCATCAATAATTTTATTAACTTGTAGAGCACAAGCAGCGAATGCAACTGACGATAATTGTAATCAAAAAGATAAAATAGAATTTAAGACCAACGATATTTTTAACCTAGAAGACTCCGATACTATTTTTCTCCATCGCTGGGCTAACTTTTTTCATATCAAAACCAAAAATAAAACACTGTACAATGAAGCAGCATTTTTCATCAAAAAGTGTGATGTAAGCCAAGAAGATCTTGAAGAACTGGAACGCCACCTCAGAAGTAAAAAATACATAAGAGATGCACGAGTAACTCGAAACGAGAACTCTGACAAAATCACAGTTGAAACATGGGATAACTGGTCACTAATGCCAACAGTAGATTTTGGCCGTAAGGGGGGAAAGAATAAATACGCTATTGGCATCAAAGACAGGAATTTCTTAGGCTTGGGTATAGACGCTGAGCTTGAATCGTTTACCAATGATCAACGCAGTGGATATAAATTTAAAACTCATTTCCCATTATTCCTCAATAATAATATTAACGCGCAAGTTAATCTAACCAACAGCGACGACGGCACATCTGAATCTGTATTCATACAGAAAGACTTTGTAAGTTTTGATACCAACAATGCATTTAATATTGGCTTTGACAACTTTAGGCAAATAGATACCCAATACAAACTTGGCAGAACTTACAACAAATTTGAACACAATCAACGTTACTCAACAGCTAGCTGGCAATGGCTTAAAAATGACTCCAAAGAAGATACATTAAGATTTGGTATTGGCTTTACCAATGAACAGCATGAATTTTCAGTAATTAATGAGATACAAAATCCCGAACTAATTTCTGTAGCACCCTCAAATAGAGAGTTTATATACCCTTTTCTTAGTGTTGATTATTTGCAAAAAGACTTCAGAAAACTTTCTAACCTCAACCTGATAAGTCATATAGAAGACTTCAATCTGGGGTGGAATTTAACAACTCAGGTTGGCACTGATATCGGGAATACAGATACCTCACCAACATTACTTTGGCGGTCAAGTTTAACAAAAGGCATAGAAATATTTGATGACGCATTTTGGTTTATTACTGCAACCTTAGATGGGGAAATTTACAGTGATGCCGACAATGCAAATAGAACTGTTTTAAGCGTCAATAATGAATACTTTCATAAAATAAATGATAGCTGGGGTGCCTATTTAAAAAACAGCAGTCAATTTAGTGAAAATCAATTTCAAGACAGTCCAATCGTCTTAGGTGGTGAAACTGGCTTACGAGGTTACCCATTACAATACAGACATGGCGACCACAGCACCCAGTTTACTGCTGAAGCTCGTTATTATCCTCACATCAATATCTATAAATTACTTGAGTTAGGCGGGGCTATTTTTGTCGATACAGGCAGAGTTTTTGGTAGTTCAGATAATACCACCGACCAAGATTCGTGGATGACTTCCGTAGGTATTGGTGCTCGATTTTATTCGACGCAAACCAGCGAAGCTCGCGTAATACATGTAGATATCATCAAGCCAATGACCTCAGTTCAAAACGTCAATGGTATCGAATTTCGTATCACTACAAAGCATTCATTTTAAGGTGTAATAATGAACAAGGCTTTAGTTTTTCTAAAAAATCTCACTCTTACCACCAATCAGTTAGTTATGTTTACTTGTGGGTATGTAACATTGGTGTTAAACGCTCCGTTTATTTTAAAAACGTCTTCTGCAATATTGGCACTTAGTGAGTATAATATTTTCTTCCTACTATCTGTCCCAATATTCCTCCTGTCATTATCGATCATCTTTCAATCCTTCTTTGCATTTCGTTGGATAACTAAACCACTACTAATACTATTAGTACTAACATCTTCCCTTGTTTTTTATAGCACAGTGACCTACGGCATTGTTTTTGACTATGGGATGATACAAAACACATTTGAAACTGACAGAGCCGAAGCACTTTCATATGTTAATTTTTCTGCTTGTGTATTTTTTGTTGTCTTAGGTATTCTGCCATCAATACTGATTGCGAAAGTAAAACTCTCATATTCATCCTTTATGGGAGAGTTGCTTTCCAGAGCTAAATTAATCAGCGGTAGTTTCGCCACCATTTTTTTAATTGCAATCGTTTTTTATTCTAGCTATGCATCCATTGGAAGAAATAACCGTGATTTGATCGGCTATTTAACTCCCTATGCGTTAATTGATTCTACAGTGAAATATGCAAACAGAAACTATCTCTATCCGCCTTTAAAGTTTACTTTACTAGATACTTCGCCAACTATTTCTAGTCCGAATAACACTAAAAGCATTACCGTTTTGGTGCTTGGTGAAACAGCTCGCGCCCGAAACTTTTCTTTAAATGGTTATGACAAACCGACCAATAACCAAACCAAAGACTTAGGCGTTGTTTCATTTAAAGACGTTACATCCTGTGGTACTGCAACAGCGGTATCAGTTCCCTGTATGTTTTCTAGACTAAACAAAGAAAACTATGAAAAACGAGTGGCTACAGCTCAACAGAATGCCATTGATTTAATTCATTTGGCTGGTGCCGATGTCTTTTGGATTAGTAACAATAATGGTAGCTGTAAAGGTGTCTGCGCTCGTGTCAAAACTGAGCAAATTTCAACAAATCGCAATAAGCCATTATGTGATGGCGAATATTGCTTTGATGAGGTGTTGGTTGAAGCATTAAGAAATAAACTTCATTCGTTGAAAAGCGACAATACGTTAATTGTATTACATATGATCGGCTCTCACGGGCCTACTTACTACCGACGTTACCCCAAAAATAAACGAGTATTTTCTCCAGACTGTCAACGTAGTGATATCCAAAATTGTAGTCAAGAGGAGCTGGTGAATACTTACAACAACACTATTGCTTATACCGATTTAGTATTGTCAGAAATCATCACAGAACTAAATGAATTGAGCAATGATAATAACATCAAAACATCAATGATTTATGTCTCTGATCACGGTGAATCTTTGGGCGAAAGCGGCGTCTATTTACATGGTTTACCTTATGCTTTTGCACCAGAAGAACAAACAAAAGTGCCACTGATTTACTGGGGAGATAAGTGGCATCACCAAGCTAAGTTAGATTGTTTGATGGATATTAGTGAACAGCCTATATCGCATGACAATGTGTTCGATATTTTATTAGCTGAAATGCAGGTTAATTCAAAAGTTTATAAACCTGAAAATAATCCTTTTCACCAGTGCACTAATGACATTTCAGTCGCAAAAGCAAAGCCACCAACAAATACTCAAGGAGTAAATTAATCCGTGTTTGATAGCGAAAACAAACCAAAAGGTCTTAAACGAGTGTATCTCGCAACATTGAATTCAACAAGAGCGTTCAAGTGGCTCCTAAGGAATGAAGCCGCATTCAGACAAGAGTTACTGTTGCTTGTATTGTCGATCCCCGTAACTTTCTTGTTCAATATTACACTGAAAGAACAGCTCGTACTGATCGTTGCAGTACTGTTCATTATGTTTACTGAAATAATAAATACCGCAATAGAAGCGGTAGTTGACCGTGTTGGATTAGAAATACATCCACTGTCAGGTTTAGCTAAAGATTTAGGGTCTGCCGCAGTATTGGTTAGTATAGTAATTGCTACTTTTGTTTGGCTTTCGGTACTTATTTAACTTGAGATTATTTCAGTTTTTCTTCAGTAAATCTTAAGTTAGGTCTCATAAAGTAGGCATCGTTTTAATATTCAAATTATTAGCGATGCATACGACAATCTACAGCCTTATTCGACCATTTCTTTTATTCACTCTTTCCATCATAGTTTTTCTTACCCTGACCCGTACAGGGTTGGCATTATGGCAAGTAGATAGATTTGAAGGCGTTGGCAATTTTGCAAACCTTATTGGCAGCGGAGTTCGTATTGACCTTAGTAGTGCGGCATATATATGCGCAGTGCCCGCATTATTACATCCTTGGATATCAAGAACACGATTTCATTTTCAGTGGTCACATTTACTGAAAACTTGGTTTTTTGTGTGGTTTATAGCAATTCTATTTTTTGAATTAGTAACACCTGCTTTTATCAATGAATATGGTTTCAGACCAAACAGATTATTTATTGAATATTTAGCGTATCCAGACGAAGTGACAAAAATGCTTTTGAATGGTCACTTGGTTACTTTATTGTTAGTGTTTGCACTATTACTATTACCTGTTAGGAAATTATGTCAGCTTTCTGATTGCATAGTCTCTAATAAGGTAGACAAAGATGGTACTTCAGTAGCAAATAGACTGGTGGCCTTTTTGTTGCTGATTGTTGTGATTTCTTTATCCGCACGAGGGACATTAGGCCATAGACCAATTAACCCTGCCTTAGTGTACTTTTCAACTGACCCATTAGTTAATTCCCTTACGTTAAATTCAACTTACAGTGTTGCTTATGCGCTTAATCAATTCGGTGATGAAAAAAATGCTGCCAAGCTATATGGCAAGATGGAAGATGATCGAGTTATTGAGCTCGTTCGTCAGGAGTCAAAACAACCTTTAGACAACTTCAGAAACAATCATTCCCCCAGTTTCAGTAAACGTTCACCAAGCTTTAAGGGGAAACCAAAAAACTTGGTGATAATCCTTGAAGAAAGCTTAGGTGCCCAATATGTATCATCTCTTGGTGGAATCCCGCTAACACCTGAAATTGATAAATTAAATCAAGAAGGCTGGGCATTTAAACGGTTGTACGCAACAGGTACTCGCTCCGTTAGAGGTATTGAAGCAGTTATAACTGGCTTTACTCCAACGCCCTCTAGGGCAGTTGTTAAGTTAGATAAATCGCAAAAGGACTTTTTTACTATTGCATCTCTGCTAAAAGAAAATGGTTATGAGACTCAATTCATTTACGGTGGAGAAAGTCATTTCGACAACATGAAAAGCTTCTTTCTAGGAAACGGCTTTACTGACATTGTTGACTTTAATGATATTGAAAACCCACAATTTGTAGCGTCTTGGGGGGCAAGTGATGGTGATTTGTTTAATCAAGCTGATATTGAATTAACTAAGCTTCATAACGAAGGAAAACCATTTTTTAGTTTCATATTTACGTCAAGTAACCATGATCCATTTGAAATTCCTGATGGTGTTGTTACCCCTATCCAGTATAGCGATAAACAATTGACGCAGTATGATGACAAAGAATTGCTGCGGCATAAAGCTATACAATATGCTGACTATGCATTAGGGCAATTTATTGCAAAAGCAAAGAAGCGAGCCTATTGGGAAAACACAATATTCCTCGTTGTTGCTGACCATGATGCGAGAGCTATGGGTAAAGATCTTGTTCCGATTAATAATTTCCATATTCCGGGTGTGATCCTAAACTCAGGTATAGAACCCACTTTAGACAAGAGAATAGTCAGTCAAATCGATTTAGCCCCAACTCTTTTATCGTTAATGGGTATAGAAAATTTTTCACCAATGTTAGGTCAAGACCTTACAGATCTAACTGCTTCTGGCAGAGCAATGATGCAGTATGCAGAGAATTTCGCTTACATGGTTAATGATGAAGTGACCATCCTACAACCAAGTAAAGCACCTTTGAATTTTCAATATAATTATCAACTCAACATACTATCACCAATAGATGTTAACCGTGATACTTCAGAGATTGCATTGGCTCATGTATTGTGGGGAAGTTTGGCATATAAAAATCATTGGTATTCTCAGCGAGGAAAATAATACTCAACGATAATTTGACACTGATAATGATAATCTTTTTTGTCTTCCATATCACTGTCCATAAGGACAAAAAACGCACCAAAGCACTAATGACAAGTACGGGTAATTGCATTATGCTAGCGCCGATTTTTGATGGTTTTACAGGAAAGATTTAGCCATGCCAGTAGCAATTATGGGTCCATTGACGCGCTTGCGCAACAATAAGATTTTTGAAATGTCCGTCGTTGCGGTCATTATCATTTCTGCTCTAGAAATTGGAGCCAAAACATTTACTCTGAATGACTCTGCGCTGTCTGTTACGAAGGTCATGGATTGGTTTATTACCATTTTCTTCTTATTTGAAATCACGTTGCGCTTTGTCACAGACGAGGACAAAAAATCCTTCTTCAAAAAGGGCTGGAATATTTTTGATACGCTCGTCGTTGCGGTCAGTCTGGTTCCGATAGATGATTCGGAAATGGCTTTACTGGCACGCTTGGTCCGAATCTTCCGTGTGTTGCGGATGATTTCGGTTGTTCCTGAGTTACGTGTGTTAATTAACTCCTTGCTTCGCGCGATGCCTCAGCTGTTTTATGTCTTATTACTGATGTTTATCATCTTTTATATCTATGCAGCGATTGGCAGTTATATCTTTGAGTCGATTAACCCTGTGTTGTGGGGCGATATTGCTATCTCCATGTTGACCTTGTTCCGCGTCATGACGTTTGAAGATTGGACCGATGTGATGTACGAAACCATGGAAGTGTATCCGATGTCTTGGGTATTCTATTTTACGTTTATTTTCCTAACCGCATTTGCATTTCTTAATATGGTGATAGGGATTGTCGTCGGTGTCATGGAAAAAGAACATCAATTGATGCGTGAGGAAGAAACGGCTCATGAACCTACAGTTGCGGATCTACAAGCGGATATCGCTGAATTAAAACAAATGATTCAGCAGTTGCAAGCAAGAAACTAGTTTCAATTGCAGCAGTCAGCATGGCAATACAGTGAATAGGTCAAAACCGATTGGGGGTTATTTACACAGTTATTCCGCGATTGCGGTGCTCGATGACCTATGTGGCTGGTAATGATCACTATTTGGATCAAACCATGTTATATTCTGAGTAACCTCAACTGAGACCGTTGCGTTTTACTGAAAGCGATATTGGAGCCAACAAAATTCTTGAGCGTAATATCAGTGATGCGCCGGCAATGGAGTAGTGTATTAATTACATCATTACATTATGCATAAGCGTCCTTTTGGTCAGTCAAGCATTGGCTAAAGAGGATGCGACTTTTTCTGAAGTGCTGGCACAACCCTCTGTGCCAGCCACTCAGAGACATATTTATGGAGCAGCGCCGGAACAATTTTATCTTCGTTGGCAACAAGCCGACGATGCGCCATTACTGATTTTTATTCATGGCGGCTGCTGGTTGGATGCTTATGATATAGAGCATGCCAAACCTGTGATGTCAGCTTTTTACGAAGCGGGCTTTACGGTTATCGGTCTTGAATATCGTCGCACTACTGATGAACGTGCAGGATGGCCGATTGCCAGAGACGATATTATCAATGGTTTACGAAAAGCGGTAACTGACACAACCTATGCAACCGAACGTCCGATTGCTATTGTGGGGCATTCTGCTGGTGGGCATTTGGCTTTATTAGCCGCAACACAAGCGTCGCAGTGGGCCCCTAGCTCGAATATCAATGTGCATGGTCTTGCTGCAATTGTTGATGTTGCTACTTATGCGCAAGGCGATAATTCTTGCCAACAAGCTACATTACGTTTTATGGGCGACTCCCCTGCAATTATCCCTGAAATATATAAAAGTGCCTCGCCGCGCTCTTATCAGATGCCATCCAATATCGAAGTGATATTGTGGCATGGCAATGAAGACAAGATAGTACCTATCAAACAGGCCAGTTATCCAAATGCCTCAGTGAATACGACCCAGCATGCAGGGCACTTTGCTTGGATCCACACCCAAACCACGGCGTATAAGTCGTTATTACAAAATTTATTGGAGCGCGCGTTATGACCCCACAAGTCACCTGGCCAAATGATGTGTGGATGGATATTTTAGCGCAAGCCCAGCAACTTGACTCAGAGGATGTATTAAAGGAAAAACGCAAAGCGTTTTCCATTCCTGATAACACGATTTATTTGGACGGTAATTCTCTTGGTCCTGCGTCACATGCGGCACAAATGGCTGGCCAATCAGTGCTAGATGCACAATGGCAAACGGATCTGATTACCTCTTGGAATGTACACGATTGGATCAGGTTACCGCGCATTGTGGGCGCTCAGATTGCACCGATTATTGGCGCTCAAGCAGACTCTGTCATCGCTTGCGATTCCACTAGTATCAATTTATATAAACTCTTGCATAGTGCGCTTAATCTGCAGCCAGATCGTCATGTCATTATGACTCAACAAGGAAACTTCCCTAGTGATGGTTATATCGCGCAAGGTTTAATGGCACATCGCTCTGAAGTGAGCCTTATCTATGTTGATGAGCAAGACATTATTGCGCAATTAGATGAATCGATCGCTGTGCTCATGTTGACTCATGTCAATTACAAAACGGGCTATATGTTGGATATGGCAAAGATCACGCAAGCCGCTCACGCCTTGGGCATTTTAGTGATTTGGGATCTTGCTCACAGCGCCGGTGCTCTGGAGTTGTCGCTCGATGAACACGAGGTCGATTTTGCGGTGGGGTGTAGCTATAAGTATCTTAACGGTGGTCCAGGTGCTCCAGCTTTTATTTATGTAAATCCCATACATCACAATCGACTCAAACAACCACTTACCGGCTGGATGGGACATGCCAATTCGTTTGCTTTTGAGCAAGATTATGTGCCAAGCGATGGCATTGATAGCTTGTTATGTGGCACCCCAAATATTGTGTCAATGGCGGTGCTCAAAGGAGCCTTGACGATATTTAGCGACGTGGATATGTCTGACGTGCGACAGAAATCACTCAAGCTATCGTCTTTTATGGTTTCAGTGATTGAGCAACATCCTGCATTGCAACCATTAGAATTAGTGACGGATATGGACGATGCTCGAAGAGGCAGTCAAATCGCCCTCGCTCACCCTGATGCGTATGCGATTTGCCAAGCGTGGATTGAACAAGGTGTCATTGCCGATTTTCGAGAGCCCAATATTTTGCGCATCGGTTTCGCACCATTGTATATCAGTTATTTTGATGTGCTCAAAGCAACGGATTCTCTTGCCCATATTATGCAATGTAAAATGTATCGAGCGCAGCAATATCAAACCCGCAATACGGTGACCTAATGCAAGGCTTTAAACGCCTACTATCTATATCATCATTCACTCAACTCGCCGATGAACTGGTATCTGCTAAGATCATCTTACCTTGGATTTTTTTGACCCTAAACGCCCCAATTTGGATGCTCAGTTTATTAGTTCCTATCAAAGAATCAGGTTCCCTATTGCCACAGTGGTCGGTTAAACAAGCACTTCGCTCTCGTTATCAAACGGGGCTCATTTGGCGTTCGGGTATGATTCTGCAAGGTGCGAGTTTGGGGCTGTTACTTACGGTTTTACTGCTTCCAATAGCAGGACGAAGCGTCATTGGTTTGTTCAGTGTCGTATTGCTCAGTGTTGGGCGAGCCTTGTGTTCCTTTACCGTCAAAGATATTCAAGCGCACAATATTGCAAAAGGTGAGCGCGGCAAGCTCATTGGATTGGGAGGAAGTATTTCAGGATTACTGACCATAGTAGTTAGTGTGTATTTACTCCAGTTGCAGGATATCGCTCATAAAATCCCAATTCTGACGGGGTTATTGATAGGCGGTTTTACTTGTTATGCCATAGGATGTTGGTTGAGTATTTCACTTTCGATGCCAACAGGGCTCGAATCAAGTAGGCAGGGATCGCTGGTGCAATTTTGGCGGCAAACGCCGCTTTTGCGCAAAATCGTTTATCAACGCTCTGCCGTATTACATGGTGCGCTGGTCATGCCCTATATGGTCCTTGCAGTTGCGTCTGAACAAGCGGTGTATTCAAGCTTGCCTTGGTTTATGTTAGGAGGCGCGATAGCCAGCTTTCTGTCCTCAGCAGTGTGGGGTATTTTATCGGATGATTCTGCACGGCACACTATGCAAAAAGCCATTGCGATGACCCTGTTGGGTGCGTTTGGATTTTACCTCATATGGTATTGCGAACTGACCTCCATCTGGTTGATGATGTTGTGTTTTGCGGTCGCAAATCTGGGCTATGCTGGAGTACGGACGGCGCGCAAAACCTACTTGTTAGACATCGTTGAAAGCGATATACGTCAGCAGTATGTGGCATCTGGAAATACTTTGGTTGGCCTTGTATTGTTGGGGCTTGGGGCGCTTTATGCGGTGCTTTACTCTGTGTTGTCAACTCACCTAATCTTGATATGTGTGGCTATGTTGTTGGTAGGAGCCTGGATAACTTCGCGAATGCCTAAGGAGAAATAATGGATTCAATAACACAAATCGCACTGGGCGCAACGGTTGGTTACGCCATTATGGGCTCGAAAGTAGGTAGACGTGCTGCGTTGTATGGCGCGGTACTTGGCACCCTTCCGGATCTGGATGTACTGATCCCTTACGGAGGGGATATTGAAAACTTCACGTACCACCGAGGGTTCAGTCATTCTTTTTTGGTGCATGCGCTGATTAGCCCTATATTGGCTTGGTTGTTTTGTAAATTGCATCCTCAAACGAAAACTCACTTTGCTCACTGGGCAGGGATGGCCTTTACCGTTTTAGCGACTCATTCGTTGATCGACGGCTTGACTGTCTATGGCACACAAGTATTCTGGGGGCTCACCGAATACCCCTTTGCGTATTCGATATTTTTTATCATTGATCCTCTCTACACTCTGCCTTTACTCATTCCAACTCTGTTCTATTTGATGCCTCGTATTTCGCTTGAGCGATTACGTAAGCTCACGTTTTGGGGACTTGGGATAAGTGTTGGTTACATGCTCTGGGCGATCGCAGCGAAGCAATATATTGATTATATTAACCAGCATGCGTTAGCGGCCCAAGGGATTGATGACAGGGTGTATGTCAGTACACCAGCGCCTTTGACGACTTTATTGTGGCGCAGTGTCGTGGTTGAAGACGATGCGTATTATGAAATCTACACATCTATCTTTGATTACGTCGATGAGGTTTCCATCACGCGTTATCCAACAGAACCGGAATTATTGAAAAATATTGCAGATGAATGGCATGTACAGCGTTTGCAATGGTTTACCAAGGGTTTGTACAGCGTCAAACAAGTTGAAAATGAAGTCATCTTAACGGATTTGCGCATGGGGGTGGAAAACGCCTATGTGTTTACGTTTGCTGTGGGTCAGGTAAGTGGTAGCGATATTGTGCTAGGCGATTTGCGTCAGATAGAAAATCGTCCTTCCTTTGCCGGACTTCCTCTGATATTGCAAAGAATAGTTGATCCTGCAGTACAAATCAGCACAGACTAACGAATAGGGAGGAGTTGTGCTATATTGGCGAGCATACATATATTGATATCATTCGTTCCACATGGTACACCAACGCACTTTGCCACAGTATTTGGCTTTTTTACTGTATGATTTTTTAATACTGCTTATTTATATCCCCGTCACCATCAAATGGGGACTGTGGCGCCAGTTTTATTTGTCCAATAAACGCTATCAACGACGAGGACAGCGTTATGGTGATATTGCAGAGGATCTCGTTGAAGCCGATGATTGGTTTCATTGTGTCTCGGTTGGCGAAGTGGTTGCCGCATCCTGTGTCATCAAAGCATTATTACAAGAGGAACCGACTCGCAAGATCACCATTACCACTACGACCCCTACCGGAGCGGGACGCGTAAGAGATATTTTTGGCGAGATGGTGCAACATCATTATTTGCCATGGGATCTTCCGTGGCTCATCAACGCATTCATCCAAGCGTTAAAACCCAAACGCGTATTCATTACCGAAGTGGAATTATGGCCTAATATGATTATGAAATTGGCTAAGCGCCAGATTCCGGTCATGTTGATCAATGCACGAATGACGGAACGTTCAGCTCAGAAGTACGCACAAATTTCGCTTTTATCAGAACCTGTGTTTGCCAATATTCAGCATGTATGTGCCCAAGGAGAGCGGGATTTTGAAGCCTACCAACAATTGGGGTTTGGTGATGATCGGTTGACCTTAACGCAGAATATCAAATTTGATCAAGTTACCGACATCGCTGTCTCTGATGAAGTTGCAAAAGTAGGAAAAAGCTTGCTAAAACGCTTTGTCATTGTGGCTGGCTCGACTCACCCTGGTGAAGAAGAGCATTGGTTAGAGGTACTAGAAAAGTGCAATATTGACGATGTTTTATTGGTGTTAGTCCCTCGTCATCCTGAGCGTTTTGATAAGGTGGTGAATCTATTACGTGACCGCGAAGTCCCGTTTCAACGCTGGAGTGATTATTCTGATTTGGCTGATGCTACCCAAGTACTTCTTGTCGACGCGATGGGCGTATTAAGTCCGCTGTATCATTGTGCGGATGTGGCTTTTGTGGGAGGCAGTATTGCTGATCGTGGTGGGCACAATGCCTTGGAGCCAGCGTTTTTTGCAGTGCCTATTTTGATGGGCGAACATCGCTACAACAATCCTGTGATCTGCGCCACGCTAGAACAAGCTGGCGCGTTATGCCTAACAACATCGGTTGAGCAAAGCGTAGAACGCATCTGCCAATGGTATGATGATCCACAAGCCCGTATTCAAGCAGGCCACTCAGGCGAGCAGGTACTTCATGCCAATCGCGGAGCATTGGCCAAAACGCTTATGGTGATTGAGCGTTTGGCATAATTGAAGGAGTTGAATTGTGTCTGATCCAGTAAAGCGTGTTCTGATAACCGGTGGTCTCAGCGGCATTGGTGAGGCATTGGTTGCCCATTATATCAAGCAAGGCGCACAGGTGGCTATTCTGGATTTACCCGAGCCAAGTGATGTAAAACTTGGGCAGGATATATATTACGTTGCGTGTAATATTGCCAACAATGCGCAAGTTGACAAGGCGGTCAAAACACTGTGGCAAGCATGGGGTGAACCCGATTTAGTGATTAATTGCGCTGGGATTCTGCGAGCAGGGGAGTTTGAATCACTCTCTGCCGCCGACTTTACTCAGTCTTTCAATGTTAATGTATTGGGTTCACGCCATTTAGCGGCAGCTTGTTTGGCAAGGATGTCTGCTGGAGGCCAACTGGCGCTGGTTGCATCCATAGCGGGCACCGTGGGTATTTATGGGTACAGTGCGTATGGCGCTTCAAAGTTTGCCGTATTGGGAATGGCCCAATGCCTAAGAGCCGAGTATGCGCCTAAAGGCATCACCATCAGCGTGATTTGTCCACCCGAAATTGATACGCCCATGGTACAAACTGAAATTCAAACTATGCACCCGGCAACGCGAGTGCTCAAAGATATTGCCGGGCGGTTAACTTTAACCGAAGCCATACCACAAATTACTCGAGGGTTGGCGCGTAAACAGTTTATGGTGATCCCCGGCAAGATGGCCAAAGCCACGTATTGGCTCAACCGCTTGACCCCGAATTGGCTCAACCATAAAGTGGTGGATTTTTTGGTGGCAAAGAATAGGTTGTAAATTACTCTACAAACGTTGCGGTCTGAGAATCTGTGAATGCTATGTCGACGACGCAGATTGGCATTAAAGTCGGTGGCGCGACTGAGCATAACCTCTAGTGTGTATTCAATATGGTCAGTCACAGGAAGGTGTTTGTCAGACATGATGGTTCGCTTATTTTAAGAGTATAAAAAAGGGTGACTTGTATGCCACCCTCATCCTTAGCGTTCTAGTTACTCACCACTGGTAGGCACTGGAAAACCACGATCCCTCATTAATGCATCGACCTTGGCATCACGACCTCTAAAGGCGCGATATGCATCCGCTGGATCCATGGCGTTGCGCACAGCAAAAAGATACTGAACCATTTTTTCTGCGAGCTTTTCGTCATAATATCCACCCGGTGCCTCAGCAAAGGCCTCGGCCGCATCGGAAGTTAACACTTCTGCCCACATATACCCATAATACGCTGCAGCATAACCCTCTGATGAGAAGATGTGCTGGAAATGGGTCGAACGATGACGCATTGGAATTTGCGATGGCATACCAATCGACGCGAGGGTTTCACGCTCGAAGGTTTGCACATCGTCAATTAGGGCTGGATCGGTCGTATGGTATTTTAAATCCATGATGGCAGACGCCATGTACTCTGTGGTTTTAAACCCTTCATTAAAAGTCGCGGCATTTTTGATTTTGGTCACTAGCTCGTCCGGGATTGGTTCACCTGTCTCATAATGCACTAGGAATTGGTCAATCACTTCGTCAGTTAGAATCCAACGCTCAAGCAGTTGTGACTGGAATTCAGTGTAATCACGCACACCAGAATGCGAGGATGGATACATCACATCGGCTGCTAAGAAATGCAGCGCATGACCAAATTCATGGAAATACGTCTCGGCGTCGTCCCAACTGATTAAGGTCGGCTGACCTTCTGGGGCTTTCACAAAATTGGAGTTATTCGCAGATAACACATTGGTTTCGCCATCAAACGTGGTGTAAGGACGATAATACGTCGCCCACGCACCAGAGCGCTTGCCTTGACGAGCGAATGGATCGAGATACCACAAACCTACGTTGCGACCCGTTGCGATATCAGTCACTTCCCAGACACCGACATCTTCATGCCAAACAGGGACTTTACCTGCTTCGATGGCAGTGAATTTGAAATTAAACAAACGTTCTGCCACATAGAACATGGCTTCGCGCAGTTTATCTAGTTGCAGGTATTGTTTGACTTCATCGGAGTCCAAGTCATAGGTTGCTTGACGGACCTTTTCGGCGTAGAAACGATAATCCCAAGGCTCGATAGTGATATCAGCCCCTTCGGCATCCGCAATGGCTTGCATGTCGGCCACTTCTTGTTTCACACGGGCAATCGCAGCTGGCCAGACTTTGTCCATTAAGGCCATTGCATTAGCAGGGTTTTTGGCCATGCGATCTTGTAAGCGCCAAGTGGCATAATCTGGGAAATCAAGCAGACCAACTCGCTCGTGTCTGAGCTCAAGGATTTCTTTGATGATCCCATTATTGTCAAATTCATCGCCATTATTGCCACGAGAGTAGTACTTTTCCCATACCTCTTTGCGCAGTTCACGCTCGGTTGAATAGGTCAAAAAAGGATCCATTGATGAACGTGTATTGGTCACCGCATACATATCTGGTTTGCCACGTTCTTCCGCTGCAGCTTTGGCCGAACGAATGTAGCCTTCCGATAACCCTGATAATTGGTCAGCGGTTAAATACGTCACGATATTTTCTTCGTCATTGAGAACGTTACTGCTGAACTGGGTTTGTAATTCAGCAAGGCGTTTGTTGATCTCAGCAGTGCGCTTCTTACCGGCATCGTCTAATAAGATTCCAGAGCGAATAAAGCTTTCATATGAGTTTTGTACGATGCGTTGTTGTTCTAAGTTAAGGGTGTCAAATTCAGCGCCTTCATAGACCGCCTTAATCCGAGCAAATAACGCTTCGTTTTGAGAAATCTTGGATCTGAAGTCAGACAATTTAGGACTGAGTTCACGTTGGATCTGCCGAAACTCTGGGCTTGACATATTGGATGCCCAAATTCCCCAGTAAGAAAAAACATTGTCTAACTCTTTGCCTGCGCGTTCCATTGCTTCAAATGTGTTGGCAAAAGTCGGAGCTTCAGGATTATTGGCGATCGCATTGATTTCGGCTAGGTTAATTTCCATGCCTTTTTCAACTGCAGGGGCTAGTAATGCTAAGTCCATTTTGTCAAAGGCAGGGACGCCTTCATAAGGCCCAGTAAAATCTTGCATGAGCACATTGTTATGCGCCACTGAGACGGCAGTATCTGCCGTGGCTGAGTCGGTTTGAGTGGCGGGTTTCGAGCAAGCTGAAAGGCCAAGCACGACCGCCAGCGAAAGTGCTGAAAGGATCGGTTTGTTCATTGTGGTGTTCCGTCTTCGTTATTATAAGAATTTTCTGCTCAAAGGCAGAGCATTAACGCAAACCCTACAATAAAAAATAATCCCTGATTAAGCAAATACTATTGTTTTATTTTTGTCGATTAATACGCGGTTTTCAAGATGATAGCGTAAACCATTGGCAAGGGCTGTTTTTTCACAGTCACGCCCTTTACGCACCATATCAGCGGCTGAATCTGAGTGTGAAATACGCATAACTTGCTGTTCGATAATCGGGCCTTCATCCAAGTCAGTTGTCACATAATGACAGGTTGCGCCAATAAGTTTGACACCTCGATCATAGGCTTGTTGATAAGGTTTGGCGCCAGCAAAAGACGGCAAAAAGCTATGATGAATATTAATGGCTTGCCCTACCCAAGCTTCGCACATGGACGCTGGAAGGATTTGCATAAATCGAGCGAGTACGACTGTATCAGCACGATGCTTAACTAATAAGTCTTGAACTTTAGCAAAGGCATCCGCTTTGGCTTGGTCTTTGAAATCCACAAAATAAAATGGAATTTTGTACCAAGCCGCGATATCGGCAATTTGTGGGTGATTGGCAATAATACATGGGATATCACAGATGAGCTCTCCCGTATGCCAGCGGTGTAAAATATCCGCAAGGCAATGCGTTTCATGACTGGCTAACAAAGCAACTTTGGGTAACACATCAGGATCAGTGACTTGCCAATCCATCTGGTATTTGCGAGCAATCGGGGCAAAAGCCGCTTCGAAGGTCTTGATATCTAAATCCACGCTGTCAGCTGCGATTTCATGGCGCATAAAAAAGCGCTGAGTCGTCAAATCCGTATGATGATTCGCTTCTAAAATTGTCGCGCCATACTGCGCCAAAAACTGAGCAACGGTGGCCACAAGCCCAACTTGGTCTGGACATTGAATGGTTAAGCGAAAGGAATGTTGCATGCGTGGTTACTTCTTTTGTGTGGTGTCAATCAATATGGAGCGAGCATAGCATGAATGTCATTAACTAAGCTACAGTAAACCTTTGCTGATGCGCTCTCTAACACTCATGGTCAGATCAGGATGAGCTGGAAAACTCTCACGAATAATGTATTCCACTCCAGTGGCTGTCGATATAGATTCATATAAATGAAACTCGTCGAATGCCAACGTAAAATTTGGTTCAAACAATGCTGGGACAGGAGTTTTTATTTTGCGTTGCAAGGTGATGTGAGGTTGATACTCACGCTTTTCGATCTTAATACCCGCTTTGCGTGAGAGAGTTTGGCATTGTTTTGCAAGTTGCTTCAATTCATCTGGGATAATAGATGGTGCAATAAAATGGATTTTAGGTTTTCCCCAATAGCCAACGTGATCAAAGTGAGCAGTAAACTCTTGCCAGTTTATGTGTGGCAGTACCTCTACTAATGCATCGAGTTGATGCAAGGTAACTTGACCTAAAAACGCTAGGGTCACATGAAAATTATGCGGTTTCACATCTGCGTTCGAATACCCTAAAGCATTAGACCGCCAATCTGCGATCTTAAGAATATGATCAGGATCAATATTTAGTCCTAGAAAGAGTCTATGATACATAAATAATTAATATACTGGTTATAATATGGTCGTAAAGTTTACTGGAAGCGTTAATGGTCGCAGTTTTCATAGATAAATGTAAATAATCATTATATTTTTCATAAAACCAAGGTCGAATAAACAATTGTCTAGATAGGCGTATAGTAATCTATATCAAAATGATTTTGAGCACTATTCACTTTTGATAAAAAAGTAACACGGAAATAATTAAGGAGAGATTCTAATGGCATATGTAGCATTAGTTACGGGTGGAACACGCGGTATTGGTGAAGCCATTTGCGTTAAATTAAAAGAAGAAGGTTATCAAGTTATCGCTAACTATGGTGGTAATGACCAGGCAGCAAAAGAATTCACAGAACGCACTGGGATCCCAGCGTTCAAATTTGACGTCGCAGATTTCGATGCAGTCAATACAGCAATCAAACAGATTGAAGCAGATTACGGTTCACTTGATGTCTTAATCAACAATGCGGGTATCACACGTGACGGCACCATGCATCGCATGACGTTCGAGCAGTGGGATGCCGTTATTCAAACTAACTTGGCTTCGTGTTTCAACACGTGTCGTGCAGTGATTGATGGCATGCGTGAGCGCGGATACGGCCGTATCGTCAATATCGGTTCAGTCAATGGTCAAGCAGGTCAGTATGGTCAAGTAAACTATGCAGCGGCTAAATCAGGCATCCACGGTTTTACCAAAGCATTAGCGCAAGAAAACGCTGCAAAAGGTATCACAGTCAATGCGATTGCACCAGGTTATATCGATACGGATATGGTTCGTGCAGTACCTGAAGAGGTATTAGCAAAGATCGTTGCTAAGATCCCAGTGGGTCGTTTAGGTCATGCCTCAGAAATTGCCAAGGCAGTTTCCTACTTAGTTGCAGAAGACAACGGTTTCATGACGGGTTCTACCTTGTCAGTAAACGGTGGTCAACACATGTACTAAGCCCTATTTAGGGATGTAATACAACACGTAGGACGTGTTGCAAGGAATATATGGATGTTGCAAAAGCTAAGCTTATACCGGCTTAGCTTTTTTGTTTCTGATAAACAGAATTTAACGTTTCGAATACTTCTGGATGAGCAAATCCGTCGGCAACCAAACCGTTGTCCTTTTGAAACGCTCGGATCGCTTTACGTGTGCCAGAACCGATAATGCCATCAATGTGTTTTACCCCATAGCCCAATACCTGTAGCTGACGCTGCAGTTCTTTGGTTTGTACAATTGAGACTGGAGGTACGTCTGGAAATTCAGTCACCAGTCCTGGAGCGCCAACAATCTGATCTGCGAGTTTGCCCACCGCGATGGCATAAGATTGTGAGTTGTTCCAGCGCATGATGATATGAAAATTAGGATACGCCATAAAAATCGGCCCCTGATAACCAGACGGGATCACTACGGATGAGTCCAAATCAATATCGGCAACTGGCTGACCGTAAACAGAAGTCACACCTTGCTCACGCCAAAATGACAGTGGTCGCTTGAGCTTACGACCCGCAAGTGCGTAATCGAAGCCTGCAGGCAGCCTGATTTCTCGTCCCCAGCGAAAGCCTGCTTGCCAACCTAATTGATGGAGAAAGTGCGCGGCAGACGCCAGTGCGTCTTTTTCGGAATGAAACAAATCGATTTTGTCATCGCCATCACCATCGATGGCATAGCCTTTGTAAGTGGATGGCATAAACTGAGTATGCCCCATCGCGCCAGCCCATGAACCTAATAATGTTGGTACGTCTAGATCATTTTTTTCAATGACTTCAAGCATGGTCATTAATTCATTGGTAAAGAATGTTTTGCGCCGTGGCTCACACGCAAGCGTAGTCAATGCATCAATAGTGGGGATCTTGCCTTTGTAAGCGCCGTAGTTGGTTTCCAAGCCCCAAAATGCGATGAGATATTGTCCTGGCACACCATATTGTCTGGTTAATTCATCCAAAAATACGCGATGTTTGGCGTATAACGCTTGGCCTTTTTCGATGCGCCATGTATTTACGCGCTTGCTGTAGTAATCCTCAAACGTCGATAAAAATTCAGGTTGTGAACGGTCAAGATTGATGACGCGTTTGCGCTGTTGTGCAATTGCTAAAGTTTGCTCTATGGTGCTCTGGGCAATGCCTTGAGCCCTTGCTTTATTGGTAAGTTGGGCAACACATTGGGAAAAATCTTCTTGGGCCAACACGGAGGTTGATAACAAAAGAGCGGCGACAAGAGATACACGGCGCATGGCAAGTCCTTAACAAAAAATCCAATACTTACATTACCGCAGATTGAGTGAAAAATCTAAAGGAAATAGATTTAAAAAAGGGGGCCTAAGCCCCCAAGGACAGCGTTAAGCGTATTTGTGGATAAATTCGGTAATCAACGGGCGAATGTGTTGACGGAATTTTGAACCACTGAAAATACCATAGTGCCCGGCACCTTGCTGGACGTGATGTTTACGCATATTTTTGGGGATGTTTTTGCAAATATCTTGCGCAGCTTCGGTTTGACGTAAGCCACAAATATCATCATCAGCGCCTTCCACCGTGAGTAATGCCGTATCGTCGATGGCATTAAAATCCACAGGCTTCCCTTGGTAGGTGATTTTGCCTTGCGCTAATTCATTGTTTTTGAAGATACGCTCGATGGTTTCGAGATAAAACTCCGCAGGAATATCAAGTACCGCTAGATACTCATCATAAAATGCACGAAAACGGTCGTTGTCTTCATTATCGCCAAACATGATATTTTGGAAAAAATTCATGTACTTCTTGGTATGCGTTTCTTGGTTCATCGAGATGAATCCGCCAAGTTGCATAAAGCCAGGATACACTTTACGACCTTGTCCCGGATAACCGTAAGGCACTTCCATGATTGCGACATTTTTGAACCAGCTCATGGGACGTTCGTGTGCAAACGTATTCACTCGAGTTGGGTTCATGCTAGGGTCAATGGGACCAGCCATTAACGTAAGAGATTGGGGCACACACGGGTCTTTTTCTTGAGCCATAACTGCTGTTGCAATGAGGGCTTGCACCGTTGGCTGACAAATCGCAATTAAGTGCGTATCGGGCCCTAAAAATTGCATAAATTCGATTAAATATGACACGTAACAGTCAAATGAAAACGGGCCTTCATCCAGCGGGACTTCACGCGCATCGGCCCAATCGGTAATATAGACTTCGTGGTCGGGAAGCAGTGCTTCCACGGTGCCTTTTAATAAAGTCGCAAAATGTCCTGAAAGGGGAGCAACCAGTAAGACTTTGTGTTCGTCGGTTTTACCGCGACGATTAAAGTGGATTAAATCGCAAAAAGGCTTGCTCAGCGCCGTTTCTTCACGAACTAAATACGTTTTATTGGCGATTTCGACTTCGTCTATATTAAAGCCCAATTTCTCATAACGACGGGTTAACCGCATAGCGGTTTCAAGACTGGCATGAGTAAAACGGCCAGCGAGAGTATATGAGAATGGATTGGTAGGGTGACTTGCAACGTCATTGAGTAGACTGAAACCTTCATGCATGACTTGAGCTGAACGGGTTAGATAGTCATACGCTTGATAATGGTTCATAAAAACACTCCTACATTAATGCTCTTATCAACACCGTGCTGATAAGCAAAAACACTTCGGGTTACATTACTACGTTAGATGCAACCGCGAAGTGCTATTTTGGTCTTACTTATTTTGCTACAGAAGCAACTTTTGAGCTGAACTCTTCAGAAGCAGACTTGATGACGTCAGTCGCTGCTTTTTGCGTTGCAGTGATCACTTCATAAGTTTCTTTCGCTGCATCAGATACAGTTTCTTGTAAACCTTCTAAGTAAGCTTTTTGCGTTTCAGCTAGGCTCATTACGTCTTTTTGCTGGCTCGCAGACTCAACAAATGACATGCCATCGTTTAACAAAGTTGAGAATAATGCATTTTGCTTCTCAGCGATGTCTTGTAACGCGTTCATGTTAAGAGTTGCTAGTTCAGTTACAGGCTTCATAGAGTCTTTAAGTTGGTTGTTTAATTGTTCAAACATGGTATTTCTCCGTTAAATAAAAAATGTAATATTACGCTTTTTTCGCCGCAGCAGGTGCTGCTGGTGAAGATTCAGTTTTAGCAGCTTTAGGCGCTTCTGCTCTTGCAGCTGGCTTCTCTGCAGGTTTCGCTTTTGGAGCCTCTGCTTTTGCTGGTGCTTTAGCTGCTGCTTTTACTGGTGCTTTAGCTGCTGCTTTTACTGGTGCTTTAGCTGCTGCTTTTACTGGTGCTTTAGGAGCGGCTTTCTTGGCAGCTGGCTTTTTTACAGGGGCTGGTTTCGTCTCTGCTTTCGGGGCAGTTGGGGTTGCCACTGCAGGCACAGCTTTCATCAATTCTTTGGTCACTTCTTCAGCCGCCGGCAATTCTTCAATCGACGTTTTAAGTACCTTGGTATACTCTTCACGAATGTCGTTCATCGTGCCGTAGGTTTGCTTTGAGGTATGCGCTAAACGCTCTTTTACCGCTTCTGCATAAGTAGATTGAGCCGCAACGAAACCTTTTACTTCAGTTAGTACTGATAGTGATTCAACATACTTCACGCTATCAGCCAAGAATCCAGTGAAGAATTCGGTTTGCTGTTGTGACAACTCTTCCAGTGCTTTAGTGTTAACAGCCACTAATGAACTCACTGGTTTAGAGGACTTTTTGACTTGCTCTGAAAATTTACCAAACATGATGCTATCCTTAAAACTTTGTTGAATTTTGTTGCGTTGCAACATCGAGTTAAGTTAACTATAGCGGGTGTCTAAAAAACCGTCAAGTGGATTTTTGTGCATTGCAACATTATTTTTTTATTTTTTTATTAAATTATTGAAATAAATAGTAAAAAAAAATGTTCAAATGCGGAATTTTTTTATTTTATGAAGTGTGGAATGGTAATCTGGCATACGACTTAAGTAGTAAGTTTTGTATTAGTTGTGTTGCGAACGCACAAAGAATGACGAGATGCTCATAACTGCCAGTGGCATGGACACTTACTCATCTTTGGACTTGTTGGGTTGCCAAGGATTGTTGCTTGGATCAAACATTTTTTGGAACATGCCTAATGGCGTGGCATTGACCATGGTATTCATCATACTTTGGATCTTGTCTTGTTGTTCCATGAAGCTGACTAATGACTGCTCTAGATATTGACGCAAAAGCGGTTGCATGTCTTGATTATCGTAGTACCGGATCAGTTGTTGTAATAATTTGTCGGTCAACAATGACTGGGCTTGATTCGACTCAGATTCACTGATGATTTGCAGTAAAACGCTTTTGGTGATCACGTCTTGGGTTTTGGAATCAACAATTTGGAACTCGTCACGTGCTTTGATCATGGTTTTGATGTCTTCTAAGTTGATGTACTTAGATTGACTGGTGTCGTAGAGGCGACGATTGGGGTATTTTTTAATTGTGATCACTGACCATTCCGTGCGTTGAGCTGAATATGAAGCAACAGGTTACTGTATTTTGATGGATATGACAAAGAAAAAGCGCCACATCAATGTGGCGCTATAAATAATATTAGCCTAAGCGTTTTAAGACATATTGACCGGGTGCAGGATACAGAGCAGGGTATTGTTTGGTATTCCCTGGCACTAAGGCTTTGGTTTGATTTCCGGATTTTTTGGCTAGCCATTGATGCCAATCCGTCCACCAAGAGCCAGGGTACTCTTCGGCATTTGCCAACCATTCATCGGCACTTTCAGGCATATCAGAGTTGAGCCAATGCGGGTATTTACCCCCTTCAATCGGGTTAATCACCCCGGCCAAGTGGCCTGATCCGGCCAATACAAAGCGTACATCACCACCAAGGTTCTGAGCGGATTTGTAAGCCGCTTTCCACAATACGATGTGGTCGGCAATCGTGGCAATGGAATACACTGGAATATCGATTTTGCCCAAATCAATGCCAATACCGTCGATTTCAAAGGCGTTGGGTTCGATGAGTTTGTTGCCCCAATAAGTGGTGCGTAGATATTGCTTGTAACACGCAGCGGTTAAATTGGTGGAATCTGAGTTCCAGTATAAAATGTCAAATGGCGCAGGATCTTTGCCTTGCAAATAGTTCTTGATAAAGAACGACCAAAACAGGGAGTTTTCTCGCAACAAGCTAAACGACAGACCCAAAATTCGGCCATCGAAAATCCCTTTTACTTCCGTGCTTTGCTCAAGCATATTGAGCATGTCTTCAGAAAGATAGTTACCCACCTCGCCCGGCTCAGAAAAATCCAATAGCGTGGTGAATAAAGTTAATGAACCAAGGCGCTCATCGCCTTTGGCTCTGAGATAGGCCGCCGTGACTGAACTTAATGTGCCACCCACACAAAAGCCGGTTAAGTTTACTTTGGGTGCTTTGGTCACATCACACACCACATCAAGTGCGGCGAGAGGGCCAAGTTTCATATACCCAGCAAAATCCACCTCAGCTAAGCTTGCATCGGGGTTGACCCAGCTAATCATAAAGACTTCATAGCCCGCTTCTAATAACGAACGCACCATGGATTTTTTGTAATCTAGATCAAGCACATAATATTTGTTGATAAACGGCGGCGTAAATAGAATCGGGTTTTTGAACGTTTTTTCAGTTTTGGGCGTGTAATGAATCAGTTCAATCAGTTCATTCTTGAAGATCACCTGACCTTCAGTGGTTGCAAGATTTTCGCCAACTGTGAACGCATTGGGATCAGTTTGCGTGATTTTGAAGGCCTCAAGCGGACTTTGCTCCAAATCCGCCATGAAGTTTTGCATGCCTTTGAGAATACTCTCGCCGTTGGATTTGAGGATTTCTTCGCAAACTTCAGGATTGGTCAAGACATAGTTAGTCGGGGAGACCGAGCTAATGTATTGACGTGTGTAGAACTTGACTTGCTCTGCGGTTTTGTCGTCTTTAAAATGCAAGGCATCCACTACGTTTTCGAGCATTTGTGAATTGAGCAAATACGCTTGCTTCATATAATTAAAGGCAGGGTTATTGCTCCACTCATCATGTTTAAACCGATTGTCGCCTTTGGTTTCATTAATGATGGGATTAAATTGCTCGCCCATAAAGGCCATCGACGCTTGCTGCCAAAGCGCTGTTTGTTGTTCCATAAAACGCATTTGCGACTGAAGCAGTTTGGCTGAATCAATTTCAACTTGGTCAGATAACAAAGAAACCAGCTTATTCGGATCAAACATGCCTTTCATGTTTTCCATGGATTGGCCCTCTTGGCTCTGCTTTAATAACGTATCTTTGACCATGGCATTAAAGACTTGCGCGTATTTGTTGATGCTTTGTAAGATCTCTTCGTGCTCAGACTGACCCATTTGACTTCCTTGCTTGGTTAATTCTTCGACTATTGCTTTATAGTATTGAGTGTCTTTTAACTTGTCCATATTGCTACGACTAGAGTGGTAGAATGTGCTAACCTATGAGGGGTTAGTCTATGATGCAATTATCTTAAGGTAAGACGTTTTTAATGCAAGCATTTTGGCAGTGGTGTAAACAGTATTGGTGGAAGTTCGCTCTAGTCGGCTTCACATTACTTTTGGCGTATTTGTTTTATCTTGATGCGCAGTTGCGGCCGCATTTTTCGGGCTATAAGTGGCAAGTGCCGGTGCAGGTCTATGCCCGACCATTGACGCTTTCTCTCAACCAAGAAATCACGCCTCAAGAAGTGATTGATGAATTAGAATTGCTTGGATACCGTAAGCAAAATAATGCTTCAAAGGTTGGCGAGTATTCACTGTCAAAAAGTTCGCTAACCGTTCAACGACGCGCATTTCACTTTTTGGATGGCGCCGTTCCAGCGACGCAACTTGATATATCATGGCGCGCTGGTCGCATCGCCCGGTTATTGCTCACTGATGCCATGACGGGTGAATCCGAGGCAGTGGAATTAACTCGTTTAGAACCCTGGCTAGTGACTCGACTTTTGTCGGGTAATCGCGAAGATCGTATGTTATTGCGGCAAGACGATTTACCACCTTATCTGGTGGATACCTTGGTGATGGTGGAAGATCGCAATTTTTATTCGCACTTTGGGGTCAATCCCATCGCGATAGCTCGTGCGTTATTCGCTAATATTGCAGCGGGGCGAAAAGTTCAGGGCGGTTCGACCCTCACGCAACAACTGATCAAAAATCTCTACCTGACTCGTGAACAGTCCTATACTCGCAAAATCAAAGAAGCCCTAATGTCCATCGTGATTGATGCGCGTTACGATAAAGATGAGATATTACTGGCCTACCTCAATGAGGTGTTTGTCGGGCAAAATGGCGGAAAAGCGGTACATGGCTTTGGCTTAGGCTCGCATTTTTATTTTGATAGGCCGTTAAATGAATTAAACTTACCTGAAATTGCAACCTTAGTTGGCATTCTCAAAGGCCCTTCGTACTACAATCCTCGCCGCTATCCAGAACGTGCACTGGAACGCCGTGATTTAGTACTCAAAATTTTATTTGAGCAAGATGTCATCGATAAACCGACTTATCTCAATGCGATTGAGAGCCCTCTCAATATTGCTTCCGGTGCGAGTCTCGCCAGTGGCAAGCATCCGTCTTTTATGGCCAAACTCAGACGAGAATTAACCACTATCTTGGCGGACCCATCGTTACGAGACTCTGGCATTCGCGTTTTTACTACGTTAGATATCAATGCGCAAAGACGAGCTGAGCAGGCATTAGCAGAGCGCGTCACACAAGTTGCCAATGCACGCAAGATTGACGATTTGCAAGCAGCAATGGTGGTCAGTGATAGTGCAACCGGTGGCATACGCGTGATTGTTGGGGATCGCGATGTCACCAATGACGGCTTTAATCGTGCCCTGGATATGGAACGCTCTATCGGCAGTTTGGTCAAGCCCGCCATCTATGTCGCTGCGTTGGAACAAGCTGATACTTATCGCTTGGCAACAATATTGCGCGATGAACCAGTGACAGTGACTTTAGACGATGGCCAAGTGTGGCAACCGCAAAATGCAGATAAAGAATATCGCGGCGCAGTCAATATGCTCGACTCATTAACGCAATCGTATAACTTGCCTGCAGTGAACCTCGCCTTAGACATGGGGCTGGATGTTGTGGTGCAAAGTTTGCAAAACTTAGGGGTAGATGAGCCGATCCCTGAGTTGCCAGCAATTACCTTGGGGGCAGTTAATCTCACGCCTTATCAGGTCAATCAGATGTATCAAACCATCGCCAATGATGGCGTGTTGAAGCCCTTACATACTGTGACAGGCATTCTGGATGCGCAGCAGCAGCTTCTCTGGCGCCGGTCAGAATATGGTGAGCAACGCATTCCTTCAGATGTTGCTTATGTGCTTAATTACGGGCTGCATAAGGTCACTCGAGACGGTACCGCTCGTGCCTTGGGGAAAATATTTCCAAACATTAATATGGCTGGCAAAACAGGCACCACTAATGATTATCGCGACAGTTGGTTTGCGGGGTTTGATCGTAATTTAGTTGCCAGTATTTGGATGGGCTCAGACAGTAATGCGCAAACTGGCTTGTCTGGTAGCAGTGGCGCGTTACGCGTGTATATTGATTGGCAACGTACGATGACGCCCAAATCCTTATCGAGACGTTTCCCACCAGGGTTAGAAATAGCCCATTTTAATCCAGAAACCGGCACGCAACGCACCGGTGGATGCCGTGATAATCTCTCTTTGCCTGCGGTATCTTCTGGTCTATCGGATGTGGTTGAAGGCTGTTCAGGGCGCAGTGAACGCAAAGCCCAACCAAAAGCGCCCACTAAGCCAAAACGCAAATCCTTGTGGGAGCGGTTATTTGGTGGGTAGGTCGATGTCAAACTGCTCCGAAATCGTTGGATGTAGACAACTCATCGTGAGCTACCCTGGCGTTTGTTTGGGCGATGTGGGAGCTGATGCCGCTAACGCTTTTAATTTCGCACTGCCAATAACCGGCGGTTGAGGGCGTTTTTCAGCAAGACGCTGTTCGATAAAAGAATTCACATCCCCTTTGTCCTCACATAATAAAGCTCCTACCGTGAACGCGCTATTCATGACCAAAGCTTGGTTGAGTGCACTGGCGCAATCAATATCGATTTTACTTTGCATAATGATTTTCATCGCAAGCGCTTCTTTGGTCAGAGGCTCTGGCGCTTTGAATAATTCAGGTGATATCAAATCAATTTGATACTGCCCGGATGCATTAAAGCTGAGCTCAGCAAATTCAGATGCTTGATTATTTTGCAAGTAGTCACGGGTCGCTTTAGGCAATATTGAGGTACTAGATAACAAAGTATTCGTTTTGAACGATTCTTGCAGGACGATGGGTGTTTGGGTACGAAAATCAAGTTTCGGTACGTCAACTACTGGATAGGGCGTCATAGCGGTACTGAACGTTTCTGCAGGTAATGATTCTGGTGAAGTTGGTGAAGGTGGCGGGACAAGCGTTTCCTGTGGTTGACCCATTTCGGGTTCAATGGCTTTGTTGACCGCAGGCTCGATAACTGGTTCGGGTATTGGTTTGGATGTCACGGGATTGACGTTTTTTTTGGGGAGCTCGGTGGAGACCTTTGGAGGTAAAGGGATTTCGACCAGTTGTGCTTGTATACGAGGTTGGTCACCCCTTACATCGACAGGGACAGACCAGTGTTGTTGTGCAAACCCAGCCATGATAATGAGATGAGTGACAAGCGAACCCAACACGAACCAGCCCACTGATGATACCTTGGGTTTCAAGAGCATACGTGAAGCATTATGGCCAGATGGTTCGGGCAATATATCAGTGTTTATTATAGAAAAATCAGCAAGTTCTTGGCGCATGCGTGTATAGAAACACGAAAAGGCAAAAGGTTCAATGTGACTTATTAATCGCCACGTTTGGTTGTCATTGCGAACGCACCAAAATCGAGCACCAAAAAAGTGCAAATCAAAATTCATTGAAAAAATATGGTGCATAAATACCATGCATTCCATGTGAAAATAAAGTTAAGCCACTGAAATATAATGTTTTTTAAAGTTGGCACAAATGTTGGAATACTAACTATGATAAATAATATTGATTCAGGAGAACTACATGAAACTCGTAACTGCTATCGTTAAGCCATTTAAGCTTGATGATGTACGCGAAGCCATCTCAGAGATCGGCATTGACGGTTTGACCGTCACCGAAGTAAAAGGATTCGGTCGTCAAAAAGGTCATACCGAATTATATCGTGGCGCCGAATACCAAGTGGATTTTTTACCAAAAGTAAAACTCGAAATTGCGATCAAAGACGACCAAGTAGAACGCTTGGTGGAAGCCATTGCTGATGCGGCTAAGACAGGCAAAATCGGCGACGGTAAAATCTTTGTCTACGATTTAGAACAAGCGGTGCGGATCCGTACTGGCGAAGAAAACGACGACGCTTTATAAGGAGATAGTCATGGAAGTAACATTTGAATTAGGCTATGCCTTAGATACGTTCTATTTTTTGATCTGCGGTGCATTCGTCATGTGGATGGCGGCAGGCTTTGCGATGTTAGAAGCGGGTCTTGTACGCGCCAAAAACACCACTGAAATCCTCACCAAAAACATCTCGCTATACGCGATCGCTTGTATCATGTATATGATTTGCGGTTACTACATTATGTATGGCAGCGCGGGCATCTTATTAGACGGCATCGTCGGCGATGGCGCAACGGGCGTGTTAGAAGATCCTGCTACTTATGCACCATCTGCGGACTTCTTCTTCCAGGTCGTATTCGTGGCAACTGCCATGTCTATCGTGTCTGGTGCGGTTGCTGAGCGTATGAAGCTCTGGGCCTTCTTAGCGTTTACCGTGGTCATGACAGGATTTATTTATCCTATGGAAGGTTCATGGACGTGGAACGGCGCTGATGTATTTGGCATGTATAACCTTGGCGAATTGGGTTTCTCAGACTTTGCAGGCTCAGGTATTGTACACATGGCTGGTGCTGCAGCAGCTCTAGCAGGCGTGTTAGTGCTTGGTGCTCGTAAAGGCAAATACACCAAAGACGGTAAAGTCAACGCAATCCCAGGTTGTAACTTGCCTCTTGCGACATTAGGTACCTTCATCTTGTGGATGGGTTGGTTTGGCTTTAACGGTGGTTCTGTTTTGGCTACCGCGACAGTTGAAAGTGCTAATGCCGTTGCAGTGGTCTTCATGAACACCAACATGGCAGCTGCCGGTGGTGCTGTGGCAGCGTTACTGGTCGCTCGAATCTTATTTGGTAAAGCAGACTTAACCATGGCGCTTAATGGTGCGTTGGCAGGCCTTGTTGCGATTACCGCAGAGCCTTCTACACCGACACCTGCTCTTGCTACCTTATTTGGTGCCATTGGTGGTGTGTTAGTGGTATTCTCAATCATCACGCTTGATAAGTTAAAAATCGATGATCCAGTGGGTGCAATCTCTGTGCACGGAGTCGTGGGTCTTCTTGGTCTATTACTAGTTCCATTCACTAACGGCGAAGTGACGTTCCTTGGTCAAATCGTCGGTGCATTAACCATCTTTGGTTGGGTCTTTGCAACCAGCTTGGCGGTATGGTTCGCTCTCAAATACACTATGGGTATCCGTGTGAGCGAAGAAGAAGAATACGAAGGTGTTGATGTGGCTGAGTGTGGCTTGGAAGCTTACCCAGACTTCACTACATCAAAGTAATTACCAACAATCGTTTTCATAGTAATAAGAAGGAACGGGATAACAAGGAAACATAACATTGTAATGGAACCCGAGCTCATGGATGAGCAAACCAGTTTGGTCTAAGTGTGTCCTTGCCCCTCTTTTTGAGGGGCTTTTTCGTTAAATAATTTAAGAATAACTCCTAATGTAAAAATAATTTAATTTGGGTAATATGCAATAAAGGAAGTGCAGTCCTAGGAATCGCGATGCGTCTGTTTGATGAACGTCAAAACATACATTATTGTTATGTGGGGATATTTGCGTTTATTTCGGGTTATGTTGCTATTTGGTTAAGTGGATACTTTGAAATCCATCAGGGCTTGGTCAATTTTTATTTCCCACACGCTCTTAGAGTCGCTACGCTATTCGTTTTACCATTTAGAATGTGGGCTGTTTTCTTATTTTGCAGCATTATAGGTTCGGATGCATATTACCACGTCAATATCGCAAATGACGCAGGTATTTCAATTGATACCGTCAAAACCTTCCTATTCTATTATTCTATGGAACTCTCTACTGGCGCCATAATTTATGCGTTCTATCTTAAATTGGTGGATGATTGGTTCACTGTCAGAGGGGTATTTTGGATAACGTTTTTATCTATGGTTTATCGCCTAGTGTACTTGGCCGGACCGGCTTATTTTAAAAGTGGGTTCTTTTCCTTTATTCCCGTTGATAGATATGTTGAATTCTTGGTCGCGATTCAAATCTCTGGGTATATTGTCGGGTTTTATGCACTGCTCATACTCTTTGTTATAAAATGGTGCACTGAGAATAAATATCGAATCACTCAAAAAGCCACAATCAGACTCCAGGGAACCATAGGTGTCATTTTTTTCACCTGTGCGGTTCTTGTCTACATATCTCCTGAGTTAGAGTACCTCATAAGAATCGCCATAATCATACCGTTTTTCTTGATCGCATCACGATTTGGGCCGATTGCGGCATTAAGTTATTCTTTATTACTGGTTACCGCTTTGTTCATCTATCTGGCGAATGCCACTAGTGAATTATTACAGATTTATTTACCCTTTATTCTGAGTTATTTATTGCTGGGTTTTTTTACGTTTGCGGTACTACAAGAACATCGTCGTATGACATACGGGATGCTTAAGGCGAAAAAAACATTAGAGGATAAAAATAAAAACTTAGAACAGATGACCTCACAATTAACCAAGTTGAGTGAACAAATATTGTCTGTTCAGGAACAAGAAAGGCAGTATTTATCACGTGAGTTACACGACGAAATTGGTCAGAATATCATTGTCCTTAAGTCTTCTGTTTACATGCTGGAAAAACATGATAATCAAGATAAGCACATTGATAAAATCAAAGAGCAGTTGAACCTAACCTATTCAAGTATATATGAGTTGATGCATTGGTTAAGGCCAAGTGTTCTTGATAATTTTGGTTTAATCGAAACGCTCAAAGGCGATTATTTTGCTCAAAAATTAGAACTAAGTGACATTTCATATAAACCCAAGGTCAATATGACTGTTGAGCTAAACAGTTTTATGCAGACTGCGATTTTTAGAATATGCCAAGAGGCTGTAAATAACGCGATCAAACATTCCTCTGGAAACAAGTTTGAAATTGAGTTGATACAAACCAACGAAATATTACATCTAAATATCAAAGATAATGGTAACGCGCAAGAAGATAGTATAGGCACTTCAGGCGGGTTTGGCTTAAAAATTATCAATGAGCGTGTGACAACCCTCGGAGGCATTTGCATCATTACTAATACTGATGGATTTGCAATATCGATAAGAATACCTTTGACAACAAGTGGAGATTTGAAAGATGGACTTTAGTAAATTGTCAATAACAATTGTTGATGATCATTGTATGGTCAGGGAGGCCTTTGCAAATATTATTCAAAAAGGTTTGAATCCGCTAAAAATTCACCAGTTTAGTTCTGTAGAAGACGTCCTAGAAGCCGAAGTCTTGTGTAATACCGACGTATTAATTACAGATATATCCCTTCAACCGAATGAACAGAATGGGTATGAGTTGATAAAGCATGTTAAGTCGATGGGGTTTAAGTGTAAGGTAATTGTCATTAGTATGCACGAAAACACGATATATTTGAAAGAAGCTAAGCTTATGAATGTAGATGGTTTTGTTCACAAAAGAGAAGCTTCAGAAAACATCATAAATGCTATTGAAGATGTCGTTTTTGGCAAACAGTATTTTTCAGATGATATTAGCAGAAAGATTGACTTAGCTAGTGAGCAGCTTGAAATATATGAAAATTTATTCCCGAAAGAAAAAGAGGTTTTTTTAAGAGTGGCAAAAGGTGAACACGTTAAAAAAATTGCAATTGACATGGATATATCAGTTAAGACCGTGCATTCGCACAGGTTGAACCTTTACAAAAAATTCGGCTTTCATTCAAGTTTTGATATAACACAATACGTACTGAAACACGGCATACTTAGTTCCGAGGACATTATAAAAAAATCTTAACCAAAACTTGAGAAACTCCATTTGACATGTGAATATTGGCATAAAGCTGAATTATAAGGACTTAGGTCATGCCTTCTCGATATATTCGCCTCTGTGCAACATTCTTTTTACTGTCTGTAACATCACTTAGCGCTTCACCCACTTTTGCTATAGAACAAAGTGCAATTCATAAGTTTACTGCCGAAGATATTTTTCATTTAGAAGTTGCGACATCTCCTCAGGTTTCGCCAGACCAAAGACACATCGTCTATGTCCGTCGCTCTAATGACATCATGACGGACAGCACGCGTTCAAGCATTTGGATTGCTGATGTCGCAGGTCAGTCACATGAGCCATTGTTATCATCAACACGTAACTATTACTCGCCGCGTTGGTCTCCATCAGGTGATCGCCTTGCCTATATCTCTACACAAGATGGCAAACCACAGATTTATGTGCGTTATATGGTCAGTGGTCGAACTGCGCTTGTCAGTAATCTAGCCTCTTCACCGAGCTCACTGACATGGTCCCCAGATGGCAATCAGCTCGCATTTACCATGAGTGTTGACTCTAACGAACGTCCGTTCGGGATCAAAATGCCAGCCAAGCCCAAAGGCGCAAAGTGGGCGCAGCCATTTCAATATATTGATAAAGCACGGTATCAAGCCGATGGCAGAGGCGTGTTAGACCCGGCTTACACCCATATCTTTATCGTGCCAGCAGAGGGTGGGACCGCTCGCCAGCTCACTTCGGGCAATTATCATCACCGTGGAAGTTTGAGTTTTGCTGCGGACGGTGAGCAGATTTTTTTCTCCGCCAATCGTTCAGATAATTGGGAATATGAACCAGCAGAATCCGATATTTATGCGGTGTCTATGGACGGTCAAATCACCCAAATAACCTCCGCACCGGGTCGCGAATTTGCCCCAAATGTCTCGCCAAATGGTGAGATGATTGCGTATGGCAAGCGCGATAACAAAAAACTCGCCTATCGCAATACCTATCTACATGTGATGAATATTGATGGCTCAAATGACCGCAAGTTGAGTGCCGATGTGGATAACATCGTGAGCAATTATCACTGGCGCGGCAATGAGGGATTGTATTATCAGCAAATGCGTCGTGGCGTTACGCAAGTCGATTATGTGACGCTGGATGGGGAGCATTCGGCTGTACTGCAAGGGATGGGCGGGGTGTCTCTCGGGCGCCCTTACACCAGTGGGACGTTTTATGCTGTGGGGGATACGGTGGCGTTCACTCGTGGACGCACTGACCGACCTGCGGATTTGTTCGTCAAAAAAGACGGTGCAGAAAAGCAGCTAACGGCGCTGAATGAAGATATCTTCGGGCATAAAACCTTTGGCGAAGTCAAAGAAATTACCTATACATCGTCCATAGACGGCGAGGAAATTCAAGGTTGGTATATCTTACCGCCAGACTATGACCCTACCAAAAAATACCCGATGATCATTGAAATCCACGGTGGCCCACATTTGGCTTATGGTCCGGTGTTTACGGCAGAGCTACAACGTATGGCAGCAGAAGGTTATATTGTATTTTATAACAATCATCGAGGCAGTACGGGTTACGGCGAACGCTTTGCGCTGTTACTGCAAAACAAATATTCCTCAAAATATGATTTTGCCGATCATATGTCAGGTGTTGATGCCTTAATTGATAAGGGCTTGGTCGATCCAGATCAGCTATTTATCACCGGAGGTTCAGCCGGAGGCATTGCCACCGCATACGCCATTGGCTTAACTGATCGCTTTAAAGCGGCTGTCGTTGCGAAACCGGTAATCAACTGGCTATCAAAGGTTCTAACGGCCGATAGTGGGCTCTATCAAATTCCGCATCAGTTTCCCGGCATGCCTTGGGAAGAAGTCGAACACTATTGGCAACGTTCTCCGCTGTCGTTGGTGGGCAACGTCACAACACCGACGCTATTAATAACAGGTGTGAATGACAAGCGTACGCCAATGTCAGAAACCGAGCAGTTCTATCAAGCCCTGAAATTACGCAAAGTGGAGACTGTGCTGGTCAAGGTACCCGGTGCGTCGCATGGAATTGCGTCTAGGCCGTCGCGGATGGTAGGGAAGATAGAAAATATTATTGGTTGGTTTGATAAGTATCGAAATTGAGTTCTTACAATCACCATCCCCTAGGTATACACTCGATGTGTATACTTTGGTGGTGTTAAAAATTGGCCAATCCACCAAAAATCCGATAAAGTTAATTCATCATCAATAACAAAACCAACATCCCATGATGAAACACTTAATCAGCTTAGTTCTGCTAATAAACGTCACTACAGCCCACGCCTACGACCGAGTCACCGGCAAGCCCTTTGCCTCGCGCTCTGAAGTCATCGCGCAACACGGGATGGCCGCGACTAGTCAGCCTCTTGCCACTCAAGTCGCACTGGATATTCTTAAAAGTGGTGGCAATGCCATTGATGCCGCCATCGCGGCCAACGCTATGCTGGGCCTTGTTGAACCTACTGGCTGTGGCATTGGTGGGGATTTGTTTGCGATTGTCTGGGATGCCAAGAGCCAACGGTTACATGGACTCAATGCCTCAGGTCGCTCTCCGATGTCTCTGACCCGCGAATACTTTGTTGAAAACGGGTTTAATAAAATCCCCAAATTCGGTCCTTTACCGGTCTCTGTCCCAGGTACGGTGGATGGCTGGTTTATGCTGCATGAGAAGTTTGGCTCAAAACCGATGACCCAAATCTTAGAACCCTCTATCGAATACGCGCGAAAAGGCTTTCCAGTATCTGAGCTTATCGCATATTACTTGGACCGCTCAGTGGCACGCATTGGCAGTTACGAGGGCTTTAAAGAAACCTATATGCCAGATGGCGAGATGCCGAAAAAAGGCGAGATATTTAAAAACCCGTTTCTTGCCAGCACCTATGAAAAAATTGCCACAGGTGGGCGTGATGCCTTTTATAAAGGCGATATCGCACGCACCATCGCAGCATACATGAAAGAGCAAGGCGGATTTTTGACTTATGAAGACCTCGCCCAGCACAGGGGGAACTGGATCGAGCCCGTCTCCTCAAACTATCGTGGTTATGATGTGTGGGAATTACCTCCCAATGGCCAAGGTATTGCCGCACTGCAAATCCTCAATATCATGGAACGCTATGATGTGGCGAGCATGGGGTTTGGTTCGCCAGAATATGTGCATACCTTTGTTGAAGCCAAAAAACTCGCGTTTGCTGACCGTGCCAAGTGGTACGCCGATCCAGAATTTAACGATATCCCCGTTGAACAACTGATTTCAAAAGCTTACGCCGCTGAAAGACAAGCGCTGATTAATCCAAATAAAGCCGCCAAACGCGTGGATGCGGGGCTTAATGAGGGCGATACGATTTATATGACGGTAGCGGATAAAGACGGCAATATGGTGTCGTTGATCCAAAGTAACTACCGCGGCATGGGCTCAGGCATGACCCCGCCGGGCTTGGGGTTTGTGTTGCAAAATCGCGGCGAAATGTTTGACCTCAACCCTGATCATTTCAATGCATTTGAGCCAGGAAAACGTCCATTTACCACCATTATTCCTGCATTCATTACCAAAGACGGTAAGCCATACATGAGCTTTGGCGTTATGGGCGGTGGCGCCCAGCCGCAAATGCACGCACAAGTGGTGATGAACATTGTGGATTTTGGTATGAATATTCAAGAAGCAGGCGATGCACCGCGAATCCTGCACTCAGGCTCTTCCACAGTCACTGGTGATAAAATGACCGATGGCGGCTATGTCTCACTTGAATCTCACATCAGCGCCGAAACGCGTCGAGAATTTATGAAAAGGGGCCATGTCATACGAGATATTGTTGGTGCATACGGCGGTTATCAAGCCATTATGTATGACAGCGAAAATAAAGTGTACTATGGGGCATCTGAGACTCGCAAAGACGGTCACGCCGCCGGTTACTAACAGACATGGGCCAACCTCAAAAAGGCATTTGTGCAGAGCCAAATTTGCACGCACAGTTTTTGATGTACAACATCCTAGATGATGATGCGCAAGCCATGCGGGCTAAGCTTGCTCGTGTGCTTGAGGTATTTGATTATTTTGATGATGAACACTACGAAGCGATGGTGTCTGGTGTCATTGCTGTCGGGGTTCAATATTGGTCAGAACTATACCCTGGCACACAGCCCAAAGAACTCACGCCATTTCCTGACATTGAAGTTGCGGACCGCAGTGCGCCCTCACAAGCATATGATTTGTTCATACAAATCCGAGCCGACCGACTTGATATCGTGCATGCCATTGCGGTTGAGGTACACCAGCTCTTGAGCATCCATGTAGAGCTAATCGAAGATACCCGCGCATTTAGATACTTGGATGGGCGCGACCTAAACGGATTTATTCTGGCAGATGATAATCCACGCGGACCAGAGCGTCGCGAAGTCGGTGTTGTTGGGGATTATGATCCTTATTTTGCCGGAGGGAGCTATGTGCATGTGCAGCGTTTTCGCCACGATTTACAGCGTTGGCAATTACTCTCAGAGAAACGTCAAGAACAGATCATGGGGCGGCAAAAAGAACACAACTTACCCACACACGAGGCCAATCTGAGTTCTCATTATACGCGAACCCGTCTAACGGATTTACCAGGCGTAGAAGCCCACGCAAGGCAGCTTAGACACTCTATGCCGTATGCCAACATGCAAGTACAGGGCGAGTATTTTGTGTCTTGCTGTCATTCACCAAGACCATTCAAAGCCATGTTACACAGTATGTATTATGGTGCGGGAGATGGTGATTATGATGCGTGGTTGGATTACACCAATGCAGAAATGGGGGGCGCTTTTTTTGCACCCAGTATTGATTTTATTCTCGCCAATGCGACCTGATCATTTCCGCGAGTGTAAATGATCAGGTCGCATTGAACGCATGCATAATTCCCTTAGCAGCCTATAAAGCGTCTTGTTATCGTTACTTGATGCGAGCAAAAACTCTATCTGCGGCCTCTAACGTGTCGTTGATGATAGTTTCATCGTGCGCTTTTGACACAAAGCCCGCCTCAAAAATAGCCGGTGCCAAATACACACCTTCATCCAACATCCCATGGTAAAACGCCTTAAAACGGTCGTTATCACAGCTAATCGCCTGTTGATAGTTCACGACTTTTTCGGCATCAGTAAAGAAGATGCCAAACATGGATCCTGCGACGTTGTAGGTCATAGGGATCCCATGTGAATGAGCTAACTCGGTCAACCCTTTGGCAAGTTTTTCAGTATTACTAAAAATATTAGTATACAAATCGCGATCTTCAAGTTGGTTCATTGCAGCAAGACCTGCCGCCATGGCCACCGGATTTCCCGATAACGTACCTGCTTGATAGATAGGTCCGGTTGGCGCAATATGCGTAATGATGTCACGGCGACCGCCGAAACAGCCTACTGGCATACCGCCACCAATGACTTTGCCTAAACAGGTCAAATCAGGTTTTACGCCGAAGCGCTCTTGCGCGCCACCGCGCGAGACGCGAAAGCCCGTCATGACTTCGTCAAAAATCAATACTGCACCATATTGGTCACAAATGTCACGCAAGCCTTCCAAAAATCCCTCAACCGGTGGAATACAATTCATGTTGCCAGCGACTGGCTCAACGATGATGCAGGCAATATCATTAGGCTCTTCAGCAAAGGCTTGCGCAACGCTATCGAGGTTATTAAATTCAACCGTAATGGTGTGCTTAGCAAAATCATCTGGCACGCCTGGCGATGAAGGCACCCCTAGGGTCAATGCACCGGAACCAGCTTTTACTAACAGTGAATCAGCATGACCGTGGTAACAGCCTTCGAATTTGAGGATTTTGTTGCGTGACGTATAACCGCGTGCAAGACGAATGGCAGACATGGTTGCTTCGGTACCCGAGTTCACCATTCGAACCATTTCCATTGATGGCACCATGGAAGCGACTTTTTCTGCCATGTGGATTTCTGCTTCTGTCGGCGCACCAAAACTCAAGCCATTTTGCGCTGCAGTAATCACCGCCTCTCGGATGGTTGGGTTATTATGACCTAATACCATCGGTCCCCAAGATTGAATATAATCGATGTAACGTTTGCCATCGGCATCCCAAATATAAGGTCCATCGGCTTTAGTGATGAAACGAGGCGTCCCGCCAACTGCCTTGAATGCTCGCACTGGGGAGTTAACGCCACCGGGAATGGTTTTTTGCGCTCGGGCAAATAATTCTTCTGAAATTGTCATATTATAAAACAACCTTGTTAGCTTTTGTTGCGAAACCAGACAACTGGTTTTTCGTGTTCCTGGACCTGATCAGCGACCCCGAGCGTCAAGGCAAAAAGTGCCATCCTCACGAGTACCCCGTTATCGGTTTGTCGGAAAATAGCCAAGTTGGGGTGGCTGTTGAGATCATTATCTAGTTCATTGGCTTCCATCCGTGAGTCGCGAGGTAAAGGGTGCATGATCACGGTATTAGACTGGAAGTGTTTGGTATAAATGGCTTGGTCAAGACGGAATTTACCGCGATATTTGTTGGCGTCATCCTGAGAAGCAAAACGTTCTTCTTGCACACGAGTTTGATAACAAATATCGGCATTCACACTGCCCTCTAGCTGTTCGGTGATGACTAACTCATGACCGTGATTGACGATGTCATCCAAAATATACTGAGGCATGCCCAATTCGTTAGGTGAGATGAGGGTAAAACGAATATTTTTGTATAAACACAACAAACGCGACAGTGAATGCACGGTACGACCATGCTTTAGATCGCCAATCATCGCGATGTGCAGGCCATCGATGCCTTTGCCATGCGCTGCGCATTCTTTGGCAATGGTATACAAATCCAAAAGTGCTTGTGTCGGGTGCTCATTGGCACCATCTCCGCCATTTAATACTGGCACACGTGAGCCAGTGGCAAATTCTGCGACCGAACCCGCATCGGGATGGCGCATGGCGATGATGTCCGAATATCCTGAAAGTACTCGAGCAGTATCGTATAAGGACTCGCCTTTAGCCAGCGCAGAGTTACTCATGCCAGTGGTTTCCCGTACCGACCCACCGAGTAAGTTAAACGCCGTGCCAAAGCTGACACGAGTTCGCGTGCTGGGTTCAAAGAACAAATTACCCAAAATAGCACCGCGCAAAACTTCGGTGCGTTTCTCACGCAGGGCGTAAGGGCGCATGAGGTCTGCCACGTGAAATACGCGTTCAATTGCATCTCTGTCAAATTGGGTGACTGATAAAATATGCTGTCCAGTCAGGTCGGTTGCCATGGTTGATTCAACTATAAAAAATAAAGTATGTGGATTATAGCAAAAGGGATAAATGCGCCAAAGTAGAATATAGCAAACGCGTTATTTCGATGGTAATAAACGCATGAATTTATGGCAGGTTTTGTCTACAAAATGACGTTGTTCCGCTTTGGTCATAGCATATGACATACTTAGAATACTGCGAAAATGATAATCACCTTTGAGAAGGTTATAAAAGTCAATGGCCAGTTCGTGCGCCTTGTCTGGTGGCAACGTATCATCCGCTTGCATCAAGCATTCTGACACCGTTAAGATGGCTGGATCCGGCCCTGCTTTATAAAAAATCTCGGCCACACTCGGGTTGTTTTTGGACTCGGCAATCACCACAGCATACATAGCGATCACTCGAGGATCATGCATTAATGCAACAAATTGCGTGGCTATTGCATGCAGTTTTTCGGCAAGTCCTGCAGGTTGAGAGACTGATATGGCATCAATGTTATCGAGTTGGTATTCATGACAGGTGCGCGTGATACACGCTTCAAATAATTCGTCTTTGTTAGCAAAGTGAGAATACACTGTTTGCTTGGATACCCCAGCATCACGGGCGACCACATCCATCGAAGTTTGGCCAAAACCTTGGCGTAAAAAAAGTTCACTGGCGCTACACAATATTAAATTGCGTTTTTTCATGTCTTTAGGACGGCCAGCGGCATGTTTATTGCTTTGTTTCAAACGAGCTCCTAAGGCAAAAAATTTGTATAAAGACGGATAATTTTTGTGTTTATTTAATAATCATACTAGACAGTCTAGTATTTAAAGTCTAGCATTAGGTTAATCTTTTTTAATTATTTTTTTGGAATAGCATGCGTGATTCACAGTCTCTTTCACCTAATCACAAAGCGTTAACAGTCTGCATAACTGTTGGAGCATTGTTGCTTGTTTTATTGATGATGTTTTCTGGCGATGGTTTTGCCCGTCAAGAAGGTTCTGGCGTGGTGCGACAGGATGTGGCAGTGATTGAGGTACAATACCAAGAGAGTTACGCCCAAGCCTATCGTGCGATGGGGAGAATCGAGTCCGCGCAGCAGGCTGGGGTTGGTTTTGAACGCAGTGGTCGTGTGGCAAGTGTGTTAGTAGATGACGGTGATACCTTAGTCCCAGGTCAAATGATTGCAACGCTCGACACGGCTCGTGTTGAGGCGCAAATTAAAGAATTAACGGCCGCATTAGATCTAGCACAAGCTCAATTGCGTTTAGCCGAGAATACCGAAAAGCGCATTATTGATTTGGTGCAAAAACGCCTTGAATCTCCGCAACGTCTTGATGAGGTAGCAGAAAACAAAAATATTGCTCAAGCACGCGTCACCCAAACCCAAGCCAGCCTCGATGCTGTGAAACTTGAGTTAGAAAAATCCACCATTACCGCAACGTATGCGGCCAGTGTGGTGAGACGTAATGTCGATCCGGGAGCGGTGGTTGAGGCAGGTCAGCCAATCTTTGAACTGGCTAACAACGCGTCACTGACCGCACGTATTCCGTTACCACCAAAGATTGCAGCGAATTTAAAAGTGGGTGAATTTTATCCATTGATTGTCGATGAGCAAACGATATCCGGACAGTTAATTAGCATCGGCACACAGCGTAATGCAAGAACACGGACGCTGGATACATTGTTTGCCATCAACCCTGCTATGCAACCACTGTTGGTTGGCGATTTGATTGCCGCTAAGCTTGAGATTGAACTGCCACAACGAGGGTTATGGGTACCGATTGAGTCGCTTGCTCGAGGAGTAAGAGGCATGTGGACCGTTTTTGTGGTTGGGCAATTGGGGGATACCGAGGTGCAAGCGCGCGCGGTTGAAGTTATTTATACCGATGGTAATCGTGCTTATATAACGGGCGCTGTCACAAATGGCGATTGGTTGGTATTCAACGGAACACATCGCTTTGTGCCCCAACAACGAGTGTTCGCAACGCGCAGTAATTTAGTCTCGCAAAGCCAATAAGGAGCATTGGGCATGCAGCCAACACATTCTTATCCATGGTACACCATGTTTTTGCGCAGTGGTCATTTATTGGCGCTGACGATCATTATTGTTTTAGTGGCTGGTCTATCTGCGATAAATACTCTACCGCGCTTAGAAGATCCCCGTATCGATACTCGTAATGGGCAGATTTTGACACTTTTCCCTGGCGCAAGCGCTGAACGAGTCGAAGCATTAGTTACAGATGTCATCGAAGATGAGCTACGAGAGCTATACGAAATAAAAGATATCGACTCGACCTCCCGGGCGGGGTTATCAATCATTGCCTTTGAATTACAAGACTGGGTCGATAACACAAATAACCAGCAAATTTTTTCTAAAATGCGGGATCGATTAGCAGACGCTGCAACACGCTTTCCAGCTACCGCAGGGACGCCAATCTTAGATGAAAAGCGCAACGAGACGTCCTATACCATAAAATATGCAGTATCCGCTACGTATCCAGATACTATGTCTTTGGGGATGACAGGGCGATTTGCTGCAGAGTTAGCCGATGAGATTCGCAATATTGCGGGGACTGAATTGGTCGATATTTACGGGGCACCACAAGAGCAAATTACAGTCAGTATCGACCCGGATAAATTAGCCTTGGTTGGGTTGACGGGGCAAGCAGTCAGTCAGGCAATACGCAGTGCTGATCCTAAATTGCCAGCAGGAGTGGTTTATACCGACGCTCTACAACTTCGTGTGCAAGTTGCACAAGAGTTAGCGTCTTTGGACGTGATCCGCAATATTCCTCTGGTCACGGGCAATGGGGAATATTTACGCGTAGCGGATGTGGCGGAAGTTACCCGAGATTGGCAACTGCCAATGTCACAGATGGCATTGCTAGACAGCGAAGAAGTGATCTTTGTCGCGGCTCGGATGCAAACGAACTTGCGTGTCGACCAGTGGACGGCCAGTGTCAAAGACCAAGTGGACTACTTTGTTGAGCGCTACCAAGGTTCTATCAATGTTGTACTGACATTTGATCAAAACGTCTATACTGACAATCGCTTATCTGAGTTGCAAGGCAATATGATTCTGGGTTTTGCAGTGGTGATTGCCGTTATTTTTTTATTCATGGGACTGAAAGCATCCTGGATTGTCGGGCTTTCTTTGCCGTTATGCGCAAGTTTTGCCATTTTTAGCTTGAGTTTTTTTGGCGAAGAAATTCATCAAATGTCGATTTTTGGCATTATTATCTCTATTGGTTTGTTGATTGATAACGCCATTGTGATGACCGATGAAATTCGCAAAAACTTACTTGACCGTTCATTGTCTCGCCTCGAAGCGTTGGTTAAAAGCACTCGACATTTGTTTGTGCCTCTGTTGTCGTCGACCATTACTACGGTATTGGGATTCATGCCCATATTTTTGTTAAACGGCAATGTCGGGGATTTTATCGGATCGATTGCGATCAGCGTGGTCATGGCGCTCATTGGTTCTTTTTGGATATCAATGACAGTTATTGGTGCCCTTGCAGCGAGATATTTGCCAAGAATCGATGATGGCGAAGCACCTTGGTATAGCCAAGGACTTAAACTACCGACGGTTGCCTTAGCCTTAGAACATTGGCTAAGAGCAATGATTCTTCGGCCAGGTATCGTACTCCCAGTGGTCGTTTTACTTAGCTTTATGGGGTTTGGTTTATCCACGACCTTGCCTAATGTATTTTTTCCATCAGCTGACCGTGATCAGTTTGCCATTGAAGCCATATTACCTGCCGGTACGGCCATCGAAACGACCAGAAACTTGGCGCTCTCAATGGATACGGTGATCCAGTCTTACGAAGGAGTAGAACAAGTCACTTGGCTAGTTGGCGCGTCGACCCCCAAAGTCTATTACAACTTTGTCATGAATCGAGATAACTCCCCTGAATTTGCCAATGCCATTGTGCAAGTCGATTCAGCGGAACGTGCCCGAGGCATGTTAGACAAATTACAACAAGATCTGCAATCGAGTTTTCCTCAAGCCAAAGTTGTGGTGAAGTCCTTTGGTCAAGGACCACCAATTCCTGCGCCAGTTGAAATTGATGTATATGGTCAAGATCTTGCAGTTCTCGAAGAAATAGGACGTGATATTCAGCTTATCATGTCGCAAATCCCCGGCATTGTGCAAACATTTGCTACGGTGACCACCAGTGAATCAGAGTTGGTGATCAATACGACTCGGGATTTGACCAGTCAAGCGGGGATCCAACTCACGGATTTATCAGCTCAATTGCAACTGGCTTTAAACGGGCAAGCAGGAGGCTCGATCGTGGAGCAAACCGAAGAAATCCCAATTCGTGTGCGCATAAGTGATGAGCAGCGCAGTGATTTGGTTGGTTTGGCTGCATTGCCTCTAGCGACACAGTTTTACGATCCCAGTAACCCTTGGTTTCCAGTTGCGTTATTAGGAGATTTTGAACTGCGGCCAGTGGTATCCTCTATTACCCGCAAAAATGGCGAGCGAATTAATATCATTTCGGCTTTCCTTGAACAAGGTGTCGCTGCCGTTTCAGTAGCTCAGCAAGTACAAGATGCGCTCGCTGATTATCCACTGCCATCGGGCTATTACATCAAGCTTGGTGGTGATGCTGGTGAGCAGCAAAGGGCGTTAGGGCAATTAGGTACTTACTTACCCGTGTTATTGGTCATGATGTTTACCGCACTGATTTTGACCTTCAAAAGTGTGCGTTTTGCAGGAATAATTGGAGCCGTGGCCATTTTATCTGTGGGATTTGGTTTCCTCTCTTTGTGGTTGTCGGGTTTGCCAATGGGTTTCAATCCACTACTTGGGTCAGTCGGTTTGATTGGCGTAGCGATTAACGACTCCATCGTTGTGATGGCTGCAATCAAGGCAAATCCTCGTGCGATGCGCGGCGACATTGACGCAATTGTCTGCGAAACGATGGGGTGTACTCGTCACATCTTCTCTACTACGATTACGACCGTGGGTGGGTTATTACCACTATTATTGTTTTCAACTGGCTCGTTTTGGCCCCCGCTAGCAGTGGTTATCGCCGGTGGGGTTGGATTTACCGTGATCTTAGGTTTGGTCTTCACACCAACGGTTGTAGCATTATTGTGTCGTATTCGTGCGCGTAAACAAATCAAACAAGCATCAGATGAGGCCGAACTTGCCTAAAAAAATCTCTAAACCAATGAACCATTCATTGCTGCATCGCATAAAAACCTTATGGTATACCAATAATCCGCGGGCAGTCGTGCACGAGCGCTCGTGTTGTTTGCCCTAATTGCGATGGGAGTTTACTTTGTCTATTACCAGTGATGTGGCTGCCCCCAAACAGCTATTAATCAAAGCTCAATCCAAGACTAATGGCTTAACTACCAGTATATTTGGAGTTGGGTTGTTATTGACGGGGTTTATTACCTTAAAAATTTTACCCAGTGAATTGGCTATCGCTGGTTTCATTATTGTCTGCTTAGGCATTATTACGAGTATTATAGGGTACTACAAGCTCAAAGAACCTGACTACGCAATGACCATCGATGAGAAGGGTATCTTATATCAACATCGTTACGGTCAATGGTTTATCGATTGGGATAATGTGCAGCGCATAGATGTACCACGTGCAAACCGAGGACTTGATCTCATTGATTTGCATTTAGTGGGCATCAAACTCAAAACCTATCCAGAATTTTTGCACACGGTTTCACAGCGCTTGATGACGAATATGTTAATGGAGCAACGTCCACTTTTAGCCTACAACAATGATGATGGTTGTGCGACGGGGTTTTGTGCTGGAGAAGACCTTGTGTTAAAAGGCAAAGTCAAACTTTCCGATGGCACAGTGTTAACTGGGGTAAAAGCTATGTTTGTGCAAAGAATGGCATTGTTGAGGAAGCGTTTGGGGTTTGATATATACATCAATGAAGCGGAACTTGATCGAGCGCCCAAAGACTTTGTGGCGTTGCTCAGTGCTTGTCAAAGTGACGTGATCAGCAATCGACGTTAAGGGTACGCAAATATTGTAAAAAAATACATTCAAATCAGGAGTCTATTAATCGCTAGTCAGTTCCGTTAGTTTCTCTCTGATCGCAGTATCGACTTTTTTCGATTCTTCGTTAAGCTGACCAACAAGAGCTCCGACGTCTTCGGTCACTTTGTTGCGGTAACAGTTTTCGATTGTTGCACACAAAGACTGAAGTTTTGGTACTCCTGTATAACAGCATGCTCCATGCAGTTTGTGGACGGTCGCATGTACCTCTTTACTTCGCGATAAGGTGTAATGTTCGTTTATTTCTTTGATAATGCCAGGAAGCAGTTTGTTAAATTCAGAAAGTAAATGTTGCGCAGACTGGGCGTTGTAATTGGCGCGTTTCAACGCAAGGTCCCAATCAATAGTACTATCATGGATTACAGAAACTTCTTGTGTTTTATGCGCATCTTCTACCGCGTCTGCGGGTTTTTGTGTACACCACAAATCGATAATATCGAGTAAATGATTCAGATTGATTGGTTTGGCAATAAAGTCATCAAACCCAGATTGCAAGAACTTATCTCGCTCTTCATTAAAAGCATGTGCCGTCAGTGCCACAATGGGGGTACCTATATTAAGTTTGGTTTGACGAATGAGGCGTGTGGCTTCTATACCATCCATGACCGGCATCTGAATATCCATTAAGATGAGATCAAAGTCTTGTTTTTGACAAAAATCTATCGCCTCCTGGCCTCTTGAGGCAAGCATCAGTTTTACTGGGGTGTCTTTTAGCCAGGTGCTTAAAAGCTTGAGGTTGAGAGGCACATCGTCAACAGCCAAGATATTTAGTTGCGACATATTTGCCAAACGATGCTGCATAGGGTTTTGTTTCAACTTTTGTTCAACCGATAATGTACTTTTTAATTTGGTTAAAGTGAGAGTGATGGCACTATGACACTGATACAATAATATGGTCACAGTGTAGTCGACTAGGTGAGTACAAAGCAAGGTTTTCATATGAATATACCAACATACCCACTGTGTGGCATAGTTTAACGATACCGTGACGATACTCAGGTATCGGATCGATAAGCAAAAGAGTTCGGCCTAAACTATCCTAAGGCGTGTGCTAACCATTTTAGGTACATACTATTAATATTATGCGAATCAAAACACTGTAACTCTGTGTTTATGTGGTTTATTATGCGGTAATAAGAATAAATACAATCAAAATAACCTGCTGTGTGGGTAAAATAATCAATGAGTAACGAAGTCACAATTAGTCAGGACGGTGTCGAGCAACTCCCCATTCGACGTTTTACGGAAGAAGCCTATTTAAATTATTCGATGTACGTGATCATGGATCGCGCGTTGCCGCACATTGGCGACGGCTTAAAACCTGTTCAGCGCCGGATAATTTATGCCATGTCCGATTTGGGTTTGAGTGCCAATGCCAAATATAAAAAATCCGCTCGTACCGTGGGGGATGTATTAGGTAAGTTCCATCCACATGGTGATTCTGCTTGCTATGAAGCCATGGTATTGATGGCACAGCCTTTTACTTACCGATATCCATTAGTTGACGGACAAGGTAACTGGGGCGCACCGGATGATCCCAAATCGTTTGCTGCGATGCGTTATACCGAAGCCCGCTTATCTAAATTCAGTGAAGTGTTACTGACTGAACTTGGTCAAGGCACGGCTGACTGGCAGCCTAATTTTGATGGTACGTTAAAAGAGCCCAAAGTTTTACCCGCTCGCTTACCACACATTTTACTCAATGGCGTCACGGGTATTGCGGTCGGGATGGCGACTGATATTCCTCCTCATAACGTGCGTGAATTAGCAAATGCTTGTGCGTTGTTATTAGACAATTCGCGCACAGAACTATCTGAATTACTTACTATTGTACAAGGGCCAGATTATCCAACCGATGGCGAAATCATTACGCCCAAAGCGGAAATTCAAAAAATTTATGAAACCGGTCGCGGGTCCATCAAAATGCGTGCTACCTATGTGCAGGACAATGGCGATATCATCATCAATGCCTTACCGCATCAAGCCTCCGGTGCAAAAATCCTAGAACAGATCGCCGCTCAAATGACGGCCAAAAAACTGCCTATGGTCAGTGATCTACGGGATGAATCGGATCACGAAAACCCCACTCGACTGGTTATCACGCCACGCTCAAATCGAGTCGATGTCGAACAGTTAATGCAACACTTGTTTGCCACGACAGATCTAGAAAAAAACTATCGGGTCAATTTGAACATGATTGGCTTAGACGGGCGTCCTCAAGTCAAAAACTTGAAAGTGATTTTGAGCGAATGGTTAACTTATCGCAAAGATACGGTCACGCGACGTTTGCAGTTCCGTCTGGATAAAGTCTTAGCTCGCTTGCACATCCTAGAAGGTTTATTGATTGCGTTTCTCAATATTGATGAAGTTATCGCCATCATTCGCAATGAAGATGAACCAAAGAAAGAGTTGATGTCCCGTTTTGGTTTGTCAGATAAACAGGCCGAAGCTATTCTTGAGCTAAAGCTACGTCATCTAGCGAAGCTTGAAGAAATGAAGATCAAAGGTGAGCAGGATGAGCTCGCCAAAGAGCGAGATGAATTGCAGCTTATCTTGGGTTCAGACCGTCGTCTTAAAACACTGGTCAAAAAAGAGCTTCTCGCCGATGCTGAAACCTATGGTGACGAGCGTCGCTCACCGATTGTTGAGCGTGGTGAAGCCAAAGCATTAAGTGAAAAGCAACTCGTTCCGTCAGAGCCAGTGACTGTGGTTCTCTCTGAAAAAGGTTGGGCGCGTTGTGCCAAAGGTCACGATGTGGATGCGCCTAATTTGAGTTATAAAGGTGATGATAAATATCTAGCCAGTGCGAAAGGTCGCTCAAATCAACCAGCCGTCTTCATCGATACCTCAGGGCGAGCATTTAGTTGTGATGCGCACAGTCTACCATCTGCGCGCTCTCAGGGTGAACCGTTGACCGGGCGCTTTAATGTCGTCGCTGGCGAGTCTTTTTCGCATGTGGTAATGGGAACGGATGAACAGCGCTATCTCATTAGTAGTGATGCGGGTTATGGCTTTGTTGGTAAATTCTCAGATATGCTGAGTAAGAACAAAGCAGGTAAAGCGTTCTTATCCTTGCCAACTGCAGCCAAAGTAATGGCGCCAATCCCGGTTAATAATATTGAAACCGATTGGTGCCTATCTGTTTCCAATGAAGGCCGTATGCTGTTGTTCCCGTTACGTGACTTACCATGTCTAGGCAAAGGCAAGGGGAACAAAATGATCAATATTCCTTCTGCCAAAGCTAAAACTCGAGAAGAGTATGTCGTTGCTTCTGCCATTGTGCCAGAGGGGGCTAGTGTTGTGTTATCTGCAGGTAAACGCAACATGACCTTAAAAGCAACTGACTTGTTGCATTATCAAGGCGAAAGAGGTCGTAGAGGGAATAAACTTCCGCGTGGCTTACAACGTGTTGATTATGTTTCAGTGGAGCTTAATTCGACTCCACCAGAGGAAATACAGGACGAATCAAGTCAGTTGAATTCAGACAGTAACGAGAGTTGATGCAATGGTCTCCCACACTTTAGCGTTGTGGGTATAGTTGACATGTGAGCCATTAATTAAATGATGGTTCGCATGTTCGTTTACTTTATCTCTTGTGGCTTCAGGTGTCACAAACTCATCATCAGGCGCATATAGAATCGTTACTGGTAATGTCAGTTTCGCCTCACATATCGCTTTTGAATTGTTCAAAAGGCTATCTAGGTCGACCCCAATTCGTTGCGCATAACGCTTGGAAAGAGGCGTAAACGGATTCTCTAAATTGAGCGGTGTGCCAAGTGTGATAAGCTGTTTGAGCGGGATTGTTTCACGCTGCGCTATGGCTCGACAGAGCAATCCCCCCAAGCCATACCCAACTAGACTGATTTTAGGCAAGGCATTGTTTTGCATCAACTGGACAAGATGCTCTTCGAGAAGTGCAACGTCTTTCGACAATTCCTGCGCATTGTGTTTAACATCCCACTGAAATACCCGATAGTTTAAAAACTTGAGAAATTGCCCCAGTACACACAGAGTTTTTTCATCGGTAAAATATCCTGGCACAAGGACTACGGGCTCGCCATGACCTTTGGGTAGAGAGAGTAATTTTGGGAAGCGAAACACCATGGACACCCAATCAATGGGTTTAATGAATTCGCGAAATGCTCCACATGCTGAGTAGCGGACGATATCATCTAGTTGGATATTCTGCAGTTGAGCAGAATTGATAAATCGACGTTTTGCTGAATACCCACTTAGCACCGCACTAGACATATTAAAATCCTTTTACAAAATAACACCATTATTACGCACCGACTTCCATAATGGTGCATTAGACCTTGGTATTGGTCATTCGACATATTTAATTTACATTGGTACTTTCAAAAATTTTATCAGCAGATGCTGCCACAAACCCTTGATATAGATCGCCATTTGGCAATGGATAGCGCTGTGCAAATTCATAAAAGCAACTAGGAATATCCACAGTTTGGTCAGTGAATACAACGGGCATCTTGTCAGCCATAGTCGAAGATTGCGCAAGGCACACGTCTTGGCTGCCTTTGATCTCACCACCGGAGGTATTGAGTACGAATCCATGTTGCTTGAGAAGTGAATTCACTTCGACAAGTTCAGTGAGCGTCGCTAAATGGTTTACGCTTACTGTAAAATGATTCGCTCGAAAACCCCATGCAGCAAACCACGCCGCGTATTCACTTTCCGCCAATAAATTCTGGTAGTCATTATACGTTAACTGCCAACATTTGCCAGAGTATAAGCAGTTTGACTCAGACATGAGTTCCGGCGTAACGGATTGACTAATGCGATGCAAAATAGTTTGCGCGGCGTCACTCAATTCATCTACTTTAAGTTCACTGATGAAGACTTTTGGATGATTGCCATCTGGATGCTCAAAATGCATCGCGTTGAGCTTTTTACTGCCAAAATCATAGTCGCCACCATGTCTGTAACCGAGCGCTTCAAAATGTTGAGACAGCACACTGATCCCCATGTGAGGCAAATTGAGTGTACGCAAAGCAATATGGTCGTTGACGATTTTAGGTGCTGTATCCGATGCAGCCAGTAACGCGTGGACTTTCTCTGCACTTGGGGTTATTAACAGGTAATCGTTCCAAATTCTGACAAACAATTCATTAATATGGTGTTGTTGAGACATCCTTTATTCTCCTTCTTTATTGGAAGTTAAGACCTGGGCTGAAAGTCTCCGGTAGCAGACCTTCTTCTAACTCAACGGATGCCACAGGATACGCACAATAATCGGCTGCATAAAAAGCACTGGCGCGATGGTTACCACTTTCACCGATGCCGCCAAATGGCGCTGCGCCACTTGCGCCAGTAATTGGGCGGTTCCAGTTCACAATCCCTGCACGGATCAAACGATAAAACGTTTCATACTGCTCTGCATCATCACTTAATAATCCTGCAGAGAGTCCAAAGCGTGTGTTATTAGCTTCGGCAATGGCAGTTCCAAAATCATCGTAACGGATCACTTTGAGTAATGGGCCAAAATGCTCATCATCCGATAATTTGTTAAGCATTGGCGTCACATCCAAAATGCCTGGTGAAACCAAGCCAGAACGCATGTCGAGATGAAGCATTTCGAGCAACGGCTTGGCGCCTTGTGAAATAAGTTCAGCTTGAACTGCTAGCATTTGTGTGGCAGCACGCTGCGAGATCATTGATCCCATAAACGGTTGTGGTTGAGCATCGTAATGGCCAACGTGGATATTTTTGGTCACCTCGATCAAACGCTCAACGATGGCATCGCCGTGTGGGGTGTTGGGCACAAATAAACGTCTGGCACAGGTACAACGCTGTCCTGCTGAGATGAAGGCCGATTGCACAATGTCATGCACGGTCGCATCAATATCTTTGACATCAGCAACAATCAGGGGGTTATTGCCACCCATTTCAAGCGCGAGGATTTTGCCGGGATGACCCGCAAATTGCTCGTGTAATCGTTTGCCCGTTGTGGAAGACCCAGTGAAGAACAACCCATCGAGTTGCGGATGACTGGCCAATGCCTTGCCTGTCTCTACCTCACCTTGAACCAAATTCAAAACGCCTTTAGGTAAGCCAATCGAAGCCCACAGTCCGATCATTTTGGCAGCGACCGCTGGGGTTAATTCACTGGGCTTAAATACGACCGTGTTACCCGCTATCAAGGCTGGCACTATGTGTCCATTGGGTAAGTGGCCGGGGAAGTTGTAAGGCCCGAATACGGCAACCACACCATGTGGCTTGTGTCGAATAAAGGCTTTTCCCACTGGCATCGGGTTTTCAGTGATGCCGGTTCTGGTGTGATAAGACTTAATGGATAAACCAATTTTACCAATCATTGCGCCCGCTTCCGTCGCAGTTTCCCACAGCGGTTTACCGGTTTCTTGGGCGATGAGCTGAGCAATATCGTCTTTGTGTTCTGTCAGTGCTTCTGCGTAGGCGTTGATGTAATCTAAGCGTTGTTCAACACTTAGCGCTGACCACGCGGCAAACGCTTCTCTGGCTGATGCAACGGCGTGATCAACCTGTTCATTCGTTGCACTCACGCCTTCCCATAAAACCGTGTTCTTGGTTGGATTCAGTGAGGTCATTGGGTGGCCTTCACCGGCCAGCCATTCGCCATTGATAAAATGTGTGTTCATAGGGAGCCTTATTTTTTCTGTCGTTATAGGTGTTTTTTACAAGTAACAAAAGCGCACGGGATCCCCGTTCACAAGTTGCAATGCTGCCAGTGTCTCTGAGCTGACAATGATATGGTCAGGGGTTTCGTTTACCGGTTGCATTACCGCCCTGAAATTAGAGAGTGAGGTATTGCAGATCATGGCTTTGGAAGCATTTGCGTCAAGCTTGCCAGCAATGACGGGCTTAGAAATGGACTCCCGAACCGTTTTAATCTGAGGTAAATCCGCTTCGACCGTTGGCCCTGCATCAAAAATGTCAACATACCCTCGGCATACGAAACCTTCTTTTTGTAATAAATTTAAAGCAGGTTTGGTTTTGTCGTGTACTTTACCAATGACGGCTTGGGCGGCATCAGAGAGCAAATTAACGTAAATTGGGTATTTGGGCATCAACTCAGCAATGAAGACTTTTTTGCCAATCCCGGTAAGATAATCCGCTGTAGGAAAATCGATTGAGAAGAAGTGTTTTTCTAGCCATTCCCAAAACGGCGAGCGACCATTTTCGTCATTAATACCGCGCATCTCTGCGATAACCGTGGTTGAAAACCGCTCAGGGTGCTCAGCCATAAATAAAAAACGTGTTTTGGACAAAAATTTGCCCATGTCTTTGACTCGAGCCGTTTCGCGCAGGAACAACGTGCAGATCTCGCTGACTCCGGTATAGTCATTACAAAAGGTCAATATATCTACGGTATTGTAGATGTTTAACTCACGTGAGGCGTGCACGACTTTACCCATGTGATAGTGATAAAATGGGTCGGTGACGCCAACTTTTGCTTCAATACCCGATGTGCCCAAAATCTCACCGGTGATAGAGTCTTCTAATACAAACAAGTATCCTTCGTCACCGGCAGTGCTAATCTGGGCTGAAAAAGACGTTTGTGACTTTTCGATCTTGTTTTGCAACAAGGTATCATCCACCGGTAATGAGGTGAAACCAATACCAGACTCTTCTGCAATCTGAAGCAACGCGGCAAAGTCCTTTTGCGCAATCGGACGTATGACATTCATAAATATTACGCTTCTGCTGTCTCAGCCGCGACCACTTTGGCAATACCACGCTCAAAACGCACTAAGCCTTCGAGAATGTCTTCGTCAGCAATGACCAGCGAGGGCGCAAAGCGCACTACATTCATCCCTGCGACTAAGCACATTAAGCCTTCATCTGTGGCCGCTACCATGAAGTCACGTGCACGGCCATGATAGTGCTCGTTCATAGCGCAACCGAGTAACATGCCTTTACCACGAATTTCACTAAATACATTGTATTTTGCATTAATGCGTTCTAACTCTTTGCGAAAGAGTGCCTCTTTGGCTTTTACGCCGTCTAATACTTCTTTATTGTTAATTATATCAAGTGCTTTTTCCGCGATCGCACACGCCAGAGGGTTACCACCATAGGTTGATCCGTGTGTGCCCGGTTTAAAACTTGCAGCAATCGCTTTGGTAGTCAGCATTGCACCGATAGGAATTCCGCCACCCAGGGATTTGGCTGTGGTCAAAATATCTGGCGTCACGCCCAAGCCCATATAGGCATAAAGCTCACCGGTTCGACCAACTCCTGATTGGACTTCATCAAAAATTAATAACGCATTGTGTTTATCACATAGCTCGCGCACCCCTTTGACAAACTCAGGTTCAGGACAAATAATCCCACCTTCGCCTTGTAGCGGCTCCATCATAACGGCACAGGTATCATCATCAATTAACGCCGCAAACGCTTCTAAGTCGTTGTATTGAGAATGACTAACGGCGCCAGGTTTTGGGCCGAAACCGTCTGAATACGCAGGCTGTCCGCCCACAGTTACGGTAAAGAAGGTGCGGCCGTGGAAGCCTTGGGTAAAGGCAATGATTTTGTCTTTTTGAGCACCGTGATGGTCAAGTGCCCAGCGTCGAGCAAGTTTTAAGGCAGCTTCATTAGCCTCTGCACCAGAGTTACAAAAGTACACCGCCTCAGAAAATGTCGCATCATTGAGCTTTTTAGCCAATCGCAAGGCCGGTTCATTGGTGTACACATTAGATAAATGCCACAATTTTTCACCCTGTTCGCGCAACACATTGACCAATTCTGGGTGGCAATGACCTAAGACATTCACAGCGATCCCACCTGCAAAATCGATAAATTCTCGACCATCTTGATCCCAGACACGAGAGCCTTGACCTTTTACTGGCACCATCGCGGCAGGGTTGTAATTAGGCACCATCACATCATCAAATGTCGCGCGATTAACTTGCATATTCTTTACCTTTTATTTCGTTTAATGTATCTAAAATACGCCTTTTTCGGCCTGGTGTAAATGCCTTTATCCCTTGTAAAATAAAGGGTTTTGCGGGTTTTGCATAAAGCATGCATAAACTCTGCATAAGTATCCGAACTCAGTTCAAAAAGTGTGCGTAAATATTTAAAAATATTTTTTATCTTTTTTAATCGCGGGTCAAAATGACCAAAAAGCGCATGCTAACTTCGACTAAATTTGTAATAAGAAGTTGTTTAACACGGCATGACCGTGTTCTGTCAGAAGCGACTCAGGATGAAATTGCACGCCGAATAGGCGTTTTGTAGGGGCTTCGATTGCCATGATAACATTGTCATCAGTTGTCGCGGTAACGACAAAACCACTGGGTAAGCGGTTTGGCTCGATGACTAAAGAGTGATATCGGGTGACGGTAAATTGCTCAGGTAGATTGTTGAATAATACGCCACTGGCTGTGCGGATGGTCGATACTTTACCATGCATTGCGTGTGGTGCTCTTATGATATTAGCTCCAAAGGCTTGTGCAATCGCTTGATGTCCCAGACACACGCCCAAAATTGGATAGTGAGTATGGCACTGCTTAATGACTTCTAAACTAATGCCAGCCTCATTCGGAGTGCATGGTCCGGGTGAAATTACAATCGCATCTGGAGCAAGTGCCCCGATTTCATCAAGGGTTATCTCGTTATTTCGTTTGACCACTACTTCGCAACCTAGCTCAACAAAATACCGAGCTAGGTTGTGGGTAAATGAATCGAAGTTATCAATGACTAAGATCATGTTTGGTGTCGTGTGTTATTGGGCAGGAATGAACCCCAGCGCACGATAAGCATCAGCGAGCGTTTTTGCTGCTCGAGCAGAGGCTTTTTCGGCACCCTGATGCATGACTTCTTGCAAATAAGCTTGGTCACTGCGAATTTCTGCAAAGCGGGCTTGAATGGGCTCAAGCATGCTCACAACAGCATCTGCAACATCGCTTTTGAGGTGACCGTACATTTTATCAGTGTACTCAGGAACCAAATCATCAATACTACGACCTGTGGTGCACGATAATAACGACAAAAGATTCGAGACACCGGCTTTGTTCTCAGGATCGAAATAAATGTTCGCTTGCTCATCAGAGTCGGTCACGGCACGCTTGATTTTTTTAGTGATTTTTTTGGGGTCTTCTAATAATCCAATAAAGTTATTAGGATTGTCGTCCGACTTTGACATCTTTTTGGTCGGCTCTTGCAAGCTCATGACTCGAGCACCTGCTTTTGGAATATGAGGCTCAGGTAAAGTAAAGACATCGCCGTATAAATTATTAAAACGCGTGGCAATATCTCGGGTTAATTCAAGGTGCTGTTTTTGGTCTTCACCTACAGGTACTTCATTGGCTTGGTATAACAAGATGTCTGCTGCTTGCAACACGGGATAACTGTATAAGCCGACATTGATGTTGTTTTCGTTTTTAGCAGATTTGTCTTTGAACTGGGTCATGCGATTGAGCTCACCCATTTGCGTGTAGCAGTTTAGCACCCAGGATAATTGTGCGTGTTCAGGGACGTGCGATTGCATGAAAATCGTGCTTTTTTGTGGGTCGATACCGCAGGCCAGGTACAACGCAAGGCCATCCAAACAAGCAGCTGTCAAATCAGCCGGATTTTGACGCACTGTGATCGCATGCAAATCAACAATCATGTACAAGCAATCATGTGTTTCTTGCATGGCAACCCATTGTTTGAGCGCTCCCATGTAGTTGCCAATTGTAAGTTGTCCAGATGGCTGACAGCCACTTAATACCACAGGTTTTGTCATGTTCTATTTCTCTTATGATGTTACAGTGGCAAGTTGCTCGCGCATTTGCGATATCACTTGCTTATAATCTGGTTGATTAAAAATCGCCGAGCCTGCGACAAACATGTCAGCACCTGCAGCAGCCACTTCTGCAATATTGGCAGGGCCAATTCCACCATCGACTTCAATGCGGATGTCCGGATTCACCTGAGCGCACAATGCTTTCACTTGCGCTATTTTGGTCAACGTATGGGGGATGAATTTTTGTCCGCCAAAGCCCGGATTAACCGACATTAATAACACGTAATCCAGTTTGTATAATACGTGTTCTAGAATGTGTAATGGTGTTGCAGGGTTTAACACTAGTCCAGCCTGGCAACCACCAGCCTTAATCAATTCTATACTGCGGTCAATGTGTTGCGACGCTTCAGGGTGAAAGCTGATCATGCTTGCACCGGCTGTAATGAACTGTTCAATTAAACTGTCGACTGGCGATACCATTAAATGCACGTCAATCGGGGCAGTAATGCCATAATTGCGCAATGCCTTACAAATTGGTGCGCCAAAAGTAAGGTTGGGGACATAATGGTTGTCCATTACATCGAAATGCACAACATCCGCACCCGCATTGATGACAGAGGTAACCTCTTCACCAAGACGAGCAAAATCTGCAGACAATATGGAAGGGGCGATTAAGTAGGGTTTCATCTGGCCGGCCTTTTGGATATGGAAAAAAATTTTTAGCATTTTACACGAGATTACCTCTTTATCCCAAATGCAATCTCAGTTTAGGTAAATACAAGTTATGTAACGCTCTTATGGTGATGAGCTAGGATGGGGCGCTATGCTCAATATTGGTGCAATTAAGCCATTTGCGAGTTTAAATAAATGTAAAAATCTATTTATTTTATTGTTTTAGTTCTTATTAAACAACAGCTTACAGAGTTGGCTCGTATTTTGAATAACTTTTCGTAAGGCGAACTTTATTTGCTCAATTCCTCTAAAGCACTGTCGATAAGTGCTAAGAATTTAATTTTACTCAATGGAGAAACACATGAAACTAGCAAAATTAACCGTAATCGGTGCTGCTTTACTATCTACAACGGCTATGGCTGATTGGTCTGCAAATGTTGGCATTGTATCTGACTATCACTTCCGTGGAATCCAGCAAACGGAATCTGCATCAGCCTCTGCGGGTGTTGATTATGAAAATGGTGGTTTTTATGCCGGCGTTTGGACTGCTGAAGTTGAAGATGGTCTGGAAGTCGATTTATACGGTGGGTACGGTTTTGACATCACTGATGGAGTAAGTGGTAGCATCGGCTATACCACCTATCAATACACAGGTGATTTTGATTCTGCTTATAACGAGTTTAACTTTGGTTTAAGCGCAGGTATGTTCAGTCTTGAGTATTCAGTTGGTACATGGGATGGCCCAGTAGGCGCCGAAATGGACGTAGATTATGATTTTGTTGGCCTAACGGTTGCAGGTGAAAACGGTCTGTATGCGACGGCTGGTTTCTTTGGTAAGGACACTGAAGGCGAATACTTTGAATTTGGTTACGGTACATCGGTGGGTGAGTTTGATGTAGGCTTAGGTCTAGTCGTAAGCGGTTCTGACCTAGATGATTCTGAGTCTTTGTACTTGTCTTTGAGTAAATCATTCGACTTATAATTTTTGAACTTATTTGTTTAAAAAGTGTACTAAACGAATGCTAGGTGTTCACGCATCTAGCATTTGTTTTTATAGGAAAGTGGTTTATACTTAATACATATATTCAACTAGGACAGGTTATGGTTATTTCAAATAAAGTAGTAGCCTTTGCGGTTTTCGCGGTTGCAGTAGTAGGCATCGATTCTTACTTGGCACATAGCAAAACCAAGGATTGCTATGCTTTTTTGCAGACCGATTCCATGTTTTCCATAAGTGATGTTCATTCGACATCTTTGGTGTCTAACCCATTAAGTTCAATCACTCGTCCCTCCATACCAGCAGAATTATCTCAAACCGCTCAAAAACAACTCAATCAATGTCTTGCCGCCAAACAAAATGAAGTAAGCTGGTTGGATTGGGTGTTTTCTGATTCTAATTCAGGGACATTTCATTACCTTGATTTGCTCGAATTACTCACACCGAATAATAACAATGATTATTCGTCAGGTGGGGCAAACCGTCCTAATACGCAATAGTTTTTTTGAGAACGATTGTGAAACCAAGTCTTTGGCAAATTATCAAATCCGTTGCGGCAAGTGCCATCGGGGTACAATCCCAGGCTAATTACGAACAAGATGCTAAAGCAAATTCTTTTGTGCCTTATCTCATTGTTGGGGTTATTTTTGTATTGTGTTTCATTGCGACCTTGGTGGTTTGGGTCAAGGCAATGTTAGGTTAGCTTGATTAAGCGCTATAGATCGCAAGCAACTCCCTTACTTTCACCCTACCTTGAGCGAGACGTGAAATTGAGCGATGAACCTGTAAGCGTTTTATCCGAGTGGCTTCCGTGTAAAGTTGCCGGGTTTCTGAAATATCGTGATTGGAAATAACGGTAGTAATACCATCTTGCTGAGCACGTTTAGCGCATTCAACCAGACGCATCTGTTCTGAGTGAGAAAAAGCATTCCCCGCATAAGTAGTAAAATGCGCGGTCACCGTAAGAGGGGTGTACGGCGGATCACAATAAATCACATCACCTTCTTGGGCTTGTGCAAAGACATCAGCAAAATCCCCTTGCATCAACTGAGCCGATTGTAATTTGGCGGACATTTGGTGTAGTTCAGGTTCAGGATAATAAGGTTTTTTATAGCGGCCAAATGGTACGTTATAACCACCTTTGGAGTTATAACGACACAAGCCATTAAAGCCATGACGGTTGAGATACAAAAATAAGCACGCGCGGCGAAATGGTTCACTACACTGATTAAACTCATCTCGTAAGGCATAATAAGACTCTGCGGAATTGTGTTCTGGAGTGAACATATCACTGGTTGCATCGATATAACGAGAAATGTCAGATTTGAGTGCTTGATAAAAACCGACCAAGTCCGCATTCATATCATTGAGTAAGTACGATTCATAACTTGTATTTAAACAAACAGAACCGCCACCGACAAAAGGCTCGATTAAGCGATTAATGCCGCGTTTTGGAAGACAGCGTTGGATCTCTGGAACTAACTTTTTTTTGCCACCTGCCCATTTTAAACATGCGCGGTGTTTGGTTATTCTCATCAGTTACGAGTATTTCACGTTGTACTGCAAGACTTGATTTAGCAAATGGGCCTGCAGCAATGATTTCTGGTGGCAATGAGTTTACAATGCTGAGCGCCTCTTGCCTAGTTGCAAAATCAATATTGAGCAGCAGAGCATACCAATTGCCTCTGAATTTTTGGGTTTGATACAGCCATGTTTGATCCTGCAAGGCATGAGTTTTAACGTATTGCATGATTGCATCGTGGTCTTGCACACCGACTAATTGCAATAACCAAACGTTATTAGGCAAGCTGAACAATACGTCATTATCGAACATATTTTGTTCTAAGCTTGAGTCCTAGAGCTCGTACAATAATTGCAGCTCGGCGACTGTCTCGCCGATGACAATAATTCGCTGTGACGAGTAATGAATTAAGTGATCAAGTCATTCATGTAGTTGTGATATCAGGATAAGCCCCGTGTGATGGGGCTCATTTTATGGTTAAGCACCTAAAATTTGTGTCAAAATTTCAGTATCCACTGCGTCGGTAACAATCGCCGAACCAATACCGGTAGGTAAAATATAGCGTATATTACCCGCCTGTACCTTTTTGTCGTGTGCCATATGTTTTACATAGGTTTGATAGTTCATATCTTCAGGACCGACAATGGGTAAGTCAAACGCCTCAAGTAGTGCTTCAATGCGTTGACAATCAGATGCAGTCACCATGTTATGCGCCATAGCGACTTTTGAGGCAATATTAATACCAGCTGCAACGGCTTCACCATGTAACCAGTTGCCGTAGCCCATTTCGGCTTCAATAGCATGACCAAACGTATGTCCTAAATTAAGCAAGGCACGCAGTCCACGCTCTTGCTCGTCCTGCGCCACAATCTCGGCTTTAATGGCGCAACAGCGCTCAATAGCATAGCGCAAGGTTGGTAAATCTAAGGCTTTCAGGGCGGCCGTGTTTTGTTCCAACCAGGCAAAAAATGCCCCATCGTAAATCACACCGTATTTGATAACTTCGGCCATCCCGGCAGCAAATTCTCTTGCAGGCAAAGTATTCAATGTTTTAGGGTCGATGAACACCGCTTTGGGTTGATAAAAAGCGCCTATCATATTTTTGCCAAGCGGATGATTGACGGCTGTTTTACCGCCAACCGATGAGTCGACTTGTGATAACAATGTCGTTGGCATCTGGATAAAATCAATTCCGCGCTGAAAGCATGCCGCGGCAAAACCAGTTAGATCGCCTATAACCCCACCGCCTAAAGCGATTAACGTAGTATCTCTCGAGGCATGTTGCTCGAGTAGAAACGTCTGGATTTGCTCAAAGCGCGTTAAGTCTTTGTATTGCTCGCCGTCTGGTAATACGATATGCGATACAGCAAAACCGTCCAACGCGTTTTCAACTTGCGATAAATACAAAGGCGCAATGGTTTCGTTCGTGACGATGACAACTTTATTGGTTTTCACTAAAGGTGAAATAGTTGCTTGGTTTAAGCAATCTGGAGAGATGATAATGGGGTAGCTACGCGCCCCAAGTTCAACGGTAAGAGTGTGCATGGGGCGTTTTGCTCATAATTTAACGATATTAGTGACCGATTTTTTGCATGATCTGATTGGCAACCGCACGTGCGCTTTGCTCGTCAGTATCGACAATATAGTCTGCGACTTCTTCATATAATGGATTGCGCTCTTCGGCAAGCTTGGTTAGTACGATTTCAGGATCGTCTTCTTGTAATAATGGACGACGTTTGTCGCGCTGAGTACGGGCAACCTGCTTATCAATGGTTGTTTTGAGATAGACCACAATACCTCGGGCAGATAGACGGTTGCGTACTGCTGAATTGATAATAGAACCACCACCGGTTGCAAGCACAATACCTTGGCGGTCGGTTAACTCGTTGATCATTTCTGCTTCGCGTTTGCGGAAACCATCTTCCCCTTCGATGTCAAAGATCCATGAGATATCAGCGCCAGTTTTGCGCTCGATTTCTTGGTCAGAATCGAAGAACTCTAAATGTAACTCGTCAGCTAGATGGCGACCAATAGTGCTTTTGCCAGCACCCATAGGACCAACTAAAAAGATATTACGTTTTTCAGCCATATCTGGATAATTCGCTTGTGAATGTGAAAGAAATGCTTGGGGCTCAGTAATGTTTAATCCCAGCACATGTCACGCCGTAGGCATGCTACGAGCCATGACGCCAATTTCCTCGTGAAATTTTCGAGACGCGAGATTATCTCAGTCTTAGCGCCAATGTTCAAGTTTAATCTGTGATAATTTTAGGTGTAACAAAGATCAATAACTCACGTTTTTGTTCAATATTGACTTCGTTTTTAAACAGCCTACCCACAATCGGCATATCGCCTAAGACTGGGACTTTGGCCACATCGTCTGTGTTTATTTGCTGAAAAATACCGCCTAACACGACCGTTTCGCCATTTTGCACCAATACTTGAGTTTTGATCTCTTGAGTATCAATTGCTACCGCAGGCCCAGTGGGAGTGGTAACCGTTTCTCCTCGGGTATCTTGCGTGACCGTCAGATCCAAAATAATCCGATTGTCCGGTGTGATATGTGGCGTGACTTTTAGGCTAAGTACGGCTTTTTTGAATTCTACCGACGTTGCTCCTGAAGAGGTCGCTTGGACATAAGGGATTTCAGTTCCTTGCTCTATGTATGCTTCTTGCTGATTGGCCACGGTAATGCGTGGACTGGCAATGATTTCACCTTTGTTTTCACTTTCTAACGCGGAAAGTTCAAGGTCTAAAATCGTCCCGTCCATGAGTTTAGCTACTTGCAAGCCAATGCGTCCAGCGGGCGAAGTGACAGGAAGACTGACATTAAGGCGTTGCGATAAATCCGTTTCACCACCAATGGTTGTGGCATTATTTGCCGCCGCGCTACCCGCAGTACGAAAACTCCCATTTTGGGCAGTGAGACCCCACTGTACACCCAATTGTTTATCTAAGTTGTCTCTGACCGTGACCATGCGAGATTCAATTCTGACCTGTTTTACCGGTACGTCCAGAGTTGCAAGGAGGGTTTCAATCGCGGCGATCGAGTCATTGGTATCTCTGAGCAATAAGGTGTTGGTGCGTTCATCAACTGCCACAGAACCGCGTGATGACAAAAGACCGCCGTTAGCCGAGCGCAACAGAGTGGCCAAATCCGATGCTTTGGCATAATTGACGGCAATGTTTTTGTTGCTAAGAGGGACTAACTTCTGGACTTGTTGTTGCGCTTGTAGCTCAGCGGCTTCTTGCGCATTGAGCTCATCTCGAGGCGCAATGAGTAAGATATTGCCTTGGATTCGTTTGTCTAACCCTCGGATATTTAGGATCATATCCAACGCTTGATCCCATGGCACATTATTTAAGTTCAACGTTACAGCACCATTGACGGTATCGGTTGTGACTAAGTTAAAGCCATTGATTTGCGCAATAATTTGCAGGACTTGACGAACCGGCACATCCTGAAAATCCAACGAAATCGGCTTACCGCTATAACCAGCGACAAGTTGTGCAGTCAACGCCTGCTCTGGTTTGGCAATCACATCTATCAAGAGTTGATTACCGTTTTGATTCTGATTAATTGTTGCGGCTTTTTGATGGCTAATGACGAGTTTGGCTGAACCGGATTCTTGGAAGGTTTCCAAGGCATCAACAAAGGTGGCAAACTGAGACACGTCAATGTGTACCAGTTGTTCTGGTGCCATTGAGGTGTTGCGAAATGTCAGAGAGGTCTGTGTAGCTTCGCTCACCTGATTGACTCTTGGAGGCAATTCCGAAAAAGTCAGAGTTATTTGTCCAGCTTGATCATTTAAGCGTTTGTAATCCACTCCTAATAATGTATTAGCGAAAATTGGTGCAGCAAACAATGCCAGGGCTGCAATCAATGAGCCAAAAAAAACGGAAAATCTAAACATTGTCTTGCTCCAGCTGGAGGTTATTTAGAGTTATGGTGGTACTTTGTTGAATAAAACAACCTGTTCCATCAGGGATCATTTGTCTGACCGTGATACTACTTTTATCGACAGCAATGATTTTGCCATGATATAGCCCAATGAAATCCCCGTTTTGGACTTTATGCACTTGACCATCGTTGGTCGTGAGTAATGCATAATGTCTTTGCGTGACGCCGGTTTCATCTTGCAACTGGATAGTGCCTTGTAGTTGAATCGCATCGATGCCGTAGACTTCTAGAGGATCTTTGCTACGAGTAAAATCAGGTGTTAAACAGTTTTTGAGTCGTTTTGCCGACTCGACTTGGGCCGCTTGCGCTAGTTGCGCAAAAGGACTGCGTAAGTGTTTTACCTCGTATTGCACACTAGGCACTGAAACAAATCCGGGTGAAGGGGTAACTGGAGCAGATGGTTGAGTTTTGGCGCTCTCTAAAAATACCTCTAGGTCGGTTACATCGGTACTGCAACCGCTGAGCAACCCAATGAATATAAAGCAAGGGAATACCTTTATTTTCATTGCGATTCTCCCGCGTGATCGAGATTGGTTTCATCAGGATCGTTCGTGCGATAAGTCTGTGCCTGCATTTGCAGTTTTAGACTATTGTTGGAAAAATTGACCGTAAAATCATGCAAAGTCACGATGCGCGGCAAGTTCGCAATGTTGGCAACAAATTGGCCGAACGCATGATACTGCCCGGTTACCTCAAGCTGAATAGGTAACTCAGTATAAAAGCTCTCGCGTTGTTCGGGTTGCCATTGCAAAAGTTGAAAGCGCAAGCCAGAGGTTGTCCCCACGTAGGTGATGTCATCCAGCAATCCTGGTGTTTCGTTATTCGTTGGCAATGCCTTAAGCATCTGCGAAAAATCTTCTTCTAGTTTGGCAAATTGTGTTTGATATGCGGGTAGGTTTGATGCAATTCTTTGTTTCGCCAAAAATTGCGTTCGCAACTCGGTCTCAGTTAATTGACTTTGCTCTAACAGCGGAAGCTTAGGCGCCACAAGTAAGTAACTGGCGAGTATCGATACAAACACAGCAATGCTAAAAGCAACCACAATACGCATTTCTTTGGACCAGCGATGAGCTTGGTCAAAATCCAATTGGTTGAGTTTTTTGAGTTGCTGAAAGTCAAAGTTCATAGGTTTGTCTCTGCTGCGGCTAGAGTATCAGCATGAGTGCTTGAAAGAGGAATTAACTCATGCGATAAGGATATGGTTAAGCGAAACTCACTCATTGCTTGAGAGAATGGCTTGGTTGCGGTCACTGATGATAATTCAGGGGATGTAAAGTAGATCGAGTCATTGAGATTGCGAATAAAAGTCGATAAGCGGTTGTTGGAGTTGGCTTTTCCGTCGATCAGAAGGGTATTATCTACTCGGCTCAAGTAAGTTAAGCGAATCCCTTCAGGAGTATGCGTAACCAGTTCTGAAAATATCGTCGCCGTTGTATTACGCGAGCGTTGTAGTTGCTCAATTAACTGCATCCGCTTAGCTAAGGCATCGCGTTTGTTATTGATATATTGAATTTCACCAATTTCTTTGTCGAGTTGATTGATGTGCTGCGTCAAAAAAGCATTGCGTGCCTCTTGATGGATGATTTGGTAACTCAACCATTGCGAACCGGCTATTACAACAATAAAACAACTTATCGCAATGCCAATTAAGATGGTTAAATACCGTTGCTTTTCCAATTTGGCTTTGTTTTCACGCCACGGCAGAAGGTTTATCGATGACATGATAATAAACTCCCTGAAGATAAGCCATACGCCAAAGTAAACTGCGAACCATGGCGAGCCAACAGCTCAGTGGCTGCTTCATTCTTGCATTTCAACTTTGCAAGCGGGTTTAATATATTAATTTGCTGAGTTAGTTCATTGCCAAGTAATTCTTGGATATTGGGTAATTGTGAGACCCCTCCGCTTAACCAAATGCATTGGCTATGGTCCGATAAAAACGAATGCTGAAACAGCTGCAAAGCACGTTCACATTGCTGGGCACAGTGTGCAACAAAAATTGGATAGATTGAATCTTGCCAAGTCTGCTCAATACTTCCGTCTAACAAAGAATTGACTGTCGAATCACGATCTAGTTGGTACGAAGCCATAATATCACTGACTAAAGCGCTCAATCCAAATTGGTGTTCCTTGTGATATACAAGTTCATTATCGTAAAGTGCGCAGATATGCATCATTTCGTGACCAATATGAAACACAATATCAACGGTATCAGCACGTCCTGTGAGTTCACTTTGCATGACATTGACCAGTGCATTGTATTCTACATCCATCACAGTGGGTTCGAGTTTCTCTTCACGCAATAACGTGCATCGGGCATCGACTAATTCACGGTGCGCAGCAGTTAACAGAACATCGTCTTTACCCTGATGCGTTTTGCTGATACCTAAATGTTCAAAATCCAAATACATATCCTCAAGAGGAAAAGGTAAAAAACTATCACCCTCGAGTAGGATTTGTTCTTCAAGTTCATATTCACTTAGCTGAGCTTCGAATTGCACTTTTTTAGAAATGACATGTGAGCCAGCGATAGCTAGCGCAATGTCACAATGATGGGTTTTGATTTGACGTTTGATTTTTTTTAATGCAATGGCAAGGGCGTCAAAGTTTTTGACTTCTCTATTGTGTAAGGCTTGGTCTGGCAACGCTTCAATGGCTGCGCCCAATACACAAAAACCGTCATTACTCGGTTGCAACAGTAATGCTTTTACAGTACTAGAGCCGATATCAATGCCTAGTAATGGTCTTTTTTTCTGGCTAAACCAAGAACGCTGCACGTGTTAAACCTCTTGTAAAATACTAGGTTAAGAATGTCCCCTGATAAGTCATTAGGGGAGCCACAAAATCACACTTAGGTATACAAATATATCCTTAAATGAGCACAAGTTTGGCCAGTTTTGTGGCCAGTTTGCTAAGTTTGAGAACAAGAGACTGTTGCTCAACCTGAATCGAGGGTAAATCAAAGGCGATAGAAGATGCAGTGCGCAGAGCAAATGTGTAGAATAGCCCTGCGAATTCGGATGCGCCTGAGAGTAGGATTACCATGCAAAGGCTAAAACAAGCTTTTAAATTTATTGCCGTCATCTTCATTGCTGGGACAACCCTTGGCATGCTAGCTGTGGCGACAATTTATTTTATGGTCAAGCCGGATTTACCTTCAGTAGAAGTGCTCAAAGACATTCGTCTGCAAACGCCTTTGCGTATTTACACTCAGGATGGGCAATTAATTGGTCAATATGGAGTTAAACGTCGCATCCCAATAGCCATTCAAGATGTGCCGCAGAGTCTGATTAATGCCATCTTAGCGACTGAAGATTCCCGTTTTTACGATCACGATGGGATAGATCCAATCGGCATGACCCGTGCTTTGGTCAACCTAGTTGTAACCGGCCAAAAAGGGCAAGGTGGTTCGACACTTACCATGCAGTTGGCGCGTGGTTTTTTCTTAACTCGTGAAAAGACCTATATTCGCAAAGTCAAAGAAATTTTCATCGCTTGGCACATAGAACAAACTCTCAATAAAGATGAAATCTTAGAGCTTTACATTAATAAAGTTGAGTTAGGACATCGCGCCTTTGGTTTTGGTGCGGCTGCCCAAGTATATTATGGCAAGCCGTTAAATGAACTAACCTTAGCGCAAATTGCCACTCTTGCTGGACTGCCTCAAGCCCCTTCAGTTTTAAATCCAATCAGTCGACCAGACCGCTCATTTGAACGACGCAAAATTGTTTTGTATCGGATGTTAGACGAAGGCTACATTACACAGGACGAGTATACATTAGCTAAGAATGCTCCTGTCACGGCACAAAAACACGGTGCAGAGCTTGATCTAGCTGCTCCCTATTTGGCGGATTTGGTATATAACGAAATGGTTGAGTTATACGGCAAAGAGATTGCCGAGACTGCTGGCTTTAAAGTCTACACAACCGCGCCTGCAGCACTACAAGATGCCGCACAAAAAGCAGTACAACAAAATATGCACGATTACGATGAGCGTCACGGTTATCGCGGTCCCCTCACAACTATTCGCGAGTTACGCGAAGCAGAACAAGAATTAAATGCGATAGAAACAAGTGTTGAAAAAGAAACGCCATTAGCTAATTCTGAAGAAATTCAAGACGTTGTCATCCAAGAAAGCGATTTTGCATTACTCGACAAGGTGGATGCAGTCGAACCGCTGAAAGTGGCCTTGGTGACCCAAGTCAATGAGCGTGATATTAGCGTGAGGATTGCAGGAACAGCCACCGATACTCTAATTGAATGGTCGGGTCTTGCTTGGGCAAGACCATATATCAATGACCATCGCCAAGGCCCAATTCCTGAAACGGCTAGGGATATTGTTAACGTTGGTGATGTAGTAAATGTCCGTGAAATCGCTTCAGAACAATGGTCATTGAGTCAATTGCCTACCGTAGGCGCTGCATTTGTTGCACTGGATCCTAACGATGGTGCAGTGAGAGCAGTGGTAGGTGGTTATAACTTTTATGCTTCGCAATTTAATCGTGCGACCCAAGCCAAACGCCAAGTCGGTTCTAATATAAAACCCTTTATTTATTCGGCGGCATTGGAATCCGGCTATACTTTAGCGAGTGTGATTAACGACGCTCCAATTAATCAGTGGGATGCCAGTTCCGGTGTGGCATGGCGCCCACAAAATTCACCTGCCGTATACGATGGCCCAATTCGTATGCGTGTTGCGCTAGGCAAATCTAAAAACGTCGTTTCGGTGCGCTTATTGCGAGCCATTGGTATTGAAAATGCGGCACGTTATCTGGCTAACTTTGGTTTTCAACTCGATGATATCCCGCGTGATGAAACCTTATCATTAGGCTCTGGTTCGCATACCCCGCTTGAAGTGGCAAACGGATTGGCGGTGTTTGTCAACGGTGGTCATGCGGTAAAACCGTATTTTATAGAGCGAATTACCAGCAATGACGACGAGTTAATTTGGGAAGCTAAGCCATTGTTGGCCTGTCCAGCATGTGTTACAACCGTAGATCCTAATGATCCTTTTGCCATATCAGAGGTCGATTATTCGCGCCAGGCGCCTCAGGTGATATCGGCACAAAATGCCTTTTTAGTTACTGAAATGATGCGAACCGCAGTTCGAGCCAACGGCTCGTGGAACAACAAAACGTATTGGTTGGGCACTGGCTGGCGCGCTCGTAACATTTTACAACGAACTGATATTGGCGGTAAAACTGGCACGACCAATGATGCCCGTGACACTTGGTTCAGTGGTTTTGCGCCTGGCTTAGTCGCCACCAGTTGGCTGGGATTTGATGATAGCAGTCGCCAGCTGGGACGTACCACACGCAATCAGCATTTAGTCAATATGAATCCGGACCGATTTAACTGGATTGGTAATGGTATGTTTGGCGCTGAAGATGGTGCCAAGGGTGCGCAGCCCGCTTGGATTTATTTTATGCAATCTGCATTGGAGGATGTTGCATTTCAACCTGTGACGATTCCAGCGGGAATCACTCAGGTCAGAGTTGATCGAGCAACAGGTAAGTTGACTTCACGCAATGACCATACAGCCTTATTCGAATATTTTGCATTAGGCACAGAACCGACGTTATCGGTGCGTTCAGATCAAGTGATTGATCCCTTAAAGCAAGAAAAATCAACAGAGTCTGCTGAGGGAGATGATATTTTTTAACGTCTACCTCGTATTATAACAATCAAGTAATACCTCTATAAAAAATAACACAACAATAAGAATAACCTCATCACACGACAGGATTTACGATGACAGATAAAGGGTATTTATACATTCCACATGCTGGCCCTGCACTTTTAGAAACTCCACTGTTAAATAAGGGCAGTGCATTTTCTGAGCGAGAGCGCAAATCATTTAACTTAATGGGTCTTTTACCTCCTAGATACGAAACCATTGAGGAACAGGTGGAGCGCGCTTATCAACAGTATAAGAGCTTTGATGATCCGCTCAACAAACACATTTATCTTCGTGCGATTCAAGACACCAATGAGACCTTGTACTTCAAATTAGTACAAGAGCACATCGTTGAAATGATGCCCATCATTTACACGCCTACCGTTGGGGAAGCATGTGAACGCTTTTCGGATATTTATCGCTCTTCAAGAGGTTTATTTATCTCCTATAAAGAGCGCCATCATCTTGATGATGTTCTGCGTAATGCCACAAAGCGCAAAGTAAAAGTCATCGTTGTGACAGACGGTGAACGCATTTTGGGCTTGGGTGACCAAGGCATTGGAGGGATGGGGATCCCAATTGGTAAACTTTCCCTATATACCGCATGTGGTGGGATTAGTCCTGCCTATACCTTGCCAATTACTCTAGATGTCGGCACGAACAATCAGGCACTGCTGGACGATCCTATGTACATGGGAGAGCGTCATACGCGTATTGACCAAGAGACTTATGACGAATTCATCGCCTTATTCATGCAGGCGGTAAAACGACGTTGGCCAGAAGCCATGGTGCAATTTGAAGATTTTGCACAGCCTAATGCCATGCCGATTTTGCAAAAATACCGCGAAGACTATTGCTGTTTTAATGATGATATCCAAGGCACAGCGGCCGTGGCTTTAGGTACACTACTATCTGCGTGTCGTTTAGCAGGTAAGACGCTTTCGAGTATGCGTATTGCATTTGTTGGTGGTGGTTCAGCTGGTTGCGGGATTGCCGAGATGCTCATTCAACAAATGAAGCATGAAGGATTATCAGATGGAGATGCGCGCGAGAGGATCTACATGGTCGATAGATTAGGTTTAATTACCAACGACACACCTGAACTTCGAGATTTTCAAGCCGCTCTAGCCCAAACTAGAAATGCTATTTCGGATTGGCAAATTAGTGGCGAATATCCTTCGTTGTTAGAAGTTGTCTCTCATGCCAAACCGGATGCTTTGATAGGTGTCTCAGGCGTTCCGGGATTATTCACTGAAGAAATCGTGAAAACCATGGCGAAACAACATAAATTACCGATTATTTTTCCACTCTCCAATCCGTCAAAACGGGTTGAAGCAACCCCTGAAGAAGTGATCCACTGGTGTGATGGTGAGGTCATTGTTGCGACAGGTAGCCCGTTTGATCCGGTGCTTCATAATGGCAAATCGTTTCCGATCGCGCAGTGTAATAACAGTTATATATTCCCAGGTATTGGACTGGGTGCCTTGGTGGCCAAATCACGCGTTATCAGTGATGAGATGTTAATGGTAGCCGCGAGCACTCTAGCGGAGCTCTCTCCGGTGGCCAACACGGGGAAAGGCGCGTTGTTGCCACCCATCACGGCTATTCACTCTATCAGTAAAGCGATTGGTTTTGCTGTGGCCAAGGTGGCGATGCAACAGGGTCATGCTTTGAGTGTGTCTGATGAAGAGCTACTCTCGCGTATTGACGCTCAGTTTTGGCAACCGGAGTATCGGGAGTATAAGCGAGTGAGTGTGTAAATTAATTTGCGACTTGTAATGTAAAGACTTTGCTGTTGCGAGTAAAGTTATATAACTCTTTTTTTGCAGTAGGTAAGTCTGCCACATCCCCAGGTTGAAAACCTTGCTCCATAAACCAATGTGCGGTTAGTGTAGTCAGTACAAATAGGGTGGTAAGATCGTTTTGCTGCGCTTCATTGATGAGTGCTTCAAGCAAGCGCTCGCCTCTGTTTTTTCCTCGGTAATCACTGTGGGTAGCCACACAAGCAACTTCACCACAAGACTCGTCTGGATAGGGATACAACGCTGCGCACGCAATGATCATACCGTCACGCTCAATGACAGTAAAATGCTCTATTTCATTTTCGAGACGTTCCCGGGAGCGCTTGACTAAAGCACCGCTTTCTTCAAGCGGTTTGATGAGTTGTAATATTCCGACTACATCTTCAATTGTCGCCGGTCGCAACTGTTCATAGTGATTTTCGGTTACTAACGAACCGGTGCCGTCTCGGGTAAATAGTTCTTTGAGTAATGAGCCATCAATATTATAGCTAACACAATGAGAGCGTTCAGTGCCATTCGCCACACTGTGGTAGAGGGCGTTGAGCACATTGGGTTCGTTGATTAGGGCGTCTTGTTCGAGCAAGGTTTCTAATTGTAATAACGAAACGTTGCGCAGCAATCGGTCTTGATTATCAATTAAGCCTTTGTGCTCCGAAAACGCAATCAATTTATCTGCATCCAATATACGAGCAGCTTCAACGGCAACGTCTTCATGAGAAAGATTAAACACTTCACCTGTGGGAGAATAACCAATTGGTGAAAGCAACACGATGAAACCATCGTTTAAGTGATTGGTGATACCGCTTTTATCGATACGGCGTACTTGACCTGAATTTTCAAAATCGACACCATCGCGGACCCCGATAGGTTTTGCTACAACCAAATTACCAGAAGCAACTCGCACATCGGAGCCGTGCATGGGGGAGTTGGCTAGACCCATAGTCAACAATGCTTCAATCTGAGCCCTAACCGAACCCGCAGCATCTTGCACGCAGGCAAGAGTGGGTTTGTCAGTGATACGAATGTCATCACGGTAACGTGAATCAAACCCGCGCATCGCAACACGCTCCTCAATTTGAGGACGAGCACCGTGCACAATGACTAATCGAACACCCAACGAATTTAACAACGCAATGTCATGAATGATGGTCGGCAGATTAGGGCTTGCAACTGCTTCACCGCTTAACATAATGACAAAGGTCTTGCCTCGATGCGCATTAATGTAAGGCGCGGAGTTGCGAAACAGTGAAATCATGTCAAGGTGAGTTAAAACCATAGTAAAACCCTCTACACTAACATACTTGCTGAGCGGCTAAAAACGCAAGGGCATGTTCGATGGCTTTTGTGACGGGTTCTTTGCCAGTACCGCCAAGGATATTGCGTTTATCAACCAGATACTCTAATTGCAAGACAGGGTATACATCGTCTTGAATGATAGAGGAAAACTGTTGCAACTCTGTGACAGTTAGTTCCTCTAAAGCCTTACCCTGTTCGATGGCGTACACCACCGCTTGACCAGAAATATCGTGCGCCGTTCTAAAAGGAATACCGCGCTCGACCAAGTAGTCTGCGAGTTCTGTAGCATTGGCATAGCCTTGCTTAGCGGCCTGTTCACAACGAGCTTTATCCACTTGCATGCTGTCAAGTACTTCTACCGAAATCGCTAGACAAATGTGCCATTGCGTGACGGCATCCATTGCACCTTCTTTATCTTCTTGCATGTCTTTATTGTATGCAAGAGGCAAGCCTTTCATCGTGACCAGTAGTCCTTGCAGGGCACCAAAGACACGACCACACTTACCGCGCATTAACTCACACGCATCGGGATTTTTCTTTTGTGGCATCAAAGAAGAACCTGAGGTCACACTATCGCCAAGCGAAATAAAGCCAGATTCACCTGAATTGTAAAAAATTAAATCTTCCGCCATACGCGAAATATGCATCATCGAGGTGGAAGCACAAAACAATAACTCCAGAACAAAATCTCGGTCTGATACGGCATCCAATGAATTGGTACAAGGTCCAGAAAAGCCAAGTTGAGAGGCAATCTCATGACGATCCACTGGGAAGGTGGTTCCGGCAAGTGCGCCACAGCCAAGTGGCGCATAATTCATGCGCGCAAGGGCATCATCAAGGCGTGATACATCGCGTTTGAACATCTCGACATACGCGAGCGCCCAATGGGCAAAGCGCACCGGTTGAGCACGTTGTAAGTGCGTATAGCCAGGGAAAATGACATCTTGCGTACGTTGCGCAACATTGACCAACGCCGTAATCACAGCAATCAGATCACGGCGTAACATACTGACATGGTCTTTGACCCACAAGCGAAAATCTGTGGCTACCTGATCGTTACGCGAACGCCCAGTATGAAGTTTGCGGCCAATATCACCGAGTTGTTTGGTCAACTCAGCCTCAACAAAAGCATGAATGTCTTCTTCATCGGTCTGCGAAAAATCCAACTCGCCCGCTTTTGCTTTGGCTAGTAATGTATCCAAGGCAGTTTCAATTTGGTTTTGTTCATCCGCAGTCAATACACCAGCTTTAGCTATCGCACGAGACCAGATAATGGATCCCCAGATATCTTGCGCAGCCATGACTTGGTCAAAGCCAATGGAATCATTGACCTGACGAAACATGTTCGAACTACCTTGGGCAAAACGCCCACCCCATAATGCCATCTTGTACTCCTAACCTTTACTTACTTGGCTTTATCCATATCGTGCATCGCTTTGATGCGGCTTGATAAACTGAATAAACGAATGAAGCCTTCAGCATGTGATTGGTCATAGACATCATCCGCACCAAAAGTCGCAAAATCTTCAGAGTACAAGCTGTTCGGTGAACGGCGCTGAGTCACTGTTGCAGTGCCTTTGTACAGTTTTACCACAATGTCACCGGTAACGAGTTGCGCAAATGAGTTAGCGCCTGCAAGTAAGGCATCATTAAGTGCCGTAAACCAGCGTCCGTCATACATAACATGAGAGAACTCAAGGCCTAGTTGTTCACGGTGTTTCAGAGCGGCTTTGTCTAGCACTAAACACTCAAGTGCTTTGTAAGCTTTGACCAAAATCGTGCCCCCAGGCGTTTCATAACAGCCACGAGATTTCATGCCGACTAGGCGGTTTTCAACGATATCGATTCGTCCAACACCGTGCGCTGCACCAATGCGATTTAACTCCATTAAAGCAGGATACGGTGCAAGTGCTTGGTCATTGACTGCCACTAATTCACCTTTAGCGAAAGATAATGTGACGGTTTCTGGTGTATCAGGTGCATCCATTGGATCGACAGTGAGTGTCCAAATGCCTTTAGTTGGCTCACACCAAGGGTCTTCTAATTCACCACCTTCATGTGAAATGTGCCATGCGTTCGCATCGCGGCTATATATCTTAGTCGCAGAAGCAGTTGTCTGAATATTGCGCTCAGCTAGATAATCAAGCAAATCTTCACGCGAAACCATATCCCATTCGCGCCACGGCGCAATAACCGTCAAATCAGGTGCGAGAGCGGCAAAAGTTGACTCGAAACGAACTTGGTCATTACCTTTACCTGTACAACCGTGACACAATGCATCTGCACCCACTTTGCGCGCAACTTCTACTTGTGCTTTGGCAATTACTGGACGCGCCATTGAGGTACCAAGTAAGTATTCACCTTCATATACGGCGCCAGTTTTGACCGTAGGGAAAATGTAATCTGCTACGAACTCATCTTTTAAATCCATGATGTAGCACTCGCTGGCGCCGCTGGCGATGGCTTTGTCATGCAAACCTTCTAATTCTTCATCACCTTGACCAACATCGGCCGCAAAAGCAACGACCTCACAGTCGTAGTTTTCTTTTAACCAAGGAATAATAGCTGAAGTATCTAAACCGCCAGAATAAGCTAAAACGACTTTTTTGATATCTTTTTTCATGAATGATAACTCTTACACATTTGCACCAAGCAAGGTCACCATAATCGCGTTCTGAGCATGCATACGGTTCTCTGCTTGTAACATTAATAATGAGGCGTCCGAATCCATTAGTTCGCCGGTAATTTCTAAATCGCGATGCGCCGGTTGGCAATGCATCACATATTGTGCACCGCACTGTTCCATGAGTGCGTGATTGACCTGATAAGGCATGAATTTATCTTTTATTTCAGCCAACGGTGTATTATCCCCCATGGATAGCCAAGTGTCAGTATAAATCACATCGGCTACGCCTAATTGACTAACATCATTGATTTCAGTGATCGTTGCACCGGTCGTCTCGCCCATTTGCTTTGCCCACGCCACGATATCGGCGTCTGCTTCATGGCCTTCTGGCGTGACCACCACTTGATTGACACCAAGGAGACTACCCACGATAAGCAATGAATGAGTGACATTATTGCCATCACCGATGTAGGCCATAGTGCGACCTTGCACATTGTGGAATACTTCCGCCATCGCGAGATAATCAGCCAAGCCTTGACATGGGTGGTAGCGGTCACACAGTGCATTAATTACGGGAACACTGGCAAACTCTTGAAGCTCTTGAAGCGTTTCATGAGCAAAGACTCGGGCAATGATGCCATCCGCCCAACACGATAAATTTTGCGCCATATCTTTGGTGTCTTCGCGCCCGGCCAGGTTATTGGCTTGCGCATCCAAATACACCAAATGCCCACCTAGTTTGTTGATACCGATGTCAAAGCTCACTCGTGTGCGCAAAGAGGGTTTCTCAAACAACGCAACCAAAGATTTGCCTTGCAAGGCATTGCGATAATCAGATGGTGCGCGTTTGACGGCTAAAGCCAAATTTAGCAATTCCTGCATCTGCTCTGGAGTAGAATGTTTAAAGGTCAATAAATCCTGTTGCATTATGTTTCCTTTTGCTTTTTTAAGCAGTTTCTGTCTGTTGTTGTGGATGAATAGTCGTGCCAAATCCGGTTAAGTTACCGCTCATGAGCGCCTGGGTATTTTGCCATGCCCCGATAATAACCGGTGCGGATAATTGACTGGCGGTGTCCAAAGCAGCTTGGACTTTGACAATCATGCCATCGGTAATAACACCGTTTTCCACATACTGAGTGAATTCTTCCATGTTGAGTGTAGGTAACAATTGTTTGTCAGCATTTAACACTCCAGGCACATCGGATAACAGTAATAAATCTGCCTCAATCAACTGAGCAATAATCGTTGCAGCGTGGTCGGCATTGACATTTGCTAGTTCGCCAGTTTGCGTAGCCCCCACTGAATTGATGATTGGTAGGACGTTTAGCTCAAGTAAAGCATTGAGAAAATCTGGTGTGCCTTGATGTGGGGTACCAACTTGACCCAACTCAGCATTATCTAAGGTACAATAAGTTATATTCCCATCGGCTAATGTTATTGCCGTTGCGGTGATTTGGTTTTGTAATGCAGCCGATAACAGTGCTGTACTGCATTGACCAGCCAATGCGGCAGCAATATATGGCATGTCGTCTTTGGGAGTTACTCTAAGGCCTTCCCGTTTTTGCGTGGCCTTGCCTAGCTTATCAAACAGTGCCTGGACTAATGAACCACCGCCATGTACTAGGACGACGGGTCTGTTTTTTTGTAACGCCTTTACATGTGCAAAAAAGTCAGTGTGATAATTGGGGTGTTCCAAAAAGGTACCGCCAACTTTGATGACTAAAGGTTTCATTCTGCCTCCGCGATCAAACCTGAATTCACAGCAAGGCCTTGAGTCAAATTTGCACATTGCAGAGCTTGTGCTGCTGCACCTTTAAGGACATTATCAATTGCGACGGTGATAACTGCATATTGTGAGGTAGCGTCATAAGCATAAAAAATATCGCAGAAGGGCGTATGCACAACATCGTCTAATTTTGGTGCGGAACGTCTCAAGCGAACCAAGCCCCCCTTTGGATAGGCTTGTTCGAATGCACTATTTATGTGTTCAATCGTGGTATTGTCAGAGCATTTGACCGTAATGGTGGCCAAAATACCGCGTTTAAATGTTCCTAAATGCGGAGTGAAGATGACTTCGGTACCGAGATGCTCAGTGATCTCGGGCATATGGCGATGCGCCAAAATTCCATAGGCTTGCAAGCCGACCTCGCAGAAACTATTGCTCAGTGCAGCCTTGCGACCGGCACCTGATACCCCTGATATTGCATTAATCACAGGTCTCACATTCGTATCAAGTAAGTTTGCATTAAACAGAGGTTTTAAGCCTGATAAGCTTGCGGTTGGATAACAGCCAGGAACAGCAACCACTGAGGCATCACTGATCTGTTGTGGATACCACTCAGCGAGGCCATATACAGCGTGCTCCAACCAAATTTGGTCGGTATGGGCAAAGCCATAATATTGCTCAAAGACGCTTCTATCTTGTAGTCGATAGGCGCCCGATAAATCCAAAATCACTGCGCGTTTACCGGCAAGTGTTGGGATCCATTCATGTGAGGCTTCATGCGGCGTTGCCAAAAAAATCACATCGTAATCCCATGCAAGCTGTTCTAGTGCATCATCTTGCAGTGGGCATAGGCTAAGGTCGGTCACACCAATTAAGGCAGCGTGCAAATCACTTATGGATTTATGTGCATCTTGAGAGTTGGATGACACAAATATCGCATCCAATACATAACTCGGGTGTTGGCTAATGAGTCTTACAAGTTCTGCGCCGGTGTATCCACTTGCGCCTATAATACAGGTTTTGATCATCTCTCGGTTCCTAAAAAAGAAAAATCACTTTTATCCTTACCGTCAAATTATCGGGTAAAGATAAAAGTGTTGCTTTACAGAGTATTATCTAGCTTTCGTCAAATAACCTCATCCAGCAAGGCAGGGAGAGTGTTAAATCGGTAGTGTGTCGTTAAAAAATCGAACATATTCTAAACTGTCAATTTATATATATATTTAGCTAATTATAGTAAAAATGATTTTTTATGCAATAAAAATGTATTTATATTCAGAAATATTTATTGTTAGTGCACTGTGTTTACCACATAAGAACAGTCTGCAAGAAGCAGCAAAAAAAGGCTATAATGCATCAGTCGCATATTATAGACATGCATAAATGCTCTGGGCCCAATCGATAAAATTAGTGTGAATGAATCAATGAACTGGCTATCTGAACAAGAACTGCTCTTAAAACAACCCATTATCTCAAGCTGGTTTTTAGAACATGTACAGCAGGATGTATTGCATAGTAAGGAAGGGATTAAATTAGCGTATGCGTTACATATTCCGGACAATGCCAAACAAGCGATTGTGATAAGCGCTGGCAGGGTGGAAAGTTACCTCAAATACGATGCACTGTTTTATGAATTGGCACAACGCGGAATCGCGGTATTTTCATGTGACCATCGTGGCCAAGGCTTATCACAGCGGATAAGTCCTAACCGAATGCATGGGCATATTCTTGACTTTACTACGTATCGAGATGATTTGGCTGAGTTCATACAAGAAATCGTTCAGCCTCGGTTTGCGCAGCCGTGGTTATTGTGTCATTCGATGGGCAGTGCGATTGGTTTAATGCTTGTACAACAACAGCCAAGCTGGTTTGCCAAAGTAGCTTTAACGGCACCTATGCTCGGCTTAAAAGCCCCGCTTCCAGAATGGTTAACTAAGCTTGTCTTAGCATTGGGCTTGATGGGCAGTAATTTATTGCAAAAACCTTTATATTTTATCGGTCAAAAGGACTACCTGCCCGAACCATTTGCTAATAATAAGCTCACCCATAGTCCAACTCGTTATGAGATATTTCGTCAGCAACAACAGGCTTTTCCTGATACTCAGTTAGGCGGTGTCACTTATGCTTGGGTAGCTGCGGCAATACAAGCCCTATACACCCTCGAAAAACAGGCACCTCACACCGATATTCCGTTATTGTGCATCAGTGCTGGAGCAGATAAAATTGTAGACAATGAAGCTCAACAACGCATCGTTAACCTGATGCCAAATGCGAGTTGGCACAGTGTTGATGGGGCATATCACGAGCTATTATTTGAAACGGATGTGTACAGAAATGCGACACTGGATGCAATTATGACTTTTTTTGAGGAATAAACTTTGCTGGATATTGTGTTATACCAACCAGAAATTCCGCCCAACACCGGCAATATCATTCGTTTGTGTGGTAACACAGGCTTTCGTTTGCATTTGATTGAGCCACTGGGCTTTTCATTAGATGAAAAATCAGTGCGTCGGGCAGGTATGGATTATTCGGAGTTAGCGCCAGTACAAATTCACAAGACCTTAGATGAGTATTTACAAGCAGCCCAACCCAAGCGCATTTTGGCTTGTACTACAAAAGGTTCACAACACCATCATAAAGCACAATATGAAGCGGGGGATGCCTTGATTTTTGGCCCGGAAACTCGAGGATTGCCAGAAGATTTTATTTTTAGTTTACCACCCGAACAGAGAGTCAGGATCCCAATGTTGCCTCACTCTAGAAGCATGAATTTGTCAAATTCCGTTGCGGTTTTTGTCTATGAGGCATGGCGTCAGTTGGGGTTTGATGGCGCGGTATAGCGTCATCTTCGCTGGCTAGAAAGCATCACTCATTTGTCAAATCACGACCTAATAATGCCATTGCTGCATCCTTAGCATCTTTACCACCGTATAAAACGGCGAAAAGTTGTTCAGTGATTGGCATTTCAACTCCTTGTCTTTGTGCCAAGATGTGCACCTCTTCCGTGTTGCGATAACCCTCAACGACTTGCCCGATGCTCTCGATTGCCGAATTTACATCCATGCCCTCACCCAAAGCAAGGCCGAAGCGACGGTTACGCGATTGGTTATCGGTACAGGTAAGCACCAAATCGCCAAGCCCAGCCATGCCCATAAAGCTTTCAGGATGAGCGCCTAAGGTTGCGCCTAGTCTGGCCATTTCAGCCAAGCCACGAGTAATGAGGGCCGTTCGTGCATTCGCGCCAAACCCCAAACCGTCTGCCAACCCAGCCGCAATGGCAATGACATTTTTAACAGCTCCGCCTAATTGAACGCCGACCATGTCATGATTCAAATACACACGAAAACTTTTGGGATTGTGCAAATAATCAGCTATGGTTTGGCCAAATTCGTCACAAGTCGTCGCTAAACTTATTGCTGTGGGTAGATTGGCAGCCATTTCTTTGGCGAAAGTCGGACCGGATAAGACCCCCATGGGTCGATCAGGACCAAGATAATCCATTGCAACTTCAGATAGCAAACGACCTGTCTTGGGCTCGAGCCCCTTCGTTGCCCAGACTATACGATGCTGAGCTCGCAGGTGAGGGGCGATGTTAATGATACACTCATTAAAGGCAGCAGAAGGCACCACTATTAAGATCTCTCGGCTAAATTCAATTGCAGATTGCATATGAGCTGTCACCGAGAGATTGTCCGGAAAAGATGCATCCAAAAAGCGCAAGTTGGCGCGCTCTTGTTGCATTTGCTGAACATGTTCCGGATTGCGAGCCCACAACAAGGTCTCTACACCGTTGCGTGAGAGTTGTAGAGCTAGAGCAGTGCCGTAAGAGCCTGCACCAAACACCGCAATCCTGCGTTCAGTCATAACTTAAGCGTCAAGCTGGTCTTTTTTCTGAGCTTCTTCTTGCGCTTGTTGTTGCATATACGCTTGGAAGATGGCATCAAAGTTTACTGGAGCTAGGTTAAACGCTGGGAAGGTGCCACGATTTACCAAGCTTGAAATAGTTTCGCGTGCGTATGGGAACAAGGTATTTGGACAGAAGGTACCAATAACAGCCTTAACGTTTGGCTCAGGCATATCAGCAATATAGAAAATACCAGCTTGCTGAACTTCACACAAAAATGCGACTTTTTCGCCCACTTTTACCGTAACAGTGACGGACAATACAACTTCATGTAAGTTGTTACCTAATGTGTTGTTCTTAGTGTCCAAATCTAACTTAACTTCTGGTTCCCACTTTTCGTTAAATATGACAGGAGAATTAGGCGTCTCAAAAGAAATATCTTTCGCATAAATGCGCTGAATGCTAATAGGTGCTTGTTGTGGTTGCTGCTCAGCAGCGGCTTGATTTTGTTCGTCAGCCATGGGAATTCCTAAATGTTTAAAGTATTAAATTACGCTAAGAGCGGGTCTAACTTACCCTGAGCATCAAGCGCAAAAAGGTCGTCACATCCGCCAATGTGTTGATCGTTAATAAAAATTTGCGGCACAGTAGTGCGTCCGCCAGCACGTTCAATCATCACACCTCGTTGGCCTGGTTCTGCTTGGATTTCAATGTTGCTCACCTCAACCCCTTTACTGGCAAATAAAGCCAAAGCGTGCTTGCAGTAAGGGCAGTAATCTTTGGTGTAGAGTTCGATTTTAGCCATATTGTTCTCTTGTCGTTGTCTGCAAGGTTATTTGGTTACCGGTAAGTTGGCGCTCGACCAAGCTTCCATACCGCCTTTTAATGTGAAGGCTTGTGAAAAACCGGCTTTAGCTAATTTGTGAGCTGTTTTGCCAGCATTCATACCATAAGGGCATACAACAATGATGGGGGTGTTTTTGTACTTTTCAAGCTTGGTAAAATTGGCTTGATTTATTTCGTCTGCCTTGAGTTGACGCGCTCCAGTAATGTGCCCTTTTTTGAACTCTTCTGGTTTGCGGATATCAAGGATAACGGCGTCCTCTTTGTTGATTTTCTGAGTGACTTCGTGGGTGGTCAGATTTTTCACTGGAGAAAGTAACGGCGCAATAAACGTGTATAAAAGAAGTGCGACTAGCGCTAACCAAATCCCAGATAATAATGCATTAGCGGTAGCAAACTCGATAAGTTGGTCCATGAATAACCCTATTTCACGTATTAATATAAAAAAACGACGCACAGTATAACGCATCTCATTGATTTGACTAGTGCCGATAATGTGTCTTTTCCCAATCTGGAAAAAATGGTATTTTATACGCACTAAAGTTTTGACGTTTTTTTATATTATTTGAGGCGAGTATGAGTCAACTAAAGGCACCCCTGGCACTGTTAATTTTGGACGGCTGGGGATATCGAGAAGATCCTGAAAACAATGCAATTTTGGCAGCAAACACTCCAGTATTAGATGAGTTGACTCAGAGCTATCCAAATACACTTATATCAGGTTCTGGACTCGATGTTGGTTTACCTGATGGTCAAATGGGTAACTCAGAAGTTGGCCATGTCAATCTTGGCGCTGGACGGGTTGTGTATCAAGACTTTACGAAGATCACCAAAAGCATTGCAGATGGGGATTTTGCACAAAATCCGGCGTTAACTGGAGCGATTGATAAAGCGGTTGCCCAAAACAAAGCCGTGCACATCATGGGTTTATTATCACCAGGTGGCGTGCATTCTCATGAAGACCACATTTTTGCAGCGATTCGCCTAGCCGCTCAACGTGGCGCACAGCACATCTATTTGCACGGCTTCTTAGATGGACGTGATACGCCACCTCGTTCAGCTCAAGCCAGTTTGGAAAAAGCTGACGAGGTGTTTGCTGAAGTTGGTGTCGGTCGAACCGCTACTATTGTAGGAAGATACTTTGCGATGGATCGTGACAATCGTTGGGATCGCGTTGCAACAGCTTATCAGCTTTTAACCAAAGGGGAAGGCGCTTATCAAGCCGATAATGCTGTGGCTGGTTTGGTGTCTGCGTATGAGCGCGATGAAAATGACGAGTTTGTCAAAGCCACTGTGATTGGCGAAGCCGTCACAATGGATGCTGGAGATGCAGTCATCTTCATGAACTTCCGTGCTGACCGCGCAAGGCAACTCGCACATACCTTTGTGGATGACGAATTTACTGGCTTTGCCCGTGGTGACAAAATAGCGCTATGTGACTTTGTGATGTTAACCGAATACGAAAGTAACCTTACTAACCCATGTGCCTTTCCTCCGGAAAAACTCACGAATGTACTTGGCGAATGGTTAGCTAAGCATGACAAGACTCAATTACGTATTTCTGAAACAGAGAAATTTGCCCATGTGACCTTCTTTTTCTCTGGAGGTAAAGAAGATGAATTTAATGGTGAGCAGCGCGTGTTAATTCCGTCACCAGATGTGGCTACGTATGATTTACAACCAGAGATGAACTCAGTTAAGTTAACTGACGAGTTGGTCGATGCGATCAAAAATAAGCGTCACGATGTGATCATATGTAACTTCCCGAATGGCGATATGGTTGGGCATACTGGTAATTTTGATGCGGCTGTAAAAGCGTGCGAAGCTGTTGATACAGCTATTGGTCGTGTGCTTGCCGCGTTAGCTGAAGTGGGTGGTGAGTGTCTGATTACGGCTGATCATGGTAACGCTGAGCAGATGCAGGATCCAAACACCGGACAAGCGCATACGGCACATACCAGTGAGCCAGTGCCTTTTATTTATTATGGTCGAAAAGCTGAAGTTAGAACCGGTGGCACACTCAGTGATGTAGCGCCTACTATGTTACATCTTTTAGGTATGGAGCAGCCCACCGAAATGACCGGTACCCCTATCGTCACCCTAGCGGAATAGGGGAAGGATAGTGGCGACAGGCATCATCAAGGCAAGCGTCATTGCGCTTGCCTGCCTGTATGCTGTTATTCCTCCGGTATTTGCGCAACAAGCTGATTTAGAAAATATCCAACAACAAATTGCGGAAGCGCAAAAACAGAAAGCGGCTCGCGAAGCTAAACGCGATGCAATCTTAGGCACGCTGCAAAGCCAAGAAAAAAAAATCAGTAATATTGCGAAAGAACTCAATCAAATTAATCTTGCAATCAAACAAAATAACGCTCAGATAAAGACGTTTGAGCAAGAAATAGCGGCACTAAAAAATGCACTGGTAATTCAACGAGACCATCTAGGCCAACAAATTCGTTCAGCGTTTGTCGCGGGTGATTACGATTTGGCAAAGATGATTTTTAATCAACAAGACATTGCAGAACTTGAGCGAATGTTGACTTACTACCAGTACATTTATAAAGGTCGAAAAACCGCGATAGATGAGTTTCGCCAAGGGATTGCCCGGATCCAAAAAGTAGAGCAAGCACTAGAGGTTGAGCAAGAACGCACCATGCGTTTATTAGCAAGGTTAGAAGGCCAGTCTATTGAACTAGCCAGTGAGCAGTTAGCCAGACAAAAATCACTAGATGCTTTGCAAGCACAAATAGATTCTGATATTGCTCGGATTGAGCGATTGCAAGTCGACGAACAAAAACTAACTCAAGCCATAGCCGAAGCAACTAGAAAACAAACATTGACCGAGTCTCTTGTCGGCTTAGCCGATTTTAAAGGTGATTTAACAATCCCAGCGGATGGAGTGGTTCAGTACCATTTTGGTAAACGTCGGGAAGGGCAGCTCAAGTGGAAAGGTGTTGTTATTAACGGCGATTCTGGAACCTCGATTACGTCGGTTGCGAACGGCAAGGTTCTGTTCGCAGATTGGTTGCGCGGTTTTGGCTTGGTTCTAGTTGTGGATCACGGGGCTGGGTATATGACGGTTTACGGTCATAATCAAGCGCTATTAAAGTCTGTAGGCGATCTCGTAAATCGCGGTGAGACCATTGCGCTTATGGGACAAAGTGGCGGCCAGAGCACGCCAAATCTCTACTTTGAACTCAGACACAAAGGCATTCCTCTGAATCCAAAACAATGGTTTGCTCATTAAATATTCCTATTTCTTTAGTTGTTTTAACCGTTTTGGGTTGAACTTATCAGTATTTCTGAATATGTTGCATTGCGTGAGTCAATAAAAATAACAACCTTGCAGTAACTCAAACACAAGAACGAACCCTCATCAATGTGCAAATAATTCCATAACCTAAAAATAAGTTAGTGATCACTTTATTATGATGTTACAATATAACAATTGTAAGGTAAGTCACTTTAAAAATGCGTTTCATATTTAGCAAAGACAATAGGATAGACCAAGTGGGTGTATGGCTCACCAGCTTGTGCGCGCTTCATTGTATTGCAGTGCCCGTTATTCTTCCTTTAGTGCCATTGCTTGCCGGTTCATTTTTTGCAGAAGAATGGTTTGAGCGTATGGTTTTGTTACTCTCAATTGTGGTCGGCTTTATTGCTTTGCTCATCGGATTTTACAAGTATCATAGACAATTGTATCCTATTTATTCTTTAGCCATGGGCGGTTTTATCTATTGGCAAAAAGATATGTTTGGACATCACTTTGAACCATTAGTAGTGACTATTGGTGCAGTGTTGATCATCGCTTCTCACATCCTTAATATTCGCCTGTGCAAAGCGTGTAAAGGATGTGGCAGTAAGGTTGCTAGCCCCTCTTAACGGGCATTAAACCAATTAACGGCTTCGTGCGGGGTGTTGGTAAAGTATCCGTCAACGCCAAGTTGAAGCATATCCTCCCATTGAGTAGGTTCATCTAAGGTAAAGACCCATACGGATTTACCAGTTTGCTTAATCGTAGTAATGCGTTGTGCAGTGGCTATTTCAGAACTGATCCCGACAATATCATAAATAATATCTCCACGGATTGATGGCAGTTCTGCATGGTTATCTTCCGATAACCATCCCCACTTCACAGGCAATTTAATACATTGCAGATGCTCTAAAAGGCGTTTATCAAATGACGATAGGACAACATGGTCACCGAACAAACCTAAGTGAGATAACTTTGCCATATATTCTTGCATAAACGGGACATCATCACAGCTTTTGACTTCGATATTAATAATCAAATCCGGTGGCAGTAACGCCATTACTTGTGTCAAGGTAGGGATTTGATATTGTTGTCGGAGCGTTTCATTGAGTTCGGTTATATTCACATCCACCTTATGCGTACGCAATAAGTTTGTATCGTGGATGATCAGCGCTTGCCCGTTACAAAAATGCACATCAAATTCTATTCCATCACAACCACTGCTGATGGCAGAGCGAAACGCTTCCATCGAATTTTCTAAAAAGCGCTTTGAAGCTCCTCTATGTGCGAGTATCTGCATGACGTTTACCCGTTATGATGGTTTCATACACCGCTGCCGCAACAATTAAAAGCCCACCAATGTAAGTTTGCCAGTTAGGCTGTTCGCCAAGCAGTAAAATAGCCAAAATCACCCCATAAAACGGTTGCATACAAGCAACCAGTGAAAATGTCTTGGCGCGTAAGTGTTGTAAACAAGCGGCAACCATGGCATGTGGTACGGCAGTAAATAAAGTACCTAATACGAACAGTAACAGCAAAGAATGTCCGGACATATTCAGCATTTCTTCTGATGTGAATCCAATTAAGCATGCTGAGACAATCAAAGTTTGATAACTCATTGCTTTGGCACCACTGTAATGCGAAAAATACTGTCGGTGTAACAAATTACGCAAAGCGTATAACAACGCAGAAAAGACCCCAACGGCAACACCCATGGTAATGTCGTTATCGAGGTTGTTTTCTGGGACGATCAACATGATCCCAATGAAGACGACGATGGCACTGATAACATCTTGCCAAAGCAGTCGAATTTTCTCAAAAAATGGTTCGAGCAACACCGTGATGACTGGAAACGTAAATAGCGCAATTATGCCAACGGATACACCCGCATATTGCATCGCAGCAAAGTAAGTGATCCAATGCACTGCCATGATCACACCCAATCCGGCACCCACCCAATAATCGCGACGATTGTCCAAGCGCCAAGATTCTCCCATGAGCTTAATCAGAGTGTACAAAAACAAACAGGCGAAGATCGAGCGACCGATAGTGATGTCGAGGGCGGTTAACGGAATGATTTGCGAAAATAATGCAGTACCACCCAACAACATCACTGTAAAGTGTAGTGAATAAAGACTGCGTTTAACGGGATCCATCAATATTACTTAATGTCAGCATTTTGGATGGTGGCGAAGGTTTCACCTAAACGTGTCACTTGACCGGCACTTAAATCGCGCAAATCGACACGGTTTGGCTCAAAACACACGACAATAGTAGAGCCCAATTTGAATAGGCCCATTTCTTCCCCTTTTTGTAGCGTGATACTATCACCGGCACTGTCTGTGTATTGCCAATGGGTGACGTTTTTGCCAGCAGGTGGTGTCACAGTACCCGCCCAAGATGTTTCGATGCTTGCAACAATGGTCGCACCCACGAGGACGATAGCGACTTTACCAATGGCAGTATCAAATATCGCCACCACGCGCTCATTGCGAGCAAACAAACCCGGCACGTTCTCAGCAGTCAGAGGGTTCACTGAGAAAAGTTCGCCAGGCACGTACACCATATCGGTAAGCTTGCCTGTCAATGGCATGTGAATCCGGTGATAGTCACGAGGTGACAAGTAAATAGTCGCAAAATCCCCGCCTTTGAATGGTGCGGCCAATTTTGCATCCCCGCCGAGTAGCGCCGTTAGGCTGTAATGATGTCCTTTGGCTTGAAAAATCTGTTCGCCCTCGATTGGACCACATTGACTGACAGTACCGTCGACAGCATGACCGAGTTCATTTGTATTGTCAGAAAAAGAGCGTAAACCGTCTTTAAGTTCACGAGTAAAAAAAGCATTGAAACTTGAGTAGTGAGCTGGATCTTCGTATTTAGCTTCACTCATATCCACATTAAATTGCTTGATGAATGCCTTGATCACAGCTGTGGTGACCTTGCCATATTCGCCGGCGGCAAATTTGCCGACTAAGCGCGATAAAGCGTGTTTCGGTAGAATATACTGTAAACGAACTTTGAACCAATCCAGCACGGTGTTTTTCTCCATAAATAAGAGCGCATATTGTACATGGATTTGACGCAGAAAGAATTAAAAATCCTTTGCAAAATTAGGACGTTTGTCTGACATAGACTCAAGGATTTTGTGATAGCTGGCAAAGCGCTCAGGATCAATGTCACCATTTTCAACAGCTTGCCGTAACAAGCATCCAGGGTCGTCTCGGTGCTTGCAGTCGCGAAACTTACAGCCACCCAAATATTCCCTGAATTCGATAAAACCCTGAGTAATTTGTTCTTCAGGTAGGTGCCACAAGGCAAATTCACGTACTCCAGGGGAATCAATCAGCTCTCCACCTTTTGCAAAAGGAATGAGCTTGGCAGCGGTTGTGGTGTGTTGACCTAATCCTGAATTGGCCGAAACATCGCCAACTAACTCTTCAGATTCAGGCAATAGAGCATTGACTAATGAGCTTTTGCCAACTCCAGACTGTCCGACAAACACACTGATTTTATCGACTAATAAATCCGCTAACTGGATAATACCTATATTGGCTTTACACGAGGTATACAGCACTTGGTAGCCGATATCTCGATACACTTGAGTCATTTCTTCCACGATGGCAAAGTCTTCGTCATCGAGTAATTCCACTTTATTAATGACGATAATGGGTGTGATATGGACGTCTTCACAAGCGACTATGTAGCGATCAATGATATGGGGCGACAGGGTTGGCACAATGGAGCTGACAATGATGATTTGGTCGATATTGGCCGCAATGGGTTTGACTCCATCATAAAAATCTGGGCGTGTTAGTACAGATTGTCGCTCCTCAACCAGCTCAATTACGCCCAAGTCACTACTTTCAGGGCTTGAGGGAGGATAAAATTGCACGTCATCGCCGCATACTACTGAATCAATGGTTCGGCGAATGTGAACTTGTACTTGGTTATCTTGCGGATCTCTTACAATGGCTTGCTTGCCAAAGCGACTAACGACTTTACCCGTCGTAAGTGGGCCAAGGTGGGCGACATCGAGCTTGGGAGCGGCTTGTTTTTTACGCCGATTATGCGCAATCTGACGGCGTTGACGGTCGCTGAGTTTTGGTTTTTTGGCCACGAAATATTACAAGATAAATTAAAAACTGACTATATATTACCGTTAAGCTAGCTATAATGCTAATGCTACTCTGATATAGGAATTTTTGCATGACCCCAGTACTTTCTTCGGATAATTTAATTTGGATTGATATGGAAATGACCGGACTCGACCCTAAAGAATGTGTCGTATTAGAAATCGCAACCATCATTACCGATAAAGATCTAAATATCCTTGCCGAAGGTCCAGTCGTAGCGGTTCATCAATCTGATGATATTTTGGACAACATGAACGAATGGTGTATCAAAACTCATGGTGCAACGGGTTTGACTCAACGCTGTCGAGAGAGTGAATACTCTGTATCCGATGCAGAGAAGATCACCTTGGATTTTGTTAAGCAATGGGTTGGTCCACAACAGTCGCCTTTGTGTGGTAACAGTATAGGTCAAGATCGTCGTTTCATGGCTGAATATATGCCTAGCCTTGAAGGTTATTGCCATTATCGCAATATCGATGTATCGACCATCAAGGAACTGACTCGTCGATGGCAACCAGAGATTGTGGATCAAGTCGTCAAAAAAGGCGTGCATTTGGCCTTAGACGATATCCGTGAGTCCATTGCCGAGCTGATTCATTATCGCAAACACGTATTTAAAATTTAGTACGAATTTTAGGTAACTATTGTACATTTTGTATCCCTGACATATTATCGTGTGATAACACTAATAATAATCTATCAATTTGATATCCACTCTTTTTAGGGAAACACATCATGAAAACACTACCGAAGTTTCAAACCTCGTTGGTAGCGGCTGCTATTGCTGCAAGTATAGCACCCACATCAGTGGCCTTAGCGCAAACGCAAGAAGCTCAAGTTGAACGTATCGAAATTACGGCAACTCGCCGTACGGGTACCGTTCAAGAAGCACCTTTGAATATTACAGCGTTAACAGCCGACACGCTCTCAGAGCAAAATATTGGCCAACTAGAAGACGTTGCGCGCTGGGTACCAGGTTTAACCGTTGTAGATCAAGGTGGACGCAGTGACTCACCTATTATTGTTCGTGGTCTAAACACCAATACACTTGGTCCAGGTGCCAATGGTGGCACGGTTGCGACCTACTTTGGTGAAATTCCTGTGTTACTCAATATGCGTTTGACAGATATCGAACGCGTAGAAGTATTGATTGGTCCACAAGGAACTTTATACGGCGCGGGCACGTTAGGCGGTGCAATTCGCTACATCCCTAAAGGCGTGGATTTGGATTTAACTGAAGGCGAAGTCTACGGAAACATCTCATCCATGTCTGAATCAGATAGCTTAGGGGGTGAATACGGTTTTGTCTTTAATACGCCTTTGATCAATGATGAATTAGGTTTCCGTGCATCGGTTAATTTTTACAATGATCCAGGTTTCATCGACTATGATTATGTGGTTCGACAAGGGGGAGTATCTCTTCCAGACGTAGATTGGAATAACGCTTCTGAAGTCGATGCGAATTTGCGTTCAGTCAAGGACGCAAACGGCGAAAAAACACTCACAGGACGAGCTGCCTTACGCTGGCAACCAACAGATGATATTGATGCGACATTATCATATTTTTACCAAAATCAAGACGTTGAAGGCCGCTCTATTTCTCATTACAACGCACTTCCTGAGAGCAATCCATTGTCACAAGCGGATGTGGGTAAATATAGCTCGGCGTACCGTTATTTAGAGCCGCGTGAAAAAACAGATCAACTATTGAGTCTCGAAGTGAATGCGGATCTTGGTTTTGCTGACTTAGTGTCCGCAACAGGTTTGTCTTCGTTTGAAGCAGATGGTCAACGTGATCAGACTGACCTTTTAATTCGCCTTGATTATAGCTATGAAGCATTTCCAGCGTTTTCTGCTTTTACCCGCGAGTTAGATAACACTGATATCTTTACTCAGGAAGTTCGCTTAGTATCTAAAGACACGGACAAATTGAGCTGGATTGTCGGCGCATTTTACAACAAGGCTGAATCGGATGGTTCTTCTTCAGAATTCACTCCAGGCTTCTCGCAATACGCAGTTGACGTTTGGGGAGCCGAGCAAAATCGTCCTGACGATTTGGAATACTTATCTGTGAGTGAATCAACCGTAACGGAATCAGCCATTTTTGGTGAAGCGACTTATGAGATTAACGATAAGTGGGATGTGACGCTTGGCTTCCGTGCTTATGAGTACGAAGTCGAAACGCGTTCAGCGATTGATTTACCGCTTTACTACACAGTATTCACTGGCCGAGCGCAGGACTCAATCGTTCTTGATTACGGTTCAGAAAGTGCCGATGACAGTGGCACGTTGTTAAAATTCAATACCTCTTATCAAGTAAACCGTGATGTGATGACGTATTTTACCCTGTCTGAAGGTTTCCGTATCGGTGGTGCGAATGGTGTGGCGGCATGTCCTTCTAACATCAATGAAATTGAAAACCAAATCGTTTGCGCCTTGCCAAATGAGCAAGTGTACGTAGCCGATACCACCACGAATTATGAAGTGGGGGTTAAATCAGCGTTATTGGGTAATAAATTACAAATCAATGCAGCAGCATTCTTAGTTGAATGGGATGATGCCCAAGTTGCCGGTGCAACAGTAAATGGTGCTCAACCGATCACGGCTAATGCGAAAGGTGCTGAGAGTAAAGGTATCGAATTGTCAGCTCGTGCAATCGTGACTGATGAGTTAACTGCTTATGCAACATTCTCATCGGTAAATGCAAAATTGACTGAAGATGCTCCGTATTTATTTGGGGTTAAATTCGACCGTTCTGGCGATATCCTCGCCGAAGAAGGTTTGATCCAAGATTACTATGACGGTAAAGCAGGCGACCGCTTATCTGGCTCACCAGAAACACAAGCGTCATTCGGCCTTAAATATTCAACTGAAATTTTGGATGGCAAAGGTTTAGACCTAGTGTATGGTTTGACTTACCAGGATGAGGTTGCATCTAAGGTTGGTATTCGTGCTGATGGTGAACTCATTCCTGGGTTCGCACTCAGTAACATTAGTGCGACGCTTACCGAGGACAACTGGGCAGTGTCATTGTATGTGAACAACTTATTTGACAAGTACGCTTACAGCTCAATCCGCCGAGATCGTGGTGACTTAGGTTTAAATAGCTATGAAGTGGGTGATTTGAACGGGGTTGACCAGCTACGTAATTATGGTCGCTTCTTGATCCCACCGCGTAAGATTGGTGTGAAGTTCACTTATAAGTTTGAACTTTAAACCATTTAAGTACGTGTTAAACCGGTTCAAATGAGCCGGTTTTTTTGTTTTAATACCTAAAAAAAATGCTTATCACTTATGAATCCTGTTCAAGCACTGTCTCAGATCAACCAACTCCTCAACCAAGGTCAGTTTATCCAAGCACACCCTTTGGTTGTGGCTTTTTTGCAACAGCAAGCAGATGTTTCTTTACAAGCCGAAGGCTATTTTTTACTGGGTATCATTAATTCGGAATTAGGTCAGTTTAACAAAGCCAGTCAGTGTTTTGAAAAAGCATTGAGCCTGAACGTTAAGCCAGAATATTTAGCGTACTATTGCAAATGCCAAGCGCTTTTAGGCAATAGCAATCAAGCGCTAGAGGCAGCTGATAACATTGATGTTGCTGCATTAAAGCAACCAAATGCGTTGGATACTGTAGGCGTTTCACTATCTAGACTCGGATTTCATGAGCGTGCAAGAGTGTTTTTTGAAGCGGCTATTGCGTTAGATAATACTAAAGCGATGTATTTTTATAATTACGGTATGTCATTAAAGTTTGCCGGGGAGTTCAAATCTGCTTTAGTTCAATTTACCAAAGTCTTACACATCGACCCCTCTCATCCGCCAACGCAATTTGCCATATCGGATATGCCCAAACACGATCAGCACGAGCGAAGAATAAAAGAGCTTGAGTCACTTTTGGCATCACCACCACAAGATCCAGATGCTCAATTACACCTGGCTCATGCCTTGGCAATTGAGTATCAGAACACGGCACAGCACCCTAGAGCCTTAGAAGTGTTGCATCAAGCCAAACAACGCAAACTGACCCAAACGCGATATGATTTTGCACGCGATGAGCGCATTTTCGCAGCCTGTCAGCAATGGTCTCTGCCTTCCATGCAGGTTGGTCATGACTCTAAGCGTCCGATTTTTATCGTTGGCATGCCTCGTTCCGGTACTACCTTGGTTGAGCGCATTTTATCTCATCACTCTCAGGTCGGGTCTGGTGGTGAACTACAGGATTTTGGGATTGCGGTGAAGCAATTAACCCAAACGCCAGGCCAACTTGTGCTGGATCCATTGACAGTTGAGCAATCTGTGAACCTAGATATGGCTGAGTTGGGGCAATTTTACATTAAAAAAACTCAGCGTATTGCTTCAGATAAACAGCACTTTATCGACAAATTACCGTTTAATTTTTTTTATATCGACTTGATTCGTGCGGCGTTGCCTCAGGCCAAAATCATCGTCATGTTACGCGATCCGATGGACACCTGTATTGGCAACTACCGCCAAATGTTTTCTCTGAACTCTCCGTATTATCAATATGCATTTGATTTACAGAGTATTGGTGAGTTTTATGTGGCGTTTCGCAAGCATATTGAGTTAATGCATGAGCGCTATGGCTCCGCTATTCGGGTGCAAAACTACGAATTACTTGCTACTAACCCTGAAGCGCAGGTAAAAGAATTGCTCGAGTTTTGTGATTTGCCCTTTGAGAGTCAATGCCTTCACGTTGAACAAAATAAAACGCCAGTCTCAACTGCAAGTAAAGTTCAAGTAAGGGAACCGATTAACACTTCGAGTATTGGTCGTTGGAAAAAATTTGGCCCAGCACTTGAGCCCTTGCATGAATACTTAAAAGCGCATAGACTGGTCTAACCAGAGTATAATAAGAGCAATAATATGACCGATCATCGCAACAATCCATTGCGCAAAATGGTACTAAAGCTGATGGATAAACCGCTATGGTTTCAGCAGTTTCTTTTGACCCGATTATTTCGGTATACCGTGAAACTCAGTGGTACTGCAAAACAAGATATTCTGCAAACGGATCTCAAAACAGTCACGTTTCGTCAACGCAATCTTAAACGGGTACAAAACCACATTGGTGGGGTACATGCCGCTGGAACAGCGTTATTGGGAGAATCCGCTACAGGTTTTGTGGTGGGTGTCAATTTACCGGGAGATAAGTTACCCTTACTCAAGTCCATGCACGTCGACTATCTCAAACGGGCGACGGGTACCCTTGAGGCTAGGGCATCGTTAACGGATGAACAGATCCAGATGATGCTTACCAAAGATAAAGGTGAAGTGGAAGTCACCGTGATTATTACCGACGAAGCGGGAATCGAACCTGTTGCGACATCCTATGTGTGGGCATGGATACCTAAGAAGCGTTAACCAAACGTCTGATTCACTATTAAATCTCATTCGTGTAGGATGTTAAGTTAGTGCGATGTAATTATAATGTTAAAAATCCTAATTAACCTACAAAATTCCGCTATTATTAAAATTTTTATCCTAAAATTAAGTATATATAGGATATAAATTTCACTTTTTGATTTATTCGTGTTTATTCTTCCTAATCCCTAACGTAGAATACACATTCATTAAAGATAACAACCTGGAGAGACTCATGAAGATGATGTCTGGTGCCGCAATGGTGGTGCAAACACTCAATGATTTGGGTGTAAAACATGTGTTCGGATACCCTGGTGGTGCCGTTTTAGATATTTATGACGCGTTATTTGCCCAAGACGAAGTCAAGCACGTGTTAGTACGTCACGAGCAAGCTGCTGCGCATATGGCAGATGGTTATGCCCGTGCGACTGGTATTACTGGTACTGTCTTAGTCACTTCAGGTCCTGGTGCAACTAACACCTTAACTGGTATTGCGACCGCTTATATGGATTCTATTCCAATGGTGGTCTTATCTGGTCAGGTTCCTTCACAGCACATTGGCGAAGATGCTTTCCAAGAAACGGATATGGTTGGCTGTTCTCGTCCAATCGTAAAACATAGTTTTTTGGTAAAACGCGCCGTTGATATCCCTAAAGCCATTGCGCAAGCTTATTATATTGCAAACTCTGGGCGTCCAGGTCCAGTAGTAGTTGATTTGCCTAAAGACATTGTAAACATTGCCGATTCACATCCGTATGAGTTTCCAACCGATGTCACAATGCGTTCTTACAACCCTGTGACCAAAGGGCATAGCAAACAAATTCGCAAAGCCATTAACGCCATCATGGAAGCCAAGCGTCCAGTATTATACGTTGGCGGTGGTGCCATAGCTGCTCAAGCAGAGGGTGAGGTAACTGAGCTTGCTGAAAAGCTAGGTTGTCCAGTAACGTGTACGCTTATGGGCTTAGGTGCCTTTTCGGGAGTACATGAGCAATTTGTTGGTATGCTCGGTATGCACGGTACGCTTGAAGCGAACAAAACCATGCACAACTCAGACTGTATCATTGCACTCGGCGCGCGTTTTGATGATCGGGTAACGAATAACGTCGAAAAATTCTGTCCTAACGCGAACATCATTCACGTTGACATCGATCCTGCCTCAATATCTAAGACAGTGAATGCACATATCCCGGTAGTGGGTTCCGTTGACGTTGTGGTGAAGCAGTTTTTAGAAGAACTTACCAATGAAGATTTGAGCAAGCAAGTTGAAAAACAAGCCGATTGGTGGGAACAAATCAATTCATGGCGCGCTCAGCAGTGTTTGTCGTTTAATCAAGAAAGTCAGGTCATCAAGCCACAAAAAGTCATTGAGTCGTTGTATAAGCACACCAATGGTGATGCTTATGTGAGCTCAGATGTTGGTCAACATCAGATGTTTGCAGCGCTATATTATCCTTTTGCTAAACCGCGTCGCTGGATCAATTCTGGTGGGCTTGGCACGATGGGCTTTGGTTTACCAGCGGCGATGGGTGTCCAGTTTGCACATCCGGATGCGACGTCTGTAGTGGTCACAGGTGATGGCTCGATTCAGATGAACATTCAAGAGTTATCAACCTGTTTACAATATAACTTGCCGATCAAAATCATCTCATTGAACAACCGTGCGTTGGGTATGGTACGTCAATGGCAAGATATGATTTACAAAGGCCGTCATTCACATTCTTACATGGATTCGATGCCGGACTTTGTAAAACTAGCTGAAGCTTATGGTCATGTTGGTATTAAAGTAGATTCATTGGACGAATTAGATGATGCGATGGCGCGTTGTTTCGCCGAAAAAGACCGTCTGGTATTTATGGATATCGCCGTTGACCAAAACGAGCACGTATATCCTATGCAAATCAAATATGGTGCAATGGATGACATGCGCCTAAGTAAAACGGAGCGTACCTAATGAAACGTATTATTTCTGTATTAATGGAAAACGCCCCTGGCGCCTTATCGCGAATAGTTGGTGTATTTTCACAACGAGGTTTTAACATTGACTCGCTAAACGTATCCAATACGGATGATCCGAGCTTGTCGCGTTTAACGATCGCTACCATCGCAGACGATAAAGTCAATGAACAAATCATCAAGCAAATGAACAAGTTGATTGACGTGTTAAAGGTAACGGATTTGACAGAGTCAGCGCACGTTGAGCGTGAATTAATGTTAGTAAAAGTCGTTGCTAATAATGAAGCAATTCGCTCTGAAATTATTCGTAATGTAGATATCTTCAGGGCAAAAGTTTTGGATGTGGATGCAACCAACTACACCTTAGAATTGACTGGGGCGAAAGAAAAGCTGGACGCGTTTATTGCTACATTGTCTCACAATGCGACGATTATTGAGTCGGCGCGCACGGGTATTTGTGGTTTGGCACGTGGTGAAAGAGCTTTAACACCGTAACTTTTCAGGATTTCGGCATTAAATTTTTGTATATTTATTGTACGGTTAACAATCTTTTGACATAAATCAATATTCATATTGATAAATAATTAACCTTCAGACTTTTATAAATATAAATGAAGTGTTAGACTTTATATGTAATTGATTGATAGGCCTTTGACGTCTACAATAACGAAACAGGCAAAAGACTTGTGTTATATGTGGAACAGGTATCGCCAATTACCTGATATGAATACATGGAACGCAAGTATGCACGCAGTGCATTTTTAGCAAGTGGTTAGTTATTTAGTTACAAGGTGACGATATGTCAAAGTATACAGGTTCTGTAAAGTGGTTTAATGCCGAAAAAGGTTATGGTTTTATTACTCAAGACAATGGTGGCAAGGATGTATTCGTGCATTACCGTGCTATTCAAAGCGAAGGGTATAAAACCTTACCAGAAGGTCAAAAGGTAACTTTTGAAATTGAAGAAGGTCAAAAAGGATTGCAAGCAGCAAACGTTGTTAGCGTCTAATTGATATCATTCAAAACCTCGGTACTTAGCTGTTGTAAGCCTGTCAAAGATTCACATGTTTAAGTACCGAGTTATATCCCTTTTCAGATAAATGCGTAAGCATCCCCAAATAAACAAGCTTTTTTCAAGCCTACTTTCATAAAGTCTTCTCTAGCAACTTTTGCCATTGGAAAGGGCCCTGCAATATAGACTTGGGCACTAGCTAGTGATTGCATTTGTTCAATAACTGCAAGGTGAACCAAACCCGTTTGACCCTCCCAATCGGCTTCAGCTTCTTCAACGACTGGGTGAAAATAGAAATTATCATATTTGTCGCATAACGCTTGCATGATATCAAATTCATATAATTGGCTGGCTTGTTTGGCCCCCCAGAAAATATGCACAGGCGCATCAAGTTGCTGTTCTGCAATTTCAAAGGCGATGGATTTGAGATAAGAATACCCAGTACCACCAGCTATCAAAACAATGTTCTTGTCCTCTTGAGGCTGTAAATAGGCATTACCGTTAGCCAAAGTGACTTGAATATTACCAAGAGTTCGCAAACGCTCGATTACATCCCACGCATAAGGATTTTCTGGTACTGCGCCAATATGTAATTCAATAAATTTATCTTTACTTGGGCTGCTTGCAATAGAAAAAGGACGAGCATCATCCTCGCCCATATGCACCAGTAGATACTGGCCCGCAAAATAGTGTAATTCGTCATCTGCAGACAAAATTATACGGTAGACGTCATGGCCGACGTTTTCTATAGTTTTTAAGTTGAGTTGCATCAAAGTATTGGTTACCTTTTTGAAGGGGTTTGGCAATGGGCTTCGATCCCGAGTTCATCCCACATTGCGTCGATTTTGTCTTTGACCTGTTCGTCCATTACGATGGGTTCACCCCACTCACGGTCGGTTTCACCAGGCCACTTATTCGTTGCATCCATACCCATTTTGGAGCCTAAGCCTGACACAGGTGAGGCAAAATCTAAATAGTCTATTGGTGTGTTGTCGATCATTGTCGTATCACGGGAGGGATCCATACGAGTGGTAATCGCCCATATGACATCTTCCCAGTTGCGTGCATCGACATCATCGTCACATACAATCACGAACTTGGTGTACATGAACTGACGTAAAAACGACCAAACACCTAACATCACTCGTTTCGCATGTCCAGGGTATTGCTTCTTCATTGTGACGATTGCCATACGATATGAACAACCTTCCGGAGGTAGATAAAAATCCACAATCTCAGGAAATTGCTTTTGTAAAATAGGCACAAAAACTTCGTTTAACGCTACACCCAATATGGCTGGTTCATCGGGTGGTCGGCCAGTATAGGTTGAGTGATAAATTGGGTTCTGGCGCATTGTTATGTGAGTCACAGTGAACACCGGAAATTCATCTACTTCGTTGTAGTAGCCGGTGTGATCACCGTAAGGCCCTTCAGGAGCCGTTTCTCCGGGCATAATATGACCTTCCAATACAATTTCAGATTGAGCTGGTACTTGTAAGTTACAACTGATTGCTTTGACTACTTCGGTTTTACTGCCTCTCAATAGTCCAGCAAAGGCATATTCAGATAGTGTATCTGGAACTGGAGTGACTGCACCGAGTATGGTTGCTGGATCTGCACCTAACGCAACCACAACTGGGTATGGCTTATCAGGGTGTTGTTGACACCATTCGCGAAAATCCAAAGCCCCACCTCGATGCGATAGCCAACGCATGATGACTTTGTTTTTGGCAATAACTTGCTGACGATAGATGCCTAAGTTTTGACGTTTTTTGTGTGGCCCCTTGGTGACGGTTAAACCCCAAGTAATAAGAGGAGCAGCATCCCCCGGCCAGCAACGTTGGACGGGGATTTTACTCAAATCAACCTCATTGCCGCTTAGGATAACTTCTTGGCAAGGCGCCTTGCGTACCACTTTTGCTGGCATATTTAATACCTGTTTAAAGACAGGGAGTTTGCTCCACAAATCTTTAATGCCTTTGGGTGGATCGGGCTCTTTGAGGTAGGCCAGTAATTTTCCCACTTCGCGCAGTGCTTCAACATTGTCTTGGCCCATACCCATTGCGACGCGTTCAGGGGTACCGAACAAGTTTGCTAATACAGGCATATCATGACCTTTGGGATTTTCGAACAACAGCGCCGGGCCCCCAGCGCGAAGGGTGCGGTCAGCAATTTCGGTCATTTCCAGATCCGTATCAATGGATTGGCTGATGCGGAGTAATTTACCGCGAGCCTCTAATTGCTCGATAAAATCACGTAAATCTTTGTATTGCATTACAAAACCTATTCAAAGTTTTAGGTTAATTATGGTCAATTATACCAGAGCAATACCTTTATTGATCATCCTCACCCTGAATAATTTGGAATAAACTGATTGACCGGTTAGGCAAACTCAAATTTAGAACAGCAAGAGTTTGAAAGGGATCAAATTGAACTGGTGCGTTAAACACCGTCAGCATGTTATAATTGAACCACTTAAAAAGAACGATGTGATTGAATGTCCAACGATCCCTATTTTGAACGTGAACAGGTCAAATATGAAAACCCTGTAGCTAGTCGTGAGCACTTACTAGCCTTGATTCAAGGGGCCAATCAGGCTCTTAGTTTTCTCGATATCTGTCATTTAGCTAATGCTACTTCCGATGCTGAGCAAGTTGGTATTCAACGCCGACTGCGGGCAATGGAGCGAGAAGGCCAACTGCAATTCAATAGGCAAAAAAAATACGAATTACTTGCAGCGGAAGCCGTTATGGTCGGTCGAGTCATTGGTCATCGCGATGGTTTTGGTTTTGTATCATTTTCCTCAGATGAGCCTGATTGGTACTTATCCCAAGGACAAATGCAGCAGCTGATGCACGGCGATGAAGTCGAGGTGGTGAGTAAAGGCTCAGGCCGAAAGGGAAAAACGGAAGGGCGTGTTACACGCGTTATTAAGCCACGCGAAGAATCCATTGTCGGTCGCTATTTTACCGAACACGGTGTGGGTTTGGTCATTCCTGATGATCAACGAATTGGTCATGAAATTTATATTGGTGCGAAAGATACCTTAGGCGCAAGACAGGGTAATGTCGTAGTGGTGCAAGTTATCAAGCGCCCCAGTCGTCAATCCTCTGCGGTAGGCAAAATAACTGAAGTCCTTGGCGAACACATGGCGCCAGGGATGGAAATTGAAATGGCCTTGCGTACTTATGATATTCCTCATGTCTGGCCACCAGCCGTCACTAAGCAAGCAAAAGCTTATGGGGAGTCTGTGCCGGAAGAAGCAAAAGTTGGCCGAGTAGATTTAAGAGACTTACCATTAGTGACCATTGACGGTGAAGATGCGCGTGATTTTGATGATGCGGTCTTTTGTCAGCCTATTTGTAAAGAAGGCATAGTTACAGGGTATGAATTATATGTCGCCATTGCAGATGTCTCTTATTATGTCAGACCCGGAACTGCTTTGGATCAGGAAGCTATTAATCGAGGGACTTCGGTGTATTTTCCTGAGCAAGTCATTCCCATGTTGCCTGAGGCTTTGTCCAACGGATTATGTTCACTAAACCCTGATGTTGAGCGTTTATGCATGGTTGCCCAGATGCAGGTAGACCTTACTGGACAAGTCACACAGTTTGAGTTTTATGAAGCGGTCATGCGCTCTCATGCGCGTTTAACCTACAACAAAGTCGCCGGTATTTTGTCAGGTGATGAAGTACTTGTTGAGCGCTATTCGGCGTTTGTAGAGCATCTGAAACACCTAGAAGATATTTATCGCATTTTGAAAGGCGCTAGGGATGGGCGTGGCGCAATTGAATTTGAAACCCGAGAAACCAAATTTGTTTTTAACGCGGAGCGCAAAATAGAACATATCGTTCCGTTAGTCCGTAATGATGCGCACAAACTCATTGAAGAATGCATGATCTTGGCCAATGTCTGTGCGGCTCGGCTATTAACAAAGAACAAAGCCCTTGGACTGTATCGTATCCATGATAAACCTGATAGCGACCGTTTACTGTCGTTTACCACGTATCTCAATGAAGTCGGCGTTGCGCATCAGCTCGAAGCAGAACCCTCTGCACGTGCGTTCACCCGAATCATCCACAAGATCAAAGCTAGACCGGATGCCGAGGTGATTCAGAGCATGTTGTTGCGCAGCATGAAACAAGCTCAGTATGATTGCGAAAACATTGGACACTTTGGCCTAGCTTTAGAAGAATATGCGCACTTTACATCCCCTATACGACGTTACCCCGATCTGGTGGTTCACCGTGCGATAAAAGCAGTGCTTAAGGCGCAGAAAAAAGCCACTACCGGTGCCAAAAAATACGTCCATGAAGAAGTTGAGCAGTTGGGCGAGCAATGCTCGATGGCGGAACGTCGTGCTGATGAAGCAACACGAGATGTAGCTGATTGGTTGAAATGTGAGTTTATGCAAGATCACGTGGGAGATGTATTCCCTGCTGTGGTGTCGTCTGTTACGAATTTTGGTTTGTTTGTTCGTTTACTCGAGTTTGGTATAGATGGTTTAGTGCATGTGACTGCACTGGGTAATGATTATTATCATTTTGACGATGTGCGCCAAGCACTTGTAGGAGAGGCTTCTGGTCGAGTATTCCGTTTAGGTGATAAATTGGAAGTCAAAGTGGCATCGGTTAACTTGGATGAACGCAAAATTGATTTGATCTTAGATGAGCCAATTACGAAAGGTGGTAAAAAACCGCGTAAAGCAAAACGCAGTAAACCTTCTGATGCAGAGCGAAGCTCACCTTCTAGAACCAGTAAAGGTCAAAAACGGAAGCAAAGCACCCGCGAAAAGAAAAAAAACAAAGCATCTAAACGCAATAAAAAGAGATAATTTAATATGGCACAGTCACATGAGTGGTTATATGGTATTCACGCACTAGAATCTGTTTTACAGCGAGAGCCACAGAGGATTCTAGAAATATTCATCGCCAAAGGTCGCGATGACGAGCGTCTGCATAATATTGTTAATCTTGCCCGCAAACATCGTATCAGTGTGCAGTTTGCGCAGCGCAAGGCGCTAGATGATAAAGCTCAAGGTGAACAGCATCAAGGTGTCCTAGCACGAGCTATCGCGGCGAAACCTTTAAATGAAAATGACCTTGATACAATTATTGCACAGGCCGAAAAGCCTTTTTTACTCGTTTTAGATGGAGTGACCGATCCGCATAACCTCGGTGCTGTGCTTCGTTCAGCAGATGCTGCTGGTGTCGATGCGGTTATTGTGCCAAAGGATAAGTCGGCTACGCTCAATGCCACTGTGCGCAAAGTCGCTTGTGGCGCAGCAGATGTGATTCCACTGATCCAAGTCACTAATCTTGCGCGGACGTTGGTCGATATACAACACCAAGGAGTATGGGTTGTTGGTACAGCAGGGGAAGCCACTCAGCTGGTGTATGATTGTGATTTTAAAGGACCTATCGCTTTGGTGATGGGCGCTGAAGGTAAAGGGATGCGTCGTTTAACTCGTGAAAAATGCGATGAGTTGATTAAACTACCAATGTATGGCTCCGTTTCTAGTTTAAACGTATCCGTAGCGACAGGGGTCTGTTTGTATGAAGTGGTGCGGCAGCGTGGGGGGCTTAAATAATTCATGTGTCGAATTTGTATTTGCTGATTTGGTTGATATTCTCAGCTTAGACTTTTTTGATTTTGAAGAAGGCAGCAACAACGACAAAAATCGTATTTCGTTTTATGAAGGCAACAATGAAAAAACATATGGATTTGTGCCAAACACTGGCGATAGTGATTTTACACGCGAAGCCTTTAATGCCACTGGAATTAACTGTATGGTAATAAGGTATTCAAGTTCTGGTGGTATCGATAATCTAGTATTTAGACATCACGGCTGCCTGAATCCGGATAAAGAACCTGATGCATTAGCTCTATTGGCTCTAGGTTGGTGCTTTCATTGCGTCGCCGAGCCAAACGGTGGGGATAAAAACCTCAAATCACAAATGTCTATAGTATGTAAAATTCCTCTGAAAGTTTAACAAAACCTTCGGGGTTTTTTATGAAGAAAATGGATGAAATCCATTATGTTGACAGATAAAATACCCACGATAATATCGAATTTCTTGTTATTATGAACAAGTGTAATATTTTAAAAAATTTAATTGATATAGATAGAGATATTATGAAAAATTATTTTATTATTATTACATTATTATTTTTAACATCGAGTGCGGTCGCCGATATTTATGATAGAGGTGGCTCTATTGTTGAAGGCAAACTGGTTAAACAATACAGTCTACAGGAGCTGCTTGACCTAAATTGGTTGCCAGAATCTCTTATTAATGAATTGGTTGAATTAAGTGGTGACGCTACAGTTTTAGATTTTTCGAGTACCGTTACTTATTCGGCACAACCAATGAAAAAAATGACAAGAGGTTCTGCTCCACCTCCTTTTCCTAGTATTTTTAATGAGGAAGGGGATGTAGCAACATATAAATTTGTCAGAAGTGAGAATGGGTTAATCTGGGAGTACGAGGTAACTTACACGTTAATGAGAGACCCTAACGGGAATCTTATTTGGGTAGCAGAGACCAGAAGAACCTTCAAAGGCTTTGACGATAAGTACTTCGACATAAAGTAAACTCTCATACCAATCTTTTCTTATATTGACAGGCCATCATAGCAATGGTGGCCTTTTTATTGCAATCAACACTATCATCGTCTGTAAATATCTGTTATCATTGCGCGCCCTTTTTATGGGGTATGGTCTAAAATTTGCACAAACCTCAGGGTTTTTGTGGGTTTTAGCGGCTTAATAGCCCGTTTTGGGCGTAATTTATTAGCGGAGCACTAACATGATCCAAATGCAAACTAACCTGGATGTGGCAGACAATTCTGGCGCTCGCAGGGTTCAGTGTATTAAGGTTCTAGGTGGCTCGCATCGCCGTTATGCACATATTGGCGACATCATCAAAGTTACTGTGAAAGAAGCAATTCCTCGCGGTAAAGTGAAAAAAGGTGACGTCTTAAATGCGGTGGTGGTGCGTACTAGACATGGTGTTCGTCGAGCAGATGGTTCAACTATCCGCTTTGATGGCAACGCTGCTGTTTTGCTTAATGCAAACAAGCAACCTATTGGTACGCGTATCTTTGGTCCGGTCACTCGTGAACTTCGTGGAGATAACTTCATGAAGATTATTTCACTGGCCCCTGAGGTACTATAAGGAGTCACGATAATGGCTAGAAAAATTCGTCGTGATGATGAAGTAGTCGTATTAGCGGGTAAAGATAAAGGTAAAACTGGTAAAGTAAAATCAGTATTAACCTCTGATAACCGTGTCGTTGTAGAAGGCATTAACTTAGTCAAGAAGCACACTAAGCCTAACCCACAATTGGGTGAGCCAGGTGGCATCATTGAAAAAGAAGCGTCTTTACATGTTTCAAATGTAGCGATTGTTAACCCAGCAACGGGCAAAGCAGATCGCGTTGGTTTCCGTGAAGAAGACGGTAAGAAAGTTCGTTTCTTTAAGTCTAACGGCGACTTAGTTTAATTAATTGGAGAGTACGATGGCGAAACTGCATGATTTCTATAAAGAAACAGTCGTAGCTGAACTTGCTAAGCAGTTCGGATACAAAAGCGTCATGCAAGTCCCTCGGATTGAAAAAATCACTCTAAACATGGGTTTAGGTGAGGCAATTGCTGACAAGAAGGTATTGGAAGCGGCGCAGGCAGATATGGCTGCAATCGCTGGTCAAAAACCGGTCGTCACAGTTGCGAGAAAATCAGTAGCGGGCTTTAAAATCCGTGAAGGTTATCCGATTGGCTGTAAAGTAACCCTGCGTGGCGAGCGTATGTGGGAATTCTTTGAGCGTTTAATCTCAATTACAATTCCTCGTATCCGCGACTTCCGTGGTTTGAATCCTAAATCATTTGACGGCCGTGGAAACTATTCCATGGGTGTTAAAGAGCAAATTATCTTCCCTGAAATCGATTTCGATAAAGTAGATAAAGTGCGTGGTATGGATATCACTATCACGACTAGCGCAAACACTAACGAAGAAGCGAAAGCGTTGTTAACAGCGTTTAACTTCCCGTTTAGAAAATAAGGTGTAGGGTTATGGCAAAAGAATCAATGAAGGCGCGCGAAGCAAAACGTGCCAAATTAGTGAAAAAGTATGCTGCAAAGCGTGCTGCGCTTAAAGCGACTATCAGCGATGTCAACGTTTCTGAAGAAGAGCGTTGGGATGCAGTACTTAAGCTACAACAACTACCACGTGATTCATCTAGCTCACGTCAACAAAATCGTTGCCGTGTAACAGGTCGTCCACATGGTTACCTACGTAAGTTCGGTCTGAGCCGTATCAAGTTGCGTGAAGCAGCGATGCGCGGTGAAGTCCCTGGCTTGAAAAAAGCAAGTTGGTAAGGAGTAGCAGTCTATGAGTATGCAAGATCCTATCGCGGATATGTTCACCCGCATCCGTAACGGCCAGTTAGCATCTAAAGTGGCAGTAGCTATGCCTTCATCAAAGCAACGCGTAGCGATTGCTGAAGTATTGAAAGCAGAAGGTTACATCACTGATTATGCAGTATCTGGTGACGTTAAGCCTGTCTTAGAAGTGACATTAAAGTACTTTGAAGGCAAGCGTGTAATCGACACAATCGAGCGTGTATCTCGCCCAGGCCTACGCATCTATAAGAAAAAAGATGAGTTGCCAAAAGTATTGGGTGGTTTAGGTATCGCAATCGTATCTACATCAAAAGGTGTGATGACTGACCGTGCAGCGCGTAAAGCGGGCATGGGTGGTGAGATCATCGGTTATGTAGCGTAACGGGAGATTATCAATGTCACGTGTAGCAAAAGCACCTGTCGACGTTGTATCAGGCGTAGAAGTATCTATCGCCGGTCAAGACGTTACAGTAAAAGGTAAAAACGGTACATTATCACGTACGTTTAATGAACAAGTTGAAGTTGTCCAAGAAGACAACCAGTTGAAAGCACTTCCTCGTGAAGGCGCTCCAAACGGTTGGGCTCAGGCAGGTACAGCGCGTTCAATTCTAAACGCAATGGTTATTGGTGTATCACAAGGTTTCGAAAAGAAACTTGAGTTAAACGGTGTTGGTTACCGTGCGCAAGCACAAGGTAGCAAGTTAAACCTGACTTTAGGTTTTTCTCACCCTGTCGTGGTAGAAATGCCAGCAGGCATCACTGTAGAAACTCCTAGCCAAACTGAAATCATCGTCAAAGGCGCTGATAAGCAGGCGGTTGGTCAGATCGCAGCGAACATTCGCGGCTGGCGTCCACCAGAGCCTTACAAAGGCAAGGGTGTACGTTACTCGGATGAGATTGTTCGTCGTAAAGAAGCTAAGAAAAAGTAGGTGGGTGAGATGGATAAAAAATCAGCTCGCTTACGTCGCGCAACTCGCGCACGTAAGAAAATCAGTGAACTCGGCGCGCACCGTTTGGTCGTTAACCGTACTCCACGCCACATTTACGCACAGTTAATCGCACCTAGCGGTTCTGAAGTATTAGCGGCGGCGTCAACGGTTGAAGCAGCTATCAAAGGCGCTGTTTCTTCAACAGGTAATGTTGAAGCAGCAACTGCGGTAGGTAAAGCGATCGCTGAACGTGCTATCGAGAAAGGCATCAAAGAAGTGGCTTTCGACCGTAGCGGTTTTAAATACCACGGTCGTGTTAAGGCCTTAGCAGATGCAGCTCGTGAAGCTGGTCTTCAGTTCTAGGAGAAGATAATGGCTAAAGTAGAAAATCAACAACAGGGTGATTTAAACGAAAAGCTCGTTGCTGTAAACCGTGTATCAAAAGTAGTTAAAGGTGGTCGCATCTTTAGTTTTACTGCGTTAACGGTAGTTGGTGACGGCAATGGCCGCGTTGGTTTTGGTTACGGTAAAGCACGTGAAGTGCCAGCTGCAATCCAAAAAGCAATGGAAAAAGCTCGTCGTAACTTGGTTCAAGTTGAGCTTAACGGCAATACGTTACAACATCCTATTAAAGGTCGCCATTCGGGTTCTAAAGTTTACATGCAGCCTGCCTCTGAAGGTACGGGTATCATCGCTGGTGGTGCAATGCGTGCAGTATTAGAAGTGGCTGGTGTACAGAACGTACTTTCTAAATGTTACGGCTCTACTAACCCAATGAACGTTATTCGTGCAACGATTAACGCCCTTACAGACATGAACTCTCCAGAGGGTGTGGCTGCTAAGCGTGGGTTATCAGTAGATGATATTTTGGGGTAATTGATCATGGCTAAAACACTAAAAGTTAAAATGACTAAAAGTGCGATTGGTCGTCTACCTAAGCACAAAGCTACGTTGGTAGGTTTGGGTTTACGTAAGATCAACCAAGTTCGTGAACTTGAAGATACTCCAGCAGTTCGTGGCATGATCAACCGTGTACAGTACATGGTTGAGATAGTGGAGGAGTAACAGATGCGTTTAAATACTCTTGCTCCTGCACCAGGAGCTAAAAATTCTGGTAAGCGCGTGGGTCGTGGTATCGGCTCTGGTTTAGGTAAGACAGGTGGCCGCGGTCACAAAGGTCAAAAGAGTCGTTCAGGCGGTTCTGTGAAGCCAGGTTTTGAAGGCGGTCAAATGCCAATTCAACGCCGTCTACCTAAGTTCGGTTTCAAATCTCGTGTAGGTTTTGTTACTGACCAGGTTACTTTGACTGAAATCAGCAAAGTAGAAGGCGATACAGTCACGTTACAAGCTCTTAAAGATGCAAACTTAGTGAAGAAAGAAATTCAATTCGTTAAGGTTATCTTAAGTGGTGAAGTAAATCGTGCGCTAACTGTAAGTGGTTTGAAGGTAACTAAAGGCGCGCTCGAAGCGATTCAAGCAGCTGGCGGTAAGGTAGAGGACTAATCCGATGGCGAAACCAGGTATGACTTCAGGCGCGCAGAACGGCTTAAGTGAACTACGCAGCAGATTGTTTTTCGTACTCGGTGCGATAATCGTATTCCGCTTAGGTTCATACGTGCCAATTCCTGGTATTGATGCAGCTGTGTTGTCTCAATTATTTGAGCAACAAAAAGGCACTATTGTAGAAATGTTTAACATGTTCTCAGGTGGTGCTTTAGAGCGTGCATCGATATTAGCGCTTGGGATTATGCCCTACATCACTGCATCGATTATTGTTCAATTGTTGTCAGCGGTACATCCTCCGCTGATGGAATTGAAGAAGGAAGGTGAACAAGGTCGTCGTAAAATTAGCCAGTACACACGTTATTTGACGTTAGTACTTGCTACATTCCAATCAATTGGTGTGGCGACTGGTTTACCTAACTTGATCAGTGGTCTAGTGATTAATCCTGGCTTCGGATTCTATTTTACAGCAGTAGTTAGTTTGGTCACAGGAACCATGTTCCTAATGTGGCTAGGTGAACAAATTACGGAACGAGGTATTGGTAACGGTATCTCCATTCTGATATTTGCAGGTATTGTGGCAGGCTTACCGACGGCTATCGGTCAGACTGCAGAGCAAGCACGTCAAGGTGAGATCAATTTAATTTTCTTGCTTTTGATTGCTGCGATTGTGATGGGTCTTACTTATTTGGTCGTGTTCGTTGAACGTGCACAGCGTCGCATCGTTGTGAATTACGCAAAACGTCAACAGGGTCGTAAGATGTACCAAGCACAAAGCTCACACTTACCATTAAAGGTGAACATGGCAGGTGTTATACCTCCTATTTTTGCCTCAAGTATCATTCTATTCCCCGGCACGATTGCTGGTTGGTTTGGACAGAATGAAGCGACCTCTTGGTTGCAAGACGTGGCGTTAATGTTATCGCCAGGTCAACCGTTATATGTGGGTTTGTATGCAGCAGCAATTGTGTTTTTCTGCTTCTTCTACACGGCGTTGACTTTCAACCCGCGAGAAACAGCAGATAACCTCAAAAAATCTGGTGCGTTTGTCCCTGGGATTCGTCCTGGTGAACAAACTTCACGTTATCTCGACAAAGTAATGACGCGCTTAACACTAGCTGGTGCGATTTATATTACCTTTGTTTGTTTAGTGCCTGAATTCATGTTGTTAACGTGGAATGTTCCGTTCTACTTTGGCGGCACATCATTATTGATCATTGTGGTCGTAATTATGGATTTCATGGCACAAGTACAGACCCATCTGATGTCGAGTCAGTATGAGTCAGTGCTGAAAAAAGCGAATCTTAAAGGTTACGGCCGCTAAGGCTGTTACCGATAAGTTTGCCATTCGGAGTGATGAAATGAAAGTTCGTGCATCCGTAAAAAAGATTTGCCGTAATTGCAAAATCATTAAGCGCAACGGTGTTGTTCGAGTGATTTGCATCGAGCCTAAGCATAAGCAAAGGCAAGGTTAATCAAAGTTGAGAATGTTTAACACCTAACCAAAGGTTAGGTGTTTTATTCTTTTATTTGCAAAATTGTTGACAAGTAAGTATCCTTACGGGCTTTTTACGATTAGTCAACCCAAAACTAGAGGAGTGCTGTTAATGGCCCGTATAGCCGGCATTAACATTCCTGAACACAAGCATACAGTAATCGCGCTACAAGCGATTTTCGGTATCGGTGCTACACGTGCAAAAAGCATTTGTGCATCTGCTGGTGTTGCAGAAGAAACCAAGATCAAAGATCTTGACGAAACAACTATTGATAAACTTCGTGATGAAGTAGCTAAGTTCACTGTTGAAGGTGACTTACGTCGTGAAGTATCAATGAGCATCAAACGTTTGATGGACCTAGGTTGCTTCCGTGGTATTCGCCACCGTCGTAGCTTACCTCTACGTGGTCAGCGCACTAAAACCAATGCGCGTACCCGTAAAGGTCCTCGTAAGCCAATTAAAAAGTAAGCGGGGGATAAAGTAATGGCAAAAGCACCTACTCGTGCGCGTAAACGCGCAAAACGTCAAGTTGCTGATGGTATGGCTCATATCCATGCTTCTTTCAACAATACGATTGTGACTATCACCGACCGTCAAGGCAATGCCTTAGCATGGGCGACTTCTGGTGGTTCAGGTTTCCGTGGTTCACGTAAATCTACCCCATTTGCTGCACAGGTTGCGGCGGAGCGCGCTGGTGAAGCAGCACAAGAATATGGTCTTAAGAACCTTGAAGTGTTCGTTAAAGGTCCAGGTCCAGGCCGTGAGTCTGCGATCCGTGCTTTGAATGCAACTGGTTACAAGATCACTAACATTACCGATGTGACGCCTATTCCTCACAACGGTTGTCGTCCACCGAAAAAACGTCGCGTTTAATCGACGGACAGTTGGAGAAAGATCATGGCAAGATATTTGGGTCCTAAACTCAAACTAAGTCGTCGCGAAGGAACTGACTTGTTCCTTAAGAGTGGCGTTCGTGCAATTGATACTAAGTGTAAATTAGAAAACGCTCCTGGCCAGCACGGTGCTCGTCGCGGTCGTTTATCTGATTACGGCTTACAATTACGTGAAAAACAAAAAGTACGTCGTATGTACGGTGTACTTGAAAAGCAATTCCGTAACTACTACAAAGAAGCGGCTCGTTTAAAAGGTAACACAGGTGAAAACTTGTTACAGTTGTTAGAACAACGCCTTGATAACGTCGTTTATCGCATGGGTTACGCAAGCACACGTGCTGAAGCGCGTCAGCTTGTAAGCCACAAAGCGATTTGTGTCAACGGACAAGTGGTTAATATTCCTTCATTCCAGGTTTCTGCAGAAACAGTTGTATCTGTTCGTGAAAAAGCTAAGAAACAAGCTCGTATCACTGCAGCTGTTGAGTTATCTGAACAGCGTGAGAAGCCAACGTGGATCGAAGTAGATGGTTCTAAACTTGAAGGTACGTTTAAACGTTTACCTGAGCGTGAAGATCTATCTGCAGAAATTAACGAACAGTTGATCGTCGAACTTTACTCTAAGTAAGTTAACTAAAGAGGATGCATTGTGGGATCTGTAACTGAATTCCTAAAACCAAGATTGGTTGAGATTGAAAACGTTTCACCAACACGCGCAAAAGTTGTATTAGAGCCTTTAGAGCGTGGCTTCGGTCATACTCTAGGTAATGCACTACGTCGTATTCTTTTATCGTCTATGCCTGGCGTAGCGGTAACTGAAGTAGAAATTGACGGTGTAGAACATGAATACAGCTCAAAAGAGGGCGTGCAAGAAGACGTCATCGAAATCCTTTTAAACTTAAAAGGCTTAGCAGTACGTCTTGAAGGTAAAACTGAAGCGACACTAACCCTACAAAAATCTGGTCCTGGTGTAGTTGTTGCTGGTGATATCCAGCACGATGGTGATGTTGAAATCGCAAACCCTGACCATGTTATTTGTACGATTACCGGTAATACTGACGTTGCAATGCGCATCAAAGTAGAGCTTGGTCGTGGTTATGTTCCTGCATCAGTGCGTCGTTCTTCAGAAGATGATGATCGTCCAATTGGTCGTTTACTGGTTGATGCTTCATACAGCCCAGTTGCTCGTATCGCATACTCAGTCGAATCAGCGCGTGTTGAACAACGCACTGACTTAGATAAGTTGATTATCGATATGGAAACTGACGGTACTTTAGATCCAGAAGAAGCGATTCGTCGCTCTGCTACTATCTTAGCTGAACAGCTGGATGCATTCGTAGATTTACGAGATGTTTCTGTGCCAGAAGCCAAAGAAGAGAAGCCTGAATTTGATCCAATTCTATTGCGTCCAGTGGATGATTTAGAATTGACCGTACGTTCAGCGAACTGTTTAAAAGCTGAAGCAGTCCAGTACATTGGTGACCTTGTACAACGTACTGAGGTTGAGTTATTAAAGACTCCTAACCTTGGTAAGAAGTCATTAACAGAAATTAAAGACGTGCTTGCTTCACGTGGTTTGTCTTTAGGCATGCGCCTAGAGAACTGGCCACCAGAAAGCATCGCGGAATAGAAGGATAAAGCTATGCGCCATCTTAAAAGTGGTCGTAAGTTAAATCGCAACAGCAGCCATCGTAAAGCTATGTTTAAAAACATGGCCGGTTCATTGGTTAAGCATGAAGTGATTAAAACGACTTTACCTAAAGCAAAAGAATTACGCCGTGTTATTGAGCCATTAATTACTATGGCTAAGCGTGACAGCGTTGCAAACCGTCGTTTAGCGATGGCTCGCACCGGTGATAAAGAAGTTGTTGGTAAATTATTTAACGAACTAGGCCCACGTTACGAAGCTCGCCCAGGCGGTTACGTACGTATCTTAAAGTGCGGTTTCCGTACTGGTGATAAAGCACCTATGGCCTACGTTGAATTAGTAGACCGTCCAGAAGTTGAAGCTGCTGAAGAAGTAGTGGAAGCAACGGAAGAGTAATTATTGCTCAATACTAAAAACCCGCCTATCGCTTGATGGCGGGTTTTTTGTTTTGTGTGGCACTATATCTGGGCACTGATTACAATTAATTATTGCTCTGTTTATTAATGGCTGCCATCACTTCGTCAGAGGTAGCCCCCCCTTTGATTGCAGATTGAGAAACCACTTCAGCATCGACACCTGCATTAAGGGCAGCGGAAATGACTTTTTCCACTTGTGCAGTTTCCGCGCGTACTTCTCGCACTGAAACCTCAACAACTTCTTCGGCTTTGTCTGGAAATACTGCAAGCAGGGCATCGACAACATACTCACCCACATAGGGTACATACTGTAATGTGTTAGACAAAATTTCGGCAATGCGTTCAGGATATGACTTGGCTACAATTTGAATGATTTTGTCTGCTGATTCGGGCTCGGTGACCACAGCAACACGCAAAATATCCTCAAAATCTTCAGGTGAAGCATTCGCTGCAGCACGAGTCACGAAGCTCACATAACTCGGCTCAGCTTTGATTGCAGTTTCAACAATCGATTCGCATTCTGTTATCCCTTTCTCAACCGCAATTGTCACAATATCTTCAGCAGAAAATGGTTGTGCAGAAATAGCAGAATGGATAATTTCTTTGTAATTATCTGGGTAAGTGTCTAGCGCGACAGAAACAATGCTCCTGATACTTTCTGGGTAGTGTCCAATAAGCGTTCTTACCGAACGACCTGGAGACATTGACTGTGCAACTTGGCGTTCCAAAAAGTCTTGATCTAGTTTCCATTCAGCATTGTTGTTGGAATCAACGTTCGCTTCCATTGCTACCGCAGTACCCGATAAACAAAAAGCCAGTAAACTCAATGAGACAAGACTTCTGAACTCAAACATACTATCACCTACCAAATCAGCCCATCCTATGGCTTACTACGATACAAAATTACACACATGCCTATGAGTGAATATAATGTAAATAGTTCCGCAGTATTAACAAATAATTTACGGGCCTTGTACTTGATAGTGTAATCGAGTGAATTACGACCTTGAAATACACCGAGCCCCCATGTTTTTAATTCACGCCAGCGCCACATTCGCGGACGCCAGTGCAAAACTACCATTTAAAGATTGAGGCAGAACGAAATTGCCTGCGCCGTGTCATCTTTTGTTTAAACCGATTGGAACATTTAGGCTCGAGCAAAACTGAATGATGACCTGCCCGTTTCGGTTGAAAACACGATGCCTTATCTGATGGTTGATGCTTAACCTTGTGTAACGAACCTGAGCGTTGGTATACTAAGCAAAAAACGAATTTTGTCTTGTGATCAACGCTCAATCCCTCCATACCTTTGGCCTTCAACACTCTGCTCAGCATTGTATCTCGTTGTTGTGTCAAAACGATGTCTCTCAGTTATCCCAACTATCTACTCCTTTCTATTTATTAGGTCAGGGGAGTAACACGGTTTTTATCGATGACTATTCTGGTACGCTCGTTCTCAACAAATTGCAAGGGATCTCACTTGAAGAATCCGAAGAGGCTTATTGGTTATCCGTTGCTTCAGGTGAAAACTGGCACGACCTAGTAACTTGGTGTATGGATAAAAACATTGGAGGCTTTGAGAATTTAGCGTTGATTCCTGGTACAGTAGGGGCTGCACCCATTCAAAATATCGGCGCGTATGGGGTCGAGGTAGGCACTTTGATCCATTCTGTAGAATATTATGATATTCACCAAGATACATTCCATACTAAGCAGGCGAATGAATGCTTGTTTGGTTATCGAGATAGCATTTTTAAACAATCATTGCATGGCAGGGTCTTTATTACGCAAGTGAATTTTAGGTTACCCAAAGACTATTCATTAGCGACTCACTATGGTGAACTCGCTGCGCTTGATAATCCGACCATGCATGATGTGTACACCAAAGTGATCGATATCAGACGAAGCAAATTGCCAGACCCATCTGTGATTGGTAATGCGGGGAGTTTTTTCAAAAACCCCGTGGTTTCTCAGGACAAAGCGAACGAGATTTTGGCTCAATTTTCCAACGTGCCTCGTTACCCACAAGCGGATGGACAGGTTAAAATTGCAGCAGGATGGTTGATTGAGCAATGTGGATTTAAAGGAATTACTCACGGCGGTGTGCAGTGCCATCCTACACAGGCACTTGTTTTGACAAATTATAAAGATGCCAAAGGGCAAGACGTTTTAGCGTTTGCGCGCACGATCAGCGAAACTGTCTGGGCAAAATTTGGCATCCGTTTAGAAAACGAAGTCCGCTTATTGGGACGTAATGGACTGGTTGAATTATAAATGAACTATTTACGCAATGAATTACTGCGGATTTTGGCCGATGGCAAATTTCATTCGGGTACCGAGCTGGGTGAGTACTTTTCGATTTCACGTGCAGCCATTGGTAAGCACATCAAAGCTTTGCAAGATATCGGTGTGGATATTTATTCGGTAAAAGGCAAAGGGTATCGCGTAGCTAAACCGTTGTCTCTGTTAGATGCCAATATGATTAATCATCATTATCATCAGTTTACAGGACAAGGAAGTGCTCATTGTATAGTCTTACCTGTCATTGATTCGACCAACACCTATCTCAAAGACCGGATCATGCATTTGCATAGCGGCAATGCATGTGTCGCAGAGGCGCAAACTGCCGGACGAGGAAGACATGGACGACAGTGGCACTCACCTTTTGCAAGCAACGTATATCTGTCCTTGTATTGGTGTTTTAGTGGAGGCTATCAAACTATTGCTGGTCTATCTTTGGTAGTCGGGATTGCGGTCGCCGATGTGTTGGATGATTTGGGGATACAACAAATCGGACTCAAGTGGCCAAATGATGTGTATATTAATATGGCAAAAGTGGCGGGGATTTTGGTTGAAGTCGAAGGCACAGTGGCGGACGATGTTCATACAGTGATTGGCATAGGATTAAATGTTGATCTGCCCGACGACTTGGACTTGGGTCAGGCTTATACGAGTGCCCAGCGTCATATTGATACGCCGATTGAACGCAATGTGTTAGTGGCGAACTTACTAGCCAAAATGCATTATTATTTAACGGTGTTTTCTACGCAAGGCTTGTCGCCGTTCCAGGAGCGCTGGGAACGTCTAAATGCCTTTAACCACCAACCAGTGAAACTCCTGCTTGGCAAACAAACAGTTACAGGGATTTGCATGGGGGTAAATGAACAAGGCGCGTTACTGGTTCAGGTTAATGGCGAAATTAAAGCATATCACGGAGGTGAAATCAGTGTCCGTCCTGTTGATTGATATTGGCAATACCAGAGTCAAATATTGTCTTGCTGATAAATATGGACCAGGTGAAGAAGCGGTTGTTGATTCACCAGAGACGCTATTAAACAATATTGGGCCTTTAGATGCGGCGTATATTTCTTCAGTCAAACATCCGGAACGTGCAAAAACTTTCGCCCGAACACTTGCAACCATATGTCCGGTGACGATTGCCAAGTCCGAAAAATACGCACTTATTGCAGGGGAAACTCTACAAAATTCATACACCAATATTGCAAATATGGGCGTGGATCGCTGGCTGGCTATGTGTGCTGGCATGTATTTGGCACAATTATGCGAGCATGATAGCTTTTTGGTGGTGGATGCTGGCACCGCGATAACCTGTGATGTGGTGGTGAGAGGACAGCATCAGGGAGGATTCATTGCGCCAGGCTTACATCAACTGCAAGAAATATTATTACAAAATACTGATAGAGTCTTTGCGCCAGAAGATTGGCCGATCCACATTCAGTTAGGTCAACATACAGACGAATGTGTCGGAAATGGCTGTTTAGCCCAACTGCAAGGGATAGTTGAAGTCGCACGAGCACAAATTGCACAATATTCTGAGCAATATTTACTCATATTAAGTGGTGGTGATGGTTATAGATTGTTGAACACACAACATCGACCAAAAAAACACCTGCAAAACGCGGTTTTATTGGGATTATGGGCGCGTTTTGTACACAAATAATAAAAAACCCACTTTTTTGATATTTTTTTGCATTTAAGTGTTGCCAAGCACCGTGGTTTACTCTAATATGCGCACCTCTTGATGACGTGCCGACTTAGCTCAGTTGGTAGAGCAACTGACTTGTAATCAGTAGGTCGCCAGTTCGATTCCGGCAGTCGGCACCATCAACTCGGAGGGGTACCCAAGCGGTCAACGGGAGCAGACTGTAAATCTGCCGGCTCAGCCTTCGCAGGTTCGAATCCTGCCCCCTCCACCATTTTTGGTTTGAGTGATTACTCAAACTGCTCTGAAGCCACCTTAAGGTGGTTTTTTTGTGTTTGGTATCTAAAAATCACTTGTAAAATCACTTGACGCGAGATAACCACTCACTATAATACACGGACTTTTTTCGAGAAGACTTGATGGCGCTAGAAAAAAGCGAGGCTACATAAGTTTTTAGACTCGAATAACGGGTTTACAAAAAGTAGTTGCGGGCATCGTATAATGGCTATTACCTCAGCCTTCCAAGCTGATGATGCGGGTTCGATTCCCGCTGCCCGCTCCAGTTGACTGAAAGTTGCTGATATAGCTCAGTTGGTAGAGCGCACCCTTGGTAAGGGTGAGGTCGGCAGTTCAAATCTGCCTATCAGCACCATCATCAACTTTTTTGAAAATTTACCTTTAATATTAACTTTGCTAGGAAAGAGAACAATGGCAAAAGAAAAGTTTGAACGTACGAAACCGCACGTTAACGTAGGTACAATCGGCCACGTTGACCACGGTAAAACGACATTAACCGCAGCGATCACTACTGTACTAGCAAAGACTTACGGTGGTTCAGCGCAAGCATTCGATCAAATCGACAACGCTCCAGAAGAGCGTGAGCGTGGTATCACAATCGCAACGTCTCACGTTGAATACGACACACCTACTCGTCACTACGCGCACGTAGACTGCCCAGGACACGCTGACTATGTTAAAAACATGATCACTGGTGCTGCTCAGATGGACGGTGCGATTTTGGTTGTTGCGGCGACTGATGGCCCAATGCCACAGACTCGTGAGCACATCCTATTAGGTCGTCAGGTTGGCGTACCTTACATCATCGTATTCATGAACAAGTGTGACATGGTTGATGATGAAGAATTATTAGAATTAGTCGAGATGGAAGTTCGTGAACTTCTTTCTGAGTATGAATTCCCAGGCGATGACTTACCAGTTATCCAAGGTTCAGCGCTGAAAGCCCTAGAAGGTGACGAAGCGTGGGAAGCGAAAATCATTGAATTAGGTGAAGCGCTAGATTCATACATCCCAGAGCCAGAGCGTGACATCGATAAGCCGTTCATCTTGCCAATCGAAGATGTATTCTCAATCTCTGGTCGTGGTACTGTTGTAACCGGTCGTGTTGAGCAAGGTATCATCAAAGTTGGTGAAGAAGTCGAAATCGTTGGTATCAAAGAGACTACGACTACTACTTGTACTGGTGTAGAGATGTTCCGTAAGCTGCTTGACGAAGGTCGTGCAGGTGAGAACGTTGGTGTTCTATTACGTGGTACTAAGCGTGATGAAGTTGAACGTGGTCAAGTATTGGCGAAGCCTGGTTCAATCAACCCACACACTAAGTTTGAAGCAGAAGTATACGTACTAAGCAAAGACGAAGGTGGCCGTCATACGCCATTCTTCAAAGGCTATCGTCCACAGTTCTACTTCCGTACGACTGACGTAACAGGTGCGGTAGAGCTACCTGAAGGCGTAGAGATGGTAATGCCAGGCGACAACTTGAAGTTTGTTGTTGAGCTAATTGCACCTATCGCGATGGACGAAGGTTTACGCTTCGCAATCCGTGAAGGTGGCCGTACAGTAGGTGCGGGCGTTGTAGCGAAAATCATCGACTAATTTGTCTGGAACAAATTAGAACGAATAATAAAACCCAGCTTCGGCTGGGTTTTTTATTTGGCCCGAAGGGCGGAGGGCAGGAGGCCCGGAGTACTAATACGTTTCTTCTACGAAGATATTACTAAAAGGCCTGCTTATGAAGTGTGCTATCCCATTATACCGTGAGTTTCCAAAGTTCCCTTTTAAGATGGTACAAATGAAAAAAAATGACTCAGTTATTATTGCATTTTTGATTTTGAATTACCGAATTAATCGACCATAATGCGTCAACTAGACTATAGTTAAAAGAAATCTTTAAATAAAACAAGGGATGTTTCTCCATGCAAAAAATTGTCATTATCATATCTGTTATTATTGCTGTGATTGCTGGAGGTATATGGTATGTCTTTAGTCAAACTGACACGTTAATCAAGCAACAAGTAGAACAACGAGGTTCGGAATATCTTGGCACTAAGGTATCTCTTGGCAATGCAGAGCTTTCCCTCTCTGATGGTCGGTTATCTTTATCTGATTTAAACGTGCAAAACCCACAAGGCTTCTCGCAAAATAATGCTTTGTCTTTACAGCTTATCACCTTGGATCTGGGGGCACCACGCGGTGATGCGTATGTTGTGGATCAATTTGTCATTAATGTACCTGAAATTCTTTATGAAACCGATAACAGTACAGGCAGTAATCTTCTCACTATCAAAGATCATATACAGTCTAAACTACCTAGAAAAGAAGCCACACCAACGCCTACCAAGACAGCACAACCCATGATGATCATTGATGATATAGTGATTGATGCTACGCGCTTAAAGTTGGATTTTTCCGCATTGCCAGTGGAGCAGCTGGGCGTTGAGCAAACCGCATATGCAATAACGTTACCTAGTTTTCATTTGGGAGCCATTGGGCAACCGAACGGGATCCCGGCTGATCAGATCGGCGCTGCGGTGACGGATGCACTACTCACTGAAGTCATTAGAATAGCTAAGGCAGAGGCCAAAAAGGCAGCTAAGGATGCCGCTAGAGACAAAATCAATGAAGCGCTAGATAAACAAAAAGACAAACTTAAAGACAAAATGAAAGATAAACTAAAAGACCTTATGGGAGGCTAGTTTCGGAATAGTGATTTATCGCTTCATTTGCGTTTAGGCTAAGGTGTAAAGTGGTTGTGCAAGCTGCCCTATTTGACACTCAGTGCAAAGCCTTCTAGGATGCAATCATCACGTTCTTGATGGTCAGGTAATGGCTCAATCCTCTTTAATTTTATGGTTATACCAGTTTCTAAAACCTCATAAACTTCGCATTGCCATTGCAATGGTTGCACTGCTTATCAGTGCTGGGAGCTGGTTGGTACTCGGACAAGGCATAAAGCTTGTGATTGACCGCGGGTTTGTTGCCAATGACGAAGCTTTCCTCAATCAAATGCTGTTGGCGGTTGTGGCCATTGCAGTGGTTGGCTGTATTGCGACATACTTTCGTTTTTACAATATGCTATGGCTTGGCGAAAGAGTGAGTGCTAACATACGTAATGCGCTTTACGCGCAAATGTTACGCTTAGATATGGGTTTTTACAGTCGCAATCGCACTGGCGAAGTCATTTCACGATTTACTTCAGATACCACGGTGTTACAAAGCGTCATCGGGATGGGATTATCGATGGCCATTCGTTCCTCAGTGACGTTCATTGGCGCGTTTATTTTGATGCTCTTTACCAGCGTGAAACTGACCGGCCTTGTCATGTTGGCGATCCCTTTTATTTTATTGCCTATTAAATTGCTGGGTAAAAAAGTCCGCTACTACGCACAAGTCTCACAAGACAAAGTAGCAGATATGAGTGCGCATATCGACCAGTCTTTGCATGGCATTCACACGATTCAGGCCTACACTCAAGAAGCGCATGATGTCTCGTCTTTACACCGCAAAGTCGAGCAAGTAATGGGTGCAGCGGAACAACGCATTCATTATCGCGCACTATTGATCATTTGTATTATGGCCATCAGTATTTTTGCGGTGGTGTTTGTCGCATGGATTGGAGCGACAGCTGTGATCAGCGGTGAGTTAAGTCCAGGCAGTTTGAGTGCGTTTATCTTTTATGCAGTCATGGCTGGTGGTGCTGTGGCGACGATCAGCGAAGTGATTGGTGAGATCCAAAAAGCCAAAGGTGCCTCCGCAAGGGTCCGTGAATTATTGCACGAGCCGGTACAGATACGGGAAACTATGCAACCAGATTGGGTGTTTTCTGAAACGATAGAGGACATTTTGCGGCTAGAAGCACTCTCTTTTCGTTACCAAGACATAGGCGAATACGCTTTGCGCAATCTCAATTTTTCCATCAGTACTGGGCAGACTGTTGCGATAGTTGGTCCTAGTGGAGCTGGTAAATCTACGTTGATGGATCTACTGTTGGATTTTTATCCGCCAACATCTGGCCGAATAACTCTTGCTAACACTGAATATTCTAAATTATCGCAAACGCAAATCCGGGCATCGTTTGCTTTAGTGGCACAGGACCCAGTTATTTTTGCTACTGATATCGCGCAGAATATCGGTTATGGTGATCATCACGCATCCCGAGAGGCGATTGTACAGGCAGCTAAACTCGCTAATGCGCATGATTTTATTATGTCTTTGCCAGAACAATATGCCACCCAAGTTGGGGAGCGAGGCATTAAGTTATCAGGTGGTCAAAAACAACGCATCGCCATTGCCAGAGCCTTTCTCGCCAATCGCCCTATTTTGTTGTTAGATGAAGCAACCAGTGCGTTGGATGCGGGCAGTGAGCAAGCCGTACAACAAGGTCTTGCCAATTTGATGGAAGATCGCACCACGATTGTTATTGCACATCGTCTCGCGACGGTAAAACACGCTGATATCATCGTGGTCATGGATCAAGGTCAGATAGTGGATAGCGGTACGCATGAGGAGTTGATGCTGCGTTGCGACTTATATCACGATCTGGCTAAGTTGCAGTTCGTCACTTAGCGGCTTAATAATTCATCAAGGTCCTCTTGTAAGGGACGTTTAATACCTCGTTTATAATTGTCCGATATAACGGAGTAAAATGCGCACAGTTCAATCAATTGTTTTTTGCTTTAGATCAATAATATTCTACTCAGTTTTTCCATAATACAACGGATACATAATGACATAGCTTCTCAAAAGGCCCGCAAATGAGTCAAAGTGACTGGATCAAGTACATCCATTCTGGCCAGCGCATTTACATCGGTTCAAATGCCTGTTTACCTCGAACATTAATCAATCAACTGATTGTACATAAAGCCGATTTCCAAGATATTGAGATCGTTCAGATCTCAACACTTGGCGAGGCTCCTTGGGCAAGACAGGAATGCGAAGGGCATTTTAAGGTCAATGCGTTATTCATTCATGGACAAGATGTGCGACAAGCGGTGGAACAAGGACGCGCGGATTATACACCTGTCTTTTTATCCGAGATTTCAACGCAATTTCGCACGGGCACCTTACCCTTGGATGTAGCGCTGATCATGGTCTCACCTCCTGATGAATTCGGATATGTCTCCTGTGGAGTCGGAGTGGATGTCAATCATTCCGCTGCGCGAGCTGCCAAAAAAGTCATCGCCCAAGTCAATCCTCTGATGCCTCGCACTTCTGGGAATTCTTTTTTGCATGTGTCGCAATTTGCGGCCATGGTCAGAGCGGAGGAGACTTTACCAGAGTTACCGATACCGCCGATTGATGACGTGTCACAGCGCATTGGTCAGTATGTATCTATGTTGGTGCCTAACCGAGCTACGTTGCAATTGGGTATTGGCGTGATCCCAAATGCCGTATTAAGCGCGTTAAAAAACCATGTTGATTTGGGACTGCATACGGAGATGTTCAGCGATGGGTTATTGGAGCTTATGGAATATGGCGTCATCACCAATAAGTACAAAACTTTTCATCCGGGTAAGTCTGTGACTAGTTTTTGCATGGGGTCTCAACGCTTGTATGATTATGTCAACAATAATCCTCATATAGAGTTTTTGCCAAGCTCGTATGTGAACTTACCATCGAATATTGCCAAAAACGACAACATGATCAGCATCAATAGCGCGTTACAGGTGGATTTGACTGGACAAGTGGTCGCTGATTCGATCGGTCATGATTTTTATTCTGGCATTGGTGGGCAAATGGACTTTGTTTCTGGAGCAACAATGTCCGTTGGTGGTAAGGCCATTATTGCGTTACCTTCTACGGCCAAGCATTGTTCGATTTCTCGCATTGTGCCCACACTCACGCCAGGTGCGGGCGTCGTAACTTCCCGAGGACATGTGGATTATGTTGTCACCGAATATGGGATTGCTGCGCTCAAAGGTAAATCAGTCAGAGAAAGAGCCTTGGAGCTTATTCGAATCGCACACCCTAAGTTTCGTGCAGAGTTATTAGAACAGGTACGTCAGTATTATTGGGTACCAGATTATCAAGCACCAACGGTCGCAGAAATCCCTGAATGGGGAACGGTTCAGTTGCGTAAACATCACTTTAAAGATAAAGACTATATAGTGAGACCCTTACATCCTGCGGACGAACGTTCGTTGCAAGATTTTTTCTATTCTCATTCGGATGATACTCTCGTATTGCGCTACGGATATACACCAGAGCAGCTATCGAGACAAAAATCCAGCGCATTGGTCTCAGTGGATCAGTCTGTGGATTGTGCGATTGCGATCATCGAGGAACAAGGGAAACATGACATCATTCATGCTGTGGGACGATTTTATCAGACTCAAAATCAAGGTTGTGAAATCGCCTTTGTGACGCGAGAAGCTTCCCAAGGTCAGGGCATGGCCTCTTACCTTGTGGAGAACTTGATCGGCATTGCACGAGATAGGGGGTTGTCATCTATTTATGCGATGGTCAGATCCCGAAATAAGCCTATGTTGGCGGTATTTTATAAATTTGGCTTTGCGGTAATAGACGATAGCGATATTCATGAAAAAGAACTCCTGCTGAAGTTGTAATGCGCAGTAGATAGACACCTGCTATGGTAAAGGCATAGCGTTACCGAACATCAGACAAGGACAGGCCAATGGCAATCAGTATCTTCTCTCATCCAAAATGTCGCAAACACAATATGGATCCTGAGCATCCAGAGTGTCCAGAGCGTTTGAGCCAAATTCAAGATCAGCTTATTGCCTCAGGGCTTGCGACGGTGGTGGAACAAGTCCAAGGCAGTAAAATTGAACGTGAGCATCTCTACCACGCCCACAGTCACCCATACATTGATGAGTTGTTTTATCAAGACGCACTGCTCCAAGAGAAAGCCAAAACGGAGGACAATCCGCATATTTGGCTCGACGATGACACGATCATGATGCAAGATTCGTTGACTGCTGCGTTATACGCAGCAGGGTGTGCTAAAGATGCTGTTGATGAGGTGTTTCAGCGGCAAGATACTAGAGCGTTTTGTGCGATTCGACCACCTGGCCACCATGCTTGTCACAGCAAAGCAATGGGATTTTGTCTGATCAATAATGTAGCCGTTGCAGCAACTTATGCGCAACATCGTTATGGGGTAGAGCGTGTTGCCATCGTGGATTTTGATGTGCATCATGGCAACGGCACGGAAGATATCTTTCAACATGAGCCGTCGGTGTTGTTTTGCTCCTCGTTTCAACATCCGTTTTATCCGTTTGGCGGCGTGGATGATCAGCCAGACCATTTTTATCCCGTGCCACTCAAAGCGGGGGATGACGGCAATGTGTTTCGTCAAGCTGTAGAACATTGGTTTAAAGCCATTGATGAATTTGCACCGGAACTCATTCTGATTTCTGCTGGGTTTGATGCGCACCAAGAAGACGATTTGGGGCATGTGCGTTTGGTTGAAGACGATTACATGTGGATCACACGGGAATTGCGCAGATTAGCCGATAAGCATTGCCAAGGTCGGTTGGTGTCTATGTTAGAAGGCGGTTACGCCTTGAGTGCGTTAGGGCGTTCAGTGGTGGCGCATGTGAAAGCGCTATTGTAAGCGGGGCTAAATGAAATTACAGAATGTTATTCTGACTTTACATGGCAAGGCTAGGTAAGGTATGTTTAGATCAACCATAGTACTGTTCATAACTCTTTTATAATAATAAATAAGGACAACCGGTATGGAATTTTCTCCTCTTGGGACTTCTGGCCTGAATGTCTCTCGTGTTTGCTTGGGCACTATGACATGGGGCCTGCAAAACAATCAAGCTGATGCTGATGCACAGATTGACTATGCGTTTGAGCGCGGCATCAACTTTATGGATACGGCCGAGATGTACCCAGTGCCTCCTTCAGCGGAAACTGTGGGCGCAACCGAACGTTACATTGGCGATTATTTTTCTCGCAATCCAACTAAACGCAGTGATTGGATCCTCGCGACCAAAATTGTTGGCAAAGGCCTTCCTTGGATCAGAGGCGGCAAAGGCATTGATAAAGCGTCAATATCTGTTGCATTAGAAGGTTCACTCAAACAACTTCATACAGATTACATTGATGTATATCAATTACATTGGCCAAACCGTGGGACTGCGCATTTTGGCACGCATTGGCCAAATGATATCAAAGCAACTAAAACCGATGTGCAAAAAGAAATCGAACGCAAGCGAGGCGTGGTAGAGGCACTTGGAGATGCAATAAATTCGGGTAAAATTCGTCATTGGGGCTTATCTGATGATACGCCATGGGGCATTCATACTTTTTTAAATTTGTGTGATGAGTTAGGGGTCCCTCGTCCGGTCTCCATTCAAAACGAGTTTAACTTACTGCATGCGAAAGACTGGCCTTATCTTATCGAAACCTGTGTGTTTGAAAACATAGCGTACTTACCATGGTCGCCCCTTGCTGCAGGGATGTTATCGGGTAAATATCTAAACGGCGCACGTCCAAAAGGGTCTCGTTGGAGTATGGAGCAGCGCATGGGACTGTTTAGAGATACGCCAATTGCCAATAAAGCTGTAGCGGAATACGTACAACTAGCATCAGACCTTGGCATGACACCCTCACAACTCGCACTCAAATGGTGTGATTACATTGATGGGGTGACCTCAACCATTATTGGCGCCACTAAACTCAGTCAGCTTGAAGAAGATATCGATGCCTTTGCAACGCCTCTAACGGAAAGTGAGTTTGACAGTATTCAAGCCATCTTCAAACGCTATCCAATTGCCTTTTAATGGCCCATTTGTTAAAAAATATTGTTATAAAACAACGCTCATTTTGGTGGTTTTTACCTAACGCAGTAGGTGTTTTTTTTCTACTGCGTTCGTCTTACATACCTTGGTATGATTAGCTTTGCTGTGTTTGGTAAAACCATTTGCATAGACCAAAGTCCTATTTTTAAAAACCTCAGAATCGCTACATTAGTCCTTAGTAATTTAACAAATATTTAAAACTGCAATGGAGGCAATATGACTGCCAAAACTTATCCTGTACCGGAGTCGTTGAAAGAAGAGGGTATTCTTTCGGAAGAACAATATTTAGAGATGTATAAGCAATCGATTGAAAACCCAGAAGCATTTTGGGGCGAACACAAGAACATCATCGATTGGATCCAAGAACCAACAATCATCAAAAATACATCTTTTGATCCAAGCAACGTTGATATTCGCTGGTTTGAAGATGGCGTATTAAACGCCTCTTACAACTGTATTGACCGTCACTTAGCACAGAATGCGAAGAAATCAGCTATCTTATGGGAAGGCGATGAGCCTACTGATAGCCAAGACGTAACCTACCAAGAGCTTCACTATGAAGTCTGTAAGCTAGCTAATGGTCTTAAAAAATTAGGCGTTCAGAAAGGCGACGTAGTTGCTATCTACATGCCTATGGTACCACAAGCTGCTTATGCAATGCTTGCGTGTGCGCGTATCGGTGCGGTTCACTCAGTTATCTTTGGTGGTTTCTCGCCAAATGCCATTGCAGACCGTATCAACAACGCGTCTGCTAAAGTGGTTATCACATGTGACGAAGGTCGTCGTTCTGGTCGTTCAGTGCCACTGAAAGCAAACGTTGATGAAGCATTAGCAAACGGTGCCTGTCCTTCAATTACTAACGTCATCGTTCACAAATTAACCGGTGGCGACGTTGATTATAACAACGACGTAGACGTTATCTGGAGCGAGCTTGTAGAAGACTGTTCTGCTCAGTGTGAGCCAGAGCCAATGAAAGCTGAAGACCCGCTATTCATACTTTACACATCGGGTTCTACCGGTCAGCCAAAAGGTGTTGTACACACTACGGGTGGTTACTGTGTATATACAGCAATGACGTTTAAATACGGTTTTGATTATCGTGAAAACGACATCTACTGGTGTACAGCTGATGTGGGTTGGATCACGGGGCACTCTTACATGGCATACGGTCCATTAATCGCGGGTGCTACGCAAGTATTCTTCGAAGGCGTTCCAACCTATCCAGACGTACGTCGTATTGCTCAAGTTGTTGAAAAATACAAAGTTAATAGCTTATACACTGCGCCTACTGCAATTCGTGCGTTAATGGCACACGGTGAGAAGCCAGTAGAAGGTTGTGATTTATCTTCACTACGTATTCTTGGTTCAGTCGGTGAGCCTATCAACCCAGAAGCGTGGGAATGGTACTACCGTGTCATCGGTCAAGAGCGTTGCCCAATCGTTGATACTTGGTGGCAGACAGAAACTGGTGGCATGATGATTGCTCCACTTCCAACGGCGACTTCTAACAAGCCTGGTTCTGCGTCTAAGCCTCTATTCGGTGTGCAGCCTGCATTGTTCGATGCAGACGGTAACGAGCTTGAAGGTGCAACTGAAGGTAACCTAGTCATTAAAGACAGCTGGCCTTCACAAGCGCGTACAGTTTACGGTGATCACAAGCGTTTCATCGAAACTTACTTCTCAGCTTACAACAATGTTTACTTCACCGGTGACGGCTGTCGTCGTGATGAAGATGGTTACTACTGGATCACTGGCCGTGTAGATGACGTATTAAACGTATCTGGTCACCGTTTAGGTACTGCTGAAATCGAAAGTGCATTGGTGGCACACGAAGTGATTGCAGAAGCAGCGGTTGTGGGTTATCCTCACGACATTAAGGGTCAAGGCATCTACGTATATGTCACACCAATTGAGGGTGTTGAACCAGATGAAGCCTTAACCAAAGAGATTCGTGCATGGGTTCGCAAGGAATTGAGCCCAATTGCAACACCTGATTTGATTCAGTGGACTCGCGGTTTACCTAAGACCCGTTCTGGTAAAATCATGCGTCGTATCTTACGTAAGATCGCCGCCAATGAATACGAGCAACTTGGTGATACGTCTACCTTAGCCGATCCTTCAGTTGTTGAATCATTGATTGAGGAACGCCTTAACAAGTAACAATAAAAAGGAGCAAGCATGGCAACCTTACTTATCGCAGATGATCACCCGTTGTATAGGGATGCTTTAAGGGGAGCGTTGTCAGTCTCGCTCCAAGATCTGAAGCTACTCGAAGCCGAAGATCTTCCTAGCACCATCAAGGTGCTTGAAGAAACCGATATTGATCTATTACTACTCGACTTGCATATGCCGGGTAGTAATGATCTGTTTGGTTTGTTACACATCTTAAAACTCTATCCTGATCTTCCAGTTGCTGTTGTCTCAGGTACAGAAGACGCGAACATTATTTCCAAAATCGTGGGTGTAGGTGCTTTAGGGTTTATTCCTAAAACCGCTAGCTCTGATGAAATTGCCAAGGCCATTCAAACGATACTAGATGGTGATGTTTGGTTGCCTGAAGGTATTTCTGACAAGATTGAAGAAGTGGATGAGGAATTCTCTAAGTTAGCAGACAGTGTTGCGAGCTTAACGCCGTCACAGTACAAAGTATTGTGTTATATGCGCGATGGCTTATTGAACAAGCAAATTGGCTACAACCTAGATATCGCTGAGGCAACCGTCAAAGCTCATGTTACTGCTATATTCCGCAAGTTAGGCATTAACAACCGCACACAAGCAGTACTGATTGCTTCTCAGCTTGAATTAGAACCGCCAGTTAATAACTAATAGCGGTTCACATTTTTGGCCTGTTTGGCCATAGTCGTTATTAAAGCTCGCAGTTTTGCGGGCTTTAATGGTTTATTGAGGTGCTGAATATTGAGTGACTTACACTGCTCTTTGAGTTGCTCATCGTGTAGAGCCGTCAATATTGCTGCAGGGGTTTCTTTACGCGCCGCAACCTGTAGCTCTTGGATCAGGCTCACACCGTTTTGGTCCTTATCTAACTGATAATCAATCAGAAGAATGTCCGCATCAAAGTCAGCTATTTTGGCCAGACCTGTCTCATATGTATTGGCAAGTTCTGCTTCAATGCCCCACTTGTTTAATAACAAGCTAAGTGCATCAAGATTTTCTGTTTTGTCATCCACACACAGCGCTTTCAGACCGCTTAAAGTGCTATTTGATGTCCGCGCATCGGTCTGTTGAGTCGCTTGTGCTTCGCCTAAAGGTAAGGATAATGTAAAACACGAACCCTTATCTTTTACGGAGTCCACTATAATCGTGCCATTTATTTGTTGAGTTAAGCGGCGTACCACACCTAAACCGAGGCCAACTCCCGATTCATTGGATTCTTGGACGCGGTAAAAATCGCTAAAAATGGCATTGAGTTTGTCTTTGGGAATTCCAATACCCGTATCATAGATGCGCACTTCGACTTTACCCTTATGCACACGAGCGGTCACTAAGACCTTGCCCTGATCGGTATATTTGATGGCATTGGAGATCAAGTTTTGAATGATGCGATAGGTAAAGGTTTTGTCCGCTTTGATCCACAAATCGCGTACTACATGCTTAAATTCCAAGCCTTTATTGTGGGCTTTGACGGTCATATCAGAAAGTAATGGTTCGATGATCTCTTTAAAATGTATATTGGTAATAGTCGGTGCCATCTCACCTTGGTCAAGACGCGAAATATCGAGCAAAGTACTGATTAGATGTTCTGAAGAATTCACAGAATGGTTCAGTTTTGACAATATGTCGCGCGCATTTTCACTCAACGTGGAGTCTTGTAATGCTGATAAATACAGCTTTGCTGCATTGAGGGGTTGAATGATGTCATGACTTGCCAAAGCCAAGAAACGGGTTTTACTGGCATTGGCTTCCTCGGCAATTTTGCGTGCGTGAATGAGTTCTTGTTCAACTTCGGCGCGCTTTTCAATTTCTAAGCGCAAGTCGGCATTGATTGAGTGGACCTCTTCGGTGCGTTTTTTGATGCGAGTGGTTAAATCAATGTTGGCTTCTTCAAGTGCTTGTTGTATCTCTACGTGACTAGTGATGTCGTTAAAACTGGTAACAAAGCCTCCACCAGGGAGTGGATTGCCTACCATTTCGATTACGTGACCATCAGCTCGTTGCCTAGTAAAACGATGCGGCGTTCCGTTACGAAGGTGCTCTAAACGTCTGGTAACCATGTGATCCACGTCACCAGGGCCTAATTCTCCCTTTAATGCATTGTATCGCATGAGTTTTTCAATAGGGGTACCAACAGCTAGGTATTCTTCAGGATATTCATATAGCTGAGTATAACGCTTATTCCAAGCTACAAGGTTGAGATTTTTGTCAATAACGCTGATCCCTTGCTCCATGCTTTCCAATGAAGTTAACAGTGCTGTCATATTGAACTGCATAGCTTGTGTGGTGCCATCAAAGAAGTTTATGACTTCACTGAAGTCAAGCTTTTTGCCTTCAGCAACACTATTCACAAGAGCACGAGCACTCGATGAACCAATTACCCCACCCAATGCGCGTTCACAGAATGACAGAATTTGAATATTGGGTTTATCCGACAAATCAACATTGACATTATTGCGCCGCGAATACTCTGACAGTAATTGCTCACAGCGACTTTGGCCCATAAATGTCGTCAGTAACGTGACCAAATCGCCGTTAGTAATATTGACCTGAGTGGATTTGTGATTGGTGCGCGAGGTGTCCAACGGGTGAACAAATGCTTCCGATTGGATCTTATCAATCAGACGTGCAGGCGCGATCCGAGAAAAGGTGTAATAAGCGATGGTATTTGCCAATAAGCTTACTATTGCGCCCTGACTTAAAATCTCGGTTTGCGTATAACCGCTAATTGTCATGTCGGTAAGAGGTAAAATCAGCCAAAATACCCATGACACAAAGCCCATCAGTAAGCCAGCATAGACACCATGCGCGTGGCCTTTTTTCCAGTAGAGCCCGCCAATGATCGACGGTAATAGCTGAATCACAAGTGAAAAGGCAATTAAACCAATGGACGCAAGAGAGCTCGTTTCGGTCATCTGTTGCTGGTAAATGAAGCCGAGGAGCAGAACCACTCCGATAATAATCCGCCGAATAACACGAATTTTGTTGCTGTAGTTAGTGATTTGCCCAGATTGTGAATTGATAGATAATAATTTAGGCAAGACGACGTCATTCGCCAACATAGTCGATAAGGTGAGTGTTGCGACAATGATCATGGCCGTTGCTGCAGATAACCCGCCTACAAATACTAATATCTGAATCCATAACGAATCAGCTAAAACGGCAAAGGCTAAAACATATTGGTCGGGTTCCGTGCCCGCTGCACCAAAAATATTACTGCCCGCCATGGCAATCACCGGTATCGTCGCGGACATGAGGACTAGGTATACAGGAAATAACCAACGAGCCGTTTTGACATGTTCAATGTTCAATGTTCAAATTATCAATAATCGCAACGTGAAACTGTCGGGGCAAGCATATTACGGCAGCCGCCGCCATTAATGTCTGTGCCCAAAATGACAAGGAAGTAAATTGGCCGAGAGCCTCAGGAGTATAATAATCTTGCAAAAAAGGTTGATGTGGCTTGTTATACCACAAGGTAAAGGCAATGTACCCAATGGCCAATAACGCGATGAGTTTGATCAGTGACTCAAACGAAACGGCTAACATCAGACCTCGACGATACTCGGTGACATCGGTTTGTTTGGTACCAAAGTAAATCGCAAACACCGCAATAAATATTGTCGCGATCAAAACGACCAGCTGCCCATTGCCTTGCCCCGACATAACCAAGAACATGGCGCCAATGGCCTTAAGTTGCAGGGCAATATATGGAATGGTGGCTAACAGTGCAATGATAGTGACCACCAAAGCAACCGTCTGACGTTTACCATAACGCGAGGCGATGAAATCGGCTACGGTATTGATGTGTTGTTTTTTACTGACTAGGATCAGTTTACGAATAAGAGGGGCACCAAATAGGTAAACGAGAATTGGGCCAAGTAAAACCGGCAAATACATCCACTGATCACGAGAAGACTGGCCCACTGCCCCAAAAAAGGTCCAAGCGGTACAATAGATAGCAAGTGCAAGTGAGTAAACGTAAGGGCTTGAAGTAATGCGTCGAGCGAGAGGGGTATTTTTATCTCCCCATTGTGCGATCCAAAATAGGATCAAAAGGTAGGTAATGGCTAACGCCACCCATCCGAAGGCCATAGGAACTCACTTGCTGATTGTGTTACATTCTTGTTTCAGCAGAGTATCACGAATAGTATTTAAAACTCAATCTTACGCTTTTAGGCTTAGATCAATATTAGTTAAATAAATTTGTTTTATACTTTCAAGCAGTTGTTTGTTTTGTAGTCAAGGGTCGTTATGTCAGATATACCACAACAAGTCGTGCAGTATTTAGGTGCATCTGCTCCGTTTGATGTTTTTGATGAAGATACTTTGCATGGAATAGCTAGGCATGTTCAAGTTGTTTATGTGACCCCGCACAACTGCGAAGCAACACTCATGAAGATGATGCCGAGTCTGTTTTTGATTCAATCTGGGCAATTTACGATTCACGATGAAAATGGCAACGAGAGATTTCTCAGTGAAGGCGATTATTTTGGCTATATAAAATTACTCGATAAACAGGTGGGTAATATCAAGATTGATGTGGATAGCCCTGGGATTGTTTATGCTATTTCTGAAACGTCCTTTATTGAAAGCTGTGAGAATCGGCAATTTCTGAGTTTTTTTAAAGCAGCCAAAGACGATGTGTTACAGAACCAGGCGGTATCTGAATCCAATACCATGTGGTTATATCGTCCTTTATGCGAAATTTTAGAGCGCCCACCTATTGCCATTGAGCAGGATGTTTCTATACAAAAAGCGGCTGAAGTCATGTCTGAAAACGGTGTGAGTTCAATCATTATTACCGAGTACGATCATTTGATTGGGATTGTCACCGACCGAGATTTGCGGAACCGAGTGGTGGCCACAGGGTTAGATATTCAGATGCCGGTACATACCATAATGACTGAAAAGCCTGCGTATATCTTGCACAATCAGAATATGTTCTCAGCCATCGCTTTGATGAGTGAAAAAAATATCCATCACCTTCCTATTTTGCATTCCGATGATCGCAAGCCGATGGGCATGGTAACGACTACCGATGTAGTGAGGCAACAACGCGGAAACGTCGTATTCATGATTGGTGAAATTGCCAAAGCGGAAAACTTGTATCAACTCACTCGTCTGGCCTGGCAAATGCCGCAATATTTTGCAGCCAATGCGAAACGTGCAGGGGACTTTGATATTGCGGGTAAAGTACTTTCTCAAGCAACGGATATTATGACGCGAAAGCTCATTGAATTTTTTATCGATCAGCATGGTCAACCGCCACTTGATTATTGTTGGGTCGTCTACGGCTCTCAGGCTCGACAAGACCAGACGATGGGTTCAGACCAAGATAATGCTCTTTTACTTGCCCAAGAACCCGACGAAGCACAAGCTAAATATTTTGCCAGAATGTCCGAATACGTCTGCAAGAGTTTGGGGAAATGCGGTATTAAACTTTGCCCAGGCAATATCATGGCCTCTAACCCCAAATTGCGTTTAAGTGTGGGGGCGGCACTTAAACAGGCTAGAGGCTGGGTACGCCAGTTCACGCCTGAGGCAATTTTAGAGTTTAACATCTATTTAGACGCCAGAGCGGTAGCTGGAGAGAGATTGCTATTTAAAACTTTACAGCAAGAGCGCAAAAAATCTTTCCAAGAAAGCATGTTTTTAGCTGCAGTGGCGCGCACAGCGAGCAGCCAAGCGGTGCCTTTATCGATTTTTAACAAGTTTGTTTATCAAAAACACAACGGCAAAAAAGACTGTATCAATATCAAAAACAACGGGGTAGCATTGATTAATGACTTAGCTCGTTTATACGCATTGTCTGCCGGTATTACCATTCCTGGGACGGTGGATAGGCTTAATATTTTAGGTGAAATCGGAACCATAAATAAACAAGATGCAGACAACCTCAGAGATATTTGGTTATTCCTCAATCGTTTGCGTTGGCGTCATCAACTGCGCAATAATGCGACGGATAACATCATCAGTATTTCAGACTTATCATCCATCGAAAGGCATCAGTTAAAAGCCGCATTCAAAAGTATTCAGCGCGCTCAAGATGTGGCAGTCAATCGCTTCTCTGGAGGGTTGAGTTAAGATGAAAAACTGGTTGGCAAGTATGGTGGGTAAAGGGATGTTAGCAGATTACGTCCATTCACCTTTGGCTGATTTGCCATTACTTGCTCTGGATTTTGAGTTTAATTCTTTACACAAAAAAGAAGTTAAATTCATGTCGGCTGGATGGGTTACAGGTCAGCATTTCCAAATTGATTACGACCAAAGTTATTATCGATTAATTCGGGCTAAAGGCGATTTGCAGCAATCACCAATCATTCATGGTTTGACAGCGCGTGATATTGCTCAAGGGGTACATGCCAAAGAGATGTATAGCTCACTCATGCAATATGCAACTACCCATGTTTGGGTATTGCACAATGCGTACCTCGACATGAATATGCTCAAAGAATTAGCGTATCGGTTTGGCGAGGCAATGCCTGCAATCACTACTATAGATACGATGCAACTTGCACTGCATAAGCTAAGTAAAGGTACGGGACAATACGGTGTCAAACACGATGCAGCAACACTGGATAGCTGTCGTAGACGCTTTGAATTACTCTCTTCGCCATTGCACAATGCATTATCCGATGCTCAAGCTACATTGGAGTTATTCTATGCACAGCTTTATGACATAGATCCCAAAGGTGAAATGCGCCTAAAAGACTTAAAAAGTGCCACTAACGCTGTCAAGGTGTATTAATTAGTCGAAATAAAGAAACGCTCTTTTAAGGAACTTAAATGTTTCTCGAAACGTTTCCATGCCTCATTTGAATTTGGATTTATAGGTTGTCGGACTTGCTCGGCACTGGGGGTTTTGATAGCTCGCTCGGTTTGATAAAATTGTAAGCAGCTTTGTTCAAAATCAACGCCTAAAAACCTCATCATCCTTCGTACACTATTCTCTAAATCAGATACCACGTCCTCATGTTTAACCAACAAGATATTTTCACCAAAACACAATTGCCAATGCGTCATGAGCGCTAGATAATCTTTGTAATACTGAGCAATATCGTCTAAGTCGTAGCTAAACTCTTGACCTTCCGCGAAGAGCTGTTTGTAACCGCTAAAACAACAGCTCATAGGCTCTCTTCGCGCATCGATGATTCTGGCGTTGGGCAGGATTTTTTTGATTAAGGCTAGATGCCTGAAGTTATTGGGCATTTTATCGATAAAATATGGTTTGTTTGTAATGCGATGGGCACGCGCTTGTGATAAGTAGCGTTCTCCGAGTTCTGTCAACTCATCCTCTGATAAGGTGTGAAGCACGTCAGGATACTCACCATATTTCTGTTTGATGTATCGTGATAGACCAATAATATAGGGCAATTCGCTGGTGCCTTCGATTAACGAATGCGAAGCTAAAATTTGTTCAATAAGGGTCGACCCTGCACGGGGGAGACCGACAATAAATATTGGATCAGGGTCTGTGCATCTAGAGACTGTATCAAAAAATGCGGGTGGGCAGGCGCGTTTTTGCGCATCCATTTCAGCCGTCACAATATCTGGATCGTAGCGTAAAACCTGGCGTTTAGTCGCGTTGCCAAGCTGATAATACTGGAAGGCATTATCGAATGATTTACGGTCTTCGTAGGCTTTACCTAAGGCAAAAGCAATGTGATATTGGTCGACTTTCCTGATATGCCCAGAAGTAAGTAGAGTGTGCATTTGTGTAATTTCAGCATCTGTAAACTCATAGGTTTTAGTATTGGCTAAACTCCAATACGCATCGCCAAAGTCGGGTTTTAAGCGCATTGCTTCAAGATAGTCACGAACGGCTTCATTGATATTGCCTAGGGTCTTGTGTTGATGTCCTCGTTGCAAAAAGCCCAATGCGTAGTCGGGTAACATATTCAATGCCTTATCAAATAACGGCATTGCTTGATTAAAATCACTCAATCCAGCATATTGAGAGGCCAAAGACAAAGTCAAAAAGGGGTCATTGGGATGTTGTTTGAGACCTTCGAGGGCTACATGTATGGCATCAGAGTGATTTTGCCGTTTTTGTAACACATGAATTAATTCAAGACGAACATCGCGCTCGTTTGGTACTAAAGCTACCGCTTTGCGCAAAATCGTTTCTGCATCTTGTAATACATATAATTTTACTGCAATCTCAGCGAGGAGGCGCATTGCAGGTATATTATGAGGTTGTTCTCGCAAAATTCTGCGGACCTGATGTTCTGCTTGTTTGATTTTGCCTTCATAAAACCAGTGGTAAGCTTGCTGCACTGGCACCGGTAACGAAGCGTTGAACATCGCTTTGTCTTGGGCTTGTTGTGCTCCGGCATGTAAATGTTGTTGTTTGAGAAGTTGGGCGATATTGGTCCAACTCGCGTTGAGCATTGGGTTGAGTTGAACGGCATGTTCGTATGCACTTAGCGCGAGATGTTTTTCGTGTTGGTCGCGATGGCAATGACCGATTTCTTGATAGGCTTTAGCGTAGTCAGGATATTGGTTTAACAAAGCTGACAATACATCCAAAGCTTCATTAAATCGCCCACAATAACGCAAACAAACGGCTTGATAAAATTTTATTTTGGGGTCAGAGTCGGTGGCAACTGAATCCGCAGACAAAACGTCATAAGCTTGTTCAAATTGTTGTTGTTGCATCAAGGCAACAGCTTGTCGAATCGTGTCAGTCATGAATTTAGTATAAAGAAAAACCCCGCATATTGAAAATAGACGGGGTTATAAATCTAATTATCGTAATTTAAAAATAAGAGTAGTTCACACTCATACCAACTGTACGAGGACGGTTGGTGCTAATACGACGAATGTCATCCATATTATTAATAAATAATGTTGCACGCTCGTCCGAAATGTTATCGATATAGAACTTGATACGCCAGCTGTCCATAGTGACACCATAAGAGGCATTAAAGATGCTATAACTGTCTTGTGCTTCTCGTTCACTTGCTACAATCGAGCTGTAACTTTTGGCAGCGAATTGTGTGCCCAGTTGTATATCCATGTTATAGCCACTGGCTTCCCAATCATAACGCACACGAATGTTACCCTGGAATTTAGGCGTGAGGGGCAGTTCGGAACCCACAGGCGCCATTTCAATAACTTGTGCGTTGGTTGCAGTTAACTCCGTATCGTTGTAAGAGAACGCTGCATACAAGGTAGTGTTGTCGTTAACGAGATATTCAATATCTGTCTCAATACCACGGATTTCACTGTCAGCTGCATTTTCAATAAAGGTTAGGATCGATACGTTTTGTGGGTCAAAACGAGAAGTCTGCATATTCGACCAATCGATGTAATACATATTACCATTCCACTTATAACCCGCATCCCAGTCTAGGATTTTCCAACCAAATTCGTAGTTTTTGACATCATCCGTTTCGTAAGTAACTCCAACTGTTGGAAACTCTGGATTCGATGAAGGAATACCACCACCACGGTTGAATCCACCTGGACGGAAACCTTCAGAATACGTTGCATAGAACAAATCACCGGCATGACTTGTGTAGGCAACATTGAATTTTGGAATGACACCAGATTCAGACAATGGATCCGTTGAATGTCCTCCAGAGGTATCATAATCACGGCCACGGTCGGTATTCTGTGAACCTTGGAAAATGCCATCAGCAAAGTTAGATGAGCCAGTATAGTCAGTTTCTATTTCGTACCAACGCAAGCCAAACGTCGCTGCCCATTGCTCAGAGAATTTCCAATTTACTTCACTGAATACGGCAACTTGTTCTTCTGATCGAGTGATGTCATTGAAGAATGCTACGCCTGCAGGACGAGTAGTTGGGTTAATGCTGTTTGAAATACTAATTGGTGCATTAGGAGCAAAACCAAGCTCCTCAACCGCAAGATATACATAGTCATCTTGTGTTTTTAGTTCGGTATCATCATAAAACACACCTGCAGTAATACTGACTTGATCAGATACGTCAGCAGAAACACGCAATTCATGTGTCATGCGTTTGTGTTCTTGTTTGCCCATAAAGCCCTTTGTTGGGTCTTTACACTCACGATTTTCAGTAATGAATTGAGGATCGATATTGTAGTTAACGATGTAATCAGGGTTAGTATACGTACAGGTGTAATACGCGATATAGCCACCTGAGTTGTTGTAACCGGTGTAATCAATATTTTGTTCTACATCACGGTCTAGGAAAGCCCCAGCATAGACTACGTTCAAATCATCCAAGTCCCCTTCGACTACCATGTTTGTAAGGTTGATATCGTCTTCTAGGGAGTCAGGAAAATAACGCTGTACTTGCAAGTCACCCACTTCAGGATCGAAATCAAACACACCGTCAGCAACCAATGATTGTGTGGTGTGTTGCAAAAGCACAGTCCAATCGTTATTGATGAAATACTGCAAACCAAAACGACCACCTTCGTATGCAGAGTCATTAAAGTCTTCTTCGACTAATGGTAAGTTGCTAGTGCTTTCGTAGGTTGCATCTGGGCCAAGATCAACTGAGCTGTTTGGGTTCAATGCTGGGTCAAGAGTAAATTCACCCGCAACATTGTCAATGTAACCACCACGCTGAACAGAGTAAATCGCGGCGCGGAATGCCAAATCATCAGACAATGGGAGGTTGATAAAGCCTTCCCCTGTCGTCGACATCTCGCCGTTTTTAGTACTTTCCAAACGTGTCGTAAATCCTGCAGCAAAACCATCGGTCGACGGTTTATTAGTGATATATCGAATGGTTCCTGCTTGAGAGCTTGCACCAAAGAGTGTGCCTTGTGGTCCAGGTAAAATTTCGATACGTTGCAAATCCGTTGCATACAAATCTAGATTACGGCCAGGTGCGGTAACCGGTTGTTCATCAACGTACAGTGCCACATTTGGCATGGTGCCTTGAGCCCCTGAGAGCATTACGGTAATCGGTTGGATTGCCATACCACGAATAAATACATCATTCTGACCAGGACCGCGTCCACCCAGAGTCAAATTAGGTACATAACGTGCAAAATCATCAAAGTTGCCAATGTTTTGTTCGGCTAACGCTTCGGCGCTTAATGCTGACACTGCCACTGGTGTTTCTTGAATATTTTGCGAACGCTTGGTTGCAGTGACTTCGATCGTTTCAATTTTGTTCTTCGATTCATCAGCGAGAGTCTGACCAGAAAAAGCAGTGATAACTGCAATAGATAATGCACTTAAAGGCATTGAGTGTGACTTAGGGTATTGCATGTGTGTCCTGATAGTTTTAATTCAATTTAATTTTAACGCTTACATTGTATGCAAAACGGAAAAATTATGCAAATTAGTTAGAATACAAACTATTTGGGTTTACTGCCTGCTTGATTTTTAGTGCTAATTTTGATTGGTTTTTGTTCGAATGGTTGGGTTTTTGGAGGTGTGGATGGATTTTTGATGGGATATTGCGTATCTTATAGGCGTTTTGGTTTTATGAGTTAAGATTCGTGTCTGGGTCAGTTAATAAGAATAAAAATAATTTAAATTATGGTGTATTTGCTTCGGCCTCTCTCATCATCGCGCTATTGGTTGCATTAACACTGTGGAATGCAGAAGAAGTTACTGAACGGTTTCAAAGTTTGCAAACCGTTATTGTCGATACCGCCGGTTGGTTTTACGTGCTGTGTGTTGCCTTTATCTTAGTGACAACTATTTATTTGTGTTTTTCCAAATACGGCGACATAAAACTTGGCTTAGACCATCAACAGCCTAAATATCGTTTTAGTACATGGCTAGCGATGCTATTTTCGGCAGGTATGGGCATTGGCTTAATGTTTTATGGCGTCGCTGAACCGGTGATGCATTATCTCACTCCACCTACCGCTACGCCAGAGTCGGTTGAGGCAGCTAAAGAAGCGATGAAGATGACCTTTTTCCATTGGGGTTTCCACGGTTGGGCTATCTATGCCACGGTGGCTTTAATTCTGGCTTACTTTTCTTTCCGTCACAATCTACCATTGACCTTGCGTTCGGCTTTACACCCAGTTTGGGGAGACAAAATCTTTTCATGGCGTGGTGATTTGATTGATGCTTTTGCTGTGGTATCGACCGTATTTGGTGTTGCGACTTCTCTGGGGATTGGTGTCTTACAGATTAATGCGGGTGCTAATTTGTTGTTTGATATTGGTGTCAGTAAGACGGTTCAGTTAGTAATTATGTTGGTGGTCGTGGTACTTGCATCAGTCTCTGTTGCTTCAGGCTTGGATAAGGGTATCAAACTTCTATCGCAAATTAACATGCTACTAGCCGTTGCCTTATTGTTGTTTGTGTTACTTAATGGACCGAGTTTATTTTTGATGCAGGCACTGGTTCAAAATACGGGAGCCTACTTATCCGAGCTGGTGTACAACACATTTAACCTCTTTGCTTACGAACAAACGGACTGGCTAGGTGGCTGGACGATTTATTACTGGGCGTGGTGGCTAGCATGGTCGCCTTTTGTCGGAATGTTTATCGCTCGTATTTCACAAGGTCGAACAATTCGAGAATTTATTGTCGGGGTATTGATCGTACCGTCTTTTTTCACCTTTATGTGGATGACGTTTTTTGGTAATTCCGCTATTGATTTGATCAATAACCAAAATCTAGCCAGTTTAGCAGAGGCGGTGAAAGCCGATACCAGCTTGGCGCTGTTTGCTTTTTTAGAGCAATACCCATTGAGCTTCTTGGTATCTTGTGTTGCGCTGATTATGGTGGTGATTTTCTTTGTCACTTCATGCGATTCAGGGGCGATGGTCGTTGATATGCTAGCCTCATACGGAGAAAATAACACACCGATTTGGCAACGTTTGTACTGGACTGGAATGATTGGTGTTGTGGCTGGAATTCTTTTATTTACTGGCGGACTTGGTGCATTACAAACGTTGACGATAGCGTCAGCCTTACCCTTTACGATAGTCCTCCTGATGGCATTGTTTGGCACATATCGCGCGTTGAGTATCGATGCGACTAAACAGCAAAGTTTGGAGTTATCACCTGCGATGATTGGCGTTGAATCGGTTGATTGGCGCGAAAAACTCGCACAGGTCGTTGCTTTTCCTAATCAGCATAGCGTTAAGCAATTCCTTCAATCAAAAGTAAAAAACGCGTTGACTGAAGTGCAACAAGAGATGATTTCTCAATCTCTTGATGCAGAACTCACTACCAGTGCAGATCGTATCAGTCTTATGATAAGTCATGGTGACCAGCCTGATTTTGTTTATAGTGTCCAGGTTCGAGTTGCACACCAGCCAGACGGTCTAACTCAAGATGACAACAGCACACAAAATCAGTATTATCGCGCAGAGGTTCATCTTTCCCAGGGTGGCCAAGATTATTGTGTGATGAGCTGGTCAAAAGATGCCATCATTCACGACGTGATTGAGCAGTACCAAAAACACGTGCACTTTCTACAACAACTTTAAAAGAATATTTGAGCATGCAAAAAGACGAAGAACTGTTAGTTGCTTTACGTAAGGTGATCCGAGCAATCGATATGCGGTCACGCCAACTCAACAAAGACGTAGGGCTGACTGGTCCGCAGTTACTCGTATTGCAAGAAGTCGGCAAAAACCCAGGGGTTATGGTCAAACAAATTGCTCAAAGTATTAATCTTAGTCCGGCAACCATTACCAGCATTCTGGATCGAATGGAAGCACGTGCCCTGGTCAACCGTGTGCGGAGTACCGAAGACAAGCGCAAAGTCGGGGTGTTTTTGAGTGAAACGGGACAGGCCGCCTTAGCTGCTGCGCCATTACCGTTGCAAGAACACTTTCTCAATCGCTTTAATAGCCTAGAAGAATGGGAAAAATCTTTGATGGTCTCCACGATGCAGCGCATCGCAACTATGATGGATGCGGCCGAGATTGATGCCGCACCAGTCTTAGAAGTAGGGCGCCTTGATACGCCCTAATCTTTGTCTTTAAATAACGCCAAGTTCTGTTAAGCGTTCTATCAGGTACGACTTAGCCGTATGCCTAGTCGACAGTTGTACATCCGGTCTAGGATGAAGAAATAGCGGTAAAGAGATCCTAGATTTTCTCATATCCGCGCCTTCAGGATTGATCACCCGATGGGATGTGGATGGAAAATATCCACCTGAAGCCTCTTGCAGCATATCGCCAATATTGATGATCAGATTGCCAAAATCACTGGGTACATCGAGCCACTCGCCTGTTTTGCTTTTCACCTGTAAACCGGGCTCATTGGCAGCTGGCAATATAGTAATTAAATTAATATCCTCGTGAGCTGCAGCACGAATGGCTTCAGGCTCTTCTGCTCCATCTAATGGTGGGTAATGTAATACTCTTAACAGTGTCTGATTTGAGCCGTTGATCATATTGGACAAGGGTTCAAAATAGCCTTCTGACACATCAGAGGGGGATAATTCTTCAATCCAGCTGAGCAACTCGGCAGCAAATGCCGTCGTCGAGCGATAATAATCATCAAGCTGACCCCGCAAGGCATCGGGACACTGTCCCCAAGGATAGTAATGAAAGTATTCTTTGATGTCTTTCTTGACATGTCCTTTGGCGGTTTCAGAAATCCGCGCAGGAAAAAAACCATCCTGCGTGCCCTTGTTATACAAATAGGCTTCTTTGTCGGCATCGCTCAGATCGAACCAGGACTGCCAGCGCTCATAAATATCTTGAACGGCATGCTGTTCAATTGGATGGTTGGTTAATACGCCAAACCCAGTTTCACGTAATGAAGAGACAAATTGTTGTTTGGCATCAGGTGCTTGGTAATCAACGGGTATTAATTGACTCATAAACTTAATCCTATAAAAATACCAGCGAGAGCAGCGCTCATGAGGTTGGCTAAGGTCGCAGCCAAAACAGCTTTGAGCCCTAGACGAGCGATATCCGGACGGCGATTTGGTGCCATGGCACCAATCCCACCCATCAAAATGGCAATCGAAGAAAAATTAGCAAAGCCACATAAAGCAAAGGTGATAATCGCTTGACTCTTAAGACTTAAGGTTTCAGCTACCTCTACAAAACTCAAGTAGGCAACGAATTCATTGACGACGATTTTTTGCCCGATAAAACTGCCAGCTGCCACAGCCTCTGACCAATCAATACCAATCGCCCATGCGAGTGGTGCCAATAAATAACCCAAAATGAGTTCAAACGTGAGTTCAGGGTAGCCAAACAGAGCGCCCGCCCAACCAATAAGCCCATTTAGAAGTGCAATCAACGCGACAAATGCTAACAACATAGCGCCAACATTCAGCGCAAGTTGTAAGCCAGATGAGGCGCCAGATGCGGCAGCATCAAGCACGTTGGTATATCCGGTGTTATCTTCATCAACCTCACTGAGCTCGTTATTGGCAGTTTGGGTTTCAGGTAAGATGATTTTGGCCATCATTAAGCCTGCCGGAGCGGCCATAAAACTCGCTGCCAGTAAGTACTTTAATTCAACGCCGATGCCTGCATAACCGGCCATAATTGAGCCTGCGATAGACGCTAAACCACCCACCATGACCGCAAACAATTCAGAATCAGTCATTTTAGGGATAAACGGCCGAACAACTAATGGCGCTTCGGTTTGACCGACAAAGATATTAGCAGCAGCAGACATCGACTCTGGCTTTGAGGTACCAAGCAGTTTTTGCAAGCCACCGCCGATGATATTGATGATGACGTTCATTATGCCTAGATGATACAGCACAGCAATAAGCGCTGAGAAAAAGATGATGACTGGTAATACATTAAACGCAAAGATAAAGCCTAAAGATTTGTTGCCAACCGCACCAAAAACAAAGTTAATCCCTGCATCGGCATAGCTGATTATATTGGCGATGAAATCGGTTGCGGCAAGAAGTGCTGCGACACCTGGCGGGAAGTATAGAATAAATAACGCAATGCCAGCTTGTATCGCAAACGCTCCTCCAACCGTACGCCAATTAATGGCGGTTCGATTGCTACTAAACATAAGCGCAATGGCGAAAAGTAAAACGATGCCGATGATTCCAAGCATAAGAAGCCTTTATTATTTTTGTTCTAAAACAGATTGTACGTGATGCGCTACCACTTGCAAAGCAGTTTGGTTTTCACCTCCACCAGTGATAATCATGTCTGCACTGTATTTATTCGGTTCAATAAATGCGTGGTACATCGGTTTGACGGTATTTTGATACTGCTCGGAAACGCAATCTACTGTGCGTCCACGTTCGTTAATATCGCGTTGCATTCGGCGCAATAGGCAAATGTCCGGTGGGGTATCGACAAACAAACTCAAATCAAACACGCCTTCTAATTCTGGTGCAGACATCACCATAATACCCTCAACGATAATCACCTTTTTAGCATCGACCGTCGTAGTGTCGGGTAGGCGAGTGTGGGTTTTGTAGCAATACTCAGGATAGTCGATGCTTCCTCCAGATTGTAAACTGTGTAAATGTTTACGCAAAAGACTGTGTTCAAACGCATCAGGATGGTCATAATTGGTAATTACACGCTCAGCCATTGGCTTGTCATCCTGTGCTCGATAATATCTATCCTCCTGCAAAACAAGGATATTTTGGCAATTTGACTGTAAATAATTGTTGACTAAGTTTGAGGTAAAAAGTGATTTGCCTGAACCAGAAGCACCACAAATCCTTATTAAATAGGGCCTATGTACATTCGATGATGATGTGAAATTAAGCATTTTTTCTATCGTCTTTGCGTAGTATAATCTGAATTACTGATTACTTGATTCGTGTGTATGTGATGAGCAGTTTAATAGAACTGTCACACAAATCAATTAGGATAATAATTAAACGCATACCAAAGAAACAAATGCGTCGTCATGGATGATAATTTATCATAACACGGTAACAAACCTTATATATAACGACTATTTGGAACACATACTATGATTATAAATAAGCGCTTAAACCGCATTGCGGTCGCAGTTGCTATGTCTGTTGGCCTCGCGGTACCAGTCATGGCTCAAGAAACTACCTCATCAATTCGCGGAACGATTACTGGTCCTCAAGGGAATCCAGCGGCCGGCACCGAAGTGACAGTGACTCACTTACCGTCAGGGACAACAAAACAAGTTGTGGTTGGCGCAAACGGTCAAATCAACCTATCAGGTCTTCGTGTGGGTGGTCCATATCAAATTATTTTGGATTCTGATAAATTTGAAGATGCTTTAGTGAGTGATATCTTCTTGTCACTAGGTGAGCCGGCGTTGTTTAACTTCCAACTAGCGGAAGAACAAGCCATTGAAAAAATCACCGTTACCGCTTCACAAGTAAGTTCTCTTGCATTTGGTCAACAAGGTCCAGGAACAGTGTTCAGCCTTGAAGACTTAGAAAATGCACCTTCTGTTAACCGTGATATTAAAGACGTCATTCGTGCCGATCCACGTATTTATATTGACGAGTCATTTTCTGATGCCGTTCAGTGTGCGGGTGCATCACCTCGTTTTAACAGCTTAACGCTTGACGGTATGCGTTTAAACGATAACTTCGGTTTGAACTCAAATGGTTACCCAACCGAAGCAATGCCTTTCTCATACTCTGCAATTGAGCAGGTTGCAGTTGAGTTAGCACCGTTTGACGTACAGTACGGTGGTTTTACTGCATGTAACATCAATGCTGTGACTAAATCAGGTACAAACGATGTCTCTGGTTCAGTATTTTTTGATTACACATCTGACTCATTCAAAGGAGATGAAGTTGATGGTCGTGAAATCAACTTAGGTGATTACACAGAGGAGCGTTACGGTGTAACCGTTGGTTTCCCATTAATCAAAGACCAGCTGTTCTTCTTTGGTGCTTATGAGAAAAAAGAAGGCGTTCGCTTGCACAACTATAACTTCTCTCGTGTTGAGCAATCAGAATTGGATGAAATCGCACAAATTTCTCGTGACGTTTACGGTTACGATCCGGGTGGCTTCAAAGGGTCTTCACCAGTAACAGATGAAAAGATCATTGCCAAAATTGACTGGAACATCAACGACCAGCACCGTGCTTCATTCGTCTATAACTGGAATGACGGGTTTACCATCAGTGAATCTGACACTGGTTCAACTCGTGTATCGTTTGATGGTCACTTCTATGAGCGTGGCGCGGAAATCGAAACCACAGTTCTTTCGTTATTCTCTGACTGGACCGATGATTTCTCAACTGAACTTCGCATCGGTAATACGACACTAGATAATCGTCAAATCTCAGTTGATGCCGCGACAGGCTTCGGTGAAGTCCAAATTCGCGTACCAGGTGGCGCAACCGTTTATCTAGGCCCGGATGATTCACGTCAAGCAAACGACTTGAACTGGGAAGCGGACACCTTTAAGTTGGCAGGTACTTACTACCACGGTGATCACACCATCACAGCGGGTGTAGAGTATGAAAACTTGAATGTGTTTAACCTGTTCATGCAGCACCGCATTGGTGAGTATCGTTTTAATTCAATCGAAGATTTCCGCAACGGCACCCCAGCACGTATTTACTACAATAACGCAGCGGGTACTAATGATCCAAATGACGTCGCGGCAAGCTTTGAATATGCCAACACGACGTTCTACATCCAAGACAAGTGGAACGCAACGGATGATTTGACCTTGACCTTGGGTCTGCGTTACGACAAGTGGACGTCAGATGACCGTCCTGTTTATAACTCGGCGTTTGAAGCGGATTATGGCTATGCCAATACCAACAACCTTGACGGTATTAGCTTAATCCAGCCTCGTGTTGGTTTTAACTACACTGTAGATGATCAGTTAGAAGTTCGTGGTGGTTTTGGTATTTACTCTGGTGGTAATCCAAATGTTTGGGTATCTAATGCATATTCAAATGACGGTGTGACTCAGGTTTTTGCACGTGAGCGTAATATTCCAGGTTTTGATGCTGGTACTACGAGCATCTTCGACTTAGATCTAGTAGGCGGTGGCAATCCAATCTACTCACCTGCTCAGGCTCTGTTTGATTATGTTGCAGACTTCCCAACCAATGGTTCTTCACGTTTCGTCGTAGCAATTGACCCTGATTACGATATGCCTTCTGAAGAAAAATACGCATTGGGTTTCACGTATCTATCTGATCAAGATTACTTGATCCAAGGTGACTTGTTGTATACGAAGAAGCGTGACGCGGCTATTTACTTAGAAACTGCACGCACACAAACGGGGACTGCACCAGACGGTCGTCCTGTGTACTCGGGTTCTAACAGCACTTACATCTTGTCTAACGTAGACGGTAACAGCGGTGATGCGACAACCTTGTCACTAGCGGTATCAAAAGAGTTTGATAACGGCATCGACATGACGTTTGCATACGCTTACAACGATTCTAAAGACGTTAACCCGATGACCAGCTCGGTGGCCGGTTCAAACTACAATAACTTTGCGACGTTTGATCCGAATAACCCTGGTCCAGCGGTGTCAAACTACAATATCCCTAATCGTTTCACGTTGAACTTGTCTTACAGCGCTGAATTGATTGCGGGTTATGACACGCGCTTCTCAATGTTCGCTACTGCAAACGAAGGTCGCGGCATGTCTTACACGTTTGAAGAGGGAATTGATGGTTACTTCGGTGACGGCAATGCAAACGGTCGACAGTTGGTTTATATCCCAACTGAAAACGATGCAAATGTTGTGTACGGTCCTGACTTTGACTTGGCAGCATTCAACGCGTTTATTGCAGATGAAGGCTTAACTCGAGGTCAAATCATGCGTCGTAACTCAGTCAACGGCGACTGGTGGACCAAAGTTGACGTGCGTATCTCACAACAGTTACCTGCGTTCCACAAAGACCATAGTGCATCAGCGTTCTTCGTCATTGAAAACCTAGGCAATCTACTCAACGATGAGTGGGGCGTGTTGAAGCAAGGTAACTTCGTGTCTGAAGAAGTTGTTGAAGCATCTGTTAACGATGCAGGTCAGTATGTGTATGAAACATATCTACCTGCTGGACAACGCGATGGCGTCGTCAATGGCGCGTCTCAGTGGGAAGTGCGTGTAGGCGTAAACTACCGCTTCTAAACTGAACAAAATTAGTTGTAAAGTTGGCCCTAGATTGGAAACAATCTAGGGCTTTTTTTGTATTTGTGAAATTATTCAGTCCGAATCAGGTCTATTACCGTACTCATTAATTTTAAAGGATATTGCAATGACAACCTATACTCCTCCAAAAGTGTGGACATGGGACAGTGCCAATGGTGGTAAATTTGCCAATATTAATCGTCCTATTTCAGGAGCGACGAAAGACGCTGAGTTACCAAGAGGCACCCACCCATTTCAACTGTATTCGCTCGCAACGCCGAATGGGGTTAAAGTGACTATTTTATTTGAGGAATTGCTGGCGTTGGGCTTTACCGATGCTGAATACGATGCGTGGCTTGTCAATATTCAAGAGGGCGATCAGTTTACCAGTGGCTTTGTCGCGGCTAATCCAAACTCAAAAATCCCAGCCCTATGGGATTATTCAGGCGATACACCAGTGCGAATCTTTGAGTCTGCCAGCATCATGATGCATTTAGCTGAAAAATTTAAAGCTTTTTTACCTTCATCAGGCCCATCTCGTACGGAAACCTTAAACTGGTTATTTTGGCAGATGGGCTCTGCGCCATTTTTAGGCGGTGGATTTGGGCATTTTTATGCATACGCCCCTGAAAAATACGAATACCCAATTAATCGATACGCGATGGAAGTCAAACGGCAATTAGATGTGTTAGATAAGCAGTTGGCGCAACATGAATTTGTCTCGGGTGATGCTTATACCATTGCCGATATGGCGATTTGGCCTTGGTATGGCAATCTCGTTTTGGGGAAACTGTACGAAGCGGCTGAGTTTTTGTCGGTGCACGAATACGAGCACGTGCTGCGCTGGGCGAAGCAACTCAATGCTCGTAAAGCCGTTAAGCGGGGGCGCTTAGTCAACAAGGTTTGGGGTGAGGAAGATGTTCAACTTGCTCAAAGACACAGTGCCCAAGACTTCCCTGAGCATTTGCGTTAGCCCCTTTATGACCCTGGGTCTATTGTTTGACCCAGTAGCCGATTGTGAAGGTGTTGAAGATTAACTCTAACTTACCAGACGCGTTTTGTTTGGCGCGCAAATTAGCGTCTTGAGTGGCATTTAACAATCCAGCACTGCGCCATATTAACTTTCCATCTCGACTGATATAGCCAATACTGCGCGTTGCTGGAGAGTTGTATGAGGAAGACTGGTCATTGACGGTGAAATACACCAAAAACGACTGTTCATTTGTATTAGTCGGATCAGCGATAACCTCATCAATGCCTGTAATAGGCAGAGTCATTTGTCGTTTCAAAGTCAATGTACCGCCATCATTGTCATAAATGTTGATCGTACTATCATCACCATAACTATCTTCAACACAGCCAAGTTCTGCCTGGTGATCCGTATCATCATTGAGTAGAAATATCCTGCGACAGTTCACATCGAGAAAGCTCAGCTCAGCAAATGCATTGGTATTTTGGGTCAGTACTGAAATGCGATTGAATTGAGAAACATACACATAGCTTATAGTCCCAGCATCATCGATGAGCCAATCATTGACATAAGTAGATAATGTCCGTGTTGCGATAGGCGACGATTCCATAACCTCATACAAGGCCATTACATTGTCATGGAGCGCTAGATACTCAAGTTGACCATCCTGATCAAAATCAACAACACGTGTACCAGTAGGACTAAAAAAGCCTGACGACTGGTAGCTATAAAGATCCGCAGCATCGGTTATTTGCTTCGCAACCATTCCTGAATCATAACCATTGGCACCGAGCAAAATTTCACTGACCCCATCACCATTGATATCAGCAAGGCTGTGATGGACATCTTGAAATGAAGATGAACTAAAACGAGGCGAATTGACAGTTTGGTTGTTGATGTCCCACCATGTAAATTGACGATTTAATTCGTAGTCGTTGGTTGCCAAGGCAAAAACAGGGCTGTCGTTCACTCCATCCGCTGAATGCCAGCCAAGTGCATTGATGGACTCAAACTCAACAAAGTTATTGTATTGTCTTAGTTCATTGTTACCAGATGTGATGTCTAGAGAGTAAAAGCTTTTTGGTGCAGAGTAACGATCGCTAATGCTGACAATCAACTCATCAGCATTATCTCCGTCAAAATCATCCAATGCCATAAAATAGACATTTTCAAATTGTTCACCCGGTGGCGTGTATTCCCATACAGTTTCAAGATTACCATTGGCTAAATCCACTCCAATAACAGGTGTGTTACCGTAGCATGGAGACATTAAAAGCTCTGGTCTTTCATCGTTAGTCACATTAGCCACTATCAAATCACAGTAACCCTCGTTAAAGTCAAGTTGATTCTGGGTTTGTGCTGTGGCCGAGTATAGATACAAGGATAAGGAACGGTCATTACCTATAATTTCTTTAACTCCATCATTATCGACATCAACTAACTCCAGCAAGCTATCTCCAAATGGCACACTGCTCATCCATTGATTAGACATGGTTGCGAGGTCAATTATGGTGCCGGTATTGGTGACAAGTTCCAAAGCACTGTCATTATCGACGTTACCAACTTTAATCATATTGACGCGTTCGGTAACTGAGCCAATAATTTGTGTGTTATCTGGGGACGATAAATAGGCCATTACGAGGTTGCCGCGATACGAAGAAGCGCTGTAATCGTCTTCTACATAAAAAATCTCAGGTACACCATCATTGTTGATGTCAGCTAACAAGCGATTTTCATAGTCGCTGTAATCAATGGTGTTGACGATAGCATCAATATGTTGAAAAGCATTAAGGATGACAATCTTGTTGCTACTGGCAACGATGATTTCATCAGCGCCATCCTCATCAATATCCGCTGCGTAAATACGACGGACGTCCTGTACCCCGTAGTTAAAGGCTGTGTGCCAAGCCAACGTAAAATCGCCGTTCTGATACTTAAAGATATTAATCAAACCGTTAGAACTGCTTATCGCTAATTCGACTTGACCATCACCATCAAAATCGCCTTTAGCATGCAGACTTGAATCTTGTGACAAACTAAATTTTGCCAAGGTAGCCAAATTAGCGGTAGTTGAGTTGACGGCAATCGAATGAGTGAACTCACCTTCTACTTCACTTGAGTCTGGTGCTGTTACGGTAAAGGTGTAAAACTGAGTAGGAAACAGCTGACTAGCGGGCACTGTCCATTCAATCACGCCATTTTCACCAATGGCCGCGCCCTCAGGTCCGGAAAGCTGGACGGGTATAGTTTCGCTGTTACCTAAATCAGGATCAATAAGACTGACTGAAAACATTACTGTTTCTCCCAGGGATGCGGTGGTGGGAGCGTCACTAAAGCGAATTTGTGGCGGGGTATCGGATAGGGCAATACTGCTTTGCGGACCAACAATTGGGGTACCACCATCACTTGCGACAATGCTGACTGCGACGGTGTCACCGTAAACAGCAATGCCTGCTGGTAACGTATCGCCAGTATATTCGGTGAGCTCTTGCCCATTCAGGTACCATCTAAAGCTGAACGTTAATTCATTTTCTGGAGTATCCGGGTCGCTGGCTAGGCCTCCATTTGAATAGACTTGAATAGGGGTTTCAGTAGTGGCAGAATAGTTGACAAAGTTAGGATAATATGGACTTGGTGGAATAGACATGTCCGTGACAGGCACTAGAACAAATGTTGTTGGATCAGCTTCTATTAAGGCGTTTGGAGAGCTAAAGTAAGTGCCTCTATCATAGGTTCCGTCGTTATTTTCATCGAATTCTAAACGAATGACATTTTGACCGTTCGAAGCCATCTCATGGGTGAAACGGGCTTTTTGTGAACCGGTAAAAGTAATACTGCCAAGAGTGGAATAAGGACTCAAATCAGCAAAGTTGCTGTAGTTAAAATCCACATATCCTGCGTCTGCAACATACAATCGACCATTTCCAGAATACATTAAACCAAATTGAGTATTGCCTGACATCGTAGCGGAGCTATCTAGCCACATATCAGGTTCGCCTGCTCGAGCAAAATGCAAGTACATAGTTTGTGTTTCAGAAGCAGTTGATGTGACGCCATAAGTTGGAAAACGGGTGTCTATGAAGCCATTCATGGTGACCAGTTCATCGAAATAATTCACAGCAATGTCGCTAAAGTAAGCAGACATACTAATAAATGAGTTGGTGTTCTCGGTGATGACGACTGTCATTTGCCCGCTGATAATAATGTCAAGGTTAGCTTGGCACCGATTAAATTTGATGGTGATATTACCTTCTGCATCACTGTTGAGTTTGGTTGCGATGACCATATTGCCACCATAATTACAGACACTAGAAAAACTCGTAGCAGAACCAATTTCAAAATCCAAAGCATTTTCCAGTGCAATATCGACGGTATTGATCTGCATATTCCCAATGAGCATATCGTATTGTTGTAACACATTGCTCAGGCTCATGGTGGATGGGGATTGGCTTCCTGTATAGCTGCTATCAACAAGGCCTTTGGCGGCGCGTTCAAGCTCGGTTTGACTGCGATTTAGGCCATTGTTAATGACGTCTCTGTCGCTTGCAGTAGGCTGTGAAGGGGTACCAGTATTATTGGAGGGAGGAGGTGTTGCACTGCCACCTCCACCACCGCCACATGCGGTCAATGTACATGCCAGAAAGAAAGAATAAACGAAGCGTCTGTTGAACATAATTATCCGTGATGTTGCCTTTTCCCAAACGGGAGAGTAGACGCTTAGTTACACATTTTCAAATAAATCTTCCACGTAGCGACACACATCGTCTATTTTGGCGATGTCAGCGGGGGCGATAAAAATCGTATCATCCCCAGCTATGGTCCCCAATACTCCATCTTTCTTGCCCAGTGAATCCAGTAGTCTTGCAATTAACTGTGCGGCCCCAGGGCTTGTGCGAATAACCACCATCACGTTGTTATGAGTGACATCATACACCAGCTGTTTTAAAGGGCTCTTGGCAGTGGGCATACCCAATTCAGGCGGCAAGCAATATACCATTTCACCGAGCGCGTTACGTGTTCGCACAGCGCCGTACTTGGTCAGCATGCGAGAGACTTTTGATTGACTGACATTGTCAAACCCACTCGCTTTGAGTTGTTCAACAATATCGCTTTGAGAGCCACAGGTTTCGGCGGTAAGAATCGCTTTAAACGCTTTAATCAACTCTTCTTGTTTGGCGGTAGGCATAATGATCCCTTGATCAAGAATACTTATTTTTATTGGTATTTTGCATTAGGGCTTGAAATAAAGCAATTCGTACCTATAACTATCACCTACAACTAATACCTACAACTAATGGACAATTGCTTACTCAAGCCATGTCGATTAGGGTGGAAGGCAACAACACACTATCTACTATCGTTTAGGAGAAAAACATGAAAGTAGCAGTCTTAGGCGCTGCTGGCGGTATCGGCCAAGCATTATCTTTATTACTTAAAACGCAATTGCCTGCGGGTTCTGAACTTGCGTTATATGACGTTGCTCCAGTGGTTCCTGGTGTTGCGGTTGATCTAAGCCACATCCCAACTGCTGTTGCAGTAACTGGTCATGGTGCGGATAATTTAGCAGACGCATTAACAGGTTGTGATATTGTTTTGATTCCAGCGGGTGTGCCTCGTAAGCCTGGTATGGATCGTTCTGATTTATTTAATATCAACGCTGGTATTGTTAAAAACTTAGTTGAAGCAATTGCCGATAACTGTCCAAACGCATGTGTTGGCATCATTACTAACCCTGTGAACACGACAGTTGCGATTGCAGCCGAAACCTTGAAAGCAAAAGGCGTTTACGACAAAAACAAATTATTCGGTGTGACCACGCTTGACGTAATCCGTGCTGAAGCGTTTGTTGCTGAAGCAAAAGGTCTAAATGTCGCTGATGTTCACGTACCAGTGATCGGTGGTCACTCAGGTACGACTATTCTTCCTTTACTTTCTCAAGTTGAAGGCGCATCTTTCTCTGATGAAGAAGTTGCGGCGCTTACTACTCGTATCCAAAATGCCGGTACTGAGGTTGTTGAAGCGAAAGCGGGTGGCGGTTCTGCTACATTATCAATGGGTCAAGCGGCTGCGCGTTTCTGTTTATCTCTAGTTGCAGCAATGCAAGGTGAAGAGGTTACTGAGTACACTTACGTACAAGTTGATGGCTCTGATGACGCAGCATTCTTTGCGCACCCAGTACGTTTAGGTAAAAACGGCGTAGAAGAAATTTTATCCTACGGCGAATTAAGTGCATTTGAACAACAAGCAAAAGCGGACATGTTAGATGGCTTACGTGGCGATATTCAACTAGGTGTTGATTTCGTAAACGGTTAACCTGTTGCAGAATACTGAAAAGGGTAGCTATGAGTAGCTACCCTTTTTTTTGGCAATATATTCGCCTAACCTGTGTTGCGAATACCAATAGCAATACCAGCAATCGTCACCATCATGGCCCGCTCAGCAGGACTCATACCATCAATGGCTTCATTTTTACGAATGCGGTCGAGCAGTTCAATCTGCAAGTAATGCAAAGGCTGTAGATAATCTGCGCGAATATGCAATGAATTTGCACCAACCGGATCGTCTTGCAACACATCCGCTTTTTGGGTCAGTTCTAGGAGCTTTTCTCGGCTAAAAGTGAGCTCTGCACGTAACTTGTCACCAAAATGACGCAGTTTATCTTCTACTAAGCGTTCGTCATAAGCTTTCGCTATGTGCATATCTGCTTTAGCAAACACCATATCCAGCATTGAGAGTCGAGATGCAAAAAATGGCCAAGTCGCCAACATTTCATTAATTGTTTCAGCGTGCTCTTCATAGGTTTGCATAATCGCTGGCATGACTCCTAACCACGCTGGCAGAACTAAACGAGTTTGCGCCCAAGCAAAAATCCAAGGGATTGCCCGCAGACTTTCTACGCCACCGTGAGGGTTGCGTTTCGCTGGGCGAGAACCAAGTGGCAATTTGCCAAGCTCTTGTTCAGGAGTGGCTTGGCGGAAATACGGCACAAATTCAGGGTCGTTTCTAACGATATCGCGATAGTTATCTCGTCCATAATCCGCCATTTGGGTCATGACCGCACGCCATTCAGATTTTGGCTGTGGCGGTGGGAATAACTTGGCTTCTATAATTGCACTGGCATAAATACCTAAGCTGCGCTTGGCTATAGCTGACATTCCGAATTTGTAGCGAATGGTTTCACCTTGCTCGGTAATACGGAAGCCACCATCTAATGATCCTGGGGGTTGGGATAATATAGCGGTATGCGAGGGCAGGCCACCACGTCCAATAGTTCCGCCACGCCCGTGGAATAACGTTAGACCAACATTGGCTTCACGTGTGACATTGACTAACGCTTCTTGAGCTTGGTATTGAGCCCAACCGGCCGCGAGGGCACCTGCGTCTTTCGCTGAGTCTGAATAACCAATCATAATATATTGATTGGAGGTTAAACGTTTGCGATAGCCATCTATTTTGAGTAGTTGCTCAATGACTTGTGCTGAACGATTTAAATCGTCCAACGTCTCAAATAAAGGCGCGACGGGCATCTGCCAATTGACGCGACATTGTTGTAACAATAACTGTACTGCCAATACATCGGATGCGTAAGAAGCCATCGAAATGATATAAATGCCAAAAGCATTCGCATCATTTTTAGCAATGGTATGACAAGTGTCTAATACTTCTTTTACCTCAGCGGAAGGCTGCCAATCAGTTTGCCAGGCATTGGGAAACAGTGGGCGTTTGGATTGCAACTCTTTGAGTAAAAAGCTGACTTTCTCATCTTCTGTCCATTGTGCATAATCGCCATAACCAAGATATTGACATACCTCGGCGATGGCATTGGCATGCCGCTCAGAGTCTTGCCGAATGTCTAATTTGATCAAATGCATACCAAAACAATGTGCCCGTCTGATGGTATCTAATAAAGCACCATTCGCAATCTGTGACATACCGCTTTGCACCAACGAACGATAACACAACATTAAGGGTTCAATCAGTTCGGCTTGATTTTGGATCCATTTTTCTGGATTAGTGGGACGGTCATTCAAAATATCGTCAATACCATCTTTGGTGGCGCGTAAGCGTTTCACCAGAGGGCGTAATATCGCCCGATAAGGTTCCATCACATCACCTACTTTGTGACGGATTTCATCTGAGCATCGTGACATAGACAATTCAACTTGCAATGTGCTGATATCTTGAGCAAACAATTTGGCGGCTCTTCTGCGAGCTAGGTGCAAGACTGTTTGTGTGACTTGGTGTGTCACAAAGGGATTGCCGTCGCGGTCACCGCCCATCCAAGAACTAATTTGCACTGGTTTAGCATCAATTGGCAATTTGATTTGGTATTCGTGTTGCAGCCTTAGGTCTAAGTCGCGCATGAAGTTAGGAATGGCATCCCATAATGAGTTTTCGATCACTGAAAAGCCCCAGGTGGCTTCATCCACTGGGGTCGGACGCTGATTGCGAATTTCTTCAGTGTGCCACGCCTGTGCGACCAAATCGGCTACCCTGTGAGCGAGTTGGCGCTTCTCTTGTTCATTGAGTTGCTCGCGGTTTTGGCGTCGAATACACTCAGCCAACATGGCGTGCTTATGGATTAGAGTACGGCGAGTAACTTCCGTCGGGTGTGCGGTTAACACCAGATCAATATGCAGCTCATTAACAGCTTGATAGATATCTTCGGGTGATTTTTGAGACTTTTTGAGATGTTCAAATAATGTATCTACCGAATCATCAATCTGTTGCGATGCGTTAAACTCTTGCTCAGCGATATTAGCCAGGTTCAAAAATTGGGAAAATGAACGGGCAATAACCATTAGGTCATCATCACTCATGCTGGCAAAAATAGCAGCGAGATCGGTGTTGGCGTTCACATCACCTTTATGGCCTTTGCGTCCGAGTTTGCGGACGTGCTCAATTTTGTCGAGCCACTCTTGACCTAAATCCTTTTGAATAGTTTGTCCTAATAACTCACCTAATCCACGGACAGTGGATTTGAGTTCTGCATCATATTGCATTATTTATCCTAAAATCTCTTAACTGATATATACAATAAAAAACAATGAGACGTTTGTCTAAACCTTTCGGCTATAAATTATTCATAAAACAGACAGTTCGGTGTGGTATAGTAAGCAATTGAAGCAAGTTCTATTGGTATTATCGCTCATAGGACGTTAAGTAATATCCTACGAGGGAGTAAATATGTCAGATAAATACGAAACTATTGAGAGCCAAGCGAGTTATGGAATTGGTTATCAGATGGGCAAGCAAATCGCCTCGAACCCTTTTGAGGGTTTGTCATTAGAAGCGATTGTCGCCGGTGTGCAAGATGGCTTTTTGGGCAATAGCAGTGCGGTAGATAACGATACTTTAGGCGCCGCATTTAGCGAAATCCACAAACGCATGCAAGCAGAAAAATCCAAGGCGTTTGAAGAGAATATTGCGGCGGGTAATGCTTATTTAGCAGAAAATGGCGCTAAAGAGAGCGTTACCACCACCGAATCTGGTTTGCAGTATGAGATCATTCATTCAGGCAGTGGTGTATCACCGAGTGCCGAATCTGTCGTGCGTGTTGATTATCACGGTACCTTAATCAATGGGCAAGTGTTTGATTCATCTTACGATCGTGGCCAACCTGCAGAGTTCCCGGTTAATGGCGTTATTAAAGGCTGGACCGAGGCATTGCAACTCATGTCAGTTGGCGATAAATGGCGTTTAACCATTCCAAGTGAATTAGCATACGGCGAACAAGGCGCAGGGGGAGCGATTGCACCGTACAGCACCTTGGTATTTGAGGTTGAGTTGCACGAGATTATCAGCTAAACATAGATAACTAAACGCTATTTTAAATGCCCTCTTTTGAGGGCATTTTTCATTGAGTAACAAACAAAATAGACTGACTTGCCCGACCAGTTTTACAGGTTGGTCAGTTTACAATACACACATAACGGCTACATTGCTTTTAGGAGAAATACATGGTTATCAAGCCAAAAGTTCGTGGGTTTATTTGCACAAACGCCCATCCAGTTGGGTGTGCACATAATGTGGCAAAACAAATTGAATACGTCCAATCACAACAACTAGAAAGTGCTGATGCACCTAAAAACGTCTTGGTTATCGGATGTTCTACCGGTTATGGCTTGGCTTCGCGCATTACTTCTTCATTTGGATACGGAGCGAAAACTTTAGGTGTATGTTTTGAAAAAGCGCCTACTGAACGCAAAACTGGTACAGCTGGTTGGTATAATACTGCGGCATTTCATGCCCAAGCAAAGCAGGCTGGAATTGAGGCACACACGATTAATGGTGATGCATTTTCTAATGAGTTAAAAGATCAAGTGATCGAAAAGCTTAGAGAAATGGGCAAAGTCGACATGGTGATTTATTCTCTTGCCTCACCACGTCGTACCGATCCTGTGACCGGTGAAACGTTCAAATCGACCCTAAAACCAGTTGGCCAAGCCTACACCACTAAGACTTATGATACCGACAAAGATTTAGTGCATGATGTGTCGTTAGAGCCAGCATCAGAGGAAGAAATTGCTCATACCATCAAGGTTATGGGCGGGGAAGATTGGGAATTATGGATCAATGCCCTAGCCGATGCTGATTTGCTTGCAGAGGGCTGTAAAACTACTGCTTACACTTATATTGGTAAAGAATTAACTTGGCCAATTTATGGTTCTGCGACCATAGGTAAAGCTAAAGAAGATTTAGATCGTGCGGCAAGTGTACTTAACACTAAATTTGCAGGGCTTGGTTTAGAGGCTCACGTTTCGTCTCTTAAAGCGTTGGTCACCCAAGCATCCTCAGCCATTCCAGTTATGCCGTTATACATATCGCTGATTTATAGAGTAATGAAAGAAGAAGGGACACATGAAGGCTGTATTGAACAGATTGTGGGTTTGTACAGAGATTGTTTGCTAAATGATAACGCCCTAACGGATGAAGTAAATCGCTACCGCATGGATGGCAAAGAAACCAATGATGCGACTCAAGCCAAAATAGCAACTTTGTGGGATCAAGTCACGCAAGAAACCTTCCATCAATTGAGCGATTATGCAGGGTACCACCAGGAGTTTTTGCACCTGTTTGGTTTTGCCTTTGACGAAGTTGATTACGAAGCGGATGTGGATCCAGTTGTCAATTGGTCGTGAGGAATATTGGTTATACCAAAGTCGCAATGACTGAAATACCTTGTATAAACCGCCGAAATGGCGGTTTATTGCTGTATAAAGATAGGCTTATATGGGATCTGGCAGTTTTGTTGAACACAAGTCGTATAGTAATCTTTCATTCCCTTAGATATTCTGACGATAGATAATGGATTAAGGATGATTTTTCCTTTATAATCCGCGGGTTTTAATTAAAGCATTTGTTGTTTGTATAAGTGTGGGTTTGACAAATGCTCATGAAAGATTCTGCTGAAAGCACCGAGATAACCGTTATCAAGCGTGTGAAAAAAACAATAATATTCTAAGCAGTCATTCAGCCTCGCGATGTGGGTGATGGTCTGAACAGAGAAAGTGGGCATTAGAATAAACCTTCAATAACAACAAATTGATTTGTTTAACAACACCGTGACAATAAAATTATACTGATTAGCCAAGTCATTCCAGGTTTGTGTGTGATGCTTTGGCTAATTAGTATCCAAACAGAGTAGTGCAATTGCTTATGTTACATAAAATAAAGAAAGGACTAGACCTTCCTATTTCGGGGTCTCCGGCACAGCAAATCCACGATGGGGTTGCCGTGACGCAGGTCGCGATTTTGGGTGAGGAATACGTGGGTATGCGTCCAACCATGCATGTCCAAGTAGGTGACTCGGTCAAAAAAGGCCAAGTTTTGTTTGAAGACAAGAAAAACCCAGGCGTCAAATACACGGCTCCAGCAAGCGGTACAGTGTCTGCAGTAAACCGTGGTGCAAAGCGCGTGTTGCAATCTGTTGTAATCGATATGGCAGGTGAAGACGCTGTGGCTTTTGACGCGTTCGCAGCGGATAAACTGGCGGGCTTAACGCGTGATAAAGTCGAGCAGCAATTGGTTGAATCAGGCTTATGGACAGCGTTGCGTACACGTCCATACAGCAAAGCTCCGACCCTTGGCAGTCAACCAAATGCGATTTTTGTCAATGCCATGGATACCAATCCATTGGCCGCTGATCCAACGGTAATTATCGCTGAGCGCAATGATGATTTCGTCAACGGTTTGAATGTGTTATCAAACCTTACTGAAGGCAAATTGTATGTTTCTAAAGCAGCAAATGCGTCAGTAGATACTGGCAACGCCAAGGTTGAGGTGCATGAGTTTGCCGGACCACATCCTGCGGGTTTGGTTGGCACGCACATGCATATGATTGATGCAGTAGGTGCGACCAAGTTTAACTGGCACATCAACTACCAAGACGTTATTGCGGTTGGCGCACTATTTACGACTGGCCAGCTTGATACTTCTCGCGTTGTCGCTTTGGCCGGCCCAGCAGCAAAGAACCCACGTTTGGTTCGCACTGTAATTGGTGCGTCACTAGACCAACTTATTGCAAACGAAACCACACTAGACAATACTCGTGTCATCTCTGGCTCAGTACTACACGGTACAACGGCAGCAGGTCCCCACGCGTATTTAGGTCGTTATCATTTGCAAGTATCTCTGATTGAAGAAGATAAAGAAAAGCGCTTGTTTGGTTGGATTACACCAGGCGGCGATAAACATTCAGTAACGCGTGCTTACCTCGGTCATCTTGCAGGCAAACGCCTGTTTAATATGACTTCTACAACAAACGGTTCTGATCGCTCTATGGTGCCAATCGGTAACTACGAGCGTGTGATGCCGTTGGATATCTTACCAACTTTGTTATTGCGTGACATCATCGCAGGTGATACTGATACAGCTCAACAAATGGGTTGTTTGGAATTAGATGAAGAAGATTTGGCATTGTGTTCTTATGTTTGTCCTGGCAAATATAATTATGGCCCAATCTTGCGTGATTGTTTAACCAAAATTGAATTAGAGGGTTAACCAATGGGTTTAAAAGCATATTTAGAAAAAATTGAACCGGATTTTGAGCCGGGTGGCAAACACGAAAAATGGTACGCACTCTATGAAGCTGTTGCGACCATTTTTTACACTCCTGGTAAAGTCAATAAATCCTCAACTCACGTACGTGATAGCATCGATTTAAAACGCATCATGATCATGGTGTGGATGGCGACTTTCCCTGCGATGTTTTACGGCATGTACAACATCGGTAATCAAGCAAACATTGCTATTTTGGCCGGTGCTACCTTACCAGATGCATGGCAAGCAGCATTATTTACTGCGTTAGGCGGTCAATTAGGCGTTGCCGATGCGTCTGCATTAACACTGTTTTTCTACGGTGCATGTTGGTGGTTACCGATTTATGCGGTGACATTTGCTGTAGGTGGTTTCTGGGAGGTTTTATTTGCCTCAGTGCGTAAGCACGAAGTGAATGAAGGCTTCTTCGTTACATCCGTACTATTTGCACTGACGTTACCGGCTACAGTACCTTTATGGCAAGTAGCATTGGGTATTACCTTCGGTGTGGTTATCGCCAAAGAAGTATTTGGTGGTACCGGACGTAACTTCCTTAATCCAGCGTTGTCTGGTCGTGCTTTCTTGTATTTTGCCTATCCAGCGCAGATGTCAGGTGACTCAATTTGGGTGGCTGCTGACGGTTACTCTGGTGCAACATGGTTAAGCCAAGCGGCTTCAGGCACCATGGACTTCTCTGACATGGCTGCATGGACTCAAGCTTTCCTAGGTAATATCCAAGGTTCTGCTGGTGAAGTCTCAACGTTGGCGATTATGCTCGGTGGCTTATTTATTATCTATTTACGTATTGCAAGCTGGCGCATTGTTGCAGGTGTTCTTTTTGGTGTGATTTTCTTATCCACAATCTTAAATATGGTTGCTCCTGCAGATAACCCATCTCATTACCTGGCTATGCCTTGGTACTGGCATATGGTCATTGGTGGTATGGCGTTTGGTATGTTCTTTATGGCAACGGACCCAGTTTCTGCCTCGTTCACAGACACAGGGAAATGGGCGTACGGTTTCTTCATCGGTATGATGACAGTCATCGTTCGTGTTTTAAATCCTGCATTCCCTGAAGGTATTATGCTTGCAATTCTATTCGCAAACTTGTGGGCACCATTATTCGATTATTTCGTTGCACAGAGCAACATCAAACGGAGGGTTGCACGTGTCAGCTAATAAAGAAACTTTGGGCAGAACGGTTGGCGTTGTCCTAGCAGTTTGTCTAGTGTGCTCAATTGTTGTATCAAGTGCGGCGGTTGGCTTGCGCTCACTACAACAGTCAAACGCAGCAGTAGATAAGAAAACGAACATTTTAACCGCAGCCGGTTTGTATGAAGCCGGCATGTCAAAAGCGGCAGTCAAAGAACGCTATGAAGCGCGAGTTGAAGAAAAATTCGTTGATCTAGCGACAGGCGAATACGTCGAAAATCCTGTAGCGGATACTGGTAAGCCTTTTGACATGTATGGCAAGTTAGCGAAGGATCCTAATACCAGTGTAAAAGTTGAAGGCAATGTTGGCTTTTCACGTCGCTCGGCAATTGCTAATGTATTCCACATTAAAGAAGAAGATGGTTCGATTTCTCGTATAATCTTACCGGTTCACGGATCTGGTCTTTGGGATTTGATGTTTGGCTTCTTAGCAGTAAGTGCTGATGGCAATACGATTGAAGAGTTGGTGTACTACCAGCATAAGGAAACCCCTGGATTGGGTGGTGAAGTGCAAAACCCTGCATGGATGGCTAAATGGAAAGGCAAAAAGATTTACGACGATGGCGAAGTTGCTATCAAAGTAAAGAAACAAGCTGGTTCTGATAACCCTTATGCAGTAGATGCTTTATCGGGTGCAACATTGACCTCGAACGGCGTCAGCAACACATTGCAGTATTGGGCTGGTGAAAACGGTTTCGGTCCATACTTACAAAGACAATCTTGGAAATCATAAGGGGCATATCTCATGGCGAGTAACGCAAAAGAAATGAAAAAAGCCCTGTTTGGGCCAATCATTGATTCGAACCCCATTGCACTTCATGTACTTGGTATTTGTTCTGCATTGGCAATCACAACAAAATTAGAAACAGCTTTGGTTATGTCATTGGCATTGACCTCAGTAACGGCTTTTTCTAACTTGTTTATTTCAATCATTCGCAATTACATTCCATCAAGCGTACGTATCATCATTCAAATGACGATTATTGCTTCTTTGGTAATCGTGGTTGACCAAATTTTGAAAGCGTATTCATACGAGATTTCAAAACAACTCTCGGTATTCGTTGGTTTGATTATTACCAACTGTATTGTAATGGGGCGTGCTGAAGCGTATGCAATGAAGTCACCACCTATGATGAGCTTGCTTGATGGGGTTGGTAACGGTCTAGGGTATTCATTTATCCTTATCGTCATCGGTACTATCAAAGAGCTATTCGGTTTTGGTACTATCTTGGGCTTTGAGATTTTACCATTGGTTACTAATGGTGGCTGGTATCAAGCAAATGGTCTGTTAATCCTACCATTTAGCTCATTCTTCTTAATCGGCGGTATGATTTGGTTTATCCGTACCATTCGCCCTGAACAGGTCGAACCTAAGGACTAATCATGGAACATTATGTTGGATTATTAGTGCGCTCAATTTTTGTTGAGAACATGGCACTATCACTTTTCTTAGGGATGTGTACTTTTCTAGCGGTTTCTAAAAAAGTTGCAACCTCAATGGGTCTAGGTATTGCGGTAATCGTGGTATTGGGAATCTCTGTACCGGTTAACCAAGTTATCTATACCAATATTCTTGCACCTGGCGCGCTTGCTTGGGCCGGTTTCCCTGATGCGGATTTAAGCTTCTTAAGCTTCTTGACGTTCATCGGTGTTATCGCAGCTTTGGTACAGATCTTGGAAATGAGCTTAGATAAGTTCTTCCCTGCGTTGTACAACGCACTTGGTATATTCTTACCATTGATTACCGTGAACTGTGCCATTTTTGGTGGTGTCGCATTTGCTGTACAGCGTGAATATAACGTTGCCGAAAGCTTTGTGTATGGTATTGGTTCAGGTATTGGTTGGGCACTTGCTATCGTATTATTAGCGGCAGTTCGTGAAAAACTAAAATACGCGGATATGCCTGACGGTGTTCGTGGTCTTGGTTCGGTATTTATGATTGCAGGTCTAATGGCATTGGGCTTTCAGTCATTCACCGGCATCGCAATTTAATAGGGGAGCTAGATTATGAATATAGAAGTTATCCTCGGCGTAGGCATGTTTATCGTTATTGTTCTTGCGCTTGTATTTATCATCATGTTTGCTAAGTCAAAACTTGTGCCTTCTGGTGACGTCAAAATTACAGTAAACGGTGATCCAGAAAAAACCATCGTTGCAGCACCTGGCGGCAAATTACTTGGTGCACTAGCTGACTCAGGTATCTTTGTATCGTCAGCTTGTGGTGGTGGCGGCTCATGTGGTCAATGTCATGTAACCATCAAAGAAGGTGGTGGCGAAATTCTTCCTACTGAATTAGACCATATCTCTAAGCGTGAAGCGAAAGAGGGTTGTCGCCTATCATGTCAAGTTGCGGTTAAGCAAGACATGGATATTGAGTTACCAGAAGAAATCTTTGGTGTTAAGAAATGGGAATGTGAAGTTATCTCGAACAATAACGAGGCAACTTTCATTAAAGAACTTAAGCTTGCAATCCCTGATGGTGAATCGGTACCATTCCGTGCAGGTGGTTACATTCAGATTGAGGCGCCACCTCACCACGTTAAGTACAAAGACTTTGATATTCCAGAAGAATATCGCCCAGATTGGAATCACTTTGGCTTCTTTGACGTGGAGTCAAAAGTAGACGAAGAAACCATTCGTGCATACTCGATGGCAAACTACCCGGAAGAAGAAGGCATTATTATGTTGAACGTGCGTATTGCTACGCCGCCACCTAATAACCTAAGCCTACCTGCTGGTAAAATGTCCTCGTTTATTTGGAGCCTTAAAAAAGGCGACAAAGTAACGATTTCAGGTCCATTTGGTGAGTTCTTTGCCAAAGATACTGATGCTGAAATGGTATTCGTTGGTGGTGGTGCTGGTATGGCACCAATGCGTTCGCACATCTTCGACCAACTTCGTCGCATCAAAACGGATCGCAAGATGTCGTTTTGGTATGGTGCGCGTTCCAAACGTGAAATGTTCTATGTTGAAGATTTTGATATGCTGGCAAAAGAGAACGATAATTTTGACTGGTATGTTGCATTATCTGATCCACAACCAGAGGACAATTGGGAAGGCTATACTGGTTTTATCCACAATGTCTTATTGGAAAATTACCTCAAAGATCATCCAGCTCCTGAAGACTGTGAGTTCTATATGTGCGGTCCGCCCATGATGAACGCAGCCGTCATCAATATGCTGAAAGATTTGGGTGTTGAAGACGAAAATATTATGTTAGATGACTTCGGTGGCTAACAACTAACGACCAAGGAGCCGGCTTATGTCGGCTCTTTTTTTATCGGGTAAACAAAAATGATGAAACATGTATTGGTTTTGCTTGTTTGTATGGTGCTGTCGTCATGCAGTCAACAAACCCCTGAAAAAAATGAGTCATTCCTAAATGGTAACACCATGGGTACGACATATAACGTAAAATACCACGGAGGTGATGCCCCATCATCTGACGTGTTGCACAGACAAATTAATGACGCACTCATTCGTATTAATCAGCTCATGTCGACATACATACCAGACTCTGAACTGTCACGTTTTAATCAATTGTCAGCGGGTCAACCCATGTTATTGAGTGCCGAGACACTATTGGTTATTGAAGAAGCGAAGCGACTGGCAAAATTATCCAATGGAGCGTTAGATGTTACGATAGGGCCATTAGTCAACCTGTGGGGATTTGGACCACAAAAACGCCCAGAAAAAATCCCCTCTCAGGGCCAAATTGATGCTGCTAAGGCGCTGATGGGCTTGGAGCATATTCAAATTAACAAAGGTATTGCTACGAAACAAATCGACGGTATCTACGTTGATTTGTCACCTATAGCAAAAGGCTATGGTGTCGATGTATTAGCCGAGATATTAGAGTCTCATAATATTGACAATTATCTTGTTGAAATTGGTGGTGAAATGCGTGTTTCCGGTAACAAGCAAAATGGTTCAGCTTGGCGTATTGCAATTGAAAAGCCCTTAAGTGAGCAACGTGCGATTCAAAAGGTGATTTCTATTGGAAATAATGCCATTGCGACCTCGGGTGATTATCGTAATTATTATGAAGAAGATGGCATTCGCTATTCCCATCTTATCAATCCAACTACAGGTCGTCCGATTCAACATAAATTAGTCTCTGTAACCGTAGTACATGAAAAATCAATGGTAGCCGATGGGCTTGCAACTGCGTTGAGTATCTTGGGTACTGAGGAAGCAAAACTGTTGGCAGAAAGCGAAGATTTAGCTGTTTTATTGATAACCAAATCGGACAATGGATTTGTGGAGTATCGCTCGCCACTATTTGACCAAGTTGTTACAATACATTAAGTCACACAGGATTACATCATGAGTACGTTTATTTTAGCGTTTGTATTTTTTGTTGCGATGGTCGTTGCCATGGCTGTGGGTTATTTAGTTCAGAAAAAGACGATATCAGGCAGCTGTGGTGGCTTAGGCGCATTAGGCATTGCAAAAGCTTGCGACTGCCCTGAACCGTGTGATCGCAAAAAAGCACGAATGGAACGCGAAGCCGCTCGGCAGAAAAAAATTGCAGAATGGGAAAAGGATAAAATAATTTAGTGCGCCAGAGAGGCAAAGGGTTGACCGCTTTGTATTTAAAAAATGCGAAAGATCATACATATCGATATGGATTGCTTTTATGCCGCGGTCGAGATGCGGGACAACCCTAGATATAGGGGTATCCCGATTGCCATTGGTGGCAGTTCCGATAGGCGCGGTGTGATTGCAACATGCAACTACCCTGCGCGTGCTTTTGGCGTGCGCTCTGCCATGTCTACTGTGCACGCTTTAAGACTTTGTCCTGACCTCACTTTAATCAAAGGGCGCATGGATGTGTATAAGCAGGTCAGTGATCAAATCCGTGAGATTTTTTCTCGTTATACCGAAATCATTGAGCCGCTATCATGGGATGAAGCGTATCTAGATGTGACTCATGTAACTCATTGTAACGGCTCTGCTACATTGATTGCACAAGATATTCGGCGTACTATCGAACGAGAGATTGGAATTACGGCCTCTGCTGGCGTCGCGCCCATCAAGTTTGTTGCAAAAGTCGCCAGTGATGAAAATAAACCTAACGGGATATGTGTTATCACACCAAGGGAGTTAGACGAGTTCGTTGCACGAATGCCACTGCACAAAATCCCTGGGGTAGGTAAAGTCACACTGGAGCAGCTTAATAATTTAGGATTGTTTACTTGCGCAGATGTGCGTCAATTTCCGTTTACTCGATTGCACAAAACATTAGGAAAGTTTGGTGCGATTTTATGGAATCGCTGTCATGCGATTGATGATAGAGCTGTTAATGTAGAACGCGTGCGCAAATCCATTGGCGTTGAGCGTACCTTAAGTGTTGATATTGTTGCTCGCACCGAAGTAGAAGACGTCGTAGCTTACCTTTTACCCAAGCTCGAACAGCGTATTGCTTATCATGATGCCGAGTCACGAATTAAAAGCCAGGGGATCAAGTTGAAGTTCGATGATTTTCAACTCACCACCATCGAGCATACGCGTCCATTTTATGATGCAGAATATTTTAGTGAGCTGTTAACGGCCATTTTACTGCGTCGCAAAGAAAGGGGGATACGTCTGGTTGGTCTGACGGTCGGGCTAAAAAATGAAAGTGATATCGAACAGCTTGTATTGCCGTTGGATGATCACACTCTGTGATGTTTTTCCCTTTGATACGCTTCGTATAATTTTGCTTCTTTAGTAAAAGAATAATAGGCGGTGATGACCGATTGGATGAATCCTCTCCTCCCAGAAAATATAAATCTTTGCAACAAGTACACTTTTAAAAAAGTAATTGGAAACACCAACGTCAATTTGAGTAGAGAGTGGCGTTTGCCTTTTGCAAATTTTTCATCGGCTTTTAAGGTCGAATATTGGTTACATTTATCGGTTAATACATGAATGGAATCGTAGCCATAATGATCAAATGCTTCTTTGATCTGAATTTCTCGTCCATCTACTTGTGCGCTCTCATGCACTAAAACATCGGGTTTAAATTGGGCTTTTGATTTTTTGAAAAGACGCAGATTGTTTGGCTTTTTAGTCAATGCTGAAAAGGGTTGACCAATTAAAAAGTCATTTCGTTGTAAACGCACGCAGTCGGCGACATCGGACTTAATGATCGCTTCCATTTTTGCCACTAAGGTCGGCGTCAGTGCTTCATCGGCATCCAAATTCAGCACCCAGTCGTGTGAGCATAGATTCATGGCAAACTGTTTCTGTTTTGTGTACCCCAACCATTCTTGATGAGTGATCTTAACATCATATTCGCGCGCAATCTCCAGTGTCATATCCGTACTACCTGAGTCCACAATAATGATTTCATCCATCATCTCAAGGGAGGTGAGTAGACGTCGAATATGTTGTTCTTCATTTTGACAAATAATAAAAACACTAATCGGTAACTTGGTCATGGTGTAAGCTTCTTAATGACTAACAGTGTATGCAAGATAGATTTATTGTAACATATCCAAATAGACATATTGGATCATTCAAAAAGAGGGAAATATGCATCTCATCCGTTCACTTAATAGAGCGATTGGACAGGCTTCTCAACTCGTTTATGGCTGTATGGGCTTAGGTGGAGGGTGGAATGACAACGCTTTAACGAAGGATGACATTCACCAAGCTGAACAAATAATCGACACGTGCCTGGATCATAATATTACCGTATTTGATCACGCTGACATTTATACTTTTAATAAGGCCGAAAAGGTATTCGGTCAGATATTAAAAAGCCGTCCCGGTTTGCGGGAGCAAATGGTTTTGCAATCTAAGTGTGGGATTCGTTTTGCAGATGAATACGGGCCTAAACGCTACGATTTTTCAGCAGAATGGTTAACCACATCGGTACAAGGGATTTTACAGCGCTTGAATATCGATTATCTCGATATTTTGCTGTTGCATCGTCCTGACCCTCTGATGGAATTGCATGAAACCGCACAAGCACTGAATCAAATGCACGCTCAAGGCCTGTTTAAAGCCATAGGGGTGTCTAATATGTCGGTGGTGCAAATTGAGTTTTTGCAAAGTGCACTGGGTATGCCCATCACCGTGAATCAAGTAGAATGTGGTTTACACCACTTGGCCCTGCTTGACCAACAAGTCATCGGTAACGATGCGCAATATCCTTCCTATAATACCTTTAGTGGCATGCTTGAATATTCGCAAACGCAAGGCGTGCAACTTCAAGCTTGGGGTGCTCTATCTCAAGGCCGTTATAGTCGCCCACAAACTGATGTGGAGCATCGCGTCCATAAAGTGCTTGCTGAGTGTGCGCTGCACCATGGTGTATCGATTGAAGCAGTGCAACTGGCGTTCTTGAAGAGGCATCCTGCTAATATTCAGCCTGTGATTGGAACGACGAATATCAATAGAATTCGTGAATGTTCAAAATTGGCAAATATCATATTGTCACGAGAAGAATGGTACAAACTGCTGCAGGCCGCAAGAAATGCGGAGTTACCTTAAGTACTTTAGGCGTTTTTCTCTAATAACTTAGTATTAGTATGGGGCAATGCTTTTGTGAAATAAGCGTTGAAGGTTTACAATTACTGCAAAGGCGCAAAAATAATAAAAAAAAGCAAAATAAGCACAAAAACTCCCGCCTGCACGACGAAAAATTTACAATTTAGTCGACGTTTACGTCACCTCTATACCCAGGAGTACCCTACATGTCCATCTCCCAAGATTTGGCTGCTATTGGCATCGTTGATGCTACGGAGATCGTTTATAACCCGAGTTATGAACTATTATTTGAAGAAACCACAAAACCTGAACTAGAAGGTTTTGAAAAGGGTGTTGTTACTGAGTGTGGTGCAGTATCTGTGAACACAGGACAGTTCACTGGACGCTCACCCAAAGACAAATACATTGTACGCGATGATGTAACACGTGATACCGTTTGGTGGGCCGACCAAGGCAAAAACGACAACAAAGCGATTTCGCAAGATGTCTGGAATGACTTAAAAGCTTTAGTGACCAAGCAATTATCCAACAGTCGTTTATTTGTGGTTGATACCTATTGTGGTGCCAATCCAGATACCCGTCTTAAAGTGCGTTTTGTGACACAAGTTGCATGGCAGGCACACTTCGTTAAAAACATGTTCATTCGCCCTTCAGAAGCTGAATTAGAAACCTTTGAGCCTGATTTTGTGGTGATGAATGGTGCCAAAACCACCAACCCTGATTGGCAAAAACACGGCCTAAATTCAGAGAACTTCGTTGCTTTTAACTTAACTGAAAAGATCCAGCTTATCGGCGGTACTTGGTACGGCGGTGAGATGAAAAAAGGCATGTTCTCGATGATGAATTACTTCTTACCACTGCAAAACATCGCGTCTATGCACTGTTCTGCTAACGTCGGTAAAGAAGGTGATGTGGCGATTTTCTTCGGTTTGTCAGGCACAGGTAAAACCACACTGTCAACTGATCCTAAGCGTGAGTTAATTGGTGATGACGAGCACGGTTGGGACGACAACGGCGTCTTTAACTTTGAAGGCGGTTGTTACGCCAAAACGATTAATCTGAGCAAAGAAGCGGAACCGGATATCTACAACGCCATTCGTCGCGATGCCTTACTTGAAAATGTGACCGTACTGGAAGGTGGTGAGATTGATTATGATGATAACTCAACCACTGAAAACACGCGTGTTTCTTATCCCATTCATCACATTGACAACATTGTTAAGCCGGTATCGAAAGCAGGGCATGCAAAGAAAGTTATTTTCTTGACCGCTGATGCCTTTGGCGTATTACCAGCGGTGTCTAAATTGACGCCTGAGCAAGCGCAGTATTATTTCTTATCTGGTTTTACGGCTAAACTTGCTGGCACTGAGCGTGGCATTACTGAGCCAACGCCTACGTTCTCAAGCTGTTTTGGCGCAGCGTTCTTAACCTTGCACCCTACGCAATATGCTGATGTATTAAAATCACGTATGGAAGCCGTTGGCGCGACAGCGTATTTGGTCAATACAGGCTGGAACGGTACGGGCAAACGTATTTCGATTAAAGCCACCCGAGCGATCATTGATGCGATTCTTGATGGGTCCATTGATGAAGCACCGACGCAAGTTGTGCCATTGTTCAATCTAGAGGTACCAACCGAGTTGGGCGAGGTTGCACCAGAGGTACTTGATCCTCGCGGTACCTACGCTGATGCGTCTGAATGGACAGACAAAGCAACCAAACTTGCTGGCTTGTTTGTCGATAACTTCGAGAAGTTCACTGACACAGACAACGGTGCGGCACTGGTTGAGGCTGGTCCTAAGCTGTAATAAGCACCTATCTGAATATCAAAAAAGCAGAGCGTGGAAACACACTCTGCTTTTTTGATTTTAATTGTCGGCTGATGGACTGTTTAAAAATTATAGACAGGGTGTTTGTGTAAGGTAATCCACCGCGTAAATCTTTTGCATACTTTGCGCACTGATATTTCCCCCAGATAGCATCACCAACACGGTCTGTGGGGAAGTCTGTTCAGCAAGCCAACCTACCACGCCCGCCATGGTCATACAGCAAGTTGGTTCGATATGTAGTTTCAGCAGATGTTGCAGCCATTGGGTCCAATAGGCAATATGCGTTTCGCTCGCCTCATAGAAGCCATCTAACTCCTGTAGCAAAGCGAATGTCAAATCACCAACCGCAGGAGTAGCAGCGCCGTCTGCTAATGTGTCAGGTGGTGTAGTGAGTGTATGAATGGCCCCTTGTTGCAATGAAATGGAAGCATCATTTGCGTTTTGTGGCTCCACGCCAATGACTTGGGCTTTAGGGGCTAACTCGCGTGTGGCTAGTAAGGCGCCAGACACTAAACCGCCACCACCACATGGTGCAAAGACTGCATTAGGAGTCATGTCTTGAGTGCGACATTGCTGTAACGCTTCTAATGTTGCGGTGCCTTGTCCTGAAATAATATCAGCGTGGTTAAACGGCGGGATCCAAATGACATTGTCTTCACTGGCAGCCGCTTTGACTGCTTCATCAGCCTCGAGTCGAGTCGGAAACAAACGCAAATCAGCCCCATATTCAATCGTACCTTGTGCTTTTACGGCAGAAATATGCTCAGAACTAAAAATAGTCACATCACGACCAGCCTGAGCTCCGGCATACGCAACCGCTTGCGCATGATTGCCAGAGCTATTGGCCACAATATAATCTGGCAAGCGTTCTTCAGCCAATGCACGTTGAATAAAATTGGTCGCTCCACGCAGTTTAAATGCCCCGGTTTTTTGCAAGCATTCTGCTTTAAACAACACAGTATGCCCCAACCAATCATTGAGTAGGTTAGATGTCACTATCGGCGTCGTATCGACTTTTCGTGCAATGCGCTGTTGCGCTGCTTGAACATCTAAAAAAGTTGGTAATATCACGGCTTTTCACTAAACTTAACAATCAGTTATCACGATTATACATAAATAAGGAAGGTTCACATGGGTTTATTAGACAGTCTGTTGGGCAATGCGTCAGAAGTTGATATTAGTGAAGTACAGGAAGATATGGCAGGGGTGCTTGCAAAGAGCGAAAACATTACCAAAGCATACAAACTCGTACGGGACATGATTTTATTCACCAACAATCGGATGATCATGGTCGACAAGCAGGGGATTACGGGAAGTAAAGTTGAATATCACTCGATTCCGTACAAATCGGTGACGCAATTCAAGGTGGAAACCGCAGGTCGATTTGATATGGAATCTGAGCTTAAGATTTATATTTCTGGCGGCGAAATGCTGGAAATTACGCTAACGCCTGAGTGCGCGATGGGCGTGCAACAGGCGCTAGCGGATAATATATTTAACTAAGTTAACATTCTTAGGCGCATCTATTGAAGATGCGTCTCAAAGTGCTTTGTGATGGTTTTGTACATATGGATTTGAGTATTTTTACCTCTTATCCCGTGTTTTTTACCTGGATAATCCATCACATGAAACAATTTTGCATTGTCTTGCAAATGCTTATACAACTTGGTTGCATGCGTAAATAACACATTGTCATCCGCCATTCCATGCAGAATCAACAACTCATCTTCGAGCTGTGTTGCATACGGGAAGACTGACGCTGCGTCGTATTTTTTAGGCACCACACGCGGATCGCCCATGTAGCGTTCGGTGTAGTGAGTATCGTACAAGCGCCATTCGGTGACTGGTGCACCCGATACACCAGCTTTAACAAGACCAGGGTGTTTGAACATGGTCATTAGCGTCATGTAACCACCGTACGAATGGCCGTAAATGCCCACACGATTTCCATCAACAAACGGTTGCGCTTTGAGCCATTCGATGCCGCGTTTTTGATCCAAGACCTCAATATCCCCCATGCGCTGATAAATGTGATCTTCAAATGCTTTACCGCGATAGTTCGAACCGCGATTATCTATGCTAAAGACGACATAGCCTTGTTGTGCCCAATACTGAAACATCAATCCTCTTGTACCACCCCAGCGATTGGTGACGACCTGTGCAATGGGGCCACCATAGTGATAAACGATGGCGGGCGCTTTGCCTTGCACATTGCGCGGTCGGTATAAGCGATAATAGAGCTTGGTGCCATCATCTGCCTTTATAGTGCCAAACTCAGGTGCTATCCAAGTCTCATAATAATTAGTTAAAGGATGGTTCATGTCCAAAGCGTTTTCATCTAGCCAGGTTATCAGAGAACCGTCGGCGCGATATAGACCTGTTTGAGGAGGCGTATTTATGGTCGAAAAACTATTCACAAAGACCGTTGCATCGGAACTGAAATTAACTGCGTTATACTGTTCGGCAGGCGTGATACGCCTTAGGTTCTTACCTGAAAAATCAATGCTGTATAAATGTGTTTCAAGAGGAGTATCCGCACGACCACTAAAGTAAATTACCTCTTCTTTTTCATCAATCGCATCGATACTGGTCACCACCCAATCACCTTGAGTAACCTGTCTGATTAACTCGCCATTGTTGTGATAGAGATAAAGATGTGTAAATCCATCGCGTTCACTGGCCCAAATAAACTGTTCGGTTTGTTTTAAAAAGCGCAAAGATTTATGTAAATTGATCCAAGTTGGGCTGGTTTCGGTCACTAGCGTCTTTGTGGTTTTCTGTTCCAAATCAAACGCTCGTAGCTCAAGTGTTTTTTGATCACGTGACTGCCATTGATAGGTTAATACTTTGCTATTGGGCATCCAGTTTACACGGGGTAAGTAGATGTCTTTTTCTGCGCCAAGAGGGACTTGGATGCGTTCATTATCAGCAAGTGTTTGCACGTACAGTTCAATCAGTGCATTGTCAGTGCCAGCGAACGGGTATTTTTGGTCAATCATATCAATGCGATCGGCATAGATCTCAGAGCGAGTGGCATCTTTAACGCCACTCTCATCCGTGCGCGTGAAGGCTATGGCAGTCTCATCCGGTGCCCACCAATATCCTGTCATACGATACATTTCTTCTTGGGCAACAAATTCTGCCATGCCAAACTTGATGTCTCCACCACCTTGTGTGGTGATAGCGGTTTCTTTCCCTGTTGCAATGTCGAGCACAAAAACATTTTGTTCACGAATAAAAGAAACGTAATTTCCTTTTGGGGAGAGTTTGACGTCGGTTTCAAATTCTGGGGTTTCGACCAAACGAGTCGCCTTTTTATCTCCCAACTTGTAATAAAAGACATCGCCGGCAAGCGGGAAGAGCAGAGCTTTGCCATCGTTTGACCATTGATAAGATACGATGCCTGAACCGGATAAGCGCAAGCGCTCACGCCGCGCTTTTTCCTCATCTGACAGGGTCTCAGGGCCAGAATGTAAATCATCGGCATCAAACAAAATACGCTCTTGGCCACTTGGAATATGGTACTCCCACAAATCGAAGCGGGTATTATCAGTCGCTTTAGCACGAATAAAGGTAACCCGTTCACCGTTTGGCGATAATTTTACTTGTGACGGGGCTGTGCCGCTTAAAGATGGGGCAGACATGATGCGCTCAATACTCAGTTCTTGTGCGGTGGCTACGGTAATAATGGAGGCACAGAAGAGCAAGCTAGTCGTTAAAACGTGTTTTATTTTCATTGGTTTTGTGTCGTTTAGGTGATTTCTTCGTATAATACCTTATCTTTTTATACACCTGTCAATGATGTTCTATGCAAAGTTCAGGGCAAACAGCAATAAAATCAGGATTGACTGCCACAGTTGTGGGAGCGACTGGACTCGTCGGCAAAGCGCTGACTCAGCAATTGCTCGCGCATCCAGACTATTCTGAAGTAACGATAATCGTTCGCAGGGAATTAGTGCGTGGCGAGTTTGTCGATCCCTTACTCAAACTGCGAGTGCTTGTTATCAACTTTGATGATTTTCAGGACTATCAGGGATATTTTAGTGTCGATCATGTGTATTGTTGCCTCGGCACCACGATCAAAAAAGCCGGCTCTCGCAAGGCGTTTCGTTATGTTGATTTTCAATTAGTTCACGTGGCCGCTCAGCTTGCTCGAGCACAACGTGCAAAAGGCTTTGTGTGGGTATCGAGTGTTGGTGCGGACGCCAAATCTAAGAATTTCTACCTCAAAGTAAAAGGTGAGCTAGAAAATGCAATATTAACCATGCCACAGCTAGAACATGCGGCAGCTGTTAGGCCGTCCTTATTGTTGGGGGACCGAGCTGAATTTAGGCGTAACGAGCAGTTTGGAATTTGGTTAAGTCGCTGGTTATCATGGTGTTTTGTTGGCAAATTTGCTAAGTATAAGCCAATTCATGCTAACCAAGTTGCCCGACAAATGATAGACTTGCAACCCAAATTAGAGATATCGACTGAGGCAATTCAAGTTGGCTAACTCAGCAAATAGCGGGTTTCGTTTTAAGCAGTTTGCAATCGAACATGATGAATGCGGCATGAAAGTCGGCACAGATAGTATTGTGTTGGGTTCTTGGGCCCATACCAAAAACGCTCGTTACATATTGGACATTGGTACCGGTTCGGGTTTACTTGCCTTGATGTTGGCACAAAAAACGTTTGCTACAAGTCTAATATCTGCCGTCGAGATTGAGCCAGCGGCGGTTCGTCAAGCGCGTAATAACATTCAAAAATCCAAATTTGCCAATCAAATTCGTGTGATTGAATGCGATATCAAGACATTTCATGCGTCGAATCCATATGATTTGATTATCTCAAATCCGCCTTATTACAAAGGCATGCATAAACAGCATCACAACTTGATCGATCCGAATCAGGCAAGAGTGTATGCCCGCTCGCAACAGCATTTGTCACATAAACAACTATTGGAACAAGCGGCTAGGTTATTGAGTTCCGATGGGTATTTTTATTGTGTGATCCCGACGGGGGACACCTCGAGTTTATTGGAATACGCATTGAACGAAGGCCTTCATCTAAATAAACGCTTAGACATACGCAGCAATTATCAAAATGACAAAATTCGAGCGTGTTTGTGCTTTTCTCGGAACAAAAGCATTGTTGAACATGACGAGCTAGTCATCTACGCTGATGCTCGGGAGTACACTGAAGAATATCGTACTATGTGCCGGGATTATTATTTGAATTTTTAAATTTGATGGTGGTTGGCAACACGATGGCAATCTCTTTGGACAATATGGGGCAGGTTATCGAGATAACACCTATCAGTTGGGATGGGGTACCATTGCACATTCCTAAATTTCAAATCTACGCTATTATCCCGAATCCTATTTTCACTAGTTTTCATAGCAAAGACGGTAAGCGCATCCCATTGATTGACGTTGACCAGTATCATATTCCGGTTCTTGAGCCTTATGGTGGTTTGCTAGACACACCGCCTAATTTTGCTGTAGTGATGAGCCATCACATCCAAAACGAGTTTAGTTTGTACGCTTACCCTGCAGACACTATCGAAGACACCTACAGCATCAGTTACGCAGAGTGGCTTTCGGAACAGACCAACTAATGTTTACCGACCCCAATATCACAGCTGAACTTATCGGCGCCTGCGCCCTCGGGTTTAATATTGTGGCGTACCGGCAAAATCAAATGGCACGTTATCTTATTTTTTCAGGCTTTTCGATGGCTTGTCTAAGTTTACATTTTTATTTGTTGGAAGCATTTGCTGCAGCGATTGGCTGTGGGCTGGCCGCTTTACGCAATGCGGTGGCACTCAAATCTCGGGCCTCTTGGGTGGTAGTGGTATTTGTTACCTTGAATATTTCGGCCATGCTCATTGAATATTTTGTTTTGCAACATGGGGCATTGCTGTTTCTCGCATATTGCTCAGGCTTTATCTTTACCGTGGGCTCAATCGTCATCACGCAAGTAGAAGTTATGCGGCGTTGGTTCTTAGTTGCTGAAGCACTTGGATGTTTGTATGCTGTGATTGTTGGCAGTGTATTTGGTACGATTTTTAATGTAGTCAACATGACCAATATCGTTATGAAGATGCGTAAACACTAGCCATGCATGAGACAAAAAAACCGTCTAACTCACAGGAGATAGACGGTTTATGCGAGGCAGTTTGGTTAGTCTTCTTTGACTAATACAGAGACTCGGTTGATACCGGCAATCTTAGCTTGGTTCATTACTTCTACGACGATACCATGTTCAGCATCTTCGTGAGCCTGAATAGCAGCAACATCAGTATTGTTCTCAGCAAGGAAGGTTTGAATGTTCGCTACAACTCGACGAATATCGACTTCACGACCGTTCATTTTTATCACACCTGCATCATCAATCTGAATCGATAATGCCTTGCTGGGCTGTTTCGATTCGTTGTTGTCCTTAGGGCGATTTACATCAAGGCCTTTTTCCTTGGCAAACGAGGTCGTCACGATGAAGAAAATCAACATGATGAATACGATGTCAAGCATCGGTGTCATATCGATTTGTGCTTCGTCGTCACTGGAGGTATGTTTTTTCTTTTTCATACTACTATTGATCTTATTTATAATGAAGTTAGCCGTAGTATAATGAAAATTGAGCAAAAAAAACAGCGAAAATGTAAACAGAATGTAGTTTTTTTTGCTTGATTATGAGGGTCTATCCTGCTTGTATGCTATGGCCTGCCCGAGCTGAGTAAAATAGGTTAAGAATGACTGATTTATGGCCAAACGCTGATTTCCCAATGGATATAACCCTTTTTTAGCCCATTGTGATTGCTTGGTGCCTGAAACTAAAAAATGGTTCTTTATTGATTGGTCTTGAACCATGGCTTCAAACGCCCTGGCGCAAACTTCTTGGGGAAGTGAAAAGTAGATACTTTTACAGGCTTTGTCGCAGACAACCGAACGAGCCATCAATGGATTTAACCCTCCCTCAATGGGACTTAGTAAGATCGTGTTAAGGGTATCTAAGAGGCGTTGATTGAGAGGATGTTGCTTGAGTTTATTGGCCGTTAAACTTAATGCTGAAGCAAATGTGCCAGCTTGCTCGACAGCAAACATCTTGGGTGCGATATAATGGTCAAAAGCATGAAACCATTCGTGAGCAAGTGACCCAGCGCCGGCATTTTTGGCCAATGCGAGTTCGCGTTTGACTGGCGTGTAATGTGCGCTGACACCTTTGCGTCCACCACTGCCAAAAGCCAGTGCAAGGCTTTGATTCAGACCAAGAGTGATGTAGGGAACATGTAATATTTCAGCCAAATCACACAACGCATCAAAGAAGAGATTCGCAGCGAGTTTTTGCTCCTCTACGGTGACCCATTTGCCAATCGTGATACTCCGAAACCCAAAGAATTTATGAATATCTGCAAAACTCACATCCGCTCCATCACGATGCGAGGGACCATCGCGATAAAACCCCCGTTGCAAACGATTCAGAGGCTTATCCACTAATTGGCTAACTCAGCTAAAACGCCTTCTACCCAGGTGGCGATTCTGGCATCGGTTTGCTCAAATTGATTTTCATCGTCCAGGGCTAAGCCAACAAAAAACTCCCCATCCTCAGTCAAAGCTTTAGATTGAGTAAATTCGTAATCAGGCGTGTTCGGCCAATATCCGCATATTTGAGCACCTGCAGCAACAACCACATCATGCAACATCCCCAGAGCATCTTGAAACCAGTCGGCGTAGCCATACATATCACCTAAACCATATAGGGCAACCGTTTTACCTGACCAATTAATGTCAGCTGCTTCATCCCAATGACTTTCCCAGTCTTCTTGCAGTTCACCAAAATCCCAGGTAGATATGCCTAAGATTACGTTGTCATATTGCTCAACATCCGCAAGCGCAACCTCTTTGATGTTATGCATATCGACATTAAAATCACCAGCAGCTTCGATGACCGCTTTGATTTTTTCACCAGCCATTTCGGTATAACAAGTGGTGGATCCATAAAATAAACCGATTCGTTGCAAAAGTATTACCCTGATACATTGATTAGTGAAAGTGGCGCGTAGAATACCAAAAATCACTCATCCTCAAAAGCTATCTTCTGCTTATCGGCACTGAGTAATGTACATTTTACCTCACTCAAATCAAAGTTTGGGGTGTCGGGGAGGTGTAGGACTCCCATGGCACAAGGATTGATATGTTCTGCACCAGCATATCCTACAGGCTTGCGTTCGGTGATTTTCATAAAGCGGCGTTTAGTCAAAAAGTTCAATGGCGAGCGTGATGAGTAAAACACTCTGTTGAGTCGATCAAAGACACTTAATAATCGCTCTGGAAATTGATTTTTGATCCCACTGCAGGTGAACTGTAGTACTTGAGGTGAATTGCGGCGGAAACGCATTTTGACATCATACACAAAAGAATAATGCACATCGCCGCTTAGGATCATAAAACGTGGTGGGGTTTTGACATGGCGAAAAATATTGAGCATCACATTGGCCGTCCCCTTATGGGCCATCCAGTTCTCGGCATCTACCGTTAGCGCTTGTCCAAACCAAGTGAACACACGTTGGATCATCTCAATAAATTTCATACCATAAATAGGTGCAGCGGATACCACAATCACATTATCTTGCCCAACAATGGATTGTTGAAAATCGACCAATGCTTCCCAATCCATCAGTCCCGACGGTTTTTTGGGATTTGACTCTGAACGCCAGCGCCTTGTACGTGTGTCTAAGACTCGAACGGGAGGCTCAGTATTGAGTGAGTAATGCCATTTTTCCCACTCAAATATGCCCTCTAGTAGCTCATCATGGGCTTTAATTTTGGTTTTAAGAAGGTGTTTTTTGAGTAACTGGCGCAGTGGTTTTAAGCGTTCAGGTTGATTGCCAATGCCTTGGAACAAAGTGTAACCTAACAAAGCATTACCAATGATGCGCTTAGAAAAAGCGTGTCCGTATACAGCCTCTTCCCATGCTCGATTGAGATTCCAATCGTCCGTGACGTCATGATCATCAAAAATCATATAAGTTGGAATCGCAGCCAATACGGTTTGCACCTGGTCTAGTCCTTCAACAAAGGCTGCAACGATAACTTGTTCGTTGCGGTATTTGTCGCGAAATTCCTCTGGAACTACCTGCTCGTCAAATTCTATAAACGCCCATAATGCCGGTGAGAAACTCAACAAATAGAGGGCGCATATTTCAGCAAAGCTCATTAAGTGATTTTGCGCATTGACAGAGGTAAATAGTGGCTTGCGTTTGGCGCCAAAAAACACCTTATCAAGCGCTTCATTCGCTTCGGTATTAGGTAGCAATGACTCGCGAAGATAATAGCCGTAGGTGTGCTCAGCGAGATCATTGGAACATTGTATCACCCCATCGGTGAACGTTTCTTGGTGAAGTCCAAGCAGGGAAATAACTTGATTAATAGCATGTAAAGTCGGGCCTGCAACATCATCTACATATACTTGATCGCCAGTCAAAAACAGTATGTCGGGTCGCTCATCATCATCCAATAAAGCAGCAACAGAGGGCAATGCATCACTGCCTTTACTGTGAATTTTGCGACAAGAACCGTGCATAACTTTTGTCAATTGAGTGGGAACGTAACACTGTGGCTGGTTAGACTGAGTAAACAAGGTTTCACCGTTTACTTTGATGTCGTAAGTAAATGCAGCATCTGGTGAAAACAAGTTTGGTTTTTGTACGTGCAAAATATGTAAAAAAGCTTTTTTACCCATTGGCAAACAGTCGCGTTGAACATGTTTAGAGGTGAAGGCATTTTTTCGACCGTTTTGCACGAGTAAAATTTCTGGCTCACAAAATGAACTTGTCACAAGCGTGACACAAACTTCATCTAGGCTTGTATGCCTTAGAAACGGGCCAGCAATCAGTAAAGGGATCTTGTTTGCCATGTTTTGAGTAATAAATGTACAATAATAAACAACATGTCAAGACTAACAAAAATAAGTAGATAAATATGTGGCAAAAATGTTTCAAGCTATGTCTTGTGTCAGTGTTACTTTCCGGTTGCTCAGCAGAATCAACGGCTCCATCAGAAAAGCCAAATCAAGGCCCATTAGTTTTGGCCGCACAATGGTTGAATGACAGCCGAATCGAACAAGCTTATTTTCCTGATCCGCAACCTTCAGGATTAACCTTCTGGAATGGTCAACTGGTCTCCATCAGCGACGCCAGTGCGGCCGAGCAAAACCGTCGACGTTTGCATTTTATCGCACCAACAACCGCAAGGGTGACATTTTCTGAGACTTACTCAATCAGTCCTGATTTGGCAACTAGCTGTTTTACAGAATATTTTACCGTGCGACCCGATTTGGAGGCATTGGCCAAAGATCCTTTGCAAGACAATACCTTCATTACAGTAACCGAAGACGCGTCACGTTTTGCCAATTATTCTCCAGAATGTGCGCAACAATACCAAGCCACAGGCTCCACAGCTTTTCCCACGGTATTGGTGCGATTACAATATGATAATTTGACTAATAACTTGATGGTTATAGGGGTCAGGGCCGTTCAGTTTGATCCAAAAGATAACATTGGGAACTCGCCCAACGATGGTATTGAAGGGCTTGTGGCAACCGCATCAACACTGTATTTGGGTTTAGAGAAAGATAACAATAATCAAGCTCAGCTTTTTACGATTAATTATTCATCTGATTTTTGGGAGCGCGATGAGTTTGCTAAGGCCAAAAATAAACGCGTAAATTTTCCAAATTATGATCTTAATCGCCCCAATCCGATAAACGCTATTGAGTTGTTCCAATGGCGTGGTAAAACCTGGCTAATTGCTGCTGCGCGCAATGATAATGAATTATGGTGGGTTGATTTGAGCGATTTTACTCAACCGATTTATCGCACTGAGATACGTTATCGACTGGCTAATCCTGCAGGGTGTGCCAAGTATGAGTTTTTAGACAATGCGTCTATAGAAGGCATAGCTGTATCGGAAAACCAACTCTATTTGGTCAATGATCCATGGAAACGTAATTACGCCAAAAACATTCAGTGTGATGCATGGCGCGAAGCATATGAAGCGTTTGCTCCTCAGCTGTATCAAATAGATTTGACTACAGCGTGGGAACATACTCAGCCGATTATTCCTTCTCGCGTCGAATAATCGCGCCTAACTTGGCTAATTTGGTTTCGATGGCTTCATAACCTCGGTCGAGATGATAGATTCGGTTAACGTGCGTTTCGCCACTTGCCATGAGTCCTGCAATGACTAGACTGGCTGATGCGCGAAGGTCAGTCGCCATAACTGGAGCGCCGCGTAACTGAGATATGCCTTGGCATACGGCGCTATTGCCTTCTAGGCTAATCTTAGCGCCCATGCGCTGTAATTCGGGTACATGCATAAACCGGTTTTCAAAAATGGTTTCAGTCACCACGCCAGTGCCTTCAGCCAAGCAGTTCAATGCTACAAATTGGGCTTGCATATCGGTTGGAAAAGCAGGATGAGGCGCAGTTTTGATGTTCACTGCAGTAGGGCGTTTACCCTCCATATCCAGATGAATTGTATCTTCGGTAGTAGTAATGGTTGCGCCTGCTTGTCGCAATTTTGCTAAGACGGCATCTAGGGCTGACGGATCCGCATTGAGGCAGGTCACAGACCCTCCTGTCGCCGCTGCTGCTACCAAAAATGTGCCGGTTTCGATACGATCTGGCAACACAGAATAATGACAACCTGATAAAGATTTCACACCTTGAATCACGATTTCAGACGTACCTGCGCCCGAAACTTTACCACCCATAGCGTTTAGACAATTAGCTAAATCGACAATCTCAGGCTCACGAGCTGCGTTTTCTAGAATCGTGGTACCTTGGGCAAGTGCCGCCGCCATCATGAGGTTTTCAGTTGCACCAACACTGACGATATCCATGACAATTTTGCAACCTTGCAAGCGACCATCAACCGTAGCTTTAATATAGCCATCTTCAACATCTATCTTGGCGCCCATTTGTTCAAGACCAGTCAGATGAATATCAACAGGTCTTGCACCTATTGCACACCCGCCAGGTAAAGACACATCCGCTTTACCATAACGCGCTAACAATGGCCCTAACACCAAAATTGAAGCGCGCATAGTCCGCACCAAATCATAAGACGCTACCGTACTATTGAGCTCAGTTGGGTCAATTTGCAACATGTGCGGGTCAATATAATCAACCTTAACGCCCATTCCTTCAAGTAACTTAACACTGGTGTTGATGTCTCTTAGCACCGGTACATTAGCAAACGTAATTGGGGAGTCGCACAATAGTGATGCCATTAAAAGAGGCAATGCCGCGTTTTTGGCGCCAGAAATGACGACTTCTCCACGCAAAGGTGGGCTTTGTTGAATGACGAGTTTATCCACGATTCTACCTTACTGGGGCATATTGAATAGCTTTTCCCTTTGCCATTGCGCTTTATTAAATGTTTTTATTGATACCGCATGCATTGAGCCATCGGCAATTTTGTCATTCAGAGGTCCGTAGACGAACTGCTGGCGTTTGACCCGTGACATTTCGTCAAATACGTCGCTGACGGCGATGATTTGGAAGTGCGAGCCATCGCTTTTAACGTGCACTTCTTCTAATCCTAGAGTCTCTTTAAGATGCTGTTCGATTTCTTCGTTGGTCATGGGCAACCTTTTTCTATTTACTAGCTGTTGAGCAATGCGTCGGCATTCGATAGCGCTGCAAGATGACGTAATTTATCAGGAACACGTTCAAAACGCACTGTTATATTGCGTTGTTTGCAGTCGCGTAATAAATTGAAAAGTACAGCAAGGCCGGCACTATCAATCAGTTCAATCCCGGATAAATCAACTTGCAGATTCTTTGTGTTAAGAATTTGTGGAAGCTGACTTGTAATATTGCTGGTTATCTGAGCGTTTGAGCATTTTCCAGATATACTCAATCGTTCTTCGCTGTAGCTGAGTTCCATTATTGTGCCGCGTTAGTATTTTGTAAGACAATCGGTTCGTTGATTTTTTCTTGCATCAAAGTAATCACTTTTTCAACGCCTTCTTGGCGGATAATGGTTTCAAATTCGCTGCGTTTTGAAGACAAGAGGCTAATCCCTTCAGCAACCATATCATAACCTTTCCAAGAGTTAGTGCGACTGTCATACCGAACTTTAAAAGCTACCTTTATATCTGGACGTCCATCATCTTGAATTACAGCGCGTACCGTAATGGTTTTTTGACCCAGATAATCTCCGCCAGGTTCAAATGAAACGGTTTGATCATCATAATACCCCATTGCGTTAGCGTAAGTGGTAACGAGATATTCTTTGAAGACATTAACAAATTCTGCAAGTTGAGGTTTAGGCACGTTACGGGCATTTTTGCCCAAGACCATAAAGGCAGAAAAACGATAATCGATGAACGGCAGCAGGTTTTCACGCATGATCGTGCGAAGATGTTCTGGATCTTGAGCGATCAGATCCTTTTCATTTTTCATTCTACCGAACGTTGCCGATGCGGCATCTTGAATCATGACGTATGGATTGAGAACTTCGGGTTGAGCAAATAATTTAGCGCTACTGAAAACAAGGCTTAAAATAAAAAGTGCGCCTAGCACGGGTGACCAAAACATACGTGAGAAAAAAGGCTTCATTAACAATTCCTTAAATATTCTTAGTTACTGTCACGGCTGAACAAAAATTGTCCAATTAAATCTTCCAGAACTAATGCTGATTTGGTATCTGAAATAAAATCGCCATCGGTCAATACTACTGGGTCATCAAAGGCAAATCCTGGCTGAAAGCCAATGTACTGCTCACCTAATAAACCCGAGGTCAAAATAGCAACAGAACTCGTGTCTGGAAAATTGTTGTATTGTTCAGAGATGCTCAATACCACCACCGGTGTAAAATCATCTTGGTCGAGATAAATCGATTCCACTCGACCAACTGTAACGCCGCCCACTTTGACCGCTGAACGAGGCTTTAAACCACCAATATTGTCAAACTTAGCATAAAGTGTATAACTTTGATCTGAACCAGACATCCCTTGATTGGCAACTTTTAATGCTAATAACAACCCAGCTGCAAGCGTTAAAACGACAAAAAATCCAACCAATAGTTCAGTTTTACGTGTGGTCATAGTTGCTCCTAGTTTATGCCAAACATGAGTGCAGTAAGCACAAAATCCAAGCCGAGGACGGCGAGGGACGAGTATACAACAGTTTGAGTGGTGGCTTGAGAAATACCTTCCGATGTGGGAGTTGCATCGTACCCTTTAAAAATCGCAATCCAAGTGACGACAACTGCAAAAACAAAACTCTTAATTATGCCGTTGACGACATCTTTATCCCACTCAACGGTCGCTTGCATTATAGACCAATATGAACCCGCATCTACCCCTAACCAATCGACGCCAACAAGATGTCCGCCTAATATACCAATTGCAGAAAAAATCAGGGCCAACATTGGCATGGCAATGACCCCAGCCCAAAAACGGGGGGCAATAATCCGTCGCAGTGGGTCAACCGCCATCATCTCAAGACTGCTGAGTTGTTCAGTGGCCTTCATCAAACCAATCTCTGCGGTTAACGCCGAACCTGCCCGACCAGCAAACAGCAAAGCCGTGACGACGGGGCCCAGTTCACGCAGCAGAGACAAGGCGACCATTGGCCCAAGTGAGCCTTCTGCGCCGTAATTCACCAGGATAGTGTAACCTTGCAAGGCCATGACCATACCGATAAATAACCCAGATACCATGATGATCAATAAAGACTGCACACCCACAACGTATATTTGGTGAATGGTGAGGCGAATGTTTTTGCGCTGAGGGACGGCAATAATAGCCCCCACTAGCATCAATAAAGCACGTCCAAATCCCGTTAGGGCATTCAGCGTATTGTACCCAATAGATTGTAAATAGTTCATTTTTTCACTCCCTGCTGAGCGGTGCCTAACAAGGTATTAAATAAATTGTCTGCAGGGAAATGAAACGGCACAGGGCCATCTGCTTCACCCTGCAAAAATTGCTGAACTAGTGCCGAGTCAGAAGCCTTAATTTGTGAGGGTGTTCCTTCGCCGATGATTTTTTGGTTGGCAAGAATATACACATAATCTGCAATGTCGAGTACTTCAGAGACATCATGGGTTACCACAATACTCGTCAAATCTAAAGCACTGCTCAGCGCTTTGATAAGCTTAACCAATACGCCCATAGATATCGGGTCTTGTCCGGCAAATGGCTCGTCATACATGATGAGCTCAGGATCGAGCGCAATGGCTCGTGCTAGAGCTGCACGCCGTGCCATGCCACCGGAAAGTTCACTGGGCATTAAATCAGCCGCTCCACGCAGGCCAACGGCTTCAAGTTTCAGATAGACTAAGGTGCGAATGATGTCCTCATCGAGTTTGGTGTGCTCGCGCAAGGCAAATGCCACATTATCGAACACCGAAATATCAGTAAACAACGCGCCAGATTGGAACAGCATGCTCATTTTTTTGCGGGTTTTGTAAAGTTCCCTTCGTGACATCTGGGGAATAGAATTACCGGCATAACGTATATCACCACTGTCTGGTTTGAGTTGCCCACCAATTAATTTCATTAAGGTGGTTTTGCCTATTCCGCTGGGACCCATTATCGCGGTAATTTTACCTTTTTCAATAGTGAGGTTAATACCGTCGTAAATAACGCGATTACCACGTAAAAAACGCAAGTTTTCAACGGACACTAGTGTAGATGAGTTACTCATGAATACAGGTGGTTCCTTAACCTTAATTGGAGGTGTGCATTGCTGTTATGTTTGTCTATATTATGCGACAAGACAGGTACATGGGGCAAATCTTAAAAGTTACAAGGTTTGTCTAAGATAAATCGCCAACCGAGTGTATTTTACGTTATTATACATTCATATGGTTCATAGACCGTTGATTTAGACAAAATGTTCACCATTAATACATTTTATTCAAGGATTTTGCTCGCGTGTTAATACAAATTGGGATTTTTATCGCCGGTCTTCTAGTGCTTAGTTGGAGTGCTGATCGCTTTGTCCACGGGGCCTCAGCGCTAGCCAAAAATCTGGGTGTTTCACCTATGATGATTGGGTTAACTATTGTGGCCATGGGGTCCTCCGCACCAGAGATTGTCGTGTCGGCAACCGCTTCAGTAGGCGGTTCCCCGAATACCGCGATTGGTAATGCGATAGGCTCAAATATCACCAATATATCCTTAGTTTTGGGGATCACGGCTTTAATCAAGCCTTTACTCGTTTCTTCTGGCACCTTAAAACGTGAATTTCCAGTGTTATTTTTTGTGTGTTTGGTGGCGGCCTGGTTTTTACATGATGGTGTGTTTGCCTTTTACGAAGGTGTCATTTTGTTAGTCATGTTTGGCTTAGTACTTATTGGTATGGGCGTGTTGTCAATGAAAGTAGACAAAAACGATCCACTTGTGAGCGAAAATGAAACCGAAATACCCTCTGACGTTAATACGTCTATAGCCGTCATGTGGGTGATTGTCGGTTTGGTTATGTTACCTTTATCCGCTCATTTTTTGGTCGAATCTGCCGTCTTCATCGCCAAATACTTAGGTATTAGTGATTTGGTTATTGGTTTAACGATCATCGCGATTGGTACCAGCTTGCCAGAACTCGCTGCATGTGTGGCTGGAGTTCTCAAAGGAGAAGATGACTTAGCCATGGGTAATATTATTGGCTCAAATATTTTCAATTTACTCGCGGTGCTGGGCATGCCGGCGGTCTTTGCGCCTGGTATGTTTGACCCAAATGCAGCAGGTAGAGATTTGTTGGTCATGTTGAGTTTGACCGTTGTTTTACTTATTTTTAGTTTTAATTTTGTCGGTACTAGACGCATCAATCGCTTTGAAGGAGCGATTTTGTTTGCTTGTTTTATTGCATATCAAGTCCTGTTGTTCGCATAATAAGCAGCATAAGCCGAATTAGGAACAAGGGAAAATTATGTCTGAGCATCACTTTATTCAATCTGCCAAGCAAGTCATCGCAACCGAAGCGAAAGGGCTTGCTGAGTTACCTAAGGTCTTAGACGAAACCTTTGTTGCGGCTTGTCAGTTACTAAAAGATTGTCAGGGCAAAGTCGTTGTCTCGGGCATGGGTAAGTCTGGACACATCGGTTCGAAGATCGCAGCAACGCTTGCCAGTACTGGTACTCCAGCGTTTTTTGTTCACCCTGGTGAAGCGAATCATGGTGATTTAGGAATGCTAAGCGCCAACGATGTGGTGATCGCCATTTCTAATTCGGGCGAAACACAAGAGTTACTCGGATTATTACCTGTTCTCAAAAGACTCAATATTCCCTACATTGCTATAACTCAGCAAGCTGAATCAACTCTTGCTCAACACGCTGAGTTAGTACTCACCATTCCGGTGCCAGCTGAAGCGTGTTCTCTTGGCCTGGCACCAACGACTTCAACAACCGTTACCTTGGTACTTGGAGATGCATTGGCCATTGCGTTGCTAGATGCTAAAGGATTTACCTCTGAAGATTTTGCCTTGTCACATCCTGGAGGTTCTCTTGGTCGAAAATTATTGCTACGCTGCAGTGATATCATGTTGCGTGGAGAAGAAATACCAAGTGTAAACACGGATACTTTGATTACTGAGGCCTTACTAGAAATTAGTAGAAAAGGCTTAGGAATGACTGGCGTGGTTGCTGATGAACGCTTAAAGGGAATTTTTACAGACGGTGATTTGCGCCGTGTCTTGGATCAAAAAATCGATATACATCGCAGCGTAGTCGAAAACGTAATGACAGCTAATCCGATTACAGTTTCACCAGAAATGCTTGCCGTAGACGCCTTAAATATCATGCAACAAAAGCAAATAACGGCCTTATTAGTTGTCGATCAGGAACACAACATTGTCGGTGCATTTAATATGCACATGCTTCTCAAGGCAGGGGTCGTTTAACGTGCAAACTCTTTACACCAACTTGTCTCATGACGTCGCGACTAAATTAACTCAGATCAAGCTGATTGCTTTTGACGTCGATGGGATCTTTTCTGACGGTCGAATTTATTTAGGTAATCAGGGGGAAGAGCTCAAAGCTTTTCATACCCGTGATGGCTATGGCGTGAAATCACTACAAAGCATAGGGGTAGAGGTTGCCATCATCACTGGACGCGCTTCCTCTTTAGTGCATAACAGAATGAGTGCTCTAGGTGTGAAACACATTATTCAAGGATGCGAAGACAAAGCGCAAGCACTTGCCTCGTTGAAAGATACTCTAGGTTTGACAAGCGCAAACGTAGCAAGCATGGGTGATGATATGCCTGATATTGGTATGTTTACTGAGTCGAATTTATGCATAAGTGTTGCCGATGGGCACCCTTTGGTAAAACAACAAGCTCAATGGATAACCATGACTAAGGGTGGTCAAGGCGCAGTACGCGAGGTCACTGATACTCTATTACAAGCTCATGGGCAATTGAATCATATTCACAGTGCGAGTGTTTGATGAATCGAGTTGGTTTTTCAATTTTTGTCCTGTTCATTCTGGTTATTATTGTTTATAACTTGCCCATTTCTGTGAATTCAAACAAGCAACAGACCAATGAAAATCAACCTTCTCTGTTGACCCCGACCTACTTAGCTGAAGAATTATTTTCGCAACGCTTTAATGAAGCAGGCCTAATAAGTCACGAAATCAATGCTAAGAGAATGGAACATTACGCCGAATTGGGCTTTATGGTCTTCACCCAACCGCGATATACGATCTTTTTGGCAGATGGCAGCCAATACATTATCAGTGCGCAAGAGGGCACCTTGTACGATGATAATCGTATGCTACTTGAAAATAATATTGTCATCCAAAGTCAAAATGAGACAGACTTTATTCAGCAAATTAGTGCAGAATATATAGAGATGAATTTAGATACCAAAGCGTTGAGTTCTAACTCGGCGATAGTGTTGCGTGGTAAAGAATTTTCCATGCACAGCAATGGTTTAGATGCTAATTTAGCACAAAAACGCTTTGCATTACTTGAACATACTCATACTGAGTTTAAACCAACCCAATAAGTCAACGAGATGAACATGCGTTTAATATTAATTTTTGCCGTTTTTATGAGTTGCGTTTTGCACGCGGAACAAAGCGATTTTGCTCAACCTATCACAATCAAATCGGTCACGCAGTTTGTGGATGGCTTAAATGATGTAGCGGTCTACAAAGAGAACGTCGTGATTACGCAAGGTTCATTGAAAATTACTGCAGATGAAGTCCGGATCGATGCCAGTGCGGGAGATGGTAACGAACTGTTTATCGCAACAGGAACCCCAGCCTCATTTGAGCAACGCTCTCAGGATGGCAGTCTCGTTAAAGCATCGGGAAATGAAATTAGATATACTCGAAAAGATAAAAAAATCAACTTGTCAGGAAGTGCTCAGTTAGCTCAGGATTCCAGTACGGTTTCGGGAGAAAATATTATTTTTGACATGCTCAATGAGCAATTAATCGCCTCTGGGACCGATGGGGATTCAGGTCGAGTTAAAGCGGTTTTTCAAGCTGAAAAAACACCACAAAAAGAAGAGCAATAAACACTATGGCAATTCTCAAGGCAACTCATCTCGCAAAGTCTTATAAGTCTCGACAAGTGGTGCGGGATGTTTCTTTAGAGGTTGAGTCAGGACAAATAGTCGGTCTGTTAGGGCCTAATGGTGCAGGCAAGACTACGACCTTTTATATGATTGTCGGTATTGTGCCATTAGATAAGGGCGAAATTACCTTAGATCAAACAGATTTAACTTATCATCCAATGCATGAACGCGCTAGGCAGGGTATTGGTTATTTACCTCAAGAAGCGTCGGTATTTCGTAAATTAAGCGTTTATGACAACATCATGGCGATTTTGCAAACCCGTAAAGAACTCTCGCAAGAGCAGCGAGAAGCAGAAGCTGACGCACTAATTGACGAGTTTAATATTAATCACATTCGCAATTCAGCGGGTATGGCCTTATCTGGTGGAGAACGACGCCGTGTTGAAATTGCTCGAGCATTGGCGGCCAATCCGAAGTTTATTTTGTTGGATGAACCTTTTGCTGGTGTTGATCCAATTTCTGTTGGGGATATCAAACACATTATTCAGCAACTTAAAAACAAAGGCTTAGGTGTACTGATTACAGATCACAATGTGCGTGAAACACTTGATGTGTGTGAAAAAGCCTACATTGTCAGCCAAGGGGAATTGATTGCTTCGGGTACAGCTTCGCAAGTACTTGATAATCAAAAAGTTAAGGAAGTATACCTAGGGGAACAATTTAGGCTATAATCAATACATGCAGGTATTTTGGATGTTATCTGCTAGGTTAGATTAAGGATATAGATGAGACCCTCACTGCAACTAAAATTCAGTCAACAACTTACCATGACGCCGCAACTGCAGCAGGCGATTAAGTTGCTACAGCTTTCTACACTGGATTTACAACAAGAAATACAAGAAGCTCTTGATGCAAATCCACTACTAGAAGTGGAAGACGACTTTTCTAGCAATACCGAATCACTCGACGAATCTCAAGATAAAGAATCCGCTAGTGCTGATTCTATTTCATCTCATGAGGCGCTGGAATCCGATAATGTATCGGACGATTTGCCATTAGACAGTACCTGGGATGAGTACTACAGTGCATCTTCAGCTCCTGCACCGATGACAAACACGGTTGGTGGTGACGATGATAGTGTTTACCAAGGTGAAACGACTGAGAATATTCAAGACCATTTGCTTTGGCAGGTAGATTTAACCCCTTTTTCAGACACCGACCGTGCCATAGCGTTCGCGATCATAGATAGCATTGATGACAGCGGTTATCTGACGACTTCAACCGAAGAAATTCTTGAAGCTGTTGATATTGAGGATGTCGAACTCGATGAAGTTGAGTGTGTCCTTAAGCGGGTCCAGATGTTTGATCCCGTGGGTTCCGGTTCTCGGAATGTACAAGAATGCTTATTGATTCAGCTTCGTCAGTTTGACCAAGACACACCATATCTAGCAGAAGCAAAAGACATTATTACCGAATACAGCGATTTGCTTGCAGCAAAAGATTATCGAACTTTAATGCGCAAAACGCGTCTAAAAGAACAAGAGCTACGCGAAGTAATGCTGTTATTACAGACACTTAACCCAAGACCGGGAAGTGTTATACAAACTGAGGCCCCATCTTACATCATTCCCGATGTGAGCGTGGTCAAAAAGAACGGACGTTGGTTAGTCGAACTTAACCCTGATAGCTTACCTAAGTTAAATATTAACCAACAATATGCAGCATTGAGTAAAAACTCACGCAATAGCGCAGATAGCCAGTTTGTCAAATCGCACATACAAGAGGCCAAATGGTTTATTAAAAGCCTGGAATCTCGCAATGACACATTGCTTAAGGTCGCAAACTGTATTGTGCAACAGCAAATAGGTTTTTTTGAGCACGGTCCAGAGATGATGAAGCCAATGGTGCTTAATGATGTAGCTGAAATGGTAGATATGCACGAATCCACTATCTCTCGTGTCACTACACAAAAGTACATGCATACGCCTCGTGGTATTTTTGAATTGAAATATTTCTTTTCTAGCCATGTGGCAACAGAATCCGGTGGTGAATGCTCATCAACAGCGATTCGCGCATTAATTAAAAAGCTCGTAGCGGCAGAAAACACAGTGAAACCGCTCAGCGATAACAAGATTGCAGAAGTGTTAGCCGATCAAGGTATCAAAGTAGCGCGGCGAACCATTGCAAAGTACCGGGAGTCTTTGAACATCCCATCTTCGAGCCAACGCAAAAGCTTGGTTTAAAAACAATGAAACAAAAAGGAAGTCAATTATGCAAATAAACCTGACTGGTCACCACGTTGAAATTACTGATTCACTACGGGATTATGTTGATACGAAATTTGAGAAACTCGAGCGTCATTTTGACCATATCAACAATGTACAAGTGATTTTGAATGTCGAAAAAATTCGACAGAAAGCCGAAGCTAAATTGAACCTCAATGGTGGTGAGGTGTTTGCAACCTCTGAACACGAAGATATGTATGCGGCGATTGATAGTTTAATTGACAAACTGGATCGTCAAGTGATTAAGCACAAGGAAAAGCTTCAGCGTCATTAATCATGAGCATTCAACATTTACTCGATATAGACCGCACTTTATGTGCGGTCTCTTGTCAAAGCAAGAAACGTATTTTAGAAACCATTTCTCAAGTCGTTGCCAGTCAGCTAGAAGATGTGCCTCAAGCTGAAGTACTGGCAAGTCTTGTCGGTCGTGAGAAGATGGGGTCAACTGGTATTGGCAAAGGGATTGCCATACCGCATGGTCGTCTAGCCAATATTGAAGAAGTGATCGCGGTCGTTTTAACGACACAACCGGGTGTGGATTTTGATGCGGTAGATAATGAACCCGTCGATATTTTTTTCGCACTTCTGGTACCCGAAGAGCAAATAGAAGGACACTTGCAAACGCTCGCAGCCATTGCTGCAAAACTCAATGATGAGCACATAGTCAGTCAGATCCGCGCAGCTACCATTCCACAGCAAATCATCGACGCATTGCAATAACCCGAGCTTTAGGAGCCTATATGAAACTCATTATTATCAGTGGACGTTCAGGCTCGGGCAAATCGATTGCACTGCGCGCCCTTGAGGATCTAGGGTATTATTGTGTCGATAATATTCCGGTAAACTTATTACCAGCACTGACACAAACCTTGACAAACGAGTACCATGAGGTCGCGGTGAGTGTTGACGTTCGTAACTTACCCAAAGAATCTAACGAGCTTGCCGAAATACTAGACTATCTACCGAATGCATGGGATGTGTCAATTGTTTACCTCGATTCCTCAAAAGACGTCTTGTTGAAAAGGTATAGCGAAACCAGACGCTTGCATCCGTTATCACGCCATAACCGTTCTTTAGAAGAAGCAATTAAATCTGAAAAATTATTATTAGAGCCGATACAAGAACGGGCCGATTTGGTGATCCACACTGACAAACTCACAGTGCATGACTTAGCTGAAATAGTCAAAGAGCGGATTTTGGGCAAAAAAAGCACTCGCTTAGTGTTGGTTTTTGAATCATTCGGGTTCAAGTATGGCATACCCAAAGATGCAGACTACGTGTTTGATGCCAGGTTTCTGCCCAACCCTCACTGGGAGCCGGAATTAAAGCACTTTACTGGCTTGGATAAGCCCATTCAGTATTTTCTTGGCGGACAACCCGTTGTGAGCAAGTTTATCTGGCAGATCCAAAATTTAATCACCACATGGCTACCCCATCTTGAGCGCAATAATCGGAGTTATGTAACGGTTGCTATTGGGTGTACAGGTGGGCAACACCGTTCTGTGTATGTTGCAGAACAACTCAAACAGAACATAATGGATATGTACCCAGATGTGCAAATTCGTCATCGTGAATTGCAGCGTAATGAGAAAAACTAACCATGCCAAAAATTTGTGAAGCACTCACTATCGTCAATCGCTTAGGGTTGCATGCTAGACCTGCGACTCAGTTAGCCAAAATATCTGGCGAATTCAACTCGACTATTACATTGCAAATTGGTGATAAAACCGCAGACGCTTCAAGTGTCTTAGGACTAATGTTACTCGCGGGGTCGCAAGGCAAAGTAGTTATGGTAACAGTAGAAGGCGACGATGCTGAAGAAGCATTTGAGGCAGTTAAAACCCTGTTTTGTACAAAGTTTTTAGAAGAGGATAACTAACTTCTCAATTTCTTTTTGTCCATCTTTCGTTTATCATTAACATATTCCAAACGCGCACAGTGTGGAACTTAAGTTATGGCAGAACTCTTAGCCACGCCCACTCCAGTCAACCAAGTTAGCATGATTATCGACGCACTTAACGCCGGTAAGTTTGTTTCTGTGCGCAAGATCCTGCATGAAACTCCCGCGTGTGATGTTGCCCTGATTCTCGAATCCAGTCCAAGTAAAACCCGTGATGAGCTTTGGGAATTACTCGATGCGGATTATCACGGTGACGTCTTAGAAGAACTGTCTGAAGACGTGCGTAACGGTATTATTAGTAAAATGATGCCAGATAATGTCGTTGAAGCACTTGAGGACATGGATACGGATGACTTGGCTGAGACGCTCAGTACCTTGCCGGTGGACGTAGTACAAGATATTCTTGATTCGATGGATGCCCAAGACCGCCAGCGTGCTGAGCAAGCCTTGAGTTATGGTGAAGAAACCGCCGGTTTCATTATGAATACCGACACCATCACCTTACGTCCGGATGTTTCGATTGATGTGATATTACGTTATCTCAGATTGCGCGGAGAACTACCTGAAAACACCGATACCTTTTATGTAGTCAATCGCTCAGATGTGTTAATCGGCAGTGTTCCTGTGACTCGCTTACTGACTTCTCCTTCTGAGATGACGGTAGCTGAGATCATGGATGAAGAGCCAGAAGTAATCACTGTGAGTACCCCTGATGATCAAGTAGCGATGTTGTTTGAGCGCTATAACTGGTTATCGGCGCCCGTTGTCGATGAGAATCACCTTCTGGTTGGTCGGGTTACGATTGATGACGTGGTTGATATCATTCGCGAAGACGCTGAGCATTCAATGATGAGTATGGCCGGTCTTGATGACGAAGAAGATACGTTTGCGCCCGTCATGCAATCGACCAAACGCCGCTCTGTCTGGTTAGGAGTGAATTTGGTTACCGCTTTACTCGCGGCAATGGTGTCTGATTTGTTTGAGCAAACACTGGCACAATTAGCAGTGCTTGCCATCCTCAATACCATAGTGCCGAGCATGGGTGGGGTGGCCGGTAATCAGACATTGACTCTTGTTATACGGGGTATGGCACTAGGGCACGTCAATGAATCCAACCAAAAGTTTTTGATCAGCAAAGAGCTTGCGATTGGTTTTCTCAATGGGATGATTTGGGCGGCGTTGATTGCTACGGTTGTCGCATTGTGGAAACAAGATTTTCAGCTCGGTGTGATCATCGCGTTTGCGATGATGATGAACATGGTCGCGGCCGGTTTGTCAGGCGCGACATTACCACTGATCATGAAGAAACTCAAAATAGATCCGGCTCTTGCAGGGAGTGTTATTCTGACTACAATCACCGATGTCGTCGGGATTTTTGCCTTTCTTGGCACGGCAACGCTATTTTTGATTTAGTCCGTACAGCGTTGCTACTGCGCTTTAATCTTTGAGCATCTGGGCAAAGGTTTGTTTAAACTTGGTTAACTTCGGACCAACGACAAAGTTACAATAAGTGTTTCCAGGATTGTTATTAAAATAGTCCTGATGATAATCTTCTGCGTCATAATAATTTTCTAGCGGCAACACTTCTGTGACAATTTCACCGTCATAGATTTTATCGGCTCTCAGCTTGGCAATGAAAGCAATTGCGGCTTGATGCTGTGCTTCGTTGTGATAATAAATCCCGCCTCGATATTGTGAGCCAATATCATTGCCCTGGCGGTTAAGTTGCGTCGGGTCGTGCAGGGCAAAGAATATTTCAAAGATCTGCTCTAACGAGATTTGCTCTGGGTAAAATGTCAGTTGTACGACTTCTGCGTGTCCGGTGTCACCAGCACATACTTGCTCGTAGGTAGGATCAATGACGGATCCGTTACTGTAACCTGATACGGCATGTTCAATACCTTTGACTCGGTTGAAGGCAGACTCAATGCACCAGAAGCATCCGCCGGCCAATGTGATTTGCTCTAATTTGGACATTTTATTCTCTAACACATTTTATTAGCTATTGTTATGGTGTTTGGAAGCACATTGATCAAGTATTGCAAAAAAATAATTGCACTAAATGTCATTTTGTCCGTATTTATTTTGTTATATGGAGAAAGTATATGACCTTAACGTTATTTTATGATGGCCAATGTCCACTTTGCCAAAAAGAAATGTCTCACCTGCGCAAGCTCAATCGAGATGGTCATTTGCGCTTCGAGGACATTATGGCGCCAGATTTTGTACAGCGGTACCCAAACATGGATTGGCATGCATTAAATAATCGGATTCACGGTATGACTGACACCGGAGAGTTGATTACCGGGCTTGATGTAACACATTTAGCTTGGTCATTAGTCGGTAAGGGCTGGTTGTATGCACCATTGCGTTGGCCGGTCATTAGGTGGTTTGCTGACCACGCTTATCATATATTTGCCAAACATCGTTATACCATCTCGTATTGGTTAACTGGTCAAAAACGATGTTCCACATGTGGCCCTAATCCCCAAGGAAAAGTATGACTGAAAGCAACGGTGAACGTGCTCTAGTAATAGGTGCAAGCAGTGGCATTGCTCAAGCGGTGATAGAACAACTTCTGCTAAGTGCTTCAGTCACTTACATTGATGCGGTATCTCGAAGCCTTCCACAGAAAGACTTTGGAGGCAGTGTTCAGCATTTTGAGGTTGACTCGTCGTGTGAATCACAGATCAAAGCGTTTATTTCTGCCCGCAAAGCAGAAGGTATAACCTATCGCTATGTAGTGTGTACGATTGGCTTATTGCACAATCCAGAGTTGGGCATTAAGCCGGAAAAACGCCTTGAAGATATCAATGCAGACGCGATGCAATACTATTTTACAGTGAATACCATTATGCCAACACTGTGGTTAAAAAATCTTCCAGCCGTTGTGGCAAAAAACGCGCCGACAACCATGGCGTTTTTCTCGGCACGTGTCGGTAGTATTAGCGATAATCGCTTAGGGGGTTGGTACGGTTATCGCGCATCTAAATCCGCTTTGAATATGGTGATCAAAAATGCGGCGATAGAGTACGCAAGACGACATAAGCAGGTTACATTGATGGCGTATCATCCCGGTACAGTAGACACTGGATTATCCAAGCCGTTTCAAGCGAATGTACCCCAAAAAAAACTCTTCACACCTGCATTTACCGCAGAATGTCTGGTTCAACAGTTACAATCCGCACAGGCCGAACATTCACCGTATTATGTCGATTGGGATGCGCAAAATATTCCTTGGTAAATGACATTCTGGCGCAACACTGATACTATTATTGCCGAAATAAAAACAATAATTAGGATAGTGATATGGGCGCATCTCGCGAGCAATTTGGTTCTCGCTTAGGCTTTATTTTGGCAGCTGCAGGTTCCGCTGTGGGGATCGGCAATCTGGTGGGTTTTCCTGTTGGCGCGGCCAAAAATGGGGGCGGTGCATTTTTATTAATGTATGCGGTATTTGTCTTTTTCATCTGCCTGCCAGTGATGATGGCAGAAATGTCTGTTGGTCGTCATACTCAGCGTGATCCTCTCGGTGCATATAAGAAGCTCGCACCCAATTCAAAATGGTCTATTGCGGGCTGGTTGTCAATTATCACCCCGTTTATGATCGCCGTATTTTACTCCGTTATTACAGTATGGATATTGGGTTACTTGGTTGAATCGGTAACCGGTAATTTGTCGCAGTTAGCCAATCCGGATAATTTTGGTCAGTTTATCAATTCGGGCAAAGTGTTCGGTTATTTGGTCGCCGTGTTAGCGATTATGTACTTAATTTTGCAAGGCGGGGTCAAAGAAGGGATCGAGCGAGGCGCAAAAATATTGATGCCGGCTCTGTTCTTTATGCTGATTGGCATGGTGATATTTGTCTTGTTACAAGACAATGCGATGTTAGGGGTGCAGTTCTATCTTATTCCTGATATCAGTAAAATAGATTCAGGTGTCGTCAATGGTGCGCTATCTCAAGCGTTTTTCTCATTGTCTTTGGGTATGGGGATCATGATCACATATGGCAGCTACGTCGATCGACGCGCAGATGTACCAAATTCTTCCAAATTAGTCGCATTAACCGATACGGCAGTTGCGTTTACTGCGGGGTTGATGATTTTACCTGCAATCTTCACCTTCAACCCTGAGATCCAAGCTGAAGATTTGAGTGAGTCATCAGTGGGTTTGATTTTTACCTTTTTACCTAAAATCTTCCTAGCACTACAAGCCACCATAGGTTATACGGGGGCGTCAGTTGTGGCCAGTGTCTTTTTCTTACTTGTGTTCTTTGCAGCGATTACATCATTGGTATCGATATTTGAAGTACCGGTCTCATCTTTGATGAGTGAACAGGGGGTTTCCCGACCAAAAGCACTCGGTATTGCTGGCGCTTTGCTAGTATTACTGTCTTTAATGTGCGCAGTATCCTTTGGTATGGTACCGTTTTTGACTGATTTTGTGAGTTATGCTGGCGCGAATAAATCGTTCTTTGATGTAGTGATTGATGTATTTTATGAAACGATCTTACCTCTTAATGGTTTGTTGATTTGTTTGTTTGTGAGTTATCGCTGGCGCAAACAGAACTTTAATGCCGCTCTAGAAGAAGGCTCAACCGTTTATCAGGGCTCATGGTTTGAACGTTATGTAAACTTCTCAATTGGGACATTTATCCCGCTGGTTCTGGCGTTTATCTTTCTCAATACTGTATTGACTAAGTATTTTGGTTTAGCTCTATTGGGCTAGACCATATCAAATGGACTCTTGTATTGATATTCAAAGCCCAGCAGTTGCTGGGTTTTTTGTGCCAAAACCACTTTGCCATGAGGTGTGGAGTTGGGATCGGGAATAATAGTAGGAAACGTTAATAAGCGTTGTTGTGCTGCGTATTGATAATAGTGTTCTCGAGTAGGGTGTTCCGGTGCGCAAAGATGCATGGTTACGCCCGAGAGTTGTCGCTCAATGATTATTTGCAAAGCGTTCACTACATCTTCCTGATGAACTAGATTCACTACTTGTTGTCCGTTACTAAAGGTCTCGCGTTTGACAATACTGGTAATCGGGTGGCGTACATCGTCAATCAGGCCAGCTAAGCGTACCACCGAGCTTTTAGGTTGGTTGAGGATGAATTGCTCCAGTTCAACATGCGCGTGCCCTGAGGGGGTATTTGGACAAGTCGGGCTATCTTCATTCACCGTTTGTGTCGCATTGCCAAACACGGACGTTGTGGATACAAAAATCACATAGGCATTCGGTGAAAGGGATAATAGTGTGTCCACAAATTCTTTCACTTGAGACACAAATAGCGGCGCATCTAGATCTCTATGTTTTGGTGGAATGTTGAGCAAGATAACATCAAGCTGACGAACCGTTGGATAGTCATTGGTCGCTAAAGGATGCTGTCTAAGATCGAGTATAATTGGCGTGACGCCGAGTGCGGATAGAACGGCTCGCTGTGATGCACGAGTAGTACTGCCTATCAACTCATGTCCAGCTTGAATGAGCCTCTTGGCCAGTGGTTGACCAAGCCAACCACAGCCAAAAATGCCCACGCTTAATGTTTTATTGAGCATTGTGGTGAGTGCCTTTGCGATATTGAATCACATCAAACGAGTTAAGTACTTCGATACTGTTTGCCAAGTCTGTCTCAGCTTGGTCAGCGGCTTCAACGATTGCACAAAAGGTCACCATCGCTTCACTGATTTGCGTACCATGATGCGCCATTTTGTCGCCAACACGTTGGGCTAATGCATCTGGATCAAACGCCTCTAAGCCAAAATCACCTTCACCAAATAATAACTCAGTACCAATTGCAATCATCAACCGCCCCATATTTTGCTCTATGGTGTCGGTTAATACGCGTTCAAAGTCTTTTTCCCACTCGGGAGAAAACCAATTGCCACCACTCATATTGGGTGCAATAGAAAGGTTGCCTTGCGCATCATAAATATCGTTTTGCAATCCTTGTGCAACGCCTGTAAGTAACTCATTGAGTTTGATTATCATGTCATCATCTTCACCAAGTAAAGGAGATAGAATGTCATTAACGGCCACATTGCTAAGTTCTAAGCCTTGCGCAGCGATTTCGATGCCCATTGGAATCGCTGCGTTGATGTTGTAATAATACTGCTCAGCCAAACTCTGTTGTGACGCAGTAAGTAGCATTTCTTTGCCATCAACGAAGAGCTGTTGTTCTTCATCTAACGTAAGTGTTTGACCTTTTGTCGTGGTCACTGTCATGACGCCATTCTCGATGCCGAGGGTGCCGTGCATGTTGACTTCGCACTGTGACATGTCAATTTGTATGTTGCTCGCTAGAGTCGAAGTGCTAAAAAGTGCAAACATACCGACGCAGGACGCAGTAATAAACGGAGCCTTGATTCTGCTATATGATGAGTTGGATGGGGTCATAAAGATTCCTAATTAATTGTGTAATACCTTAATTGATAACCAATATTCATGCCAACAAAAAATACGACGAATCGCCTATTAAAAGGTGCTATTCAGGTACGATATACTTTATAAGTAGCAAAAAGTTAGGCAAAACAAATAATATGTGTAAGTTTTGACTAACATCAAAGTATCATGTCTTTTTTGCTTCTGATAACTAGGGTTTTTTTGGGAAGCTTGATATAATTCACGCAGTTGTTTTTTTGGAGTCAGTAATGATTGAATGGATTAATGCACTTGCGTTTGGCGGTGCTGTATTAGCCTTGGTATTAGGGGTTACTTGTGTGATTATGGCTTTTTTGTCTAGCGAGACAGGTGAAGCAGGCATGAAAGAGAAAGTGGAATATGGCTTTTTTGGCGTGTCTGGTATTATTTTTACCGCTCTACTTGCTTACGCGTTAGCCTAATTTAGCAGTTTATATTGCTAAAAACGGTTGTCAGGAAACTGGCAACCGTTTTTTTATGCCTTTAGCCTTTGTCGCTCACACGCTGATAACACCTCAAGCCAAACAACGGCATGATGGCCAGCAGGTGGTCAAAAATATCCGCTTGTATGCTCTCATACTCTACCCAAATAGTAGTATTAGTAAAACAATACAGTTCAATTGGCAGTCCCGTTTCTGTTGGTTTTAACTGACGGACCATTAGGGTCATCTGCTGAGCGATGTTTGGGTGGGATTTGAGATAAGCTTCGATGTATGCTCTAAATGTACCGATGTTGGTTAAACGTCGGGCATTTTTGGTGTCTTTTGCATCGATGGCATTATTGATATTGTCGGTATTTATCTCCCCGAGTTTATCTGCCAAATACTGTGCGATGCGTTTAAACTGTTTAAGATCGTCAAGTTGATCGTCACTTAAAAAACCGATGCTTGATTGGTCTATCAGTAACGCGCGTTTTATGCGTCGGCCGCCTGAGCGCTGCATACCTTGCCAGTTTCTAACCGATTCGTTAGTTAATGAGTAAGTCGGAATGGTTGCAATGGTTTTATCCCAGTTTTGCACTTTGACCACGTTTAACCCGATTTGTTGGATTTCGCCATCGATGCCAAATTTTGGGATTTCGATCCAGTCACCGCTGTTAAACATGCGATTAGCGGCAATTTGAATACCCGCAACAAACCCCAATATCGTGTCGCGGAAAATCAATAACAATACCGCTGTGATGGCAGTTAAGCCTGAAAGTAATAAATAGGGACTTTTTTCTAAGATAAGGGAGATGGAGAGAACAATGGCAATAATAGCAAACAGCAATTTGAAGACTTGAATAAAGCCGGTAATGGGTGCTTTGCTGGCAAGCTTGGAGGCGTTATACAAATCCTCAATGGTATTGAGTAAGGCATAGACGGCAAAAATACTCGCAAAAACAATGTAAACCAAAGCAGCTTTGTTGGTAAAGCTTGAGATAAGAGTATTTTGTTCAAGCAATACGGGCGTTGTGAGGAGAATAAATACCGCAGGCATTACATGACCAACACGATTAAAGAATCCATGCTCTAATAAGGCATCATCCCAACGATACTCGTTTTCAAATAAACGCAATAACATCTTAGATTGCAAAATGGCGCGCATAATATAAAACACCACTAATGCACCGAATAATATACTCAAAATAGCGGATAACTTGTATATAGGATGCTGATTAGTGATGTCATCTTGCTGGGTTATTTGGCTGATGATATGGATGAACATATCCATAAATTGTGTACTTTCCATATTCACCTTAGGGAGCAGTGCTGTCTTGAACGTTTAGATAGGAGGTTATACACCTATCTTTGTTAGCCCAAAGCGTATTCAACCATTGCTGGAAATAAGCTTTGAAATTGTCATCTATATCATAATTTCCACGTAAATCGTTAGAAATAGGTACGCTTGTCACATCAACAACAATCCGCTTCATGCGTCCACACAACATATCCATCATCGGGTGGCCTTCATTTTCGGGATATATAAGCGTAATGTCGAGTAATTCAGTGAACTGTTCCCCCATGGTGTTTAGCGTAAAAGCCAATCCCGCAGCTTTTGGCCTCAGGAGGTGGGTATACGGAGATTGCTTTTCTTGATGTTTGGCCAAGGTAAACCGAGTACCCTCTGCAAAATTGACCACGGTAGTAGGTGTGAATTTGTATTTTTTGCATTTTTTTCGGGTGGTTTCGATGTCTTTACCAGCAAGATTTGGATTTTTAGTGATTTGCGCTTTGCTAAAACGCTGCATGAAAGGCATATCCAAAGCCCATGCACCTAAACCCACAACCGGTAACCAAATCAGTTCTTTTTTGAGGAAAAATTTGGGCGCTGGGATCCTTTGATACGCAAAATCCATGACTAAGATGACATCTAGGTAGGAGCGGTGATTAACCGTGACGAGATACCATTGGTCTTTTGACAGCTCAGAGCTGACTCGATAATCAATATTAATGCGGTTGAAGAATTTAAGTAAACTGATACTGCATACACCAAAGGCTATTTCAAAGTTGGCAATGACCGGATTAATAGTGTGACGTAAAAAAGTAAGTGGGATGAGTTTGACGATGCCCAAGACAATGATTAGACCGCCCCAAAAGCACAGATTAAAAATCTGCAATGCGAAGTGCAATGGAAACACAAAAAGGGCTTTCATATGGCGCATCATCGATGTTTATCAAAAGTTATTATTATTAAAATCAATGCTATGCAAAAGTGCAGGTGAAGTCAATTACGCTTAATCAAAAAAGCCTGCGATCTTTTGATTGAGATTGCAGGCTTTGCGTAGAAGGTTTAGTAATGGTTACTGATCACCAAATTCACGAATGATATTGTTGATGGTGTCTTTCGCATCCCCGAGTACCATGCGAGTATTGTCTTTAAAGAACAGTGGGTTATCCACACCGGCAAAGCCGGCGTTGGCTGAGCGTTTCAAGACAAATACGGTCTTGGCGCGATACACTTCGATAACTGGCATACCGTAGATAGGGCTGCCTTCCATTTCTTTCGCTGCCGGATTGACGACGTCATTGGCTCCAATGACGATGACTACATCGTAGTTTTCCATACGCGGATTCACATCATCCATTTCATATAACTGTTCATAGGGTACGTCAGCTTCTGCCAATAACACGTTCATGTGCCCTGGCATTCGACCTGCAACTGGGTGAATCGCGTAATCAAAGGTACAGTTGTTTTCTTCAAGCAAGTTTTGCAGTTCACGTACTGCGTGTTGCGCTTGTGCCACCGCCATACCATAACCTGGTACAACCAAGACCGCTTGTGCTGCTTCGAGGACATAAAAGGCATCTTGTGCCGACATCACCTTGACTTCACCTGTGATCACCTCACCCATTTCAACCGGTTTAGCAAAGCCTGAAAGCAATACGTTAAGCAATGAACGGTTCATCGCTTTACACATGATGTTGGTCAGAATGAGACCTGATGCACCCACCAAAAGACCCGTAACAATCAGAATCGTGTTATCAATCGCCAGACCCGCAGCACACGCCGCAATCCCTGAATAACTGTTTAATAAAGCAATGACTACGGGCATGTCGGCACCACCGATTGAAATGGTCGCCAAAATACCAAAGCTCAATGCCAGTAATATGGCTAAGCCTAATAAAAACGCACTGTCTGGGTTATATACAAACGCAATACCCACAATGACAAAGGCCACAAGGTGCGCAATACTCAGCTCACGAAGCCCTTTGAAAATAACGGCTTTGGAACCTAATTTACCAGAAAGCTTACCCCATGCAACCAAACTACCTGAGAACGTAATGCCACCAATCAATATAGTAATAATGACCGTGCTAAACACAAATCCACTGGTAAAACGCAGCGCCATATCAGACATGGCGACAATGGTTGCCCAACCTACTAGTAATGACGCTGCCCCACCAAAACCGTTGAATAACGAGACCATTTCGGGCATGGCGGTCATTTCAACTGATTTCGCTTTCCACGCCCCATATGCCCCGCCGATAATGAAGCCCAAGACAATATACTGGTATTGCAAGACCTCTTGGTCAATCAGGGTAATGACTACGGCAAGAAGCATACCAATCGCCGAGACAAGATTACCGCGCCTTGCGGTATCTGGATGTGAGAGAAGTTTTAATCCACCAATAAACAAGGCGGCGGCTAATACATAGACCAAATTAATGGTTAAATCGACTGCGTTCATGCCTAATCCTTATTTACTGTCTTTTTTCTTAAACATGCCGAGCATCCTATCTGTAACTAGATAGCCACCCACCACGTTGATGCTTGCGAGTGCTACTGCGCCCGTGCCTAATAAAATGGTAAGCCACTCGTGATCGCCACCTGCTGAGGCAATTGCCCCAACTAACGTAATGCCAGAGATGGCATTTGAACCAGACATCAGTGGCGTGTGCAACGTGGCTGGTACTTTACGAATGAGTTCAAAGCCTAATAACGCGGCCAGTAAGACGATAAAAATAAGATAAATCATTTCCATTATTTTGCTCCTTTGAACGCATTGACTAACATGTCATTGATGACGGCACCATCATGCGTAATCACACTTTGTGCTAAGATTTCATCGTCTAAATCCAAATTAAACGACTGCGTTTCAGAATCTGTGAACTCATCAATTAAATTGGCGAGGTTATTGGCGTACATCTCGGTGGCATCACGCGCAACGGCTTGACTCCAGTTGCCAGTACCGATGACGGTGACACCGCCGATCGTTTTGGTTTTACCAGCGACAGAGCCTTCGACATTGCCGCCTGATTGCGCCGCCATATCCACCACAACCGACCCTGGACGCATCAAAGATAACGTTTCCTTGCTAATTAGGACTGGGGGTTTGCGGCCAAATAACTGCGCAGTGGTGATGACGATGTCTGAATCGGCAATGGCATCGCGCTGTGCATCTTGTTGAATTTGTTTTTGTTCCGCAGTGAGCTCTTGTGCATAACCGTCTTTGGTTTGACCGGTCTCACCGATGTCAATGTGCAAGAATTTGCCACCCAAAGATTGGACTTGCTCAGCCACTACGGGACGGGTGTCGTATGCTAACACATTTGCACCCAAGCGTTTCGCAGTAGCAATGGCTTGTAAACCGGCCACGCCCGCACCGATGATAAAGACCTTAGCGGGTTTAATGGTGCCAGATGGCGTCATCATCATGGGTAAAATAGAAGGTAGTGTATTGGCGGCTTGCAGCATCATGACATAACCTGCAAGGCTAGCTTGTGAACTTAACGCATCCATTTTTTGCGCACGTGTGGAACGAGGGATCATTTCAATTGATAGGGTGTTGAGTTTGGCTTTAGCCATATCTTCAACTAAAGTCTGGTTAAAGAAAGGATCGCAGTGACCTATCACAATAGCACCAGCTTTGATTTGCTTGACCTCTTCAGGCATGGGGCGATTGACGTAAAGGATGATATCCGCGTTTTGCAACGCCGTCTCACTTTCTTTGGCTATCGTAACGTCCACGTCAGCAAAATCGCTGTCGCTATAACCAGAAGCTTTACCAGCATTCGTTTCTAGCGTGATGGTATAACCTAATCGAATCAGTTTTTTAGCACTAGTGGGCGTTAAGGCACAGCGCTTTTCAGTGCTGAATTCTCGACCCTTTTGTGCTTCGTTGACCACAAATATGTTCAAAGCGAGCTCCTTATATTCATCGTTCTAATTTTGTAGGGTATTGAACGGAATATTTATAATAGTCTAATTGTGCAAAAGTGCGCTGACCTTAGCCTATATGCATGAGAGAGAACTCGGTATACTACTTTTGGATAGGCAGGATAGTACTTTCGGACTATCCCGGTTAAGATATTGATGGAGTTATTAATGTGATGTGAATATCCCGAAGACTTTGTTAATAAACAACTATCAATGTTAAGAGTTGGCAAACGTTTTCATTGCATCATGATCGAGTCGATAACCGATCCATTCCGATTGTGGTTTGGCGCCAATCGATTCGTAAAATTCGATAGATGGCGTATTCCAATCTAAAACATTCCATTCAAAGCGGCCACATCCTTTATCTAAAGCGAGTTGATTTAAGTGTTTCAGTAAGGCTTTGCCGGCGCCAATGCCGCGTGACTCCGGAGTAACATACAAATCTTCTAAAAAGAGTCCATTTTTACCGAGCCAAGTTGAGTAATTATAAAAGTACACGGCAAAGCCAATCGGCTTTTTACCGTGTTCGCAGATCACGGCGTCCACCGTAGAGTTGGCACCAAATATACTGTGCTCAATATCTGCTTGCGTGGCTAAGACCTCATGCTCGGCTTTTTCGTAAATTGCGAGTTCAACGATAAACTGCATGATAGTCTCGGCATCTTCAATTGTGGCGGGACGGATAGTAATGGACATGTTAGGCCTTTATAATTAAGATCGTTTGAATGAAGGTAATGTTAGCATATTTACGAATTTTATAGCCATTACATACGATGCGAATCCATTGCCTTTTTTTATGTAAAGTTAGTAAAAGCTTACTTTTGCGAACTTAGTTTTTTTGATAACATGAAGACATCAATTCCTCATATTTTCTACCCATTTTGTCAATGGACACAGCTTCATGAGCACTAGCAATTTTCATCGTCGATTTAGTGTCGCCCCAATGCTGGATTGGACCGACCGTCACTGTCGTTACTTTTATCGACAAATGACCCAGTATGCGCTCTTATACACTGAAATGGTCACCACTGGCGCGATCATTCACGGCAAGGGAGATTTTTTAGGATTTAATGACGCTGAGCATCCGGTCGCTTTACAATTGGGAGGTTCAGATCCTGGTGCGATGGCAGAATGTGCTGCCCAAGCCCAAGAACAGGGCTATGATGAGGTCAACATCAATGTTGGCTGTCCCTCTGATAGAGTGCAAAATGGTGCGTTTGGCGCCTGTCTGATGGCAATGCCTGAGACCGTTGCTCAGTGTATTCAAGCGATGCAAGGGCAAGTTGACATTCCCGTGACGGTCAAGTCGAGGATTGGTATCGATGATATGGATGAATATGAGGATCTGACTCGTTTTATCCAAATCGTCGCTGACGCAGGGTGTGACACGTTCATTGTGCATGCTCGCAAAGCTTGGCTCAAGGGCCTTAGCCCCAAAGAAAATCGCGACATTCCACCTTTGATGTACGATAGAGTCTATCAGCTCAAACAAGAATTCCCTGAACTACATATTGGCATTAATGGCGGGATCAATAATCACGAGGATGGTCTTGCCCACCTAGAGCGCGTCGACGAAGTCATGCTCGGCCGTGAAGTGTATGCTAACCCTTATTGTTTGGCTGAGGTTGATGCTCTGTATTACGGCGACAATCATAGTGCGCCTAGTCGAGCTGATGTGGTTGAGCGTATGCATCGTTATACCAAAGAATATCTCAACGATGGTGGACGAGTATGGCATGTTGCCCGGCACATGCTAGGCCTGTTTCAAGGTCAACCTGGCGGCAAAGTCTGGCGTCGTTATTTGAGCCAAAATGCGATAAAAGGTGAAGTGTCAGCGGATGTGCTGCTGGACGCTCATGCCGAAATGGAAGCAACTAAAGCACGTGCCTTGGCATTTCAGGCCGAAAAAACAACACCGTCTTAGTCTTTTTGAACCGGCAAAGAATGACAGTTGTTAGTTATTTTTTTTCCCTCCTTTCCTTAATGAAAACCTAACCAAAATGTGGTGCTTTTTACTAACTGGCATGGTCAAAAAAGCTAACCTAGGTTTTTTGTGAGAGGATGTTTAAAATAAAAAAGCTAATTAAAATATAGGCTTACGATTTTTTTTAGGATTGGCACAACCTTAGCAATAGTTAATACGACTTAAACAATACGATGTAAATATTGTAATTAACTTGCTAAAAAGGGTATCACCATGACGGTTACAACTAAACTTGCCAAATCCATTATCGCTTCAGTTTTTTTTATTACAGCATCGGCTGCAGCGAACGCTCAAACCGAGCAAACCGTTTCATTAAATACATATGTGAATACAATGATGCAACATACAACAGCATTGAATTCACAGGACGTACATTTTGGCGCGATGCAATCTGTTGCCAATACAGCACACCAATTTTCGTTAGACGACCAACCACAGTTTGCGCCGAACATCCATGTGATTGATATTGTACAAAACACCATTGCCTCCGACGTTAAAGCGCTTATAGCTGCCGCAGACGAGGCTGAATAATAATGTTTTTCATAGACTTAGTGTGGTTGTTTAGTGCACCTATCCTTGCCTTTGTTGCTGCAGTAGGTTTATGGATGAGCAGTTTAAAAGTTCCACATCATATTAGTAGATTGAAACGTCGCTGGTGTTAATCATCGCGACAAAGTACTTCTCCCACACTCCCTTTGGCCACCATCACGGTGGCTTTTTTATGTCTAAAATCTAGTTTTAGATATTTTACTAACTATTGGTCAAAAACACTAACTTGCAAACCCTTCAGTATTACTTGGCTTTTATCTTTTTTATATAAAACCATTTAAAATCAATAATTTAAACACTTGGCATGAGGATTGAAATAATCAAATAGAAAAGTTGTATCAACAATATACTAAGGAGACAAAAAATGAATGTACATAAATGCGATACTCGATTGTACCGTGATGCTAGCAATCCTCTAATTAGTGGTGTCTGTAGTGGCATTGCAAAACGCTTTAATCTCGATGCTATCTGGGTCAGAGCAGCAGCTGTCGCACTCTTCCTGTTTGCTCCGACAGCCATAGCATTGGGTTATGTATTAGGGATTTTGTTTTTGCGCAAGCGCTATGCATAATGCCACTATAGATAAAAACTATGAAGTAAATCAAAAATTTGTCACATAAAAACGCGCAAAATGATGCTATGCTATTAGTATCACTTTTGTGCTAGGGAATGCCATGCCAGAATCCATTAATTTCAAGAACATCGGTTTTGCGACACTCGCTATTATTTTTATTTTAACTATCATCGGTTGGGTTTGGAGTTGGTCGCCAGCAACCTTTTCGGTGAAAGACGTCGTTGCAGAACAAGCAAATGCGCTACAAGTCGAACCCGTTGTTGGTTTTGCCACGACTACCGCCGTTATCGAAGTGGGTGATGTCTTGCTCCATAAAACCGGAGGCTATCTGAGTAACGATATTGCCCCTCCGGGTGTATTGATGGACAATATGCCAGCATGGGAATTTGGCGCGCTAGAGATGTTACGCGATGTCACTTTGGCGTTGCGTAAAGATTTTTCTCGCTCGCAATCACAGTCGGTTGAAAATGAATTTTTGGTCAAAGCACAGCCTAATCTCAATATCGATAGCACCAAATGGATTTTGCCGTCTGCCGAATCTCAATACGGTGAAGCGATTGATTTGATTAAGGCTTATCGTCTCGCGCTAACCCAACAACAGGCGAGCAGTCAGTTTTTTGCTAGGGCAGACAATCTACGCGATTATCTTAAAGAAGTCGAAAAGCGATTGGGATCCATGTCACAAAAGCTCAGTGCTAGCGTTGGGGCAGATGTTATCAACACAGATTTAGCTGGAGATGCGAAAGCATCACAGTCGACGCCAACCCCCATGCAAATAACCAACAAAACAAGCTGGTTCAAGATTGACGATAATTTTTATCAAGCACGAGGAATGGCTTGGGCGCTATTACACATTTTACGCGGCATCGAAATGGATTTTCGTGATATTTTAGTCAACAAAAATGCCTTGGTCAGTCTGCGACAAATTATTCGCGAACTCGAAGCGACCCAAGATACGGTGTGGAGTCCTATGATTTTGAACGGCAGCGGTTTTGGTATGCTCGCAAATCATTCATTGGTCATGGCTAATTATATATCTAGAGCCAATGCTGGTATCATTGAACTGGCAGAATTACTCAATCGAGGCTAAAACAATTTAATATCAAACACATGGAACGCAAATGAAAACACATATCGCAGTTGTATTATCAGGTCTCTTGTTGAGTACTACTTCTCATGCTGACACTTTGTTAGGTCTTTACGGTGGTGCTCAAATGTGGGCAATGGAAAGCGAAGGCGCGTTTGCTTCAGACGCGAATTTGGCGAACTTTACTTTTGATGATGAACGCCAAGGTTCTTATTACTTAGCGTTTGAGCATTTTATTCCGCTGGTGCCAAATGCCAAATTAATTCACACCAGTTTTGATACTGATGGGTTCACGGATTTATCTACTAGCTTTACGTTTGGTGGCGAAACTTTTGCATCCGATACGCGACTCGATACCGATGTCGAAATGAGTATGACCGATCATATTTTGTATTACGAAATCCTCGATAATGATTTGGTCAGCATTGATTTGGGGATCAACGCCAAGAAAATAGACGCGACAATCAGTGTGGACGATACGGTAAATGGCGTCACAGGTTCTCAAGACGTTACTGGCTATATTCCAATGGTCTATTCCAAAATTGAGTTTGGGATCCCTGCGACCGATTGGTCGATTTTTGCTGAAGGCAGTTATTTATCGATTGATGACCACAGCGTGAGCGATCTCAATGCAGCCTTTGAATACCGCATTATAGATAGCTTAGCCATGAATGTTGCCCTGCAAATTGGCGGGCGAGCAGTCACTATCGAATTGGACGATCTTGATAACACCTTCACTGATTTAAAATTCAGCGGAGTGTATGCCGGAATTGAAGTCCATTTCTAATATCCTTTCAATTTATTTATTCTAAAAAGTAATAAAAAATCGTTAATTATTCTTTTCTATTATACATGAAGTCGTTTAGAGTGAAGGCATAGATAACAAGGGTTAACGATTTTTTTATGGCAAATCCAAACGTACCAGGCGTACTTGCTTCCGCACAACTAAGTGCCATTACGCAAGCAATTCAAGGTCTTGATAATCAACAGTTAAGTTGGGTGAGTGGCTATATTGCTGGCCTAGCATCAGCTCAAGGTGGTGGTGTTGCAACCACTGAAGCACCGGCTAATCAAGCACAACTTACCGTTTTATACGGTTCACAAACTGGCAATGCCAAAGGTGTTGCACACGCGTTTGCTGAAAAAGCCAACGCTTCTGGCGTAAATGCCAAAGTCGTTTCGATGGCTGATTATAAGCCAAGAGCTCTAAAAGCTGAGACGCATGTTGCCGTTATCGTATCAACTCATGGCGAAGGTGACGCACCGGATGATGCGATTGAGTTGCACGAATTTGTTGCCAGCAAAAAAGCCCCTAAATTAGCCAATACCAAATATTCAGTGCTTGGATTAGGTGATACAAGTTATGAATTTTTCTGCCAAACAGCGAAAGACTTTGACTCAAGACTTGCCGCGCTTGGTGCGACGGCTGTTGCTGAACGAGTTGATTGTGATGTGGATTATGCCCAAGCTTCAGCAGCTTGGATGGACAGTGTTATCGCAGCAATACAAGACGATTTTAAGCAGTCAGTCGCAACGGTGGCAACCACTCTCTCAGTAGCAAATGCACCCGCTGCCACGTCGCAATACAACAAGCAAAACCCGTTCACAGCGACCCTGACAGAGAGTCTAAAAATTACCGGTCGAGATTCAATCAAAGACATCCGTCATATTGAAATTAGCTTAGAAGACTCAGGCATTCAATACCAAGTAGGCGATGCCCTTGGTGTGTATTTTAGCAACTCAGATGATGTGGTGAATCGCATATTGGCAGCATTGTCATTGGATGCACAGACGCAAGTGGATGTCGCAGGCGAATCCTTGTCATTGAGCACTGCTTTAGCTGATAAATTAGAACTGACCCTCTCTTATCCTACCTTCATCAGTAAGTTAGCAGACAGTACAGGTGCAGAATCATTAAAGACGCTTTTGGAAGACAAAGCGGCCTTGCGTGAATACATCGCAAATCGTCAAATTGTTGATATTATTATTGATCATCCGGTATCGTGTTCTGCGCAACAACTCGTGGATGCATTGCGTCCAATCACCCCGCGTTTGTATTCAATTGCTTCTTCGCAAAGCGAAGTAGAAGATGAAGTACATTTGACGGTTGCTTTAGTCGAATACGATGAGTTTGGCTTCACCCATCAAGGTGGTGCATCAGGATTTCTGGGCAAGCGTTTGGCAGAAGGCGATACGGTTAAAGTCTATATTGAACCAAATAATAACTTCCGTTTACCTGACGATCCTAATGCTCCAATCATTATGATTGGCCCAGGCACTGGCATAGCGCCATTCAGAGCGTTCATGCAAGAGCGTGATGCACAAGGTGCTGGAGGTGATAATTGGTTATTCTTTGGCAATCCACATTTTACTCAAGATTTTTTGTATCAAACAGAATGGCAAGGATACAAAAAGTCGGGCTTGTTAAGTCGGGTGTCTCTTGCGTGGTCACGTGACCAAGAAGAAAAAATCTATGTACAACATCGCCTGCTTGAACAGGGCGCGGAAGTGTATGCATGGCTTGAGCGCGGGGCACACGTTTATGTTTGTGGTGATGCAACACACATGGCGAAAGACGTAGAAAATGCATTACTCACTATTTATCAAACCCATGGCAAGCTGTCTGAAGCGGATGCCAAACAAGCGCTTTTAGCTCTGCGCAAAGCCAAACGTTATCAGAAGGATGTTTACTAATGAGTGATTCAAAGAACCTAATCGTTGAGGGTAAACTTGCTGATAACGAGCGTATCAAAGGCGAGAGTAATTTCTTGCGCGGAACCATAGCGGATGATTTGCAAGATGACATGACAGGTGGCTTCACCTCGGATAACTTTCAATTAATTCGTTTTCACGGCATGTATCAGCAAGATGACCGAGATATTCGCCCAGAGCGCATCAAGCAAAAACTAGAGCCATTACACAATGTCATGCTTCGTGCGCGTTTGCCTGGTGGTGTTATTACACCTAAGCAATGGTTGGCGATTGATGAATTTGCCGATTCACATACCATCTATGGCAGTATTCGTCTGACGACACGTCAAACATTCCAGTTCCATGGTGTTCTGAAGCCACATATTAAATTGATGCATCAAACTCTAAACAAAATCGGTATTGATTCGATTGCTACAGCTGGCGATGTGAACCGAAATGTCCTGTGTACATCAAACCCTGAAGCGTCCAAAGTGCACCAAGAAGCCTATGCGTGGGCGGTCAAAATTAGTGAGCACTTATTGCCAAGAACCAAGGCATATGCCGAAGTCTGGCTAGATGAAGAAAAAGTGGAAACCACAGAAGAACCGATTTTAGGCAATAACTACTTACCCCGTAAGTTCAAAACGACCGTGGTCATTCCGCCGCAAAATGATGTGGACGTGCATGCAAACGATTTGAGCTTTGTTGCGATTGCACAAGGTGATAAGTTAGTTGGTTTTAATGTGCTCGTCGGGGGGGGCTTAGCCATGACCCATGGTGATCACAGTACGTTTCCACGCAAAGCTGATGACTTTGGCTTTATCCCATTAGAACACACCTTGGCGGTTGCTGAGGCGGTTGTTACGACGCAGCGCGATTGGGGTAATCGGGTGAATCGCAAAAATGCCAAAACCAAATATACCCTTGAGCGAGTCGGTGTTGAAACCTTTAAAAGGGAAGTTGAAAAACGTGCTGGAGTGATTTTCGCACCATCTGCAGAGTATGCATTCACAGGCCGCGGTGATCGCTTTGGTTGGGTTGAAGGCGTGGATGGCAATTATCACTTAACGTGCTTTATCGAAAATGGTCGAATTCTTGATTATCCTGAAAAAACGTTAAAAACCGGTTGTCGCGAAATCGCCAAGATCCATACGGGTGAGTTCCGTATGACAGCGAACCAAAATTTGGTGATTGCTCAGGTGGCACCAGAACATAAAGCGCAGATTGAAGCGCTGGCCAAGCAACACGGATTAATGCCAGACGTCTCAAAACAACGCACAGATTCTATGGCGTGTGTTTCTTTGCCGACATGTCCATTAGCGATGGCGGAAGCGGAGCGTTACTTACCCGATGCGGTGACACAAATTGAAAGTATGTTGGCAAAACACAATTTGGCTGATGAGTCGATTATTTATCGTATAACCGGATGTCCCAATGGCTGCGGCCGCGCGATGCTCGCAGAGGTAGGTCTAGTCGGCAAAGGTCCGGGTAAATACAACTTGCATCTTGGTGGTAACCGTGAAGGTACGCGTATCCCCAAAATGTATCGAGAAAATATTACTGATACTGAAATTATGAGTATCCTCGACGATCTAATTGCTCGTTGGGCAAAAGAACGAACTGCAGGCGAAGCGTTTGGTGATTTTGTGATCCGTGCTGAGATCGTTGCCCCAGTGGTGGATTCAGCGAGGGATTTTTATGCCTAGTCTTGCCACTCAGCAATTTTCGGAGTTTGAACGCTCCGATATCACTCGCCACAATGAAGTGCTCGAGAATATGTCGCCGCTGGCTCGCGTTGAATGGGCATTTGCGAATTTGCCCGAACAAGCCATCGTTTCGTCAAGCTTTGGTGCACAGTCTGCTGTCATGTTGCATTTGATTAATACAGTTGCACCTGGCACACCAGTTGTGTTGACGGATACAGGTTATTTGTTTCCTGAAACGTATCAATTTATTGATGAGCTTAGTGAGCGTCTTAGTTTAAACCTTAAGGTTTATCGCGCACCTTGGACTGCGGCATGGCAAGAGGCTCGCTATGGCAAGCTATGGGAAAAAGGGCTTGAGGGCATCGAACAATACAATCAAATCAACAAGGTTGAGCCAATGCAGCGAGCTTTGCAAGAACTTGGTGTCGGCACTTGGTTTGCAGGCTTGCGTCGTTCACAATCTCAAGGGCGCAGTCAGTTATCGGTATTGCAAAATATTGGACAGCAAATCAAAGTTTACCCAATTATTGATCAGTCCAATAAACAACTTCACGAATATCTTAAAGCGCATAACTTGCCCTATCATCCATTGTGGGAACAAGGCTACGTGTCCATTGGTGATTGGCATACTACTCGAGCTTTAACTGATGGCATGAGCGAAGAGGATACGCGATTTAATGGTCTCAAGCGAGAATGTGGTCTGCATGAATTCGGAGATGGGATTTAATAGAGCTCAAATTGTTTTTTGAGCATTTGCTTCATCTCCGAAAAATACTGTCCTTGCTCACCAGGCCTGACCACCTTCGGTAGCTCGAAATCATAGTCTGTCATATTGTTGTCATATAAGTGTAACAAACTTGTCATAAAACTTGATTTTTATAACTATATGTTCTATATTTAATTCGTTGTCGGAATAAACTGGCAGCGAAGGAGTATAAATATGCGTAAACTCATTACTTTAGTAGCCCTTGTGTTAGGCTCAGGTCTTGCGCATGCTGAAACGAATAATCAATTACTAGATTGTGTGGATAAGACAAGCTTAACGTTTGATGCAAAATTTGTTGCTCAGCACATTGAGCAAAGTAGTCAGTTCCAACACGCACAGCAAAACATCATCAATTTGGCCGATGCTAATTCTGATTTTGCTGTTGCCACAATAAGTCTTGATCCCAAGACGCTAAACATTGAGATTGTCGCTCATCATGATGCTGGACAAACTGCGCTTTTGACTAAGCCGGCTCAATAAGATTTATATCTTAAACACACAAAACCCGCACAATGTGCGGGTTTTGTCGTTTTAGAATAACCGATTGAGTCTTACTTACTTCATATGGCAGTCTCGCTGGAATGACACCGCTTTGTCTATTTACGCAGGTTGTAGCAATTGTAATCTTACAAACTGCCAGCGTTGTTTTTGTTCCATAAACGCTTGCTTGAGTTCGTCGCAGGTGTGCTGTAAATCTATTTTATCGACTGTCTTTTGTAATTGGCGTTGTTGTATGCGCATCAGACGTTTACGTGATGCATAATACGCATTACATCTCTCGACTAGCTCGTGATATTCAGACTCGAGTTTTTGCATGATCACTTCTGCATTAGGTACATGTGCAATTTTGTGCTTTGCCTTGAGCAACTGCATGGAGAATTTGGCTTGCTGAATTCGATCTTCCGGAACCGTACGCAGGTTTTTGGTTAAGCCAATCCACGACAAAGATTTAATCAGCCATTTCGTAGGATCATACTGCCACCAGCGAATGCCATTGCGATAGTCGTATTCAAAGATGTGGTGATAGTTGTGATACCCTTCACCAAAAGTAAATAGAGCTAGTATGCCATTATCGCGTGCAGTGTTCACATCTGTATAAGTCTGCTTGCCCCAAATGTGTGCCAGAGAGTTGATAAAAAAAGTGACGTGATGCACTAAAACTAGACGACAGACCCCTGCAATCAAAATCATTTCAAAAATGTTGCCGTTGAGCCAACCAATGAATCCAGTGATGCCGAAATTGGCAATTAAGACAATCGCAATATAGTGATTGTGTTGCCACATTACGATTTTGTCTTTAAGCAAATCTTTGCAGTTTGAATAATCACTGTAACGAACCGGTTGATATTCCCTTAACATCCAGCCAATGTGTGAGTACCAGAACCCTTTTTTGGCTGAGTAGGGATCTTTATCATTATCGTCAACGTGACGATGATGTACCCGGTGATCGGAAGACCAGTGTAAAATACTGTTTTGCAATGCCATGGCACCGCCGACTGCGAGTACAAATTTAACGATGGGATGAGCATCATAGGTCTTATGCGACCACAAACGATGGTAACCCGCAGTGATCGACATCCCAGTATAAAAAAACAACAATATCGTCACAATGACGGTACTGGTCTCGACTCCATGTGTTATAGCCCACCAAGGAACTCCGATTAGAGTAATCAGGGTTAAAACAGAAAAAATGATAACATTTAACCATATAAATGGTGGTTTGGATGGTGTCTTAGGCATGTCGAACTACTTTGTTATATATCTGGCTGTTAAATTTCAGCGTACACGTGTAAGCTAAACATAAGTTAAATCTCTTTGTAACGCAAGTAGTCATAAGTCTGATGTCGCAAAAAGTCACCCGTGAACAACAAAAACAGCAAACAAGACAAAATATTATTAACGCTGCTTTTGCCAGCCTTGATGCAACCAAAAGTTTATCTGCAGTGAGTTTGCGAGAGGTGGCGAGAGTAGCGGGTATTGCTCCTACATCTTTTTATCGACATTTTAAAGATATTGATGAACTCGGTTTGACTTTGGTAGATGAAGCCGGATTGACTTTGCGTCAATTGATGCGCAGCGCAAGGCGACGGATCTCATCTGAACGAGGGGCGATCAGTATCTCAGTGGACACATTTGTAGAATTTGTATTGGCACACAATAATGTGTTTCGTTTGCTCTTGCGTGAACATACCGGTACTTCTGCTGATTTTAGAGCAGCAGTGCTGAGGGAAATTCAGCATTTTACCGATGAATTAACAGGTTATATTGTTATTCAGGAAAAAAAGCCGGAAGCGGTCGCTCAAATGCAGGCTGACGCAATGGTCAAAATTGTATTCAGTGCAGGCGGTGAGTTATTAGATGCAAGTGATGTGCAAATAGAGGGGATCACAGAGCGCACCAAACGCCAATTGTATATGGTACATTTTGGTGCGACTGCATTGATGAGTAGAAGAATTTAAGCCTTGCGTTGCAAGAATACACCGGCCTCAATATGGTGAGTAAATGGAAACTGATCAAACAACGCGGTTTGTACGACATCATGGGTCTTAGTCAAATGTACAAGGTTGTCAGCTAATGTATCAGGGTTACAAGATATATAAATGATATTGTCGTACTCACTGATCATTTCACAGGTTTCCTTATCCAATCCTGCTCTTGGTGGATCGACAAGTACCGTTTGCAAATCATAATCGGACAGCTCAATCCCCTCCATACGGCGAAAGGTTCTTACGCCACGTTGGGCTTCGACAAATTCTTCACTAGACATCCGTAAAATAGTGCAGTTATCAGCATTGTTTTGTTCTATGTTGTACTGAGCTGCACTGACTGATGTTTTGGATATTTCAGTCGCCAGCACTTTATTAAAGTAGTTAGATAGTGGAATACTAAAATTTCCAGCACCACAATACAGTTCTAACAGATCACCTGTGAGTTGCTTTCCAATATCCGCAGCCCATTCTATCATCTTACAATTCACCAGTGCGTTGGGTTGAGTGAAACTGTTTTCTATGTGTTTAAATGTATAGTTATTATCGTGTATCGGTAAGGTTTCGATGACGTAATCCCGCTCAACAACGCGTTTTTGTTTTTTGGCGCGACCAATAAAATCAATTTGGTATTTTTGATTAAGTTGCTCCTTTAATGCGCGAATATGCGTTTCCCATTCATCATTTAATTGTCGATGATAAAGTAAAGAAACGAGCACTTGGTCATTGAGGCAACTTAAGTAGTCAATTTGAAATAATTTTTGGCGTAAAATCGGGGTGCTTTTCAAACCTTGTATGACATCAACCATTGCTTGGTTAATTAATTTATTAGCTGCTGGTAGTTGGTCAACTCGATATTTTTGCTTGGTATCTTGGTCGAACATGATGTGATATAAATCATCCCCATCATGCCATACACGAAATTCTGCCCGCATCCGATAATGCTGTGATGTTGACTGGACTATGTGTGTGTTAGATAAAATCGATGCTGGAACGATTGGTGACAATAAAGAGCGAAGACGAGATGTCTTCGCATCTAGTTGAGAGGTGTATTCAGTCATTACCTTTTTCTTTTGCTAGACGAACTTTTAATGTTCTTTCGGAAAACTCAGTATCATTTAAATTATCAATCATGCGTTGCGCATCGTTTGCGCCAACTTCGACAAAGCCAAAACCTTTACGTTTTCCACTGCGACGATCTTTCATTAAGCGCACAGAATCAACGTAACCATATTGTTCAAAATGTGTTTTGATTGCTTTTTCAGGAACCTTATATGCAAGATTTCCTATATATAGTGTAGTGAGGTCATGACCGTCTGTGATTTTTTTGTGTTGGGGTTTCTTTGTTGTACCACTGTTACTAGATGCTGAGGACTGATGTGGTGTGGTAAGTGTGACAATTATCCAAGTACCAACAGTACCGAAAATAAAAGCGTATAGTTGCTCAAGAGTGAGCATAGACGTTGTAAAATGGATTAAAAAACCGAGCAGCAAAAAGAAGATGATTAAGATAATAGATGAAACTTTCATAATAATACCTGTAGTTATAATAATAGGTGAGTGCGCTATGTTACTCCGATTGTGTGAATAATCAAATTAGAGGGAACTGGCATTAAAGTATGAGTATGAATGACCGATTAATGCCGGTAATTGTGTGCTTTTTAGACGCTTTGAGCAAAATTTGAGTGAAACACAAAAAAGTAGATGTTTTTTGATAAAAAGTGTTGACGTTCGAAATGAAGTCTGTAGAATGCGCATCTCGCTTGAGGGGGTAACCCAAAACAAGCACTGAAGTTTCGGCTTCAACGTTCTTTAACAATCAGATAACAAGACAATTTGTGTGGGCACTCATTAAGAGTGTCACAACGACAATTCATATTTCGATATATTTTAATTGAAGAGTTTGATCATGGCTCAGATTGAACGCTGGCGGCAGGCCTAACACATGCAAGTCGAACGGTAACAGGAAGTGCTTGCACTTTGCTGACGAGTGGCGGACGGGTGAGTAATGCTTGGGAACTTGCCTTTGCGAGGGGGATAACTATTGGAAACGATAGCTAATACCGCATAATGTTTTCGAACCAAAGTGGGCTTAGGCTCACGCGCAAAGAGAGGCCCAAGTGAGATTAGCTAGTTGGTAAGGTAAAGGCTTACCAAGGCGACGATCTCTAGCTGTTCTGAGAGGAAGATCAGCCACACTGGGACTGAGACACGGCCCAGACTCCTACGGGAGGCAGCAGTGGGGAATATTGCACAATGGGGGGAACCCTGATGCAGCCATGCCGCGTGTGTGAAGAAGGCCTTCGGGTTGTAAAGCACTTTCAGTGGTGAGGAAAAGTTAGTAGTTAATACCTGCTAGCCGTGACGTTAACCACAGAAGAAGCACCGGCTAACTCCGTGCCAGCAGCCGCGGTAATACGGAGGGTGCGAGCGTTAATCGGAATTACTGGGCGTAAAGCGCACGCAGGCGGTTTGTTAAGCTAGATGTGAAAGCCCCGCGCTTAACGTGGGATGGTCATTTAGAACTGGCAGACTAGAGTCTTGGAGAGGGGAGTGGAATTTCTGGTGTAGCGGTGAAATGCGTAGAGATCAGAAGGAACATCAATGGCGAAGGCAGCTCTCTGGCCAAAGACTGACGCTCATGTGCGAAAGTGTGGGTAGCGAACAGGATTAGATACCCTGGTAGTCCACACCGTAAACGCTGTCTACTAGCTGTATGTGTATTTAATACGTGTGTAGCGAAGCTAACGCGCTAAGTAGACCGCCTGGGGAGTACGGTCGCAAGATTAAAACTCAAATGAATTGACGGGGGCCCGCACAAGCGGTGGAGCATGTGGTTTAATTCGATGCAACGCGAAGAACCTTACCTACACTTGACATTCAGCGAACTTAGCAGAGATGCTTTGGTGCCTTCGGGAACGCTGGGACAGGTGCTGCATGGCTGTCGTCAGCTCGTGTCGTGAGATGTTGGGTTAAGTCCCGCAACGAGCGCAACCCTTGTCCTTAGTTGCCATCATTTAGTTGGGCACTCTAAGGAGACTGCCGGTGACAAACCGGAGGAAGGTGGGGACGACGTCAAGTCATCATGGCCCTTACGTGTAGGGCTACACACGTGCTACAATGGCGAGTACAGAGGGAGGCGAACCTGCGAGGGTAAGCGGACCCCTTAAAGCTCGTCGTAGTCCGGATTGGAGTCTGCAACTCGACTCCATGAAGTCGGAATCGCTAGTAATCGCAGGTCAGCATACTGCGGTGAATACGTTCCCGGGCCTTGTACACACCGCCCGTCACACCATGGGAGTGGGATGCAAAAGAAGTAGTTAGTCTAACCTTCGGGAGGACGATTACCACTTTGTGTTTCATGACTGGGGTGAAGTCGTAACAAGGTAACCCTAGGGGAACCTGGGGTTGGATCACCTCCTTACTAAGAAAGTCGTAGACTTCTTAATGTAGTGTTCACACAGATTGTTTTGTTATTAATGAAGAAAGACAAAGACGCCTAAGATTGCAGGCCTGTAGCTCAGCTGGTTAGAGCGCACCCCTGATAAGGGTGAGGTCGGCAGTTCAAGTCTGCCCAGGCCTACCAAAATTTGCGTAAGCTGCGTTGGACAATCGCTTGTGTATTATTAATACACGACGCTCATGTCCGCCTTGCCTACCCAAATTTTCGCTGTACCAAGATTTGCTTGGAAGGTGTGGTGGTTAGCAACTTGGGGTAGTCTAGCGATACATTGGGGCTATAGCTCAGCTGGGAGAGCGCCTGATTTGCATTCAGGAGGTCAGCAGTTCGATCCTGCTTAGCTCCACCATTTATCGCAAGTGTGGTTTGTCTGAAGGAAGAATGCCTTAGTGTTTATATATGAAGTTATGTATAAACATTAAGGTTTTTTAAACCTTATATGTTCTTTAACAATTTGGAAAAGCTGATATTAATTATATTCTATAACGATATAGTAACTGAGAGAGTTTGATAGTGTTTCGACATTATCCAACGTCTTAACTACTTTATCTGACGAACTGTGATTAGCTTGTCACCATGCAACGAAGCTTGTGTTTTATATGCAAGTGGAATGGATAAACCGAATGCTTAAACATGCCAACTCTCATGTGTTGGCGCATACAAAAGGCGGTTTAGGGTTGTATGATTAAGTGACTAAGCGTATACGGTGGATGCCTTGGCAGTTAGAGGCGATGAAGGACGTGTTAATCTGCGATAAGCTTTGGGGAGCTGATAAAACGCGTTATACCCAAAGATTTCCGAATGGGGAAACCCACCACTTGTTGGTATCTTGCACTGAATACATAGGTGTAAGAGGCAAACGCGGGGAACTGAAACATCTAAGTACCCGTAGGAAGAGAAATCAATTGAGATTGCCTTAGTAGCGGCGAGCGAACGGGCAACAGCCGATGGATATTGTGTTAGTGGAACAAGTTGGAAAGCTTGGCGATACAGGGTGATAGCCCCGTACATGAAGACGCAATGTTCACATATTAAGTAGGTCGGGACACGTGTTATCTTGACTGAAGATGGGGGGACCATCCTCCAAGGCTAAATACTCCTAACTGACCGATAGTGAACCAGTACCGTGAGGGAAAGGCGAAAAGAACCCCTGTGAGGGGAGTGAAATAGAACCTGAAACCGTATACGTACAAGCAGTGGGAGCACCTTCGTGGTGTGACTGCGTACCTTTTGTATAATGGGTCAGCGACTTATATTTAGTAGCGAGGTTAACCGATTAGGGGAGCCGTAGCGAAAGCGAGTGTTAACTGCGCGTCTAGTTGCTAGGTATAGACCCGAAACCCGGTGATCTAGCCATGGGCAGGTTGAAGGTTGAGTAACATCAACTGGAGGACCGAACTCACTAATGTTGAAAAATTAGGAGATGACTTGTGGCTGGGGGTGAAAGGCCAATCAAACCGGGAGATAGCTGGTTCTCCCCGAAATCTATTTAGGTAGAGCCTCGGACGAATTCCATTGGGGGTAGAGCACTGTTAAGGCTAGGGGGTCATCCCGACTTACCAACCCTTTGCAAACTCCGAATACCGATGAGAACTATCCGGGAGACACACGGCGGGTGCTAACGTCCGTCGTGGAGAGGGAAACAACCCAGACCGCCAGCTAAGGTCCCAAAATATTGCTAAGTGGGAAACGATGTGGGAAGGCTAAGACAGCTAGGAGGTTGGCTTAGAAGCAGCCACCCTTTAAAGAAAGCGTAATAGCTCACTAGTCGAGTCGGCCTGCGCGGAAGATGTAACGGGGCTAAGCAATATACCGAAGCTGCGGCAGCATACTTGTATGCTGGGTAGGGGAGCGTTGTGTAAGCTGTTGAAGGTGAGTTGAGAAGCTTGCTGGAGGTATCACAAGTGCGAATGCTGACATGAGTAACGATAATGGGGGTGAAAAACCCCCACGCCGGAAGACCAAGGTTTCCTGTCCCATGCTAATCAGGGCAGGGTAAGTCGGCCCCTAAGGCGAGGCAGAAATGCGTAGTCGATGGGAAACGGGTTAATATTCCCGTACTTGTATAATCAGTGATGGAGGGACGGAGAAGGCTAGGCCATCGTGGCGTTGGTTGTCCACGTGAAAGTGCGTAGGGTTGATTACTAGGAAAATCCGGTAGTCTATATGCCTGAGACACGAGACGAGGCTCTACGGAGCTGAAGTGGTTGATGCCCGGCTTCCAGGAAAATCTTCTAAACTTATGATTATATGAACCGTACCCCAAACCGACACAGGTGGTCAGGTAGAGAATACTAAGGCGCTTGAGAGAACTCGGGTGAAGGAACTCGGCAAAATAGTACCGTAACTTCGGGAGAAGGTACGCCCCTGTCTGTGATGGAACTTGCTTCCTAAGCGGATGGGGGTCGCAGTGACCAGGTGGCTGGGACTGTTTATTAAAAACACAGCACTGTGCAAAATCGAAAGATGACGTATACGGTGTGACACCTGCCCGGTGCCGGAAGGTTAATTGATGGGGTTAGCGTAAGCGAAGCTCTTGATCGAAGCCCCGGTAAACGGCGGCCGTAACTATAACGGTCCTAAGGTAGCGAAATTCCTTGTCGGGTAAGTTCCGACCTGCACGAATGGTGTAACCATGGCCACGCTGTCTCCACCCGAGACTCAGTGAAATTGAACTTGCTGTGAAGATGCAGTGTTCCCGCACCTAGACGGAAAGACCCCGTGAACCTTTACTACAGCTTGGCACTGAACATTGAACCTACATGTGTAGGATAGGTGGGAGGCTATGAATCATTGTCGCTAGATGATGTGGAGCCGTCCTTGAAATACCACCCTTGTATGTTTGATGTTCTAACATAGGCCCCTTATCGGGGTTGTGGACAGTGTCTGGTGGGTAGTTTGACTGGGGCGGTCTCCTCCCAAATAGTAACGGAGGAGCACGAAGGTTAGCTAATCACGGTCGGACATCGTGAGGTTAGTGCAATGGCATAAGCTAGCTTAACTGCGAGACAGACACGTCGAGCAGGTACGAAAGTAGGTCATAGTGATCCGGTGGTTCTGAATGGAAGGGCCATCGCTCAACGGATAAAAGGTACTCCGGGGATAACAGGCTGATACCGCCCAAGAGTTCATATCGACGGCGGTGTTTGGCACCTCGATGTCGGCTCATCACATCCTGGGGCTGAAGTCGGTCCCAAGGGTATGGCTGTTCGCCATTTAAAGTGGTACGCGAGCTGGGTTTAGAACGTCGTGAGACAGTTCGGTCCCTATCTGGTGTGGGCGTTGGAAGATTGATGGGAGCTGCTCCTAGTACGAGAGGACCGGAGTGGACGAACCGCTGGTGTTCGGGTTGTTTTGCCAAAGGCATTGCCCGGTAGCTACGTTCGGAACGGATAACCGCTGAAAGCATCTAAGCGGGAAGCCGGCCCAAAGATGAATCTTCCCTAGACCTTTAAGGTCTCTAAAGGGTTGTTGTAGACGACGACGTTGATAGGCAGGGTGTGGAAGCGTTGCAAGGCGTTAAGCTAACCTGTACTAATTGCCCGTGCGGCTTAATCATACAACGCCTAAGCTGCTTGCGACAAGGTAAGCGCAAGGTGTGTGACAAGCCAAGTGTAGAAATACACACAATTACAGAACAAAGATAAAGTAGTGTTACTTATCAATAGAGAATAGAGCGATATCAGATTTTTCCAGATAGTTAAAGCATAACCAGTTTATGCTTGGCGACGATAGCAATACGGAACCACCTGACTCCATCCCGAACTCAGTAGTGAAACGTATTAGCGGCGATGGTAGTGTGGGGCTTCCCCATGTGAGAGTAGCACATCGCCAAGCTCCCAATAAAACAACCCTCAGCCTTACGGCTGGGGGTTTTTTATTATGTCTGGTATATGAGTGCTACTCGAACGCAGTGACCAAATCGTCAGGAACGATTTGGAACGACCAAAGGTCGGCCCGAAGGGCGGAGGGCAGGATGCCCGGAGTAATGTAGCACATCGCCAAGCTCCTATTAACGAAAAAGCCCACCTTGTGTGGGCTTTTTTGTTTATGCAGCATAGCAATATGATGTGCTGGCATTGGAGAGTGGCATATCGTCCACCGTCGGTAGACCTCACCGGGACGGAGCTCCTAATAAAACACAAGGCTCACCCTAAAGGGTGGGCCTTTTGTGTTTCTGGGGTTTAATTATGTGCTACTCGAACGATACGCCGATAATCACCGCATTGTGATCTGAAGCCCTATACGGACTATCATTGCGAAAATTTTGAGGCTTTTTGCGGTCACTGCGAACCAAGTGACGTTTATAGTCTAACGCAATAGGCTCAGCGGCATTGCTGTGCCAGACTTTAGCATCTACAACAAAACTCATGCCCTGTTGATTGGCAAGTACATAGTCGAGTGAACCTACTTCACCCCTAAAACTATAGGTATAACTGCCGTTATTAAATGCGTTTACCGTATTGACCAAACCTGCAGATTCGAAAGTTTTTATTGGGTCTTCTTTGGCGTAACTATTTAGATCTCCGACAATATAAATGGGCATATCAGAAAAATTATCAGATAACCATCGTGTTAGGCCTTGAGCAGCACGGGTACGGGTACCATTACAATTGCCCTGTAATATAGAATCATCATCTATACCACAGCTGCTACCTTTGGATTTTAAGTGATTAACATTGACGACAAAAGATCGGCCTGACACTTTGTCTTGGAATATTTGGGTAAAAGAAGGACGATTTCGACGAGTATCAAAAAGAGGACCTTGTTCATCTTTTGGTGAGTTCTCTCCAGTGAGCACTAAGAGATTACCTTGTGGACTCACGGCTTCAGGCTGGTAAATAATGCCTACTGAGATTGAATCATTACCAATTGCTGATTCATTTCTACCGATGTAATCATACTTGCGTTTACCGTTAGCTTGATTGAGCGCATCAACCAGCTGTGCAATGGATGAGCTCGCATCATAACCATCATTTTCTAGTTCGTTTAATCCAACTACATGCGCATCCATAATAAGGATGGTATTGACGATTTTTTTAAGTTGTAGATTATATTCTTCGAACGTATCTGCTCCTCGTTGAGTAGGAAAACCATTTCTTTGTCCATTTCCGTTGAATAAGTTAAGGACATTGAAACTCGCGATTCTCAAATCACCTTGTAACTTAGGTATCTCTGGTCGCGAAGCACGACTCACTGTAATTGCTCCACTAGTGCGAATGCGATATCGTTCAAAACTAAAATCAACTACCCCTCGCACCGATGTAAGAGTACTACCGTTCCGTAATGAGTCATCTGCGTTCAAGGGAATTAGCAACTGGTTTAGTGATGGGGCTCCATTAGCCATGTCATCAATGGTCACTTGGCTGCGTGCATTTAGGGCTTTAAGTTTTGATGCCTCTGGAGTGCGCGGTTCAAAAACATCAGTGGGTTGCATCAGTAATTGGTTGCCAATGGTGAGTTCATTGTATCGAGTATAATTATAGGTATTGAGGATGACTGTCGGTTGCTTGATTTCGACATGCATACCTTCTATGGTTTCCCAATCAAAGTCCTCCGCTAATGGTAAAGTCATTGTGACTGACTGGATATTTTCTTTTCCACAGGGTCTAGACACACCTATCGCTTTAATCTGTGTCATGCCAAAATGTTCCTGCACTTCGCCGCGAACGCTTACGATATGACCCACCTCAATATCAGGCAGAATTTGGCTAAAGACAAATAGACCCTCTGATGTCTTTGGATTACCGTCCATATCCTCAGCTTCTTCCTGTATGAAAAACCCCTTTAGTTGGGGAGCAACCGCAGTAATGATGCCTTGCACCTCGACATCTTGTCCCACGAGCGGTGAGACATCGTCAGAGCCCTGAATCGTGTGAATATTTACTTTTTTGGCGCCGAGACTCTGACACTGATTGAACCAATGACCAACGATGCCCGCACTTACTTGATGGGAGAAAACCGTCAAAAAGATAATAGTGAAGTTTAGATAATTTCGTCTCATACAATACGCCTAATTAAACAAAGACTGATAGCCTGTTGATGAATATCAACAATATAGTAACGTACTGTAGAATAGAATGGTTTTCTTGCCTAGATATATGATATCTTCTAAAAGATTATAAATCTGACCATTGTGGACCAAATGCGCGTAGTCATTCACATCTATCTCATCATAGCGCTGGCTTTGCAGGCTGGGCTAGGTGGATTATTTGCTGCGCAAAAACTTGATTCGATCAGTGCGACCCTTGGCGATGATGTATTGGTCATCTGTACGGGGACCCAGCTAAAATATATTGATGCCATAGAATATTATGGTTCGGGCAACATTGTAGAGATACAGAATCCAACGGATAGCCCCAATGACACAGACCAAAATGCGAGTAATTGCATTGTCTGCCAAGCTCAAGACATTCAAGCCAGCCTATTCTTATTGGCTCAGCAGTGGTTTATCTCTACTGTGTCAAGCGAGCAACAGTCGATTAAAGCACCTATTTTTAGTGTGGTTCGGTCGCGCTTCCTTCTTCCTATCCTAAGGGCCCCACCGGCTTTTTTGTAAGTTAAATCAATTTTCACTTATTAAAACAACTTTAGGGTCACGCATAAATCTCTGTGTTCAAGCTGAACCCATATTGATGCCTATGTGCGTGTCAGGAGAACCTATGAAACACATTTTTTTAGTGGGCACAATCAGTGCCCTTATTGGTCAGGCAAATGCAACAGTTGAAACCATTGAAGTCAAGGGTCAATACGCTTCTCATGTGATAGAACAAACCCTATCCGTAGATGCAACCACTGCGCCTGATATGCGCGAACAACTCGCAAAATTACCTGGGATCAACGTCAATAGTAACGGACAGATTTCGGGGATTATGCAATATCGAGGCATGCTTGGGGAGCGCGTTCGAGTCAATATTAACGGTGCAGAAGTGATAGGTGCTGGACCAAATGGTATGGATCCGCCTATTTCACACATAATGGGTGTGCCTTATCAGCAAGTGACCTTATATCGTGGGATTGCGCCCGTGTCAGTGGGCGCTGAGGTAATTGGTGGCGCTGTCTCAATCGATGATTTTGCCATTGACTTTGCGTCGACGGCGCAGTGGGACATGCAAGGCGGGTTGACCCTCAATGTTGCTAACTTTGGCGTGCAATCAATGGGAGGACTGTTTCACGGAAGCAATGAATCCGCGTATATTGGAATCAGTGCAGATCGCCAGACGGGTGACAATATGGTGGCGGGAGATGGTCGAACAGTGCCATCTACGTTTTATGAACGTCAAGCATGGCAAATGCGTGCAGGTCTGAACTTGGGGACACATCGGTTTGATGCACTCGTCTCTCATAGGGACACAAATGCTGCAGGTACGCCGGCACTGAATATGGACATTTTATTCATTGATGCAACGTGGTTTCGGTTGTCTCATGAGTTTAACGCTGATGATGATTGGCAATGGCAGACCCGCGTGTTTGGGAATCAAAACACGCATGACATGGATAACTTCAGCTTACGTTTAGCACCACCACCTGTTCGACAGCGTCTAAATCAAACTGGCTCGAAAGCACTCGGTTTAGAGAGCAAAGTGCGCATCAATACCTTAGATGGCCATGCGACATTGGGTATAAATATGAGCCAGCGCAGTCATGATTCGTTTATATCTAACCCCAACAACCCACTATTCTACATCAATAATTTTGATAGCGTTAAGAGAACTCGGGCATCGATGTTTGTTGAGCATCAGCAAGCATTTGGGGAGGGTGAACTTCAGTTTGGTCTGCGCGCAACGAATGTCTCATTAGATGCCGAGTCAATTGGTTCTAATATGGCCATGATGAATACCCATGTCGTATCTTTACAAGATGCGTTTAATCAATCTGATCGCAATCGGGATTTTGCGCTGGTGGATATCACAGGCCATTGGCAAGTGCCCATTACAGAAGAATGGTCTTTGCTTTTTGCTGCTGGGTTAAAACAGCGAGCACCTACTTATTCAGAACTTTACACTTGGTTCCCGCTAGGTATTTCTGGTGGATTAGCCGATGGTAATATTTACATCGGTAATCTCGGATTAGCCCATGAAACGGCTAAAAAGATCGACATGGGTATTGAATATCAACACTCAAATAGTGCGTTCTCGTTCCATTTGTTTTACGACCGGATCCGCGATTACATCACCGGACAACCTTCAGAAGTCACTGCCGCCAATAACATTGCGTTGATGAATAATGTTGCACTGCCGTTACAGTGGCAAAATACGCAAGCGGTACTCAAAGGCATAGAGCTAGATGGGCGCTATCAGCTATCCAAACACTGGCAACTCATGGGGGTGGCAGAATACGTTCGTGGGATTCAACTTGATTCAAGCGACAAAGATTTGTACCGGATTGCACCATTTAATCTCCGGGTAAATCTAGAGTATCAATCTGACCTATGGCAATGGCGTCTTACAACCCAATATGTTGCTGCGCAAGATCAGGTCGCTTCATTACACAATGAAACTGAAAGTAATAGTTATGTACTGGCTGATACAACTATCACCTATTATGTGAGCCCTCAACTGAAAGTTGACATAGCAATGCAGAATCTATTCGATACTGACTATGCAGATCATTTGGCAAGTGTAAATCGCGTTAATGGAGCTGAAATAGAAGCGGGTGAAAAAATACCAGGAGCAGGTCGAACATTCGGTTTGACGGCGACCTATCAGTTTTAAATCATATGCTAAGTGGGCTAGCGTTACGCTAGCCCAGACGTTTTAAGTCGTTGGCTTTGTTCTATGCCGTTCAAACCAAGCCAAAATGTATCCTACTTTATTCGCAAGATTGGAGGGTTTTGCGGCAATGCCATGGTAGGCATCCTGTATTCGTACAAGTGCACTATCTACCCCCTCTAATCGCAATGCACCATAGTATTGCTCTGATTCTGCCATGGGCGTTCGCACATCTAATTCACCGGTGAGCACCATAGTCGGAGTAGTAACATTGCCAACCAGGCGCAGGGGCGAGCGAGACCAATACTGGTCAATGTCATTCCATGGTAAATCGGTAAACCAGTAACGTGCCATGAATGTGTAGATATCTGAAGTACCAATCATACTGATCCAATTAATAACAGGTTTGGCTACAACGGCGCCGGCAAAGCGGTCGGTATTACCGATGATCCAAGCAGTGAGTACACCGCCACCTGAGCCTCCGGTCACAAATAGGTTGTTCTCATCGATGTAGCCTTTGGCAATAAGACCGTCTACCATATCCATCAAATCATTATAGTCTTCAGACGGGTAGTTTTTATCAATAGTATTAGCAAATTCACTCCCCTGTGAGGTTGAACCACGAGGGTTGCCATAAATGACTACATAACCGGCTGCAGCAAACAGCTGCACTTCAGCGGAAAACTCAGGACCGTATGCGGTATGTGGACCACCGTGGATCTCTAAGATCATGGGATATTTTTTTGTGGGATCAAAGCCCGGAGGCTTAACCACCCACGCTTGTAGTTCTCTGTTGTCCACGCTGCTTTTGACGGTCAAAAGCTCTGGAGCATTGAGTGTTTTGTGCGCAAACACATCGCTGTTTAAATCAGTCAAAGGAATGATGCCATCGTTTTTAACCAGAGCTAAATCAGCCGGTTGTGTGCCAATCGACGAAGTCACTACGACTTGCCCATCCGGCATCACAGTAAAGTCTCCGGAAGTATAGGGCCGGCCAATACTTTGTCCACCTAAGACATCTGTCAGGACATCTAACTCTCCATTGAGTGAGACAAAGCCAACGTGCTTCTTGCCGTGGTCGTCGTAGCTAAAATATAAGCCTTTCCCATCGCGAGACCATTGTAAATCACTGACTGAACGATCAAGCTCAGCCGTGAGGAGACGGTTATTAGAGCCATCATTATTCATGACATAAAGTTGTTGGACTTGAAATGAACGACCATTATCAACAAACCCAGTATAGGCAATAAGTTTGCCATCAGGACTCAGTAGAGGGTTGTTTTCAGGACCTGAATCATCAGTCAAAACGCTCTGTTTACCGGTTGTGATATCAAGTGCTAAAACATCGGAATTAAAGACATCAAAGTCACGATCATCATGGATATTGGCAGAAACATATAATGTCTTGCCATCCTTGGACCAGCTAATCTGACTGTTGTAGTCATAGTTGCCAGATGAGATTTGTCTAGGTGTACCGCCGATAGTAGGTACAATGAACACCTGCATATTGCCCGGTTTGTTCATGCCTCGACCATCGCGTTGAAACAGCGTCTGTTCAATATATTGAGGGCTTGCTGCCCATTTGGCGCCTTCTGGTTTACCATCCAGAGTGAACAAAGGTTTCGTTTTGGTTGGAGTAAACATGACAAATGCGATGTGTTTATCATCTGGAGAAAAGGCCATTTGACTCGGTGTCATTGCCACATCTGTGACTTTTGTGGTGGCGCCGTTATCGAGGTGACGCACATAGATTTGAACCTTGTCTTCTTTTGATGAAAGGTACGCAAGATGCTTGCCATTCGACGAAAGCACAGGTGAAAAATGATTTTTACTGTCGGACAATAAGGGATAGTGTGTGTTATTCTCAAGATCAACTATCCAAAGATTAGTGCGTCGAGTATCGGCCATAATGTCCATACTATGACGTTCATAAATCACCGTGTTAGCGCTTAACACTGTTGGCTTAGCAGCATATTCTAGGTTAAAGATATCTTTGTATTCTAGATAATTGGATGTTGAAGTTGTTTCAGCGAAAACAGTACTTGCAAGCAGTAGCGCACAACTCATAAAAAGAGGTTTTTTCATTGTCGTATTCCTTTATTATTGTACAGGTAACATATCGTTTTGCACTTATGTTGTCTAGGACTACTCGTGACTGAGTTTTTTATATTATTAGCGGCTGGATTACTCAGTGGCATTGTTAATGCCATTGCAGGTGGTGGAAGTTTTATCTCATTTCCGGCGTTAGTATTTGTTGGGATCCCACCGGTGTTTGCGAATGCAACGAACACCTTTGCTTCATGTGCAGGGTATATGAGCGGTGCCTATGCGTTTCGTGAGGAATTACTGGCGAACAAACGCCTGACGATCTTGTATTCCGCAATGGGCATCTTGGGCGGAGCCATGGGTGGAGTACTGTTGTTGCAGTTTTCCAATGACGCTTTTTCGGATTTGATCCCTTGGCTGTTGCTTTTTGCTACGGTGCTATTTGTTATCGGTCCGTATCTTTCACAGTGGCTAAAACGCCGAGCAACCCGACCATCATCAGCCTTAAAAGCCTATGTGGTTGGTTCAATTTTAATGCTTTTATGCAGTGTTTACGGTGGCTTTTTTAATGCCGGGCTTGGTATTATTTTATTGAGTGTGTGCGCCCTGATGGGCTTACAAAATATGGCTTTAATGAACGGCTTAAAACTCCTTGTTTCGGTAACTGTGTCGTTGTCTGCTTTGGTTGTATTTGTCTGGCAAGACATGATTGCGTGGTATCTTGGTAGCGTGTTACTCATTGGTAATATGGCTGGAGCTTATTTGGCTGCACGTATCTCTAAATTCTGTTCAGATACGGTGATGCGCAAAATTGTACTCGTGTTCAGTATTGGCATGACAATGTATTTTTTCCTTCAATAATTTGTCAGTTTGTTAGCAAATTGTTAAACCGCGCTTGACATTTACCCGTATAAAATAAAATTTTATAATAATAAGAGGGTAATATGCAGCAACAATCAGCGATTGTGGTAGGCGCGGGTTTTGGTGGCATAGCAGCTGCCTTGCGAATGCGCGCAAAAGGCTATCAAGTGACTCTACTCGATAAAGGCTCTCAACTAGGCGGTCGCGCACAAGTTTTTCAACGTGACGGCTTTACGTTTGATGCAGGGCCCACTGTGGTTACCGCCCCTTTTTTATTTGATGAACTCTTTGAGTTATACGGCAAAAAGCGTGAAGATTATGTGGAGTTTGTACCACTAGAGCCTTGGTATCGCTTCGTATACCCAGACCATAGCCATTTCGATTATGGCGGAACAGTGGAGGATACATTAGCGGAAATAAGACGAGTTGCTCCGGAGGATGAGCAAGGGTATTTGTCATTGCTAAAGGCCTCTGAAGAGATATTCGATGTTGGATTTACCCAGTTAGCGGACGAGCCGTTTAATAAGTTGTCTAAAATGGTTAAACAAATTCCCCATTTGTTACGCTTAAATTCTCATAAAACCGTATGGCAACTTGTATGTAAATATCTACAATCTGAAAAACTTAGACAAGCATTTTCGATTCAGCCGTTATTGGTCGGAGGTAATCCTTTTGATACGACGTGTATTTACAACTTGATTCATTTTTTAGAGCGAGAATGGGGAATACATTTTGCGATGGGGGGCACCGGAGCCATCGTTAACTCATTAGAAAAACTCATGCGTGAAGAAGGGATTGAGATTGTCACCCAAGCACACGTAACTGGGTTTACTTACCAAGGTCAGCGTGTCACCGGCGTCGATACTGTAGATGGGGCGCATTATGCAGCGGATATAGTGATTTCCAATATGGATCCTTCGCATTTGTACCGTAACGTTATCCCTAAACAGAAACAACATGTTATGACTCGTGCCAAAACAGCTACGGCAAAACATTCCATGGGTTTATTTGTATTGTATTTTGGCACTGATAAGCAGTATGAGGATGTGGTGCATCACACAATTTGGTTGGGTAAGCGATACAAGCCATTGCTGGATGATATTTTTAACAAACAAATTTTAGCGGATGATTTTTCGCTGTATCTGCATCGACCTACCGCAACGGATCCTTCTTTTGCCCCAGATGGCTGTGATTCTTTTTATGTATTGTCTCCAGTACCCAATATGGCCGCAGAAATCGATTGGGAACGCCAGGGACAAGCATATGCGGATAAGATCATAGCGGCTTTAGAGGCCTCTATCATGCCAAAGTTAAGTCAACATCTCAAAGTACAATTTCATATGACCCCTGCGGATTTTGTTGAGCAGTATGATACGCATCTTGGCACCGGCTTCTCGATTGCTCCGACATTAACTCAGTCGGCATGGTTTCGCTATCACAACAAAGCAGAAGGTTTTGACAATTTGTATCTTGTCGGAGCCGGGACGCATCCCGGAGCGGGAATGCCAGGTGTTTTATGTTCAGCTAAAGTACTGGATAAATTGATCCCTGAGGCAGAGGTGTTAGCCAATGTCGGTTGATGCCCTCAGCAATACTCCAGAGCAGGCTCAAGCTACGTTAAGCTATCATGGTAAGAGTTTTCGTTTTGCACAATGGTTTTTGGATGAACGTACCGCGTGTGATGCTGCTAGATTATATCAATTTTGTCGAATTTTAGATGACGTGGTCGACGAGAGTGAAACGCATGAGGCGCTTGAGGCGTATGCAAAGATCCAACAGGGGATCGCTTCACAACACTCAGATATGCCATGGTTGCAGGATTATTTTGCCCTAAAACATGAATATCAACTTTCCACTCAAGTTACCAATGACCTGATCGATACGATTTACAGTGATTTGTCAGACGTGCGAGTGCAAAGCCAGGATCAACTGATTGATTATTGTTATGGCGTTGCGGGGACGGTAGGGTGTTTGATGCGTCCCATCTTAAAAGCACCCAAAGCAGCAGAGCCATTTGCCATCGATTTAGGCATTGCTATGCAGCTAACCAATATTGCCCGAGACGTACTGACCGATGCACAAAATCACCGTTGTTACTTACCGGCAGATTGGATAGATTTTATGGGGCCGGATGATATTATTGGTGCCACAGGGGAGAAGCGTGAATTGGTTCAAAAAGCGATTGAGCGTCTCTTGTTGCTCGCTGAGTCCTACTATGAGAGTGCGTCTCATGGCATCAAGATAATCCCAGCCCGAAATCGGCGGGCGATAGGTGTTGCAATGTTAGTGTATCGCGAAATCGGCATGGTGCTAAACGAAAGACAATGCGACTATCAAAAAGGCCGTGTTTATGTCCCATTATGGCGGAAATGTACTCTTGCACTAAGGGCCGCATGGCGATTTAGAGAGCAGTTAGCATGGAGCCTACCACGGCATGATAACTCTTTACATCAAGCTATTGAGGGCAAAGTGACCAAAATCTAATGATACTCAATAGCCCTCCCGCCCAATATACTCAATACGATAAAATCATTATCGGGGGAGGTGTTTTTGGTTTGAGTTATGCCTTAGCTATTATTGAGCATGACTTAGCCCAAAGAGTGTTGATTATTGAGTCGCGCACGCAATACTACCACGATAGAAACTGGTGCTTTTGGTTTGATGAAGATGTACCTGATTATGTCGCTGATTTAATTACTCAAACTTATCAATACTCGTCGTTTGACGATGGTAACCAACAGCATACTTTGACCCATTTTGAATTGCCCTATTGTCGTTTAGCGAGTAGTAAATTTTATGATTATGCATTAACAAAAATAGACCATTCAGATTCTGTTGATTTGGTTTTAGGTTGGCAGGCAGATCCAGACGAGTTCCCACTTGAAAAATTACTCGACGCTCGTGGCGCTTGGCAACAGCCTGACAAAACAAAAAACATGATCCAAGCATTTGTTGGGTTAACGGTTAGCGTGCCTGAACATGTATACCCTCTGAACACTGCAACCATTATGGGTGACATGCGGGTGGTAAAAGATGCAAAGGGTGAACATTTCGTTTTTGATTATATATTGCCGCTTAATGAGACTGAACTCCTTATTGAGGTGACCACCTTTAGTGCCAATCCACCCAACGTGACTACATTAAAGCACTGGACATTGAATCGCTTAAAACAGGATTTTGAAAGTTTTGAGATTATTGCGATGGAGCATGCGTTTTTGCCGATGGATACCAAAGTTCATGATACTTCAGGTAAAGCGGGAGCCCATAGTGGGATGATGCGTCCAGCAACGGGTTATGCGTTTGTGCAAATCCAAAGGCAAGTTTTTTCATTGCTTGGTTTGAGTCCGAAATCATCAGATTTAGGTAAGGTGACCCATTACATGGACGGTGTGTTTTTACGTGTCATCAAAGAGCAACCTAGCTTATGTCCGACGATCTTCATGCAAATGGTATCAACAATGAAACCGCGAGATTTCATCGCCTTTATGAATAATCGACTTTCTTTAGAATTGTGGTGGGAAGTGATACGAAGTGTACCGAAACGCCCCTTTATCAAAAATGTACTGAGGTAAGTATGCGCCAACTTCCAACCCGCAATTCATTAAGCCGACTCGTGATTATTATATCCTTCATGTCGATGTTGGTGTTTTATCAAAACACTCATTTGGATTTTACTTATTGGGGATGGTGGATATTGACGGTGGCATTTTGCTTTTTGGGGATCCCACATGGTGCCTTGGACTTTGATTTATACCGCCGTCACAATCGTCCCAATATGCGTCAAGCGATAATGTTTGTATTAGGTTATATAGTTATTGCCTCAGTGATGTTTATGCTTTGGTTGTGGCTACCTGCACTGTGTTTTCTGGTATTTGTGGCCATTAGTGTTTGGCATTTTCGCAATGATTGGCAAGAGTATTGCCAATCTGGTTATTCTCTGTGTTTGGCGATTTTTATCTTATGTGCGCCAGGCGTATTTGCATTTGTAGAAACCCAGCAATATCTACAATGGCTCTATCTAACTGAGTCTTGGGCACAGGTACTCATTATGGCTATGCAACTTGGCTTTTTATGTGTGTGCTTGGTTTTATTTATCGGTTTGTGTCGCAAAAAACTGAAACCTAACTTCATGTTGTTTTTAGAGATCTTTGCGCTCATTTCGCTACTGCTGACCACAAGTGTATTGGTTTATTTTTTAGTCTATTTTATTAGCTTGCATTCCATGTGGTATTACATCAAATATTGCGAACAGTTTCAGCTCACTCCAGTGCAGTTAGTGAATGTTTCCACTCCTTGGGTCGTACTCACGATGATTTTTGCAGCAGGCCTCTATGCGTTTTGGGGACAAAGCATAGAGCAAGGCGTGTTAGCGATGATGTTTATTGGTTTGTTTGCATTGACGGTTCCGCACATGATTTTGGTTGAGCGCAGTCTTAAATAATTTTGATGAATAGTTTGATATATAAAATTATCAGTCACAGTGATAATTGGTTCAGGTACACTTTACATTAAACCAATTGTTGGATTTGTTATGTCGCAGCTTATTCCGAGTCATGTTTCTCCCCCAGCTCCAGGTGAATTACAACTTATTGCAGAAGACCTATACTGGTTGCGTATGCCACTGCCTTTCGCGTTAGATCATATCAATTTATATTTGATTAGAGACACAGGTGGCTGGGCGATTGTTGATACGGGTATTTGTTCTCGGACAACTAAAGCGTTATGGTCGCAAATACAAGAGCAACTCGATGGCCCCATTACCCGTATTGTCGTTACTCATATGCATCCGGATCATGTGGGCTGTGCGGGGTTTTTAACCGAATCACTACGTGTGCCCATGTATATGTCGCAGACTGAGTATTTTGCCTCAAGAGCCTTATTTGCTGGCGCTCAGGGGGCGGGAAATTGGCAAGATGTGCAGTATTATCAACGAGCAGGACTGGATGCCGACACCGTCACAAAATTGACCTCAGGCGACGGTGGATTCAAACAAATCGTTTCTCCTTTGCCATTGAGTTTTCAGCGTTTACGGGCTGGACAAGTTTTACACATCAACGGCGCTTCTTGGGAATGTATCTTGGGCGAGGGGCACTCTCCTGAGCATATCAGTCTGTATTGCGATGAGCGTCGGGTGTTGATTGCCGGGGATCAGATTTTGCCTGAAATCACGCCAAATATTGGCAGTTATTCCACCCAGCCAGATAGCAATCCTCTAGCAGGGTATTTGACCAGTTTAGATAACTTCTCACATTGTCATCCAGAGACTTTAGTGTTGCCATCCCATAGGCAACCCTTCGTTGGTATTCATACGCGTATTCAAGAGTTAAAAGCACATCATCATGCCCATTTGGATACACTGCGAACGGTATGTCAAACGCCACAGACCATTGTGGAAATTTTGCCGCATTTGTTTGCACGGGAATTGAATGAGCACGGGATGTTTTTTGCGATCGCTGAAGCTTATGCGCATGTTAATTATCTTTTGGCTTTAGGGGCATTAACAAGACACGAAGAACGTGGGGTCTACTTTTTTTCCACATTAAATTAATAGTGTTTCATCGTTTCCAAACTAAAGACCACTCGAACGAACTTCACTAATCTTTCATATCGTTTAAGAGCCTGATCATGCTAGAAATAGCTCAGCAGGTTTGGTGTACCTGCTTATTATTTTAATCAATTTTTTAGATTTTGGTAATCTAAATCATTCATTTTAAATGTTCAAAAAAGAGAGCCATACTATATCCAAGTTCAGCGGAGAGGTTAAAAAAATTCCAACGAACGATTTGTAATAACAAACTTTATTTTTTTACTTTAAGGATTATTAAAATGGCTAAAATTAACCAAACTATCCCTCAATTTGAAACGCAAGCATTTGTGCCTGGCGAAAAAGATTTTGTCACCATCAATTCTGAAACGGATGTAAAAGGCAAATGGTCTGTATTCTTATTCTACCCAGCAGACTTCACCTTTGTATGTCCAACTGAACTAGAAGACATGCAAAATGTTTACGGTGAATTAAAAGAATTGGGTGTTGAGGTATACGCAGTATCAACTGACTCACACTTTGTCCACAAAGCGTGGCATGAAAACTCAGAAGCAATCAGCAAGGTCACTTACCCAATGTTAGGTGACACTACTGGTGCGATCACTCGTGGTTTTGACATCATGATCGAAGAAGCTGGCCAAGCATTGCGCGGTACTTTCATAGTTAACCCTGAAGGTGTTATCAAGGTTGCTGAAATCCACGACCTAGGCATTGGTCGTTCTGCAAAAGATACATTGCGTAAAGTGAAAGCTGCTCAGTATGTAGCAAACCACGACGGCGAAGTATGTCCAGCGGCATGGGAAGAAGGTCAAGCAACCCTTGCACCAAGCTTAGACTTAGTTGGCAAAATCTAAATAAATCACAAGTACCCTACGACAGAACGGGGAGGGCATGTGCCTTCCCCAATCTCTCAACCTACTGGCTCATATTTAAGGACCAAAACAAATGATTACTCCAGAAATCAAACAAGCATTGACACAATACACGCAAAACATGAATGCGCCGCTATCATTTGTGTTACAGGTTGGCGAGCACGAAAAGCGTGATGAACTCAAAACTTTTTTAAGCGACATTGCCTCTGTGAATGACAAATTAAGTTTAGTCGAGCGCGATGTGGCAGAACTGCGCAGTCCGATTTCGTTTGCGTTGTACGTCAACGATGAACCGACTGGGATTATTTTCTCCGGCATTCCATCGGGACATGAATTTAACTCTCTAGTGCTCGCGATGCTACATGCAACCGGCACAGACATGAAATTAGACAGCGGTATTCAACAAATCATTAAGGCCGTGGAGAGCCCATTACAGTTTGAAGTCTATGTCTCTTTAAGCTGTCACAACTGTCCAGATGTGGTACAGGCGCTCAATCAGTTTGCGTTGTTAAATCCAAACATCAGCAGTGAAATGATCGACGGTGGGTTGTATCCAGAACTCATTGAGCAAAACAATATTCAAGGCGTGCCAACCGTTTTACTTAACGGTCAGGTATTTGCAAATGGCAAAGTAGACACTGCGGTATTAGTCAGTAAGTTACAGGAATTTGAACCTGAACTGGCAAGTAAAGCTCAGCCAGCCGAGCAGTTGCCCCTACAAGATGTGACTGTGCTAGGTGGAGGCCCAGCGGGTGTGGCAGCAGCTATTTATGCCGCGCGTAAAGGCCTTGCTGTGACTGTGATTGCTGAGAAATTCGGTGGTCAGGTCAAAGAAACCATGGGCATAGAAAACTTGATTTCAGTGTCATCCACCACAGGCCCCAAGTTGACCGGCGCGATGATGGATCACTTGAATGACTATGATATCACGCTCAAAGAACATTTACGTGTGACGCAGATTGAGCAAGGGGATATCAAAAAGCTCACGCTTTCGAGCGGAGAAATCATTGAAACCAAAACCCTGATTGTGGCAACGGGCGCAAACTGGAGAGAGCTCAATGTTCCTGGCGAAAAAGAAAACATTGGTAATGGCGTGGCTTATTGCCCACATTGTGATGGTCCATTTTATAAAGGCAAAGATGTGGCTGTTATTGGTGGCGGTAATAGCGGTGTGGAAGCTGCTTTAGATTTGTCCGGCATTGTAAAATCAGTGACTGTCTATGAGTTCTTACCTGAGCTAAAAGCTGACCAGGTTTTGGTTGACCAGATGGCCAAACGCGACAACATTACTGTTGTGAAGAACGCCGCGACCAAGCAAGTATTGGCAACTAATGGCAAGGTCAGCGCAATTGAGTATGAAGAGCGTGAAACTGGCGAGATTAAGCAACAAGCGTTAGACGGTATCTTTGTCCAAATCGGTTTGGTGCCTAACTCGCAAGTGTTAAAAGGTGTAGTAGAGTTGACGCCATACGGTGAGGTGGTCATCAATGAAAAAGGTGAAACCTCCGCGCCGGGGATCTTTGCTTGTGGTGATGTCACGACCGTGCCTTATAAGCAAATCATCATTGCGATGGGCGAAGGCTCTAAAGCCAGTTTGGCGGCCTTCGATTACTTGCTTAAGAACTTTTAAAGAAAACAGGTTTTAACCCTCCGTGCTGAGCTTTGGTAGCAATTGCCAGCATGAAAGGTTCCAACGGCCTACTAACTAACGGAACCTTTTAGCCCTCAGGCGAAAGCTTGGGGGCTTTTTTTGCTTAATGTTAACTATTGAATGGGCTTTTTGCAGATATCAGGAAAGGTATTTAGTAAGGCTTTATCAAAGGTAACCAGTTGAGTATCCCTTTCGATGGCAAGCGAAACAAATTCAGCATCGTAAGCGGTAATCTTAAATGTCTTTGCTAGCGCAAGAATATCTTCTGGTCGGGAAAAACAATCAAATTTAATTATAGCCAGCATAGTTTCAATTGCTACTTCCGCTTGTTGATAGCTGATTAAATTTGCTTTCAAATATTTAAGTAAAACATGCACAAATTCAGTTTTACAAAGGGTAGGAGCAATGCATTCTTCATCCTGAAATTGGCCTATATCCAATCGTTTTGCGCCTTTTGCAATTGTCAATGCAATGAGTGTGTTTGTATCAATCACACTCATCGCTCGCGAGCCTCTCTCACGTCATTGACAATTTGTTCAATTGAAATAGTGCTCTCGTTTTCTGTGTGTAAACTTTCTAACCTAGCTAATAGTGCTTGGACTTTACTTTTTTTGTTAGACATGTACGTCGTTTCAAGGCATTCAAGAATTTCGCTATTGATACTGCGTTTATTAGTTTTTGCCGCATTTTGCAGGGCTTGATGTAATTCTGGTGATAGGTTTTTTAGCGTGTAAGTAGGCATGTCTTTGTGTATGGTTAACATATCATGGTTCCATTTTGGTTTCCTGGGTTTGATATGTCAACTATAGCAAGGAGAGATTTTTGTATTAACTGTTCAGAAGTTTTGTTTACAGCATTCCTGTATCAAAATGCGCCCCAACCCAAATGTAAAAATTACCAGTCCCCATAAGCTGTGCTCAAGGGTAACTAAAAGCAATGACTTGGTTTTTGCGCCAGCCCAATTGATTTCTCGATTATTGGTTGGAAAACCAGTGGCGCGTTCGATTGGCAAACCACACCAAAGTTAGCATAACTGGTACTTCGACTAAAACACCAACTACGGTTGCCAGCGCTGCGCCTGACTGCAAACCGAACAACGAAATGGCGACCGCGACTGCTAGCTCAAAAAAATTTGATGTGCCAATCATACAAGCAGGTGCTGCGACATTATGTGGTAAGTCCATTTTCTTGGCTGCAAAATACGCAACCGCAAAAATTCCATAAGTTTGCAGTAAAAGCGGTATGGCAATCAACACGATCGCCGTTGGATTGGCAATAATGGTAGGCGCTTGTAAGCCAAATAAAATGACGACAGTGCTGAGTAAGCCAATAATAGACCAAGGTTTGATTTTGGCTAAGAACGTATCTAAAGAACTGTTTTGAATGAGTTTTTGGCGCGTATAGGCTCCTGCGATAAGCGGAATGACAACATAAAGCACCACCGAAAGTAGTAATGTATCCCAGGGCACAGTGATATCGGTTAAACCAAGCAATAAACCCGCGATAGGCGCGAAGGCAAAGATCATGATCACATCATTGATCGAGACTTGCACTAGGGTGTAGTTGGCATCGCCTTTGGTCAGTTGGCTCCAGACAAACACCATTGCGGTACAAGGCGCAACGCCTAATAAAATCATGCCTGCAATGTATTCTGTGGCCGTTTGTGGATCGACCAAATCAGCAAAGATCACTTTAAAAAACAGCCAACCCAAAAACGCCATCGTAAACGGTTTGATAAGCCAGTTGATGATTAGAGTTAAGATAATGCCTTGCGGTTTTTCACCGACGCGTTTGATCGCCGTAAAGTCGACCTGTACCATCATGGGATAAATCATAAGCCAAATCAGCGCTGCTACGACAAGATTAACATGTGCAAATTCAAGCGATGCAATGCCAGTGAAAATGGATGGCGCAAGATTACCTAGACCAATCCCGGCTAGAATACATAAGCCAACCCAAATTGATAGATAGCGTTCAAATAATCCCATAGTGATTCCGTGTTGTTATTTTAGTGATTATGATTTGATGGTTGCGCCGAAATCTTCCAGCATAGTGCGGATTTCAGCTGGACTTTGGGCATGTGCAGCGATGTTTTTAAGCTTTTCTACGCGCAGTGAAATGTTGGCAATACATTCCCTAAAGGCCTGTGCTTTTGCTTCATCAGTGCCTGTCAGTTTTGACGGATCTGATAGTCCCCAATGTGCTTGAACTGCGTCCCCAAACCAAACGGGGCAGGTTTCTTTAGCCGCGGAATCACAGACAGTGATAACCAGATCAGGGTGAAAATCAGCAAAATCATCCCATGATTGACTGCGAAGGTGTTTAGTCTGAATGCCTTTTTCTTTGAGGTAATAGATACTCAGTGGATGGACGGCGCCGACTGGCTGGCTTCCGGCACTGCGCGCATCTATAAGGTCACCTGCCAAATGCTGGGTAATCGCTTCGGATAAAATACTGCGACAGCGGTTGTGTGTGCAAATATAGAGAACTTTGAGCATCGGAAATTATATGATTAGGATTTAAAGGTCACAAAATACAGAAAGTGTGTTAAATTTTGATGACAATACGTCTAATAAAAAAACCGCCACAAGGGCGGTTGTTTCATGTCTGGCTTCGATCGAGGGATTAATTCGGTGCATCCTTGCACCTCACCCTGTGGGCAAGCTGTGCTTGTTCAAAAATGCTTTCCTGCATTTTTGTCGAACCAAGGTTCTCATCTCCTCTCTCAATTCCTTCACACATAAAAAAACCGCCACAAGGGCGGTTGTTTCATGTCTGGCGGAGAGAGAGGGATTCGAACCCTCGATACGCTATTAACGTATACACACTTTCCAGGCGTGCGCCTTCAGCCACTCAGCCATCTCTCCGGAAATTTGTTGCAACCCATCAGATTGCGAGCGCGTATACTAGCAAAAATAAGCGCTAGCGCAAGGATTTTGTTTCGAACAATTAATACCAGTTAACCAGTGATAAGCTGTTTACTCGAGAGAATTCCGAAATATTTCGAGTAACTAATGTTTTGTTTTGGCTCAGTGTTTCTGCAGCAATTAAAATATCATGAGGTCCAATTAAATTTCCGTGCATAGCCAACTCATGTTTGATCTTACCTGCAATCCTAGCCGCGTTATTGTCAAATGAACCAACACAAACATGGTTTAAAAATGTGTTTAACTGTTCTCGACGTTTGCTTGGGGAAGTGCTTCGGTTTAATCCATATTCAAGCTCGTAAACAACAACAGACGGTATGTATATCTCACTTGGAGGAACATTTAATAAGTGATGTTTAACATTTCCCTGACCTTTGAAAAAATAAATCAATGTATTGGTATCAAGCGAAAACACTACCAATCCTCCCTTGGTAAATCAGCGCTTTGATTATCCCTGAATTCTTCAACGATAGGAAAATCATTCCATGAACCGCTCATTTCTCTGACTTCTAAAGGCCAATCTGTTCGAGTACTTTTTTCGATTAACTGTGCTATCCACTTACTTTTTGATAACCCTGACGCCTGAATGGATTCCAGCATTTTCTTCTCAGTTTTTGCATCAAGGTAAATAGTGACTTGTCCCATAGAACCTCCATCTGTTATATATGTGAAAGTATATGTGTTTGACGAAATGAGTCAACTGAGCGAACTTGAATCAATGCTAAAGACTTGAAAACAATCATACTCTCTTCGAGCGTAGGATTATTTTGTTTGGTGGACCTGGAGGGTGAAAATTGGAACCACTTAATAACATCACTTCATTGTTGGGAAAAAGCATTAGCAACCCTTGCAGCTCAGATAAATTTGAGTGTTTAAAAGAATCTTTCTTAAGAAAATTGATACATCCCGATTCAAACATCAAGAATTAACCACAGTAAGGGTTTAGAACACAGTTCATTCTTCTACATTGTATTGCTCAAATTTAATATTACAGAATTGAAGTACAGGATTCGAATTGACTTGGCTATGACGATTTCGGCTAACGACCCAAAGCAGCCTTTCGATATGCCATCGATGGCGGTTTGTTCAGGCAGATTCCACTCTTTAAAATTGAGTGATCACTGTCACACCAGGTGAAGTTGCTTGATCCATCGAGGTGAGAGCTGAGACTGATTCCTCAAGAGAAATACACCGACCCAAGAGTTTTTCTGGAGCAAGTTTTCCAGAGAGAATCATGTTGAGCATCGCACCGTATCGATGTGCCTGCATTCCATGGCTACCCAAAATCATCAGTTCATGTGCAACAACTCTATCCATGGGAATAGGCGGAGTAGATTGATCTGCCAGCAACAGTCCGACTTGGATATGACGACCCAGACGACGAAGTGATTTGACCGAATTAACGGCGGTAATCGGGTGACCCAACGCATCCAGTGAAACGTGTGCTCCACCTTTTGTAATTTCGTGGATAGCCTCAACTACGTCCTCGACTTGGTTTGCATTGATGGTTGCTACAGCTCCGAAACTTGCCGCTAGCTTCAGCGCTTCTTCAGATAGATCAACTGCAACAACGTTCGCCCCTAAAGCAGTGGCTATCATAATCGCCGAGAGACCTACACCACCACAGCCGTGAACGGCAACCCACTGCCCAGCGGAAACAGCCCCTTGGTCAACCACCGCACGGAATGAGGTAGCGAAGCGACAGCCTAGGCTTGCTGCCGTTGTATAAGCCATCTCCTCGGGTAGTGCGATCAGATTTACATCGGCATGATCGATGGCAACGAATTCAGCGAATGAACCCCAGTGTGTGAAACCTGGCTGGGTCTGACTGGCACAGACCTGGTGGTTACCAGATGCACAGTTGCTACAGCTGCCGCAGGCACTAATAAACGGAGAAGTGACTCGATCTCCAACCTTGAAGCTACGTACATTTTTGCCAACAGCTTCAACGATGCCAGCAAATTCGTGGCCAGGGACGTGCGGCAATACGATGTCTGGATCATGCCCCATCCAACCATGCCAATCACTGCGGCAAACGCCTGTAGCTTCAACCTTAATGACAACACCCTCGGAATTAGGCTTGGGATCGTCAACCGTCATGATCTTTGGTGATTTTCCGAAACTTTCAAATACTACCGCTTTCATCGATTTCTACCTCTAAGCACCTTTTGTTCAGTCATCCAAGGTTACTGATTTGACGTGAAATTGCTTTTCTATTTTTTGTTGATTTCCAAGCCGAAATGAAATTATCATTCTCAATAAGGCTATTATTTGAAGGATTCTTTACATGAGAGATCTAGATAAAACAGATTTAGCGATTATGAAGCGACTACAGTCAGATGGTCGTTTGTCGAACTCGAAAATTGCAGCTGATCTTTCAATTAGCGAAGCGGCTTGCTGGAGACGGATCAAAAGCTTGGAGCAAGAGGGTTATATACAGGGATATCAAGCCAATCTTGATCGCCGCAAACTAGGCTTTGGCGTTATCGCATTCGTTCAACTGACCTATGTGGAACATAATACTGATACCACTAAGCATTTTGAGCGTGTCATAAAAGAATCTGAACAAGTGCTGTCTTGTCACAATACGACAGGTGATGCTGATTTTTTGTTGCAGGTTGTCGCGAAAGACCTCGATGACTACAGCAGGTTTGTCGAGCAGGTACTAAGAAAGCTAAAAGGTGTATCTGCTATCAGCTCCAGCTTATCACTCAGGGAGGTCACGTCATCAACTAGGCTACCAATGAGCTGACGAAATATGTCGCCTTTGTGCCGAAAACATAAGAAGCGTAGTAAGACCTTTCAAACCTTGCCTCCAAATTTGTAGGGTCAAGTCATAGCTTTTAAATCCATGTAATACCATTGCTTGATAATTTCATTTTTCTATTTTATCAAGCTAAATTTTATAATGTTGTGCTTGGTTAATTATTTTTGGGATATCCCCAAAACCTCATGTTTTTAGGCCAGATTGAATATGCATCAAGGGGAGGATTTGGAACCGCCAATTTTTCCTTACCATACAAGGTGTAAAGTAAAATTGACGGCCCAAATAACAATTTGGTGGAGTTGGCGGGGTGTCCTCAGCGCCATCCATGGCGCTGACCCTTCGGGCGCCTTCGGCGGTACAAAATGTTCCATACATTTTGTGAACCCGCTACGCGGCTTAAAATCCCATTCGACCACACAAAAAAACCACGCAAAAGCGTGGTTTTTGTATGTGGTGGAGTTGGCGGGACTTGAATTAAATTTATAAGTAACTGATATTGTTTAGTTAATAATAAAATTAAAAAAACTGTACTACATATGGTGCTACATTAGCGACAGTTCATCTCGGAATAGTTTTGTTAGTAAGCGTTATCGATATTTACTTCCTATTTCATGAATTTTTAGATCTTTAAGACCTTTTTTTTATAGTTAGCATAAACAGCATCGTCAAATTCACTCATGCTATCTGTCTTTATGATAATTGAACCATGCCAGATGGTTCCAAATAATTTTTTTTCTGGATTTATATCTATGTTTAATATCATTTGTTTGCTGGTAGATAGCAGCTCTAGAGGAAAGATTAATTTTAAGTATGAGTTTCTCATAACTTTTTTCATTAAATATAATTGTTTTAATCACTTAAAGCTCACTTTTTTTTAGAATGGGGTTTGTTATTAGCATGGGGGTTGCATCATTGCACATGAATACTCCTCCAGATTGCTCGAATTCATTTAGATACTCTTGTAATTGGGCTTCAGTAATATTAATAACAAAGTAGCTTGGTTCTTGCCATAGCTTGTCTTTGGATAAACCAACACCATTTAACACTGTATATCCTTCATCAGTCAGCATTTGATTCAGTCGCTTTTGCCGACTTAGATTATCTACCTCAATGTCTTGATGACTAAAGGGATTATAGGCTGTAATCACAGCAACGCTATTTATGTCCTGATTATCAAAAATATCGCTCCAGTCTTTTGAAAAGCGCTCAAATCGTAAAGGACTGTCTGGATATTCTTCACATATAAATGATGTTTCAAAATAGGGCGTAACTAGCTCTTCAGGCAATGTGCCCTTGTATTTTTCAAAAAACTGATGTTTTAACAAGGCCTCTTGATAAATTTCATACTTATCTGCCTCTTTCATTGCAAAATACACATCCATTTCGTAGTTGTTCGAGGTTAATTCATTGGCAACGGCTCCAATGGCTATTTCAGCTGCTTGCTTAACAGGGAAACGATAAACTCCAGTTGAAATAGGTGGGAGCACAATAGATTTAAGGTTGTTTTCTATGGCAACTTCAATGATTGATTTATGAGTAAGAGCGAGTTGTTCTGCTTCACCACGATTACCGTCTAGATACCGAGGTCCACATGCATGAATGATATATTCACATACTGGGCTTAATTTGAAGCTAGGGGTAATTACTGCACTTCCGTATTCTTGTGTGCCTAATGTTTTGCAATGTGCCTCAAGCTCTTTACCTGCATTTTTATGAATGACACCACAGATGCCTGAACCAGCCAAGAGTGAAGTGTTGGCTGAATTGACGATGGCATCTACATCTAGGGTAAAGAGGTTTTTGTGTACGACAGAAATCAATGCTAATCCTTAAACTGGTCTTCTAAGTGTTTTACCCAAGATTTGTCATGGAGTTCTTCTCGATAACTTTCACGAACTAAAGCAACCAATTTTTCTTGGAGTTCATCTCCCTGAGTCCCATACAGATAATCTTCGCCTTCCATGCAAATAATCTCATTAGAATCGAGGCAGTAAATTCTATCCTCGATAATAGTGTCTTCAGAATGAGGGAATTCTCTTAACCGACCGACCATATCAACGTCAACAGTATGTAATTTATTATCCTTTGTGAAGTAATAGAACACTTGCATCCACAGTCTTATTTCACATTTGCAACTTGGGGAAGAAAAATGAACATCCATACTTTTATGCCAGCCATCATTATGCAGTGACTCATCATCTGGAAATATATAATCCCTCTCATTAATGTAATCTTCGCCTTCCGAAAAAGTCCAATCTTCAAGTTTAGCTATTTTATGCAAGCTGTCACCATCGAAATCATCTTTTCCAAGAGCGTTTCTATCACCCGATAAATAAGGTAGTAGTCGATTCATTAAATTTTTAACTTCATCAACATTGAGGTTGCGGTTCACCTCAATCATCATTGATTTAACTCTGTTATCTTTTTGATAAAACTGATTTGGCACAATAGAGCCTGAGAAAGGTTCGTTTATTGCCACTGAGTAATCATTCATAGTGAAAAAGCGATACACATCTAATACAAGCTCTTCTGGTACATGAAATGCGTCAAATCCAATACAAAAGTCTACAGGTTGGTAATATTCACTCCTATCCTCATATGGTAAAGCTTCATCTGGAAAACTGTGACAATCAATAATTAAACACTCACCATGTTCATCTAGTTCTTTTTGAACCGCTTCCTCTAGTCCCTTGTGATGTGGGTCATAGTAGCGTTGAAGTAATGCTTCTCTTTGTTCGGGGGGGAATTCTTTTAAAGGTGTTCCATTCTGACGTTTCGTATAGACAGCTCCCATGCCTTTTTTTGCCATACTTTCTTGATTGTCATCACGAAAACGCTCCATATCTACAAGTAATCTTGATACTTCCGCTGTTACTCTTGTGATTTTAGGATGCTCAAGTCCAAACATTATGTCGGTATTATGATCGGTCATTAGCTGGATTTCTTCTAAGAGTGCTTCATCTGAAACCACAAATAAATCACGATATTCATCTGGAATATAAGTTGAGTGGTGTGGGATATGTAAAATCATGAAAGCGTCCTTAAAACTGTTTGTAAAAATCCATAACGATGTCGGTTAAATCATCGTCCAAATAACATAGTGCTTGGTTTTTAATATCTTTAGGAACACCAAACCTAGCCTCTGCTACACCACCTGCAATAGCTGCTTGTGTATCCGTATCACCCCCAAGTGAAACAGCTAATCGGATTGCGTCTTCAAACGACGTCGCCTCTAATGCCGCAGTAATGGCTTGAGGAACCGAATCTTTGGCACGCTCTGTTCGCTGGTATTCATCTCGAATGTCGTTAATAGAGTAATCCAAAATATAATACACACTGAGCAAGTGTCGTATTTCGTCAGGGGATTTACCTTGTCTGGCATAAAACACTGAAAGCGAAGTTGCCCTTGCTGCATCAACAGCTTCGGGGTGGTTATGGGTAATCAGTGTGTATTTATCTGAAAGGGCAATGACTTCTTCAGGTGTTTTTACCACCCAACCAACTGGCGCAATGCGCATCGCACTGCCATTTCCCCAACTTTCATAAGGTTGTGGGTCTTTACTTGCCATCCATTGAATAAATCTCTGACCCCAACCGCCCGTTGAGAAATATTTTCGGCAGTGGGAGTGCATGGTCTTAATTGGACAGCTATTGTCGAGAATCGACTTCATCACCGCAGTAGTGCAAATCGTATCGTCAGTATACTTAGACTTTGGATGAAACAACGGCTCAAAATCATAGCGTTTGATTTTGCTGAACTCGTATTTACTTCCAATGATATCTCCAGCAATGACGCCTAACATTTCCGACCTATAAAACTTTTAAAAATCTATATTGCCAACCTATCATGGAAGAAAAACACTTTCTATAAGTTAATATCTTACTACTGAAAATATATCTAGTTTTCAGTCTTTATTTTGCATAGAGTAATGTTTTGTATGGATTTAGATTTAATGTATTAAAAATATATAATATTAGAGAGAGTTATGACTATTACGGTGAAGAAAAATAAGCTCTACTCAAGCAGTGGCTCATATTTAAAAACGATTTCGTGCCCAAAGCGCATTAAACACTCTGAGTTAGAAATGAGCGATAGTGAATACAGACAATACCACTGTGATAGTTGTGATAAAGCCGTGCTCAATACTGATATGCTTGCTGAGCATGAAATTGAAACAATCCTTACAAGTTCAAATGATACATGTGTCTATATCAATCCTTTAAACCCAGTATTTAGGGTTATATTGACTGATGGATATGATGAGTAACGCAAAAAAGGAACGACGTTATTATGAGTAGAGAAAATATGAATTTTAGTATTAATCACGTTGCGTTTGATCACTATAAGCGTTACCAAGATAAACTACCAAATGTAATCACTGTGAGAGATACAAAGATTCTTAACCAGTATATCGATGCAGGTCATGAATTTAGCATTGTACAAAGGGAGGTATGCCAATCATTAATGACGTATCATTTGGTCTTTCAGAATAAAGATACACGACGTGTAGAATCCATTATTGTTGGTAAACATAAAAAAACAGATGAATGGATTGATATTCGAGACCGACGTTTTAATCTCTTCAAGTCTTTAGATGAATACCTTAAAAATGATAAGTTGCTCGCACAACATGAGTACTATCAAGGACGTCATCCATTTGAATATCCTTGGGGTGCATATGTATTGCCAATTGGAGTTAAGCAAGGTCAAAAAGTGTATATAGGTGACATTATTGAAGATGTCGCTGCAGGTGGCTTTTGGGCATTACGTACTCGTTTTGGTAATGCCATTGGACAATGGGATGGTAAGAGCATTGTTCTGGATGAAGGGGTATCTGAAAATACGTTTTGGGACACAGGCATGGTGGGATAAGATTTTAAGTTTAAGCAAATTATTTTGCTGAACTCGTATTTACTTCCTATGATATCGCCAGCGATTTAGCTAAGCATAAATATTCCTTGAGATACTAGTAACCGACTGATAATGTTGAATTAACATGATGGAGGGGTAACTACTAGTGCCAAACTTTTTTTCTAAAAAATCATTGCAAATAACAATTATCACTTTAGGTGTAGCTCTTTCTTTTTCTGCGCTATCAAACACGATTGAATATCAATGCAGCTTTAATAAAACCGTTAATTACAAAGGCGAAGTATTAGAGTCATATTCTGATATTCGATTTGTTGAGGATGTATATACTGGCGAAGCAGTAATGATTGGCAACAACGGTATGAGTAATGTATCTATTAACGAAGGTCGATTAAAAACTTATATTGAAGCAAATGATTCAGGTGCAATTTCAACGACAACAATACTTGAAAATGGTAAAGCAATACATTATCGAGTCTCTAGCTTGCCTGGCACTGACTTACATTATTCTGCGATGTTATATGGGCAATGTGATAAGAAATGAAGCTTATAGAGAATAAACTTTTTACAGGTTATATCCACAAGCCCTAAATGATAAGGTTGGTATTTTGGATGACGTGTTAAATCATGAGGTTGGTAAAATAAACCACTAGATTAATTTATTAGGCACTAACAGGAGGGGGTGTATTTTGGGTGAGTATATCTATCTAAGTATAATCATTATTTTGCTCGGTCTTATCTTTAGGTTAGTAAAACAACTCAGTTTTAAACAAAAAATTATTCAACAGAATGAACAAAGGAATGAGGATCTCTATAATCGGACGATTTATGAGTATCAAGCCTCTCGCTGTAGGCGTATATTTGAATTACTTAGCGCTATTCATATTCGCCAATCGAAAATTAGACATTATGAAATGCTTCTTCAATTTGAAGATAATATCGAAAGTAACTTCCCAGATTCAAAACTACCAACTAACGAAGAATTAGATAACATAGTTTTTCAGTTTGATGGACAATATCCTTATGATATAACTCAGTATAATGCGGGTGACTTTATAGATTTTGATGAGTTTGTAGAAGAAAAAAACGGAATCAATATAACAGAGGCAAAGGAAAGGCTATCACTTCCTAATGTATTAGCCAAACTCTGGAAAATTGGAGTGCTATTAGAATCTTCATGTATAGATAATAAATTCTTTAGCACAGATAAGTTAGGCTGTATTTCAGGAGCTTCCGAACTTCAAGCCTTGGGTTATGAATCTAAAAATTCACTTAATAAATATTCTTCAAATTTTTATTTTTTCTGTGTTGCTAAAAGTGAAGTAAGAGGTATTGTTTCAGAACTTTTTGATGCGCATAATGTACTTGTTAGCCATTTCAGTAAGCAACATAAAAAAGATGATGCTATTCAGGCTTTTCCTTTAGAGTTTGGCCGAAAAATAATACATTTACCTACATTTGATTTTAGCCTTTACGATTTAATTAGCTTAAAATATGAAGTGATAATTAAGTCTGATAGTTCATTCTTTGTAAATAATAAAAAAGAAATAGTTTGTAGAATATATTGTTCTTGCGGGAGTGATTTAAGATTTAGCATGTATGTTAATGATAGATGGCGAGCTATTGATTATGAGTTTTTATTCGACAGAGAGCATGTGTTAATTAGTAGTGGTTCTGCGGAACTAGCATCAACTAGTTTTAAAAAGTTAAGTGAAGCTTATAGAGCGAGTTTTTGATTAGCATTTACATAATTGAATTGTAATATTTTTTATGGCTTTAAAGTGTTAAATCCTCACGATAGTGTTAGCTGCAATAAGGTTGCATTATGTCAATAATATTAATTGAAAACATCGAGGAGTTTTTGAAATTGCACTAGTCAGAGCGAGTTGAACTGATTAGGTTTTTTTATCTTCGAAAACAAAAGGTTATTCGTTATGGAAATTAGTTCCGAAACTCCTTTCTATGCATGGTGACTTTTTGACATACGAATTACCTTCAAAATGTGCAATGTTCAACGGTGTTGATCAGAAGATTTTCGAAAAATTATCTTTAAAACAAAGAGAGATATTGAAAATCAGAAGCGTAATTGAGGAACTTGATGCTACATGGCTTTAACTTTGCGGCTGAATGTAAATAAGCCTCACTTCAACCGTTGCCATTTGCTCACTAAAGTTGACGTTTTTAATTGAGATCTGCATCCCATGGTACTGCGCAATAAGTTTTGCAATATAAAGCCCTAAGCCTAAGTGCAGTTCTGAATCACCTTCTTGTTCAGCTCGAACAGACACCATAGAGTCAAATAATGAATCTTGCATATCCTCTTGGATGGGGTTGCCAGTATTTTGAATGCGAATTGCGCTATCTTTATCCAGTGTGATATCAATTGACGTATGCGGTGTGGCAAAATCTATTGCATTGGAAATAATCTTATCGAGCATTTGTCCAAATAGTTCTGTTGAGCCTTTGATTTGGCTTGTATTAAGTGCGGATTCAAAAGTAATCTTTAAGTATTCAGGGATGACTACACTTTCTGTATATTCTTTTAAGAATCCTACCACATCAAACGGCTGATGCTCTGATTGCTCTAACATCTGCTCTAAACGCGTAGCCTCACTCATGCTATTTAAAATATGGCTTAATCGAGCAAGCCCAGATTGCGCTCTTTTCACAAAAATCTCTGCTTCAACACTATTTTTATCTTCAATCAGCTCTAGATTTTCTAGGGATGATTTCACCACAGCTACTGGTGTTCTTAGCTCATGGGATAAACGTGAAGCCATCTTTTCAAGATATTGATTATACTGACCAAGCCTTGAAAGCATTGATGCAAAACTGCGAGACAAATCCCCAATTTCATCTTGGCTTGATTGTACTGGAATTGAGCCTGTAATTTTACCTTGGGTATCGATAGCGTTATCGGTGTTATTTCTTAAGTTGCGAATGCGACTTGAGATACGTGAGGCAAGGAAAAACAAGGCAACCGTACCTAGAATTATCACAGTGATAAAAAAATTAAACTGTTGTTCCAATGCCTGGTTTCTAAGTGTACGAATACCATGGGTTGTTTGCTCTACGACCACCGCACCCATGACATCTTCAGCCACATAAATAGGGTGCGCCGCAGATAATATGACAGCCTTACTGTCCGTACTTAAGCGCCACTGTGTATTAGCATTACCTTGTATTGCCTGATTAACAGCTTCTCCCTCTAGTGCTGTGGCATTGGCAAGCTCATCTAAGTAAGTTTGTGGGGGCGTGGTGAGTATTTCGTTGTAAATAGGTTTAAGCACGTACTCGTAAATTTGAGATACAACCGATTCATACCAATTTTGAGAAGCTTTTTCAGGTTGTGTAGCTTCATATTGAAATGCGCTACTATTCTGTATGTCTCCAGAGCGAGCCAAAACTCGCTGATGTTTATCCACTATCCATACACGGGCATCAGCATAGGCAAGGCCTTGGATGATTTGCTCGATTTCAGGTGAGGGGACTATCACAGTCCCTAAACTACTTAAGCTTTCAGGGTCGGCTGTCCCCATTGTGTAGCGTATATTACGTTCATCTTCATCATCAACATCGCCAATCGCAAAAGCAATATTACCTTGCATCATCGAAAGCGGGAAACGAAGTTCTACCTGATAACCTGTTGGCGTATTTTGCCAATATCCTTGTATACGTCGTTCAAGTTGGGCAGGGCGATAGTTGAGATTGGATACAATGTTTGGATTTTCATCTTCTAATGGTGAAAGTAAATAGGCGTTTACCCAACCACTTTGATAGGGAGCAATTAAATAGCGTTGAAATTGACCAAACTCATCCCGTAATGCCACTTGAATAAAGTCATTCTTATGGATGCTAAGCATGTTTTCATTTCGATTAATGACATTATCATCTTGTACGTCAAACATGGCGTATAGATAGCGTCCGTATTGGCCGACGATGTGCTTAAATTGAAGACTTTCTGTTACAAATGGCTGATTTTGTGAAATGAGATTGCGCTCATCATACTGCAATATATGCGCCTGATAGCTTGACCAATCTTGTAGCTGACCATCTAATCGAATAGGTTGTGAAATTTGATGGGCGTATAAGTCTTTGCCAGGCTCGATTTCATTTAAAAATGCCGATTCTTGAGAAAATAAACTCGGACGTTCATGTAAGGCAGTTGCAACCGCTCGTGCAGTGCCGACAAGTGTCTGCTCTTGGCCGATCCGTAAATATGTCTCAAGCTCCCAGACATATTGATAGCCCATGTAAGGGATAGCAAATAAGAAGGAGGAGAATACGAGTATTTTTGCACGTAGACCAAATCGAAACATGACTAAATTATCCTATCCGCCAGCGATAGCCCATGCCATAGACAGTTTCTAATGCGGAAAAATCTTTATCCACTTCGATAAATTTTTTACGAATGCGTTTTATATGGGAAGTGATTGTCGTGTCATCTACCACCATTTTAGCTGCATCCATCAACTGGTCTCGACTTTTAACATGCCCTGGATTAGAAACAATCGAGTGTAACAACCAAAACTCGGTCACAGTTAAAATAAGCTCTTTGCCTTGCCATGTAATATGCATACGCTGAACATGCATCCGCAAGTCACCTAATAAAATAATATCTTCCTCAGTGCTACTTCCAGAAACGAGCTCTGTACGGCGAAATAGGGCAGCTATTCGTGCAAGCAGGTGAGCTAAGCTAATATCTTTTGTCACATAATCGTCAGCACCCATGCGAAGCCCACTAATGGTATCGATATCATTATCACGTGCGGTAAAAAACATGATAGGTACAGTGGGTGATAATTGGCGTAAATACTGACACACCATAAAACCGCCATCATGCTCATGCCCTAAACCAATATCAATGATGGCTAAATCTGGCAATGATTGCGTAAAAGCAGTTATTGCACTTTTTCTATCGGCATATAGGCTTACGTGATATCCCTGACTCTCAAGTGCGCTTAAGTAGTTTTCGCGCAAGATTGGATCATCTTCAATTAAGGCAATGTGTTTAGCCATATATATTAAAATCAACTGCTTAGTGAATTTATATGCTCACTATAACGATTTTCATTAGGAAAATCAGTTTCAAACACACATTTCCATATTTTCGCCACAATTGACCATCAGATTGCCATGATTGCGCTGTGGGATTGCCATTTTTGTCCTGTTTAATGGCACTTAGTGAAACACATCACGCAGCGAATATTTTAATTTAAAAATTAGTACATTCACAGGACATAAGATATGAAAACAACATTATTACTATCTACATTAGCACTCTCTACTATCACACTTCCTACTAATGCTTCGTCTTTAGGTGATTCGCCAAAAGATATGCAAACCATGGAGAATACAGCGCCAGTTGTTGAGCAAGTGCCGTCATATTATGGCGTTGGCACAGGTGCAGTAGTTGGCACGCTTGTAGGTGGGCCGATTGGACTGATTTTAGGAAGCGCGTTTGGCGGGATGATTGTTGATGATATCAATAAAGATAAGCAAATGTTGGCATTAGAGACTTTGAATGCTCAGCATGAACAATTGATTGCCTCGCAACAAACTGAATTACAAGCGCTGGCAAAGCAAGTACACAAACCATCCTCATCATTTGAACAAGTGAGTCTTAGTCAACCACAGGTCACATCACAACAAGTCATTCCTGAGTTGCTAACTCACATTCAATTTGCCACAGGTGCGAGTAATATTTCATCCATTTACGAGCCTCAGTTGGACTTACTCATCAAATTACTAGCAAGTCACGAGAATTGGCTAGTGACCTTAACTGGTTATGCAGATAAGCGCGGAGATGACGAATTTAACTATGATTTATCACGCTCACGAGCAGAAATGGTGGAGCATTACATTACTCAAGGTTTACTAGCCAAGTTAGGCGATAAAGCGATTGAGCCAAATATCATCGTGAAAGGCGTAGGCGAGGCAAACCAAACAAGTTCTCATTCAGATGGTGTTGAGGTTGTGAATGTTGAAGAGCTGATGTTTGACCGCCGAGTCGCAATTGATATTCGTCCAATCTCGGATGTGCAAGTAGCAAAAAATTAATCCCTCCAAGAGAGTAAGAAAAATATTAGGGAGCTAATGCAAAGGATTGCATTTTTATGGAAGCAAATTTCATTATTCAACACATTTTTAGGAATTATTCATGATGATAAGACAATACAACATGTTATTTATGGCCGCAGGCATTGCCCTAGCTGGTTTTTTTATCAGTCAAACACTGGTTAATTCATCTACTGCACAAAATACTATTAGAGTGAAAGGTTTGGCAGAGCGTGAAGTAAAAGCAGATACTGCCTATTGGACTGTGAGTAAAGGCTTAAAAACCACCGATGATTCATTACCCACCTCCTATTTATATGAGCGTTATCAAGAGGATACGCAAGCCATTTATGATGCGCTTATTGAAGAAGGTTTTTCAGAGGATGAAATAGAAATCGATGTTGCGAATATCTCTTTTTATGAACTGCGTGATGAGGATAATAATCTAGTAGAAACAAGGCGAACATTAGAAGGTGACATTCATATCATTACGCAAAATGTTGATTTGGTAAAATCCTCACGCACTTCCTTAAACAAGCTTATCGCAAAAGGCATAGCGCTTGATAATCATGAGCCGGAATATCACTTCACACAGCTCAATCAAATTAAACCTGAAATGATCCAAGAGGCAACACAAAATGCTCGCATTGCTGCGCAAGAGTTTGCAAATAATGTAGGAGCGGGTATTGGCGGAATACGTGATGCATCTCAAGGGCGTTTCACCATATTAGATGTTGGCGAATCCTACTCTGATACTCGCAAATTGTTTAAAACCGTGAGAGTCGTGACCAATGTACAGTATTACTTGGATAACTAAAGCTATTTGATTTTAAGATGAGAGATAATAAACGAAAATTAATATAATTATTTTAGAAATGCTGAGATTGATAATCTCACAGAGTTTTAATAATGGACTAGGTTGTGCCAAGAGAATTAACGGTGGTTATAAAAGCTGTTTAATGGAAGAACACTTAAGTAAACTATTGCAATACATACCATAATTGAAATATGTTTATGTTAGGGTGGATATATAGACTATGAGCATTGTAGGGGAAGGGTGGTAATGAAGTTATCTTTAATAATAATAGCTATACTATTGGCGGGCTGTAAAACAGAACAGGATTCTAGCCAGGCTACGTTTTCGTTACATAACTACAAAAATGAAAAGTTAGTAAGGTTAAATGCTGTTACAGGAGAGGTTTGTATAATTAATGAAAATTGTGATGTGAATTGGACAGAATTATCGCCTGGTGAAATGTACTTGTACAATGGTAACGGTGAATTGATAAAAAAATCACAAAATATTGAAATCGAACAGCAATGTTTTTCGGAGCAAAACTGTACTGATGAATTATCAAAGTTAATTACTGGTGCATCATACACATACATGGGTGATGGCAAATTTAAATATAATAAGACTATCAGATGGCGAGATTTGCCTCGAAATTAAATGATGAATTAAGGAGGTTGGTTTGAGTGCTTAATATGTGCTGAAGAAGTCTTGTTTGAATAAGAAATAAAGCAAAAAGTAAGTGTAGTGTCAATAGTGGAGCCAAATTCAATTATTTTAATTAACTATTCATTAAAATAGTACGTATTCAGTTTATCGGTTTTGGTTAAGTTGATTATAATGTTTTAACAAACTCAACTAATTGATTTACCTCTTCTTCAGTGAAAATCTCTATATGAGATAGTAACTGAGAGCGACTAGATAGAACTCTTCCGTAGTTATAAATTTCATCCTCAGAATATTCGTACATTGAAAAAAATGGAACAGGGTTGAGGTGAAATAGTATCACTTCGTCCAGAGTGTTAAAGATGCCATTATGACCATACGGTGGTGTATTAATAACATTAAGCAGTGATGGTGTTTTAAATTTAAATCTATCTTCATAACGAAGAGAAATTTCAGATCTTCCTAAATCCTGCCCATCGATGCTGAATCCAAATTTGCCCTGGGGAACGGCAATAGAATGAAATTTAAAATCACTCAATAAATCACCGCTATGACAAGACGCACATCTTCCTTTACCATAAAAAAGATAAGCTCCTTTTTTTTGTAGTTCATTAAGCGCTGTTTTATCCCCTTTGATATAATGAGACCATTTTGATTCAAAACAATTTTCAGTTTCTATCAAAAAAGAACTTATCGCGTTACCTAAGTGAGATAGCTCAAGCTTTTCCAAGTCAATACTAGATTTTATAAAAAGGTTTCTAAGCTCATCCCATTTACTACCTTTCGAGTTTTTTATCTTATCTTTTAAAAATTGTGATGCATGGTCATATCTGGCCTCATAATATGAGTCATCAATTGCAACCATTTCATTACTCTTGGAATAATCTAGAAGACCTAAAAACTCATCTCTAGCTAAAATTGGTAAAATTGTAGCCATAGCGAAAGGTGAGTCAAAACCTTTATCCGTCATGTTTCCAAGGATATTTACTATTTTTTTTGACTGAACTTCAACTTTGCCGTCCCAGAAATAAGTAACATAATCTTTGTGTCCTCTACCTGAAAATGTGAAAGCATTTCTTGGTACAATAATTCCGTTACCTTCCAAAAGTCTCTCAGTACCTTCTCCTTTACCTCCTACGCCGATTGCAAGTGATAACCCATCTGTTCTATGTCGTTGAGCTAAATGGCAAGTGGAACAAGATGTATCATTTCCACCACTAAGAAGTGTACTATCAAAAAGTTCTTTACCGAGTGCTGTTAACTTTTTGTTATGGGGTTGTGTTGCTTTACAATCAAAGCCGTTTAATTTGTATATCTCTATGACTTTGTCCAATTTAAAGTCGATGCTAGAAGATAAGCAATTATTTGATATAAAGAAAAGTAGAATGCAAAGTAGAAATCTCATCAACGTTCTCTAAACTTATGATGTATAGCTAAATCTTTAGCTGGTTTTTGATGAATTTCAAGGGCGACCAGCCCTAAATATGAAAGTTGATGCTCACTTACTCCACGAGCAAGCATTTTTTTTCTTAGTTTATCGTAATCATGGCAGTCTAGTAATTGTATTTCGCTCGACATCTGGATTTTCTCGTTATCCATTTGCTCAATATACCAATTACTGTCCATAGCATGAGCACATTTCAAGTTCAGTTCCATATACTCAGTTTTAAAGCGTTGATAGGTATATATTGATAAGCCAAAAGTTTCCCACAAATATGTCCCAGTAATAATTATCAAGCAGACGGTAGCAATCTTGTTTAAATTTTTCATTTTATCTACAGAACAGCAATGCCTAATGAGTTTAGAACTTTAAGATCTAATGTATCTTTAATTGGAAGTCCTTTCGAAAGTCTATAGGTATTAACTGCCAATCGAGTATCAGGTCCCATAACACCGTCTAAATTACCATTATAAATATTCATAGCTTGAAGGGTGAGTTGCACTCGTAAGATAATGTTTTTTCTTTTTTCTTTATCGGACATTATCTGGTTAAATTTTCGTTGTTCAGCAGATGGAATGCTTGCCTTTGGTCTTGAAGGTTGTGCAAGTGGCTCTGAGGGAGCTGGAGCTGGGTAAGATGGAACAGGAGTGGGGCGTGTTCCCCCTGAGCTAGAGCGGTGTGACCCATGACTCGCATGTGATGAATGACTGCGATGTCCAGCCAAATATTCTGGCATTTCACCTGCGTTTAATGGAGCTGTTTCAACTTCGTTTAAAAAATCAAATTCATTTACAGTTTCAATTGGATTGTCCTCGCTTGCACTTGTTTGTGAAGCTAATGCAGTAAATCCGGTGAATAAACTAACAAGGTTGCGTCTTTTATTTTTCATAAAATTCTTCCTATTGGTGTGGTAACCATATCTTTACAAGATGAAAAGAATCCACAACATTTATTCTTAACTATACAATAATTACACTCTTTTGGGTAAATGTTTTTCCAGTCACTTATTGATTTATGACAGTGCTTATGTAGCTCTTCAGGTATGTGACAAAGAGGATAATTGAAGAGATTAATATTGATTTTAAATCGTTCTTTCAGAGAGCATGCTGCAGTTAATTGTTCAGTGTACTCGGATGGATGCAAATACAATTGCTCCCAGTTTTTTCTAGCCCAACCAGTTTGTTCCAAATTCATTATTGAGATGCTACTTATATGATTTAAGGAAGTAGCAGCCATTTCAATTATAGCTGATAACTCATGGACGTTTTGTTGGGTAGGTATAATTCTCAGCTCTATTGGAATACCATGATTACCTGCGTTTATAAGTCCTTTAATTGTTTCTGACCAGGCGTTATCTGCATTGACTAATCGGTCATGAATAACGCTATTAGTAGAGTACAACGGGATCCCAAATTGCACTTCCCGCCCAGTAATTTTTTCCTGTATTGACTTAGTGAACGTTTTGTCTTTAAAGGCGCGCCCATTTGTTAAAATATGCAATGGTGTTTTATTTTCGAATTTGTTTAAGATATCAAAGAAGTTGAAAATGGCTTTTCTATCTAATAATGGCTCTCCTCCAGAAATACCTATTACTGATTCGGTATTAAAAGATACTATAGATGACGCTGCGTAAGCATAGAGGATGGTATCATCAACTTCTCGTGGTGGTTGCGAGCAGAATAAACATAAATTATCGCAACGCTCTGTAACTAATAGTGTATTTGCGTTAGCCAATTTGCTTAATACAATTCTAATTTTTCCTTTATGATCAATGTACCCAATGTCTCCATGCGTCGTCCATTTATCAAGTTCAGCATGCCAAAACGTAAAATGTTCACTTTGACTACTTTCATCATTTGAGAGTAGTACTTGTGTAATTGGTGCGTTTATGAGTGAATGTCCTGAGTTATTCTTTAAAATTTGAACTGGACCAGATAGCCCTTTTAAAGCATCAATAGTAAATAAATCAGGTCTTTCAACGTTATTCACATAACCACCTATCAAGAATTTTTTTTACCTCTTTTGATTCTAGAAGCTCAAATATAAAGTCAAATATACTCTTATGAAGTTCACAAAATCGCGAGGAACCTTTAAGGCCAATAGGCTCTCCATAATGCTGCAAATGGTAAACGGGGTCACTGCCACAACTTCCTTGATATACGCAATCACTACAGCCAGGGACGTCGAAATTAAATGATTCTGAGAGTAAATGAATAGAGCTTGTCAGATCTAGATTTTCGTCATTTACATGCCCGAGAATCAATGAATCATTTCCATATTTTCTGTATACCATTCTGGCTTCATCGGATCCGAAAATGTTTCCAGTGTAATCAAATAGTAATGTATTTTTTAAGTAGCCAGCTGGAGCCATCAAGTCAACATAAGCGGAGTTAGGATTGTTTAGAATCCTCTTGTAATGAATTAATAAGAAATACTCTACTAGTTTGTACCCATTAACATTTTCTGATAAAACACGTTTTATGAGCTTACGATAAAAATTCATAAAGTCAGGTACAGATATATCATTAACTTGCTTTCCTTCTGCAAATCCGAAAGGACTTACAGGGCGAACAAACATACCCCCTAAACCAAGAGCAATATGAGTATCAACTAACTCATCATAACCATTCAAGCCTTCTCTAGTTATCGTACTTACAGTACCAACTCTATTTGGGCCTAGGTTTTGGGTTATTGACTGAATATTTCGTTGAACTAATTGAAAGGAATCTTTGGTAATGAGCTTGCGGTGCTTGTTGTGAGCTTTTATGCCTGCATCGATGCTAGTAGAAAATTCTACAGGCTTATTTTTGCACCAGTTTATTATGTCTTTATTCAATAATGATAAGCTGCTAGTGATTACTATACTAAAGTTATCGATACCAACTGATTCAGAAAACTTCTCATAAAAATCACGAATAAAATCAAATGCAAGTAATGGTTCTCCTCCTTGAAATTCAATTTTATATGGCGCGCGCTCAACTTTTAGTATCCAGCGAATTATATTTGGAATAGATTCAATTTCTAAGTCGTATCCTTTCAAATCTGAATTGACTCTACTTACTTGGCAGTAGCTACAATGGTGGTCACAACGTAAAGTTGGAACTATCATAATTAATCTATGTGACTTAAGATCGCGGTTGATATTTTTAGCAAGAGCACTTGCAGTTAGTAAAACTTTACTTTCAAAATCTTTAGGACTACTAATAAATAATTTCTGTTCAAGCTTGTTAAGTAAGTCTATATCTTGTGAACTTTCATGAATGAAACACTCTTGGAGTTCTTTTTTGTTATTTAATACTTGATAGTGATTTGCTAAGTTAGATAGTAAAACTTTTCCATTTTGAAGTTCGCGAAAATTTGTAGGAAGGATTTTGTATGTGGCCATTATTAAGTTGTTAGGTCTTTAAGTGTTTTTTTAATAATTGCATTTTTCAATGAATCAGTTTTGCTGCTTATCCTTTCCCTGAGAGTGTAATCATTAACAAGTTTATGTATTTTTGAAATATACAATTCTTTTAAATTTTCATCACAGGAAACCTCAATTAACCACTCATTATCTGATTCAGTTAAGGTCCACATGCAATCATCATCGAGCCAATACAAAGCTTTTCTTAAGGCAATTTCAGATGTCGATTTTTTTTTAAGTAATATTTTCAATCTGGTTCTTCCCAACCGTATACTGAGTCATCAATAAATAAAACGTGAGGACCCAAAATACTATTTTTGGAGTAATAATAGTAAGTTCTGTATCCTCCATCAATTTTCAAAGGTTCTCCTAGTAACGCTTTTACAGAATCCATGCTCATCCCCCTTTTTAGTTTGCGCCATTGTGTATTTCCTACTGGGATTGTTTGTGAAGGGGTTTTAAGCTGTTTTTCTAGCTGAGAAACACGCTTCTCAAGATTTACAATATGATTATTAAGGCTCATTAGCAATCTTGTTATCTCATCATCACTGTTAGCGAACGAAGAGGTAGAAAAAAACATCGCAGTTAAGCAACATATAACTATGAAAGTATATTTTACATTAAGGCACATAAATAAAACTTCAATAAAATTTAAAAAGTTACCGTATTAAATTCAGTTGTTAAAGTCAATCATATTTATAAATCTTCATCGGCTTTCTTTGCGTTGTTGTGGATTTATATTGTTGATTTTGCTATAATAATCGGATGGATAAAGTAGTGTTTTCAAGTCAAGATTTAGATGTTGTACAGCAATTATCAGCATCAATGAGCGTCGAGCAGATAGCTGGGTATTTCGGTATATCCAAAACTACTTATTACGAAGTTGCCAAAAGACAACCTGAACTACTCGAACGATATAAGCAAGGTAAGTCTAGACGAATTGCAGAATATTCTGAAATTGTCCATCAGCATATATTGAACGGAGATAAAGACCTCTTGAAGTTTTACCTACGAACTCAAGCAGGTTGGACGGACAAGAAGGAGGAAACCTCTGTTACTGAACTTCCTCCAATCAATATTCATCTTATGAGTCCATCTGATATTTCTTCTTGAATTAATTTATTAATAGTTTTCTTACACTTAGGCTGCCATCAACATATTTGATTTTTTCTTCTGGGATACCTTTCTCAATAAGGATATCTTCAATCTTATTTGCAGAGACCCAACTATCATCATATGCGTGATCAAAATCTTTATATTCGATATCCTTGATAGTGATTTCTTTTACAACTACAATATCATCGTCCCTGTTTGCAACTTGCTTTCCATAGTGTGGTGTTTGAGAGCTATAAAACCAATTTAGTTCTATTGATGCACTTTTATCAACGCTTAGTATTGATTTAAAAAATTCATCCATTGTTTCACTCTCAACTCTACTTGCATTACTTCTGAATCCTGCGCTTAGTATTATTTTGTCGTCACAGCTAGTTGTACTAAATATCTCACAAACACCAAAGTTTTCCCAGTTAAGGTATTTATACGAATTATCATTATTCGGGTTCTTAGGGATGTGTTCAAATTCATTTTCGCTGATTTGTGCAATGTGTTGATTACCACAAAGAATACACGTCATACACATTAATGACTCTTTGGTACTGCATTTGATATTTAAAGTGAAATCAATATAATTCGACATAATGTCTCCAAGTTTAATTAATTTAAAAAGGGCTTCCGTCCAATTCATCATACTTGTCATAGAAGTATGACTTAGTATTTCCTCCTTGAGATTGGAAATGTGATATGTGCTTATTACTGCATGCACTTATATCTTGCTCTAGCCCAGTTATAATAGTTCTTTGAGGGGATTGCTTGTTAACGTGAAATGTGTTGTGAGTTGGCAGTAAACGTGACGGGGTTGTGTCATTCCTGTACAGGATTTGTTTCAAGTCTGTGTTTCCTTTTTCGACTTTTATAGAGGTAGGTACTGCTTCTAGAATCTGTTCATTGGTAAGAAACACTGTTTCAACTGTGTCGTTGATATATTTTAGATTGCCTGTATTTTTGTAAGTGGTTAAATGACCAGTTAAAAACTTTGTTCCGATTATGCTAACTGGGAGTCTAGACCAACGGTCAGGCTCTGGGAATCCACATTTCCTCCAAAACTTTTGAAGAGCAGTATTTTTTCGTTTTGAATGACACCCAAAATACTTAGGAGTCTTACCGCATTTTGTTTTCTGATTAAGATTAAAAGTCTGTCCGATCAGTTCGTTTTTGTTTAAATCTGTATGATGAAGGGTTTGCGATGAAAATGAACGTCCAGTTGCCCCTTTTATTGAAGGCGATGTACTTTCTAATAATGTAATAGGAACTTCCAATAGGTGTGCTATTGCTGCAACGATTGGTTTGGTTTCTTTGATTTTTATTGCATGGTCATTTATGTAAGGTATCCCATAAATAATATCAAAATTATCGCCATTCCAAATAAGCTCAAGTAAAGGTAATAACCTCTTAATCTCTAAAGGATGAGATTTATAATTAGAAGGGTAAGGATTAAAGAAACACATAGTTAACCCTAAATGCCATCTTCTCTGTTTTTAATTAGATTTGATACTAACTCTCTTATCTCTTTCGTTGTTTTTCCCTGAATTCTGGCTTGAATAAGAGCCTCAACCTCATGTTTGACATAAGCTACAGAACGCCCACCAATAGATACAGGAGGACAAAAGAGGCCTGCTTTTTCATCGTTTAAAAGTGAGGATCTTGAACGAGCAGTGAGTCGAATGACTTCATTTCTGCGAAGTAGTTGTAAGTCGTTATTAAGCATATCAGTTCCTTATTGGCTAACTGATACCCAATTATTCACATAAAAATTTGTAGAGGAAGGACAATTAAAGTGTTGTTTGTCCGGAGGTTCATTTTAAGCTTTTTTTGTATCTTCTATATTGCCTCAGAAACGAGTCTAAATCTGTATCAGGACTGTGTTCCATAAGATAATCTATGGCTATATCTTCGAGTGATCTTTTCATGGATTTTTCTATTCGATCCATTACTACATAAAATCTAAATTGCTTGTATATTTCTTTAGAGTATTTGCGGCCTGAATTATTGCCTACGCGTTTTTTTCTTTTCCCAAAAAATATGTCCTCAAGCTCAACTTTACCACAGAAGCTATAGTAGGTTTGAAAGCACTCATTTAATGCGAGTAAGACTTCTGGTGGAGGGTAGACTCCATGATCTATTGCAGAATCTAATGCTTCTAGAGGGGTGCTATTTTTTATGCTGTGCCTACTAAAATATTCCGGATCAATTCTTAAGTCACTCCAGTAGTCATCTAGAGAGTTCAAAACATCGTAGTTATGCTTGTCGTTTATTATCTTATTTTGCCACTCTATCAAGTTTGTATTTGTATTAAAATGATTTATGGGTTTTATCATCAAACTACCATCTACAAATTTGTATTCGGTAAATTCCTCATCACAATAAACCATTCCTGGATTATTTCTTAAATCATTTAAAACTTTGTCGCTTATGTTTGGCATTGCTATTACCTCAAGTTTATGACATTGACTTTTGGGACATAATTGAAATATGTTCCGACCACCATTCCATCATTTCTCTTCTGCGTTCTAAATAATCAGCTCGATTGTAAGCTCGTCTTACCTGGTTTTTATCAACATGAGCTAAAGCTGCCTCGATGACATCAGGATCAAATCCCTGTTCATTTAATGTGGTGCTAGCTAAAGCTCTCATGCCATGTGCTACAAGTCGTTTCTGAAATCCCATTCGCTTTAATGCTGCATTTGCAGTTTGTGCGTTCATGTGTTCTTTCGGGTTACGATCTGCAGGGAAAACATATTCTCGATGGCCACTTATGGGTTTAAGACGCTCTAATAACCTGATTGTCTGTGCTGTTAAAGGCACAAAATGCTCACGACTTTTTTTCATGCGTTCAGCAGGAATTCGCCAAATTAACTCATCAAAGTCAATTTCTGACCATCTTGCACCAACTGCCTCGCTAGGACGAACCATTGTATGAAGTTGCCATTCTATTAAACATCGTGTGACCAACTTGATACTTGCATATTGAAGAGCATCCATAAGCTCAGGGAGCTCATCGGGTTTAAGGCTTGGCATCAATTCTTTTTTTGGCTTGCTAAACGCTGATTTAATACCATAAAGAGGATTTGCTTGAACTAAGCCTGTATTTACAGCAAAGTTCATGACTTCATTCAAACGTTGGCATACGCGCCGTATAGTTTCTAAGTTACCTTTTGCTGCAACAGGTTTAAGTGTCTCTATGGTATCCGGAGCGTTTATCCTACTAATTGGGTACTTGCCTAATTTAGGTATTATGTGAAGCTCTAATGAACGCCAAATATCCTCAGCATAATCTGGTGTAACCTCGGTCTTTTTTACCATGAACCAATCAGAAGCGACCTTTTCAAAAGTATTTTCACTTATATCTCGCTCAAGTCTTTGGACTTGTTGTTTATGCTCTTTAGGATCAATGCCTTGAGCAATTAACTCTCTTGCTGAATCTCGTCTTTTTCGAGCATCTGCAAGTGATATAGCTGGGTATGAACCCAATCCCAATGATGATCTTTTTTTACTTAGAGGTTTAATGTAATCAAATAGCCATGTTTTGCTTCCTGATGGCTTGACTCTTAGTTGTAAACCATCACCATCTCCAAGTTTATAAACCTTGTCTTTGGGTTTGGCTTGTTTTACTTGGGTATTAGTAAGAGGCATAGTTCTAGCCATTTGTAGTACCATCATTAATGAAAAATAGTTGATACTACATACTGTACTACGTTAAATGTTGAATGTCATTAAGCGTTATTGAGCATTAATAACACATAAAATCCTTTATTAATAAGATTTTGGGCATAAAAAAGACACCCTAAGATGTCTTTAATTATCAATGTGGTGGAGTTGGCGGGATTTGAACCCGCGTCCAGAAAGCGTCAACCTTTGGTCCTACATGCTTAGTCAATCTTTACATTCGCCTGCACCCTGCGGACCGACACGCGAAGTACAAACTAGCTTGAATTAAATTTAGCGCTTTGTCTCTCAAGCGGGAGACGCCGGGCGATCCTGTTTGGGTTTGACTCCGCGTGATTCCCCGTCTTACAGGCGAAAGCTAGGGCGCGAAGGCACTCAGCAGGTTATTAAGCTGCTAGTGCGTAGTTGTCGTCGTTTGCGACTATTTTTTTGCGGCTTTTTTAAGAGGCCAACCGCACCTCTGCATGCACCTCCAGTATCATTGAATCCTGTCGAATCCTAATCAACCCCAGAAGTATTTTGTATTATAGTGACGTTTCACAAAATTGCGAAGCGGTTTTATCAAAATTAATCTAAGTTAACTTCTGATTCACCCAAATAACGCTCGCGCTTTTTCTTCTTAAGCATCTGCATATCCACCATAATTAGGCCGTCAATACAGTTATTAAATTCAGGATCGATATTAAACGCATGGAAACACACCCCACCGTCTTCCGCAATCTCAGTGTACTGTTTAAACAGGGTAGGGATGTTCAATCCCATGGACTGAAGATAGTGTTTTAACGCCGTAAAATCGGATTTGTAATCATCGCCATTAAAATCAATTGCTGGCGGCTCTTTCAAAATAAACGGAATTTTGGCCGTCGCACATTCGCCACTGCTAGAGCCACCACACCCAAAATAGCGCTGATAAAAATGCACAATCGCTTGCTTGGCTTTTTCAGGGTACGCATCCGATAAGCTGACTGGACCAAACAAATAGCGATACTGCGGATACTGGCGCACAAATGCCCCAATCCCATACCACAAATAATCCAACGAACGCTTACCCCAATAACGAGGCTGTACAAAGCTGCGACCTAATTCTAATCCTTGTGCAAAATACGGATTCATTTTCTCAGAATAGTCAAATAATGTGGCGCTGTATAAGTTATTTGAAGCGGGTGTGACGAGTTTGGTCGCATCACCAAAGCGATAGGCGCCAACAATCTCCAAGTCATTATTATCCCAAATCAGTAGATGATAATAATCTGAGTCATACTGGTCTATGTCGCGTTTATTGAGTGTGCCTTCACCTACTGCGCGAAACGCAATCTCTCGTAAGCGGCCTACTTCACGCATGATAGCACTGGATTCATGGTGCTCATAAAGGTAAATACGTTTGTTATCCGACGTTTCCCCCAACAACTGACATCGCTGTTTGAGCTCCTGTTGCAACACAGAACGGTTTTCGGGCAGCGCAATCGGATTTTGCACGTCAAACACCAATGGCTTATTTTGCGCAATGGCATATAGGTGTTTTTTGAATAATTTAACTGTTTGTTTTAAATTCAAGTTTTTTGCACTGTATGACTGAGGTGGAATTATTTTGCCTATGCGAATCGGGAAATGCGCTTTGCGCTGTTTAAACATTTCCTTGACCAGCAACGCCGTAGATAGTGGCTTGTAAATCATGGACATCGAATAAAACAGCGGAGAATTTTTGGCATCAATAAACAAAGGTAAAATTGGCGCGTTGTGTTGCTTAGCGATGCGATAGAAGCCAGAGTGCCATTTTGTGTCCCGAATCCCTTGAGGTCGCAGGCGCGATACTTCACCGGCTGGAAATATTAACAAAGCTCCCTCATTTTGCATGTGCGTATGGATATTATTCATGTTTTCTTTGGGCGTGTTGCCACCCATATTATTGACTGGTAACAGCAGATTGTTCAGCGCTTTGACCGACATCAGCATTTGGTTCGCCATGACTTTGACGTCGGTACGTACTTCATGCACCAGTTTTAGCAAAGCGAGACCATCTAAAGAACCAATTGGGTGGTTGGCAATGATCACCACTTTACCGGTACTGGGAATATGTTGCTTTTCATTATCCCGTACTGAATAGGTCACATTGAAGTAATCTAGAACTTGCTCCACAAAATCAATCCCGTCTAAATGCGGATAGCGCTCGACAAATTCACGGATATCGGTTTCGTGTAACAGCTGCCTGAGTAAATATATCAGCGGCTTAGCGATAAACGGCCTTTTGGCTAAATCAGGATATTGTTGATGGATAACGTCGGCGACAGAAAACATAAAGTCTCAAAGAATAGAAGGAATCCGCCACAAAATACCCATCAACTATGACACTTAAGTGACGTTAATTTGAAGAGTCTGTGACAGTGTATTGCGCCTTACCTGTCACACAACCTTCTTAAATATGTCCCACAATTGTCATAGTCCAAAATTAATATCAGCTCACGTTATAGACACACAATCATGCATCTTTACACCATGAGGTATAACGTGAAAACCACTCACCACAAAGCGATTTTTATTTCTGATGTCCACCTCGGTAGTACGGATTGTAAAGCGGAATTACTGTTAGAGTTTTTACACCACAACACCTGTGATGTCCTGTATTTAGTCGGGGACATCGTCGATTTATGGGCCATGCAACGCCAGTTTAAATGGCCAGAATCGCACAACGCTATCTTTCATAAAATCATTCAATTAAGTCATCAGTGCAAAGTGATTTACCTCCCGGGAAACCACGATGCACCCCTGCAAAAATATGATGGATTAGCCATCGGTGATATTCAGGTCGTGCGAGAAACCGTCCATGTTACGCAACAAGATAAGCGCTTTTTGGTACTGCATGGGGATCAGTTCGATGACGATGTAACCTTGGGTAAGTTTGAAGCCTGGATTGGCGATAAAGGCTATGATTTGTTGTTGTGGGTTAATCGCACTTATAATCGCTATCGCAGCTTAAATAAAGCACCTTATCGCTCACTTGCAGGCTATATCAAAACGCGTATCAAAGGTGCCCAACGCGCAATCAAGCGCTATCAAGTGGCATCCACTAAATGCGCTCAAGAACAAGGCTTAGATGGCGTTATTTGTGGGCATATTCATCACCCGGAACAAGCCACGACTAAGCATGGGATTTATATTAACGACGGTGATTGGGTAGAAAACTGTACTGCGTTGTGTGAATCCATGACAGGAGAGTTGCAGCTAGTGGATTGGGTAGAAACACGTGACAAAGCGTTAAGTAAATTACATCTGCAGGTTGCATAATTCAAATGCAACGCCTACTACTCATAGTGTATTGGCTTTTTATTAGGATTTTATTACACTAGCGCCAGTTTATTTATGGAGCATATTTATCATGGCGATGTACGTTGTCGGTCACAAAATCCCTGATTCGGATTCAATTTGCGGTGCCTTAGCACTGGCCTATCTCAAAAACCAAATTGGCGAAGAAGCCATTCCTACGCGCTTAGGTGATGTATCGCCCGAGACTCAATTTATTTTGGATCGTTTTGGTTTTGATGCACCAGAGCTTAAAATGAGCTATGCGGGTGAAGAGGTTTACATCGTTGACCACACAGAAAAAACGCAAGCACCTGATGATATCGATGAAGCAACAGTTGTTGGTGTTGTTGATCACCACAAATTAGGGGATTTAACCACATCTACACCTCTAGAGTGCTGGATCCGCCCAGTAGGTTGTTCAAACACGATTATCAAGATGATGTATGATTTTTACGGCGTAGAGATCCCTAAAGAATACGCAGGCATCATGATGTGTGCGATTTTATCTGATACTGTCATTTTCAAATCACCAACTTGCACCACAGCTGATATCAAATGTGTTGAAGCATTAGCAGAAATTGCTGGTATTGAAGACTTTAAAGAGCTTGGCATGGAAATGTTCCGCGTTAAGTCTGCAGTTCAAGGCACACCTGTGCGCGACTTAGTAAAGCGCGATTTTAAAGATTTCGATATGCACGGCAACCTTGTGGGTATCGGTCAGCTAGAAGTCATTGATTTATCTGTATTTGATGATATCAAAGCAGATCTTGCCAAAGACATTGCTGTACTTAAAGAAGAAGGCCAGCGTCATTCAGTTCTTCTTCTATTAACCGACATCATGAAAGAAGGTTCATTGATGTTAGTGGCTTCTGATGATAGCTCGATCGTAGAAAAAGCTTATGATGTCACGGTCGATAATGGTGAAGTCTGGCTAGAAGGCGTATTAAGCCGTAAAAAGCAGGTCGTTCCACCATTACAGGATGCGTTTGCATAAGTCTGCAATTTATGACTGAACAAAGCCCAACTTTTTGTTGGGCTTTTTTGTATTGGAAAATAAATAGTTCATAAATCTTCAAAAGTATTCTATAGTCGAAATGTACTTACGCAAATAAGGAAGGTAGAAGTGGAATCATTGAAAGTGCAAGACTATATGAATAAACATCCTGTTACATTCACTGAGCATATGCCAGTAGCGGAAGCTGTTGAGCGATTATTGCAAAGTCGACAAGGTGCGGGGCCTGTAGTGAATAAAAGCGGTAAAGTGGTCGGATTTTTGTCTGAACAGGATTGTATCAAGAAGATGGTTGAATCGTCCTACTACCGAGAACAAGTTGCCCACGTCCATGACATCATGAAAGTCGAAGTCATTTCAGTGAAGCCATATCATTCGGTATTAGAATTGGCGCAAGGCCTGAGTATTGAACGTCCTAAGGTGTATCCTGTCATTGACGATGCAGGGCATCTGCTAGGTACAATCAGTCGCACCGATTTGCTCCGAGCAATTGATTTGCATTTACAGGATGGCTATAAGGATCATTAATCCATTGCTATTGGGGCTATGCTATATCCTAGATTGGTGTAGCCGCATAGGCCGTGCTTATTTACCCAGAATTGAGTTTCTGGTAACGGTATAATGACATACTTGATCCCATAAAGTTGCCAGTTTTGAGGTTGTTTTTTCTCAAGTTTGCAAAGTGTCTGGCTCAAGTGTCGCCACATTCCGGTATGATGAGGATAATTAGCAATCTCGTATTTAAATTTGGCTGGCGTCTCGTTAAAGAACGTCCAGTTCTGTGCTACTAAATCGTATTCAGCTGATGACCCACTAGGTAAATAATGCGCACGACCACCCAATTGATATCCTTGAACTGTCTGTTTGATTTGCAACAGTGTATCGTCATAAATAAAGACCCCATGCTTACCGATCACTTTGGTAAAAGCCCGAGTAGGTTTGTTCGGCACATCCCAGCTGATTAACACCGCTGAATTTTCATCCACGCCAATACCTACCTTAGAACCGGTTAGGGCATTTAGCGCAATAAATCGTCCTTCGCGGTTTCGCTCCGAAAAATGTGTGTCGGTATTACCAAGCGCAAACAGCCCTGTGCCTCCATTCGAATGGTAGGTGACATCATCCGCATGGCTAAATGAGGTCGATTTATAACAGTTCTCAACACAACGCTGAGAAGGCGCATCTTGAGCGAAAACCCCACGTTTAATTGCTTGATGGCTAACGCCATTGGTGATCATCGGAATCATGCTGTCTGTACTACTTAGCCCCGTCTGAACTACTGTGCCTGCACTGGTGCCACCCACAATCAGTTTTCCTTGCGCGTGACGTACTTGTATTGCCCTTAACACATCATTGGGCTTGCTTTCTGGCATAAAAAGCGCAGCGCGGGTAAACGATTGATCGCCCCCATTAAAAAATATGCCATGTGCGCCATGAATCAAATCAACCAGTTTTTGTGGAGTGCGACAAGCAGCTTGTTGTTCTGCATATAAATCGGGATATACCTGTGCACGATTAAATACCAAATAGTTGCCTTGGAAATCCTCTAATTTATCGCATTGTTGCGCACGACTTGCAGCTTGCCATGCTCTGTCGATGGGAAGCCAAGTTGCTGGTACACCGTCCACAGCAAACACGCTACGATAATAATCTACGGCAGCATAACTGTCGCGCGATGATGCAGTGACAACTAAGATTTGAGGTTTTGCTTTTTCTTGTTCTGCAAACCGCTTCGCTTGTTCAATAAAAGTGTTAATGATTGCTTGTGTGGAAGTGCTTTTTGAGTCTTGTGGCGCTGCAGTTTCGCGAAGACGTTTTTGAGACTGACCATGAGAACTTTTTATCTCTAATGCATCATAGATTAAATAATAATCGTGGTCGGATAAGGCGCGAATCTTCTCTCTTACCTGAGCGGTTTCGAACAGAGTATCCAGTTCATTCTTGGTCAGCATATTAGTGTTAGTGAAATTATCAAGTGCTTCGACCACCTCAGCAAACTTTGGTGATTGTGTGCTATCTTTGATGCTGTTAAGAGTGTGTTTGCTTAATTTGTAATAGTTCTGTGACTTGCCTTTGGGCGGCTCAGACGCACAATGTTTGGGAGAGTAAGACGAACAAATTTCAAGAGCACCACCGGCAAGTAAAAGATGAAAATCGAGAGAAGTTTCTAATGGACTCGCATTGGTCTTTGCGGTGCCAAATGTCAAGCAAGTTAACAAGCATACAATGTGTAAGCCTAGTTGTGCTGTCATGAATTTACAAACTCCATTTTTCGATTTTAGTTTTTAAAACACGTTTATCAATTGGTTTGAGTTGCGTGATATTAATGCTAATCGATGCTTTGAGCAATGCGATGTATTTTTTCAGTCACGTCTCTTCTTGGATGTGTATCTTACTCCTCATACTTTTGTCGACAATCTGCCGGTAAACTCTTGCTAAAATCATCCTAAAGGGCTATATTGTCGACAATGGCTTGGTTGAGGTAATTCCATGGCAACAGCAAATGTTACTCCTATCACTAGTGCGGACCGCACGTTTATTCAGTTAAGACAAGATATTGTCGAGGGCGTCATTCCCGCCGGAGCGAAACTCAGCGAAACCGAGTTGTCGACAAAATACCAAGTCAGTCGAGCTGTCATTCGCGAAGCCATCAATCGCTTGACCGCCTGTCATATCGTTGAGCGTAAAGCCAATGTTGGGGCACGCGTGGTTGAATTATCAGAAGCAGGTTTGCAAGAACTATATGAAATTCGCGAATCCCTTGAAGGGATGGCTGCTCGTCTCGCTGCGCGCAACATGACCATGGCCGAAATAAACAAGTTACTTAGCCTTCTCGATACGCATTTCGAGACGGTACGAGAGGGCGAGAGCTATTATCAAGAAGCCGGTGATTATGATTTTCACTACCGCATTATCTTGGGTTCCAAAAACCAACAGCTTATTACCTTATTAACGGAAGGTATTTATCACTTGGTGCGCATGTATCGCGTCCAGCTTGGAATGGCAGGTCCTCGAGTGACGACTGCCTACGCTGAACACAAGCACATTGCGCAAGCCATTTTAAATCGTGACGAGGAACTAGCCGAAATGCTTATGCGTCGCCACATCACATACAGCAAGAACACGATTGCCAAGAAACTGGCAAGCCAATCTTAACAAGAGGACTATTTCATGAGTGCAGGAAAAAAATTCAGAGACGCTTTAGTGGCTAACCAGCCATTGCAAATCGTCGGTACCATTAACGCGTATGCAGCGATGATGGCAAAGCGTATCGGGCATCAAGCCATTTATTTATCCGGTGGCGGTGTAGCAAATGCTTCTTATGGCCTACCTGATTTGGGCATGACTTCGTTAAACGATGTGCTTGTCGACGTGCAGCGCATTACTGCGGCGTGTGATTTGCCGTTATTAGTCGATATTGATACGGGGTGGGGCGGAGCATTTAACATTGCCAAAACCATTCGCGATATGGAAAAAGCCGGTGCTGCAGCAGTCCACATGGAAGACCAAGTCGCGCAAAAGCGCTGTGGTCATCGTCCAAACAAAGAAATCGTGTCCACTGAAGAAATGGTCGACCGGATTAGAGCGGCCGTAGATGCGCGCACTGATCCTGATTTCTTCATCATGGCGCGTACGGATGCGTTTGCGCAAGAAGGGTTAGAGGCGGCGATTGAGCGTGCTAAGGCTTACGTTGCTGCCGGTGCTGACGGGATTTTTGCAGAAGCGGTTAAGACGGAAGAGCATTACCGTGCCTTCAGCGAAGCCTTAGATGTTCCTATCTTGGCAAACATCACGGAGTTTGGTCAAACCGAGCTATGGAACCGTGAACAGTTAGGTGAGTGGGGCGCAGCGATGGTGCTTTACCCATTATCAGCGTTCCGCGCAATGAATAAAGCAGCCGAAAACGTTTATCAGCATATCCTAAACGATGGCGATCAAAAAGCCGTGATCGATACGATGCAGACGCGTATGGACTTATACGATTATCTTGGCTATCACGACTATGAGCAAAAACTCGATGCTCTATTTGCCGAAGGCAAAAACAAATAAATTTTCAATTTAAAACAAACCACCCTTACCCTCAAAAATAGGAGATGAACATGGTTGATAAGAAATTAGGCGGCGCAGGTTTACGCGGACAATCTGCAGGTGAAACGAAATTATGTACGGTTGGCAAATCTGGCTCAGGTTTGACTTACTGCGGTTATGATGTATCGGATTTGGCTGATAATGCAACATTTGAAGAAGTGGCGTATTTATTGTTTAACGGAGAGTTACCGAATCAAACGCAACTCGATGAGTACAAAGCGGTATTAAAAGCCAATCGCGACCTACCAGAGAGCTTAAAAGCCGTATTGAAGCTCATTCCAAAAGACGCGCACCCTATGGACGTCATGCGTACCGGTTGTTCCATGTTAGGTAACTTGGAAGGCGAAGCTGATTTTGGTCAGCAACAACAAGCAGCTAATCGTCTATTAGGTGCATTTCCAGCGATTGTGACATATTGGTATCGCTACACTCATGATGGCGTTGAAATCGATTGCAATACAGATGAAGATGGGATTGGTGGACATTTCTTAGCGTTATTGACCGGTAAGACGCCATCTGAATTACATCGTAAAGTCATGGATGTCTCGTTAATTTTGTATGCTGAACATGAATTTAACGCCTCGACCTTTACGGCTCGTGTTTGTGCGTCAACGTTATCCGACATGTATTCGTGTATCACAGGTGCCATTGGTTCATTGCGCGGTCCACTTCACGGTGGAGCGAACGAGGCAGCGATGGATATGATTGAGCGCTTCAGCGACCCAGAAGATGCGGTAGTCCAGATGCGTGGCATGTTAGAGCGCAAAGAAAAAATCATGGGCTTTGGGCATGCGATCTATCGTGAGTCAGATCCGCGTAATGTCATCATCAAAGGCTGGTCTGAGAAACTGGCGGAAGAATTTGGTGACCGCAACTTATACGACATTTCTGTGGCTTGTGAACAATTCATGTGGGATGAAAAGAAATTATTCTGTAACGCTGATTTCTTCCACGCGTCTGCGTATCACTTTATGGGGATTCCCACCAAGTTATTTACCCCAATTTTCGTATGTTCGCGTTTGACGGGCTGGGCAGCACACGTCATGGAACAACGTGATAACAACCGTATCATTCGTCCAAGTGCGGATTATACCGGCTCGGAGCCGCGTAAAGTGACGCCGATTGGTCAGCGCGTTTAATTCCCACATTTAAGGCAAGCATATGAATACCGAGTTTAAACAAACCCTACCTGGCTCAAGCGTTGAATATTTCAACGCTGAGGCCGCGGTCAACGCGATCGAAGCCGATGCGTGGGCCAAATTACCTTACACTTCCAAAGTACTCGCAGAGAATTTGGTGCGCAAATGCGATCCAGCTATGCTCAACGTTTCGCTAGAACAGTTGATTTACCGCAAGCGCGAGCAAGATTTTCCATGGTTCCCAGCACGCGTGGTGTGTCACGATATTTTGGGGCAAACGGCATTAGTCGATTTGGCTGGTTTGCGTGATGCAATTGCCGATAAAGGCGGCGATCCAGCTAAAGTTAACCCAGTCGTACCGACCCAGTTGATCGTAGATCACTCTTTGGCCGTTGAGCACGGTGGTTTTGAAGCAGACGCGTTTGAAAAAAATCGTGCGATTGAAGATCGTCGCAACGAAGACCGTTTCCACTTTATCAACTGGACCAAAACCGCGTTTAAAAACGTGGATGTTATTCCTCCTGGCAATGGGATCATGCACCAGATCAACCTAGAGAAAATGTCGCCAGTCGTGCAGTTGCGCGATAATGTCGCTTTCCCAGATACGTGTGTGGGTACTGACTCACACACGCCGCATACTGATGCGTTGGGTGTTATTTCCATTGGTGTCGGTGGTCTTGAAGCTGAGAATGTTATGTTAGGTCGTGCGTCATATATGCGTCTGCCTGATATTGTCGGTGTTGAGTTTACCGGTAAACCTCAAGCAGGCATTACTTCAACGGATATCGTATTGGCATTGACCCAGTTCTTGCGTCAAGAGCGTGTTGTCGGGGCTTACTTAGAGTTTTATGGTGAAGGTACCAAACACCTATCATTGGGCGACCGTGCAACTATCTCCAATATGACGCCAGAATACGGCGCGACGGCGGCGATGTTCTATATTGACGAGCAAACCATTGATTACTTGAACCTTACGGGACGTGAGCCTGAGCAAGTCGCATTGGTTGAGCAATATGCCAAAACCACCGGCCTTTGGGCGGATAGTATGGTCGGTGCAGAATACGAGCGTATATTGCGTTTTGATTTGTCTGCGGTTGAACGAAATATGGCTGGCCCTTCTAATCCGCATGCCAAATTACCAGTGAAAGAACTGGGCGAGCGCGGCATTGCTAAAGCCTATGACAAGCCAGACGGTTTGATGCCAGATGGTGCGGTGATCATCGCAGCGATTACCTCATGTACGAATACTTCGAATCCACGAAATGTCATTATGGCCGGCATGTTGGCCAAAAAAGCCAATGAGTTAGGCTTAACTCGTCAGCCATGGGTTAAATCATCACTTGCGCCAGGATCAAAAGTGGTCAAGATGTACCTGGAAGAAGCTGGGCTTTTATCTGAACTAGAACAGCTAGGCTTTGGTATTGTTGCTTATGCCTGTACGTCGTGTAACGGCATGTCAGGTGCGCTGGATCCTGCCATTCAACAAGAAATCATCGACCGTGATTTGTATGCAACCGCTGTGTTATCCGGTAACCGAAATTTTGATGGCCGTATCCACCCATATGCCTCACAGGCTTTCCTAGCGTCTCCGCCGTTAGTGGTCGCGTATGCGATTGCTGGCTCAATGCGTTTTGATATCGAAAAAGACGTGTTGGGTACGGATAAAGATGGCAATCCGGTTTACCTAAAAGATATCTGGCCAGACGATGCGGAAGTCGATGCGATCATCAAAGCCAGCGTCAAACCTGAGATGTTTAAATCTGTATATACGCCCATGTTTGATTTGAGCGTAGACTATGGTGAGAAAAACAATCCATTGTACGATTGGCGTGAAATGTCGACATATATTCGTCGTCCGCCGTATTGGGAAGGCGCTTTGGCCGCACCTCGTACCATGCAAGGTATGCGTGCACTGGCTGTGTTAGGCGATAACATTACGACGGACCATTTATCTCCCTCAAATGCGATTTTGGCCTCATCTGCTGCCGGTGAATATTTGGCAAAAATGGGCTTGCCTGAAGAAGACTTTAACTCATATGCCACGCACCGTGGCGACCACTTAACGGCCCAACGTGCAACATTCGCAAACCCGAAATTACTTAATGAAATGGTGCGCGATGATAATGGCGAAATCGTGCAAGGCTCGTTGGCGCGTTTAGAGCCAGAAGGTCAGACTATGCGTATGTGGGAAGTCATTGAAACTTATATGCAGCGCAAGCAACCGCTGATTATTGTGGCAGGGGCAGACTACGGGCAAGGTTCATCACGCGACTGGGCAGCCAAAGGCGTTCGTCTCGCTGGCGTTGAAGTGATTGTGGCAGAAGGATTTGAGCGCATTCACCGTACGAACCTTGTAGGCATGGGCGTATTACCGGTTGAGTTTATCAACAGTGAAACTCGTCATACGTACCAGATTGACGGCACTGAAACCTTTGCTATCGAAGGTGAAGTGGATGCCGGTGCAGAGTTAACGTTGGTGATTACACGAGCGAACGGTGAAGTCATGCGTGCACCCGTCAAATGTCGCCTGGATACCGCTGAAGAAGTGTCTGTCTATAGCGCAGGTGGCGTATTGCAGCGCTTTGCTCAGGACTTTTTAGAAGGGCAGGTGGCGTAATGTCTACCGCACCATTGGCGCATGCAGCGCAAATAAAAGTTCCCGCCACTTATATGCGTGGCGGCACTTCCAAGGGCGTATTTTTTGCCCTAGAGGACTTGCCTGAAAAAGCCCAGCAACCAGGCCCATATCGCGATGCACTCTTGTTACGTGTCATTGGTAGTCCTGATCCTTATGGCAAGCACACTGATGGCATGGGTGGAGCGACGTCGAGCACCTCCAAAACGGTGATTTTGTCAGCTTCAGACCAACCCAATCACGATGTGAACTATTTGTTTGGCCAGGTGGCGATTGATAGAGCCTTTGTCGATTGGTCGGGTAACTGCGGTAACTTAACTGCAGCTGTGGGCTCTTTTGCGATTGAAAAAGGCTTAGTGGCGGCTGAGCGCATTCCAGAAAATGGGGTGTGTGAAGTGCGTATCTGGCAGCAAAACATTGGCAAAACGATCATTGCTTCTGTGCCCATTACCAATGGACAAGTGCAAGAAATAGGTGATTTTATGCTGGATGGCGTGACGTTCCCTGCTGCTGAAGTACCGATTGCCTTTGTCGCACCCGTTGAGCCAGATGAGCTTGTTTTACCTACCGGGAATACGGTTGACCGCTTGCATGTACCTGATATTGGTGAATTTGATGTCAGCATGGTGAACTCGGGCATTCCAACGCTGTTTTTCAGAGCGTCGGATTTGGGCTACCAAGGCACTGAATTGCAAGAAGCGATTAATGGTGATGAGGATGCGTTAGAACGCTTTGAAACAATCCGTCTGCATGGCGCAGTGGCGATGGGCTTGAGTCCTGATATTGAAACGGCAGCGACATCTCAGCATATTCCAAAGATCGCCTTTGTTTCACCCGCGCAAGATTATGTGAGTTCGGCAGGGACGGCGATCAGTGTATCCGAGATTGACTGTCACGTCCGTGCCTTGTCGATGGGCAAACTGCATCACGCCATGATGGGAACCGCTGCCGTAGCTATTGCAACAGCCTCTGCGATTCCAGGGACATTGGTCAATGAAGCCGCCGGTGGAGGCGCGCGGGACGCAGTGACGTTTGGTCATCCCTCTGGTACGCTTAAAGTCGGTGCATCAGCATCTGAAGTCGATGGTCAATGGCAAGTTGAGCGTGTCGTAATGAGCCGCAGTGCTAGGGTGTTAATGGAAGGTTGGGTGAGGGTGCCTGAGCCTAACCTGTAATATCGGCACAAGATAAATAAGCGCTAGGTTATTGCTTGGCGCTTTTTTTTGCACTAAATTTAGATAAAACATTAGGTGAATTACGTCCATGAAGTTTCTCATAACACTCATATTTTTGGCTTTGCCAGTCATCAGTCAAACACACGCATCAGAGCTACCTCAGAATACTAAAAATAAAATCGCGCCGGTCATCATTGACGTGAGGACGATTGCAGAATGGGAACAAGGTCATCATCCGCAAGCAGAACACATTGAATGGCAAGATATTCTAGAGGGTGTTAAAGCACTTGGGGTGCAAAAAAATACGAGTATCATCTTGTATTGTCGCTCCGGGAACCGAGCCGGCAAAGCGATGCGTTTGCTTCAAGCTGAAGGCTATACCAACGTCCACAATGGCATGAATTTGGAAAAAATCACTAAATATTTACAATAACCTATTTCGGCGCCGATAAAACAAAGCGTGACGTGGAAGACACGCGTTGACGAATTTCGTTTAAATACCTTTTAAAAACAGGCCGCGAAACGAATTTTTAGTCGATTTTTTATGCATTTTGGCTTATGCTTCGAGTTGATGTACTTTTATACCTTTCAATTTAAGAGTGCATCCACACAACAAAAACTACACAAGGGGAAATGAGCACAGCATGGCTTTGCTTAAAGACAATTCTATGAAAAAATTAAATCACTTATCACACGCCGTTCGTGCAGCGCTAGTTGCTTCTGTTGCGGCAGGTGCAACTGTTGCGATGCCAGCAGTTGCTCAAGATGCCGATGTCAAATCGGTCGAAAAAATCGCAGTTGTTGGTACTCGTGCAGCGCCTCGCTCTGTAGGTGAATCACCCGTACCAGTTGATATCATTGGTGCCGAAGAGCTTCGTGCGCAAGGCAGCACAGACATGATTTCCATGCTACAAACTGTGGTACCATCTTTAAATGTGAATGACCAACCAATCAATGACGCTTCAACGTTAGTTCGTCCGACCAACCTACGTGGTTTAGCGCCGGATCATACACTTGTATTGGTCAATGGTAAGCGTCGTCATCGTTCAGCAGTCATTACGTTTTTAGGTGGCCAAATTTCTGATGGTGCCCACGGTCCAGATATTTCTGCTATTCCTGCGATTGCAATGAAACAAATCGAAGTATTACGCGATGGTGCTGCCGCACAGTATGGTTCTGACGCCATTGCAGGCGTCATCAACTTTGCACTAAAAGATGACGCAGACGGTGGCATGCTTGAAGTGAATGCGGGTGAATTCACAGAAGGTGACGGCCAAACTTTGTTGGTGGCTGGTAACTTTGGTGCCAACCTATCAGAAAATGGTTTCATCAACTTATCTTTTGAATCACGTACAGCTGAACCAACGTCACGCTCAGTTCAACGTGATGACGCTCAGGGACTTATCGATGCTGGCAATAGCTTTGTCGCACAACCTGCTGCGCAAGTTTGGGGTACTCCTGAAATCAAAAAAGATTTCAAAGTCTTCATGAACGCAGGCTTGGAATTGGATGCAGATTCTGAAGCTTACCTATTTGGTGGCGTTTCACAGCGTGAAGTAGAAGGTGGTTTCTATTTCCGTAATCCACATAACCGTGGTGGTGTAAACGATGGTGGTACAACAGAAGACGGTGAACAGTTACTTCTAATTGCTGATTTAACCGCTGATGGAACAGGTAACTGTCCAACAATTGCAGTTGGCGACAACGTATTAACAAACCCTCGTTATATCAATGAAGTTGCAAACAACCCAGATTGTTTTGCGTTTAATGAATTATTACCAGGTGGTTTTACGCCTAAGTTCGGTGGTGTTGTAACGGATACCTCATTAGTAATGGGCACACGTGGTGAATTAGAAAGCGAAACAAACTACGATGTGAGTGTGTCGTTTGGTGAAAATGAAATTGAATATTTGATTTCAAACACCATCAACCCATCGCTTGGTCCAAACACACCGATGTCTTTCAAGCCAGGTACTTACACGCAAACAGAAGTGGCATTTAACGCAGACTTTAACAAGTACATCACTGACGCATTTTTTGCGGCTGCTGGTGTTGAATACCGTTATGAAGCGTTTGATTCGATTGCAGGTGACCCGGCTTCTTATGAAGTAGGTCCTTTAGCAGCTCAAGGTTTTGGTATCGGTTCAAATGGTTTCCCAGGTTTGTCAGCTCGTTATCAAGGCAAAGCTAGCCGTAACTCGTTTGCGCTTTATGCAGATTCAGAGCTAAATGTAGATGATGTGCTAACTATTGGTGCAGCATTGCGTTATGAAGACTTCACAGACTTCGGTGCAACGGTAAAAGGTAAGGTATCAGCGCGTTACCAAATCGACGATAACTTCGCTATCCGTGGTGCGTTTGCTACAGGCTTTAAAGCGCCGACGATTGGTCAATCAAGTGTTCGTAACGTTTCTACAGCGTTTGGTCCAAATGGCTTACAAGACGAAGCAACGTTACCACCAACTGATGCGGTTTCTATTCGCAAAGGTGCACAACCATTGTCTCCTGAGGAATCAACTTCAATGTCAGTGGGCTTGGTAGCTGAATTCGACAATGGTTTATTTGTGACATTAGATTACTTTGACATCGAAGTGGATGACCGTTTGGCTATCTCTTCTACGATTGCATTGACTGATGATGATCGCTCTGCTCTTGCGGCTGCTGGTAACTTAGACGCAAGCAGCTTGTCGTCAATTAAGTTCTTCACCAACGCGTTCTCAACTGAGACATCAGGTGTGGATTTGGTCGCAAACTACACAATGGATATGGGTGAAGGTGAAACGGCGTTTGCATTGGCTGCAAACTGGACAGACACCGAAGTATCAAGTGTTAAAGCAGGCGCACAAGGCTTGTTTGATGCAACACGTATTCGTATGTTTGAAGAAAATCTACCTGCATTCCGTGCGAGCTTAACGGCAAATCACACTGTGGGTGATGTAAACGTTCTTGCACGTGTAAACTACTTCGATTCAATCTTTGAAGACCACTTGGATGCAGGTGGCGCACTTCCAATTGAAGTAGGTGCAGAGACGACAGTGGACATCGAAGTCGGCTATAACTACACCGATAACCTTCGTGTTTCTGTTGGTATGAAGAATGCGTTTGATGAGCGCCCAGACAACAACCCATGGGCGGGTGTTGTAGGTTCTGCTTATCCAACTACTTCACCAATTGGTATCAATGGTGGTTACTACTACGGTCGCGTAGTGTACTCATTCTAAGAATCAATGTACTTAATAAAAAAGCGCCGAATTGGCGCTTTTTTTGTATTGAGTATTCATTTTTATATTGCCGATGAGGGATTACACAAGCAGTTTTTAATAGTTTAGTAACTTTACCTGATGGGTCTGTAGCATTAATCGGATCATTATGCACATAGGCATAATGATTCATCTGATCTTAATAACCCACAGGGTCAGTTTGCAGAAAGCCCCTCACTTTGGATGATATATACGTGCTTTGTAGTAGTATAATTGTAACTCGTTTAAATACAGTTGCCCCGTTTAGGCAAACAAGGTGTAGTTAATGCCAGCAGGCAAAGCAAAGGGATCGTAATGAAATAGTGTAGTGGTACCAGAGGCCGGACTTGAACCGGCACACCCTCACGGGCGGCGGATTTTGAATCCGCTGCGTCTACCAATTCCGCCACTCTGGCACTGAAAATATGGATTTACCGAATTGGTGCGTGAATTATAGCGATCGAATCTGCACACGCAAGTATTTTGTTGTAAACTAGCAAAAAAAAATCCAATACCAACATTATGAGCAACAGTGATTCACCTTTAAATATCGATGATTTCCCACGCGCTGGTTTCTTGCGCCGGCTAGCCGCCATGGTGTATGACAGCTTAGTAGCGACGGCGGTATTCATGATTGCGGCCATCGTTTTTACCCTACTAGCCTTACTTGGATTCAAGCTTGGCTGGTATGGTCAAGAATTTACCGAACTGACCGAATTATCAACATCTTCGGTTACCTATAAGGTGTTTTTTACTATTTGGACGGTCAGCTGGGTGATAGGTTTTTTTATGTGGTTTTGGGTAAAAGGCGGTCAAACGATTGGCATGCGTGCTTGGCGTTTGCGTTTGTATAGCACGAGTGAGGAACCCGTTACCCTATTACGTTTATGGGTGCGATTATTCACGTCACTCCTGGGCTTAGGAACTTTATTATGCTTGTTTGACCGCAAGCAGAAGCTTGCATTGCAAGATCGCGCATCGCAAACCGAAATGCTGGTATTAACTAAATCGGCCAACGACCATAAGAATTGGCGATAAACGGGTTTACTGCCTGCGCAACAGTATTAAAGCTATCCCGGTAAATAACATCGAAGGTAATAATGCACCCCAAAAAGCTGGAATACTGTATACCAAAGCAAATGGGCCAAACACCTCATTCGCGATAAAAAAGCCAAATCCTGTCAAAGTGCCAAGAATAATGCGTGATCCCATAGAGCTCGAGCGCAACGGTCCAAAAATAAACGAGAATGCCATCAGTAGCATCACACATACCGAAATTGGTTGAATGATTTTGCGCCACATGGCTAATTCATAGCGTTTGGCATCTTGTTGGTTATTTTCCAAATACTCAACGTATCCCGCTAGTCCTCGAATTGATAGTGCTTCAGGTTTGACTGTCGCAACACTTAATTTATCCGGCGTGAGGCCGGCTTTCCATTCGAGTAACGAGACTTGATTAGTGCTCACTGAATTGGCGTTAAAATACGTAATTTGAACATCTTGCAAGGCCCAAGAATCTTCAACAAAGTCAGCACGTTGAGCACGAATGATCTGTTGTAAAGAAAGCGATTCATCAAACTTGTACAAGGTCACATCGCCTAAAGCGCTTTGATTAAATACACTACCAATTTGGACAAAATCGGCGCCATCCTTCGTCCAAGCCGCTTTATTCCCGGTGAATATCTGTCCTTTTGACAGCGCTTCATTGCGGATTTGTTTTGCTTTTGTTTCACTTGCAGGCGTTAAGAACTCTCCAATTAAGAGAATAACCAGCACCATCACAACGGCACATTTCATTGCCGATTGAATGATTTTCCATTTACTCATGCCTGCGGCTTGCATCACAACGAGTTCAGAATTACTGGCCAGTACGCCCATACCGATTAAGCCACCAATGAGAGTTGCCATAGGAAAAAATTGCTCTAAGTCACGAGGAATACTATACAAGACAAAAACTCCCGCCACGACCAAGTCATAATCGCCTTCGCCAACTTTGCGCAACTGCTCAACAAATTTAATTAATGAACTCAGTCCGATAAGCGTCGTCAATGTCACAAATACAGTGCCAAGTAAAGTGCGAGCGATGTAGATATCAATGATCGAAAACATGATTATTTGGCTCCTTTAATGATTTTACGCACCTTTACGCCGGTACTGCGTTGTCGTGAAATCAACACAAAACCAATCAAGAGTATAATCCCATGTACCCACCACAGGCCGACTTGCTCGGGTAATTTACCGTCCTCCAAAGCGCGTCGGGCCGACATCAGCAATAAAAAATATCCCAAGTACAGTAATATGCCCGGGAGCAATTTACCAAACCGACCTTGTCTAGGGTTGACCGAGCTCAATGGCACCGCAAGCAACGTCAAAAAAGGTAATGAAAGAGGGATCGCTAATCGCCATTGCCATTCAGCGACAGCAGCCGGTTCCGAGTTGCCGAGTAATGTAACGGTGGGGGCGGCGGCAATTTTGCGTCGAACTTGATCCGGTTGGCGCTCTCCAACTTGGATTCGATAAGTATCAAACGCAATTGACTGATAGGCTTTTGTGCCAAGTTCACCAATAGTTTGCTGGCCATTATAAAGCGTGAGGAGTTGTGTTCCGTCGGATAGGACTTCAATATCGCCTGATTCGGCATATACCAGTTGTATGGTTTCATCTGTTTGAGTGTTTACGCTCGATAAAAATATTTTGCGCAATTGGTTCTCAGAAGTATCTACATCATGCACAAATATCACGACATCTGATGAGCCGGTTTGTTGAAAGCGCCCAGGGATAATTGCTGCGATGCCTGATTTGGCACCGGCTTGCTCACGCAACTGATATTCCTGTTCTACGGCTAGTGGTGCAGCAACCATGGTCACGCTTGCTGTCACCAAACCAAGTAATAAAGAGAGGAACAAGGTTACGCGTGTCACATACCACTCCGATACCCCACACGCTCGTAAGACGGTCATCTCTGAATCAACATATAGGCGACCATGCGCTATCATAATCCCCAAGAAAAAACTGATCGGCAAAATTAACGAGGCCAACACTGGAGAATACAGAGATAAAAAGCCAATCACCAGATTCGCAGGGATTTCACCATCGGTGGCATCTCCCAACACACGAACAAAGCGCAAAGTGATGAAAATAGCCATTAAGATCAAGAATATCGCTACTTGTGATTTGAGCGTTTCTTTCAACAGGTAGCGAAAAATAATCATGGTGAATGGACTCAACAAAAGTGCGAATTTCTATGGCGAAAGTTGAATTTTTAAGTAAACTAGAGTTTTAATCAAGTTTTTATTAGGAATTGTGCATGGAATTTAGTGTTAAAAGTGGTAGTCCTGAGAAACAAAGAAGCGCTTGTATCGTTGTCGGCGTTTACGAACCACGTCGACTTTCAGCCGTCGCCGAACAACTTGACGAAATCAGCGAAGGATATATCAGCGGTCTTCTGCGTCGCGGAGATCTGGAAGGCAAAGCAGGCCAGATGTTGTTATTACACCATGTCCCAAACGTGCTCAGTGAGCGTGTGTTATTAGTGGGGTGCGGTAAAGAACGTGAGTTAGACGAACGCCAATATAAAGATATCATCGCCAAAACGATTAAAACACTAAATGAAACGGGCTCTATGGAAGCGGTGTGCTTTCTTCCAGAACTTCACGTAAAAGGTCGTGATATTTATTGGAAAGTACGCCATGCAGTCGAAGCGACACAGCATAATTTATATACGTTTTTACAATTAAAAACCAAAAAAGGGGAGCCGCGTCGCCCGTTGCGCAAGCTCACGTTTAACGTACCGACCCGCAAAGAACTCTCTGCAGGGGAGCGTGCTATTGAGCACGGTGTAGCCATTGCTTCTGGCATAAAGTCCACTCGTGATGTTGCGAACATGCCACCTAATATTTGTAATCCTGCATACTTATGGGAGCAAGCTCAACTTTTACAAAAAGAATTTAATCATTTGAGTGTCAGCGTGGTTGATGAAGCGCAAATGGCCGAGCTGAAGATGAACAGTTATCTCGCCGTGGGACGTGGCTCTGAAAACGAATCCATGATGAGTATTATTGAACATCGCGGTGGCGACGAAGACGAAGCGCCAATCGTGTTAGTCGGTAAAGGACTTACTTTTGACTCAGGCGGTATTTCGATTAAGCCTGGTGCTGGCATGGATGAAATGAAATACGATATGGGCGGTGCCGCGACAGTGTTAGGTGTAATGCGCGCTGTTGCCGAACTAAACTTGCCGCTCAATGTCATAGGAGTCATGGCAGGCTGTGAAAACATGCCTGATGGCAAAGCATATCGTCCAGGCGATATTTTGACCACTATGTCGGGACAAACCGTTGAAGTACTCAATACGGATGCAGAGGGTCGTTTGGTGTTATGTGACGCCCTGACTTATGTCGAGCGCTACGAGCCAGAATGTGTGGTGGATATTGCGACCTTAACCGGTGCGTGTATTATTGCCTTAGGGCATCATGCAACGGGCTTGATGTCAACGCATAACCCATTAGCACATGAATTATTGAATGCATCTGAGCAAGCCTCTGACCGAGCATGGCGTTTGCCGTTGTGGGACGAATATCAGCCATTATTGGATTCGCCATTTGCCGATATGACAAACCTTGGTGGGCGTGCAGCAGGGACGATTACTGCTGGTGCGTTTTTGTCGCGCTTCACTAAAAAGTACAACTGGGCTCACTTAGACATTGCGGGTACAGCGTGGAACAGTGGTAAAAACAAAGGAGCAACAGGTCGTCCGGTGAGCATGCTTACTCAGTTCTTACTCAATCGCGCTGGTATCAGCACAGAAGAGTAATAGCAGAGTAATATGACCCAAGCGATTTTTTATCAATTAGAAGATACCGCAACGCCTGCCTCTGATTTGCAGGCGTTTGCGTGTTATCTTGTAGCCCAATGTTACAGTAATAATCAACGCCTTTCAGTCCTTTGCGCGGATAAAGCCCAAGCCGAGACGTTTGATGAATTGTTGTGGCAACTGCCTGCTGAGCGATTCATTGCTCATAATCTTGCTGGAGAAGGCCCTAAAGGAGGCGCATTGGTCGAAATTACTTGGCCAAAACAGTCCGCCCTACGCAGTATTGTGGTAAACTTATCCGCCCAAGAGATACCGCAACCCAATCGGTATCAAACCATTTATGATTTTGTGCCTGTTGATGAAGCTCTTAAACCCGCAGCACGTGAGCGCTATAAGCAGTGCAAATTAGCCGGTTGTGAGATGCAATTTGCCAAGGCCAGTGATATCGTCCAATAGTGTCGACATCAAGCAAAACAATGTACCAAATTTTTTGAGAGACAGCATGGATAAAACATTTAATCCGCATTCAATTGAGCAAGCTTGTTATCAAGCGTGGGAAGAAAAAGGTTACTTCAAAGCATCCGGTACAGGCGAACCGTACTGTATTTTGTTACCACCGCCAAACGTAACTGGCTCACTGCATATGGGACACGCTTTTCAGCACACCATCATGGATGCATTAATTCGTTATAATCGCATGAAAGGCAACGACACATTATGGCAGTGTGGTACTGACCATGCGGGTATCGCAACGCAAATGGTCGTTGAGCGCCAGCTCAATGCCAAAGGATTAACCCGTCATGACTTAGGTCGTGAAGACTTTGTCAGCAAAATCTGGGAGTGGAAAGCTGAATCTGGTGGGACTATTACCCAGCAGATGCGCCGTTTGGGTACCTCCCCCGATTGGACGCGCGAAGCGTTTACTATGGATGATGATTTATCCAATGCGGTACAAGAAGTCTTTGTACAACTGCATGAAGAAGGCTTGATTTATCGGGGTAAGCGCCTTGTGAACTGGGACCCAGTGCTGCATACCGCAGTATCTGATCTTGAAGTGCTAAACGAAGAAGAAGCCGGCTTCATGTGGCACTTGCGCTATCCACTTGCGGATGGCTCAGGCGAATTAGTGGTTGCAACCACGCGTCCAGAAACCATGCTAGGGGATACTGCCGTTGCTGTGCATCCAGAAGATGAGCGCTATCAGTCACTGATTGGTAAAGAAATTAAATTACCACTCACTGGCCGTCTTATCCCGGTCATTGCAGATGACTATGTCGATGCGGAGTTTGGTACCGGCTGTGTCAAAATCACCCCAGCGCACGATTTTAATGACTACGACATGGGTAAGCGTCACGACTTGCCGATGATCAATATCCTAACCGACGATGCCAAAATCAATGACAATGCGCCTGAAGCCTATCGCGGTCTAGACCGTTTTGATGCGCGTAAGCAAATCGTGGCGGATTTAGATGCGCAAGGCGTGTTGGTCAAAGTCGAAGACCATACGCTTAAAGTGCCGCGCGGTGATCGCACCGGTGCAGTCATCGAACCTTACTTAACCGATCAATGGTATGTCGCCGTAGAGTCATTAGCCAAGCCTGCGATTGAAGCGGTGGAAACTGGTGAAATTAAGTTTGTTCCAGAAAACTGGTCAAAGACTTACTATCAGTGGATGCACAATATTCAAGACTGGTGTATCAGCCGCCAGCTATGGTGGGGACACCGCATTCCTGCATGGTATGACGATGCGGGTAATGTCTATGTGGGCCGTTCAGAAGCTGAAGTCCGTGAAAAGCACAATATTCCAGTGCCAACGGCCCTGAGACAAGATGAAGATGTATTGGATACCTGGTTCTCATCAGCATTGTGGCCCTTTGCGACCATGGGTTGGCCAGATAAAACGCCTGAATTAGACAAGTTTGTGCCGTCATCGGTATTGGTGACTGGCTTTGACATCATTTTCTTCTGGGTTGCCCGTATGATCATGATGACCAAAAAGTTCACAGGCAAGATCCCCTTTAAAGAGATTTACATTACTGGTCTGATCCGCGATGAAAACGGTGATAAGATGTCAAAATCGAAAGGGAATGTTCTTGACCCTATTGATTTGATCGATGGTATTGAACTTGAGCCATTAGTGACCAAACGCACAGGCGGCATGATGCAGCCAAAGTTAGCTGCCAAGATTGAAAAGAACACTCGTAAGCAATTCCCTGAAGGCATTAATGCCTATGGTACAGACGCACTGCGTTTTACCTTTGCCGCGATGGCGTCGACCTCACGCGATATCAACTTTGATATGGGGCGCGTAGAGGGTTATCGCAATTTCTGTAACAAGATTTGGAATGCGTCTCGCTTTGTGTTGATGAACACTGAAGAATTTGACACAGGTAAGGATGGGGGCGAGTTATCACTTTCATTAGCCGATGAGTGGATCATCGATCGCTTCCAGCACACGGTCGCGGATGTGACCAAAGCAATGGGCGAGTATCGCTTCGATTTAGCGGCGCAGGCGATTTATGAATTTACGTGGAATCAGTTCTGTGATTGGTACTTAGAATTATCTAAGCCGGTATTGCAGTCTGATGAAACCACTGACGCGCAAAAACGCGGCACGCGCCATACACTGATCAATACGCTCGAGCAATTGTTGCGTCTAGCGCACCCAATCATGCCATTTATTACTGATACGATTTGGCAGCGAGTGGCACCATTAACGGCGATTGATGCGACTGATACCAGTATTATGGTGCAGCCGTTTGTTCAGTTTGATGAAGCCAAAACAAATGCTCAGGCCTCTGGTGACATCGAATGGCTCAAGCAAGTGATTGTCGGCGTGCGTAATATTCGTGGTGAGATGGATATTGCACCGAGCAAGCCATTGGATGTATTGCTGAAAAATGTCAGTGCAGAGGATGCACGTCGCTTAGCAGCTACCCAAGCTGTATTGACTAGGTTAGCGCGTTTGGGCTCTGTGACAGTACTTGAAGCCGGCGATAAAGGCCCAGCATCTGCCACAGCCTTAGTGGGTGAGATGGAAGTCATGATCCCAATGGCGGGCTTGATTGATAAAGAAGCGGAGTTAGCGCGTATTGCCAAAGCGGTGGATAAATTATCAAAAGATATGGCCCGTACCGAAGGCAAGCTTAACAATCAAGGCTTTGTGGCGAAAGCCCCAGAGTCAGTCATTGCCAAAGAGCGTGAAAAGCTCGCTGATATGCAAATGCAGCTCTCTAAATTAGAAGAGCAAAAGGCGACGATTGAGGCGCTTTAAGGTCGTTTAATCTCGAAGAAGGCTGTCACTTATGTGATGGCCTTTTTTAATTATAAATCAAGGCTCAATAAACTCTGTACCCCAGCCGTCATAGACAATGTCTTGCTTATCAGCAATCGTAAACAACTTTTCAAAATCTGCGGTGATCGCCTCAACGGTTAATGGTCGTTCAACTATGGCATCGAAACACAAGATTTCTTCGCCGTCTTCGGTTTCCATCTCTTCAGCATCCGTGACTTCAAAGCCTGCTTTAAACAGGTCGACTGCGACTTTTTCTAAGGCATCAAAGTCATCGCCAGCAAAGTGATGTTCAATGACATAGGTGGCGTTTGGGTCGCTGCCATCGGCTAATAATGCCTCGACGCACTCTAGTGTAAATGCTTCCCATTCTTTAATTTCAGCTAAATTCGTCTCTGACATAAAGTTCGGTGTCCTGTATCTGTCACTTAAGGTTTGACGCCAAGTGCTTTGTTTAGTGCTTGTGTCTCAAGGTCAAGCTCAACCAAACGGCTATGCATCAAGTTGTAAAAATACTGCGTCCAGCCTTTGATATCTTTGGAATCATCCATGTTTTCAGGGGCGTAATAGCGCACTTTAACCACGCCATTATTCCAGCGATTCCAACGGATCTTGCCATGTGTGCTACTAGTAACAATCATCATGACAGGTATCCCAGTGGCTTGCGCGATACGCATAGCCCCGGTCTTAAACGGCAACAATCCGCGTCCATAACTGCGCGTCCCTTCAGGGAAGAAAAGTACAGAACGTTTGCCATCATTAACCTGACGGGCGGTTTCTTTGAGGGTATCTTGTGCTCGCCCGGAGTGTTTGCGGTCAATCATGATATTGCCACTGAGCCAATAAATGAACCCGAAGATGGGGATGAATTTCAGCTGTTTTTTGCCTATGGTCGTAATGCCATCAAATGCACATTTGGCAGTAGTCATCAAATCAAACGTCGATTGATGATTGGCGATGCAGATATAGTTTTGTTCAGGGTCAATGTGTTCTTGTCCCTCCAACTCGACTTTGACATTAAAAATCCATGCCATTGAAGCATACCACTTGCCTCCAATGGAGACATTGTTGCGATGAAACGGACGGGCGAGGAAAATAAATACTAATAGGATGTTGAGCCCAATAAAGTAAAACAACAACACTAGGGCACGGATAATAGCTAACACAGATATGCTCATATTTCTTGCTAAGGGCGTCGATTATAGCAATTTTATAAAGGTTTTTTCTAGATTTTCCGATAAAGGAGGCAACGCCACACAAAATAAAAATAATGATTAATGTTTAATCCATTGATAATTCTTTTAATTTGCGTGTCAGGGTATTACGCCCCCAGCCAAGGCGTTTTGCTGCTTCTTGTTTGTGGCCTTTGGTGTGAGCTAAGGCTCTTTCTAACATGATGCGTTCGAAGATAAGGGTGGCGTCATTTAAGATTTCACTTTTACCAGAGCTGAGTTGTTCATCTGCCCAATACGCCAAGAGCGTTTCCCAATCAGAACCTACTGGAGCGTCATTGAGTACGGCTGTTGGTAGTTGTGGCGAAGGCTTGCTCGACAGTAGCTCTTGCGGTAAATCATTGATATAGATTTCGTTTGACGAAGCCATTACAGTTAAATAACGACAGACGTTCTCAAGTTGTCGCACATTACCTGGCCATGGAAGTTCTTTGAGTTTGTCAGCTGTTTCTGCCATGAGTTGTTTGCATTCGACTTCTAATTCACGCGCAGCATTTTGCAAAAAATGTTTGGCTAACAGTGGAATATCTTCTCGTCTTTCATGCAGTGATGGGATCTGAATTTTGATGACATTCAAGCGATGATACAAATCTTCACGGAAGCGGTTTTCAGCAACGAGTTGTTCGAGATTTTGATGTGTAGCAGCGACTATTCGTACATCGACTGAGACAGGTTGTAATCCGCCAACCCGATAAAATTGTCCATCGGAGAGCACGCGCAATAACCGAGTTTGAATATCTAGCGGCATATCACCGATTTCATCCAAAAACAAAGTGCCACCGTTGGCTTGTTCAAAGCGACCTTGTCGGGCATTTTGTGCGCCGGTAAAGGCACCTTTTTCATGACCAAATAGCTCTGATTCAATCAAGTCAGCTGGGATAGCGGCCATATTTAAGGCAATAAATGGGGCGTTGGCTCTAGGAGAGTGTTTGTGTAGTGCATTAGCTACTAACTCTTTACCAGTGCCGGATTCTCCATTTATCAACACACTAATAGAGGAGCGGGCTAATCGTCCAATTGCGCGAAAAACTTCTTGCATCGCCGGAGCCGCGCCAATGATGTCCGTTTCAATCTTAGGGGCGTCAGGTTCGGCTTTTTTGCTTTGTTCTTTGGCATGAGATAGCGCGCGTTCGGTAAGCGCAACCGCTTCTGTAATATCAAATGGCTTGGGTAAATACTCATATGCACCGTGTTGGTAAGCATTCACTGCACTATCTAGGTCAGAGTGTGCCGTCATAATAATCACTGGCAATTCGGGGTATATGCTGTGTATTTCGTCGAGCAAGGTGATACCGTCCATACCTGGCATTTTGATATCAGAAATAATCACTTGTGGCGCGGGAGCAGATTCGAGTTGTAACAATAAATCATGGGGTTGAGCAAAGCTACAGCATTCGATATCAGCCGTCATTAGTGCTTTTTGCAGAACCCAGCGAATCGAACTATCGTCGTCTAATATCCATACTGGTTCATAGTTCATGATGTTACTCCGTGTTTGGTAATCGGTAAATAAATCGAGAATTTCGTGCGCCCTTTGCGACTTTCTAATTCGATTTTGCCATTGTGATGTTCAACTAAGGTTTGTGCGATAGATAAACCTAAGCCAGTCCCATCTGATTTGGATGTGACCATAGGGTAAAAAATGGTGTCTTTAATGTCTATTGGAACGCCTGGACCATTATCATAAATAAAAATAACCGCTGATAAGGGCTCTTTACGCCCGTGGATCATTTCATTTCGAGCGACCCGAGTCTTGATGCGAATTTTGGGTAATTTGGATTCTGACTCTTGTAATGCTTGCATAGCATTGCGCACGATATTCAAAATGGCCTGCTGCAGCATATCGGTATCTATATACAAATCAGGAATACTCGGGTCGTAGTCGCGGACTAAGTTGATATTGTAGGGGTTGTCGTTTTTGACTAGTTGATAAACGGCTTCAATAGGCTGGTGTAGATTCTGCCATGCTTGTTTGGGCAAAGAGTTAGGGCCTAAAAGGTTATCGACTAGATTTCGCAAACGATCACTTTGCGTGATAATCATCTCGGTAAATTCGATGTGTTCTTTATCTTCAATACTCAAGCCTAGTAATTGTGCTGCTCCACGGATTCCGCCCAATGGGTTTTTGATTTCATGCGCTAAGCCACGGATCAGTTGTCTGGCCGCATGTTGTTGGGCAAGTTGTAAGTTTTCTTGATTGATGCGCATTTGCTGGTCAATGTGTTTAGCCTCTATCATTAAGCATGGGGCGTCATCGAGTTCTATGTAAGTTACCGCGATATCAAAGCGCAGCACTCTTTCATCGTGCAAGCAGATTTCAATATCTGGCTCTGAAAACCCTTCATGGGTGTTAAAGGCGCCTTTTATTTTGTCTCGATTGACAGTGCTAAAAGCAATGATTTCGTCAATATGAAAGCGATACAACTGGTTTAAGCCGGTATTGAGCAAAGTTAAGGCGGCCTGATTAGCATAAAGCACTTGCATCTCTCGGCTAATAACCAAGACCGCCGAAATCATATGATCGAATAGTTGAGCATGATATTGAAAGTTCATTTGGGTACTATGCACCAAATTAGTGCACCATGCGAGCGGTTTTTCCTTGTTTTCCCCTAAAGGTCTTATCGGATCCGTGCTTGATGCTTATAAAAAATAACCTGATCTGACACAGCAATAACCTTGCCAGAATTATCTAGTGCTTCTATAAAGCGCATCATTTTCTCCGACTTTATTCAATTGGAGCTGAAAAAGGCATTTGGTGAGCATAAAAAAGGCTTGCCAATGCAAGCCTTTGTATCAAATACAATACGTAAATTTGTATGAAATTACACGCTGTAGTACATGTCGAACTCAACTGGGTGAGTTGTCATGTTAAGTTTTTCAACTTCTTCAGACTTTAATGAGATGTATGCATCAATCATATCGTCAGACATAACGCCACCGGCAGTTAAGAACTCACGGTCTGCATCAAGTGCAGCAAGAGCTTCTTCTAGTGAAGATGCAACGGTAGGAATCGCTGCTGCTTCTTCTGCTGGTAAGTCATATAAGTCTTTATCCGCTGCATCGCCAGGGTGAATCTTGTTCTTGATTCCGTCAAGGCCAGCCATCAACATAGCCGTAAATGCTAAGTATGGGTTAGCCGTTGGGTCAGGGAAGCGAACTTCAATACGACGTGCGCGGTCAGACGTTACGAACGGGATACGGATTGATGCAGAGCGGTTACGTGCAGAGTATGCCAACATAACAGGTGCTTCAAAACCAGGAACCAAACGCTTGTAAGAGTTAGTCGATGCATTAGCAAATGCGTTGATTGCTTTAGCGTGCTTGATGATACCGCCGATGTAAAATAAAGCATCTTCAGAAAGGCCTGCATATGCATCACCGGCGAAGATGTTTTTGCCATCTTTGCTGATGGATTGGTGACAGTGCATACCAGAACCGTTATCGCCTACTAATGGCTTCGGCATGAAGGTTGCTGTTTTGCCGTATGCGTCAGCAACGTTATGAACAACGTACTTGTAGATTTGGATTTCGTCCGCTTTCTTAACCATAGTGTTAAATAAGCAAGCGATTTCGTTTTGGCCAGCTGTTGCCACTTCGTGGTGATGCGCTTCAACCGTTAGGCCCATTTCTTCCATTACTAAGCACATTGCTGCACGAATATCGTGTGCTGAATCGACTGGTGGTACTGGGAAGTAACCGCCTTTAACGCCTGGACGGTGACCTTTGTTACCGCCTTCAAACTCAGCACCTGAGTTCCACTTGGCTTCTGGATCATCGATTGCGTAGAAGGAACCGGCCATATCAGTGTGGAACGTTACGTCATTGAACAAGAAGAACTCTGGCTCTGGACCAAATAATACTGTGTCACCAATACCAGTAGACTTGAGGTATTCTTCAGCGCGTTTTGCTACTGAACGTGGGTCGCGGTCATAGCCTTGCATCGTGGTTGGCTCAAGAATGTCACAGCGAATGTTAACTTGAGTTTCTTCTGCAAATGGGTCTACCACAACGGTTTCAGGGTCTGGCATAAGAATCATGTCTGATTCGTTAATACCTTTCCAACCAGCAATCGATGAACCATCGAACATCTTGCCTTCTTCAAAGAAATCTTCGTCGATTTGGTGGGTAGGAATAGAAACGTGCTGTTCTTTACCTTTAGTGTCTGTAAAACGAAGATCAACAAATTTTGCTTCGCTTTCCTTGATCAGTTCTAACGCCTTCTCAATTGACATTCTTTTCTCCAATAGTCTTTCAAAAATAAACACAAATTCTTGGGTGATCGCACCCTACGACAGGACTTGCAGTAAGCGGTTTGTCATGTAGCGCAATCTAAGCAATAATTATACCAAGTAGCAAGCCTTTGGTTTTAAAGGCTTACATGAGGTCACTTGCGAAAAATATGATGAGTTTTACCTTTGATTGCACAATTTTGGTGCAAAATGTATCAGATTGGTGCAAGAGCGGTTGAGTTGTTGCTTAGTTCCGTAATGTAGACAAAAAATCCAATGATTACTATACGACCCATGTCGAAGATTTACCAGAAATTCATAAAACATTAACAAACATTTAGCCGGGATTTATTCGCTTATTTGTGTGAATCCCTGTACAATCCGCGCACACGAAATTGGGACAGGCCCATTTTCACCCTTCATAGATAGAGAGTTAAACCATGTCTGCACCTCAGACCGCATTAGATAAGTTACGCAATATCGCAATTATTGCTCACGTTGACCACGGCAAAACGACCCTTGTCGACAAGTTATTACAGCAATCCGGCACATTAGAAAGTCGCGGCGATTCTGAAGAACGCGTCATGGACTCCAATGACATCGAAAAAGAGCGTGGCATCACCATCCTTGCCAAGAACACCGCAATTAATTACAACGATTATCGGATTAACATCGTCGACACTCCTGGGCACGCTGATTTCGGTGGCGAAGTAGAACGTGTTATGTCGATGGCTGACTCGGTATTGTTGTTAGTCGATGCACAAGAAGGCCCAATGCCGCAAACGCGTTTTGTTACTCAGAAAGCGTTTGCACAAGGTTTGAAGCCGATTGTTGTTATTAATAAAATTGACAAGCCTGGCGCTCGTCCTGATTGGGTTATGGATCAGGTATTTGACTTATTTGACAATCTTGGCGCGACTGACGAACAACTTGATTTTGATGTGGTATACGCCTCTGCACTTAACGGTTGGGCATCTATGGATGCAGACGAGCAAGGTGAAGACATGACGGCATTGTTTGATGCCATTATTGAAAAAGTCGCACCGCCAGCAGCGGACCCTGAAGGCGCCTTCCAAATGCAAATCTCACAGCTTGACTATAACTCCTACTTAGGTGTAATTGGGGTTGGTCGTATTAAGCGTGGTTCAGTTAAGCCAAATCAACAAGTCACTATTATCGGTGCAGATGGCAAAACACGTAATGCTAAAGTGGGTATTATTCAGGGTTATTTGGGCCTTGAACGCCATGAAGTGCCAAATGCTTCTGCAGGCGATATCATTGCCATTACGGGGTTAGGTGAGTTAAAAATCTCTGACACTGTTTGTGATGTAAATGCGGTTGAAGCACTTCCTCCATTATCTGTTGATGAGCCTACGGTGACGATGACGTTCCAAGTCAACACCTCTCCATTTGCGGGTAAAGAAGGTAAATATGTTACGTCTCGTAATATCCTAGAACGTTTGGAGACTGAACTGGTTCACAACGTAGCATTGCGTGTTGAAGAAACTGGTGACCCAGACAAATTCCGCGTATCAGGTCGTGGTGAACTTCACTTGGGTATTTTGATTGAGAACATGCGTCGTGAAGGCTATGAACTTGCGGTATCACGTCCGGAAGTTATCTTGCGCGAAGTTGACGGTGAGCTACAAGAGCCGTTTGAAACGTTAACGGTTGACTGTGAAGAAGAGCATCAAGGTTCTATCATGGAGCAACTAGGTATTCGCAAAGCGGAGCTTCGCGATATGGCGCCAGATGGAAAAGGCCGTATTCGTATGGACTTTATTGTACCTTCGCGCGGTTTGATTGGTTTCCAAACTGAATTTATGACTCTTACTTCAGGTTCTGGTTTGTTGTACCACACGTTTGACCACTACGGCCCACACAAAGGTGGTGAAATCGGCCAACGTAAGAACGGTGTATTGATTGCCAATGCTGCAGGTAAAGCATTGACCAATGCATTGTTTAACTTACAAGAGCGCGGTCGCTTGTTTATCGGCCATGGTGTTGAAGTCTATGAAGGCATGATCATCGGTATTCACAGCCGTGACAATGACCTTACAGTCAACGCACTGAAAGGTAAGCAATTGACGAACGTTCGTGCCTCGGGCACAGACGAAGCGCAAACGCTTGTACCGCCGGTTAAGATGACACTTGAGCAAGCGCTTGAGTTCATTGATAACGATGAATTAGTAGAAGTGACGCCAGAAAGCATTCGTATTCGCAAGAAGTTGCTTACTGAGAGCGATCGTAAACGTGCTTCTCGTAGCAAGGATTAATCAGTCAATTGATTATCAACAAAAGCCACTTCAAATGAAGTGGCTTTTTGTTAATTAAGCTAGCCAAGCTGCTTTATCTTGGCTCGAAGCAAATACGGCAATATGTCCACCCTACAAACTAATGCCTTCACTAGGTACACTAAACTGCATTCCTGGATGAATATCATGTGGTTAATGGCAATAGTTTCAGATTTACTCCTCAACCGTGAAACTGTCCCAGTCTTTATAGGTTGCTTTACGCTCAATGCCGGTACTGATGTCAAGTTCCACACTCACCGCCAGTGACGGATCGGCAGCTAGCACATCACCCACAGCAACCAAGATCAAATCCGCGTCACTATCTGCCTCAGCATCACCGCAGCGAAACTGCCAATCACCTTCGCTATCACGCACCACTTCCAGTACATTTGCGCCATCTTGCACATGAGGGCAGACGAAAACACCGAAATCCGGACGAAATTGTTTTTTCTTCACACCGCGTTTTGCCATTTTGAACTATCACTTTTGGATTGAAAAGATTACACTCATATATTAACAAAAACGACTGACAAACTGCAAAGGCAAGCTATGTACAACTTTGATGAACGAATTAATCGCGAGGGCACTTTTTCATGTAAATGGGAAAAGTACAAAGGCACCGATATCTTGCCCATGTGGATTGCTGATACCGAGTTCAAAGTTGCCCCTGCGATTCAAGACGCTTTGCGTGAATCTGTTGAACACGGGGTGTTTGGCTATCATATACCCGCTCAATATGAGCCAGCGAATCAAGCGGTAGTTGACTGGTGCAAAAAAGCCTACGACTGGGATATTCAGGCAAACTGGATTGTTTGGACACCCGGGGTTTGTCCAGGATTTAATATTGCAATCAAAGCGCTATGTGAACCTGGCGATCATGTGATCATACAAACTCCTAACTACCCGCCAATTCTTGCTGCACCAAGCATTAATCAATGTGAAGCAGTGCACATTGATACCGTATGGGAAGGTGGTCAATGGCATCTGGATTTTGCTGCATTAGAAGAAGCGGCGGCACACCCAAAAGCCAAAATTATGGTCTTGTGTAATCCGATGAACCCAGTTGGCAGAGTCCTATCTCAAGAAGAGATTGACCGAATTGCGCAAATCTGTGTCGCCCACAATGTGGTGCTATGCAGTGACGAAATTCATTGTGACTTGATCTTAGATGATGTGCCTCATCACCCAGCAGGTAAACAATCATCACTCACAGAGCAAAGTATTACCCTGATGGCACCAAACAAGACCTTCAATATTGCAGGGTTGGGCGCGGCCTACGCGATCATCCCTAACGCAAGTTTGCGTCACAAATTTAACTTAGCACTGCGCGGTCATGTGCCTTGGGTAAATTTGATGGGCTTAGTTGCAACCACGGCAGCATTGACCCAATGCGATACTTGGTTAGCGGCACAAAAGCAATATTTACGAGGCAATCGGGATTATCTAGTTGAGGCAATCAATCAAATTGAAGGTTTAGAAGCGCATACGCCAGAAGCGACTTTTTTATTGTGGGTTGACGCGTCAGGCTTAGGTGTTGAGGATGTTCAAAAATGGGCAGAAGCCAAGGGCGTAGGTCCATCGCCAGGAAAGGACTTCAATTCGGCAAGTTGCTTTAGACTCAATTATGGGGTGAGTCGTTCCATGCTTGAAGACGTTGTCGCTCGACTAAAAGCTTGAGATGTTTGTTGATAGACAAAGTTAAATAGGCTTCACGACTGCCAAAATGACAATGGCTAACAAGACCAAAACAGGCGCTTCATTTAAGAAACGATAGAACTTAGGTGAACGAATATTTTGGTCTTTAGACAAGTCCTGCATTATTTTGTACAAATATGCATAGTAGCCATATAGACCGATCAACAGAATTAATTTGATGTGCAGCCAGGCTGAAGCAGCAAACCAACTCATTCCATATACTTTGATAAGCCATATACCAAAGACCAAAGTTAATATGGCAAAAGGCAATACAAAAAACCACAGTCTGCGTTGCATAACTTTCAACGTATCACGGGTTTCCTGAGAGCGGCTTTCTGCAAAATAGACAAATAAACGTGGTAGATAAAAAATACCAGCCATCCAAGCAACCATAAAAAATATATGAAATGCTTTTAACCATAATATTGTCATATTGAATCCCAATGAATCATTTAGTATTGCTGCTTAAACAGGTAACGGTGAAGATGGTCCCAGTGTATCACACCTATGGGTTGAATCTGAGCTGGATCCATAATTAACGCACTGCCATCGCGGGAGATTTTGAGAACATCATACACTTCAGCTAGCGTTGCCTGATAAGTAAAGCGAGGAGCAGCATTGTCTAAGTCTAGCTTGTCTTCGCACTCGTCTAACGATTGCATCAGTGCCATGACGCCGGTTTTTTGTAAACTTTGTGTGATTGCAGACTGTTGGTAACTCATTCCCAAAAATTCTAACTGACTAATAAAAATAGAACGATTTTTAAATAATTGACTCGAGACGACGTAACTAGGAACGATTACAAGTATAGCCGGAAGTACAATATCGGGTGCGTAAGATAATTCCATCACAGCGGACAGCGCAGACAGAGGTGCGTGCAGAACGGAAGTGAGCATACCAGCTAAACCCAATAGCATGAATGTATCCATAAATTGCGCAGAGCCGTTGATATCAGTTAATGCAGTGGCTGCAATTGCCCCACAATAAATTCCTATAATCATGACGGGTCCAATTATGCCACCAGGGATCCCTAGCCCAATTGCAATGCATCCTAAAATGAATTTGGCACATATAATTGCGATGAGAATCGATAATCCAGGTTCATTCATGAATAGTTGACTGATTTGATTAAACTCAGCACCGAGAGCCTCAGGCACCACAATACCGATAGCCCCAGTTATGCAGGCAGCAAGTAAAAAGCGTTGCCACAGAGAAAGCCTATGTCCAGCGTGTAAGATGGCCATTAACTGTCGATTAAAAAGCGACGCAAGGGCGCCTAACAAACAGCCAAAGCCAATCAGATAAGCATACATCCAGCCGTCGATTTGGGCAAAATCAAGAAAAAGCAAAGCCGTTCCATCACCAAAAACCGATCGAGAAATTACCGAGCCAACAGCTGCTGCCAGCATTACTGGAATAAACACATGAATCCGGTACTCACGTAAAATCACTTCCATTACAAACAACACAGCAGCAAATGGCGTGTTAAAAGAAGCAGCAATACCAGCAGCAATACCGCAACCAGAAAGGATCCGAATAGCATTAAATGGAAGCTTTAACCCCTGCCCAATAAATGATGTACCCGCAGCACCCAAATGGACAGAAGGCCCTTCACGACCCACAAAAAAGCCGCTGGCAAGAGCAAAAATACCACCAAAAAACTGATTTATTGTGGTGCGCCAGGGAATAATGCCGTACTCAGTCTTAACGCGATGTAAGACATAAGGAATACCCAAGCGATAGTGTTCAAAACCAGTTAAATAAGCGACACAAAAGATCCCAAGAACCCCCAAAAATGGCAGTGCAAAACGCTCATACCATGCAAGATGAGCGTATACCCCAATCTCGCCGAGCATAAATAATTGTATGCCTTCAAACGCTAAACGAAATAAAACGATCACACATGCCGCACAGACTCCTGATAACACTGCGAGCACACACAGTTGCCAAGTGGTTTTGGGGTAAGATAATACTTTTCTTAGCAGGTACAACGACATGCATGTAAGTCAGATTAGTGTAGAATGTCCAAATTGTATCATACTGTTTATTTTTTAGGTTTGATTTTGATGGTTGAAGAAACAGAGGCCAAAACTTCTAAGCAATGGTTGAAGAGGTTGCTAATCGCCGGCGTATTTTTATTCTTGGGATACACAGTTGCTGATTTTGAAGCTGCATCTTTGCGAGCTACCGTATCACAAAAGCAAGGAACACTCAGTCATGCTTTGGCTGAAAACTCAACCTTAAAAGAACAAATTGCGGCTTTAGAAGTGCAACTGTCTATATTAAAACACAACCCGAATGAACTGATAATTCAACAGTTACTCGCAGAGCAACAAACCTTGAAACAGCAACTGCAACTCTATCAACAAGTGCTAAATGTGGATGAAGCAAAGCGCTATCTCAATATCCACACGGTCTCCATTAAACCCGTTAGTGAACTTAACACATATTCTTTGAGTTTGCTGCTGTTACAGGGGAGAGCCATTAAGTCAGTGATCAATGGCGATTTGAACATTGTGCTTGAAGGCGTGAATGCAGGCGAACCTCAAATGCACAACTTAGCGGATTTGCTATCCCAAAGTGCGGATGTTGCGACGGATAATAGCCCGTTGCGTTTCCGCTATCAGTATTTTTTAGATTTGGCTTATACGTTTAGTCTGCCGGACGGTTTTGAACCTCAAAAATTAACCATTACGAGTGATGTATATCAATGGAAAACTAAGCGAGAAAGGGTTGAAAAGGCGTACCTTTGGCTTGAAATACTTGATGAAAATACTCAAGTATTAGATAATACCGACATATAAATTTTAGGGATTGACTATGACAGTTGAAACGGCTTTGCCGATAGAATTTTCTGACGCAGCGGCTCAGAAAGTCAAAACACTGATTGACGAAGAAAATAATCCAGAACTAAAACTAAGAGTATATGTTACTGGTGGTGGTTGCTCAGGGTTCCAGTATGGTTTTACGTTCGATGAAAAGGTGAACGAAGGTGATATGACAATTGAAAAAGAATCAGTGACTCTAGTTGTTGATCCAATGAGCTTGCAGTATCTAGTAGGCGGCACAGTGGATTATATAGAGGGTTTAGAAGGTTCAAGATTTTTGGTCAATAACCCCAATGCAACAACAACCTGTGGCTGCGGCTCAAGCTTTTCAATTTAACTTCTTATAACCCCATGGGGTGGGTGCTGTAGCCACCTCATTTTGGGTATCAAACTCCACTCTAAAGACGAAACCATCACGGCTTAATTGATAGCTCACTTTGTCAGGATAAACAAAAAATGACCATACATTGGTCACACTTTGCGGATAACCAAGCTCAAGTAACATTTGTTGACTATAACTATCTACAGGAAAATCTTGCCTGAATTCGGAGCCAGTATTTTGGCTAAGACCGCCATACATAGTTAAGTAGCTGTGGGTACCATCGGGATTGCGGTGGTCATGCTTTAGGCCTAGGCCAAATGGTGTTCGGCTAATTATCCAGGTGCGTGAGTGATCTTCACCAACGTGAAATGGGATGTAAATTGTATTTTCATCACAAGTGCGGACATGCATCAGCAGGGTCTGTCCAGCAAATCGCTCGGATTCAGAGGTGTCTGCGACCAATTTACCAGAGAAGGTTTTTCCACACAAAGATTGCAGCTTGGAAAAAAACACATTATGCGTATTATGACTAATAACAGCATACGGGAGCTGTTCTGGATACTGCATTGGAATATTGGTTGTGCTCAATGGGCTCGCAATGATAGAGCCAGCAACAAAAATTGAGGTCATCAAACCAAATTTGAACAGTCTTTTCATTAATATCCCTTTTCCCAATTTACTTGATATTTGAGTGGTGCACCTAAAAAGAAACGTTGCAAATTTTGTTCAAATATCTCAAAGACCCATTCAGGTTTTGACGTCGCAGCCGTGTGTTGAGTTAAGAGTATTTGTGGATGTTCCCAAAATGGATGTCCTTTGGGTAATGGTTCTTCCATTGTCACATCCAATACAGCTGTGCCGATCTTGCCTAGCTTTAGCGCGTAGAGTAAATCATTATCATGGATTACGCTACCACGCCCAGCATTAATGAACAAAGTATTAGGTTGCATCGAATGAATAAATTCTTTGTCGATAAAGCCATTTGTTCTTGTCGAGTCAGGCAACAAATTGAGAATAATGTCTGCCTGTTGAGCAAAGATACATTTATCGACACTGGCCTCTACAGGAATTTTGGGATAACCAAAAATATTTCGACCATCGCTATTTAGAGCAACCAGTTTGAGTCCCAGCGCTTGTAATGGCACGATCATGCCGTGCGCAATATTGCCAAAACCCATGATCCCTAGTGTTTTATCCGATAAAAGTTGCATAGTAGGAGGTTGCCATGTTTTTTGCTGTTGTAGAGCCTGCATTTTGTCAACTTGGCGATGGTGGTGCAATATATATGTCAATACGTATTCAGTCATAGCTTGGCTGAATATTCCTTTAACGCCGGTCAAAAAGTAATCATTTCGTCCGGTTTGAATTAACGGCAAATTTCCAGCCCAGGTCGATTGACACCATTGGAGATGAGCTAAAGTATCAATCACTTCTCCAGCCAAGCCCGGTTCAGTCAGCAATATTTGTGTGCGAGAGTGCAATAGCGCCTCAGGATCAGTACTCACTATATCGAGCTGCACGTCGTGCTGTTCTACAATAGTAGAGTCAGTAAATAATTCGGCATACTTTGCGGCATCTCTCGATAAAATACTGATAAATTTGAGCATAAATAGTTATGGCAAAACTCGCGCACCTAATACGGTAGCTCGAGAAGCTCCGGTAACGTTGGGACAATTACTGTTAAGTGTAGCATCATAACAATAGGCTAACCACGCGAATGCCATAGCCTCAATGGCATCAGAATTGTTCAATACTTTACAAGTAGACTGATAAGTGTGGCAACTTACCGTTAATCGCTGACATAAAGCATGATTCCGCGCACCACCACCACACAAATAAACGCTAACTCCCGCACTTAGCCAAGGGGCTAAAGCCGATATAATGGTCTTGACGGTAAGGGATAAAAGTGTCGCTTGCACATCTTCAGCACGCTCCTTTCCAGAAATGCGCTGTTTTATCCAGTCTAAGTTAAATACTTCTTTACCCGAACTTTTAGGAGGTGGTTTGGAGAAATACGGGTCCTCTAGCATCATCTGTAGTAAGTTCGGCAGCACATTACCACTTTTACTCCAAACGCCGTCACGGTCGAAACGTTGTAATTCTGAAGGGTGATGGTATTGATACCATGCATCGAGAAGGGCATTCGCAGGTCCCGTATCAAAGCCAACCAGTCCATCTTTTTGTACGACGGTTACATTAGCAATACCACCAAGATTAATCAGGATCTGACAAGCGTCTTTGGCGATAGGAGATACCGATGCCAAATTTTGCATTAGAGCGTGGTGAAAAGGTGGCACTAAAGGGGCGCCTTGACCACCCAAAGCAATGTCTTTACTGCGAAAGTCATAAATCACCGGTAACCCCGTGAGACTCGCCACTGTATGCGCATCGCCAATTTGTAGTGTAAAAGCGTTAGGAGGGGATGGACGATGTCGAATCGTTTGTCCGTGTAGGCCAATCCCTTTGATCTGAGATTTATCAATAGCATGGCTTTGGATAAATTGATTTACCGCTTCTGCATAACATTCACCGAGACGTCGATGCAGCCTCCCCATTAATTCCACCTCGTTGTCAGAAGAACTAAATAGCGATTCAATTTGACTGACGCATTCTGTTGGAAAGGGAAACTCTTGATATGCGTCGAGTGTGATACGCCACTGTGGAAGATGTTCTATATCACACAGAGCAATGTCAATACCATCGACACTGGTACCTGACATAATCCCTATATAAAGCGACATACTTATAAAGACGCTAACATGATGCGTTTATTGTTGGCAAGACGGGCAATTTGCTGTTCTGCGTAGTCAAAAAACTCAGCTTTTTGCGATTCGTCAATTGGCGCAGCTTTGGGCAGTTTTACTGTGCGAGGATTGCGATGGACTCCGTCAACCAAAAACTCATAATGCAGATGTGCACCCGTTACCATTCCAGTTCTGCCTAGCGTACCTATGGTTTGTCCTTGTTTCACGCTTTGGCCTTTTTTGACTTTTTTGGTGTGCAAATGCAAATACTTAGTCATGTAGCGATCACCGTGTTGAATAAACACATAGTTGCCGTTAAACCGATTATACCCAGCTTCGACAACTCGGCCTTTTCCAGCTGAGACAATCGGCGTACCGACCGGCGCAACGTAATCAACCCCACGGTGAGGCTTAATACGCTTTTGTACTGGATGAAAACGCTTTGGATTAAAATTGGAACTCACATAGCGGAAGTTCACTGGGGCGCGTAAGAAACTTTTTTTCATACTGCGCCCGGAGTCACTGTAATAACTGCCATCGCTATGTCGCACAGCAATAAAGCTTTCACCTTGATTAACAAATTCAGCCGCCACAATGTCACCTTCGTCAATCCATTCTCCGTTAATGAAAAGTTGCTCGTAGGCAACATTGAAGGTATCACCGGAGCGGATCTCCATAGCAAAATCGATATCCCAGCCAAAAATATCAGCCAGTTCCATAATCTTGTTATCGGACAGGCCTGCTTTTACCCCAGCATGCCAAAAAGATGAGGTGATTGTGCCTTGAGCAAAAAATAACCTGGCCTCTACCTCTTGAGTTTCGACGATTGCCGTATAATCCGAATCGGTTTGTCGGTTGATGACAAGAGTTTCTTGACTGGAAATAGGATAGCGAATGACATTGATCTTGCCACGAGGGTCAAATTCGAATTGGAGAGTATCTCCAGGACGCATTTTAAGGAGTTGTTCAACACCTTTACCCTTTGCGTTACTGACATAATAAGTGTCTGAGGCACTTAAATTTAGACGTTGAAAAATTTTGGCTAAATTATCACCTGGACGAACGGTGATCTCAGTGATATCGGTATGTATTAACTCTGGATTGAGTTGTTGCGACGTGACTTGTAAGTTAATAGAGTAAGCAATCCCTGGCTCTAAAAGGCTAGAAGTGGTATGCCTCGAGGCGTCGGCACTAAAAATCGATGAAGTGATTAAAATCAGTACAAATACCATAAGTACCACAATCGATATACGATGGGGTTTGGGTAATGTTTTTAATGTCTTGGCTACCACAAATCACCTCAATTTGAGCTTGCAGCCCTAAGAATACATGGCTTTACACTAATATTCTAGTCGCGATATTCAAATGCTGTGCCCCCTTTGAGTTTAGATATGCACAGCTAATGCTTATTTATCATACCTTATGGGTTTTAATCTCGAGCATAGCTAAGTAAAATATTAATTAAATTTAGGATTAATTGGAACTTACCGATGGCTACTTGGCAAGACGCATTAGCTGAAATAAAACGCGGTGCAGATGATATTCTGCTCGAAGATGAACTAAAAGAACGCCTGCAAAGTGGCAAACCCTTGACGATCAAAGCCGGCTTTGATCCTACTGCACCTGATTTACACCTTGGCCATACCGTGCTAATAAACAAATTACGCACATTCCAAGACTTAGGCCACAATGTTGTATTCTTAATTGGTGATTTTACAGGGATGATCGGCGACCCTACCGGTAAGAATGTCACCCGCAAGCCATTGACTAGAGAAGAGGTTTTAGCGAACGCTGAAACATATCAAACTCAAGTATTCAAGATCCTCGATCCAGCCAAAACCCAAGTGCGTTTTAATTCTGAATGGATGGAAGAAGTGGGGGCTGCGGGCATGATTAAGCTTGCTGCATCACAAACGGTTGCGCGAATGTTAGAACGAGATGACTTTAAAAAGCGCTATGCCAACGGCCAGCCAATTGCGATCCATGAATTTTTATACCCCCTAGTACAAGGTTGGGACAGTGTGGCCCTTGAAGCAGATGTAGAGCTTGGAGGGACCGACCAACGCTTTAATCTATTGATGGGACGTGAATTACAAAAATCACAAGGCCAAACCCCACAATGTGTCCTAATGATGCCTTTGCTTGAAGGTCTTGATGGCGTGCAAAAGATGTCTAAATCGCTGAATAACTACATAGGGATCACTGATGCTCCGAACGATATGTTTGGCAAAGTCATGTCTATTTCAGATGATTTAATGTGGCGCTATTACGATTTGTTGAGCTTTAAACCGATTGCGTACATTGATGAACTTAAGGCTAAGGTTGCTGGTGGTACCAATCCTCGTGATATTAAGATTGAATTAGCCAAAGAGCTCATCGCACGTTTTCACGATGATGCCGCGGCTGAGTCTGCGCATCAGGACTTTATTCAGCGTTTCCAAAAAAATGCTATTCCAGATGAAATGCCTGAGTTTGAATTTGCTTTAGAGGGTGAAATAGGTCTTGCACAGTTACTCAAACAAGCTGGATTAGTTGCTTCCACATCAGATGCCATGCGCATGGCGAAACAAGGCGCAGTTAAAATTGACGGTGACAAGGTCTCTGATCCGAAACTGTCGATTACAGATAAAGGCCAAGCTGTTTATCAAGTCGGTAAGCGCAAGTTCGCTCGAATTACCCTTGTTTAATCTATAGTCTAGCTTCGATGCACAGTTCCTCTAGTGCATCGAGTACTCTAGGGGTAAAGCGATGCATTTTGTCGGGGTCGGTTGCAATAATTCTAGGCTGATAAACCTCTTTGTGCGTTGCCCAAAAACGTTCAATTACGGACGTTTTTTCCCCAGTTGCAGCGATGACCAATGGTGCTTGTTTATGTAACACCGAACTCAATGAAACCTGAGGGTAGGGCATAGGCAGTGAGGCAAAAACATGTGAAAGCCCGCATTGTGCAATTAAATCGGTGACCCATGCACCAGCACCAACACTTTGCAGTGGTTTTGACCAGCTGTAGTAAAAGACATCAATGCGCTCTTTGTTTACAAAACGCGCTTTAAATGTTTTTATGTCGTTGCGAAACTTTTGAGCTAAGCTCTCTGCAATTGGGCTTTCAATAAACTCACCAATGTCTTCTATTTGTTTGGCGATATCATCTAATGTATTAATTTCTACACTTAATACATTTAAACCCATAGCGTTAAGTGTTGCGATATCTTGAGGATTATTACCGTTGAACCAGGCCAAAATATGAGTGGGTTGTAATTTGACAATTTGTGTAGTGTTGATGCCTCGATAGTTTGCCACTGTGGGCAAAGTGGTGACGAATTCTGGATAATTTGATGCCTCGCTCACTGCAATCAGTGAATCACTTTTCTCTAGTAAATCGACAATTTCAGCTAAGTGAGGGGCAAGTGTAATAATACGCTGTTTTGCTGCCAGCGCCTCAGGCAAATATAAGAATATTATAACAACTAACAGAATCAGAGTTTTCATAAACCCGCGATGCCTAAACAAATTATGATTAACATTAAGGTTTATCAGTGATTTTGTATTAAGCCTAGCACGATTTGCGCAGAGTGCTTTGCAGCGAGTGGTAAATATTCTTCAAATGTCATTGTAGAAGCTTTATTGGCGTGATCAGAGATAGCACGGATGACTAAACATTCTGTTTTTAGGATATGGCAGACCTGAGCTATCGCAGCGCCTTCCATTTCTACCGCAACGGCATTTGGAAACTGAGTCATCAATGTGGCTGATTGTTCATCAGTACCGATAAAAGCATCCCCACTGATAATCAGACCTTGCATACCCTGGATCCCGATTTGTTTAACTTGACTAAGGGCTTGCGTATACCAGTCGTTTTGCATCTCAAAGATAGCAGGCATTCCTGCAGGTTGGCCTAGTTCATAACCAAAATGTGTCAGGTTTACGTCATGCTGGATCAGTTTGGTCGCGACAACGATATCACCTATATTTAATTCTGGTGCAAAACCACCCGCAGAACCACTGTTTATAACAAGGTCTGGAGAGTATGCCTGAATCAATATTCCTGCGGCTAAGGCCGCCGCGACTTTGCCGATGCCACAACGTGCGACAAAGACCTCATGTCCATTAATACTTCCCGAGTAAACTTCTAGGTGTTGTACCTGTGCATTCGTCTTGTTTTCCAATTGTTGTAAATAAGTTTGGATTTCTTCATCCATTGCGCCAAGAATCAAAAATTTCATCGAACTAGAAGCCCATAATAATTAAAGCCTGCTAGGAAGCAGGCTTGAATAAGATAGAAGGAGATTACACCAGAGGAAGTTCTTTCGCAAGGTGTTATACACCCAAGTAATCCATGATGCCTTCGGCAGCCTTGCGTCCCTCGGCAATAGCCGTAACTACTAAGTCTGAACCGCGAACCATGTCACCACCTGAGAAGATTTTCGGATTTGACGTCTGGAAAGGATATTGACCGTGCTCTGGAGCCCGGACTCGACCTTTCTCGTCCAAAATAATACCAAACTCACCAAACCAATTAGCCGGAGATGGAGAGAAACCGAACGCTATAACCACAGCGTCTGCTTCCATGACAAATTCCGAACCTTCAATCTGCACAGGACGTCTGCGACCAGCTTCGTCCGGTTCGCCCATTTCGGTACGAACAAAACGCACACCTATCGCATTACCATCTGCATCCACTTCGATGTCTAAAGGCATTACGTTGAATTCAAAGTTCACGCCTTCTTCTTTGGCATTGACCACTTCACGACGTGATCCGGGCATACTTTCTTCATCGCGGCGATAAGCACAGGTCACATGAGCTGCGTTTTGTCGAATAGACGTTCTGACACAGTCCATCGTGGTATCACCACCGCCTAGCACGACGACTTTCTTGCCTTGCATGTCGATATATTGACTCGGATCAGTCTCGGTGCCCATTACACGACGAGTGTTAGCAACCAAGAACGGTAATGCATCGTACACACCTGGAGCAGATTCATTATCAAATCCACCTTTCATAGATGTGTAGGTGCCCATACCAAGGAACACGGCATCGTATTCAGCAAGCAGATCAGCAAATGGAATATCTTTGCCAATTTCAGTATTTAACCTAAATTCAACGCCCATCTCGGTGAAGATTTGACGACGCAGCGTTACCACGTCTTTTTCGAGTTTAAATGACGGAATACCGAAGGTGAGTAGACCACCAATCTCTTCATATTTATCAAATACAATCGGTTTAACGCCGTTACGGACTAAGATATCCGCACATGCTAATCCCGCTGGACCTGCACCAACGATGGCGACACGTTTATCCGTCCAAACCACATCAGACATGTTAGGGCGCCAGCCCATTTTGAATGCGGTATCGGTGATGTATTTTTCAATACTGCCAATAGTTACCGCACCAAAATCATCATTCAGAGTACACGCACCTTCACACAAGCGGTCTTGAGGACATACTCGTCCACACACTTCAGGTAATGAATTCGTTTGGTGCGACAATTCTGCAGCTTCAAGGATCTTGCCTTCGTTTGCCAGAGCAAGCCACTGAGGAATATAGTTGTGCACTGGACACTTCCATTCACAATATGGGTTACCACAATCGAGACAGCGGTCAGCTTGCCCCTCTGTTTGCGATTGACTCAAAGGCTGATAGATTTCAGCGAATTCTTCTTTGCGCACAGTAATCGGTTTTTTGGGTGGATCGATACGTGCAACATCAACAAATTGGTATACATTTTTAGCCATTTTTTACCTCAATTAATTACTGTGCTTGAACGCGAAGTTCGGCACTGGAGCGGCTAATATGCCCCAATAAATTTTTGACATCACTGGTCTTAGGTTTAATCAGTCTAAATTGATGCATAACCTCAGCAAAGTTCGACAACAATGCTAGAGAGTGCTCAGAGCCGGTCAATTCATAGTGTTGATTAATTAATCCACGCAAGTGCTCAGATAAAATACCTTTATCGGCAATGCTTAGGATATCGACCAACTCCGGGTTTACTCGATGTTCGATATCATCGTGTTCATCGAGGATGTAAGCAAAACCTCCAGTCATACCAGCACCGAAGTTGACACCGACACTACCTAATACAGCAACGATACCTCCGGTCATATATTCACAACCATTATCGCCGATGCCTTCAACAACTGCGATAGCCCCTGAATTACGCACAGCAAAGCGCTCCCCGGCACGTCCTGCGGCAAATAAATGTCCTCCAGTTGCACCGTATAAACACGTATTGCCCATAATTGCACTGTTGTGAGCATCAAATGTCACCTTGGCAGGGGGAGCGATAACTAATCTACCGCCTGTCATACCTTTACCAACATAGTCATTGGCATCACCAGTGAGCGTCATATTTAAGCCACCTGCATTCCAGACACCAAAGCTCTGTCCTACTGTACCGGTTAAATTGACTTGTACCGGATAGTCTTCGCCATCGTGGTTACCGTGAATACTTGCGATAAACCCGGAAAGTGTGGCGCCAACCGAACGGTCGGTATTGCGCACTGGGTAATTCAGTGTGATGGCACGTTTTGCTTCAACAGCGGCCTGGGCATCTTTTAGCATGGTTAAGTTTAACTCACCTTTGTCTAAAGGTGCGTTCGTCACTTCAGAACAGAATAATTTTGTATGATCTGCCGCTTCTGGTTTGTGCAGCAACGGAGACAGATCCAAACGAGCTTGTTTGGCTGTTTGTCCATCCATCATGGCTAATAGCTCTGTGCGACCTATTAGATCTTCAAACTTGCGTACACCCATCATTGCCATGATTTCACGAATTTCCTGAGCGATGAACTTGAAATAGTTCATTACCATTTCTGGCAACCCAATAAAATAGTTGTCACGTAAGCTCTTATCTTGAGTCGCAACACCCGTTGCACAATTGTTTAAGTGGCAAATTCGTAAGTATTTACAGCCCAATGCGACCATTGGGCCTGTCCCAAAACCAAAGCTCTCAGCACCTAAAAGACCAGCTTTAACTACGTCTAAGCCTGTTTTTAAACCTCCGTCAGTTTGTACTCGTACTTTGTGGCGTAAACCATTCTCAATTAACGCTTGTTGCGTTTCGGCAAGTCCTAACTCAAAAGGACTGCCCGCATATTTTACTGATGTCAGAGGTGATGCACCGGTACCGCCGTCGTAACCAGATATGGTAATCAAGTCAGCATACGCTTTGGCAACACCTGTGGCGATGGTACCTACGCCTGGTTCTGATACCAGTTTGACTGAGATCAGGGCTTTCGGATTAACTTGTTTTAGGTCAAAGATCAGCTGAGCCAAATCTTCAATTGAATAAATATCGTGATGCGGAGGAGGAGAAATCAAGGTCACTCCAGGTACTGAGAAACGCAGTTCAGCAATGTATTTGTTGACCTTGTCACCAGGTAACTGGCCCCCTTCACCGGGTTTTGCACCTTGGGCGACTTTTATCTGAATGACCGTGGCATTCATTAAATAATGCGGGGTTACACCAAAGCGGCCAGAGGCAACCTGTTTGATTTTGGAGTTTTTCTCAGTATTAAAGCGAGCTGGATCTTCACCGCCTTCACCGGAGTTAGATTGACCACCAAGACGGTTCATCGCAATGGCAAGTGCTTCGTGTGCTTCCGGTGATAACGCGCCAATTGACATAGCTGCCGTATCAAAACGAGGATATAAGTTCTCAGCTGGTTCTACTTCACTAATATCAATAGCTTGACCTGGCTTGATCTGTAACAGGTCACGCAGATGCGATGGATTGCGGTCGTTAACCAAGGAAGAAAACGCTTGATAATCACGATAATCACCACTCACAACTGCTTTTTGTAGGTTCTTTACTACATCTGGATTGTATGCATGATATTCGCCATCGTGAACATATTTCAACAAACCACCATGGCTTAACGGCTTGCGTTTAATCCATGCAATGCGCTGACAATTAATAGTATCTTGTTCAAATTCGGCAAAGCTTGCACCCTTTAAGCGACTTGGCACGCCTTTGAAACACATTTCCATAACGTCGTCGTTGATACCAATAGCTTCGTATAACTTAGCTGAGCGGTATGAAGCAACAGTACTGATGCCCATCTTCGACATTATTTTGAACAACCCTTTGTTGATACCTTTGCGATAGTTCAACATCGCTTGCATCGGCTCAATGTCCAAATCGTTACTTTGTACTAGTTGTTCGATGGTTTCGTAAGCTAAGAACGGATAAATAGCTGTTGCGCCTAAGCCAATCAATACGGCAAAGTGGTGCGGATCACGTGCAGAGGCTGTTTCTACCACGATGTTTGCATCACAGCGAAGTTGTGCATCAACAAGTGTTCTATGAACGGCACCAACTGCCATGGCTGCAGGAATTGGCAAGCGATCTTGGGCAATATCGCGGTCAGATAAAACAACAAATGCGGCGTTTTTCTCTTTGACAATCGCGATGACTTCATTGCACACGCGTTGGATCGCAGCTTCAAGACCTTCTTCAGCAGAGTAATTCAAGCTAACCACTTCTGAATAGTAGTGTTCTTGATCCAAATCTCGCAACTGTTTGAGATCGGTGTACATTAAAATAGGCGAATCAAACACCACACGATCAGCATAACCACTGGTTTCATTGAAGACATTTTGCTCACGTCCAATACACGTTGCCAGAGACATAACGTGATTCTCACGCAATGGATCAATTGGTGGGTTGGTTACCTGTGCAAATTGCTGACGGAAGTAATCATATAAAGTACGCACACGAGAGGACATGACTGCCATAGGGGTATCATCACCCATTGAGCCAACCGCTTCTTGGCCGTCTTTAGCAAGTACTTTGATGACTTGCTGAATTTCTTCGTATGAGTAATTGAATAATTTGTGGAACACGGCCATTTGGTCATCATTGAACACACGAGTGCCAATTAATTCAGCATTGCATTGTTCGATTGGAGTAAGATGACGGATGTGTTCGTCTAGCCATTTTTTATATGGATGTTGTGTTTTGAGTGTCTCATCGATTTCATTTGAGCGCCAAATTTTGCCATTAGACGTATCTACCGCAAGCATTTCACCTGGACCAACGCGGCCTTTTTCGATTACTTGAGTTTCGCTGTAATCCCAAATACCAATCTCTGATGCAAGCGTAATAAAACCATCGTCAGTGATCACATAACGAGCAGGACGCAAACCATTACGGTCTAGGTTACATGCTACATGACGGCCATTGGTTAAGACGATACCAGCAGGTCCATCCCAAGGTTCCATGTGCATTGAGTTAAATTCATAAAACGCACGCAAGTCCTCATCCATTGTCTTGTTGTTTTGATACGCCGGTGGTACCAATAAACGCATGGCTCGGAATAAGTCCATACCACCAGCTAAAAATAGTTCTAGCATGTTGTCCAATGAAGATGAATCAGATCCTGAGGTATTCACAAATGGTGCTGCGTCTTTCAGGTCTGGAATCAGTGGAGTAACGAATTTACTCGTGCGAGCAATGGCCCAATCACGATTGCCTTTAATGGTGTTAATTTCACCATTGTGCGCTAGAAAGCGGAAAGGCTGAGCCAGTGGCCACTTCGGTAGGGTATTTGTTGAAAAGCGTTGGTGGAAGACACAAATACTTGACGTCAATCGCTCGTTTGCCAAGTCGAGATAAAAAGCAGGTAAATCTTTAGGCATGACCAAACCTTTATAAATGGTCACCAAACCTGACAAACAGCAAACATAAAAATCTGGGTCGTTTAATAAACGCTTCTCTGCACGGCGACGCACCATGTAAAGGCGTCTTTCAATATCTGTTTCGCGCCAGCCATTAGGTGCATTGACGAATACTTGCTCAATTTGCGGTACCCCAGTCAATGCCAGTTCGCCCAGTACTGATTTGTCGACTGGAACTTCACGCCAACCTACTACATCAAAGGTTTCTTTTATGAGTTCTTCGTTAATAACTGTTCGAGCCGCTTCAGCTAGAATAGGATCTTGGTTTAAAAAGACCATGCCAACTGCGAAATTTTTGTTTAAACGCCAGCCTTTATCTTCGGCAATACCACGGAAAAAATCATCAGGTTTAGCAAGAAGTAACCCGCACCCATCACCTGTTTTCCCATCAGCAGCAATGCCGCCACGGTGTTGCATACGATCCAAACCTTCAATAGCGGTGGATACCAAACGGTGACTAGGTTCACCTGTGGTGTGTGCGATAAGGCCAAAACCACAGTTATCCCGCGAATCAGTTGGCTGATATAAACTCATTAATGATCTCCATTAAAAAACATAAATAGCCACAATGCGTAGTGCATCGTGTGCATTCACTGTCTAGGGCACTTTTTTACTATAGCCTTACAAGCCTTGCGCAGTGTGCTGCGGCGCGAACTTGCAAACCACCTTGGCGGGCTCTCTCTTACTAGCTGATATTAGAATTCTTATGCATTTTTGTCTAGCAGACTGGCTAAAATACATTGAAGCGACAATTAGGTCAAATATTAGTTTGTTTATCCTGATTTACAAAATAGATTTTTATAAACTTTTTTTATAATGAAATCAATTGTTTAATTTTTTTATTGGGGCTAATAGATAGTGATGAATATTCTAAAAAAAACGTAGAAAAAATGAATTTATTCTAATCAAATGCGTTCACAAATTTGTAACATTATTCATTTTTATGAATTTTTATTCATTATTACTGGGTTTTAATGCTTGTTTTGATGGTGGGTTTAACGTCAATTTTTATTCAAACCTGAAAAGTGTCCTTAGAACTAGATTCTGATACAATGTATTTGTTGTTCAATAACTATTTATTGCCATGCATTCATCTCAATCACGTTACACTTGGGCTTTTCGTTTTGCTAGCTTTGTCGAACGGTACGGTACGTTAAAGCTCAGTCTCTTTTTTGTTTTATTAACACTCGGCTTTACCATTGGCGGTTCCTACGTAATCCGAGTGAGTTTGGACAGTGAGCCGACGCTCGAAGATTTTATGAGCGCAATTATCTTAACGATGCTGAGTGCACCGTGGGTGTTGTATTTTTTTAGCGAATTGGTCAAGCAGTTAGAACATTCTCGAGCTCATTTAAAAGAAGTGATTGAAGAATTAGAAAGTCTTCGAGAGGAAGACGTTCTTCTCAACAAAGAACTTCAGAATAATATCAAACAGCTCAACTACGAAATTGAACAACGCCGTAATGCTCAACTTGAGCGAGAAAAAGTGTTTGAAGAGCTCGAACGAGAAATTCGCGATAAATCAGAACAAGAAATTCAAGCACGTCGCTTATCTATGCTGTTACGTTCCATCATCGATGCTTCACCAGATTTAATTTATTATCGCAATGAAGAGGGCAAGTTTGCCGGCTGTAACCGAGTGGCAGAGGACTTAACGGGGCGAACCCAAGATGAGTTACTCGGACTTACTCCGCATCAAGTGTACGATGAGGAACTCGCTCGTCAGGTGGTCACTTCGGACAATGAAGTATTAGAGAAAAACGTGTCTTTGACTGAAGAGTTGTGGTTACGCTTTCACGATGGGCGCCGTCGTTATTTTGAAATGCGCAAAGTTCCATTCTTTGATCACGATGGCAATCGCCTTGGTCTGCTTGCATTTGGTCGAGATATGACTGAGCGTATGAAAGCTGAAAAAGCTGCAGAACAAGCCAGTAAAGACAAAACCAAATTCATCGCGACTATTTCTCATGAGTTGCGTACACCATTAAATGGCATAGTCGGCTTGTCGAGAATGTTGCGCGATACTAAACTCAATGACGAGCAATTCGGCTGGGTCAGTACCATCTACGCAAGTGCGATTACCCTCGGGAATATATTCAACGATATTATTGATTTGGATAAATTAGAGCGTGACAAGATTGAGTTGTCTTACAAAACCCTATCGCTGGCGACGTTCACTGAAGAATTAGGCAGCGTTATCAAATTACTTGCGGCGGACAAAAATCTTGGTTTTAGAACCATTATTCATGAGCCGTTACCAAAATATGTCATGGTTGATGGTACGCGCCTGCGCCAGATCTTGTGGAATATATTGTTCAACGCTGTCAAATTTACGGCTAAAGGACACGTCTCTTTAGCGGTCGAGGCGACTAACATTGACAACACCAGAGCCAATGTGCGCTTCATTATCGAGGATACTGGCGTGGGTATTCCGCAAGCGGATATTGATAAAATCTTTGCCATGTATTATCAAGTTGATCACCCTGATCACCAGTCTGCAACTGGCACCGGGATCGGTTTGGCAATCTGTAAAGAAATGGTTGAACGCATGGATGGTCATATTAAGGTTACTTCAGAGGTGGGTAAAGGTACGCGCTTTATTGTCGAAATCCCATTAGAGATCAGCCATCAAGAACGCGTTCGTGAGGAGCTTGAGGTCAGCGGGCTAAATATCTTATTGGTAGAAGATATTGAACTTAATGTCATGGTGGCTAAAGCACTTTTAGAAAAACTTGGTATGCACGTCGATGTGGCAATGACTGGGGGAGAGGCTATAGATAAAATTCGCTCCACTCGCTACGATTTAATTTTATTGGATATTCAATTGCCGGATATGACAGGCTTTGATGTTGCCGATACGGTGATTCACGAAGACTTGGTGATGCAAACACCGATAGTGGCCTTGACGGCTAATGTGATCAAAAAACGCGAAGAATACTTGCAAAATGGCATGGATGACGTCATTGCAAAACCGATAAAAAAATCTCGTGTTATCCAAGTGTTCAATGAATTATTTGCAAATAATATCGACGAATTCCCGGTACTACCGGTTGAAGAGCCAGAATCCGATAAAGGGTTAGATAAAATCATGGATACGGAACTGGTCAGAACGCTTGCTGACACGATTGGTGCTGAAATGGTGACAACGAGCTTAGCGGTATTTGAAGAGAAGATCCCAGAATATCTTGAGATTTTACAGACTAATCTAGCAGCCAAAGAAAAAGACGAAGTGTGTTCGCAAGCCCATAAGATAAAAGGTGCTGCAAGTTCACTTGGTCTAATTCGCATTCAGCGCATTGCCAATGAGATCCAACAAGGCGATCATCCTGCTTGGTGGGAAAACGTCAATGAGTGGGTCGATGATTTGGAAGCAGCCATCGCCAATGACGTGGGCGTTCTCAAAGAGTGGATGGCCGAACAATCGTTTGCGATTTAATCTCCTAGGTGGCGTGATACACAATTATGGTGATTAACTAAAGCGTCGCCAGTGACTCGTTTACTTTGGCCAACACAAAAGGTACCCATACTGCATATTGCTCTGGTGTTTTGGCAACCGCTTGATTGAGTTCGCTTAATTCGAACCACTTGAGTTGAGCCACTTCTTCTGGATTAACTATTGGTAGGTTCTCGTCAAACTCTCCAATTAATACGGTATCAAGTTCATGTTCGTGCAAACCATTAGCAAAGCTTGCCTGATAAATAAACTCACCGCAAATCTGCCATTCTATGGGATTTGTGATGTTGAGTTCTTCTGCAATGCGTCGTTGCGCCGCACTTAAAATGGCTTCATCAGGCATCGGGTGTGAGCAGCAGGTATTTGCCCAAAGTCCGCCTGAATGATATTTGTCCAATGCGCGTTGTTGCATCAATACTTCAATGCCAGAGCGTGTTTTGCGATACAGCATGACCGAAAAAGCCAGATGTAAAGCATTGTCCTGATGCGCCGCCAATTTACCTTGTGTGCCAATAATATCGCCATTGGGTGAGACTAAAACGACCAGTGCATCGTGGCTCATCGTGTTACAGCCTGTAATTCACCCACGGTCACTTGGATCAGCAATGGACTGTCATCTCGTAAAATACTTAATTGGAGTAAAGTGCCTGGTGGAGTTTCGGCAATCATATCTAGTGCTTTACTGGCACTTGTGATCCGCTCATTATCGATCGCTAACAACACATCACCGACTTGCAAGCCGGCTAAATCAGCTGGGCTATTGGGACTGACATTGGTGATCATGATCCCTTCTTGGCCAGCGAATTCGTTGCCCGAAAATCCTAATTGACCTCGAGTCACCTTGCCGTTGGATATAAGCTCTTGCATGACGCGCAAGGCCAAAGGATAAGGTACTGCAAAGTTCACGCCATCCACATTGAGGACTCGGCGTTGTGCATCTAAAGTACGAAAATTGGCATTGGTGATGCCGAGCAAATAGCCTTCCGAGTCAACCAATGCACCACCTGAATTACCTTGATTGAGTACTGCGTCAGTTTGGATAAAATCAACATAATTTGCCAATCCATTGCGACCAGTTCGGCTGATGATACCGTGGGTTATGGTTTGTCCAAGGTTGTAGGGATTACCAATTGCCATCACGACATCGCCCACTTTAATTTGTGGATCGAGGTATTGTGGAATAGGAATGAGATTATCCGCGTTGATTTTGAGTACCGCTAAATCAGTAAACAAATCATATCCGACAATTTGGGCTTCAAACAAACGACTGTCTTGTAATGCGATGAATATAGATGCTGCGCCGTTGATCACGTGATGGCAGGTCAAAATGTACCCGTCGTTCGTCATGATCACCCCAGACCCCAGATTCGTTCGTTCTCTAGAGCTATTGCTCAAAAAGCCATTGGACTCGATACTGACTGAATAAATATTGACAACAGAAGGAGCTGAACGAGAAATCGCATCGTAATAGCTGGCGCGTTTGGGTGTCGTCTCTGCGTTGAACAAATTACGAATATCAATGCCACTGCCGTGGCGCAATTCAGGCACCAGTAACAAAATTAAGACCGCAACAATGCTGCCAATTACCATAGAACGTAAAAAAAAGATTGCTAAACGCTGAATCGCCATGAACTTCGTTTTAGATTTATTATGGGTTAATTATGCCATGTGAAAGGCTAAATAACAAAAGGCGCATTTTGTCGTTGATTGGCAAAATGCGCCACGTTAATTTACGTCATCTGTTGTCTAGCGAATAATGACAAACAAGGTGGCGTTACCGCGACGGATGTTCAGTGCAATGACATTATCTTTGCTGTCTTCCATGCGTTCCTGCAATTCTTGAACATTGTTGACTCGTTGGCGGTTCACGCCGATGATCACATCATTTTGCTTCAAGCCTAGCTGTACAGCTGGTGAGCGTGGCTCAATATCCGTGACTTCAACGCCTCGATTACCGGCTAAATCAGTGCCATTTTCAAAAGTCGCGCCAGCAAATGCAGGATGAATTTCTGCGGCCGTCATGGTCACAGTGCCTGCATCCCCTAACACGACAGTGATATCAAGCTCTTCACCTTTGCGTATAATACCTAGGGTCACTTCGGCGCCAGCACCCATACTAGCCACTTTGGCGCGAAGCTCGGCAAAGCTTTCAATAACATCGTTGTCAACACGAGTAATAATATCACCAGGTTGAATATCCGCTTTGCTCGCGGCAGAGTCTGGCGTGACTTCGGCAACAAAGGCACCTTTACTCACTGTGGAGGCAAACGCTTCGGCCAAGCCCGCATCTACATCATTGCCAGCGATGCCCAACAAGCCGCGACGAACCTCACCAAATTCAATCATTTGGTTGACCAAGTTTTGCATCATTTTAGAAGGAATAGCAAAGCCAATGCCGACGTTACCGCCGTTCTGATCGGTAGAAAAAATCGCCGCATTGATGCCAACGAGTTCGCCCTTGAGGTTAATCAAAGCCCCGCCAGAATTGCCGCGATTGATGGCTGCGTCGGTTTGAATAAAATCTTCTAACCCTCCGCGGTTGATGCCGGTTCGTCCTAATGCGCTGACGATACCAGATGTGACAGTCGCCGATAAACCAAATGGATTACCAATGGCGACAACAAAATCACCTACGCGTAGATTATCCGAATCCGCTATTTGGATTTCAGACAAATTTTCGCCTTCGATTTGAATTAGAGCGATATCCGATTGCTCATCGGAACCAACTTTACTTGCCGTAAACTCTCGTCCGTCATTGAGCGTAACCACAATCTCATCGGCCTCTGCTACCACATGGGCGTTGGTAACAATATAGCCTTCATTGGCGTTAATAATAACCCCAGAACCCAATGATCGAAACGGGCGCTCGGTCGCTTGTGGCGCACCAAAAAACTTGCGAAATGGCTCTGGAATTTGTTGTTTAGAAGTTTGTGTCCCGGCGACTTTTATACTCACCACGGCCGGCATGGTTTGTTCAAGCATGGGCGCAAGTGATGGCGTTTGTTTATTATCGCCAAAAAAAGGCAAACCAACCGCTGTGGCTTGGCTAATGGGGGCAAGGGTCAGGGCAGTAAGCACGCCTGTCAAACAGGCTGTTCGCAACCTTTTATTCATCTTAACCGTTCTCCTATTGTTTTGGGTTAAATGCCTAACAACAGACTCGAGGCCAAGATGAATAGTTCAGATTTATTTTGCTTTGTCGGTGGGCTCGCCTGCAAAAAGTCCTGAGCTAGAGTTTGAAAAATCTCTTGGCTGATGTTCTGGATTAGCCTGTTCTTTCGGCGTTTTCTGACTCATACGTATATATGGAGATGCATGTTCGCCAAAAAAAGCAATCCGCGGCTGATCTTCACTTTGTTCATGTGAAGTTAATATATAATCGAACTCAGTGAGATGATTTTTGAACATTTCTATTTGTGTTTCAAACTCTTCTAAAGTTTGGTTAGCAACCACTAATTGCTCACGTAGTTGGGCATGAGTCATGGCTGTGGCTTGTTCTTTTTGTGTCGCGGCAGCGCTGTCATTATTGTCTTTTACTGCAATCTTTGTGATGACCACACCAACAATCACACCGACAATCAACAAACTGGCATAAATAAAAATGTCTTGCATAACGCTATCTCAAACTACTTTTTTCATAATACAACGGCACTATAGCACTATATATTTTTTTTGTCCTTGCTACCTGTGTCGGATTTCAAAAAAATTTCATTTCGTATTATTATAACCGCTTTCTTTTACCTTGTATGAGTTCTGTGTGTCCGAGCAGTTAACCCCCTGGCAAAAATATCAAGCTGATTTACAACGCGATGATTTTAGTCACGATCCCGCGCAAGAGAACGCGGTGCGTGAATTGCAACGCCTGTATAATGAGTTAACTCAGCCTCAGAAAAAACTCACCTGGCGCGTCAAAATCAAAGCGCGTTTTGGTAAAGGCATGCAAAGACCCAGCATCCAAGGGATTTACTTTTGGGGTGGCGTGGGCCGCGGCAAAACCTATCTCGTGGATACGTTTTATGAATGCTTGCCGTTTGAGCGCAAAATGCGCGTGCATTTTCACCGTTTTATGCACCGTGTCCACAGTGAACTCAAAACCCTAGACGGTCAATCCGATCCACTTAAAATCGTCGCTGCGCGTTTAGCCAACGAGGCGAGAGTGATCTGTTTTGATGAGTTTTTTGTCTCCGATATCACGGATGCCATGATTTTGGGCACCTTGATGGAGAACTTATTTGCTCAAGGTATTGTTTTGGTAGCGACATCCAATATCGTTCCGGATGACCTGTATCGCAATGGCTTGCAAAGGGCACGTTTTTTACCCGCCATTGATTTAATCAATCAAAATACGCGCATTGTGAACGTGGATAGTGGGGTGGATTATCGTTTGCGCACCTTACAACAAGCCGAGATTTATCATCATCCGTTAGACGCGCAAGCGCAATTGAATTTGGACACCTACTTTGCGCAACTTGCGCCTGAAGCCGGTACAGTCGATGAAGTGATCACCATTGAGAATCGTCCTATTACAAGTATGCGCAATGCCGATGGGGTACTCATGCTCAGTTTCCGAGAACTGTGTGACGGACCGCGGTCCCAAGCAGATTATATGGAGTTATCTCGGTTGTATCACACGGTACTGTTAGCCAACGTTGAACAAATGGGGTTGGCGACGGATGACATTGCTAGGCGTTTTATCGCGATGGTCGATGAATTTTATGAGCGCAACGTAAAGCTTATTATCTCCGCCGAAGTGCCCTTGTTGGAGTTGTATACCGAAGGGCGATTGAATTTTGAATTTCGTCGTTGCTTATCACGATTACAAGAGATGCAATCTGAGGACTACCTTGCGTTAGCGCATTTGCCTTAAGCCGTGATAAACTAATACTATTAACTGATATCTAAAATTATAATATTAAGAGAGTTCTTATGGGTCGCGCATTTGAAGTTCGCAAAAATGCCATGGCGAAAACCGCTGGGCAAAAAACCAAAGTCTATTCCAAATACGGTAAAGAGATTTACGTGGTCGCCAAAAATGGTGGAACGGATCCTGAAGCCAACCTTTCTTTAAAGCGTTTAATCGAAAAAGCCAAAAAAGACCAAGTCCCTGGGCACGTGATTGATAAGGCTATCGACAAAGCGGTTGGTGGCGCGGGTGAAGACTTTGTTCCAGCGCGTTATGAAGGTTTTGGTCCAGGTAACTGTATGGTCATTGTGGATTGTTTAACCGATAATAACAACCGTACCATCACAGATGTTCGTAATTGCTTTACCAAAACCAAAGCCAAAATTGGCGCCCCAGGTGCGGTGGCACATATGTTCGATCACAGTGCGATTTTTTCGTTCGATGGCGATGATGAAGATGCCGTATTAGAAGCTTTGATAGAAGCGGATGTCGATGTGACAGACGTTGAATCAGAAGATGGCAAGATTACTGTTTTTGCCCCACATACAGAGTATTTTGCGGTGAAAAACGCTTTAGCAGATGCTTATCCTGACACAACGTTAGACGTTGATGAAATCACCTTTGTGCCACAGACAGAAACGGAAATCAGCGTGGATGATTTGCCGATGTTTGAAAAATTCATCGAAATGCTCAACGATTGTGATGACGTGCAAAATGTCTATCACAACGCAGTGTTACCAGAATAATACGGTCAATTATCGCATAAACCTTTAGACTCTGCGTATCGAACCCCGTAAAATGCTCACGTTGACCAGACAATCGCTGCCTCACATCGGTGAGGGGGAGGAAAGTCCGGGCTCCGCAGGGTAGGGTGCCAGGTAACGCCTGGGCAGTGCGCAAGCGCTGACGACTAGTGCAGCAGAGAGTAGACCGCCAAGTTCGCTTGGTAAGGGTGAAAGGGTGCGGTAAGAGCGCACCGCGTTGCTGGTAACAGACAACGGCACGGTAAACTCCACTCGGAGCAAGACCAAATAGGTTCCCATTATGTGTGACCCGCGCTGGGAACGGGTAGGTTGCTTGAGCCAATGAGCGATTATTGGCCTAGATGAATGATTGTCCACGACAGAACCCGGCTTATCGGTCAACACCCCTTTTTGAGAAACCCAGCTTCGGCTGGGTTTTTTGTCTCGAACGAGGATAAAATTTGAACTGTCATGGCCAACTATTGTATAAAGTGAATATAACAATAAGGACTTAACCTATGATCGACAGTGATACCCTAACTACGGAAGTGCAACACACAGAAGCATTGGACTCACAATCAACCCATGCTAGTGCCACTGATAGCAATATTCCTGTACCTGATAACGACCCGGAAACTATCTATCAAGCGTTATTAGCGCATTATACAATGCAGCGAACGGCTTTTGACGTGCACCCTTACGAGTCTCGTGAAGAGCGTTTAGAGCACTTGAGTAATCTCAAAAGATTACTTTCTGAAAATCGTGACGCCATTGCCGAAGCGATTAATAAAGACTACGGCAACCGCGCGTATCATGAAACCATGCTGGCAGAACTGATTGTGGCGATGGATGACATCGGCCATACCAAGAAAGCATTAAAAAAGTGGATGAAAGTCCAGCGTCGCAAAATTGATTACGCTATGTATTTTGGAGGCTCTAACAAAGTCGTGCCGCAACCTTTGGGTGTGGTGGGCTTAATTATTCCGTGGAATTTTCCGATTAATTTGAGCTTTATCGGCTTGGCGGCGGCGTTTGCTGCAGGGAATCGAGCGATGGTCAAAATGTCCGAGAATTCTCTCGCACTGACGGATTTATTAATTGAGATCACGCCGAAATATTTTGCTGCAGACAAATTACAGTTTTTCAAAGAAACAGGTATTGTTGGTCAGCAGTTTTCGCGCGTCCCATTTGATCATTTGATGTTCACAGGTTCTGGCGCAACCGGTCGCAAAGTCATGGCCAATGCTGCGGCAAACCTAACCCCAGTGACCTTGGAGCTAGGTGGTAAGTCACCCGCGGTGATTGATCCGAACTATGACTTTAATAAAGCGGTTGAACGCATTATGTTTGCTAAACAGTATAATGCCGGGCAGATTTGTACCAATGTCGATTATGTGTTTGTCCACGAAAAACAAAAAGAAGCGTTTGTTGTGGCAGCCAAAGAGTGGGTAGCCAAACACGTTCCGGATATCAATAGCAAAGACTATACCTCGCTTATCGATATGCGAGCATTCCAAAGAATGGAAGCCACCGTTGCCGATGCGGCGGAGAAAGGCGCTCGTATTGAGGTACTTAACCATCAAGAGCCAAATTCAGAGCTGCGCAAATATCCATTGACGTTAATGCTAGATACCACAGCGGATATGATCATCGAAAACCGCGAAACCTTTGGCCCAATTTTGATGGTCAAAACCTATCGTGAGCCACAAGAAGTCATTGATTATATTTTGTCCCATGACCGACCATTGGCATTCTATCCATTTAGCAAAGACAATAAGCTTGTGGACATGTACATTGAGAAGGTCATGTCAGGTGGTGTGACGGTTAATGACGCGATATTCCACGTGGGCCAAAATGACCTGCCATTTGGTGGCGTGGGCCCAAGCGGAATGGGGCATTATCATGGTTATGAAGGCTTTTTGACCTTCTCCAAATTACGTCCTATTTTTAAACAAGCGAATATATCCAGCCTCAAATTATTAGCACCACCGTATGGAAAACTCGCCGATAAAGTGATTAATATACTGTTAAAACTCAAAGGCTGATTTGCGCAGAGGGCTATCAAGGTCTAGGGTTAAATAAAATCCTGTGTGACCTTGATATGCCAACTTATCCAATATTTGTTCCAGATGTGTTAGACGTTGAAGCCATTGGTTTTGGTAGTACTTCCTACCCCATTGAAGTGGGTGTGGTGACTGCAGATGGCTCTCGCTACTGTCGCATGATAAAGCCATTCCAAGATTGGCAGTTTTGGGATAAAGAAGCCGAAACCTTGCATGGAATCACTCGAGATATCTTGATACAAAATGGAAGCCTTGGTTTGGAGGTGTGTCAGGAACTCAACCGGCTCTACAGCGATCGTACTTTATATAGCGATGCTTGGGTGGTTGACTATCCTTGGGTACGCGAGTTATTTGCGCATGCTCAAATCGAGATGCAGTTTCGTGTAAGCGCCATCGAAATGTTACTGAGCGAAGAGCAACTCGCTAATTGGGATGCAACGAAGGCGCAAGTGACACACACTTTAAAATTGCCTAGGCATCGCGCCAGTAATGATGCTGAAATTATACAAAAAACGTATCTGGCTATTGTGGCCAACGAATAAGGAAAACAAGTGAAATACATTGTAATTATTGCATTTTTGTTAGTCGCCTCTGAGGTGAGCGCTGATGTACAAAAAGGCGACCAAGCTTATGCTCAAGGAGATAAAGTCGGGGCATTAGCTTATTACAAAGCGGTAGAAAATACACCAGAGGGTATTAAAGCGCTGGCGTATTTTTATATGAAAGAAGACGAATTGGATGATGCCGAGGATATAATTGTCGCAGGAATAAAACGGTTTCCTGATAACCCTGATTTATACAATGTAAAAGGCGTCATCATGAGCCGTCAAGCCATGGGCGCGGTGTTCTCTGCGTTAAGTTATGCCAAAAAATCCAAAGCCGGATTTGCCAAAGCGGTGGAGCTTGCACCGCAAAATTCCCAATATCGCATGGATTTAGTTCAATTTTACTTGCAAGCGCCTGGATTCGCAGGGGGAGATAAAGAGCAAGCATGGAAACAGATTCAAGTCTTAGAGGAGCTTGACAGCGTTATGGCCTTTCAAGCTAAAGTAGCCTATTACCAAGTGACCGAACAACCTGAATCCCTCTCTCAACTCGTCTTGAGCGCAGCACAACATAGCTCTGAACCAGAGGTGTTATTAAGCGCAGGTATCTTATTAATGAATCAGCAAGCGTTCGAGCAGAGTTTTGCAACATTCAGCAAGATTCAATTACCTAGTGAAGCAACAGAGTCACAACGTGAGGCATATTATGGCGCTCAGTATCAAATGGCAAAGCTGGCAATGATGGCGAATCAATATTATGACGAAGCACTGGTCAGTATTGAGCTATTTATGAAGCAATCGCCTCAATATCGCAACCCACAATTTGCTCAGTGGGCACAATATCGCTACGGAGTGTTGCTTGCCCGTTCAGGGGAGATAAAGAAAGGAAAAAACATTTTAAATGCGATAGAGACTCAAGATAAGCAGTTATATAAAGAATTAAGAAAAATGCTCAGGACACTCTAAGGGAATTTTTGACTCGAAATGATGACCTTTACCGCCACGTGCATGCCGTCAACTTTCCATTCACCAGTATTGGGATTGTGAATCACCCGTGATAATAGCTCTCGATTGCTACCATCATCATATTCTACATGCATAGTACAATAGCTGTTATCGCGTAAACGAAAGTCATCGATGATGACGTTTAAAGGCTTTGGCTCAGGCACAAAGCGGCGCCGTTTTGACCAACTTTTTTGGATAATTTCAAATTCATAAATGGGCTGTTCATATTGATTCGCAAATGTTTACATTGAGGTTCAAAGGCTGCCCTGACATAGCTATACAAAAAAGATAGATAAGAGGGTATATTGTAGAACAATCTTTGCTGACCACCAATAGTAAACATGATTCCACTGATATTTCATCCGATCTATTCAGAATTACATTTGCCGATTCGACATCGCTTTCCAATTGAAAAATACCAAGGGATCTATGATGCCTTGATTCAAAAAAACGTTCCTACTGAGTGGTTCTTAACACCCACTCCATTAACTCCTGAAAAATTAAGTCAAGTGTTTCAACCTACTTACATAAAAGAGCTGACCACTGGCACATTGGATACAAAATCCATGCGTCGCATTGGCTTCCCATGGTCTGAACAGCTCATTAAACGTTCATTGACAGCGTGTGCTGGCACTGTATTGACCGCACAAAAAGCATTAGAACATGGCAAAGCCTTAAATCTAACAGGAGGTTATCATCATGCGTTTGCCGATTTTGGTTCAGGTTTTTGTTTGTTTAACGATTTGTATCTTGCCGCGTTAACGATGCTGCAGAATTCGGCTATTGATAAAGTATTAATTTTTGACTGTGACGTACATCAAGGCGATGGCACGGCAAAATTAGCTCAAGGCAATGACGCCATTATCACCTTATCAATTCACGGCGAGAAAAACTTTCCGTATCGTAAACAAGTATCGGATTTTGATTTTGGTTTACCCAAAGGAACAGGCGACGCCGAGTACTTGGCCTGTGTAGAAGAAGCGTTCGAGCTAGCGGTTAGACTACACCGGCCAGATGCGATTATTTATGATGCGGGGGTGGATGTGCATGTTGATGATGACTTGGGGCATTTGGCCGTAAGCACTGAAGGCGTTTATGCTCGTGATAAATATGTGTTTGAACGAGCCGCTCAATTAGATACACCCATTGCTGCGGTGATTGGGGGAGGTTATCAACGAGATATTGATGCTTTAGTAAAGGTGCATCTCCAACTTTATCGTGCTGCCGGGGTATACATGGAAAATTAAAGTGTTGAAAAATCAGTCGATATAGTAAAAATGGAGTATCTTTATTTGTGAAGATAATGTGAATAAATTCAATATATTGATTAAATAAATGTTAATTTTCACCATTTTCTGAAACTTTTCAGTATAATGCGAATCCTTAACAACAAAGCAATACCATTTCTTTCTTAGCGATAACAATAATAAAAGCATAAGAACAATAATAATTAAGAAGTACGCAAGACCAGCAAGAACGGACGCACACATTGGTCGTTGAGGACAGAACCGTCATTCAACAGTGTGAATATTAAAAAAGGATAAGCGAGAGGTATTTTATGCAGTTATCCCCCCTACAGCGTTATAATCAGTCGTTAATTAAACTTGCCGTATTATTGTACCAAGTAGATGGCAAAATCACATTGTCTGAACAAGACTACCTAGAAGGCGTCATCAGTAAAATGAGATGGCAAAGTCCTATTTCAATCACCGCATTTTGTAACGAGGCCATTCATCTCGCTAGAGAAGCCGTAGACAACGATGAAGCAGTAGAATTTGTTCGTGATATGGCCAATGATTTGAATTTTGACGCCAATCATGTGGTTGAAGTGGCGATGGGGATCACCGGTATAGACGGAGATCGCAGCGAGCGTGAAGCGGAGATTTTGCATTATTTAACGCACAAACTCTTAGCCAAAGAATTAACACAACAAGAGCCCGTTCCTCAGGCATCATAAGTGTATTAATCACTCAACCTCTTACGAATAAACTCTGAAAGTGTCTTTGACACTTCAGGATGTTGCGTATCGTAGTCAAATAATGCAATTTTGATTTTGCCTAAATAGGGTAATGCAGGATGTTGTATTACGGATAAGCTCGGAGGCACAGAACTTTTTGCCAATGCGGTGATCCCTAGACCTTGCTGTATCGCAGCAATCAAGCCGTATAAATCCGCATTGGTATACGAAATCTTCCACATATTGGTCTGCTGTTTGAGTTGCTCTATAACACGAGAGCGATACATACAACCATTTGGGGCAAGCACCAGCGATAACGGATCTGTTTTGAGAGGTTGACGAATATCACCCACCCACACTAACTCGTCTTCCCGTAATACTTCACCTTGAGTCTCTGTGTCAGGCGGTACCAGAGCTAAAATCAAATCAAAATCGTCTTTGTGTTGTTGACCTAGCAAATTTTGTGACAAAGCCGATGTCACATCAAGTGACACATCCGGATAGCGCTTAGAAAACTCGCCAATAATACTGGGCAGTAAAGTCGAGGCAAATTCACTGGGGATCCCTAGCCGTAAACGTCCTTTGAGCGGATCTTGCTCGACAGCACGAAACACTTCGTCGTTTACTTCAAGGAGCTTTTTGGCATAAGGCATAAACCATTGTCCATCATTGCTCAAAACGTGGCGCTGCCCAACTTTGACGAATAAGGTTTTGTCGATTTGTTGTTCAAGTTTTTTAAGTTGCAAACTGATTGCAGGTTGTGACCGCCCCAATACGTCTCCTGCTTTGGCATATCCACCTAGCTCAACCACAGTGACAAATGTGCGAATGGCATCCATGGATAACTGTTTCATCGCCTGTCCTCACGCCGTTATATAATTTAGTTATATAAAAAATAGTAATCACGAATATAGCATATATTTAAAAAACTTATCATGACTTTTGTTTTTTTAATTAGAGTTTTGAATTCCAATTTGTAGAATTCGAACATCAAACAAAAAGAAGACGCATCATGAACAAAACCGTACTCCATGCAAAACACCTTGAAGCAGGCGCCAAAATGGTGGATTTTTTTGGCTGGGACATGCCGATTAACTATGGCTCACAAATCGAAGAACATCACGCTGTCCGACAAGATGCAGGTATGTTTGATGTGTCGCATATGACTATAGTAGACGTTAAAGGCGCGCAAGCAAAAGACTACTTGCGTTACTTGTTAGCGAATGATGTGGATAAGTTACAAGTCAAAGGCAAAGCATTGTACTCGGGCATGATCAATGAAACCGGTGGTGTGGTTGACGATTTGATTGTGTACTTCTTTGACGAGACGAATTATCGCTTAGTTGTAAACTCAGCCACCAAGCAAAAAGATTTGGATTGGCTAAATCAACACGCTTCAGATTTTGACGTCAGCATTACTGAGCGTGACGAGTTTGCTATGATCGCCGTGCAAGGCCCAAATGCAAAAGCCAAAGCGGCAGAGCTCTTTTCGGATGCACAAAAAGAAGCCGTTGCGGATATGAAACCATTCTTTGGCGTGCAAGCGGAAGATTTATTTATTGCGACCACCGGCTATACCGGTGAAGCGGGATACGAGATCATGGTGCCCAATGCCCAAGCAGGCGATTTTTGGGACAAACTGATCGCGGCAGGCGTAGCGCCATGTGGTTTGGGGGCGCGGGATACGTTGCGTTTAGAAGCGGGAATGAATCTTTACGGCCAAGATATGGACGAAACCATTTCGCCACTAGCGGCGAATATGGGGTGGACCGTTGCATGGGAACCGGCAGAACGTAACTTTGTTGGTCGTGCTGCATTAGAAGCACAGCGCGAGCAAGGTACTGAGCAATTGATTGGCTTAGTTATGACCGAAAAAGGCGTTTTGCGAGCGGGTCAAAAAGTGAAAGTGGACGGTGGTGACGGCGTGATTACGTCAGGCACCTTTTCACCAACATTAGGACATGCAATCGCCATGGCTAGAGTGCCAAAGCCTGTGGGTGAAACCGCCGAGGTTGAAATGCGCAAAAAATGGGTTACAGTGAATGTCGTAAAGCCCAGTTTTGTGCGCAATGGCAAAAGCGTTCTATAAGCAAAACAATATTTGAAATTAATCTTTAACAACCAGTGTTAGGAAAAAAATATGAGTAACATTCCAGCAGAATTACGATATGCCACGACCCATGAATGGGTCCGTCCAGAAGGTGATGGTATTTACACTGTCGGTATTACCGAGCACGCTCAAGATCTTTTGGGCGATATGGTGTTTGTGGATCTACCGGATGTAGATGATGAATATGGTGCAGGAGATGATGCCGCAGTAGCTGAATCGGTGAAGGCTGCCTCGGATGTGTATGCCCCAATCGGTGGCACCATTGTTGAGGTAAATGAAGACCTAGAAGATTCCCCTGAGCTAGTGAATTCTGACCCGTACGGAGACGGTTGGTTATTCAAAATCAAAGCGGAAGATGAAGCAGAAGTCAACGAGCTATTAGATGCGGAAGGATACGCAGAAAGCATCGCCGACGAATAATCGATCAAGCTAAACCGTATGGTCATGTGCCGATGACCATACGCACATTTTACGTATTAACCAACGAAGCGCTTTACTATGTCAAATACTCCATTTTCTCTAGCTGATCTAGAGCACAATACTGATTTTATTCGCCGCCATATCGGCCCAGGCCGTCCAGAAATTGAAGCCATGCTGGCAGAAGTGGGCGCATCGTCTTTAGATGATTTGATGGAGCAAACCGTTCCTGCCGGTATTCGGTCTGAAGGTTTAAATGTTGGTGAAGCCGTTACCGAAGTTGATGCTTTAAACGCGTTAAAAGCCGTGGCAAGCAAAAACCAAATCAAACGTTCTTTCATCGGTATGGGTTACTACAACACGCATACGCCCAATGTGATTTTGCGCAATGTATTAGAGAACCCGGGGTGGTATACCGCATACACGCCGTATCAACCGGAGATTGCACAAGGTCGTTTGGAAGCGATTTTGAACTTCCAACAAGTTACGCTGGATTTGACGGGAATGGATTTAGCTTCGGCCTCATTGTTAGATGAAGCCACTGCCGCGGCAGAAGCGATGGCATTAGCCAAGCGCGTGTCTAAAAACAAAAAAGCCAATGCGTTTTATGTGGCAGATAATGTGCATCCACAAACCCTAGATGTGGTCAATACACGCGCAGAAATGTTCGGTTTTGAAATCATTATCGGTCCTGCGGTGAATGCCGCAGAGCACGATGTATTTGGCGCATTGTTACAATATCCTGGCACCCAAGGTGAGATTCACAACATCGAAGAAATCATTCACGCACTGCAAGCGAACAAAGCGATTGTTGCAGTTGCAACCGATCTATTAGCATTAACCTTATTAAAATCTCCAGGTGAGCTAGGTGCAGATGTGGTGTTTGGCTCAGCTCAGCGCTTTGGTGTGCCCATGGGCTATGGAGGTCCACATGCAGCATTCTTTGGTACACGCGATGCGTACAAGCGCTCTATGCCAGGTCGTATCATCGGTGTATCCAAAGATACCCGTGGCCGTCCTGCACTGCGCATGGCATTACAAACTCGTGAACAGCATATTCGTCGTGAAAAAGCCAACTCTAATATCTGTACTGCACAGGTATTACTCGCCAACATGGCCTCTTTTTATGCTGTGTATCACGGCCCGCAGGGCTTAAAAAACATCGCATTACGCACGCATCGTTTGGCGCAAATTTTGGCGGCTGGTCTGAAAGCCAAAGGCGTCTTTGTGGCACATGAACATTTCTTTGATACCGTCACCGTCAAACCAGTTGACCGCGATGCAGTTCTTGCTGCCGCGCAAAGCATGGATATGAATTTACGCATCGACCAAGCTGATGTGTTGGGTGTAAGCGTTGATGAAACCACAACTCGTGGGGATATTAATGATTTGTTCACCGCATTTATCGGTGCTGACCACGGCTTGGATATTGAAGCGCTGGATGCACAAGTGTCTGCCACACTAGCTATTCCAACTGAGTTGGTTCGTGAAAGTGAGTTTTTGACCAAGCCAGTATTCAATCAATACCACTCAGAAACTGAGATGTTGCGTTATATCAAATCGCTGGAAAACAAAGATTTGGCGCTGAACCATTCCATGATTTCACTTGGTTCTTGTACGATGAAGCTCAATGCAACCGCTGAGATGATCCCGGTGACATGGCCTGAGTTTGGTCAACTGCACCCATTTGCGCCAGTTGACCAAGCACTTGGTTATAAGGAAATGATTGACGAGTTGTCTGATTGGTTAATTGATATTACTGGCTATGATGCTTTATCCATGCAGCCTAACTCTGGCGCGCAAGGTGAATATGCTGGCCTCTTAGCTATTCAGCGTTATCACATCAGCCGTGGCGATGCGCATCGTAATATCTGTTTGATTCCACAGTCTGCACATGGTACCAACCCAGCGTCGGCGCAAATGGTGTCACTTAAAGTGGTTGTCGTGAACTGTGATGAAAAGGGTAATGTGGACTTGGTTGATCTTCGAGCTAAAGCCGAAGAACACTCAGATAATTTATCGTGTGCCATGATCACCTATCCATCGACGCACGGCGTATATGAAGAAACCGTCAAAGAAATCTGTGACATCGTGCATGAGCACGGTGGTCAGGTGTATATGGATGGCGCGAATATGAATGCGCAAGTCGGGGTGACCTCACCAGGTCTGATTGGCTCAGATGTCTCGCATTTGAACCTACATAAAACTTTCTGTATCCCGCACGGTGGCGGTGGCCCAGGTATGGGACCGATTGGCGTAAAAGCTCACCTAGCCCCATTCTTATCAAGCCATACTATGCAACCATTGAAAGCTGCTGGTACAGGTGAGGATTTAGGGGACAATGGCGCAGTGTCAGCAGCCCCCTTTGGCAGTGCCTCGATTTTACCAATTAGCTACATGTACATCAAAATGATGGGCTCAGAGGGGTTGCGCAAAGCGACAGAAGTGGCGATGTTAAACGCAAACTATGTCGCAAAAAAACTCGCTGACCATTACCCAATTCTGTATACCGGTGCCAATGGTCGCATTGCACACGAGTGTATTATCGATTTGCGCCCGCTCAAAGAAGCCTCAGGCGTCACCGAGATGGATGTAGCCAAGCGCTTAAATGACTATGGTTTCCACGCACCGACCATGTCTTTCCCTGTTGCAGGGACCTTGATGATTGAGCCGACGGAATCCGAAGCCAAAGTAGAGCTTGACCGCTTTATCGAAGCGATGATTTGCATTCGCCAAGAAATCGCTAAAGTCGAGTCGGGTGATTGGGATAGCATCGATAATCCATTACACAATGCGCCGCATACGCTGGATGACATCATTGATAGTGAATGGAATCGTAGCTACTCACGCGAGTTAGCTGCTTATCCAGTTGAAGCGGTGAAGCGCAATAAGTTCTGGCCCACTGTGAATCGTATTGACGATGTGTACGGGGATCGCAACCTGGTCTGTAGTTGTCCGGATTTGGATAGCTATCGCGAGTCTGCGGAGTAACCCATAAAATTGACGAAAGGGCCGACAGGCCCTTTTTCTTTTTATGTCTTTGAACTTTTTGGTCTGATACTCGTGCAAACTTATGATTATTAATAGTTAACGATTTAAAAGGGCCATATATGATCAAACGTGACTTCTACTAAGGCAACAGTGTGATCAAGCGATTGGAAAAAAAAACGACATTATTAAGGGGTTTGTTTCGCTACTACTAGCGGCTTACTGTATAATCTCGCGCTTACGCAAATCCGCTCGCAACATCATCTGGAATAACTCGTGATTACTACTGCAAACATCACCATGCAATTTGGTGCGCAACCCTTATTTGAAAATATCTCTGCTAAATTTGGTAATGGTAACAAGTACGGCCTTATTGGCGCTAATGGCTGTGGCAAGTCCACCTTTATGAAAATATTATCGGGAGAGTTAACGCCCTCTTCAGGTAATGTTTCGATTACACCCGGTGAACGTTTGGGGATATTGAGTCAGAACCAGTATGCGTTTGAAGAATATTCGGTGGTGGATGCAGTGATCATGGGCGATACTCAGCTCTGGCCAATCAAAGTGGAGCGTGACCGCATCTACAGTCTACCTGAAATGTCCGAGGAAGACGGTATGCTTGTCGCGGAGCTTGAAACGCAATTTGCGGAGCTCGATGGTTACACGGCGGAGAGTCGGGCAGGGGAGTTATTGATTGAAGCTGGGATTGCGGAGGAATATCATTTTGGTTTGATGTCGGAGCTGGCGCCTGGCGTAAAGCTTCGTGTGTTATTGGCACAAGCGCTATTTGCTGACCCCGATATTTTGTTGTTAGATGAACCGACCAACAACCTCGATATCTACACCATTAACTGGCTTGCTGATGTGTTAAATGACCGCAAGTGCACTATGATCATTATTTCGCACGACCGACACTTCTTGAACCGCGTGTGTACCCACATGGCGGATATCGATTACGGAGAGCTACGTATTTATCCAGGTAATTACGATGAATACATGGCCGCGTCAATGCTCGCCAAAGAGCAGCTGCTCAACGAAAACGCCAAGAAGACCGCTGAAATGGAAGAGCTCAAAGCCTTCGTTGCACGCTTTTCTGCCAATGCGTCGAAAGCCAAACAAGCGACCTCTCGTGCCAAACGCTTAGAAAAAATCGAACTTGCAGAAGTCAAACCATCTTCTCGCCAAATGCCATATATTACGTACAAACAGCATAAAAAACTCCATCGTCAGGCCCTTGAGCTAGAAAAAATCAGCCATGGCTTTGACGGAGAAACCTTATTTACCTCCGGAGATATTTTGCTCGAAGCGGGCGCAAAACTTGCGGTGATTGGCGAAAACGGCGCAGGTAAATCCACATTCTTAAAGTGCTTAGTCAATGAAATCAGCGCGAATGCTGGTGTGGTGAAATGGTCTGAAAACGCCACGATTGGGTATTGTCCACAAGATAACTCAAAAGATTTCGCTAACGATTTGACCTTATTTGAATGGTTGTCGCAGTGGCGTACCCCACAACATGATGATTTGGCGGTTAGAGCGATTTTAGGCCGATTATTATTTACCTCAGATGAAATTAACAAGAAAGTGTCCGTTTGTTCAGGTGGAGAAAAGAACCGCTTGATGTTTGGTAAGTTGATGATGCAGGACATCAATGTTTTGATTATGGATGAGCCTACTAACCACATGGACATGGAGTCGATTGAGGCCCTCAATAAAGCACTCACTGACTTTGACGGTACGTTGATTTTTGTGAGCCACGACCGTGAGTTTGTGTCGTCGCTCGCCGACAGTATTATCGAAATTAGCGAGCAAAACCTACATTATTTTCAAGGCTCGTTTGATGAGTATATGAGCCATAAACAGCTGAGTTAATTCTAGGCTAGGCAAATCTGATAACCTTTGTTATTGTGCGTATCATCATAATAACAAAGGTTTTCTCTATGACCGTTCTTGGTACCCCTTTTTCTCCCTCTACAAGCAAAGTTTTACTATGTGGCTCAGGCGAGCTTGGCAAAGAAGTTGTGATTGAGCTCAAGCGTCTCGGCTGTGAAGTCATTGCCTGTGATAGTTATGTCAATGCACCAGCGATGCAAGTTGCGGATCGCTCTCATGTGTTTTCTATGCTGGACGGGGCTGAACTACGCCGCGTAATTGAATTAGAACAACCTGATTTTGTTGTCCCAGAGGTGGAAGCAATTGCCACCGCCACCTTATTAGAATTAGAAAGCGAGGGCGTTAATATTGTTCCAAGTGCTAAAGCTGCTCATCTCACCATGAATCGCGAGGGGATTCGCAGACTGGTTGCTGAAGAGCTCAAAATCGCAACGTCTGACTATCGCTTTGCTGCAGACGAATCGGAGTTTCATCAAGCAATTGAAGCAATAGGCTATCCTTGCTTTGTCAAACCCATTATGAGTTCTTCTGGCAAAGGCCAATCTTTAGTGAAAGCCGCTGATGAGGTGAAAGGCGCGTGGGATTATGCGCAACAAGGCGGGCGTGCGGGACAAGGTAAGGTGATTGTCGAGGGCATGGTGGATTTTGATTATGAAATTACCTTACTCACGATTCGGCATATTGATGGTACCTGTTTTTGTGCACCCATCGGGCATCGTCAATCCGGAGGGGATTATCAAGAATCTTGGCAACCTCAAGTCATGTCCGATACCGCATTACAAAAAGCACAAGGCATCGCAAAACAAGTGACCGATGCGCTGGGTGGTCGCGGTTTGTTTGGTGTTGAATTGTTCATTAAAGGTGATGAAGTGTACTTTAGTGAAGTATCACCACGCCCCCACGATACTGGTATGGTGACGTTGATTTCCCAAAATCTGAGTGAGTTTGCTTTACATGTGCGCGCGTTTTTGGGGCTACCGATCCCCAATATCGAATTATACGGACCATCTGCCTCGGTTGCTTTGGTGGTTCAAGGTCATAGTGAACAAGTGGCGTTTTCTGACTTAGCGCTAGTCTTGAGTGAGGCGCAAACCGATTTACGCATTTTTGGAAAGCCAGCCGTCTCGGGTACTCGGCGCATGGCTGTCATGTTAGCACGAGGGGAGAACTGTGATGAGGCCGTTGCGAAAGGACTGCGTATGAAACAAAACTGCCAAGTGAAACTTTAAACACAATATAACACAATAAAAATATAAAAGAGGTGCTTATGAAATTTCGATGGACTGGATCGGTCATTCTACTGTTTGTGAGTGTGTTACTAGGGGCGGCTAGTGCATCTGAAAAAACCGCTTGGGTAAACGCCAACGGCTATACCATTGGTGCAGATGGAAAACTCACTCAGTTTCGTCAGATGATGATAGAAGACGATAAAATTGTTGCGATAGGTAACGCAATCGCGATTCCAGAAGGGGTTCAAGTCATTGATGCACAAGGTAAGACGGTGTTACCAGGTTTGATTGATGCGCATGGCCATATCTTAGGTTTAGGACAGGGTCTCTTTGAAATCGATTTACGTGGTACACGTTCTGAAGCAGAAGCCGTAAAGCGCGTGAAGGATTTTATTGGTCTGAACCCACAAGCTGACTGGGTAGTTGGCAGAGGTTGGAATCAGGTGTTATGGGATAATCAGCAATTCCCCTCAAAAAGCAGTTTAGATGCGTTAAATATCGATAAACCCATAGTGTTATCACGCATTGATGGGCATGCATCTTGGGTAAATAGCGCCGCCTTACAAGTGGCAGGGATTGATTCTGCAACGACTTCTCCTAGTGGTGGCGAAATTGTGAAAGATGCACAAGGCCAGCCGACCGGTTTGTTGATTGACAATGCGATGTATATCGTTGAAAAAAACATTCCACCCGTTGATGACCGTTTGTTAGCAAAATATTTGGATAAAGCGTCTGAGCATTTACTGAGTTTGGGGATCACCTCTGCTCATGACGCCGGGATCAGTGCGCAAGTGGTAGATTTCTTTACGCGCTCCGCGCCTGATTTGGATTTTCGTATCTATGCTATGATTGCCGCAACTGATCCGCAGTTGTCACAGCTGTTGCAAAAAGGTCATATCGCAGATGACGCAGGCATGTTGAGCATTCGCAGTGTTAAGGTTTATGGTGATGGTGCATTGGGCAGTCGGGGAGCGGCTTTAATCGCACCGTATTCGGATGATCCAGATAATGTGGGTTTGTTAGTAACTTCTGAAGAAGCCATGCCAGACTTGTTTCGCGAGGTCATTGGCGCTGGATTTCAGCTTAACTATCATGCAATTGGCGATAGAGCGAACCGCCTTGGCTTAGAAACGTTTGCACAGACGTTTAAGATTTTTCCTGAGAACAACGCTCGTCATCGAATCGAACATGCTCAGGTGATTGCGCCCGAGGACCTCTCTTTATTTCCTAAATATGGCATCATCGCCTCGATGCAACCGACGCATGCCACATCAGATATGAATATGGCTGAAGACCGATTGGGCAAACATCGCTTACAAGGCGCCTACGCCTGGCAAACGCTACTAGAGATGGGGGCGGATATTGCGTTTGGCTCCGATTTTCCAGTCGAATTAGCGAATCCGTTTCATGGTTTACACGCTGCGATCACTCGTCAAAACGCTGAAGGAAAGCCTAAAGGTGGATGGTTAGGACACGAGGCAGTCACCCGTGAGCAAGCATTTAAAGGCTTTACCTTAGATGCTGCTTATGCCGCATTCCAAGAGGACATGATTGGTTCGTTAGAAGTAGGAAAACAAGCGGACTTTATCGTCATTGACCGTGATATTTTTACCGTGGACGAAGGGCTGATCCGAGATACACAAGTACTGGAAACTTGGGTCGCAGGAAAGCGCAAATATTAAAAAGATATAAAAGGGAGCGTGAAGCTCCCTTTTTCTATAAATTAACGAAACAATGAGTATTCCTTCATAAAAGTGAAATTTATAAATATAAATAATACTCTTTATAGGTTATTTGTTTTCAAGCAAGCGCACTTCCCTTTGCGGAAATGGAATTTCGATACCATGTTCGCGTAATGTTTCAAAAATAATGAGATTCAAATCCCCGCCGACCCGGTTTTTGCCATCGTCAATCCCTTCGATCCAGAACTCAACAAACAAATTCACGCCACTGTCACCAAATGAGTCGATTTCACAATCAGGGCGCAGTTCAATTGCAATATCTTCGCCACTCAAAACCTGAGGGTGCTGTGCAACTGCCTCTTTTATGATTTCCACAACATGCCTAATATCGGTTTTGTACGCCACAGAAAAATCCACGCGATAGCGCTGTAGTGGGTCTTTGTGTGACCAATTGATAAAGGTGCAGCTGATAAATTTTTCATTGGGCACTACGATGTCTTTTCCGTCATAGGTTTCAAGGATGGTGTAACGCATTCTAAATTCGCGTACCCACCCCTTGCTGCCATCATCTAGTTCAATGTAATCACCAACGGTAACGGATTTGTCAATTAAAATAATAATGCCTGAAATAAAGTTCGACGCTATGGACTGTAAGCCCAGACCGAGTCCGACACCTACTGCACCACCAAATACAGCGAGGGTTGTCAGGTTTATACCCAACAGTTGTAATAAGGTAATGGCGACAAAACAAAAGATAAGCACTTGATAGACTTTACTCAACACTTCTTTGGTTCGTACATCAAAGCGTTTTTGGCGCTTGATTGTATTGATACCTCGACGGTTGATCCAAATACCTGCCCAAATAACCAAAGCTCCTAAAAATAAGGCCCTAGACACATCCAAAACCGATATAGATACAGCACCAAGGGATAGGGAAATGGAGTCTAGATATAATAAAAATTCGTTTAACGTGTCGAGCATGATGCTTCCTTTTGTCGCTTTTGCGCATTATTGACTAAAATGCGTTTTTCACAAAGTATATTTTGTGAAATCAGAGCTTTTGACCAGTAGGCACAAGAATAGCGTTCGGTATCATTAAATCACTGGATAATACACCCCAAGAGAGAACCATAGTGCAATTGATTCCGACTACTTCCAAAAGTAACTATAACCATATATCGTCGTCTCCTAAAAAACGCATTACCTTGTTTTTTTCAGAGGAAGAATTTACGAATGTTGAGCGAACCTGTCTTTACCTGAATTCAAGTGCGCGTCCACTATTAAAAGAAATCGTGATTAAAGAAATTGAGAGATTACATGAGCAACGTGAAGCGCACAGTGACTTTTGATTACTCTCCATGCAAGGTCAAGACCAGTGTTCGTGGTGATGCATGATCTCTATGTTCCCCTAAATATATTCCTTGCCATGTACCAAGTAAAAGTTTGCCATTAGCGACGGGAATAGTTACAGATGAACCAAGGAGACTCGCTTTAAGGTGTGCCGGCATATCATCTGGGCCTTCATAGGTGTGGCGATAATAGGGTTGGTTTTCAGGAGCGATGACATTGAAGTGCGATTCAAAATCGATTCGCACGGTCGGATCGGCATTTTCATTAATGGTGAGAGATGCACTAGAATGCTGGATAAATACATGTAAAAGACCTGTTTTACACAGTGCTAGCTGAGGGATTTGAGAGGCTATCCTATCTGTAATGAGGTGAAACCCCCGTTGATAAGCTGGTAAAGTAAGTTGATGCTGCACCCACATGAAAATGACCTAGTAAAAATACGTGTTAATAAGATACTATGCTACTGCTCACTAGGCGTTGACTCAAGTACCTGATTCGATTCTGTTTCGGAGCGAGTGCCCCGCGCGATCTGGTAAAATACATCCAATGCATTATGTGCACCGCTGGTTGCTTCGATATAAAGGTTGGGACGATATTGATAGCGCAGTCCCCATTCGGCAATTTCTTCAAACACGCCAACTCGATATTCGACACTCAGTCGCTCATTGAGCTTACCGCTAACACCTATTTGGGTTTGCTCGCCAGCACCTTGAGTCGACAATTGTAAGTTGTCCACCCCTAATGAACTACCCAAGCGCGACAATGCACTCTCGCTTTGCCCCAGACCAAAACCGAGCAGGGCATTAGTAATCACCACAGACGAGTTTTCATCTGATGCAGCATTGAGCTCTTTGCCGCGAATCAGGTAAGACAAAATATTGGGATTTTCAAATTCAGGTTCACTGAATAGCTCTGCGCGTAAATTCTGGCTCAAACCTTGAACTCTAATCCCTGCAATGACGTCTTCGTTCATGGTTTTTGGGTTGCGAATGGCTTCTAGTGATATATATGGCAAACCAACCGGACCCGTAAAATTCAACACTCCGCGCCGCACCAATAAATCTTGACCATATGCTTGGTACAAACCATCAGTTAGATTGAGATCCCCCAATACCGCTAAGTTTGTGCCCTCAAGGCGTACGTTTAGCGCACCATGTAGAGATGTGGCAAAGTCAAACGCCTTTAATCGTACTTTTTGACGTTTAAGTGGGTCGATGATGGCATTGATATCAAGGTTAATGCCAAATGGCATACTGAATTTATCACTTTCCTCAAGGCTAAAGATCTGTTTTTGTGGCTGGATGAATACAAGGTCAGGGTGTGATTGAATATGTGACTCGGGCAGTTTATCAAGCTCAAGATTCAGTGCAGGTACTATGACCACACCGTTAATATTCAAATCATTATCGAACTGTCGTAACGCAATATTTGCTGAGGCCAACCCACTAAAATCCTCAAACATAGGCACTAAGTCAGAGAATATTGCTAAATTTACTTCTTTCAACTGAGCATACACGGCTAGCGTATTTAGGAAGTCGATTTCAAGTTCAATTTGACCTAAATTTTGGCCGGTAATTTGCCCACGTGAACGGATTTGAGCCGTACTGATAGGCTGTTCAATATCCCACTTTACGTCTCCCTTAATTTGAGCTTCTTCTAAAACAAATTGCAAAGTTGGAGTTAGTGCCCAAGTACTTGGTGATACCCGTAAATTGGTATTTGCTTTGAGCTGATAGTCCTTCCATTGCAAGCGCGTTTCTAGCGCAACTGATGCATCGGTGTGAATTTGAATTGGCGTAGTTAAATATCCGTTTACCAAATTGAAAATTTCAGCCAGTCCAGTGTCATCCAAAATAATCTCTGCTCCTAAATCCATCTGCTCAAATACCAGAGGATCAAGCGTAACGGATAATCTACTCACCCTATTATTTGAAGAATATAAATCAATCTGCACTGGAGAAAGAGTCAGTGTTTGACCATTCAACGCACTGCTAAAAGAGGCTAATTCCAGATTTTCCTCACCGTAACTCAGGTTGAGCTTGGAAATGTCTATTTTTATCGCATCATTAAATAGCTCAGCGGTCATGTCATTATGCACTGATAGTGGTTTACCAAGTTCACCAGTAAGTGTGTGACGCAAGGAAAACGAATCTTGGGTAATTGAAATATCAGCCGTATAGGTATCGAGTAAAAAGCCTTGCCAATAATTTTTAAGAGGAGTGCCCTGAATGCGCCATTGAAACAGATCACTTTGTTGGTTTAGAGCGAACTGCGTCGTAACAGTGAAGGCCAGACTCTCTCTAGCGTCGATTAGGAGGTTCAATGGTATGTACGTATTGCCTAGGCCAACACCGCAATCTTGCGTGTTTAATTGAGTAAGACTTACCGATAGCGAACAGTCAATATTGATTCCAGTAATCGCCAATTTATCTTCTTGAACTACGTGCTCTAAAAACACATCAATCTCTGCTTTAGCTTGATAGCGATTGCCCTGTATGATTAAGATACCTGGGGCAAGGTCAATCTGAATATCATTTATTTGTTCTACAAATCTATCCCAAGTCAGAGAGACATCGACGGGTATGGCTCTATCAGTCAAATCAACTCTTAAGTGCCCATTACTTATGAATTGGCCAGTGGTGTCAAATGCAATTGCTGGCGAGAGCAGATAGCCATCTAATGCAAATACAACATTTTCAATCGGCAGTGAAAGACCGTTGATGTATAAGCTAAGATCCGCACGCACATTATAGTCTGGTCCAAGAGTCGCGTTACCATTAAGCTCCCCATATTGGTTACTGACAAGTATCGATTTTATGCTGAGTTGTTCAGTCAGTGCAAAGTGACCTTTAACCATACTCTCAGGTATAACGGATGTTTGGTTTTGTACTACGGCAAACGAACTGATAGAGAGTGCAATGTCTTCTGCCAATACAGGCCAAACTAGTTTTGGCAGTGCGTTTTGCAGTTGCTCGGGGCTAAACTCGAAGTCAGTGGTTTTGGAGAGCGTTGTTTGATAATACTGAACGGCCTGGAAAATCGTTTCAATTCCGGTCTCTATTTGCTCAATAATTGCTTCTTTTGAGCTAAAGTCGAACGATGGGGACGGTGCTGCAGCTATTGATGAAAGCGGTTGACTATCAGGTAGATAAACATGTAGCTCGTCACCTTGGATTTGCGTAGGATAAATGACAATGCCATTTTCCAGATTAATGTTAACCAGAGCAGACCAGTTTGCTAAATTGATGGTGGTATTATCTTCAAGCTGAAAACTGGCTGATTCAATAAACAGTTGTTCCAGACAAATTTGCTTTTGCCATAGACAAATGGGCGATAGCGCAAAGTCTAGTTGCGTGATCTGTCCCGATAGAGCTGGATGCGCGACACGGACATTACGCCAGCGCATACCATGAAAAATCGTCCCATCAATCTGTTCAACGCTGACCCAATCTATGCGTTCAAGGGCTTGCTTAATCGCTAATGTACCTAAGTTTGAATTAAGCAAACCAACCAATAAACTTAATGTTACAAGGGTTAAAGCAAATAGGGTCCATAGCAAGCGTCGTAGCCAGCGCCAATGCGGGGGAGTGACCTGTTTTGCAACAGCATTGTCTGTCGTCATAATACCGGCCCCAACAAAATGTGCAGTCGCCAAGTAGACTCTGCAGTACTGCTGCCTCGGGCAGCATACAAACGCACAGGGCCCAAGGATGAGCGCCAAATCGCCCCCAATCCAACACTAGAGGCAGACAAGGATTGAGCATTGTAACTGATTTGAGCCGTATCGAAGAATCCGGCTACGCCCCATGAGTCATTAATTTGATATATGAGTTCTTGTTGGGTCGATACGCTTTGCTCGCCACCAAGCAAAGCACCATTTGTATCTCTAGGTGCGATGTCTTTGTAGCCAAACCCACGAATGCTTTGGTCACCGCCCAAATAAAAGCGTTGTTCGCTCGGAGTACGAGTAAAATCATCTGTGTCCATCCAGCCTGCGCGCCAGATCCCGAGCCATGTCCAAGCGCTTGATAATGGTCTTAACCACTTGGTTTGAGCCGTAAGACGATACACCGTAAAATCACTCAATAAACTATTCTGAGCAGTTTCTAGCGTTAGATCATGTCGCTCACCGGTTGACGGAAATAACATATCGTCGGTTTGTAAATAATGCAAACTCCCACCTAAGTACCATAATTTAGTGTTGGCATTGACATCCGCTTGGGTAAAGTCTGAGTATGTGTACCGAGAAAATATACTGGCATGCCAGTCGTTAAGGCGTTCATGAAAATGACCGACTGGGAAAAATCGGGTTGCCCCTAAACTCAAGGATAAGCCTTCGCTGTCATTGAAGTCAGTTCGTTCAAGTCCAAGTTGATAGTTAATGTATTCGCGATTTGGATTAGCCAAAGGGACCTTATACGTCGCGCTGATTTGTTGCTCGGGAGCGGATACTTTGGAGGATAAGCGTATACTATGACCACTGTCATTTAATCTGGCGCGTTTCCATGAAACCGACGCGCGTGGACCGACATCGGTTGAGAAGCCGATACCGTATTCGACTTGGTGTTTGGGCTTTTCAGTTAATGTGGCGATGAGATTAATTTTGCCATCACGTCGATTGGCCAGGTCTGGCCGGATTTGTACCGTTGCAAAATACCCCGAGCGATTTAAGGCATTGCGCATCTCGTTGATACGTTCCAATGCATAGGGCTCACCTAGCTTGAGCTCAATAATATTATTGAGTAAAGCTTGATTGATGGTGTTAGCAGGAAGTTCCAATGCATTGATGACATATCTATCGCCAAACTCAAAATCATAGCGCAAAGTGATATCACGATTGTTTTGTGCGACGACAATCTGACTTTGACCCATTGTGATATCAAAATAGCCACGTGCAATTGCTAGACTGTAAATATCATCTTTGAAGGCAGTATAATGTTTTTGACTAAAACGCTTGCCAACGTGTTGCGTCAATTCTGTATAGCGTTTGGTGAGCACTGGGTCGTCATAGAGTGCTGAATCGGCGTCAACCTCAATGGCATAAAGCTGAGCGCGCTCGCCCAACCGCAGAGTGGCCGACCAAGTATTACATTGGGTCGAACTGCTCATCTCCAACTCAGTAAATTGAGCATCGAAATACCCAAACGCATGAAACGAATCGAGCAATAAACTACCCAAAGACTGGCGCTGTTGGGCAAGCTCGAGAGGACTGATTGAGTCACAATCAGCGAAGCCCGAGTAGGTCTTTAACGCGATTTCAATGTTGTTTTTAACCTCTGATGGAGGGGGGTGGTGCCATTGTATATTGACTTGAGCTACTGCTAGAGAAGTCAAAAAAAGGCAACTCCATGCCCAGAATTTCATATTCTTACTCCGTGTCGTTCATCACTAGTTTGATAAACGTCATGTCACGCCAATTATGATCGTCTTCGATTTTGTTTTGAAAAGGATGCAGCGTAAAGTGCATAACTTCTTGTTTGGGGTTTACGACAAAGTGTACAAAGGCATCAGATGCCGCGTTTTGATTGTCCCAACGCACGACCCAAGAGTGATCAGCAAAAGGCTCTAGCGTGCCAGTGAGGGTAGCCATTCGTTCAGATACTAGACGAATGGTATTTTGCTCATCTGCAAATACCCGCATGGTGCCGTACCACTCACTCTGGTATTCACCAAAATAAGCAGACGCTGCCAGGTTGACTTTTCCTCTACCTTCGGGTTTTTCACCATATTGCTCGAGCCATCGTGCTTCGGCTTTGGCTTGCCGCTCAACATAATAATCTACCCAATCCATCGGTGGCGCCTCAGGCATTACTGATTTAATGATACTTTGCATAATAGATGAACGCACACCATAATTGGAACCGTTATTGAGCACGACCACGCCGAGTTCAAATTCTGGAATTAACGCTACATAAGCCTGATATCCTGAAAGTGTTCCGGTGTGAGACAGCATCTCATAGCCGTAGATGTTTTCTTTGCGCCAACCAATGCCATAAGCTCTAAAATGGGTTTTGTGCAGATTGCGAGCGGTACTCGAAACATTCAATAAGGTGTGAGAACGCCACATATTGGCTAATGCTTTGCTACTGAATATCATTTCGCCATTTGGGGCTTTGGCATCGTTTAACAGCGCTTCGATCCATTTGAGCATCCCATCAACATGGCAGACCAAACCGCCTGCGGCGGCGGACATCAGCTCTTTGCCTTGAATTTCGTTGCGTGGAATGGGATAAATCCCACGTTCGTCATTATGACCATACCCCTTTGCCACATTGTTTAAAGCATTTAATGGCATATCACCAGCATAACACTCCATGTCTAGAGGTTGGAAAATCCGCTCGTCAATAAATTGCGCCCACGGCATTTGGGCTACTTTTGCCACGATTTCAGCTGCGGTGATATACAGTACATTTGAATAACTATAGGTTTGTCTAAAGGAAAAACGCGGGGTTAAATAACGTAAATTATGAATGACTTCACCGCGAGTGAATCCTGACGGTTCAGGCCAAATCATCGCATCCCCTGCACCGTCATCAAGGCCACTGCGATGAGTGAGCAAATCAATGATACGAAATTCTCGAGTGACATACGGATCATGCAAGCGAAAATCTGGCAAGTGATCTATCACGTGGTCATCCCATGCTAATTTGCCTTCATCCACCAAAATTGCGACTGACGCAGCGGTAAACGCTTTTGAAGTGGACGCTAAGCGAAAGTAAGTAAACGGATTGACCGGTAATTCATTGGCTAAGTCGCGATGGCCATAACCTTGGGCATGCACGATTTGACCTTGGTGACTGATGCCAACCGCGACGCCTGGGGTGTGAAACGTTTGTAGTGCTTTATCAACAACTCTTCTGAGTGAATCAGGGGTAATAAGCTCTGGGTTGGGGTTTGGGTGAATAGATGTGATTTGTGTTGCCAAATTATGGCTAAGCTTTGCCTCTTGAGCAGTGGCGGCAAAACCACATAGCAAACCTAAAGAAACCAATCCAATTGACCAACGACCCAGCATAATATCCCTCTATTCATTCTCTGTTTATAGAGTACTAGAGGGATGCTGAAATGCCAATGAATATACGATCAAACAATGGGATTAATTTGTAACGAAACCCAATTTGTCGAGCAGTCCTTTGCGTTTCAGAATAATAAGAAGCAATGCGCCGAGATACATGGATACTCCATAAACACCACCGGCAATAGCGTATTGCGAATTACTTAAAAATGTCACCGCAATTAAAATAGCCATTGAGCCATTCTGAGTACCGACTTCAATGCCCAGAGTCACTGCATCGTGAACCTTGAGTTTGCCCAATTTTGCCAATAATACACCAGCCAGTGTGGCGATTAGATTCAATGAAAGCGTAAAAATAAATATCGTTGGAAACGAGTCCATCAGCATCTCTCGTTCGTCATAGGCAATTTTTGCGATCATCGAGAACAGGAAAAAAGTCGATAAGTGCCTAAAAAAGCCTTCGGAACGCAAAGCAAACCCTTGAGCAAAACGTCGGATCATCATGCCTATAGCAATGGGTATCAAGGAGATGACGAGTAGGCTTAATGAGGTTTTGATTAGTGAAAATTGCTCATCAGGTGTATCAGAAAACAGACTGATCCCCCATTTGATGAGCAATGGTGTCGTGATAATACAAAACACAGTTGTAATGGCTGTTAACGAGACGGATAACGCAAGATTGGCACGTGCAATTTGCGCCAATAGATTCGATGATGTGCCACCTGGGCATGCCGCCAAAATCATAATCCCTACTGCGATATGCGCAGGTACCGCAAATATGTAGATAAGCCCAATCGCCACAACCGGTAGAACGATTAATTGTCCAAACAAACCTAAAAATACCGCTTTTGGCGTTTGTAATAATCGTCTAAAGTCACTTACAGTGAGAGATAGCCCCATCCCAAACATAATGACAGCAAGAGACAACGGCAGTAACACTTGGGTAAAAAAAGAAGCTTCCATCGTCGTTCCTAACTCATTTTCTTGAGAATGGATTTGGGTGCAATACGCAAAATATACTGCAGCCACGCCCACGGCCAAGCGGGCACAAAATAGCTTTCCCCTTCTTTCTCTATCGCTTTGACCATGGCTTTACACCCCGTTTCGGTATCCACGATAAAGGGGACTTTTTTGACTTTCTCGTTGATTTCCGAGCGAATGAAGCCTGGATGGATAGCGGTTATTTTGATTGGGGTGTTCATCACATCAATTGCCAGCCCGAGCGTCATGGATGTCAGCGCTGCCTTGGTTGCGGCATACACGGTTAACGCTCGACGATAGGGGCTGACTGCACTCACGGATGAAATAGTCACCAGATGTCCGGCGTTGCGCTGCCGAAATAGCTCCATTGCCGCTTCCATCTGCGCTAATGCCGAAACAAAATTGGTCGTTGCGGTCTGCTTGTTGGCATAAAAATACCCAGTCCCAATTGAAGCGCCTTTGCCCATCCCAGCATTGACAATGATCCGATCAAGCCCGCCCATCTCATCATCAAACTGTTTAAATACTTTAAACACATCGTCGTGTTCGTTAACATCTAACGCTTTGCAAACCACCTTAATATTGGGATTGATGTGATTAAGTTCGGCTTTGAGTTCATCTAATCTTTCCACCCGACGAGCACATAATGCAAGGTTTCTCCCCATCTTGGCAAATTCGATGGCCATGCCATAGCCCAATCCTGAACTGGCTCCGGTGATTAAAATATTCTGTCGCATGGTGCTTCCTTTTTGTTGTTTTATGCATGCTTATTACGCTGATATACCGTGTCGATTGATCAATTGGCGGCAACGATGTTGTAAATAATGGTTAAAAAACCACAAATGTCGAAACGACTTGTTTCGCGTTTGCTTGTGATGATAGCGATAATAAATTTGCTGCACAATCGCCGCTAAGCGAAACAAACCGTACACTTGATAAAATGTCATATTGGATACATCTGCGCCGGTTTTCTCTGCATAATATTCGATGACTTCTTGCCGAGTTAGCATGCCCGGCAGATGAGTAGGTTGACGGCGTGTCCCTTGTGCAATGCGATCATCACCCGCTTCTACCCAATAGGCTAGAGAGTTGCCCAAATCCATGAGTGGATCACCTAAAGTCGCAAGTTCCCAATCTAGGACGCCAATAATGCGTGTTGGGTCGTCTAAATCCAAAACCAAGTTATCAAAGCGAAAATCATTGTGGGTAAGACAAATGGTTTCGGTGGTCGGCATATTCTCGACCAGCCACTCGCGGATCCCTTTTGCTGACGGGACTTGCCATGTTTTGGCTTGCACATAACGCTCGTTCCAGCCGTGAATTTGGCGCGAAACGTAGCCACTTCCCTTAGCAATATCATTTAAGCCAGCACTTACGTAATCCACCTTATGTAATGCAATAAGTGTATCAATCGCGTTCAGACAAAGTTTTTCAATCTGATCGCGCGACAAATCCAGATCTTTGGGTAAATTCGCTCGTGGAATGATGCCGTTGAGCTTTTGCATGATATAAAAATCACTGCCTATCACCGCATCATCCTGACACACACCGAGCATTTGTGGGACAAATGGGAATACCTCTGCCAGGGCTTTTTGCAAGCGATATTCACGCGCCATGTCGTGGGCGCCTTTCGCTTTTCGCCCAGCAGGGGCACGGCGCAAAATCACCTCGCACTCAGCATAGCTCAAGCAATACGTCCAATTCGAGGCGCCACCGCTATATTGAGTGACTTCCGGAGCCGTATGGGGCAAATCTAATTGCGCTTGCAACCAAGGTTGCAACGAATCAAGAGGCAGTTCCTCTCCACTTCTCACAGAACGGGCACGATCTTGCCATTGGGCATGACTCATCGTGTGCTCACTGTGTATTTGCGTTTTTCTAATCTAGCGACCATCGCGCGATGCACTTCGTCTGGCCCATCTGCAAGTCTTAATACTCGTGCGGCACCGGCTAAGCGAGCCAGTACAAAATCATCTGAAACACCTGCACCACCGTGGATTTGAATGGCCATATCGACAACTTCTTGCAGCATATTGGGCACAACCACTTTGATGGCACTGATATCGACCATGGCATTCTTGACGCCTAAATTATCGATTTTCCATGCAGCTTGCAGTGTCAGTAAGCGAGCTTGCTCAATTTTCATTCGCGCATCGGCAATACGTTCGCTATTGCCCCCCAAATCAAATAATTTTTTGCCAAAGGCTTCACGTGATACAGCCCGCTTCATTGACAATGACAAAGCTTCTTCGGCCATGCCAATGGCGCGCATACAATGGTGAATTCGACCAGGTCCAAGACGGCCTTGAGCAATGGCAAAACCTTTGCCTGCGCCGAGAATTAAGTTCTCTTTAGGCACTCTGACATTCTCAAACACCATCTGTCCATGCCCATAGGGTGCGTCATAATCGCTGTAGGCGGTGAGCATGCGTTCAATGGTTAAACCTTCGCTATCAACCGGTACTAAGACCATAGAATGTTGTGCATGTCTGTCGTTTTCAGGATTGGAAAGACCCATAAAAATAATCAGTTTTGCGTTTGGATGGCCTAGTCCAGTAGACCACCATTTTCGCCCGTTTAACACCAGCTCATCTCCATCAAACTCAATGCTGGCCTGCATGTTGGTGGCATCGGAAGAGGCAACGTCTGGCTCAGTCATACCAAACACCGAACGGATCTCGCCATTGAGAAGAGGAGTGAGCCATTGCGTCTTTTGTGCTTCTGAACCAAAATGATATAACACTTCCATGTTGCCAGTATCTGGCGCATTACAGTTAAATACCTCAGGAGCAAATAAATAATGTCCCATGGCTTCAGCAAGAGGGGCATATTCTAAGGTAGTTAAACCTTGTCCTAGTTCAGTATCGGGCAAAAACAAATTCGCCAGCCCTTGTTCTCGACAGAGGACTTTGAGGCGTTCTACTTCTGGGTGAAGTTGCCATTCTCGCCAGTTACCATGATTGTTTTGGTGGTGCATAAATGCGTAGACATCGGATGCTATTGGGGCGATGTGCTCGTCGATAAATTCTTGTACTTTGTTTAAGTATTCTTGACATTTGTTTGAATAAGTAAAATCCACGCAACACTCCATTAACATTTTGCTAAAGGATACTAAAACTTATCGAATTTCGCTAGGCAAACTCTTGATTGGATTACAAAAAAAGCCGTTACAAAATGTTGCAACGTTAAGACGGCGAATTAAATGGGTAAGTGCCCCCACACCAAATCTTTGAAGTGCTTCCGACACACAGATTCATAGCGCTCATTACCCCCGACTTGTACTTGTTCACCACCGTGGATGGGATGACCTTGCTCGTCAAGTCGAACGACAAAATTCGCTTTGCGGCCGCAATGACAAATCGTCTTGAGTTCCGTTAATTTGTCAGACCACGCCAACAGATATTGACTGCCTGGAAAGGTTTCTCCTAAGAAGTCTGTACGGATCCCATAAGACAAAACTGGGATATCTAAGTCGTCCACAATATGAACTAATTGCATAACTTGTTGCTTACTCAGAAACTGAGCTTCGTCAATGAAAATACAGTCGATATTGCCGAGTTCGCGTTTGGCAATGACATCACTGAATAAATCAGTTCCTTCGTGAAAGGTCAACGCAGGGCGACTGATGCCTAATCGAGATGTGATCTTGCCCGCGCCATAGCGATTATCCAGTTGGGCGGTGTACAACAAAATCTTGTGACCACGTTCTTCATAATTGTACGCAGATTGTAACAAGGCGGTCGATTTGCCTGCGTTCATTGCTGAGTAATAAAAATAAAGTTGTGCCACAAAACCGTCTCGGATCTTTAAAAGAATTGGATTCTAGCACAGTGCACAACAGAAACAAAAAGGGCCAGTAACGACTGGCCCAGATTAAATCAAAACAATTCTTTATGCTGCGTCGACCGCTACTTTGTGACTTTCCTGCGTGGCATCAATGAGTTCCAAATCGAAGGTATACTCATCTACACGAACAGCCAGTTTGCGTTTTTCATCATAGGCGAGCAATGTATCAGCCTCGGCACTGGTGAGTTCACCTTTTTGCGTCAATTCAGATACCGCATGGGCAAATGAAATGAACGGTACGACAGGCGCTTTTCGCAATGCTTTTTGCACCTTGCTTAACAGTGGCATTGCCTCATGCTTAGCCAAAAACGCTTGCTCGTTAATATCATTGCCATCGCCTGGCTGGGCAATGACTAGGTGTGACAGTTCACGTTTGATGCTGTTGTCCTGCATTGTGGCTACCGATAAATCACGACGTAATTCATCACTAATGGTATCGATGCGGTTGCTGTAGGTATTTGTCAGTAAACGCATCAAGCCACGAGCTGGCGTATTAGGGAAGTTGTTAATAAACTCCGCTAGCGCTTTTTCACCCTGGGTCAAGGTCCACTGCATTGCATAATCAAAATACAATTGAGCCTCCGCGCGGTCTGAAACGCGTTGTTCATAGAAGCGAATACAGGCCATTGCCGCATAGACATGACTCAACACATCGCCTAAACGTGCAGATAGCATTTCGGCCTTTTTCAGCTCACCGCCTAATACTAGCAGTGATAAATCGGCCATTGGCGCGAGTTTTGCGGATAAGGCATTTAAGCGTTTTTCATATACACGAACCTCTGGTAATTCAGAAGAGGTGTTTCGCGTGAAAGGTAGGTATGCATTACGCATACTTCTAAACGCATTTTTTACACTGAACCAGACCGTTTTGCCTAAGACCTTACGGAAGGCTTTGTCAGCAGAGGCATCATCAGAGTGAATCAAATCCACCATTTCCTTTAAGTAAGGATGACAGCGCATCGCACCTTGGCCAAAGATCATCAGATTGCGAGTTAAAATATTTGCGCCTTCAACTGTGATGGCAATCGGTAATGAGCAATAACCGTTGGCAAGTGTGTTTTGTGGTCCACGTTGAATCGCTTTACCCGCTTGTACATCCATAGCGGAATTCACTACGTCACGACCAAGCTCAGTCATGTGATATTTTGCAATGGCGGTCACAACAGAAGGTTTCAAACCTTCACCTAGGCCTTCTGTTGTCATGACACGCATAGCTTCGAGCAGGAAGGTTTTACCCGCAATATCAGAAATCTTTTCCTGAATACCCTCAAAGCGACCAATAGGTACACCGAATTGCTCGCGCACGAATGAATATTCAACCGTTGATTTAAACGCGCTGTGCGCAGACGCTGTGCCGAGCGCTGGGAGTGAAATACCGCGACCTGCACCGAGACAGCTCACTAACATCTGCCAACCGCGACCAATGTTTTTCTGCCCACCAATAATGAAGTCCATTGGGATAAAGACGTTGGTGCCCCGTGTCGTACCATTATAAAAACGCATGCCCATCGGCTCGTGACGGTTTCCTAACTCAACGCCTGGGTGGTCTTTGGGTAGAAGTGCACAAGTAATGCCTAATTCGAGTTTGTCACCGAGTAACTGGTCTGGGTCGAATACTTTAAAAGCAAGCCCCAATACGGTCGCAATGGGGGCTAAGGTGATGTATCGCTTATCCCAAGTGACGGATAAGCCTAATACTTCTTCACCATTGTACATACCTTTAGTCACGATACCTGCATCGGGAATAGCACCAGCATCTGAACCCGCTTCTGGGCTAGTCAGCGCAAAACAAGGAATATCTTGACCAGCAGATAAACGAGGTAACCAATAGTTTTGCTGTGCTTCAGTACCATAGTGCATCAATAACTCGCCTGGGCCTAGAGAGTTTGGCACCATGACGGTCACCGCTATGGAACCGCTTTTGGTGGCAATGGTCGCAACAATAGTCGAGTTAGCATAAGGAGAAAACTCAAGACCACCAAATTTTTTGGGAATAATCATGGCAAAAAATTTGTTTTCGCATAAAAAATCCATAATGGGTTGTGGGATGTGCTTACCTTCCAGTAAAGCATGATCATCAAGCATCCCTAACAAAGTTTGTAAGGGACCATCAAAAAACGCTTGTTCTTCTTCGGTTAATTTGGCTTGTGGCAGAGCGCGTACTGCATGCAGATCCGGTTTACCTTGATAAATTGATGTTTCAATCCAAGTGTCTCCCGCATCAAGTGCTTCTTGCTCGGTAACAGAAATTGGCGGTAATACTTTTTTAAGTTGGGTACGTAAGCTCATTACAAATTGCCTCAATGTAAAATGTTGACACATGACTAGTCATAAGACCTCTGATGTCTGACCAGTTGGATAAGCTTAATAGTACCAAAACAAAATTGCAAGTTTTTCGTACAAATACCAAAAAGGAACTGATTTAATGAAAAATGATATCGAGACTAAATTTTTGCTCTCAGTGTTTGAAAAAATCAGACAACACGGTGAGTACAAAGATTTTGCGTATAGGTTAGAAGGTGTCAAAGCCTTTACTGATCACGATGGTTACACGGTGTTTTTGGAAGATGCACAAGTCAAAATGCGCGTTGGCTTTCACAACCAATATCATCTTGATTATGACAAAGCCGAGCACAAAGAAGCCTTTACTCGTAAGCTTGAAAGTATTGCGCAAAACTATTAGGCCATAGTAGCTCACAGCCAGCGGTTTATTTCTGCAGCTAACTGCGCCTTGTCAATGGGTTTACTGATGTAGCTATTCATACCGGATGCAAGGCACTTTTCGCGGTCTCCTTCCATCGCGTGAGCAGTTAATGCAATAACGGGTATATGTTTGCGATGCGCGTAAGTAAGGTCTTGGCGAATTTTCTTAGTGGTCTCATAGCCATCCATTTCTGGCATCTGACAGTCCATTAATACTAGATCAAACTGTTTATCACGTTGGTTAAGAATATTCAGAGCTTCTATACCATTTTTCGCGAGCTCGCATTCAAACCCAAGCTTGAGTAGATATTCCAAGGCGACGGTTTGATTAATTTCATTATCTTCCACCAGTAAAATTCTGGATGTCATACTGGGATCAAGATCATGAATGGGCATCAAGTTTAATGCATCGGGTTGTTGCGCTAAAATAGCTAAATCTTCTATGTTGTGTGAAGTAATAGAGTTCGGATTGAGTAGCCCTGCAAAACCATTTTGTTGTAAAAAAGTCGCGTTGTGAGAATGATCATTACTAAGCAATACGATTGGGGCAACATCTTGTTGAATATTTTGCCGCAAAGCTTTTACTACATCAGTAGCTGCAAATTGATTAATTTGTTCGGCTATTATAATTATGTCAAATTTTACAAAAGATGGTTTGATTAGATTTTGTATTATCTCTGGAACTGAGTTTGAAACTTTAACCTGCCAGTTCGGTGCTTGCTTGAGTGTGTCAAAAACAGTCTCAAATTGTGCTTCATTACCAATGCAAAGGGCGTTATAGTTTGTTGGTTGTTGCCTTTTAGAGAGAGACGTTGCAATGGTAAAACTGAACGTCGAACCATGATTAATAATCGAAGAAACTTTTATCGTGCCGCCCAGCAACTGGACTAATTGTTTGCTGATAGCGAGGCCAAGCCCAGTGCCACCATACGCGCGTGTAGACGTTGCATCAATTTGCGTGAATTCTTCAAATAATTCTTCTAGCTTGTCTGGTTCTATACCAATCCCAGTATCGATGACGCTAAATTCTATTTGTTGCGTATTACTCCAGTGTGCACGAAGAGTCACACTCCCACTATGGGTAAACTTGATAGCGTTCGTGCAAAGGTTTAGTAGGATTTGTTGCAAGCGTATCGGATCAGTGATGATTTGCTCAGAAACTTCGTTTTGGATGATACAGCTTAATCCTTTTTCTTTGAGTTGCAACTTACACGTTGTCACAACCTCTTCGAGTAAAGCCTGGATAAAAATTGGTTCTCTGCGGAGTGCTAATTTACCTGCTTCAATTTTTGAGAAGTCCAATATGTCATTGATTAAGCGCAACAGTGAATGACTACTTTGCATAGCCAGATTGACATAATTCCGCTGTTTTTTAGTGAGTTTGGTTTCAAGCAGTAATTCGTTCATACCAATAATGCCATTAATTGGAGTGCGAATTTCATGTGACATATTAGCAAGGAACTGCCCCTTAATTTTATTGGCCTCTTTGGCCTTTTCTTCGGCATTTTTTAAAATTGTGATGTCTTGGAACGTCCCTTTCAGTAAAACGGTTTCACCGTTTTCAACTATAGGTTGCCCCATTGCCCGAACCCAAATACGGTTGTTTTTGGCTGTCATAAAAGGGACTTGCAGATCCCATGAGACTTGTTTTTCGATAGCTTGGGCAATCGCGCGTTGGATTAATGGGCGGGCTTCAGGGGTATAATAATTGATCGCATCTTCGATATCGATATGACTGCCAACAGGTAATTCGTGGATCCGATAGACCTCGTCCGACCAATAAAGACTATTCGTGTTTAGATCGAATTCCCAGCCTCCTAGTTTAGCGACCTTGGCGGTTTGTTCAATTAACTCATGACTGCGTTTACTTTCATTTTCTAATGCAATCAATTGAGTCACATCGCGTCCAATAAATAAATAACCTTCGATATCATTATGTCGCGAGTAAAGAGCGCTCATATTCAATGATATTTGCAATGATTTCTTATCTTTGGTGATGAAGGTAAAGGTATACTCAGAAAATAGTTTTTTTCTAGTGGCAAGTAATAAAGCTTCGACATTGGCACTAACTGGGTAACCCATTTTTTTTGAGACCTCGTCTGCAAATTGCTCTAAACAGGTGTAGTCGAAAAAGATATTCATCGACAATACTGATACCGTTTCAAAAAAACCCCAGCCCAATAAACTTGATGCAAACTCATTAAAGGTCACTACAATCCCATTTAAATCAGTTGAAATGATGATTTGTTGGGCCGAATCCAGTATAGCGCGTTGCAAATTATTGCGATTGCGCAATTGGTGTTCGAATGATTTTCGCGCATTGATATCGTATTCGAAAAACATGTAGCCGGTGCACTTACCCTCAGTCATAATGGGTTGGCAAGACAGTTTTATCCAATAGGGTTTGAGTGTTTTGTTAAGCAGTTCTATTTCGCAAGAGAACATTTGTTCACGGTTGACGGCATTACGCAACCGATTGATATCAATCTGATTAGCTCGTATAGAAATTCTATCTAGTGGATGCATACTGGCAAGCTCTTTACGCGAGTATCCACTCATCACTTCTGCTGCACGATTGCTCCAGATCACGTTAAGGTCGGTGTCTGTCAACAAAATCGCACTGTCAGTTTGTTCGGTTACTTGTGCCAATAGTTGGTACTTATCTTGTTCTAATGCTAAGGCGTTTTGTGTTTCTGATAATTTTTGAGTTTGCGATGCCATTCCTATATTTGCAGCCTCTAGACTCAGTTCTGAAGCATATAAACGAGAGGCCTCAGTAATAGTCGCAATAACAAAGTTTTCATTATGAACTTCAAGGGTGTTTAAGCCAATTGTGACTGCAATTTCTTGACCGTCCTTTGCCATACCTTTGAATACGTTACCAAAGGCCATGGGACGACGCTTGCCTTGTTGTAGGAATATTTTTACCCAATTACTATGACTAGAATCAATATCTTGGGGTAATAAAATGGATAAAGCTTGGCCATTTAATTCTTGTTGTGTGTAGCCAAACATAAGGCAGATCTGCTGATTCGCAAAGCGAATGATGGAGTTTGCATCGACCTGCAGAATCCCTGCTGAGCTTGCATTTAAAATGTTAAGAAAATCATTAGTACTGGACAAGATAGCATCCGTCAAAGTAATTAAAACCGAGTTAGCATATATAGTTATAGCAGTGAATCCGCATTTATATATAATAATGTTTTAGAAACCTTTTTCAGTAACCTGAAACACAGTGACTAACGTGCCCCAAAAAATCAACAAACCACAATTTACCTATGCTTTTTTTCTCCCTCAATACTGGCCTGTTTGGTTTGGGGTGGGGTGTTTGTATCTCATTACCCTATTACCGTTAGCGATTTTGCGCAAGCTCGCTTTAGTGAATACTTTTTTGCTCAAAACACTTGCCAAAAAACGGGTGCATATCGCTCGAGTCAATATTGATAAGTGCTTTCCAGATTGGCCTCAGGCTAAACGCGATAACCTAGTTGAGCAGAATTTGAAAGTGGCTGGAATGGCCTTGTTTGAAACAGCAATGGGCTGGTGGTGGCCGGACCGACGTCTTAGACCATTATTAGAGATAGAGGGCCAAGAGCATATTCAAAAGGTGTTAGCTCAAGGTAAAGGCGCATTTGTTATGGCTATCCACAACATGAACCTGGAGGTCAGTTGCCGTTTGTTGGGTTTATATGAACCAAGCGTAGCGTTTTATAGACCGCATAACAATCCATTGATGGATTATTTGCAATATCGAGGTCGCGCGCGTTCGAACAAGTATATGATTGATAAACGCAGTTCTAGAGCATTGATTGAGGCGTTAAGCGACGGTGAATTATGTGTGTATTTACCCGACCAAGATTACGGCCGCCGAGGCAGTCACTTCATCCCGTTTTTTGCGGTAGAGTCTACTGCAACTCTTTCTGCATGCTTAATGTTCCCGCGTCGATCTGGAGCAATTCCTATCATGTTAAGTACACAATACACCGCAACAGGATATAAATTAAAATTTTATCCACCAATACCAGATTTTGCCGATAAAGAAGATATACAAGCATTAACAGAGCTTAATGCACATATAGAGTCGATGGTCCTCGAACAGCCTGAAAGTTATTTATGGATGCATAAACGCTTCAAAACACGCCCCGAAGGGGAGGCTGGTTTTTACTGAGATCATTTTCCTGAACTGGTAATGGCTAAGACTTGCCCTGACAAACGTACCTTTGTTGTTACTACTGTAGCGCTGCACCGAACTTCAAATTATAGTTCTAGTCATCATTCAAAAACACGTCTCCAAATCTTATGCACAGCATCTTGGAGTAAACCCAATGTTGTATCATCATGTACTTGGGAGCGCTGTATACTCATATGATGCTGATGATGGCGCCAGGTTAAATAAGATTGGGTCAGTTCCTGTGCGGTGGTTTCTGAGATGATATTCGCCTTACACAACGCTTCGAGTTGTCGTATGTTATCACTGTAATTGATAATATTTGGGTGTTGATGCGCATTTGCGAGGCACCAATATTGTGTCAAAAACTCGATATCAGCCATCACTCCTTTGTCTTTGGCTTTGAGGTGTTCGCGCATTTTGAGGCGCATGTTCAATACCTCTTTTGCGAGTTTTTTAGCGTCACGCGGTCGACTTAATATTTGATTTCGAATCTCTGCAAATTTTGCACAACTATGCATCTCCCCATATACCGGACGAGCGCGCAAGAGTGCTTGGTGCTCCCATACCCACGCTTCTGTTTGTTGATAGCTTAAAAATGTTTCGAATGAGCTAACCAGCAATCCAGAATTGCCAGATGGGCGCAAGCGCAAATCACATTCATACAAATCCCCAAGTAGGGTTTTGGTATGCATAAGGTGCATGATACGCTGAACAAATTTGGTGTAAAACTCTACAGCAGAGAGTGATTTTTTGCCATCGGTTACCGCGTCTTTGGGACGGTCAAAGAGACAGACTAGATCCAAATCCGAACGATAACTCAATTCTATGCCACCGAGCTTGCCATATCCAATTATGACCAAGCCAGTATCCTGTTCAGTGGTGTTGGGTAACTTACCGTATCGCGTAGTCACATGATGCCAAGCATCATTTACTACTCTGGCTAGGATTGTTTCAGCTAACAACGTCAATTTGTCACTGACATGCGCTATTGGTAAAACATCCAAAATATCAGCTGCAGCAATACGTAACATTTGGGCAAGTTTAAACTGGCGTAGCGCCTGAATTTGCGCCTCAACATCATCCGGTTCTATGCGGAGTAATGCATGTTGTAGTTGCGCTTGATAATCAGTGCGCCAGCCATCCATGTCGTATTCCGAATGTTGCAAATATTGTGGATGAATGAGCTCATCAAGAAGTACTGGAAATTGACATAATTGTTCAATCACCCAAGTACTTTTGTTGCAAAATAATAAGACCTGCTCACGCACATTGTGATTTTCGAGCATCAGTTCCAAGTAAGCAGTGCGTTTAGAGACAGCCTGTAGCAAATGAAAAACACTACACCATACCGGCACTTGTTCGCGACCTGAATGCTCACTGATCGGCTTGATAAACAACGGGCACAGCGCATTTAAAATTCGCGCACCTCGCTCACCAAGTTGCCATTGTTTTGCGGTATTTTTATCGTGGATAAGTTGTTCCGCTAATGCAATGTCTATGCTCGTGCAAATAGTGGTCATCTCTTCGACACTTAAAGCTAGCTCCCAGATATCTTGATATGCATTGTGTTGTTCTGTGTTTGGTTCATCTTCATCTTGGATAAACAATCTAAAATGAGCATGGATACGGTGTGAAACTTGTTGAATATATTCATACGTTTCTGCCCATGAAGCGAAACCTAACTGTTTAGCTAGAATCGTTTTATGCTGCGTATCTTGAGGCAGAGTTTGAGTTTGTTGGTTGTTGTACTGTTGCAAGCGATGCTCAACGGTACGCAATATCCAATAATCACGCTCCAACTCATAGGTCACTGAGCTCGGCAAAATTTGATGTTCGGTGATGTGTTGCATAGCGTTCTGTAATGATGCCGTCTGTAAGTCTTTATGTCGCCCGCCATAGATCAGCTGACAACATTGCACCAAGAACTCCACTTCACGAATACCGCCTCGACCTAATTTAATGTTGTCTGAAAGTTGTCTACGACGGTATTCTTGGGCAATGTTACGTTTCATTTCGCGCAGTGAGTCGAGCACGCTAAAATCCACATAACGACGGTAAATGAATGGTTGCAGTATGTCGCTTAATTGATTGCTGTAGTCATCTTGTGCATTGAGAATGCGTGCTTTTAGCATCGCATAACGCTCCCAACTGCGACCTTGGCTTTGATAGTATTCTTCTATTGCGGAAAAAGGCATGACTAAAGGTCCACTGTCACCGAGCGGACGCAAGCGCATGTCTACCCGCCAAACTTGGCCGTCCAGTGTGGTATGGTCGAGCAAATAAATAAGCTTTTGTGCCACTTTGGTAAAGAACTGTTGATATTCAAATGGTTTGCGTCGTTCGCTGAATTCGCCTGTTTCGGGATAAGCAAAGATCAAATCAATATCGGAAGAAAAGTTGAGCTCATTACCGCCTAACTTGCCCATGCCCAAGATGTATAAATGCTGTTTGCCATGACTACCCAAAGGTTCACCATAGCGCTGTGAAATTTGCTGATATGCCATGCTGTAAGCACATAAAATGGTAGCATCAGCAACCAGTGACACCTGTTGTACGGATTGCTGAATCGATTGCTCATGATACAGGTCACGATGCGTAATATGTGCCATGGCCAAGTGTTTAAATTGACGTAATTCGCGAAGTTGCTCAGTTTCTGATTGGCACTGTGTTACCAGGTTATCAAGAATGAGGTGGAGATCTTGAGGCAGAGGGTGGCTCAATGGATACTGGGCAACGAAGCTTTCCCACTGCTCAGAATACTGGTCTATGACCTGGGCTGAGTAAGGCGAATCAATCGCAATGTGTGTCATCTCTTGTCACTTTTATTATGCGCTATGGTATGATACAAATCATACCGCAAAACCCTGCAAAAAAAAGAATTCTTATATGGAACAGTTGGTTGCTCTGGTCGCTTTCCCTAATGCACTCATGCTTTATGTCTTGATGGACATTGTCATCGTCTTAGCATTACTTCTAACCATTCGTTTACTCGCGGGCTCGCAAAGTAAGGTGAGTGTGTCGGATGAACTCGCAAGCAAAGACAATGCGGCGTTTGGCATCAGTGTGGCAGGGCGCATGCTTGCGTTGTGCATTGTATTATCTGCGATTGTCGGCCGGCACATTGGACAAGGGTTTGATATCGCCGCATTGGGTATGTTGTTGTTTGGCACCATAGGTATTCTTCTAATCAAATTAGGGCGCGTGGCACACGATAAAGTGATTTTGCATCGCTTAGTGAAAGACGAGGCGATTGCCAAGCGCAACACGGCTGTCGCAGTAGTAGATGCATCGAGCGCCATTGCCTCGGCGATTGTGATTTATGGCGTAATCAACTGGGTTAAAGGCACAGATACACAAGCGATTGTGGCGATCATTACGGGCTTTTTTGTCATGCTCACTGTATTGCTGGTGACGACTCGTATTTATGAATTGCGCTTTGCGCGTAACAATCAAGTGGATTCACTACAAGGCCAGTTGCGCAAAGGTAATCTGGCGCTTGGTATCCAACACTCTGGTAACTTAATCGGCACAGCGCTCGTGGTCTCGGGTGCTGGGAATATATTGCAATACGATGCGGCGACCTATGTCACTAACGTGACTGGCTGGTTGTTTTGTGGTGTGGTTGGCGCGTTCTTACTAGCCATTATTGTCGGTTTGGCCAAACGTTTGGTGTTGCTGGGGATCGATTGGAAACAAGAAGTCGATCTGCAAGAAAACATTGGGATCGCTACCCTTGAATGGGTCTTAAGCGTCGGCATAGCTCTTATTGTGTTGGGCATCATCAGTTTTTAATAAAATTTTAAGATAAAGAGTTGTTAGTCATTATGGTTCATTTACCGTCTTTTCAGAACACCCGTATTATGATTGTCGGCGATATCATGCTTGACCGCTATTACAGTGGCGATACTGGCCGGATTTCACCAGAAGCACCAGTACCTGTGGTGAAAGTCAATGACCATGAAGCTAGGCCGGGCGGGGCTGCAAATGTGGCCATTAACGCAGCTTCATTGGGTGCACAAGTGCATTTGGTTGGCCTGTGTGGAGCGCGAGAAGGCGCTGCGGATGAGGCGGCTAAAATCCTAGAGGAGCGTTTGTCAGCTCATGGGGTGACCTGTCATTTTGCTTTTGTTGATGGTATGGATACCATCACCAAATTACGAGTCATGAGTCGCAACCAACAGTTATTGCGTTTGGATTTTGAAGAGTCATTTGCTCAGGTAGATAAATCCGTATTGACGCAACAAGTCGCAGCGGTATTAGGCGATGTTGATGTGTTGGTACTCTCTGATTACGCCAAAGGCACATTAAGTGATGCAGCGTCTTTGATTGCACTCGCAAAGCAAGCACAAGTGCCAGTGGTTGTTGATCCCAAAGGCACTGATTACAGTGGCTATCGCGGGGCAATGTTGATTACCCCGAATATGTCTGAATTCCAACAAATTCAAGGTTCTGTTAATAGTGAAAGTGAGTTGAGCACCAAAGCACAAGCTTTGCGTGAGCAATTGGCTCTCGAACATATTTTGGTCACGCGTTCGGAACATGGCATGTCGTTGTTTTCACAGGGCCCTGATTATCACTTACCGGCCAAAGCCAAAGAAGTTTATGATGTGACCGGAGCTGGTGATACGGTTGTCGCGACCCTTGCGCTAGGCGTTGCCGTTGGCTTGGAATTAAATCAGGCATGTGTGTTAGCAAACCAAGCCGCAAGCATCGTGGTGGGTAAGCTTGGAACATCAACCGTATCTCCAACTGAATTATCATTAGCGATACAAGATGTGGTGCACGAAGACAGTGGTGTTATGAATGCCGAGCAACTTGTGTATACCGTTCGTCAGTTACAAGCACAAGGCAAAAAAGTGGTAATGACCAATGGATGCTTTGATATTTTACATGCAGGTCATGTATCGTATTTACAAGCAGCGGCAAAATTAGGCGATCGTTTGATTGTGGCGGTCAATGACGATGCTTCGGTTACTCGCTTAAAGGGCGCAGGTCGGCCGGTGAACAATGTCTCGCGTCGGATGGCGGTATTGGCTGGGTTAGGCGCTGTGGATTTTGTCGTGCCATTTGGGGAAGATACGCCACAGGCATTGATTGCTGAGGTGTTGCCAGATATCTTGGTCAAAGGAGGGGATTATACCGTAGAGCAAATTGCAGGTGGGGCTGAGGTGATTGCCAATGGTGGTGAAGTCAAAATCATGCATTTTGAAGAAGGGGTATCTACTACTGCGATCATCAAGCAGATAACGGGCGAGTAACTTGTCAAATAGACAAAAAAGGGGCTGAATCTTCAGCCCCTTTCCAATTTTCTAACCTAGATTAAGTTTTCGATTTGTGAAACGCTCGGTTCATGCGGTCTTTTAAGAAGTTCCGATGAATCTTAGTCGCGGTATCCCCACGATTGATTTTTAACGTATCATTTAACTCTTGCAAGATATAAGTTGCGGTCGCTTGACTGATCAAATCATGCTTACTTGGCTTTTCTAATCCTGCAATGGCAATTAGACGTTCAACGTAGGCCACTTGTAACATTTGACGATACGTATTCACATCGCCACGAATATCCGCTTTAAACACCGCATCAGTTAAATCATTGAGCATATCGGCTAATGGATATTCGTTTCCATAGCGAGTGCTGTCAGTGATCCGCATCATGACATTTGGGTGGAGCAGATGGTCCATCACACGAGACTGCATGCGCAATAACATGGAGTGTGGCTTTGGATCTTCGTTGTTGCCGTAGTGACTAAATCCACGACGTTGCTTTTGTAAAAACGCAAAAAGCGGCTCTAAGTCAGCAATCGCATCAGGTGCAAAAATATGCTTATTGAGCGCTTGCATTGCCTGTACTTGCTTCTCACGTGGGACTGGCGTAAACGGCTGGTCATATCCTTCTTGGCCCACCACCGCACGATTGATGTAAACACCACCAACATAGCGAGACATCACGTTGGCTTGGGTCCCCATGCTGCCGACAATGATATTGGCCGCTACCACCAAATCTTGATGACTTTCGCCTGGCTGTAACACTTTGTCTTTAAGCGTTTTGGCCTCAAAGTGTAAACGCTCTATGTATTGCTCAGCATAGGTCACGGCATCGCTCGACATATCACCGGTCATGATCCGAGGGTCGATGTGGCGGCCAGGTGCACGCATGTCATCGGCATCATTACCAAAGGCGAGTGCTTTTTGCGTCGATTTTTGCAAAATAGACTCTAGGCGTTTGGCTTCTTCTTCTGGATCATCCAGTGCGGGAGAGTAACCATAATAAATGGCCCAATCATCATAAGGCCCTGGCGCGTAATCATAGTAATCGCCTTGCTCAACACCCACTGGCGCAAGATTGATTGGGGCATAATCCATGACCGATCCTGTGATGGCTCCTTGTGTGATGTCTGCATTATGCACGTCTTTGGGCGAATATAATTGCGAGGCCATCATGTTGTGATTCAGGCCAAGAGTGTGACCCACTTCGTGTAAAGTAAGGTGTAATAAGCCTTGACGCAAAATCTCATTATTGTCTAGGTCATAGATATCAGTGGTGCTTTGGCCGCCGATCATCTGACCTAATGCCACGCCCATATTGATTTCGTGGCCTTTTGAGCAATGTAACGTCTCTTCAGCCCAGGCGTTCATTAACGAATTGTGATCATGCGCATCGTGTGCGTCATTGTCATTCAACATCGTACCTTGCGTGAACATACCTTCATACAACCAACGATTGGTCATAAATACGTATTCAAGCATGATGTCTGCAGCAATGATTTCCCCTGTTTGAGGGTTTGCTAGACTTGGACCGTAGCCGCCAAACGGAGGGCGTGGAGAGCTCGTCCAGCGTAAGACGTTATAACGAACATCTTCGGCAGACCAATCTGCATCGTCGGGCTGAATCTTGACTTCTAACGCGTTGCTAATTCCGGCCTTTTCAAACGCAGAGTTCCACGCTAACACCCCTTCTTTGATAGTCTCACGCCACTCGACAGGTGTGGTGTTTTCAATCCACCATGTTATGGGTTTGACTGGGTCAGATACCTCTGCAGTTGGGTCTTTTTTCTCTAAATGCCAGCGCGTGATGTAGTCGCGATACGGTGTGGTATCAGGTGTAGTTTGGTCGTCTTTGTACGTACCAAAATAGCCAACACGCGCATCATCTACACGAGGTTCAAAATTGTTCTCCGGTAACTTTACAAAAGCGTGTTGCAAGCTAATGGTGGTAAAACGGGGATCGGCATTACCGCCAGTGCCCCAGTTGCGCGGGGTAGGGTTTTCAAACACATAATCCACAGTAACGTGCGTATTTTCAGGGAAATTGTTTACGCTGTTTAGGCGAGTTTTATTCTTTGAAAGCTTGCCGAGTTTGAAGCGTTCTTTTTCCACTTTGGGGTTGCGACTTGGGTAAGGCTGAATACGATGCACATTTTGATTCAACAAAATATCATCTAAATTGACAAGGATTTTGCCTTCTTCATCAAATTCGATCTTAGTGGTCACCAAAATCGCATCTGATGTATTGGCGTGAGACGCCTTGCTAAGAGCATTTTCTGGATCGAAATAGAAAAAGTCATTCACCGCCACAACATCAAGACGATCAAAGTACTGACGAAATTCAATTAAACGCTCGGTGCGATATGCTCCGACAAAATGACGTACGTCCACCACACCATTGACGGTTTTGGCAAAGTATAGAATTGGAGTATCAAGCTGGTCTTTGCTCAAACTCAGTTTTGCAGAGCCAGTTTTAGGGTCGCGATAAATTTCTAAATAACCAGGGAGGTGGTCAAGATCTTTGACTTTGTCCGCAAAGGTTTCTTTTTTTTCTTCTTTCTCTGCGTCATCCTCCTCGTCTTCTTCTTCTTCGTTTTTTTCGGCTTGTTCACCTTCTTCCTGAGCTTTGGAGCTTTCGGCTTTCGGTGGTTTCGGAGCATCTTCAGCGAGTAACTCGGTGGCTAAAATTTGGGGGGATAGCGACAGGGCTAGGGCAACCGCAATGGCGGTTAAACTCATATTCTTCATGTACATTCTCCATTTTTGCTGCAAATATACTAATGAGTCAATCCACAAATGCCTACCCCTACGACTAACTAATCATTGCTTAGTTTGTAACAAAGCTTTACAAATACTGTAAAGGAGATGTTATGCGACTAATTATCTTAACCATTTTGGCGCTTCTAGCGTTTGCTGGAAATTCGTTACTGTGCCGAATAGCTTTGTATGAAACTAATATCGATCCAGTATCGTTTACCACAATCCGCTTGGTTTCTGGCGCGTTGTGTCTGCTACTTATTGTATACTTGGTTAAGCGGCAGAGCTTAATTTATTCGCAAAAAAGCTGGCGTTCGGCTTTGTGGTTATTTGTCTATGCGATTTGTTTTTCGCTCTCTTACATAGGTCTATCAGCGGGCACTGGGGCGTTAATTTTGTTTGCGACGGTGCAACTCACCATGTTGAGTTTGAGTTGGTGGAAAGGTGACCGCTTCTCAAAACCGCAATGGCTCGGCTTTGTTATGGCCTGGTTGGGCTTGGTTTATTTGTTTTTACCTGGGGTAACGGCTCCGCCCCTGACCAGTGCAATGTTGATGATAGGTTCAGGCATAGCGTGGGCCTTGTATACCTTACGCGGGCAACAAGGGGGTGATCCAACGCAAACGACGGCTCTAAATTTTATTTACAGTATTCCATTTGCGCTGGTATTAAGTGTGATTGGCTTGAGTTATGCAACCTTGGATGGGTATGGCGTGATCTATGCGGTATTATCAGGTGCGATCACATCAGGTGTAGGCTATGCAATTTGGTATGCAGTGTTGCCAAGCATGAAAGCCAGTACAGCGGCCAGTTTACAACTCAGTGTCCCGGTCATTGCGGCCGTTGCTGGAGTTGTATTATTGGATGAAATGCTGACATTGCGTTTGAGCATTGCTAGCATTTCAATTTTGGGTGGAGTAGGTATCGTCTTGTACTTTCGCCAAAAGAAAACGGTGCAAAATCAGCATGGTAACCAATAGCCCTTGGCGCACCATACGCGTTATCATTCCAAGTAAACCTGGCGATAGCTAAAGCTTGGACAAAGTGACAAATTACCTATTTAAGAGCTGAATTTAGTTATCTTCTGTAGCAAAGCGCCCCAGAATATACTCAATACTTGGATCCACAATAAAGCGGTCTTGCATCGCTTCACGTCCAAGTAACATCAAATACGTCATGTTCGAGCGATCGGTGAGGGTCAATTGGATGTCCCAAGTGGTGTCATTCATCGTTATCGGGGTCGTTATCACAAACCGTCTTTCGCGGGTCGCAGTTGAGCTTTTGACGATTTTGCGAGATACCACCGGTGCTTCACGGCGCACGACTCGTTTGACATCGTGATAGTCAGGGTGGATGTCAAAACTGACCCACGGTATGCCGTCTTTTTCAAATTCTTCGATATTATCGACATGCAAAGATGAGGTGGCGGCGCCAGTATCAACGCGAATATGTAAGCCTTTGATGGCTAATTTGGGCAAATTGCACTGTTCAATTGCCCCAATGATGGTTTTGTTCATCGTGTTACCGTATCCAAATTATCTTGCAGCAGTTCGACGTGTTCTGCCACGGTATCGGGTTTATGAAAATACGCAATGTGATAGACCGCCTCCCCTTCTTGAGTAAGCGGGATATTTTGTTTGCCAATCACAACCCCCTCCGAGGGAGAGAGGATTTTGTCCAATACATCGCCATAAGGATTGGCGATAGTGCCTAGCACTTCGCCTTTACTCACATGATCGCCAAGTTGAGCATGATGATTGATTAAGCCACTTTCATTTGCGCGCACCCAGCCACTTTGCCGAGCGATGAATGGTGCAATTGGGTGCCCCTTGCGCTTGACCTTATTGAGCATACCGATTTGACGCATCACATTGATGATCCCTTTAACACCAGCTCGAATCGAAAATTCATCGTAACGCAAGGCTTCACCAGCTTCATACAACAACACTTTGGCACCAAGCTCGCTAGCGGTTTCGCGCATGGATCCATCCCGTAAATCAGCGTTCAAAATGACCGGCATACCAAAAGCTTTTGCCATCTCCAACGTTTCAGCATCATCACAGTTAGCTCGTATTTGAGGTAAATTCGAGCGATGAATCGCTCCGGTGTGCAAATCAATACCGACATCACATTTTTTAATAATTTCCTCGACGAAAAGATGCGCAATACGACCACCAAGTGAGCCTTTGCGACTACCCGGAAAACAGCGATTCAGATCGCGCCGGTCTGGCAAATAACGACTTTGATTCAGCACACCGTATACATTGACCATGGGTACCGTAATCAAAGTGCCTTTTAGGTTCTTAATCGAGCGACTTTTTTGTAGACGATTGATGATTTCAATCCCATTTAACTCATCCCCGTGGATGGCTGCACTCACAAACATAATCGGGCCAGCGCGTTTTCCACGTCTTACCTCAATGGGGATGTGCATGCTTGTATCCGTGTAGAGTGGGGGCATCTCCAACCCCAATCGAACCGTTTCCCCAGCGTTAATGGTCTGTCCCGCAATCGTTAAAGGGGCGATTTTCACTAGCCTTTGCCTCGAGTCTTGGTGGCGTTGGGTTTGGCAGATTTGGCAATAAAATCAATGATCATACCTGCCACGTCTTTGCCGGTCGCTTTTTCAATGCCTTCTAAGCCTGGAGATGAATTCACCTCCATTACCACAGGGCCGTGATTCGAGCGCAAAATATCGACTCCAGCCATGTTTAAGCCCATGGTTTTGGCTGCATCAACAGCCGTTTTACGTTCAGCAGGAGAAAGTCTTACCAAACTTGCAGTACCACCTCGATGAAGATTAGAGCGAAACTCTCCTGGAGGGGCTTGACGCTTCATCGCGGCAATGACCTTGCCTCCGACGACCAGACAACGAATGTCTGCACCACCAGCTTCTTTAATATATTCTTGAACCAGAATGTTGGCATTCAGCCCCATAAAGGCTTCAATGATGGCCGTTGCTGCTTTATTGGTATCAGCGAGTACCACGCCAATACCTTGGGTGCCCTCGAGTAATTTTATGACCACAGGCGCACCGCCAACATTTTTGATCAAATCGTCAATCCTGTCTGGATGGTTGGCAAACCCGGTACGCGGCATACCAATGCCTTTGCGAGAAAGTAACTGTAATGAACGCAGCTTGTCACGAGAACGACTGATCGCAACCGACTCATTAATGGAATAGGTACCCATCATCTCAAATTGACGCACGACCGAGGTACCATAGAACGTAACCGATGCACCAATGCGAGGAATGATCGCATCATAATGAGGTAATGCACGTCCTTTATAGCGAACCGATGGTTTGGCACTGGTAATATCCATGTAGCAATGCATGGTATCGATGATGTCGATTACATGGCCTTTCAGCTCAGCCGCTTCACGCAGTCGGCGAGTGGAATAGAGGTTGGGATTGCGCGATAAAATACCAATTCGCATTCTCTGTCCTTGTTAAAGTAATGAAATATTTTTAAAGCAATCATAATTCAGGAATGCCAATTCACCTAGTAAAAGTGTTCAATGATCTCTTTAATTATAATCAGGCTGATATGTTGGTGATTGGGTTTTTGTGTAGGATTTCACAATTCTGTGATGACAACGCCTGTAAATGTCCTTATAATGCGACCCGCACTTCTGTGCTGAACCTCTCAATGGCCCGATAGCTCAGTTGGTTAGAGCATCCGACTCATAATCGGCAGGTCCCCCGTTCAAGTCGGGGTCGGGCCACCATTTTACCTACGATCTAAATGGGCGTTTATACAAGACCATTATCAATGACAAAACGAGTTACTATGTATTTGCAAGGGATGCGCTAATTGCCACAACGGATGGCAATAACAATATCACCGCGCGATTTATTCACTCCGATCAAATCGATGAGCCGCTCATCCAATACCAAGGCGCAGCAGCAAGTTACAGTGCCACTCAATACTTACATGCCAATTACCAACGCAGTGTCATTGCGGTGAGCAATCTGAGCAATAGCAAAGTATCGCAGGTCAATCAATACGATGCTTTTGGTGTGCCTGCTGGCATTAATAACACCTTGTTTGCCTATACGGGGCAATTGTATTTAAACGAGTTACAATTATACTACTACAAAGCACGGATTTATCATCCAAAGCTTGGGCGATTCCTGCAAACTGACCCTATTGGTTATGAAGATCAGATGAATCTGTATGCATATGTGGGGAATGATCCTATTAATATGGTTGACCCAACGGGTATGTATGGTCGAGGAAGTGGTTGGACGGATGAGCAATGGGAGCAATTTGATGCAGCTCAAAAACAAGCAGCTTCAGATATGACCGCAAGTGCTGCATCAATGCGTGAAGAGGCGGCAGGACTAGAAGATGGAGCAACTAATGGAGATGGCTATTCAGCCTCAGAGCTAAACTCTATGGCAAACGACCTTGATGCCGGAGCTGCAAAGTTAAATGATGATGGCTCAGGTGGGCACATGGCAAATGCGGTTTCAACCAGTGATATTAACGGTAATTTTGGAAATGCTGTAGTTGGTGGTACAACCATCAACGTAGCAACGGACCATGCTGCATTCGGTAACAATAGAAATACTCAATGGATGGCTGGGCATGAGTCTTTGCATAATGTAGGTTTAACACATCCTAAATATATGGGTTTTGTGCCGTATAGATTTGGTAGTTTTGGACAAAAGATGTCATTTAAAAACTTGCCTAAAGGGAAACGTTATAAAAACCCAGATCACGTTATGAGTCGAGTCTATCCATGATTAAATATATAGTTTTAATTACTTTTCTTGCGTTTAGTTTTGGTTGCAAAGCGACTACTTGCTTGATTACTGAAGAGAGTATTGCTGAAAATAGTAGTAAATATGCAGAACTATTCAAAATAACGCTCACGAAGCGAGGACCGTTGCTAAATGTAGAACTTTCCGCTCCCACTGAAATTGAAGGGAAAGTACTGCAAGGTGTGCTCCTTCATAAAATAGAAAAAGGGCAGACGGTGTTTACCATTCCTTTAAACACATACGTTGAAAACAGTAGAGTTTCTTCTTGGTATGATGCTGATGAGCAGCTTGTAGTTGGAAATTTCATAACGTTTGATTATGGTGAAAATTGCGGCCTATCGTTAAAATATGTGGTGAAGTAACCTTTTGAATCCAAAGCCTCGCTAGTCGGGGCTTTTTAATATCTGACATAGAAGATAAAGAATAACCAACTTTTTATGGAAAAGGTTAAATGGCAAGGAATTATAACCAGATAAAACTAGCAGAAACTTTACGAGAATTTGAAGTAAACGGCACTATTTTCACTGCTGATATGATTGTAGAGCAGACAACATATAGCAAAAACTCAGTCAATAAATACATAAATGAAAAGCTTTTAGATAAGTATGTTTTTCACGCTGGCTCCCGCACTAAATATAGGTGTGAAGGAATCGCAGCACTTTCAAATGAAGAGTTTCTGGCTGTTATGAGTCAGTCTGCGAAAGCTAAGAAGAAGACACCCGAAGAACAATTTTACGAGAAATTGATTGGTCGAAGTCTTGATGCGTTCACGTTGGCGCTAGAAGTATACAATCGTCCAAGTATGAAGAATAGAGTCGAAGCATTTACTATTATGATAGTTAATGCTTGGGAGTTATTGTTAAAAGCGGAGATCTTAAAGGTCGAAGGATATGACAAGATTTTCTATGACAATGATAGAAGTCTTTCTGTTTCCGATGCTTTAAAACGAAGGCTTCAAGAGAAAGATCCTGTACGTATAAATTTGGAAACACTAGTAGACTTGCGAGATCAAGCTGTTCATTTGTTAATGCCTGAATTGCAACCGCAGCTATCACGGCTGTTTCAAGCAACCGTCTTGAACTATCAAACCAGATATAAAAATGAAATGGGTAATGCGCCTTTGGCTGGGCAAAGTGTCGGTATGTTAAGCCTTGTACTTGATGGCCCCAAGCCAGAAATAGCCCTTATTCAAAAGCAATATGGCAAGCATACCGCCAATTCTGTTTCTAAATTCATTAATAGGTTTGATAAAACAGCCAAGGAAGTTGATTCAACTGAATTTTCGATACCAATTGATTATCGACTTGCTCTTGTTAAGCGAGAGGATGAAAGTGACCTTTCTTTAAGCGTGGGAGATGAAGGTGAAGGTGCGATAATAATTACTAAAACCAAAGACCCAGAGTTGACTCATCCATATCATCAGAAAGAAGCTTTAGACGAGATTAACAAACGGCAAGATATCGCATTTATAAAAAGCGGAGCATTTCAGGCTGTAATAAGTAAACACAAGATCAAAAAGCAAAAGAAATCCGAATTTCGATATGAAATTGATGGGAGACCCCGCTACTCAGAAAAGTTTATTGTGTGGTTTGTAGAAAATTTAATGCAGCCTAATTGGTTGGATTCTGCTAAAGAATTTCGTAAAAAACAACTGAGAAACAAATAAGCTTTTGCTCTCAAACCAAAGCCAGCGGAAACTGGTTTTGTTTTTTGGGTCAATGAAAATAGTCGTTTGGTGCCACATTCAATTGGGTGATCTGTTCAGGCGAAAATCCATGCCGAAGGAGTTGGAAATCTCTCATCTGCACTTCGGCTTTTTTGCCTGCGCCAATAACTTGATAAAGGCTACCGCTAGTGGTTTTGATTAACTGATTGTTAGGTGATATTTCCACTATTTTTGATGTGCTAATGTAGTCGTTGGTTGCAAAGCGGTACGTCATGTCCTCGACACATATACCCCATAAAATTTTCCCGACCATTTCCTCACCATCAAAAATTGAAACGATGCACATCCTGATGGTCAGCGTTTTGCCTTTACTATGGACGGACACGATTTACCTCTTATGGTTATAGTTACATTTTTACCATAAAAAGTGTCGGGAAGTCTCAGGCCTTACCAGTGTTGCTAGACGGGGTTTGCCGGACGGACACAAAGCACTCTTAATCACCTAATGGTACTTATTACAAAGTTGGGGCCACTAATGAGGTAGCCTTAGGCATCCATAGGCTTTCATTAGGGACCATTAGTAGCCCCTTAGTGCTACTTAGAGAACATTAGGGGAGTTATTCTTATTATTCTCTTTAATATTTAATAGTATCTAAAGAAGATGAATACTAAATATCCTTTCCCTTGATATCAGTATAGCTATCATAATATCTCTGCATGAGGTTTCCCTCTTGCTTAAATAGGAATGCTTGATGAAGTTCTTGTGTTGATAGGATGTCCTCATGGGGTGGCCTGAGTGCCATATCTTTATTCTGGATATGCAAAGTGCGGTGTGACTTGATGACCTCTGGTTTTACTGTTATCTCCACACCCATTATTTTCTTAAAGCTTTGTTGCATCTGTGTTTGTAGGATATCCCAGTGTGATGCTGTCACAATAAAGCTGTCATGAATGGGCAAGCAGGTTATCCCAAGTGCCAAGAGGGACAGCATGATATCTTCTGCCACACAGCTATCGTAATACTGAGCCTCTAGGCCTATTTGTGTACTGAATATAGATTCTATAACAGGGTGGGTGAGTATGATTTTTTTTTTCAGTTCCTGAGTGTTACACCCGAGGGCCTTAATGTCTTTTCCACTTAATCGATAATGTCCCTTTTCATCATTGATAAACGCATTAAAGGCCTTTTTTACCACAGGGCGACGTCTATCCTCTTTCCCCTCCCAGTTTGGTAATCCAATATCATATACATCTATTTTAGGAAGCAGGCATGTCTTATTAAGTGCATATATTATATTGATGGCAATTCCACTGAAATCTATTTCGATGGTCTTGCGGTTGTTGATCCGAATGACTGGGCGGTGCTCTGATGATACCCCTTGCCACCAGCCTCCGTAAAATCGCCCCCCTCTATCTAAACGTCCTTTTGCAAATATGCGTCGTAATTGCACCATATTGATATCTATATGGTGTTGGTAAGGTTGTTGAGTGCGTTGGTCAACATGCTCACGTGTCAGTATTTGCCTGAGCTGCTCGTCCGTGGCATCAAGGTGGATGCACTGTTGTACAAGGTGACCATTTATCTTCGCCAAATTTTGTTGATATGTGTGCAATTTTTCATGGTCAAGATTGGGGTGGGTATGAGCAATAGCAACGGCCTTATCTGTTTTGTCTTTGTCTCTGATTTCAACGCCTCTTTGCATTGGCATGGGCTGTTGTGCAAGCCAGTGTATGTTTAACTGAGAAAAGGCCGTTTCCAGTATTTGTGTTGCTTTAAAAACCGTGACTTTGGATTGACCTGAGGAGCGATATTGACCTTTTTGTATCGTTATCCAATCTAATCTATCAAGCGCCTTAAAGACCGCTTCGACTTTGTTGGGGTATACATAAGGAATTTTGTTGGGGTCAGTGAGGTGGTAATGGCGCTTGTGCAAAGGAATACTGATGAGCTTTTCATGCCTGTGGTATTGCTTTTCTTGGTAGTTAATAAATAGTGCGCATATCAGATGTCTGGCAATGTCTTCCAATGCAACTCGTCGCTTTTGTGCATTACCCCCTTGCTGAGATTTGTTCAATAGTTCAACACTGGTATTGGCTAACTCATCCACCAGCTTATTGATACTCTTGTTGGTAAAAGTTGGGTACCAATCAAAGCGTCTATCGAGTTTATCAGTCAACACAGCTCCTTACTGTTCATGCACATTACAAAATAGGTATCGCTATAGAATAAACATAATCAGAGATGCTCGCAAAAACTGATTATTTAAACTGAGAAAAAATCAGTATCTATATCGGAAAACTCCTTCCAAACAGAGCACGGTATTTCATTACGTGCACTGCTCCATCTTATTCATTTATAGGAATACCTTATGTATACAACATACACGTGGCCATGGGATACCCCTATGGCAATCTCTAGTCATGCGCATCGGTTATTACATGATGTCATCGTAACGCCTTTTGATAACTTGCAGGAGTCAAAAGCATTCTGGCATGACACCAAATGCTGCTTGCATATTCAGTTATCGGATTATCCAACTGTTTTGACGGATGCTCAAACTCGCTGTTTATTAGAGCCGGACTTTGTCGAGCATGATGATGGATGTTCACTTTACTGTCAGATCACCGGTAATGCCGGGGGCGGTGTGTTTTTACTCATCTTGCACGCTGAGGAGGTCTAACATGGAGGGTTATACTCTAATATCATCGGGACAATGCCCTCTACTCAATGCACGTTCGCATGCAAAGCTTAACTACGACATCCTGCATGATGACAAACAGAATATCTATTTGCGCTTCGTATCGAACTCTGGAGGTGGGTTTTTTAGCCCGGACATCATTGCTATAACAGCAATCAAAGATGTTTTGCAGAAACTCCCAACAGAGAAAGTATTTAGCTCAACGGTATTCAATTGCTTGTTTGTTGGAAAAAGCGCAAATAACGCTTCTTTTTTAGCAGCAGTATTACGCCAAGAAGGCATGCTTTGCCCATCCTCAAAGCATGTTTATCGACACGAAATTGGCAACCTCGATGCCATCTGTAAAAACCACGCAGTTGTCCCTAACAAGACGACGTCTTAAATCATCAATAAACTTGCCCACCCCAATCAATACATATCACTAAATGTCCTTTTAGCGTTATGCATTTGTTTGGTGTGGGTGTATCACATTCAAAGGAAACCAAAGATGTTCTTGATACTATCATTATTTACTATTTACCTCATTTGTACCAAACCTCTCGCACTAGAGCGTCTAAGCCAGTGCATGTTTGGTATGTTCAGCTTGCTTATTTTGCTCATTACGAAAATCCATCGATTTTATAAGAGTGCCAAAAGGAGTAAGGCATGAGTCAAATTAACTATGTGGCTTATTACCGAGTCTCGACGGTGAAGCAAGGAAAAGCTGGCTTAGGAATGCAAGCTCAAAAACAGGCCATAAGTGATTTTCTAAGGCTACACAATGGCATCTTAGTGGCTGAGTATACAGAGGTTGGTTCGGGCAAAGCCTCTGACCGTCCAGAGTTTGAAAGGGCTGTGGAATATGCTCAACTGGCTAATGCTGTTTTGTTAGTGGCTAAACTAGATAGGCTAAGCCGAGACTTACACTTTATTACTGACTTACAGAAAAAAGGGGTCCGCTTTAAACTCGCTGATTTCCCTGACATCGACCAACTGACGATTCATATCTTGGCTGCAATGGCCCAACATGAAGCGCAGATGATTTCGCAACGAACTAAAGCAGCCCTTAGTGCGGCAAAGTTGCGTGGTGTGAAATTGGGTAACCCCCAACTGAGCGTTGTCGTAATACTGACACTATTTCTGCAACTCAAGCCCGTACGTCTGCTCAAGGCGCTTGGCGACAAAAAATCATCAAGGTCATCCATCATCTGCAAGCTCAGTACCCGCAAGCCAATACGGTCGAACTGGCCCACTTGCTCAATCAACGTGGGTTATGCAGTTATCGTAACAAGCCTTTCAGCAGTGCCATCGTGTCACGACTACTGCGTCAGGCTTAATCATACAAGGCAGGCTCACCCCTGCCTTTTCATTCAAAGCATTAAACAACATTTTATACCGGAGATAATGATGAAATACTCATATATTGACCAAGCTTTTATTGATAATTTACCCACACCAAAGGACAAGATTAAGGCGGAGTATCGAGCGGACAATTTACCGAAAGGCTTTCGCATCGAGATACGTCAGACGTCAAAAGGGGTGGGGACATATCGCTACCGCACCAAAGAAAAAGACCACAACTTAGGACGTTCCGATAGGCTTTCATTGGAAGAAGCATTACAAAAAGTGGCTCAGCTCATCCCTCAATCCAGCCAATCCCCTCATTCCCCCCTTTCACCACCCATTACCCAGACGAGTCATATGTCAATGTTGAGCTTGAATGCGTTTTGGGAGCAGTATTATTGGCCACATGTCAAAACCCGATTGCGCACATTTAGGAATATTGAGTCGATGTGGCGACTTCGTCTTAAGCCAACTTTTGGATGTCAGCAGCTTGAGGAGATTAAGGTGATAGATATAGAGCGGTTTCAAACTAATTTGTTAGAGCAAAATTTATCAGGTAGTCATATTACCGGACACTTAAAGTTATTGAGTCGCATGTTTACATTGGCAATACAATGGGAGCTTGTCACTAAGAACCCATGTGATAAGGTTGAGTACATTAAGTTTGATAATCAAAAAGAGCGCTTTTTAACGCCTCAAGAGCAACAGCGTTTTATCGAAGTCCTCATCCAGCACCCTGAGCGCCCGGTTAACCTATTGATGATATTCTTACTGGTAACGGGAGTAAGAAGTGGGGTAGCAAAAGCGCTTCAATGGTCTTGGGTCGATATGAATAGCTGCACAATAACGGTTCCACCTAGTGTCGCTAAGAATAAAAAGCAAAATGTGATCTTACTCAACACAACCGCCATGGATATCTTATCCCGAGTGTTAGGAATGCATTGTACTTATGTGTTTATTAATCCTGTGACGCAAAAGCCATATAACGATTTTAAAAAGTCGTTTAAGAGTGCTTTAAGGGAGGCTGATATACCTCAGACTGTGCGTATACATGACCTACGTCATACGTTTTGTAGTAATCTTGTATCGAGCAACGTTTCATTAGCGAGTGTTCAACAGTTAGCGAATCATGCCTGTTATACCACCACCCTTAGATATGCAAAAATATCTCAGGAGACGCTTAGAAACGCCTGCCAAGTGGCCGCCATTGAGCTTTAAAATAATGCCCCCTACTTACTCATATTGCTATGGGTGGGTAGGGGGATTT